>NZ_KB897918.1:0-105711 GCF_000377225.1 Thioalkalivibrio sp. ALJ4 | reverse complement strand
TCTGGCTCTGGCTCTGGCTCTGGCTCTGGCTCTGGCTCTGGCTCTGGCTCTGGCTCTGGCTCTGGCTCGGGCTCGGGCTCGGGCTCGGGCTCGGGCTCGGGCTCGGGTTCGGGTTCGGGTTCGGGTTCGGGTTCGGGTTCGGGTTCGGGTTCGGGTTCGGGTTCGACAACCTCGGCCTCTTCGACGGGCTGACGTTCCGGTTCCGCAGGTTCCGCGTCGACCGCTTCGACAGGCTCCGCCTCCACGGGCTCGTCGTCTACAGGCTCGGCCTCCGTAGTCTCGGCCGGCTCTGCCTGCTGGGCATGAGGAGCACCACCAGCGGCCGCCATGGAGATTTCCAGCCCGCCCACTCCGGCATCCTCGGCGCCCGCCGGCGGGTCGCGCAGCAGGAAGGCCATCGCCACCAGCAGGTGCAACGCGACCGCCAGCACGATGGCCACCATCCAGTGTCGAAACGTCGGCTGCATCAGACTTCCGGTACTGTCAGCAGATCAATGCGCTCGATCCCCGCCTCGCGCAGGCGTTCAAGCACCCCGACGACCTCGACGGCTTCCGCCCGTCCATCCGACTTCACACGGACCCGGGCCGCATCTCCGTGACGCTCGACGTGTTCGCGTACCAGGCCGGCCATTTCGTCAAGATCGACTTCATCCTGATTAACCGCCAGCCGGCCCTCGGTCCCGATGATCACCATGAACTCGTCCGGCCCGGGCTGGCCATCCACGGCCGACTCCACCGGTTCGACCTCGAACGGATCGATCGCGCTCAACTGGCCAGCCACCATAAAGAAGATCAACAACAGGAAAACAATGTTGATCAGCGGCAGGATGCTCTCGTCGTCGTTGCGCGGGCGATGGGCAACCTGAAAGTGGCGACGCTGTCCGATCATGGCTGTGCCTGCCGGATTACCGAAAGATTGCGCGCCCCAACATCTGCGAGTCCCTCCAGCACGTTGACGGTGTCCTGCATGCTGACCCCCGGGGCCGGCATCACCAGGACCCGCGTGTCCGCTTCTTCGCGCACGCGCGCGCTGATACGGTCGTGCAGGTCGCCCTCCGACAGCATCTCTCCCGCCAGCCGCAGCCCGTCCGACCGGATCTCGACCAGCATGGCGCCTTCCATCGAGCCGGCCCCACCGGCCTCGGCCGGCGCCTCGAGTTGCACCGCGCGCCACTCAAGGAAGCTCGAGGCGAGCATGAAGAACACGAGCAGGATGAAGACGACATCGATCAGCGGAGTGAGGCTGATCAGATTGCGTCGGCGCGGGCGGCTAGTGTCCAGCATCGGCCGTTCGGGGCAGAGCGCCCCCAGGCGAGTTTGCCTCGTCAGCCTCGCAAGGCCTCGGTTGGACCGGGCTCTCGGCGGTCAGGGGTACGGCCGCGTACTGCCCCCCGGTGAACAGGCGGGTCACGGCATCATCCATGCGGTGCGCGACCCGCTCCACCCGCGTCTCCAGCCAGTTGAGTGCCGCCACGACCGGGATCGCGACCGCCAGCCCGACGGCGGTCGTCAGCAGGGCCTCCCAGATACCACCGGACAGGACCGCCGGGTCCACCTGACTTCCGGCCTCTTCCATCGCTCGGAAGGCGCGGATCATCCCCATCACGGTACCCAGCAGGCCCAGCAAAGGCGCCAGCGCGCCGATCACTTCGAGTGGCCGCAGCCCCTGACGCAGGGACTGGATGGTCGCGTTACCGTAGCGCACGACCTCCTCCCGCACGATGGACTCCGACGCGCCGGCCTGCAGGCCCCGGATGCCCCGCGCCACCGCCCGCGCGGCGGGATTGGGGGTGGCCTCGGCACACTGGATCGCACCCTGGATATCCCCGCGGTGGAAGCGGTTCAGCGCTTCATCCGCCGGACGCACATCGGTGACCCTCATGCGCCACAACTGCCACAGCTTGACCAGCACAAAGGCCAGTGCGACCACCGAGGCCCCCAGCAGGATCAGGACGACGGGCCCACCCGCGTCGAGAAAGCCGGCCAGGCGCTCCGATGGAATCCATTGGTCGAAATTCATCGCTTAGCTCCGAGCGTTCTGAAAATGCACGCCGCCCATGCCGACGACGCCCCGGCCTCCAACGCGGCAGGGCACCGCAAAACGGACGGCGGCTCTAGAAGAAACGAGCACGGCAGACCCGCCACCGCGCTCCAATACAATACGACAAAGCGGGTGGCAGCCTTACATGGCCACGGCGGGGCCGGGTCGGGCGGCAGGCTCCGGGGGCGTGCGCGTTCCCGACACCTGCAGCACATTTGCGGCGGTATCACGGGAGCACCCCTTCAGCAGGCAATTCGCTCGACGAGCGCACTTGCCACATTCGGAACTCACGCCCAGACGATCGCGAAGATCCCGCATGCGCAGGCCTTCCTGGCTGGAATCGATCAGTTCCCGAATATCGCGCTCGCGAACGGATTTGCAGATACAGACGATCATCGCCTTCCTCAATCTACCTGGCTACTGAGGCGGACGATACGATTACTGAGAATGGTTTGCAACACCATTAGCGATTGAACGGGTTTCGCATGCCGCAGAAGTGCGCTGCACCGCCGCTCCACGCAGCCAGACGAAAAAAGCCCCGCATTCGCGGGGCCTTAAAAAGCACTTGGCAGGCCAGGAAACGCGACGTACGCGCGCCTCTCGAGGGCCTGACAACAAACTCAGTGCTGGTGACCGCCGACGCCGTGGGCGTGGCCGTGCTCCAGCTCCTCGGCGGAGGCCTCGCGCACTTCGACGACTTCGACGTCGAAGTTGAGGTTCTCGCCAGCCAGCGGGTGATTGCCGTCCACGGTCGCGGTATCGCCCTCGACCTTGGTCACGGTCACGGTCAGCGGGCCATTCTGGGTCTCGGCCTGGAACTGCATGCCCGGCTGCACGGAATCCACGCCCTGGAAGGCCTCCAGCGGGATCTCCTGCACCATGGCCTCGATCTTCTCGCCATAGCCCTCTTCCGGCGCCACCTTGGCCTGGACCTTGTCACCGGCGGCCTTGCCCTCAAGCTCGCGCTCAAGC
The DNA here is from genome assembly GCF_000377225.1 of Thioalkalivibrio sp. ALJ4. Lineage (NCBI taxonomy): Bacteria > Pseudomonadati > Pseudomonadota > Gammaproteobacteria > Chromatiales > Ectothiorhodospiraceae > Thioalkalivibrio > Thioalkalivibrio sp. ALJ4. The sequence continues at coordinate 102,698 of NZ_KB897918.1, read as the reverse complement.
CCCGGAACCAGCTGGCCATTCCCGTGCAGATAGGCGAGCGGCTCGCGGCCCTCGGAGCTGTCGATGGTCTCGCCAGCATCGTTGGTCAGGGTGTAGTGGATGGACACCACGGCGTTCTGTGCAACTTGCATGGGCTTCGCCCTCTCGATATGTGAACCGCACAGGGTAACGCGCATGGCCCCGCGGCGTCAGGTCCACCCTTTGTCGGGGCGGTTTCCGGGGGAGGGGCAACCCTCCCCGGTTCCGTGATCAGGCCTTTTGCAGCAGCAGACGGTTCAGGCGCGAGACGAAGCCGGAGGGGTCCTCCAGCTGGCCGCCTTCCGCCAGCAGCGACTGGTCGAACAGCAGCGAGGCCAGATCACCGAAGTCGTCCCCTTCGGCCGCGCGCAGGCGCTCGACCAGCGGGTGCTTCGGGTTAATCTCGAGCACCGGCTTGCTGGAGAAGGTCTCCTGCCCGGCCTGCTTCAGAAGTTCCTGCAGGTACAGCGCCATTTCGTGCTCGCCGAGCACGATGCAGGCCGGCGAATCGACCAGGCGTTTCGAGGCGCGCACGGAGTCGACGCGCTCGCCCAGTGCGGCCTGGATGCGCTCCGGCAGGTCGCCCAGATCCTCGTCGGCCTTCGCGCTGTCGTCCGCGGCACCCTCTTTTGCCGCGTCCTCACCGATGATCTTGTCCAGATCAAGGTCACCCTTGGCGACATTCTTGATCGGCTTGCCATCGAACTCGCGCAGGTGCGAGAGCAGCCACTCGTCGACCCGGTCGGACAGCAGCAGCACCTCGATGCCGTGCTTGCGGAAGATCTCCAGGTGTGGGCTGTTGCGCGCCGCGCTGGCGTTGTCGGCGCTGATTACGTAAATCGCGTCCTGGCCGTCCTTCATTCGGCCGATGTAGTCGGCCAGCGAGGCGTTCTGGGTGTCGTCATCGTTTTGCGTGCTGGCGAAGCGCAGCAGGCCCGCGATCTGCTCGCGATTGGCGTGGTCCTCGCCCGGGCCCTCCTTCAGCACGCGGCCGAAGTTCTGCCAGATCTCGGCATACTTCTCCGGCTCGTTCTTCGCAATGCTCTCCAGCAGGCCGAGGATCTTCTTGACCGAGCCGGAACGGATCGAGTCGACCAGGCGGTTGTCCTGCAGGATCTCGCGCGAGACGTTCAGCGGAAGATCGGCCGAGTCCACCACCCCGCGCACGAAGCGCAGGTAGTTGGGCAGGAGCTTCTCGGCGTCGTCCATGATGAACACGCGCTTCACGTAGAGCTTGACGCCGTGGCGCGCATCGCGGTCCCACAGGTCGAACGGGGCGCGTTTGGGGATGTAGAACAGCGTGGTGTACTCCTGACGCCCCTCGACATGGTTGTGGGTCCAGGCGGACGGATCCTCGAAGTCGTGTGCGACGTGCTTGTAGAACTCGCGGTACTCGTCGTCGCTGATCTCGCTCTTCGGCCGGGTCCACAGTGCGCTGGCGCGGTTGACGGTCTCCCACTCGTCGGTGGGCTTGCCGTCGTCATCGGCCTTGCGCATACGGATCGGGAACGCCACGTGGTCGGAGTAGCGGCTGATGATGTGACGCAGACGGAAGGACTCGAGGAATTCGTCGGCATCCTCCTTCAGCGTCAGCGTGATCTCGGTGCCGGCCTCGGGGCGCTCGCAGTCGGTCAGGGTGTACTCGCCATCGCCGCGCGACTCCCAGCGGGTACCGGCCTCCTCGGGCGTCCCCGCGCGACGCGTCTCGAGGCGGACGTGATCAGCCACGATGAACGAGGAGTAGAACCCGACGCCAAACTGGCCGATCAGCTGCGAGTCCTTCTTCTGGTCGCCAGTCAGCTTGTCGAGGAAGGCCTTCGTGCCGGAACGCGCGATGGTGCCGATGTGCTCGATGACCTCGTCGCGCGACATGCCGATGCCATTATCACGCACGGTGACGCTGCGGGCCTCCTTGTCCACCTCGACGTCGATCGCCAGCTCGGCCGGCTGCGGGATCGCGTCGGGCTGGGCCAGCGCCTCGAAGCGCAGCTTGTCGCAGGCGTCGGCACCGTTGGAGATCAATTCGCGCAAGAAGATTTCGCGGTTGGAATACAGCGAGTGGATCATCAGCTGCAGCAGCTGGCTGACCTCGGTCTCGAAGCGGCGGGTCTCGGTATGGCCCTCGGCGGCCGATGCGGTCTGCGTGTCCGTCATGGTCCTGTACGTTCCTCTCGTGCGCTTGGATGGGTTCTACAGCACGCACCTTGGGGGCAGCGTTCGCATTTTCAAGCCCGCAGGCTCCGCGCGACGTCCTCTAGTCGTGGCCAGCACCCGGCCCCTACAAACAAAAAAACCACCGCGGGCAGCCCGCGGTGGTCCAAGGGGGCCGGCCCTCTCAGACCCGCCCGCGACCGTGTGAACGGTTTACTGGTTCACCGGCGAATCGGGATCCAGCAGATAGGCCATGACGTGGCTGATCTGCTCCTCGGTCAGGAAATTGCGCCCGAATCGCGGCATGTAGGTACAAGGGAAATACTGGTGCGGGTTACTGACGACCTCATGGACGTAGTTCAGCACTGACTCATCGGTGCCGCGCTCGCGGCCGTAGTTTGCAAGACTCGGACCGATTGTCCCATAGGTGGTTTCCGCCGGGTCCATCTGATGGCAGGCGTAGCAGTTCGCCCCCGGCTCGCGGGTGCCGTGGTCGTCGTTGTTGTGCCCGACGCGATAGCCATAGCCGGAACGGGCCAGTTCGGCGCCGCGGCGCCAGTCGCCCAGCTCCACTCCGCCATCGGGTCGTTCGTATGAGGCACGCGCGGCCGCGACCACCTGGCCTGCGGTTTCGCTGTCCGGGGATCCTTCGAGCGAGCACAAGGCCTGGACCTCGTCCTGCTTCATTCGCTCCCGGCCGGTGCCACCTTCCTGCACCTCCTGGTCCATGCGATAGCTATCGGTCTCGAGCACCAGATGCTCGGCCAGCTCCTCGGGGCTCATTTGGGTGATGTCGACCTCGCGGTCCGAGGCGTCCTGGAAGAACTGGTCGCAACCCGCCAGCGCCGCCGATGCCGAAACCACCACCGCGGCAGTCAGATTTTTCTTATTGAACATCCCTGAGCCTCCCCTCACGCCCGTCATGACCGATGGCTTTTCTTAGCCCGTGCCCGCACCAATCCCGCGGTCCATCGGTTCCCCTGTTCAGCCCATCTGTGCGGCCCGGCGGGCACGCTCGTAAAAGAGCCGTGCAAGCACCCAACCGCAGAAATTCGTAAGGAAGCGGGTTGCCACGCGTCGCGCGCGACAACCCGCTCTACTGCCTTGCTGCACCGGCCCCGAAGGGGCCGAGCAGCTGTCGTGCAAGACGACTTACCGGTTGTTAACCGGGGACTCCGGATCGAGCAGGTAGGCCATGATGTGGCTGATCTGCTCTTCGGTCAGAAGCCCCTGGAAACGCGGCATTTCACCGCAGGGGAAGTACTGATGCGGATTGGAGATCACCTGATGCACATACTGACGGATCTCCTGGCTGTCGCCACGCTGCGCCCCGTAGTTCTCGAGGTTCGGGCCGATGGTGCCCTGGACCGAAACGCTCGAATCCATCACGTGGCAGTTGTAGCAGTTGCCACCCTGCTCGCGGGTGCCGTGGTCATCGACGTTGTGGCCGATACGGTAGCCGTAGCCGGAATCCGCCAGCTCGGCACCCTTGCGCCAGTCACCCAGCTCGATGTCGCCTTCCGGCGCCTGGTACTGCTCACGCGCCAGAGCCACAACCTTGCCGGCCGTCTCGCCGTCCAGATCATTGCGGGTGGAGTCGAACGAGCAGGCCTTCTGGATCTCGTCCTGAGTCATGCGGTCGCGCCAGCCACCGCCTTCCTGCATTTCCTGATCACGCCAGCTGTTGGTCTCGAAGATGAGATGCTCAGCCAGCTCCTCGGCGCTCATGGCCGTGATATCCACGTCATCCGCCTTGTTGCCATCGGCGACCGCACAGCCAGCGGCCAGGGCGACGGATGCAAATGCGGCTACACCGGCCGCAACAGTGTTTTTATTAAACATACTTGATGTCTCCTATTGCGTCCGTAGTTACCGCTTCAGGTCGGGCAGGATGGCCGGTTCGCCACGCGCCGCGTCATTCCAGTAGGAGATCAGCGCGGTGTTCACCGGGGTATCCGGCAGGATACCGGCATGACGCATCTGCCATACGCAACCACGGATACGATGGTTCTGGCTGCGGACATTGTCCTGTCCCGCGCGGTGGGCCGGCCAGGAAACCGCCTTGGTCCACTCCTGCGAGTTACGCATTTCCGGCAGCACGGACGCACGGATCTGCTTGCCAGAAGACCCGTGGCACGCCGCGCAGTTGAAATCCATCGCGCCGCCACGGCGGAAGAAGAGGACTTCGCCGGCGTCACGCATCGCCTTTTCTTTCGGGTGATCCAGCGGCGGATTCCACGCGTAACCAGAGGACTGATGCGCGATGTAGGTCGTCAGACGCATGATGTCCGAACCGGACCCGTGACGCTGGGAGACAGCGGAGTCATCGTCGGTGAAGCCCTGGATCTCCTTCATGCAATGCACCAGGCGCATTTCGAAGTCCATCACCTTGCCGGTGTCCTCGAAGTAGCGCGGGAGCTCGACATAGGCGCCGTCCAGGACGCCCTCGCCCTTGCCGAAATCGCAGCTTTCGAGCGATGCATTGTTCGGGCCACGCTCTTCGTAGAACAGGCGCTCGCCGTCATCCAGCAGCCACAGGGCGGGGTTGTCCGGCATCATCATGATGTTCATTTCACTCTGATGCAGGTACTTCGAGTCGGGCTGCGCTTCGAGCAGCTTTTGCAGGACATCGTTCGGATCCTGCCATTCTGCCTGGGCCGCGGTACCCGCAACCCCGACCGCCATTGCTACGGGCAACGCAAGCAATGCTTTCTTGAACATGGAAACCTCCATCACACGGTTTTTTCGATACGGTCCGTGGCCGGAGCGGCCCGGACCTGTGTAGCAGAGTGCTGAACCGGGGTCCGTGCTGTCAACACAAAAAGCTATATTAGCGTTTTCTAACAGTCTGTTTTTCAAGGATTCTCGGAGCCCAGCACCGTCTGGCAGACGCAGCATACGCGACTTCTATTCCACCGAGTGATGGAATTTTCGGTGGTGTCGGCTTGTCGGCACGAGCCAGGCCAGGCGTAATGCCTGGCAAGCCTTTGAACAAGGGGAGGAAACCGCGCCTCGCACTACCGGCGCACTGCCAGTGACAGGAGTAAAAAGCGCTAGTCGAGCTGAAGCACGCCTTCGTGAACGAGCAGGGCGCGCTTCACCTCGGCCAACGGGCCATCCTGGTCACCCGCGTAGCCACCAATGTCGCGCGTACCGCGGTGACGCGCGGACACCACGCGATGACAGGGGATGAACAACGGCCAGGGGTTGGCGCGGCAGGCCTGGCCCACGGCACGCGGGGCCGAGCCAATCTGGGAGGCAATTTGCGCGTAGGTCCGCACCTCGCCTACGGGGATGGCCGAAAGTGCGGCCCAGACCCGGCGGGCGTGCTCCGTCCCCGGTGGTACCGCTGGCGTCGCCCGCCACTGCCCCGGATCGCGGGCGTAGTCTGCAGGGTCGAAGGCAGGAGGGGACCGGTCAGCGGTCGGGATATCGCGCAGTGGGGACAGGTCGGGTGGATCGTCGGGACGCTGCCAGCCGCAGGCCAGCAGGTCGCCCTGCCCGGACTCCAGCCACGCAAAAGCCAGCGCGACTCCCGGCAGGAGACAGCGCTGGCTTCGCATGGCCGATTCGGCCGACAACGGAAAACCGGGTGGGCGCGAGCGGGGCTGCGCGGCCACCCCGGTCATCAGGCGCCGTTCCGGTTCGCCTTGATATCTTCCTTGATGCGCGCGGCCTTGCCGGTGCGATCCCGCAGGAAGTACAGCTTAGAGCGACGGACCTTGCCGCGACGCTTCACCTTGATCTCGGCAATCTGCGGGCTGTGCGTCTGGAAGGTACGCTCCACGCCGTTGCCGTAGGAGACCTTGCGCAGGGTGAACGCCGAGTTGAGGCCACGGCTGCGCTTGCCGATCACCACACCCTCGAAGGCCTGCAGGCGCTCACGCTCGCCTTCGCGCACCTTCACCTGCACCACCAGGGTGTCGCCCGGACCAAAGTCCGGTACGTCGGACTTCATCTGTTCGGCTTCCAGTTGCTGAATCACGCTGTTCATCGTTCGACCTCAATCATCGCTTTCGGTGTGCGGACCGCCCTTCCGGCGTTCCACACGGTATTCGTCCAACAGGGCCAGATCCTCGGCCCCGAGTTCTTCGCGCGCCAGCACGTCCGGCCGCCGCTCCCAGGTTCGCCCCAGCGCCTCGCGTCGGCGCCAGCGTCGGATGGCACCATGATCGCCACCCAGCAGGACCTGCGGTACCGCACGCCCTGCCACCACCTCTGGCCGCGTGTAGTGCGGGCAGTCGAGCAGGCCCTCGCTGAACGAGTCCTGCCCGGCGGAATCCGCATGACCGAGCACACCCGGGAGCAGGCGCGCACAGGCATCGATCACCACCATCGCGCCCAGCTCGCCACCGGACAGGACATAGTCGCCCAGCGACCATTCCTCGTCGACCTGCGCCTCGATAAAGCGCTCGTCGATGCCCTCGTAGCGGCCGCACACCAGCGCCACCCGCGGCTTCCTGACCAGCTCTCGCAGCATGGCCTGCCGGATCGGCCGCCCCTGCGGGGTCAGGGCGATCACGTGCAGGGGCGCCGTCGCGTCGGCCCGCGCCGCCTCCAGCGCGGACGCCAGCGGCGCATACTGCATGACCATGCCGGGGCCGCCACCATAGGGGCGATCATCCACCGCCTGGTGGAAACCGGCCCCCCAGTCACGCGGGTTCCAGGTCTCCAGCGCGAGCCGGCCCTGCTGCACCGCCCGCCCGGTCACCCCGGATTCGCCCACCGCCGTAACCAGCTCCGGAAACAGCGTGACGATATCGAAGCGCATCGTCCGCCTCAGAATTCCGGATCCCAGTCGACCCGCAACCGCCGAGCCTCCAGGTCCACATCCAGGATGTACTGGCCCTGCACCCAGGGGATCAGTCGTTCGCGATCACCGCGCACAACCAGCACATCATTGGCGCCACCGGTCTCCATGAATCCCGAGATGCGCCCCAGCGCGGTCCCGTCCTGGTGCTCGACCTCCATGCCCAGCAGGTCGGCCCAGTAGTACTCGCCATCCTCGGCGGGTGGGAGCCAGTCGCGCTCGATCGCCAGCTCGGCGCCCATCAGGCCGTAGGCCGCCTCGCGATCCGCGGTCTCGGCAAATTTCATCACGACGCCGTGCCCGTGGGCCCGGCCCGCTTCGACATCCGCCAGCCGCCAGCCGGCGCCGGAACGCAGCCACAACCGGGGGAAGTCGGCAATCGCGGCGCGCGGCTCGGTCTCGGAAAAGATCCGGACCCAGCCCTTCACGCCGTACACCCCGGAGACGCGTCCGACGCGGATGCGTTCACCCGCCTCGTTCATCACCGGAGTTCGGTCTACTACGCGTAATCAGCGAACCGACGGCTTCAGGCCGCGGCTTGCTGCTTGCGGTAGCCCTTGACCAGGTGGTTCACGCGCTCGGACATGCCGGCGCCGTGGCCCAGCCAGTAGTCCACGCGTTCCAGATCAATGCGCAGCGGCTCTTCCTGACCGCGGGCGACCGGGTTGAAGAAGCCAATCTGTTCTTTGTAACCGCTGTCCCGACGCTTACGCGAATCGGTGACGACGATCGAGTAGAACGGGCGCTTTTTGGCGCCGCGGCGAAGCAGGCGAATCGTAACCATATGTTCTGTTGAACCCCGTTTGAGTCCGTTTTCTCGAGAAAACGCGCGATTATAACGAATCCCGCCGCCAGCACAAGGTGCCGGCGGCCGTGACAGCGGCTAACTAGCGAAACGGCATGCCCCCGCCGGGGCCACCCATTCCACCCATGCCACCCATTTTGCCCCCCAGGGCACGCATCATCTTCGATGCGCCGCCCTTGGAGAATTTCTTCATCGCCTTGCTCATTTGCGCATGTTGCTTGAGCAGGCGATTCACATCCTGAATCTGAGTGCCAGATCCGGCGGCGATCCGGCGTTTGCGCGAACCCTTGATAACGTCCGGGTGGCGCCGCTCGTGCTCGGTCATCGACGAGATCACGGCCATCATGCGACCAATCTCCTTGTCGTTGGCCTGGTTCTTCACCGCGTCCGGCAACTTGCCGCCCCCGGGCAGCTTTTCCAGCATCGAGCTGATCCCGCCCATCTTCTGCATCTGACCGAGTTGCTCGCGCAGGTCGTTCAGGTCGAAACCGCGCCCCTTCTTCAGCTTGCGCGTGAGCTTTGCGGCCTTGTCCTGGTCGACCTGGCGGCTGGCCTCCTCAACCAGGGACAGGACATCGCCCTTGCCGAGGATGCGCGAGGCGATACGCTCGGGATGGAACGGCTCCAGCGCATCCGGGCGCTCGCCCATACCGATGAACTTGATCGGCACCCCGGTGATCTGGCGCACCGACAGCGCGGCACCGCCGCGGGCGTCACCGTCAGCCTTGGTCAGCACCACGCCGGTCAGCGGCAAGGCCTCGCCGAAGGCGCGCGCGGTGTTCGCCGCGTCCTGGCCAGTCATGGAGTCGACCACGAACAGGGTCTCGATCGGGTCGATCGCCTGATGCAGGGCCTTCACCTCGGCCATCATGTCTTCATCGACATGCAGCCGCCCGGCGGTATCCACCAGCAGCACCTCGGTGCCGTCACGACGCGCTCGCGTGACCGCCTCGCTCGCGATCGCCTCGGGCTTCTGGCTGATGTCACTGGGATAGAACGTGACCTCGACCTGCCCGGCCAGGGTCTCCAACTGCTGGATCGCCGCCGGCCGATAGACGTCACAGCTGACCACCGCGACCTTCTTCTTTTCGCGCTCGCGCAACAGGCGCGCGAGCTTGCCGATACTGGTGGTCTTGCCCGCGCCCTGCAGGCCGGCCACCAGCACGACGGCCGGCGGCTGGACCGCCAGGTTCAGCGAGGCGTTCTCCCCGCCCATCGTCGCGATCAGCTCGTCATGGACGACCTTGATCAGGGCCTGCCCCGGGGTAAGGCTCCCGATGACCTCCTGGCCCAGCGCCTTTTCCTTGACGTCCTTGACGAACTCGCGCACCACCGGCAGGGCCACATCGGCCTCCAGCAGTGCCATGCGCACCTCGCGCAGGGCATCCTGAATATTGTCCTCGGTGAGCCGCGCCTGGCCTTTCAGGCGCTTCATGGTCTCCTGGAGGCGGCTGGAAAGGCCGTCGAACATCGTCTGTCCTCGTCTCGCTCGTTCTGGCCCGGCCCATGCCGGGAAAGACCGTACAGTATACCGGCCCCGCCACCCGGCCTGCACGGCCCCAGTCGCGATCCGGGTTTGCCGCCCTGAATGTGCATTCAGGCTCGGGAGCGGGGATAATCGCCGCCCATGACCACCGTTGCCGGACTGCTCGCCGTCGCCCTGTATCTCGCCACCACGGGATACCTGATCGTCGCCTCCCGCACCCAGCCCCTGGCCGCCGGGCAGCCCCGCGCGCCGCTGATGCTGTGGCTGGCGGCCCTGCTCGCGCACCTCGGGGCCCTGATCCCGCTCGTCGCGACCGAGACAGGGCTGAACCTGTGCCTGGGCAACGCCCTGTCGGCATCGATGTGGCTGGTTGCAGGGCTGCTGTGGCTGACCGCGCTACGCCACCCACTAGCCGTGCTCGGCGTGGTGATCCTGCCACTGACCGCACTGGCCACCCTGACCGCGGTACTGTGTGACGGCGACACGTCCTACGCGACCTCGGCCGGGATCGACCTGCATATCCTGTTCTCGGCGCTGGGCTGGGCCTTCCTGGCACTCTCCACCGCCCAGGCCGCGGTCATGACGGCCCAGCACCGCGCGCTGCACAACCATCACACGGCCGGGATCGTGCGCCACCTGCCGCCGCTGTTCTCGATGGAGGTCTGGCTGTTCCGCATGATCTTCATCGGCTGGCTGTTCCTCGGACTCAGCCTGCTCTCCGGCTTAGTATTTGTGGACGACCTGTTCGCCCAGCACCTGGTCCACAAGACCGTCCTGTCGCTGCTGGCCTGGGTGATCTTCTCGACCCTGCTGGTCGGGCGCTGGCGCCTGGGCTGGCGCGGCACCCGCGCCCTGGCGTGGACCACGGGCGGGTTTGTCGCCCTGGTTCTGGCCTATTTCGGCTCCAAGCTGGTCCTGGAGATCATCCTCGGGCGCGTCTGATGGTGCTCCCGGCCGACAGGCTTGACAGCCCGGCGGCGCTTGCCTGAAATGATTCAGACTACGCAGCCCCGTCAGCCCGCCCACACCTGACCGCAGGCCATCCCGTTGCAAGAGATCCCGCTGTCCGTCCTGTTCGGCGCCCTGCTCGTGCTGTTCCTGCTGTCGGCGTTCTTCTCCGGATCGGAAACGGCGCTGATGGCGCTGAACCGCTACCGCATGCGCCACCGCGCCCAGACCGGGCACCGTGGCGCCGCGATTGCCGCCCGCCTGCTGGAACGGCCGGACCGCCTGATCGGGCTGATCCTGCTCGGCAACAACTTCGTCAACATCCTGATCGCCCAGATCGCCACCTTTATCGGCTGGCGCCTGTTCGGCGATACCGGCGTGGCCATCGCCACCGGGGTGCTGACGCTGACCCTGCTGATTTTCGCCGAGACCGCCCCCAAGACGCTCGCAGCACTGCACAGCGAACGCGTCGCCTATCCCGCCGCCTGGATCTACTGCGGGCTGCTGAAGGTGATGTGGCCCGTGGTGTGGATGATCAATGTGCTGGCCAACGGCGTACTGCGCCTGTTCGGGGTGCACATGAAGCCCGGCCAGCGTTCGGCCCTGAACACCGACGAGCTGCGCAGTGTGGTCTCCGAGGCCGGCGCCCTGATCCCGGCAAACCACCAGCGCATGCTGCTGAACCTGCTGGACCTGGAACGCACCACGGTCGAGGACATCATGATCCCGCGCAACGAGATCGTGGTGGTGGACCTGAACGAGCCCTGGAACGAGGTCGTCGAGCAGCTGGTGCACGGCAGCTTCACCCGCCTGCCAGTGGTCGAGGGCGAGCTGGATCATATCGTCGGCTTCCTGCACCGGCGTGACGTGATCCCACTGATCGAGCGTGATGACTTTGACGCCGAAGACCTGCGCCAGATCCTGACCCCGCCCTACTTCATCCCCGAGGGCACGGCGCTAAACCGCCAGCTGATTAACTTCCAGCAACAGAAAAAACGGATCGGCCTGGTGGTGGACGAGTACGGCGACATCGAGGGTCTGATCACATTGGAGGACCTCCTGGAAGAGATCGTCGGAGAATTCACCACCGACTCCCCGGCCATGAGCGACGACGTGCTGCGCCAGGAGGATGGCTCGGCGATGGTCGATGGCGGCATCCACCTGCGCGAGCTCAACCGCTCGCTGGGCCTGGAGCTCCCGGTGGATGGCCCCAAGACCCTGAGTGGCCTGATCGTCGAATACCTCGAGAGCATCCCCGAAGCGCCAGTCAGCGTGCGCATTAACGGCGTCGTCATGGACATCGTGCAAATCAAGAACAACACCATCCGCACCGTGCGCGTGGTCGCCCCCGACCTGCCAGCCACGCCGGACCACAAGGAAGCCTGATGGCGAAGGCCAAGACCCAGTACGTCTGCCGGGAATGCGGCGCGGTGAGCCCCAAGTGGGCGGGCCAGTGCGGCGACTGCGGCGCCTGGAACACCCTGGAGGAGGCCGTGCCGGCCACCCCGTCCGGACCGCGCGGCGGCTACGCGGGCGAGGTCGCCGGCATTACCCGGCTGGGCGAGGTTGAGGCCGGCGAGGTCCCGCGCACCGGCACCGGCCTGTCGGAGCTGGACCGCGCCCTGGGCGGAGGGCTGGTACACGGGTCGGTCGTTCTGCTCGGCGGCGACCCGGGGATCGGCAAGTCCACCCTGCTGCTGCAGACGCTGGCCATGCTGCCGGTCGATGACACGCTTTACGTGACCGGCGAGGAATCCGCCCAGCAGATCAGCATGCGCGCTAGGCGGCTCGGGCTTGAGGTCGACGGGCTGCGCCTGCTGACCGAGACGCAGGTGGAGAACGTTATCGCCACCTGCGAGCGCGAACGCCCGCGCGTGCTGGTGATCGACTCCATCCAGACGCTGTACACCGCCGCACTGCAGTCCGCCCCCGGCTCGGTCGGGCAGGTGCGCGAGAGTGCGGCCGCCCTGGTGCGCCTGGCCAAGCAGCGCGGGATCACCGTGATCCTGGTGGGCCACGTGACCAAGGACGGCCAGCTGGCCGGACCGCGCGTGCTCGAGCACATGGTCGACACGGTGCTGTATTTCGAGGGCGACCCGGACGGGCGCTACCGCATGCTGCGCGCGGTGAAGAACCGCTTTGGCGCGGTCAACGAGCTGGGCGTGTTCGCGATGCTGGAGAACGGGCTCAAGGCCGTCTCCAACCCCTCCGCCATCTTCCTCTCGCGCCACCAGGGCCCGGTGCCCGGGTCCGTGGTAATGGTCACGCGCGAGGGCACGCGGCCGCTGCTGGTGGAGGTGCAGGCCCTGGTCTCCGAGAGCCACGCCCCACAGCCGCGGCGTATCACTGTCGGGCTGGAACAGAACCGCCTGACCATGCTGCTGGCCGTGCTGCATCGCCACGGGGGCGTGGCGCTGTTCGATCAGGACGTGTTCATCAACGTCGTCGGTGGCGTGCGCGTGACCGAGACGGCCGCCGACCTGCCGATGCTCGCCGCCGCCCTGTCGAGCTTTCGCGACCGCCCCCTGCCGCAGGAGATGCTCGCCTTTGGCGAGGTCGGGCTGGCCGGCGAGATCCGGCCTGTGCCGAATGGCGAGGAGCGCCTGCGCGAGGCCGCCAAGCACGGCTACACGCGGGCGATCGCGCCGGCGGCCAATGCGCCGCGCAAGCCCATCAAGGGCATGGAAGTCGTCGCGGTCTCGCGCCTCTCCGAAGTCCTCGACGCCCTGTAGCGCCCGGCCTCGCCGCCCTTCGTGGCTGGCCCCGGTTCAGCAACCGGTGGACCGAAGGCACCACAAACTCCTGAGAGCGAACCCGGCGAAGCTACCCAAAGGCCGAGGGCTACTCCGCCGCCTTCAGGGCCTGTACGCGGTCGAGCTGCTGCAGGCGTCGCCAGGCAAGGAAGGCGGTCAGACTGGCCGCGACCAGGATGCCGAGTGCGGCGAAGCCGTAGGCCTGCGGCGTAATCACCAGCGGCACGCGGAACAGGTCCATCGCAAAGGCCTGGTTCAGCAGCCAGGCGAAGCCCGTGCCGGTCAGCCAGGCGACCGGGATCGCCGCGAGGGTCAGCACTGCGATCTCGCCGAGCAGGATCCAGCTGACCTGGCCGCGCGAATAGCCGAGCACCTCCAGCGTGGCCAGGTCGCGGGCGCGCTCGGCATAGGTGATGCGTGCGTTGTTGTAGGTCACGGCAAAGGCAATGGACACGGCCAGCGCGACGAACACCATCGCGAACACGATGATGGTCTCGCCGATGTACTGGCGGATGTTGCGCTCGGCCTCCGCGATCAGACCAACGCTGGCGACCCGCGGGCGGTCGGACAGGCTGCGGAACAGCGCATCCTCCTGTGCGCGGTCGGTCAGCAACCAGGCACCGGAGACCGCCGGGCCCTCGCCGATCAGGCGGTTCAACGCCGGGCGGTACATATAGGCCCCGACACCGATGGGCTCCTCCACCACACCGGCCAGCGGCACCGAGACGGTGCGGCGGCGCCCCTCCAGGATCTCCACCTCCACCGGGTCGCCCACGCGCAGCCCGAGCTGTTCGGCCAGATAATCCGTCAGCAGGATGCCCTCGTCCGGCAGTCGCCCGCGCCCGCCGCCCATCGGCAGTTGCCGCAGGCGCGGTTCGGCGTCCAGCCCCAGCAGGCGCACGCGCTCCTCGCGGTTCACGCCGACCAGCCGCACCGGTACCGCGCGGAAGGTCTCCACCGCCAGCACGCCCGGCTCGTGACGCAGCTCGCCGGCCGCGCGCGCCGGCACGGGATCGGTGAACTGCAGGTCGATATCCATCTGCAGCACCTGCCCGTACTGGGTGTCCAGCATCTGGGTCACCGCGTTCAGCTGGTAGGCGCCCATCAGCAGCAGCCCCCCGGACAGGCCAATGCCGATCACCGACAGCACGGACTTGAGCCGGTGGCGCGCGAGGTTGCGCAGGATGATCCGGGTCGGCTGGTCGAACGCGCCCCAGGCCGCCGAGCGCTCCAGCCAGCCGCGGTGAAAGCGCTCCGGGGCCGGCGGGCGCATGGCCTCGGCTGGTTGCATGCGCACCGCCTGCCACACCGCGCGGAAGGTGCCAAGCATCGCCGCGCCCATGGCCACACCCACCGCCAGCACCATCACCCAGCCCTGCAGGCGAAAGCTCATCTCGGGGAAGCGGAAGTATTCGGCGTAGATCCCGGCCAGGCCCTGTGCGGCCCAGGCCCCGAACGCGAGCCCCAGGGCGCAGCCCACCAGCACGATGCCCCCGGTCAGCAGGGCATAGTGCCCGGCGATCGAGCCGTTGCCGTAGCCGAAGGCCTTGAGCACGGCAATCGGCTCGCGCTGGGAACGGATGATGCGACCAACAACGACGTTCAGCAGAAACGCCGCGACGGCCAGAAAGATGGTCGGCAGGATCGCCGCCTGCGCCCGCAGCTGGGTCAGCTCCTCGGACAGAAAACGATGCGAGAACTGATCGTCGCGGCCATAGGCCCCCATGCCGCCGTAGCGCGCCAGCTCCCGGTCAATCGCCTCGATCACGGGGGCCGGGTCCGCACCCGCCTCCAGGCTTACGGCCACCGAATTGAACGCCCCCTCCATGCCGTAGGCGGCGGCCAGCGCGCGGCGGTTCATCCACAGGATGCCGTAGCGCTCGTAGTCCGGCAGCAGGTCGGTGGGGCTGATCTGGTAGACAAACTCCGGCGACAGCGCGATGCCGCTGATCTGCAGATCGGTCAGGCGCCCGTCGATGATCGCGCGCAGGGAATCGCCGGCCCGCAGCTCGTGGGCCTCCGCGAAGGCCTCGCTGACGACCACTTCGCGCTCGCGCCCGGCCTCCGGCAGCCGCCCCTCGCGCAGATAGAGCCGGTTCAGCAGTGGCTCGCCGCCGTCCGGTATGGAGAGCACCGTGCCGCGGATCGGATCGTCAAAACCGGCGACCTCCAGGCGCACCGGGGCCTGCACCCGGGTCTCGATCTGGTTGATCCCCGGCGTATCGCGGAAGCGCTCCACCGCGCTCTCCGGCGCGCGCGTGATCTCCGCGAATACATCGGCGAACTGGTATTCCGAGTAGAAACGGTCCTTGGTGATCGTCAGGGCGTCGAGGCTGGTCACGGCGATCACCAGGGTCATTACGCCGCTGGCGATCACCAGTGCGATCGCCGCCGCCTGCCCCTTCAGGTGGCCGAGGTCACGCAGGATCTTGCGGTTCAGCGCGCGCATGGTCGGCCGCGGTCGCTACCAGTGCAGCTCGGCCGGCGACTGGCGCGTGGCGTTTTCGTGGATCTCGCTCACGCGCCCATCGCTCAGGTGGATCACCCGGTCCGCCATCTCGCCGATCACCGCGTTGTGAGTGATGATCGCCACCGTCGTGTCCAGGCGCTCGTTGATGTGCTGCAGCACCTCCAACACACGGATACCGGTCTTCGAATCCAGCGCGCCGGTCGGCTCGTCGCACAACAGCACGGCGGGCTGCTTGGCGATCGCGCGGGCGATGGCCACGCGCTGTTGTTCGCCACCGGAGAGCTGCGAGGGGAAGTGGTCCATGCGGTCCTTCAGCCCGACCAGCGCCAGCGCCTCCTCCGGTGGCATCGGGTCACGCGAGATCTCGGTGACGATCGCCACGTTCTCGCGCGCGGTCAGGCTGGCGATCAGGTTGTAGAACTGGAACACGAAGCCGACATGGTCGCGGCGAAAGGCCGTCAGCGTGCGCTCGGAGGCCTGCGCCAGGTCCTGGTCGCGGTAGCGCACCTCGCCCTCGGTCGCGGTGTCCAGCCCGCCCATGATGTTCAGCAGCGTCGACTTGCCGGAGCCCGAGGCCCCCAGCATCACCACCAGCTCACCGGTGTACAGCTCCAGGTCCACTCCGCGCAGGGCGTGGATGGTCACCTCGCCCATGCGGTAGACCTTGGTCACCCCCGCCGCGCGGAAGATCGTCTCCCGCGTGGCCACGGGGGCCGGGGACGCGCTCATGCGGGAGCGGCCACCAGGTGCGTGGTTTGCGGTGCCGAGGCCCCCGGCTCGGGCGCGCTCGGCAGGATGCCGCCCTCGCCATCCAGGCTCATGGACCACAGGCTCAGCAGCAACAGCAGAATGATCAGGATCGGGATCAGGACACGTGGTTTCATCGGACAGGCCCTCGCTCGCGACAGTACCCCCAATGCTGCCACAAAGCCTCCTGCACGGCGTCGCCAAAAGCAGCGCCACCGCCCCGCCCCGGCCAGGCCAGGCCAACGTCGGGGTTACGCCCGGAGATCGCCACGTCGCCTTCGGCTCCTCGCGATGACGTTGTTTCCTGTCCCGTTATTGCGAGGCCCCTTCAGGGGCCGTGGCACAAACGCGCGCAGCGCGTTGAATGGCCGCAGGCCGGCCCGCATGGAGAGCGAAGCGAATAATCTCCTGAGGCTGTCAGCCAGGGCGAATCGTGGACGCCCCGCCAGCTTTCGGAGGTTGCTTCGTCGCTGCGCCCCTCGCAATGACGGGGGGGCAAAAGCAAAGTCATTGCGAGGAGCCGAAGGCGACGTGGCAATCGGCCAAAGCTGTCTGCACGCAGGAACAGGTGGCTTCGACCGGAGATCGCCACCTCGCTTCGCGACTCGCGATGACGGTGGCACGAACGGCGTCGCGGGGGCCCCCGATTTGTTGTTTTGCGCCCAAATATTTACCCTATGCGCACCGTCCGGCCTGCCGCAGACGCGCCGAGCATCCCGAAATCGCGCGCCGCAGAGCCGTTTTGGCACCACAAGCGGTGCCATGCCAACCCGTTTCAACAACGCAAGGAGTCAACATGTCCGCACTCATCTGTGGGTCCATCGCGTACGACACCATCATGGTGTTCCCCGACCGCTTCAAGAACCACATCCTGCCGGACAAGGTGCACATGCTGAACGTGTCCTTCCTGGTCCCGGACATGCGTCGCGAGTTCGGCGGGTGCGCCGGCAACATCGCCTACAACATGAAGCTGCTGGGCGGCGAGCCGACCATCATGGCCACCGTCGGCGGCGACTTCGCCCCCTATGCCGACTGGATGGACAAGCACAGCATCTCGCGCAAGCACATCAAGGAGCTGAACGACACCTACACCGGTCAGGCGTTCATCACCACGGACCAGGACGACAACCAGATCACCGCGTTCCACCCGGGCGCAATGGGCTTCTCGCACCAGCAGAAGGTCACCGAGGCCGACGGCATCAAGGTCGGCATCGTCTCCCCGGACGGCCGTGACGGCATGATCGAGCACGCCCAGCAGTTCGCCGAGGCCGGCATCCCGTTCATGTTCGACCCGGGCCAGGGCCTGCCGATGTTCGACGGCGACGACCTGAAGCGCTTCATGGAACAGGCGACCTATGCCGCGTTCAATGACTACGAAGCGCAGCTGACCTCCGACCGCACCGGCCTGAGCCTGGAGCAGATGGCCGAGATGGTCGACGCAATGATCGTCACCCGCGGTGGCGAGGGCTCCGACATCTACACCGGCGGCAAGAAGATCACCATCCCGTCGGTCGAACCGGCCGCGATCAAGGACCCGACCGGCTGTGGCGACTCCTACCGCGCCGGCATCCTGTTCGGCCTGGAACAGGGCTACGACTGGGAAACCACCGGCCGCATCGCCTCGCTGATCGGCTCGATCAAGATCGCCCACTCCGGCACCCAGAACCACCACTTCACCGCCGCCGAATTTGCCGACAAGTTCGAAAAGGCCTTCGGCTACCGCTACTAAGCGACCTCACGCCGCCCCGGGCACTCCGCCCGGGAACGCAAAAGGCCCGGCCCGAGTTTCCTCGGTCCGGGCCTTTTTTGTGGATGGCACCCGCTCCGACCCCTGCCCCGTGGGAGCGTGCTTGCACGCGAAGCCCCTGCCTGCGCCCGGCTCTGGCAGGGGCTTCGCCGCCAAGGCGGCTCCTACAATAAGAACTGTGACTCCAGGGCTAGTCGCGCTGGTAGGTGCCGACCAGGCGGTTCATCCCGATCACGTGGGGCTCGGCACGCTCCAGGAACTGCCAGAGCGTGAGGCCGGCGGGGAGCTGCAGGTCGCGGTCCAGCGCCAGCAGCCAGAAGAAATAATGATGCTTGCCGTGGCCCTCGGGAGGCATCGGGCCGCCGTAGCCGGTGCCGCCAAAGTCGTTCTCGCCGACATCGCCCAGCTTCGCCGCCTCGGGCAGGCCGTCGGTATCCGGCGGCAGGTTGTACAGCACCCAGTGCACAAAGCCGTAGGTGCCGGACTTGATCAGCGGGGCATCCGGATCATGGCAGATGACGGCCAGCGAACGCGTCTCCTGCGGAAGGTTGCTCCACTTGAGCGCTGGCGAGGTGTCCTCGCCCTCGCCCGTATGGCGCTTCGGGATCGGCTGGCCAGGACCGAACGCGGAACTGGACAGCTGCAGGTCGGACAGTGCAAAACCCATCGCCAATCTCCTGATCAATGCGTACCCGCCACCCTAACGCGCGCCCCGGGCCCGCACCAACCGGTTGCAGCCGCCCGCCGTCACGCGGATCATCGAGGGCATGCTGAATGCTGTAAAACGCTGGCTGGGCCGAGAAGACCCCCTAACCGGGGCTGCGCGCGCGATCGACCGCGGCCGCTCGGGGATCGAGACCGTGCTGGGCCTGCCCCACCGCCTCGCCGTACCACTGTTGCGCCGCCACTTTGGCGAGGCGGTGCATCCCTCCGACGAAGAATTCCGCGAGACGGGGCAGAACGGGTACTGGTCCCTGCCCACGCCCGGTTCGGAGTTCGAAGTCCGCCTGTTCGGCGACGATACCGGGCGCGTCACCGTCGGTACGGTCCGCGGCACGAACGTCTATTCGGGGCTGGTGGTGATCAGCGAATGGTCGCCGGAACACCCAGTGGCCGTGTGGCAGGTGCGCCTGGAAGAGTCGGCCACGGAGTCCGCCCGAACCCTGCACGACTTCCTGCTGAGCGACGCCTCTTCCTAGCGACCCGACGATGGACGATCACGAACAGTCGATTTCGCTCGTACTGGGAAGCGGCGGCGCCCGCGGCCTGGCGCAGATCGGGGTCATCCGCTGGCTGGAGGAGCACTCCGACTACCGCATTCGCTCCATCTCGGGTGCCTCCATGGGCGCCCTGATCGGCGGCATCTACGCAGCGGGCAAACTGGACATCTACGAGGACTGGGTAAAGACCCTTCGCCGTCAGGATGTCTGGCGGCTGCTGGACTTCTCGTTTCGCGGTGCCGGGCTGATCCGGGGCGACCGCCTGATCGGCAAACTGCGCGACATGCTGGGCGACATCGACATCGAAGAGCTGTCGATCTCCTTTACCGCGGTGGCCACCGACATCGAGCGCGAACGCGAGGTCTGGCTGAACTCCGGCTCGCTGTTCAACGCCATTCGCGCCTCCATCGCCATCCCCACCGTGTTCACCCCGGTGCGCCATCGCGGACGGCTGCTGGTGGATGGCGCCCTGCTGAACCCGGTACCCATCGCGCCGACCCTGAACGACCACACCGACATCACCGTGGCCGTCAGCATGAACGGGCGCATGGGCGACGAACTCACGCGCGTCACCCGCCCCAATGCCTTCGATGACGTCGAGGCCGAAAAACTGGGACGCAGCCGCCTGAATCAGCGGCTGCAGGACGTATTGCCGGACCGGGTCGGCGGCTGGCTACAGGACTGGCCAGGCAAGCTGGGCCTGGGCTCCACGACCGACGGCATGAGCCGCGCGCAGGAGGCCCGAGCGCTCAGCATGATCGACGTCGTCTCCCACTCCATTGAGGCCATGCAGGGCTCGATCGCGCGCTTTCGCATCGCCGCCTACAACCCCGAACACCTGATCGAGGTGCCCGTAAACGCCTGCGGCATCTTCGACTTCCACCGCGCCCGCGAGATGATCGAACTCGGCTACCACCTCGCCGAACGCAGCCTGGGGGACCAACAACGCTAGCCCGCCTTTGTAGGAGGCCAGCCCTCTGGCCGATCCGGCGCCGGCAAAACCCGTCGGCCAGAGGGCTGGCCTCCTACAGGAAAGGCGAAACGGCCTGCTCAGTGCTTGAAATGCACGAACAGGCGGCCGTGGTTCTTCGAATCCTTCTCCACCCGATGGTAGCGCTGCTTGATCTCCGGCTGCTGCAGGAAACGCAGCACGCGCTTTTTCAGTTGCCCGCTGCCCTTGCCGTGGATGATCTCCACCGTCTTGATGCGCTTGTCGCAGGCCTCTTCGATTGCGCCGTTGAGCGCCGCATCGATCTTGCGCCCGTTACGAAAGCACTCGTGCAGGTCGATGGACAGTCGTGACATCGCTAACCAGCGGCGCTCAGTTCACCGTCACCACGATGCAGCGCGCCAGCTGCTGCACCTTGTGCGACACACTGCCGGCCAGCAGTCCCTGCAACCCGCCCAGCCCGCGCGAGCCCATCACAATCATGTCCACATCGTGGTACTCGGCCTGCTGCAGGATCACCTTCGCGGGCGAGCCGTCCTCGATATGATGGCCGATATCCGTCACGCCCAGCTCGGCGAAGTACTCGTGCGCCTGTTCCACCAGCTTTTTCGCTATGTCGCGCAACACCTTGGGCGGCACCGCGGATCCAATGGCTGCACCGCCGACCGCCAGGGGCGGGTCGTCCGGATCGGGCAGCTCCGACAGCTTGCGGATATGCGGCGGCACCTCGCCCTGCAGCAGCACGCTGACCAGCACCACCCGCGTCTGATACTTGGCGGCCAGATCCGCTGCCACTTCCACCGCGCGCCAGGCGTTGGCCGAGCCGTCCACCGGCACCAGCATGGTCTTCAGTTCCATCGGCTCCGCGCTCCTCGTTACAGGCCATCGCGCTGGCCCAGTGCCCCAGCCTGCCAGAGTCGCCGCGCCACCGCATCCGCGTGTCGTCTGCGCCCGTCAACGCCCTATACTCGGGACAACACAGCCCCGGAAGAACCCATGACACGACTGTTCGAGAAGACCTACCCGCAACCCGGCACGGCCCCGGGCCACGGGGTGCACGCTCACGAACACCCTCACCCTTCCGAGGCCGTAGTTTCCGCCTGGCACTACCACAACGAACAACTGAACTCCCAGGACCCGGAAACCGTGATGCATGAAGGTGCGCCGGTGGACGGATTCGTCTGGCTGCACTTCCAGGGCACACCCGGCCCACGCCAGCTTCAGCAACTGGCCGAGGCCTTCGGGCTGCACCCGCTGGCGCTGGAGGACGTACGCCATCGCGGCCAGCGCCCCAAGCTCGACTACTTTGGCGATTATGCGGTGATCATCCTCAACCAGCCGCAGCTGGACGGCGATAGCGTGCGCCTGGAGCAGTTCAACCTGTTCGTGCACCCGCAGTTCGTGATCAGCGTGCACAGCGGCGAGACCGACCCGTTCGAGCCCATCCGCCAGCGCATGCGCGGCACCAACCGCAACTTCAACCGCCTGGGAACCCCGTACCTGGCCTATGCCCTCATGGATGTCGTCGTGGACCAGGCCTTCCCGCTGATGGAGAAACTGGGCGACCGCATCGAAGACCTGGAAGAACGCGTGCTCTCGCAGCCCAACCACGACACCCTGAGCCGCATCCATGTCGTGCGCCGCGAGCTGCTGGTGCTGCGCCGCCAGCTCTGGCCCACGCGCGACGTGATCACCCGCCTGATGCGCGACGACCAGGACCCGTTCGGCCCCGAGATGATGCCCTGGCTGCGTGACGTCCACGATCACACTATCCAGATCATGGACCTGCTGGAGTCCTACCGTGACATGGCCTCCAGCCTGATCGAGGCCTACCTCTCGGCCGTGAACCAGCGCTCCAACGACGTGATCCGCGTGCTCACCATCATCGCCACCATCTTCATCCCGCTCACGTTCATCGTCGGCATCTACGGCATGAACTTCGACCACCCCGACAGCCCGTGGTCGATGCCCGAGCTCTACACCTATTACGGCTATCCCGTACTGCTCGGCATCATGCTCGCCATCGTCCTCGGCATGCTCTACCTGTTCCGCCGCCGCCGCTGGCTGTAACCCCCAATCACCTGCAGGAGGCCAGCCCTCTGGCCGATAGGATTCTGCCTGCGCCGGATCGGCCAGAGGGCTGGTCTCCTGCAACCCTTACCCCGTCACTCCAATGGGGACAATAGCGGGCCGGAACATGGTAAGCCTATGTCTTGAAGCGCCTTTTGGGTTCCAGGATCGGGCCTTGTCTCTTGCGCCTGGTCGGTCCCGAGA
This sequence comes from Thioalkalivibrio sp. ALJ4, assembly GCF_000377225.1. Classification (NCBI taxonomy): domain Bacteria; kingdom Pseudomonadati; phylum Pseudomonadota; class Gammaproteobacteria; order Chromatiales; family Ectothiorhodospiraceae; genus Thioalkalivibrio; species Thioalkalivibrio sp. ALJ4. The sequence goes on along the minus strand of NZ_KB897918.1, from coordinate 80,320 downwards.
ACAAACGGCCAGGTGTGATCCCGTGGTGTCTACGGTGTACAGAGACTGTCATGCCGCGGACCATCCTGGACCGAGCGGAGGCCAATACTCTCGCGCATCAGATCCAGCAGGCCATCGACCGCAAACGGATCTTCAGGCTCGAACATCGCTCCCACGCCGTGCTCATCCAGCCGCATCACGATGCAATGCCAGACGTGGGCCCGGTCATCCCCGGACTCCTCCGGGCTCACGGTCAGCCGCAGTCTCGTATTTTTCGAGACAACCGAATCCGTCAGTTCCAGATACAACCCGCTAAGGCTGACATCGCGGACCCGGCCGCTTGCTCTGTACTCAGAGTCGCCGGCCAGAGTCTCCACCTCGGCTTCCACACGGACGGCCCTGCGACGCCCCTCTCGAAGATCCATTATCTAACTCCCGTCTTGGCCCCATCGGGCACTGGATTGTCGTTTCGCGGCCCCAGACTCTAATGCATCCGGATAGGGAGTTAACGGTGCCGGACACTCCGGGCACCAAGACTCAAGACGGGATAAGGCTACGGTAGTAAATTGAATTCAATAGGTTTTATACAGAGCAGTGGCAGTTTTGTGGTCCTGTAAGGCGCGTTTAGCTCCAGAAATTCCCCCCGGGGTACCAGGCACGGCCAGCCCCCCAGCGAATGGGAAAAAGTGCGCCCACCGTTCTGTTGGCAGACCACCTGCCGCATCAACTCCGAAGGTGGTGACAGCGGGAGGCAAGGGGCACCGGATGGCATACGCTTCACTCGGCCGCCAACCCCAGCCCGTTCGGTGCCGCTACCCACCATGCTGCTCACGTTGCGGATCGTGTTCGCCCTGCTGGGCCTTGGCGTCGCGCTGATGCTGTGGCACGCAAGGCAGGTGTTTTCGGTCGAGTTGTGCGATGGCGGCGGCATGCGCGCGACCGGATAGCGGGTCGCTCCCGCCGATTGCCGCGGCCCCTGCGGGACCTTGCAATGACGGGTAAGAGAAGCACCGTCATGCGAGGAGCGCAGCGACGTGGCGATCCCCCTGGGCGGCCCGGGCGTCGGGGGCACGCCGAGAGGTTTCGCACTGCGCAACAAAAAGGCGCCCGGGATAACCCCGGGCGCCTTTTGATCTGAACCGGGCGAACCGCCCGGCTCGGGCCTTACTGCTGGTACTGCTCCAGGTCGAAGCGGTCGGCGTTCATGACCTTGGTCCAGGCCTGGATGAAGTCCCTCACGAACTTCTCCTCGTTGTCATCCTGGGCGTACACCTCGGCGTAGCTACGCAGGATGGAGTTGGAACCAAACACCAGGTCGATGCGGCTGGCCGTCCACTTCACCTGATCGCCCTGGCGATCGCGCACCTCGTACACGCCGTTGCCCGCGGGCTGCCAGGCGTAGGCCATGTCGGTCAGGTTGACGAAGAAGTCGTTCGTCAGCTGACCTTCACGGTCGGTGAACACACCATGCTGGCTGCCACCATGGTTGGTGCCCAGCACGCGCATACCGCCGATCAGCACGGTCATCTCCGGCGCGGTCAGCCCCATCAACTGGGCCCGGTCGAGCAGCATCTCTTCCGGCTTGACCACGTAGTCCTTCTTCAGCCAGTTGCGGAAGCCATCGGCCAGCGGCTCCAGCGGCTCGAAGGAGTCGGCGTCGGTCATCTCGGCGCTGGCGTCACCCCGGCCCGGGATGAACGGCACCAGCACATCGTGACCGGCCGCCCGGGCCGCCTGCTCGATGCCCACGCTACCACCCAGCACGATCAGGTCGGCCACGCTGGCCCCGGTCTCGGCGGAGATCTGCTCGTAGACCTTGAGCACACGGGCCAGGCGCTCGGGCTCGTTGCCTTCCCAGTCCTTCTGCGGCGCCAGGCGGATGCGGGCACCGTTGGCACCACCGCGCATATCGGAGCCACGGAAGGTACGGGCGCTGTCCCAGGCGGTCGCGACCATCTCGGCAATGCTCAGCCCGCTCGCGGCGATCTTCTGCTTGGCGGCCTCCACGGAGTAGTCGGTGTTGCCGGCCGGCACCGGGTCCTGCCAGATCAGATCTTCCTCCGGCGCGTCCGGCCCGATGTAACGGGTCTTCGGGCCCATATCGCGGTGGATCAGCTTGAACCAGGCGCGGGCGAAGCAGTCCTTGAAGTACTCGGCGTCCTTGCGGAACGCGTCCATGTACTTGCGGTAGACGGGGTCCATCTTCATCGCCATATCCGCATCGGTCATGATCGGGTTATGGCGGATGGACGGATCCGTGGCGTCGACCGGCTTGTCTTCCTCCTTCATGTCCACCGGCTCCCACTGCCAGGCGCCGGCCGGGCTCTTCTTGAGCTCCCACTCGTGGTCGAGCAGGGCTTCGAAGTAGCCCATGTCGAACTGGGTCGGGTTCTTGGTCCAGGCTCCCTCGATGCCGGAGGTGATGGCGTTCGCGGCCTTGCCCTGCATGTTGGGGTTCTTCCAGCCGAAGCCCTGCTCCTCGACATCGGCGCCTTCCGGTTCCGGCCCCAGCGCGCCGGCATCGCCGTTGCCGTGGCACTTGCCCACGGTGTGGCCGCCGGCGGTCAGTGCCGCGGTTTCCTCGTCGTTCATCGCCATGCGGGCGAAGGTCTCGCGCACCTGCTCGCCGGTCTTCAGCGGATCAGGCTTGCCGTTGACCCCTTCCGGGTTCACGTAGATCAGACCCATCTGCACGGCCGCCAGCGGGTTCTCCATGGTGTTGGGCTTTTCGACGTCGCCGTAGCGCTCGTCGGAGGGCGCCAGCCACTCCTTCTCCGCCCCCCAGTAGGTGTCCTTCTCGGGGTGCCAGATGTCCTCGCGTCCGAAGGAAAAGCCGAAGGTCTTCAGACCCATGTTCTCGTAGGCCACATTACCGGCCAGGATGATCAGGTCGGCCCAGCTAATCTTGTTGCCGTACTTCTTCTTGAGCGGCCACAGCAAGCGGCGCGCCTTGTCCAGGCTCGCGTTGTCCGGCCAGCTGTTGATCGGCGCGAAGCGCTGGTTGCCGGTGCCACCGCCACCCCGGCCATCGGCGATCCGGTAGGTACCCGCCGCATGCCAGGACATGCGGATCATCAGCCCGCCGTAGTGACCCCAGTCAGCCGGCCACCACGCCTGGCTCTCGGTCAGCAGCGCGTGCATGTCCTTCTTCAGGGCCTCGAAGTCGAGCTTCTTCACCTCTTCCCGATAGTCGAAGTCCTCGCCCATCGGGTTCGTCTTGCGGTCATGCTGATGCAGGATGTCCAGATTTAGCGACTCCGGCCACCACTCCGTGACGGAGTGGCCCTCGGTGGTCTGGCCACCGTGCATGACCGGGCACTTGCCCATGTTCTGCTGCTCACCCATGTCGTTCTCCATGTTCGCTGCGTTGAGCGTGTTCGTTCGTCTTTCGGAAACCGCCATCCGTCTACACGGCAATGGCTTTCTTTAGGGCCGCGAGCCATTCCACTCCGGATTCCAACCGGCCGAAGAACGGCTTGCTGCCCGTCTCTCTATGAAGGTAGGCCCCAGGCGTCATGGGTACCAGTTGAGATTGCCCATCCCGGCGATAGCCAGCGGTTATCGCGTCAACGAGTGCTGAGGATTGCGCGCAGAGCGCAACGGCCAATGCAGGCCCTCACCAATATCCCTGTCCCGCTCACCTTCATCATCCACAGATGCAGTTACCCAGTCCGACCAGCACACCCGCCACCCGTTCATCCCGAACTCCCCGCACCGCCCATCTCGGCACCCCGAGCACTACGCAACGGATCCCCCGTCATCCCGGCCGAAGCGAAGCGGAGAGCCGGGATCCCTCACCGCAAGCCACAAAATCCCCCACGTCGCGCGACGCCCACGCTGAGGTGCTCACCGAGCACAACCAGACGCCGAAAGCCCCCCACACCCGGCTACACGACATCGAAACTCAGAAACGGTAAGGTAATTCTCCAGCGCAAACGGACCTACGTCACATGGACGGACCACCGACCCACGCGGACCCGCAGAAACATCCGGCCACGCCTTCATCGCTGTGCTGGGACACGCGGACGTCTTTCTCGACCGCTGCCGCGAGAACAAGCGCCCGGTCAACCCTACCGTTGCCGCCTGGCACACCCAACGACCCGCCCCGCCGACGCCTGTCCGCCCGTCCCACGCTCCAAACGCCGTTTACACCGCCGAAAGGTAACTCAGTACACAACACCACTCTTCCGACGCACGCCACTGAGTTTATTGGGTTCACTCAACCCTCTCGCTCGGTCCAATGTTCAATTAAACACGCGCACGCTTAGCCAACATCCATGTGCGCTACCCAAACACCCTTAGGGACCAACAATGCCACCGGAGATGATTAACGGAATATTCGCGACAGGGGGCGCTATTGCGGGGGCTATCGTTTCTGGGGCAATCGCTTTCGCGATACACCTTCGAAGCAGAGAACGCAAGGAGCTGTCGGTTCGATTGTCACGTCCCATCAAGCTTATTGACGTCCACGACTCTGTTCGAGATGCCGTATCAATTACAGTTAGGGGGATTCCAGCCGAGACTGTTAGCACGATCGACTATTACATCGCGAATACAGGAAACGCTGTTATAGACGACATTGACATGCGTATTAAAACCCGAGGTGGTGTCGAGATTTTCGGTGGGAACACCCCGCAAACGAACTTTGAAGGACTCGGAACAAATGACGTTGTAGTCTCATTGGAGAGCGAGGGTTGTATTCGGCTGGTTGCTCCATTCCTGAACCCCGGAGACGAGATCCGTGGTCATCTTCGGATGGCGAATGTGCCAACACAAACCGAAGTAAACTACCGTGCACCCGGCGTCAAGCTATCGCTAGTCCGCGATTACGATCAGGACCGGGAAAAGGTTTACTCTAATATGATCATAGAACTGGCGAAGCGCAGTTTACTGTTGGATTTTTACCTTAAGCTTACATCGCTGGCTTATCGCGAAATGCGCAAACGCGATGAGCCCTAGATAAGGTCGATCGAGTCCGATTGTGACCACTTTAATTTTCGCATCCACCCCAATAGATCACCCTCAGGCGAACCTCATCACCAACGTGACCCCCTAGAATTCGGTATGAGAAATGATTGACCAAAATCCGCAAAAACAGGATAGCGTAAGTTTTCGTCGTATGGTTCAAATTTGGTGGCATGGCGGGGAGTCGGATCGGCAGAAACTTCGGAGAAACATGGGCGTATACAAACCTAGTGAGGGTTTTGAAAAGCCCGAAGCGCCAAAGTATCATTGGACAGTGATGATTATTCGCACACCAGCGAACTTCGTTCATTCGCATTTTGCGAAGTTTTTGGTTGGCGTTCTTGTTGGCGTCTTTTTGTTGTGGATAGGCTCAATGTGGTTCAACCAGTAATCTGGCATGAGGCGGCGGCTGATCCAATCAGAACAACGGCATGACGGGGTCGGACCACGGCAACTCGCTGCAGGAACGGTACTTTCGTTCTCTAGAGGCCGTTTCTAGCCCTCGAACGAGGCGTTTCACCCCCGAAAGGAGCGCTTCATGGGTGGGAGTCCGATGCGCTCGCGCATGAGGTCCAGGAGGCCGTCTACGTTGGTCGGGTCTTCGGTTTCGAACATCACGCCAGCGCCGTTCTCGTCCAGGCGCATGACGATGCAATGCCAGACATGGGTGCGGCCGTCGGGCGCTTCTTCCGGGCTTACGATCAGCCGCACTCTGGAATTCTCGGAGAGACCTGAAACCGGCAACTCCAGGTACAACCCGCTGAGGCTGACATCCCGGACCCGTCCACGGGCGCGATACCCTGGGGCACCGGATCGAGTCTGTACCTCGGCGGTCATGCCGATCGCCCTGCGACGCCCTTCACGAAGCTCCATTGGCCACACTCCCTCCGCAGCTCATTCCGCTACGGCATGTTCGTGTCTTTCTTTGGGCTGTAGTACATGCGTCTGGCCCCGGCTCGCGGGCGATGCGGAACCGTCCGCACTTAGCCCCGCACACATAGGGAGACCCCTGCTCGCCGCTGTGAAATGCGATCGACGCAGGATGGCGTGCGCTACACTGGGCGTCGATTCTCGTCCCATTTGGCGCCCCATTTGGTAATGCTTCTTGCGCTGTTGATCATGCTCTTGTTGCTGGGCCTGGGTGTCGCGGTGATGCTCTGGCATGCGCGGCAGGTGTTCTCGGTGGAGCTGCGCGATGGCAAGGCCCACGTGCGACGCGGCAAGCCCCCGGCCGGCTTTGTGCGTGGCTGCGAGGACGTGGCACGCCAGTTCGGGGTCAAGCGGGGCCGGATCGCCGCGGTGCGCACCGACACGGGTGTTCAGCTGCGCTTCTCCCGCGATCTGCCGGAAAAGACGCACCAGGCCTTTCGCAACGTCTGGACACCCCCGCCGGGCGGCGGAGGTGGCGGCATGCGCGCGACCGGATAGCGCCGTGCCGGCTCGCGGCCAGGCGATGCCACGCTGTCAGCGGATACGCCGGTCCACGAACAGGCTGTTGCCCATCTGCTTCTTCGCCTGGGTCTTGAGCTCGGACAACTCGGTGGCGATATCCAGGGCGTTCTCCAACCCTCCTGGCAGCACGGGACGCGCCGCCAGCGAGAGGGTAACGAGCGGGAAGAACACCTCGACGCCCTGGCGATTCTCGGCGCGCAGCCCCCCGGCCTTGAGGTCGGGGCGGTCGTAGAACTCTGGAACCACCGCCGCGAAGCGCTCAAGGATGCGCTGGCACGTCGCTTCCCAGCCTTCTGCCATCAGCAGGAGCATGAAGTCGTCACCCCCTACGTGCCCCACGAAGTCCTCATCTCCGACCTGAGCCTGCATCAGCCGGGCCAGCGCGATCAGCAGGCGGTCGCCGCGGGCATAACCATAGGCGTCGTTGAAGGCCTTGAAGTTGTCCAGGTCGCAGTACAGCGCCACAAAGGGCCTGCCTTCGACCAGCCACCGCTCCAGGGCCTCGTTGATCAGCATGTTGCCGGGCAAACCCGTGAGCGGGTTGGCGTGACGCGCCTGCCGGATCTGGATCTCGGTGATCTCGCGCAACAGGTCGACGATGTTTCCCATGCCGCGGTAGTGGCCCTCACCATCCACGATGACGAAGTCGCTGTGCCGTTCGTCCTGACTGCCGGTGATGCTCTGGCTGAGCTTCGCCAGCGGCGTATCGTCCGTGAAGACCAGCATGCTCGGATCAGCCAGTTCGCCGATCCGGCGATTGCTATAGAGGGAATGACTGAACGGGTTGGTGAAGAGAATCAAGAAGGCATCGCGCCGCACCACGCTTACCGGCCGGCCACGCTCGACGACCGGCACGCAGCGCAGCGTCGGATCCTGGCGAAAGCGCTCGATCACGGCCGGTACGGACAGATCGGGAGGGACCTCGACCACGCGGTGCGCGATGCTCGAGGCCAGCCGCGTGCCCTCGGTGCGCCTCGGGACATGACCGGGCAGCAGTCGCTCGATACTCAAGGGCGGGGTCGCGCTGGGCCGGGCGAAGAAGAACCCCTGAAAGAGTGACAGGCCGCGATCGAGCTCCCACAGGCAACGGTGCTCTTCCTCGGTCTCGATGCCCTCGACGATCAGCTGGCAGTCGAGGCTGCGCGCCACATCGAGAATGGAACGCAGGAACTCGCGCTTGGCAGGCGCCTGGTCGATGCCGGCCACGAAATGGCGATCGAGCTTGACGAAGTCGGGGCGGAGTTCCGACCAGTGCCGCAGGCTGGAGTGCCCGGCACCGAGGTCATCCAGTGCCACATGAAAGCCCATCTCGCGGTAGTGGGCCACGGCCTGGTGCATCAGCTCGTAGTCCTGGATGGGCATGTGTTCGGTCAGCTCGATCACCACCCGGTTGGGCGCGAGATCCGCATCCCGCAGAAAGCTCAGGGTCAGCCCTTCACGAAAGTCGCGCTCGACGATGGTGGTCGGCATCACGTTGAGAAAGAGCCGCCCCGGCAGACCAAGCGCGACGAAACGCTGGATGGCCAGACGCCGACAGAGCAGGTCCAGCTCGACCAGAAGCCCCGTCTGCGTGGCCACCTCGAAAAGATGCACCGGCGAATGCAGGGAGGAAGACTCGGGGCCACGCACCAGCGCCTCGTAGCCGTGGATGGTCTGGCGACTGGTGTCGACGATGGGCTGGAAGTTCACCGTCAGCCGCTCGTCGGCAATGATTGCCCGGAGCGCGCGCGCCTCCCCGCTTTCTTCGGCCAGCACCTCGATCACAACCGGGACTCTCTCTAGTCGCAGAGCGCTGACAGATCCTGAAGCAACACTGTGACGGCCCCGTGACAGATCAGCGACAAGAAGCATCCAGAAGGGATACCCATCCTCAGGCGCTGCAGGCATCGACACCCCGCTTCCACCAATGCCCCGTGCGCCTGGCGTCGCGGAAGTGGTTCAGGGACGCCACACGCGCCAGTAGGCGTGCAGCCGCTTTCGCAACGCCTTGGGCTTCTCGGCATACAGGCGCTGACCCAGAGGAATCACGCGGGCCCGCAGGGAGGCCTTCCGCTCGGCGATCCGGTCGCGCAGCGTGGCGATGGCCTCGGGCGCCATCACGCCCTCGGGCAGGCCCGCCAGCACCACGTCCACCACGGTCAGGTCATGATCGTCGCCGAGCCGGTCGGAAAGTGCCTCCAGGGCCCCGTCCTGCGATTTCATCATCTCCGGCCACATAGGACGCAGCAGGCGCATCTGGATCCAGTGCGCCTTGGCCCGCTTGCGCCACGCGTGCCAGCATTCGTCATCCCGATCCAAGAGCGCAACCCGCAGCGCCTCGCGCCCGCGCCGATAGGTCTTCTCAAGCCCGGGCGCGATCAGTGCAAACCCCTTGCCGCGCAACGGCAGGGCGGCCATCCCGGACTGGAGCTCCTGCAGCACCGCGGCCACTTCCTGACGCTGCGCCGCGAGTTGATCGTCCCCTGCCTGCCCTGCGCCATACTGCTCGGCGAGATAGCCATGCAGCGATTCTATGGAGGGAGCTCCCGGGGCGGTCGCCAGGTCACGCAGCGTCGCCAGGATGACCGCCGAATCACGGGCGCCGGACAGTGCCCGGCCCAGATCCCGCAGGGTCCGGTTCGTGTCGCGAAAGTCCTGTCGGGGCAACTGCGGCTCGACCAGACGCAGCAACGCCCGCAACCGCTTCAGCCGCTTGCGGGTCTCGTGTACCGCCCGGTCAGCGGGCATCCTGACGTCCAGCAGCTCCGCCTCGGCGCTGGACATCTCCTCGCGCGCCACGCGGCGGACACCTGCCGAAACGGATTCCCTGCGCTCGAATTCGAATGCCATGGCGGGCCTCGGAGCGAACCGATCAGGAGATCTTCACCTTTTTCGCGATCTCGCTCCACAACGCTCGATAATCCCGCGTGACCGGATCATTCGGGGCAAACGCGGGCAAGGGCTGCAACTCCTCGCCCATGCGCTCCACGATAGCGGCGTAGGGGATCTCGGCGGTCAGCAGACGCTTGAGCGAGGCAGGCGGTTCATCGCGCAGGGCCCTGTGGAGCCTGCGGCGCCGATCGACCTGGCAGAAAAACGGGTAAAGCTGCTTGTGCCCCAGACGCCTGTCCTTCATGAAACCCCGCACCTGATCGAAGGACCGCACGGACAACGGGGACGGAATCAGCGGCACCAGGACGGCATCGGTCGCCGCAAAGATCTGCTGGGCCAGCTCCGAGAGGCTGGGCGGACAGTCCAGCACCACCAGCGAGTAATCCTCCCCGAACGGCGAAATCAGCTCCGCGAGGGTCTGATCGCCATCCGCGTGACGTTTGATGGCCACATCCAGGTTGCGATAGGCGAGATCCGACGGGATCAGATCCAGCTTCTCGTAGGGCGAGCGCTGGACCAGATGCCCAACCGGAACCTTCCCCCGCAGGATCTTCTTGATCTCCCCGCTACTCGTCGCCTGCGACGCCAGATGCCAGCCCCCGGCACCCTGGGGATCAAGGTCCCAGAACAGCGTACGCAGGCCGGAAGCCGCGGCCAACCAGGCACAGTTCACGGCTGCGGAGGTCTTTCCTACGCCGCCCTTCAGATTGTAGAAGGCGATCGTTTTCATGGATCCTGCAAAGGTGGGGCTGTCTTCGATCAACGTCATCGGACGCTACCACACGCGCCGTAGAGATCGTCACCGTGGTCGACTCAATGTCAGATCCAGACAATGTCGACCGCCCGGCCGGGAAGCGTCGAGTGTGTCCGACACGCCAGCCCCGCGACCGGCTCGAGCATCTACTATGGTGCGGGCCATGGCCGACCCGCGCACAGCGCGGCGGTAACCGGAGTCCGTTACGGGACACATAGGAATCGGGGAGAGATGCTGGAACTGGGTGTGGTCGCACTGGCGACTTTCTTCGTGACCGTAGGCCCCGTGGACGTGGCGGTCGTGTTCGCTGTGCTGAGCCAGGGCATGACACGGGCCCAGCGACGCCGGGTGGCCTGGCGCGCGGCATTGCTGGCGACCGCCATCCTGATGCTGTTCGCGCTGTTCGGCGAGGCCGTGTTGTCGGTACTGGGCATCACCATGCCGGCTCTGTACACGGCCGGCGGCATCCTGTTGTTGCTGATCGGGATCGACATGGTCTTCGCGCGCAGTTCCGGTGGGGTGTCGGCGACTCCGGCGGAAACCAGCGAGGCGCGCAGCCGGGGCGACATCTCGGTGTTCCCGCTGGCGACCCCCATGCTGGCCGGGCCGGGCGCGATGGGGGCGGCAATCCTGCTGATGAGCCGGGCCGGCGATGACTGGATGGCCCAGGCGGTGGTGCTGGGCGCGCTGGCGGCGATCATGGTACTGGCCCTGATCTGTCTGCTGGTGGCATCACGCCTGCAGCACCTGCTGGGGGTGACCGGCGCCCATGTGCTGACCCGTATCCTCGGCGTGCTGCTTTGCGCACTGGCCATGCAGTTCATATTCGACGGCCTCGAGCAAAGCGGCCTGCTGGGCTGACGAACTTGCACCTCGGCAAACCGGTGCGTTTGCTGCTATGAACTAGGTAATCGCCGCCTGTTCGCATTCCGTTCGCTGTTGGCCGCGGTTCCCATCCTGTTGCATTGATTTGTGTTCGGTTAGGGGGAACCGAGGGAGGCAGCCATGAACACCCTACCGAGCTTTACCGCGCCAGCCATCGCGGGGCTGGCTTTCGTGTTGATCACGTTTTCCGGCTGCGGCCAATCGAACGACTCGGCCCAGGCCGCGGAACCGGACACCATAATCCAGGAAGAACCAGACGCGCCGGCCATGGAGCGCGCGATCGGCTTTTTGGAGTCCTGGATCGAGTTGTTCGACACCATGAGTGCGGAACTGGCCGGGGTCGAAAGCCGGGAGGCCGCCAATGAGCACGCCACCTGGCTGACCGAAGAACTGACGCCGCGCCTGGAACAACTGGCGAGCGAGATGATCGTCTTCATGGAGTCGATCGAGGAACACGAGATGGAGGTCATGGAGGCGTCGTTTGACGCCCCGGAAAACCACCAGCGCATGCTGGAACTGGAAGGGCGCATGGAGCAGTCGCTGGATCGACTGGAAGAAAACATCATGCGTGTCGAGACAGCGCATGCAACGCCGGCCCTGGAGATGGCGTGGCTGAACTTCGCCCGGACCAACGAGCGGCTGGAACGGCAGATGGAGGCCACGTTCGCCGGTGGCGCGCAGGCGGTTGGCAGTCCCGCATGGTGCGACGCCATGGCCAACACGCCCCAGGCCCAATGGACGATGAACGACGCCTTCGCCTTTGCCAACCACTGCGTGGGGCGCTGATGCGGGGCCCCGGCATAGCTCCCGGAGCCCCGCTTGCAGGTTCAATCGACAGATTGCCGCGGCCCCTGCGGGGCCTCGCAATGACGTCAGCGCCTTGCGCGCCGCACGATGACGAGTGGCGCGTCCCGGCTGACTACTGCGAGCAGAGGCCGCCGTCGACAACAAAGGTGTTGCCCGTGCAGCCGGAGGCGGCGTCGGACAGCAGGAATACCGCCATCCCGGCGCATTCCTCATTACTGACGTAGCGGCCCAGCGGGATGCGCGCCTCGAAGGACTTGTGCACCTCGTCGGCGTGGCCCGGGTTCGCCTGCTCCTCGATGGACTGCATCATGCGGTTCGCGACCGGGCCGGGGTTGAGCGTATTCACGCGGATGTTCTCCGATCCCAGCTCGGCGGCCAGGCACTTCATCATGCCCACCACCGCGTGCTTGCTGGACACATAGGGCGACAGGCCCGCAGCCCCGCGCAGCCCGGCTACGCTGGAGGTGATCACGATGCTGCCGCCATTGCCGCGACGCAGCGCAGGAAGGGCCGCCTCCGCGCCCAGACGTACGCCATGCACGTTGACGGCAAAGACCTTTTCCCAAGCCGCGTCGGAACGGCTGTCGAACGGGCCCACCTCGCCCTCGATCCCGGCGTTCAGGAACACGCCATCCAGGCGCCCGAAACGTTCCAGTGCCGTCGCGACCATGCGCTCGTTGTCCTCGCGCCGCGTGACGTCCACGGCCAGACCTACCGCACGCTCGCCCAGGGACTGGGCGATGGCCTCCACCGGCCCGGCTTCGCGGTCGGTAATCACCACACTGGCACCCTGCTCGTACGCCATGCGCGCCGTGCTCTCGCCAATACCACCGGCACCACCGGTGATTGCGATCACTTTTCCTTCCAGGGGACTCATGCTGTGTCTCCTTCATCGTGCAGTCGGGTAACCGCGGCAAGGCGCTCGCGGACAAAACCATTATCAGCCCGGCAAAGGCCAGGCATCTTGATCCGGGTCACGACTCTTGCCGCATACGACTCCCGGCGGGCCGAACGAGCGATCTACAGGTTCGTGTACTTGCGTGCGCGGCCTCGCGCCTTGTCCACCGGGTATTTTTTCGCGTTGGTTTCCAGCTTGTCGCTCGCGGCCTGCACGAGGTCGATGTTCAGCTTGCGCGCCAGCATCAGCAGATAGATCTGCACATCTGCGATCTCGGCCCGAACCTCTTCCAGCGCCTCGCCGGACAGGCCACGCGACTGCTCCTCGGTCAGCCACTGGAAGTGCTCGATCAGCTCGCCGACCTCACCCGCCAGCGCCATCGAGAGATTCTTCGGCGAATGGAACTGCGCCCAGTCGCGCTCTTCGACGAACGCCTCCAGCCGCATCGCCAGCTCATCCAGCCCCCGCGTGTTGGTCGACCCCATGGCCATCGCTCCTGTCGCATCCGTTTCTCTGGACTCGACACCGTAACGAACTCTCGCCGCGCCGTAATCCGCCTGGTAACCGCCCGCGCAGGCGCAGAACTGGCGCCACCGGGATGTTCGAACGCCGGAGGTCCCGGCTCGCTCGGGAACAGCGCACGTACTGACGAGCAGGCATGCGAGGCCTAGCCCGCCCCCTGTGCGGCGGAAGAACCCGCCTTACAGCCCCGGGAACGCTCCCGAGTAGACGCTTGCTGCGCCAGGAGCGTATCGGACAAACCGGACAGAACTGGTAAGGCGGCTGTTTCCGGCAAGGCCCGGGCGACGAGCACGAGTTCGTCCCGCTGCCCTGAGCGCCGGGGCCGGCATCCGCGAAAGACGTACTACAGGATGCTCTCGATCGCGCCGCGCAGGTCGGTGGAGTTGGGGCCGACCCGGCTGGGGAAGTGCGCGACCACCCGGCCGTCGCGGTCCACCACGTACTTGTAGAAGTTCCAGCGCGGGGCGTCGGCCTGGCGCGCCAGTTCGCGGAAGATCGGGTGCGCACCGTCACCGCGTACGCCGATCGGCTTGAACATATCGAAGGTCACGCCGAAGTTCTGAAAACAGACACGCGCGGTCTCCGCCTCGTCATCCGCCTCCTGGTTGAAGTCGTGCGAGGGAAAACCGACGACCTTCAGGCCCTGGTCCCGGTAATCCTGGTGCAGCCGTTCCAGCCCGCCGAACTGATCGGTGTAGCCACAGTGGCTGGCCGTGTTGACGATCAGCAGCGGGTGCCCCTGAAAGCGCTCCTGCAGATTGACCACCTCGGAGGAGTGCAATCGACCCAGCTCGTGCTCGAACAACGCCGCCCGGTCAGGCTCGGCGGCACTGGCAAGCGCCAGAGGAAAGACCAGCAGGATGGCAGCGAACAGGCGCATGAACAGGGGCATGTCGAATCTCCGCAATAGCTCGACGTTCAGACCATCGGTAACAGCCAGGGTTCTGCGCATCGCCCACCCGATGCCGGTGACGCCCTGCAGCGGAACGTCCGCCGGCCCGTTCCGGTCCGACGCCCCGCACGGAACGAACTCAACCGAGATGGAGAACCTGATGACCGCTTCCAGCGACCCGCTTTTCCGCCCGTATCGCCTTGGCGATCTAGAACTGCCCAACCGGATACTGATGTCACCGCTGACGCGCTCGCGCGCCGCCCAGCCGGGCGACGCACCCTGGGAGCTGAACGCCGAGTACTACGCCCAGCGTGCCGGAGCGGGCCTGATCATCGGCGAAGCGACCCAGGTATCGCCGCAGGGCAAGGGCTACGCCTTTACGCCGGGCATCTACTCGGCCGAGCAGGTCGCCGGCTGGGGCAAGGTCACCGCGGCGGTGCACGCCGCCGGGGGCCGCATCCAGGCCCAGCTGTGGCATGTCGGCCGCATCTCGCGCCCGGAGCTTCAGCCCGATGGCGCCCAGCCCGTCGCGCCCTCCGCCATCCAGCCCAAAGGTGCCTACACGTTTGTCAGTGCGGACTCCGGCATGGTGGAGGTGCTCGAACCCCGCGCGCTGGAGACCGACGAGTTGCCGGACATCGTGGAGCAGTACCGCAAGGCGGCGCAGAACGCGCGAGCGGCCGGCTTCGACGGGGTGCAGATCCACGCGGCCAATGGCTATCTGCTGGACCAGTTCCTGCGCAGCGGCTGCAACCAGCGAACCGATGCCTATGGCGGCTCGGTCGAGAACCGCATGCGCCTGCCGCTGGAGGTCGTGCGCGCGGTCATCGGGGTATGGGGACCGGAGCGAGTCGGCATCCGCGTGAGCCCCACTGGCAGCTTCAACGACATGCATGACGACGACCCGCTGGCTACCTACAGCGCCTTTGCCCGCGAGCTGGACGCCACCGGCATCAGCTATATCGAGGTCGTCGAGGACTCGTTCCAGGGCAACCACGAATCCGGCCGCCCGGAACCCGTGATCGACGCGATCCGCGAACACTTCAGCCGCACCTACATCGGCAACGGCGCCTACACCGCCGACGAGGCCCGTCAGCGCATCGATGCCGGGCGCTGCGACCTCGTGAGCTTCGGCCGCCCCTTCATCGCCAACCCGGACCTGCCGGAACGCTTCCGCCGCCATGCGGAGCTGAACGAGTGGGACGAGGCAACCTTCTATGGTGGCGACGAACACGGCTACACGGACTACCCCGCGCTCGACTAGTGCCCTGACCAACCCGTCGCCAGCGCGAAGGCGTAGCGGTATGTTGGCGGTATGCAGATCGACCCCGTCATCCGCGAGTGGCTCCGCCTGGCCGGGCAGGCGCCCTCCTCGCACAACACCCAGCCCTGGCGGTTCCGTGTGGACCGCGCGGGGGTGGAGGTCTGGACCGACCCGACGCGTTCGCTCCCGGTGAACGACCCGACCGGGCGCGAACGCATCATCAGCTGCGGCTGTGCGGTGCTGAACCTGCGCGTGGCCGCCGCCGCGGACGGCCAGGGCCTGAACGTGCGGCCGGAACAGGCGGGCGACGGCCCGTTCGTGCGGCTATTGACTGGGCACCATGGGGGAGCAGGCCAGCAGGACCTGGCACCACTGCGAGAATGGATCGGTGAACGCCGCTCCTGGCGTGGCCGGTTTCTCACCGGCGAAATCTCCCCGGACATCGTCGAAACACTCGTGCATGCCGCCCGCCAGGAAGGGGCCTGGCTGCGCCCGATCACGGGCGACGAGCGCCGCGAGGAGGTCGCCAACCTGATCCGCGCGGCGACCGCTGCACAATGGAAGAATCCCGCCTGGCGCCGCGAACTGGCGCAGTGGATGCGCCCGGCCTCCCGGGGCGACGGCCTGCCGGTCGGTCGTGTGACCGGCGGCCTGGCCCGCTGGAGCGTCCGCCATCTGGTGCCCGCCCGCGCGATGGCGCGCGGCGAGGCAAGGGCGGCACAGGCGGCCCCGTTGCTGCTGGCATTGGGCACCGGAATCGAGGGTCCGATGCAGTGGCTGACCGCCGGACAGGCCCTGCAGCGCGTACTGCTCGAAGCCGCCCGGCACGGGCTATGCGCCCGCTACCTGAATCAGCCCGTCCAGCAGGCCGATTGGCGCCCGCAACTGGCCGAGACCCTGGGTGGGGGCCAGCCGCAACTGCTGTTCGCGCTGGGCCTCCCGGACGGCACATCCCACCCTACGCCGCGCCGCCCGCTGGACGACTTGCTGAAACACTGAGGCAAACGCAGACCCAGGTACGATTCCGGCCCTCCCCGCGCGAGCCAAAACGCTCTATGTTGGAGACACAAGGGCACGCGACAGCACGAGAGGGACAGCATGACAACACAAGGAATACAGAGGGCGTATGGACGGCGGGCCGCAGTGCTGGCCCTGGTCGGTGTGTTTGTGCTGGCGAGC
This sequence comes from Thioalkalivibrio sp. ALJ4, assembly GCF_000377225.1. Lineage (NCBI taxonomy): Bacteria > Pseudomonadati > Pseudomonadota > Gammaproteobacteria > Chromatiales > Ectothiorhodospiraceae > Thioalkalivibrio > Thioalkalivibrio sp. ALJ4. The sequence continues at coordinate 63,852 of NZ_KB897918.1, read as the reverse complement.
GCCTGCGCACCGCGAGTCTCGGTGCAGGAGGAACGCCAGCTGGGCGAGGAACTGGCCGAGGAGATGAACGCGGAGTTGCCCATCGTCGAAGAACCGGCCATCAACGACTACATCAATTCGCTGGGCCGCTCGATCGCGGCGGTGGCCGACGATCGCGAAGAGATCGACTACACCTTCTACGTCGTCAACGGGCCGGACGTGAACGCCTTCGCCGTGCCCGGCGGCCATATCTATGTCTACCGCGGCCTGATCGAGCGGGCCGATGACATGTCCGAGCTGGCCGGCGTGCTGGCGCACGAGGTCGGGCATGTGGTGAAGCGCCATGGCATCGACCAGTGGCGCCGTGCGCAGCAGGCCGAAATGGGGCTCGCCGTCGTCTACGGCGTGATTCTCGGACGCGACCCTGGCGCGGCGGAGCAGGTGGCCGTGCAGGTCGGCGCCGCGGGCGTGTTCGCCGGCTACAGCCGCGAGGCGGAGCGCGAGGCGGACGACGTGGCCATTGGCTACCTGGTGGATGCCGGTATCCACCCCGTTGGCCTCGTCTCGTTCTTCGAAACCCTGCTGGACGAGCGCGACCGGGATCCCGGCCGGGTCGAGCAGTTCTTCGCCACACACCCCACCACCCGCGAGCGTGTGGAGAACACCCAGGCGCGGATCGACGCGCTCCCGCAGGAAACACTGGACGGGCTGGCTCGAGACAGCGATGATTTCCAGCGCTTTCGCCGCCAGGTCGAAGCACTACCGGAACCGGAGTCGGATTAGACCGAAATGTCCATGCTCACCGCGTTACTACTGATGATTGCGCTGCTGCTGGCCGCAGCGGCATTGATCATCTGGCAGGCCAGCATCCTGTTCAGCCTCGAGATCGTGGACGGCAAGCCGCGGGCACGGCGCGGCGACGTGCCCATGCACTTCGAGCACACAGCCCGGGATGTCGCCCGGCGCTACGGCATCCAGCGCGGCCGCCTGACCGCGATGCGCACCCGCGAGGGCGCACGCCTGCGCGCCTCCGGCTCCATCCCCCGCGAGGCGCAGGGCGAGCTGCAAACCGCCCTGAAGCGCATCAAGCTCGGCCGCCGGCGCCGCCGCAAACGCCGCTAAAAGAGCACTGGGGCGCCGATTCGCGCCCTTGAACGGCGCCCCGATCAGTGGCCGTGGCCATGGTGGTGATCGTGGCCGTGCTGATGTCCGTGCGCGCCGGGCCGATCCTCGTCGTAGCCACGGGCACGCTGGTAGGCCTCCTTCTGCTCATCCGACAGCAGCTCGTCCATTTCCAGGTGGTGGGAAAGATGGACGTGGCGCAGCCGCCCACGCAACTCGCCGATCTCGACCGTCAGCGCCTCGATCTGGTCGCTGGTGATCTCGCGCGAGGCAAAGCGCTCGTCAAGCTCACGCTCCAGATCGACGATCCGCTGCCCCAGCTCCCGCGCCTGCTCGCGCATGGCATCGAACAGCCGCTCGGTCTCCGCCTGCTGCTCGGCACTGAGATCCAGTTGATCGGCCACCTCCAGCACATGGAGCGGACCGGGATAGCCATGCAGCTCCGCCGGCAGGGCCATCCCCAGCCCCTGCCCGTCCAGCAGACCCTCCTGCTCCTCGGCCGACAGGGCCTTGATCTCGCGGTCCTGCAGCGTCGTATACGGGTTGGCCAGCGCGGGGGCCATACAGCCGGCCAGCACCAGCCCGAAAACCCAGCGCACTGGGGACAGAGATTTCATCAGCGACTCCTTGGGGATGATTCGTCGGGCATAACGCATGATCGACCCCCTAAGGGATGGTCGGGTTCCGCTACAAGCGCGGGCAACCAACCGAGCACGAGCACATGCATGGGCACGTGACTTCCTTAAACGGCGACGTCGGCCAGGTGGCCCTTGCCTTCCAGCCAGGCGCGGCGTTCGGAGGCGCGTTTCTTGCCGAGCAGCATGTCCATCAGTTGCTGGGTGTCGTCGGCGGCGTCCAGGGTGAGCTGCACCAGGCGCCGGGTGTCCGGGTTCATGGTGGTCTCGCGCAGCTGTAGCGGGTTCATCTCGCCCAGACCCTTGAAGCGGGTCACCGAGACCTTGCCCTTCATCTTCTCCGCCTCGATGCGTTCCAGCACGCCGGCCTTTTCGTCGTCGTCCAGGGCGTAGAAGGTCTGCTTGCCGACGTCCACGCGATATAGCGGCGGCATCGCGATGTAGATATGCCCGCGTTCCACCAGCGGGCGGAAGTGCTTCAGGAACAGCGCGCACAGGAGGGTGGCGATGTGCGCGCCGTCGGAGTCCGCGTCGGCCAGGATGCAGACCTTGCCGTAGCGCAGCCCGTCCAGGCTGGCCTGGCCCGGGTCCACGCCCAGGGCCACGGAGATGTCGTGGATCTCCTGCGATCCGAGCACCTGGTCCGGGTCGACCTCCCAGGAGTTCAGGATCTTGCCACGCAGCGGCATGATCGCCTGAAAGTCGCGGTCGCGCGCCTGCTTGGCGGAGCCACCGGCGGAATCGCCCTCGACCAGAAACAGCTCGGTGCGCTCCAGGTCCTGGCTGGCGCAGTCCGCCAGCTTGCCCGGCAGGGTCGGGCCCTGGGTGACCTTCTTGCGCACCACCTTGCGCCCCGCGCGGCTCCGTTTCTGCGCGTTCTGGATCGCCAGCTCGGCGATACGCTCGCCCTGCTGCGGGTGCTGATTCAGCCAAAGGCTGAAGGCGTCCTTGACCACGCCGGAGACAAACGGCGCGGCCTGACGCGAAGACAGACGCTCCTTGGTCTGCCCGGCAAACTGCGGGTCCTGCATCTTGAACGACAGCACGCTGGCGACCCGCTCCCAGACATCCTCCGGCGCCAGCTTGATACCGCGCGGAAGCAGGCTGCGGAACTCGCAGAACTCGCGCACCGCGTCGGTCAGACCGGTGCGCAGGCCGTTCACGTGCGTGCCGCCCTGGGTGGTCGGGATCAGGTTCACGTAGCTCTCACTGACGACCTCGCCGCCCTCCGGCAACCAGGTCACCGCCCAGTCCACCGCCTCGGTGGCGCCGGCCATCGCGCCCATGAAAGGCTCCTCCGGCAGGCGCTCCAGGCCGTCCAGGGCTTCGACCAGATAGTCGCGCAGGCCCGCCTGATAGCACCACTCGCAGGCCTCGCCGGTGGTCTCGTCGCGGAAGGTGACGGTCAGACCCGGGCACAGCACGGCCTTGGCGCGCAGGATGTGCTTCAGCCGAGGTACCGAGAACTTCGCCGAATCGAAATACTGCGGGTCCGGCCAGAAGTGCAGCGTGGTGCCGGTATTGCGCTTGCCGACCTCCCCCACCGGTTCCAGGTCCTGCGTCTTGTGGCCGCCGGCGAAGGCCATGCGGTACTCGCGCCCGTCACGCTTGATCTGCACCTCGAGCTTCTGCGACAGGGCATTGACCACCGACACGCCCACCCCGTGCAGGCCGCCCGAGAACTGGTAGTTCTTGTCGGAGAACTTCCCGCCTGCATGCAGCGTGGACAGGATCACCTCTACCCCCGGGCGGTTCTCGCGCGGGTGCAGGTCCACCGGCATGCCACGGCCGTCATCGGAAACGGATACCGAGTCGTCCTTGTGCAGGATCACGTCGATGCGCTTGGCGTGGCCACTGATCGCCTCGTCCACCGAGTTGTCGATCACCTCCTGCGCGAGGTGGTTCGGGCGGGTCGTGTCGGTATACATGCCCGGGCGCTTGCGCACCGGGTCCAGCCCCTCGAGGACCTCGATATCGGATGCGGAATAGCTCACACAGGAACCCCTTTATTGATCATGCCCTTTGCCGAACCCGGCCTTCTGAACAGGCACCGTCATTGCGAGGAGTGAAGCGACGAAGCAACCTCCCAACGAAACCACCGACATTGGTCCGGGCCAGCGTCGGAGCCGCCCGGGGAGATTGCTTCGTCGGCTACGCCTTCTCGCAATGACGGGGCAACCGTATTCGTGGCCAGCGCGGTGGCCTGTGCGCAGCGTACCAAAGCCCGCGGGGGAAAGGCTGCTTGCAATCCCGGTTCCGATCCCAACAATGCAGGACAGATTCCGTATCCCCGTCTTCACAGGAGGTTTCCGATGGAAGAAGCCGCGAGCATAACCGGCGACGATATCCTCGACGTCACCCAGGAAAGCTTCCAGCAGGCCGTGCTGGAAGAATCCGCCCGCCGCCCGGTCATGGTCGACTTCTGGGCCGCCTGGTGCGGGCCCTGCCAGCAGCTGATGCCGCTCCTGCAGCAACTGGCCGCGCAGTACGCCGGCAAGTTCCGCCTGGCCAAGGTCAACAGCGACGAGCAGCAGGCCCTGGCCCAGCAGTACGGCGTGCGCAGCCTGCCCACCGTGATGGTGTTTCGCCACGGCAAGCCGGTGGACCAGTTCATGGGCGTACAGCCGGAGCCGAACATCCGCGCGATGATCGACCGCTACCTGGAAAAGCCCTCGGACAGGATCATCGAACAGGCGCGCGAACAGGCGAAAACCGGCGATGTGGACGGTGCCCTGGCCACGCTCAGGGCCGCGCTCGAGGAAGACCCCGACAATGGCGACCTGCGCATCGAGCTGGCCCGAGCGCTGGCCCAGTCTGGCGATGCGGACGCCGCCGAAGCGGAGCTGAACAAGCTGCCGCTGGACCAGCACGAACAGGACGCGGTGAAGGAACTGCGTGCGCGACTAGTCTTCGCCAAGACCGCGGCCGGCATCGACCCGCAGGCCGTGGCGACGGAGATCCAGTCCGGCAACCCCAGCCCCGAGGCACTGGAGAAGATGGCCGCCTACGCGATCCTCTCGGGCCGTGCCGAGGAGGCGCTGGGGCTGTACCTGCAACTGATGAAGCAGCACCGCGCCTACAACGACGGCGCCGGCCAGAAGGGCCTGCTGGCCGCATTCAAGGTGCTGGGGGATGACCATCCGCTGGTCGGACAGTACCGGCGGCAGATGGCGTCACTTCTGTACTAAGGAGACGCTCGGGAATCCGCTCGAACAGGGGCTTCGCGGGCGACCGCGCTCCTGCATGCGCCCCATCGGCCAGGGGGCTGGCCTCCTACGAGGGGCGCGGTCCAGCGCTGTAGGAGCCGAGCCCTCTCGGCGATCAGACGCAGGCCAACCCATCCGACGGACGCCGAACCCCTGCCGTAGCCACCGGGAATACATCCGGCGCGGGCGGGGCTACGCGTGCGCGCGATACGGCAGCACCCCATCGGCCAGGGGGCTGGCCTCCTACGAAAGCGCAACATCAGGTGCTGGCGACGAGCTCTCCGGTGAGTTCGGTCCCAGCGGCCAGGGTCGAGTAGATCGTGCCCTTCTGCACGTTGCGGTGCAGGATCTCCAGCAGCTCCTCATCGTCGTCGGTCCCGACTTCGATGCGGTACTCGATTCTGGCGATTGCGGGCGGGTCGTCCTGGCGCCAGCCACGCAACTGGATCGACAGGGTGTCGATCTCCATGCGCAACATTGGCAGGGCCCGCTGAATACCCCTCACCATGCAGGCCCCCAGCGATGCGAGCAGCAGCTCCGGCGGGCTCAGCGCATCGTCACGCCCGTCCATGTCGGTGTCCAGGGTGATCTCGGCCTGCTTGGCGCTGGCCACACTGCCGTGCGAGTCCAGTCGTTCAACGCGCAACTCGTATTCGAGCATCGAAACCTCCGCTGGAAGAATGCGCCCGGCCCGTCCGCTGCGGCCCGGGCGATCCGTTCGGTCAGTTGCTGCCGACGATCCGTTCGATCACGGCCTCCGGCTCCTGGTAGCCGGACATCTGCTGGCCGTCCTCGGTGATCAGGGCCGGGGTGCCGCGCAAATTCAGCTGCTGGCCCAGCGCCATGTGCGCGTCCTGCGGGGTGCCGCAGCTGCCGTCGATGTCGTCCAGAGTGTCACCGGCCTTGGCGCGATCCATCGCGTCCTCGCGGTCATCCGCACACCAGATCCGGTCCATGATCTCCGGGGAGTTCTGCCCCAGCACCGGGAACATCAGGTAGCGCACCTTGATACCGGCCTCCAGGTACTGCGGGATGTCCTGGTGGATCTCGCGGCAGTAGGGGCAATTCGGATCGGTAAACACGTTCAGCACGCCGCGGGTGTCGCCGTTCGGTGAATAAACGACCAGTTCGCTGTCGTCGATCTCGGCGAACATGTCGGCACGCACGCCCCGCAGCGAACCCTGGGTCAGGTTGTCACGGGTATCCAGGTCAATCAGGTTGCCCTGCAGCAGGTACTTGCCATCCCCGGACACATAGAAGATCTCGGTGCCGTAGCGCACCTCGTAGATCCCGTCCATGCCGGTTTCCTGGATGCTGTCGATCTCGGCATTGGGGATGACCTCGGCCATGCGCTCCTCGATGGCATCGGTCGCGGCGGCGGTGGTAGTGAAGGCGGCCAGCAGGACGGCCAGGGGCAGTGCGCGTTTTACAAACATGGACTCTCTCGTGGCTGTACAAAAAAGGAGGCCAGTCTAGCAGGCCCAACAATACGGCCCGCCCGGCTCTGGCACGAAACTGGGGTAATAGACGTCAGCCGCGGGGATGATGTTCCGCATGCAGGCTCTGCAGGCGGGCGCGTGCGACGTGGGTATAGATTTGCGTCGTCGACAGGCTGGAGTGGCCCAGCAGCATCTGCACCACGCGCAGATCCGCCCCGTGGTCCAGCAGATGGGTCGCGAACGCGTGGCGCAGGGTATGCGGCGACAGCGGCGCCTCGATGCCGGCCACCCGTGCATAGTGCTTGATGCGATACCAGAAGGCCTGACGCGTCAGTCCCCGGCCACGCCGCGTTACAAACACGGTATCCACCGGCGGATGACCGGCCATCAGGTCGGCCCGGGCCTCGCGCAGATAGCGTGTCAGCCAGTGCACGGCCTCCTCCCCCAGCGGCACCAGGCGTTCCTTGTCGCCCTTGCCGGTCACGCGCACCACGCCCTGGCGGGTGTTCACCTCGGACTGCTCCAGGCCGACCAGCTCGGACACGCGCAGGCCGGTCGCGTACATCAGCTCCAGCATCGCGCGGTCGCGCAGGCCGACTGCGGTATCCAGTTCCGGGGCCGCCAGCAGCGCGTCGACCTGGCTTTCGGACAGGCTGTCCGGCAGCGGGCGCCCGGCGCGCGGGGACTCGATCCCGGCACTGGGGTCATCCTCGCGCTCGCCCTGGTGCACCAGGTAGCGGTAGAAGCGCCGCTGGCTGGACAGGGCACGGGTAATCGACTTTGGCCGCGCGCCCGCCTGCATGCGGGCGCTGACGAATCCCAGCAGATCGGCACCACTGGCCGTCTCCAGCGCGACCCCGCGCCCGTGCAGCCAGCGCGCCAGGGCCTCAAGGTCGCGGCGATAGGCCGCCAGGGTGTGATCCGACAGGCCCTCGACCGCCCAGAGCTCGTCGAGGAAGCGGTCGAGGGTGTCGGACTGGACTGCCGCTGCGGTCACGGCCCGCGCGCGGCCTACGGGTTACCTCCCGGGTTGCCCGGATTGCCGGGATTGCCGAGACCACCCATCGGATTGCCCGGCGCCTCGGGGTTCTCCGCGCGGAACTTGCCGGCGAGGTTCTCGAACACCTTGGTCAGCTCCAGCGGCAGCGGGAAGAAGATCGAGTTGGCGTTGCCGTTCGTCGACATGTCGGACATCGTCTGCAGGTAACGCAGCTGCAGCGCGGCCGGGCTCGCCTCCATCTGCTGCGCGGCCTGGACCAGCTTCTCGGCCGCCTGCAGTTCGCCCTCGGCGTGGATGACCTTCGCCCGACGTTCGCGCTCGGCCTCGGCCTGGCGCGCGATCGCGCGGATCATCGAGTCGTCCAGGTCGACATGCTTGATCTCGACATTGGTGACCTTGATGCCCCAGGCATCGGTCTGTGAATCGAGGATCTCCTGGATGTCGTTGTTCAGCTTGTCGCGCTCGGAGAGCATCTCGTCCAGGTCATGCTTGCCGAGCACGGAGCGCAGCGTGGTCTGCGCGAGCTGACTGGTCGCAGCGTAGTAATCCTCGACCTGGATGACCGACTTGGCGGAATCCACCACGCGGAAGTACAGCACCGCGTTCACCCGCACCGTCACGTTGTCCTGCGAGATCACGTCCTGACTGGGCACGTCGAGTGTGATGATGCGCAGGTCGATCCGCACCATCTGCTGGATGCCCGGAATCACGATGATCAGGCCCGGGCCCTTCACCGACTGGAAACGGCCGAGGAAGAAGATGACGCCGCGCTCGTACTCGCGCAGCACCTTGATCGACATCACGATGATGGCGACCAGGATGACTAGCGGGACGACAAAGAAACCGAGATCGTTCATGTCCTGCTCCTTCTGTGTTGAGGGTGCCGCGCCGGCGGGGGAAACACTGTTTAATGTACACGCTCGCGCTCGAGTCGCTTTTGCGTGCGAACAAGGCGCGGTGACCGCCGTGCAGTCATTCTGCACAAGGGAGCCGCAACGCCGTGCGCGCGCAAAAGCGGCCGAGCCCTTTCGTTAATTAAGTCGTAGGGTTGGCACCCCAGGTTCCCCGATCCTGCGTTGCGGCACTTGCCGGTAGAACCACTACCGGCTGCGCACCGCGCCTTGTCTCGGAAAACCTGGGGTACCAACGCGAGTGTGTACATTAATCAGTGTTTCCCTAGCCGGCCGAGGCAGTGCCCGGGGTGTCTTCTTCAGTCACGGGTTCGACCCGAAGCCTGAGTCCTTCGATTGCGGTCACCCGCACCTTCTGTCCTTCGCGGACCGGTGCCGAAGTCTCCGCGTTCCACTGTTCGCTGTGGACCCAGACTCGACCGCTTTGGTCGAAGTCCTCGCGCGCCTCGCCGATCATGCCGATCATCTCTTCGTAGCCGGTGGCGGGCTTCTTGCCACGCAGGCTGAACAGCCGGCCCAGCACCCAGACCGACAGGATGCCGATAGCGATGGCAGTGCCAATCACCAGCGGGATCGCCACATTCAGCTGCGGGTCGTCCCACAGGATGATGGAGCCAACAGTAAAGGCCACGATTCCTCCTATGCCCAGCGCCCCGAAACTGGGTACGAAGGCCTCTGCAATCATGAAAATCATGCCCAGCAGCATCAGCGCCAGGCCCGCGTAGTTCACCGGCATCACCTGCAGCGCGAAGAACGCCAGTATCAGCGCGATCGAGCCGATCACCCCGGGATAGATCGCGCCCGGATTGGCCAGCTCGAAGATGATGCCGTATATCCCGATCAGCATCAGGATGTAGGCGATATTCGGGTTGGTGATCAGCGACAGCAACTGGGTGCGCCAGTCCGGATCCATGCGCACAATCTCCAGCCCCTCGGTCGACAGCATCCGCTCGCCGTCGTGCATACGCACGGTATGGCCGTCGATCTGCGCCAGCAGGTCGTCGAGGTTGTCCGCGACGAAATCGATCACGTTCTGTTCCAGCGCGGCAGTCGCGGTCAGGTTGGAGCCCTCGCGCACTGTCTCCTCGGCCCACTCGGCGTTGCGGTCGTAGCGCTCGGCCAGGCCGCGGATGTAGGACACCGCATCTTCCAGCACCTTGCGCTCCATCGCGTCGCCGCCCCGGCGGGGTGAGGGGGGATCGTCTTCCAGCAGTTCCTCCTCGGTGGCCGGTTCGACCTCGCCGTTGTCGCCGTTGCCGTTGCCGTTACCGTTGTCGCCATTGCCATTGGTCTCGTCGGTGGCCTCTTCTTCCTCCTCTTCCGGCGGATCCATGCCCGGCAGGCCGCCTCCGCCCATCTGCACCGGCGTGGCAGAACCGAGGTTGGTGGCCGGGGTCATCGCGGCGACATGCGAACCGTAGAGGATGTAGGTCCCGGCACTGGCCGCGCGGGCACCCGAAGGGTGGACATAGGTGACCACCGGGACATCCGATTGCAGGATGTTGCGGATAATGCTGCGCATGCTGGAATCCAGCCCGCCCGGGGTATCCAGCATCAGGACCATGATCTCGGCGTCCTCGGCCTCCGCGCGCTCGATACCGCGGCGGATGTAATCGCCGGTGGCCGGACCAATGGCATCTTCCACGGTCAGCACCAGTGCCTGCCGCTGCCCGGTGTCCGCCAGCGTGGTCACCGTCAGCCAGCCGGCACCCAGCAGCAGGAACGCCAGCCAGATTACGGTTCGCCAGAGGCGCATGCCGCCTCGCTTCATGGGCTTCCTCTCCCGTCGGTCCTGTTTCGTCGTACACTCGGCAACGCTTCACCCGGTACGTGCCCCCACCCTAAACCATAGGCTATTGCGCCGCTGATTCCCCAATCCCGATGTCCGCATCCCCCACGAACAAGGCAATGCATCCGCCACTCGGCCTGGTCCTGGCCGGCGGACAGGGTCGACGCATGGGCGGGCGCAACAAGGGCTGGGTGGAGTACCAGGGCCGCCCACTGGTGGAACAGGTGATCGAACGTCTGCGGCCGCAAGTGGACTCCATCGTGATCAGCGCCAACACCGATATCGACCGCTATCAGGCGCTGGGGTTTCCCTGTCTGCCGGATACGCGCCCCGATTACCCGGGGCCGCTGGCCGGGATCGCCGCGACATGGGCGCACGCCCCCGGCCACACCCTGCTCTGTGTCCCGGTGGATGCCCCGCACCTGCCTCCGAATCTGGCCGCAAGACTGGGCCAGGCGCTGGGCTCCTGCGCCGCCCCGGCCGCGATCGCCCACGACGGCGAACGCCTGCAACCGCTGTTCGCCCTGCTCAGACCCGACCTGGCCGCGCGCCTGGAAACGGATCTCGCACATGGCCCACTCGCGGTCGGCCGCTGGTTCCGCGACATCGGCGCCACGGTGGTCGACTTCTCCGACCAGCCCGGCGCCTTCGTCAACCTGAACACGCCCGAGGATCTGGTCGGCTGAGCGCCCCCTCCCGCTGCCACCGGTTATCGCTATACTCGGGCGTGCATAACGCAAGCAGGTGGCCATGAACCCAAACCCGACCAAACTCCCGCGCATTGGTTTTGCCGCCTGGAGCGGCAGCGGCAAAACGACCCTGCTCAAGGCGGTGATCCCCGCCCTGCGCGCCCGTGGCCAGCGCCCGGCCGTGATCAAGCATGCCCACCATGCCTTCGACGTGGATACCCCCGGCAAGGACAGCTACGAGCTGCGCCATGCCGGCGCGGACCAGATGCTGGTCGCCTCCTCCCGGCGCTATGCGCTGATGGTGGAGACCCCGGAGACCGACGATGGCCGCGTGCCGGACCTGGACATGCTCTGCTCGCGTCTGGACCCGGAGCGCGCAGACCTGATCCTGGTCGAGGGCTTCAAGCAGGCCGACCTGCCGAAAATCGAGGTCCACCGGCCGGCCGTCGGCAAGCCCCCGCTCTACCCGGAGATCCCCGGCGTGATCGCGGTCGCGACCGATGCCGCCGAGCTGGACTTCGACGGCCCCCTGCTGCCGATCAACGACCCCGATACGATCGCGCGTTTTATCATTGACCACTTCAACCTGAACCCCTGAACACCTGCCCCGGAGACGCCGAGCGCCATGTCCGTGCCCAGCTGCGACGAATTCGACCCCAACGCACTGACCCTGGAACAGGCGCGCGCGGCCATCCTGCAGGCCTGCGATGCACTGACCGAATCCGAGACGTTGGCACTGGAATCGGCGCTGGGCCGCACCCTGGCCGAGCCGGTCGCCGCCCGTATCGACGTCCCGCCGGCCGCCGTCTCGGCGATGGATGGCTATGCCCTGCGCGCCGACGACGCCGTCGAGGGCCGCGAGCTGATGCTGGCCGGGACTTCGGCCGCCGGGCACCCCTGGGACGGCACGGTGACACCGGGCCAGTGCGTGCGCATCCTGACCGGCGCCGTGGTCCCGGACGGGGCCGACGTCGTGATCATGCAGGAACAGGTCGAGCGCGTCGGCGAAACCGGGATTCGCCTGCACAACGGCGGCCTGGCGCCCGGGCACAACATTCGCGGCCCGGGCAGCGACACTGCCAGCGGGACCGCGCTATTCGCCAGGGGGCATGTCATCGGGGCGGCCGAGATCGGCGTGCTGGCCAGCCAGGGGATCGGCGAACTGCAAGTACTGCGCAAGCCGCGGGTCGCATTCTTCTCCACCGGCGACGAACTGGTGCCGCTGGGACAGCCGCTGGGACCGGGCCAGATCCATGACTCCAACCGCCACACGCTGCGCGCGCTGCTGGCCTCCTACCCGGTCGAGGCGCTGGACTACGGCGTGATCCGCGATACAGAGGCGGCCGTTCGCGAGGCGCTGGAGCGCGCCGGGCAGGAAGCGGACCTGGTCATCACCACCGGCGGCGTCTCGGTCGGCGATGCCGACCACGTGACTCGTGTCCTGCAGGCCTTGGGCCAGGTCGGCTTCTGGAAGATCGCGATCAAGCCCGGCCGCCCTCTGGCCTTCGGGCGTTTCGGCAACGCCCACTTCCTGGGCCTGCCCGGCAACCCGGTCGCGGTCATGACGACCTTCGCGCTGCTGGTACGCCCTGCCCTGCAGGCCCTGGCCGGACGCGACACCACGCCGCCGCACACCATCAGCGCACGCCTGGTGGAGGACCTGCGCAAGACCCCCGGGCGCAAGGACTTCCAGCGGGCGGTGCTCGCCACCGATGAGCGTGGATGGGTCGTACGTTCGGCCGGCGGCCAGAGCTCGCACCAGCTGCGCGCGATGAGCGAGGCCAATGCCTACATCGTGCTGCCGCGCGAGTCCGACGGGGCGCGCGTGGGCGAATGGGTGGAGGTGCTCCCGTTCCGGGAAGTCTTCTGATCGCCGCAGCCTTCGGGATTGCAGGCTGGGGCCTTTGCTTTGAAGGCTGACTTATTCGCGAGTCGGGGCGGACTCGGCCATGGCGGCAAATTCCCGCTCCAGCAGGGCCTCGTCACCCAGATTGAGCTCGACCAGGCGGCGCAGGTGCGTCGCCGATTCCAGCGGCATCGCCTCGATCTCGAGTCCCAGCCACAGGCCCTCCTGCCAGCGTACGCGACCCTCGAACGCGATCCGCGCCTCGTCGGACAAAGGGATGTCCAGCGTGACCACGGCATCTGGCTCAAAAACTGGGATCTGCGCCCCCTCGACCAGGACACCGCGCAGCGATATGTCCTCGACGCGCACGGGACATTCCCCGTTCGCATGGACCAGGGTGGCCGGAAACTCCAGGGGGATACGTTGAAACCGTCGCTCCATACAGGAAGACTACGCGCTCCTTGCCCGTTCCACCAACCTGCATACCGATCCCGACCCTGCCCATGAGCCAAGACCCCAAGAATATCGAAGGCCTGCCCGCCGGCCTGCTGCGCCGCTTCGGCGCGATCATCTACGACGCCCTGCTGTTGATCGCGATCTGGATGGTGCTGGGCATGATCGTGGTGGCACTGGGCAACCTGACCGGCTGGTACTCCACCCGCGCGCATTTCATCGCCAACCTGTTCGTGGGCTGGGCATTCTTTTTCTGGTTCTGGACGCGCACCGGGCAGACCCTGGGCCTGCAGACCTGGAACATCCAGCTGCGCACCGAGCATGGCCAGCCGGTCAACGCCTGGCAGGCCACGCTGCGCTATCTGGTGGCGGCCGCCCAGTGGCTGGTGGTGCTGATGGCGATCTGGGCGGTGCGCGAACACGGCGCCGTGGCGACCGTGGCGGTTACCGCCGCAGCGATCTTCGCGCTGGGGCTGTCGCAGTTCCATCCACGGCGCTGGATGCTGCACGACTGGCTGTCCGGGACCGAGCTGGTACGCATCCCGGGCCTCGCCAAACCACGCTGGAAAAAAGACAAGGCGGCCTGAACCGACGCCGCCTGCGGCCCCGGAGCCCGCAGGGTCCTTTACATCAGGGGGCAAGCCACAGGCCTGATTCCTCCAGCCCGTCGGCGATTTGCTCCGCCATTTGCTGATAGCCGGCCGCGTTGGGGTGGATGCGATCCGCGCGCAGGTCGCCGTTCGAGAGCACCCCTGACAGCACCCCGTCGATTAGCGGGACCCCCTCCTCGCGCGCCAACTCGCCATAGATGCCGTCGTCACGCAGGCGCCCCGTGGCGGCCGCGAAGGCCGAGGCCGAGGGCACGCCAAGCAGCAGGGGCTGGGCGCCATGCTCGCGCACCTCGTGGATCAGGGCCCGCAGGTCCTCCTTGACCGCCGGCGCGGCGCGCTGGCGCAGGAAGTCATTGCCGCCGAGACCGATGATCACCAGATCGGGCTCGTGCTCGCGCAGGCTGGGGCCCAGCCGGCCACGCGCGCTGTCCGCCCGGTCGCCGGGCACGCCGTCGTTCACCACCTGCCAGCCAGTGATCTCGGCCAGACGCGCCGGGAAATCTTCCCCGCGCGAGGCGCCCGTCCCGTGGGTCACGCTGTCCCCGAACGCCAGCACCGTGGCCGCGCGCGGCAGCGGCTCCAGGTCACCGGGTCCGCTACCACCACACCCGGCGAGCAGGGCCAGCAGCCCCGCCAAACCGCCCGCGAGAAATATCCGCCGCAAGGGAGCGATCATGCCCGCACCGCCATGCGTCGCAGCGCGAACAGCGCGATGGCCAGGAACAGCAACACCGGCAGGCTGGCCGCCAGCAGCGGCGGCAGGTTGTACACCAGCCCCAGGTGGGTGATCGCGCGCATCACGATCACGAACGAGACCCCGATCGCGATCCCGATAAACAGGCGCTGGCCGGCGCCGCCCTCGCGCTGCGAGCCGAACAGGAACGGGATCGCCAGCAGCAGCATCACGAAGGTACTGGCCGGCAGGGTGAAGCGCTGCCAGAACGCGACCTCGTAGGGAGCCGCATCCAACTGATTCTGCTGCAGATAGTCGATGTAGCGAGAGAGATCGAGCGCGGCCATCTGGCTGGGCTCGACCACCAGCACGTCGAAATACTCGGGGGCGATCAGCCGGTCGATTGTCTCCTGCTCACGGTGTTCGGCGACCACGCGGTCATGCGACAGCTGCGAACGCTCCACGTCCTCCAGCCGCCAATCTCCATCGACAAACTGGGCCCGCGCCGCGCGGGTGATGCGGCTGGGCTCGCGATCCCCGGTGAACTCGATGATGCGCACCCCGATCAGCTGATTCCCGGCCAGCACCGACTCGGCGTGGATCATTCGCTGACCGTCGCGTGCCCAAAGCCCCATCGACCCCACGCTGATCTCCTCGTCGAAGGCCGAGGCCTTCAACGCCTGGGCACGCGTCTCCGAGGCCGGAGCAAAGAACTCGCCGATAATCAGCATCACCATTACCACGACCAGCCCCGCCTGCAGCACCCAGACGATGAACCGGCCCAGGGTCATGCCGGCGGCCCGCATCGCCGTCAGCTCGCTGTTCGCGGCGAGGTTGCCCAACCACAGGAGCCCGCCCAGCAGGGCCGCCGAGGGCAGCATCTCGTACATCCGCCGCGGCAGGGTCAGCGCCACGTAGAGCATCGCCTCGGTGACCCCGTAGGTGCCGGTGCCGGTATCGCGCAGCTCGTCGATCATCGCGAACACCGCGTCCAGCGCGACCAGCAATACTACGGCCAACGCCGTGCCGATCAGCACCTGGCGGATCACATAGCGCCCCAACACCGTGGTCATGGCGCCCCTCCGGCATCACGCAAGCGAGGAGTGGCCGATCGCAGCCGCAACAGGCCCTTATGCCAGGCCAGCACCACCCACAACACCAGCATCAGGCCATGGGTCCACCACAGCCCCAGGGCCAGTGGTGTGCGGCCGTCGGCCAGCTGTCCCTGCCCGAGGATGAGGAAGTTTGCGTACAGCACGTACACACCGATCGCGGCCGGGATGCGCGCATAGCGCCCGGTGCGGGGCGGCACCTGCGCCAGCGGCAGCGCAAGCAATGCCAGCACCAGGATCGACAGCGGCATTGCCAGACGCCATTCCAGCTCGGCGCGCGCCTCGGGATCGTCGCGCTGCGCCCACAGCGCGGAGGTCGGCAGCGCATCCAGGCTAGCGCGGCGCGTGGTTGGGTCGGGCTCGGTAATCTGGGTGCGCAGGCGCTCAAACTCCAGCATGCGGAAGCTCGCAGTGCCGGGCTCGCCGACGTAGCGATAGCCGTTCTCCAGCAGCAGGAAGCCGCTGCCCTCGGCCTCGGGATCGGGCACCGCGCGCTCGGCCACGGTGATCTGCGACTCTCCATCCACCTCGCGATAGATGAAGACTTCCAGCAAGGCCTCGCGATCCTCACTCATGCGCTCGGCGAAGAAGACCTGATCGCCCACCCGCGAACGCAGGAAACGCCCCGGGGCAATCCCCACCAGGTCGGAGCGCTGCTCGGCCAGGTCACGCAACTGGTCGATCTGCGCCTCGGTACGGGGTACGACCATGGTCATCAGCACCAGCAGCAGGATCGCGGCCGGGGCCGCCACCCAGAACAGCGCGCGGTAGAGGGCCGCGAACGACATCCCGCTGGCCTGCAGCGCGGTCATCTCGCTGTCGCGCTGCATGCGCCCGAACACCAGCATGAACGCCAGAAACAGGGCGACCGGCCAGAGGAACACAATGCCCTTGAACGCCCCGAACGCGACCATGCCGGGGAGGAAATCGACCGGCAGGCTGCCCTCGGCGACGTCGCGCAGCACCCGCGCCAGTACGCCGCCGATAATGACCAGCAGCAACACCACGCTCACTGCGGCCTGGGTCAGCCACAGCTCGCGGGCGATGAAGCGCTCGGCGCGACGCAGGATCATGCGCCCGTCACCCCGCGCCGGACGCGACGCGTGGTCGGGCGCCGCTCGGCGCTGGTAACATGCTCGGACTCATTTTCGGGAGGCATTTGATGCAATTCTCCGTCACCACCTCGACCCTCGACAAACCCCGCGTCGGCATCCGCGCCGCCGGGATCGCCCACAAGCGCAAGCCGGCCGCGGGCGCCAGCGCCCTGGATGCCGCTCGCGACGGCGAGATCGCGGCCCTGCTGAAGGCCGGCGAGATGGATGGCGAGGCCGGCAGCCGGTTGTTGCTGCCCGGCGGTGGCAGCCCAGGCAATCAAGGGAAGGGTAGCGCACTCCTGATCGGCCTGGGGGCGAAGAAGGACTTCGACGCCCGCGCCGCGCGCAAGGCGGCGCAGGCCCTGGCCGCCGCGCTGGTCGAGCGCCCGGCCACCAGCGCCGCGATCGCGGTCGCGGACTTCCAGCCGCGCGGCAAGGACATCGCCTGGGTGGTGCACACCCTGGTCGCGGCGATCTCGGATGCCGCCTACCGCTTCACCCCGTTCAAGGGCAAGGAGAAGACCACCCCGGTGAAGCTGGACAAGATCCAGCTGTGCGTGGAGCGCAAGGACGCCGAGGCCGCGAAGCAGGCCTGCACCGAGGCCGCGGCGATCGCCACCGGCGTGAACCGCGCGAAGGACCTGGGCAACACCCCGCCGAATGTCTGCTACCCGGAGAGCCTGGCCGAGACCGCGCGCGAGCTGGCCAAGCAGCACAAGCAGCTGAAGGCCACGGTGCTGGACGAGAAGGATCTGGAGAAGCTCGGCGCCGGGGCGATCCTGGCGGTGGGCAAGGGCTCCGAGCGCCCACCGCGCCTGATCGCGATGGAGTACTCCGGCGGCAAGAAGGGCGACGCCCCGGTGGTGCTGGTCGGCAAGGGCATCACCTTCGACACCGGCGGCATCTCGCTGAAGCCCGGTGCCGAGATGGACGAGATGAAGTACGACATGTGCGGCGCCGCCAGCGTGTTCGGGGTGATCGAGGCCTGCTGCGAGCTGGGGCTGCCGGTCAACGTGGTCGGCGTGGTCACCAGTGCCGAGAACATGCCCGACGGCCGCGCGACGCGCCCGGGCGACATCGTCACCACCCTGTCCGGACAGACCGTCGAGATCCTGAATACCGACGCCGAGGGCCGCCTGGTGCTGGCCGATGCCCTGACCTGGGTGGAGCGCTACAAGCCGAAGGCGGTGATCGACATCGCCACGCTGACCGGGGCCTGCATCATCGCCCTGGGCCATCAGGGCGCGGCGATCCTGGGCAACAACGAGCGCCTGGCGAAGAGCCTGCTGGCCGCCGGCGAGGAGACCGGTGATCGCGGCTGGCAGCTCCCGCTGTGGCCGGAGTACCAGGAACAGCTGAAGAGCAATTTCGCCGACATGGCCAACATCGGCGGGCGCCCGGCCGGCACCATCACCGCCGCCTGCTTCCTGTCGCGCTATACCGAGGACTACACCTGGGCGCATGTCGATATCGCCGGCGTGGCCTGGAAGAGCGGCAAGGAGAAGGGCGCGACCGGCCGCCCAGTCCCGATGCTGATGCGCTACCTGCTCGACCAGGCCTGATCCGGGTCGGGCGCGGATGACCCACGTCAGCTTCTACCTGCTGCAGGACCCGGCCCCGGAGGCGTGCCTGCGCTTCACCTGCCGCCTGGCGAAAAAGGCCAGCGGCCAGGGCCATCGCGTGCACATCCACACCGGCTCGCCGGAGCTGACGCGCACGCTGGACGAGTGGCTGTGGACCTTCGAGGACACCGCGTTCCTGCCGCACAGCACCGATGTGCGCGATGCGGACGTCCCGGTCTCCCTGCACGAAGCCCATGCCCCGTCGGATCGCTGCGACGTGCTGATCAACCTGGCGCCGGAGGTGCCGGAGTACTGCGGGCGCTTCGAGCGCGTCGCGGATATCGTCGGCGGCGAGGAGTCGGAGCGCGAGGCGGGCCGCGCCCGCTACCGCTACTTCAAGGAACGCGGCTACCCGCTGAAGCACCACAACATCTGACGCGCACCGCGCCAGGGAAACACGGACTCTTCAAGCCTTGTGCCAGATCAGCACCTGGTTGTTGACCGGCATCTCCACCACCTCGGCCCGGCCGAGACCGTGCTGCGCGGCCAGCGCGTCCAGGTCGGCCCGGTCACGCACGCCCATGCCGGCATCCTGCTGACGCAGCATCGCATCGAAACGCGCGTTGGAGGCCGCCATATGTGCGCCGTCGTGGGCGAACGGGCCGTAGAGCGCGAACACCCCGGCCGGTGCCAGCACCCGCCCCACGCCGGCAAAAAAGGCCTCGACCGCCGGCCAGTGCATGATGTGCACGGTATTCGCGCTGTAGACGTAGTCGAACGGCCCCTCGGGCCAGGGGTCGGCCAGCACGTCCAGCGCCACCGGCGCCCGCAGGTTCGGCAGCGCCGCGTCCGCCCGCCAGGCCTCCACCCCCGGAAGATTCTCCGCGACATCGCTTGGGAGCCAGTCGAGGTGTGGCAGGGCGCCGGCGAAATACGCCGCGTGCTGCCCCGTTCCCGCCCCAACCTCCAGTACGCGTCCCGGGGCGGCAAAGCGGTCGCGCAATACGGACAGGATGGGGTCGCGGTTCTCCTCCGCGGCCGGGGCGTACGGCTTGTGTCGGGGCATCATCTCTCCTGCATCGGATTTCGGGTCATTCTGGACGCGCCCGGGGCGGACTGCCATGATCGAGGGACATCCCGAACACAGGCCCGCCCCATGTCGCATCCCCGCTGGTTTGCCTGGCCCCGAGTCCTGATCGTCTCCCTGGTGTTCACCCTCACGCTCGCCGCCAGTGACACCCTCGCCCGCGAAGTCGATCCGGAAGCGCTGGAACGCGTGCTGCCGGTGGAGCTGGCCACCGTCGGCATGGACGCTCAGACCGGCGCCCCGATCGCCCTGCTGCGCGACCCCGACTCCGGCGAGGTGGTACCGATCGTGATCGGCCCCGACCAGGCGCAGGCCATCCTGCTGGCGATGCACGAGGTCCAGCTGTCGCGTCCGCAGACGCACGACCTGATGATCAACCTGCTGGACGAACTGAATGCGACCCTGGAGCGCGTGATCGTCGACGGCCTGGTCGACGGCACCTACCTCGGCTGGCTGGAACTGCGCGTGGAGGGCGAGGAAGAACCGCGCTACATCGACACCCGCCCCAGTGACGGCCTGGCCCTGGCCGTGCGCACCGGTGCCACGATTGCGGTCTCGCCCGACGTCCTCGAGGCCGACGTGCCGTTCGAATACAGCCCGCCCGGCGACGACGAGGTGGTGACCGCACTCGGCATCACCGTGATCGCGGTGCGCGACGACCTGCGCGAGGCACTGGAACTGCCGGATGAACCCGGCGTGCTGGTCAGCCGCGCCCAGGGCGCTGCCGCAGCCGCCGGCCTGGCGCAGGGCGCGCTGATCCTGGAGGTAAACGGGCAAACTCCCGAGACCCCGATCGAATTCCTGGATGCGGTCTCCGAGACCCCGGATGGCGAAGAGGCGGAGATCCGCTTCTGGCTGGACGGCGAGGAACAAACCATCACTCTGCCCACCGACGTCCCGCAGATCGAAGAGTCGGACGACGCGCTGGCCGTTTAAGGAAACACAAGTGTTTCCTTAAGGATCGCCGTCCGGAGCGCGGTCAGTCGGCAGCCGCGGGCGCAGCCAGTCCAGCGTCGCGGCCGTGGCCGCGTCCGGCTGCCCGCCCTCGCCGCGCAGGGCCTGGAGGGCCTCGCCCGCCAGCTGCTTGCCAAGCTCCACGCCCCACTGGTCGAAGGCATTGATGCCCCAGAGCGTCGCGAGCACATAGATCTTGTGCTCGTACAGCGCGATCAGCGCCCCGAGCGTGGCCGGATCGAGTTGCTCGAGCAGGATCACGGTGCTGGGCCGGTTGCCCGGGAAAGTCCGGTGCGGGGCCAGGGCATCGATCTGCTTGGGGGCGGTCCCGGCCGCGGCCATCTCCGCGCGCACCGTGTCCTCGTCCTTGCCGAGCGCCAGGGCCTGCGCCTGCGCTACCAGGTTCGCCAGCAGCAGCGGGTGCTGGGCCGGCAGGTCGTGTTCCGGCCGGGCCACGCCGATAAATTCCGCCGGGATCACCCGCGTACCCTGATGGAGCAGCTGAAAGAACGCGTGCTGGCCATCGGTGCCGACCGCCCCCCAGACGATGCTGCCGGTATCCTCCTCCACCGGGCGGCCATCCAGACGCACCCGCTTGCCGAGACTCTCCATCTCTGCCTGCTGCAGATAGGCGGGCAGCAGGGCCAGGCGCTCGTCATAGGGCAGGACCGCGCGGGCGCAGGCCCCCAGCAGGTTCTGGTTCCAGTAGTCGACCAGGGCCATGCGTACGGCGGCGTTGTCGGCGAGGGGCGTGGCGCGCACGTGCTCGTCCATCATGTGCGCCCCGCCGAGGAAGGCGCGGAAGCCATCCATGCCCAGCAGCAGCGCCACCGGCAGACCGATCACCGACCACACCGAATAGCGCCCGCCCACCCAGTCCCAGAAGCCGAACATGTTGGCCGGGTCGATCCCGAACGTCACCACCCGCTCGCGCGCAGTGGACACCGCGACGAAGTGGCGCGCGACCGCCTCCTCGGGAAAACGGCCGAGCAGCCAGTCGCGCGCGGCGCGGGCGTTGGTCAGGGTCTCCTGCGTGCCGAAGGTCTTGGAGGCGACGATGAACAGGGTCGTCTCGGGGTCGGCCTCGCGCAGCTCGGCGGATAGTGCGGCGCCATCCACGTTGGAGACAAAGCGCACGGTTAGCGGATCGCCCTCGGCGGTCGGCCGCGCGTGTGCGGCCAGTGCACGACAGACCATGCGCGGGCCCAGGTCGGAGCCGCCAATACCGATATTGACCACGCGCCGGATCGGGCGCCCGGTATGGCCCATATGCTCACCCGTGTGGACCCGCCGCACGAAGGCCTCCATGCGCTCGAGTTCCGCATGCACCACACGCGCCAGGTCCTCGCCTTCGACCTCGCAGCACGCCCCGGGCGGCAGGCGCAGCGCTGAATGCAGAGCCGCCCGCCCCTCGGTGATGTTCACGCGCTCGCCCGCGAACAGGCGTTCCAGGGCTCCGGCCACGCCGCAGCGGTTCGCGTGCGCCGCCAGGGCCTGCCACGCCGGACCGTCCAGCCGCTGGCGCGTCCAGTCCAGGCGCAGCCCCGCGATCTCCTGCACATCCCGCTGCACCCGGCCCGAGTCCTCTTCCAGCAGGTTTCGCAGGGGGCACTCGTTCAGCCGCTCTGCATGTGCAGCCAGATCATCACTCCGTGCCGCTTCGTTCCCTGAGATCATCCGTGTGCCCCTTGCGATGGTGACTCCAGATTGCCGCGCGCCGCCCAGCCGTTCAATGCCCCGGCGCCCCATATCGCTGCGGGCGCCTGCGTTACACTCTTGGAAACGCAACCGGGGCTCCCGGTTCCACCCGTGTTTCCCCAGGAAATTGTTATGCGCATCCTTTTCGCCAGCAGCGAGGCGTACGGCCTCACCAAGACCGGGGGCCTCGCCGACGTCAGCGCCAGTCTGCCCGTTGCCCTGCGCCGGCGGCGGCAGGACGTACGGCTGGTCGTACCCGGCTATCCGGAGGCCTGCAGCCAACTGGCCCACGCGCAACCCTTGCCCGGCCCCCCGGATGCGCCCTGGCAGCTGATTGAAGGCCATCTGCCCGGTACCAAACTGCCGGTCTACCTGGTCGACTGGCCGGAGTATTTCCAGCGGGCCGGCAACCCCTACAGCGCCAGCAATGGCACGGACTGGCCGGACAACGCCCAGCGTTTCGCCGGATTCGCCCGGGCGATCACCGCCATCGCCCGCGACGAGGCCGGGCTCGACTGGGCACCGGAACTGGTGCACCTGAACGACTGGCAGACCGGCCTGGTGCCCGTGTTCCTGGACCCCGAGCGCAGTGGCGCCCCGCGCCCGCGCACGATCTTCACGATCCACAACCTCGCCTATCAGGGCCTGTTCCCGGCGCAGGCGATGGACGATCTTGGGCTGCCGTCCGATCTGTGGACCCCGGACGCCCTGGAGTTCCACGACCAGTTGTCGTTCATGAAGGCCGGACTGGTCTTCTCCGACGCCATCACCACCGTCTCGCCCACCTACGCCCGCGAGATCCAGGAGCCGGAATCAGGCATGGGCCTGGACGGCGTGCTGCGCGCCCGCGCCGCCGACCTCTACGGCATCCTGAACGGGGTCGACTACCGCGCCTGGGATCCGTCCCGCGATCGCCACATCGCTCAGCCTTACTCGGCGGAGGACCTGGCCGGCAAGGCCCATAGCAAGGCCGCGCTGCAAAAACGCATGGGGCTGGACGAGGACCCCGACGTACCGCTGCTTGGCCATGTCGGGCGCATGGTCGAGCAAAAGGGCGTGGACCTGATCCATGCGGCCTGCACCCCGTTGCTGGAGGCCGGACGTGTGCAGCTCGCCCTGGTCGGCTCCGGACAGAAGGACCTGGAACATGCGACCGGCGCCCTGGCCCGGACCTACACCGGCCGCGTCGGGGTGCATATCGGCTACGACGAGCCGCTGGCGCACCAGATCGAGGCCGGGTCCGACCTGTTCCTGATGCCCTCGCGCTTCGAGCCTTGCGGTCTGAACCAGATGTACAGCCTGCGCTACGGCACCCCTCCGGTGGTGCATGCCACGGGCGGGCTGGCGGACACCGTGGTGCACGCAAGCCCCGAAAACCTGGCCGACGGCACGGCCACTGGCTTCAGCTTCACGCCCGACACGGTCAGCGCCCTGACGCAGGCCCTGGAACGCGCCCTCGAGCTCTACCAGCAGCGCGCCGACGGGCGCTGGGAACAACTCCTGCGCACCGGCATGACCCAGGAATTCGACTGGACCGCGAGTGCCGAGCACTACCTCTCGCTTTATCGCCAACTGGTTCCCCGCAGGCGACAGGCTACGACCGGCTGATCTGCGCTATAATCATCCTCTTTTCGCGCTAGCAACGTTCCCCACAAGGCCGGCCCATGGGCCGGCCTTGTGCGTGCAGAAGGGCTTATGACTCAAACCGACCTAGACGACCGATTCCTGCCCAAGGACAAGGAACTGCGCGCCCGCGTGCGCCTGTTCGGCGAACTGCTGGGTAACGTAATCCGCAAGCTGGAAGGCCAGACCGTATTCGACGCAGTGGAAAAGCTCCGCCGCGGTTTCGTGAGCCTGCGCAAGGACGAAGATCCCCAGCTGCGCCAGCGTCTGATGGCGGACATCACCCACTTCGACGCGACCCTGACCGAACGCGTGATCCGCGCGTTCAGCATCTACTTCAGCCTGGTCAACATCGCCGAGGAAGACCTGTTCTACCGCTGGCGGCGCGCGCAGGTCTCCAGCGGCGAGCCGCTGTGGACCGGCTCGTTCGACCAGACGCTGCGCGAATTGCACAACGAGGGTGTGACCGCCGCCGAACTGGAACGCCTGCTCGCGGAACTGCACTACCAGCCGGTATTCACCGCGCACCCCACCGAGGCCCGTCGCCGGACCACGATGGAGAACCAGCGCCGCGTGTTCGAGACAGCCGACCGGCTCAACCAGCCCGAGCTGGGCGAGGAAGAACGCCGCCTGATCATCGAGGAGCTGGAGACCCAGATCCAGCTGCTGTGGCGCACCAACGAGGTGCGGGTGAAAAAGCCGCAGGTCCAGGACGAGATCAAGTACGGGTTGTTCTATTTCGAGGAGAGCCTGTTCGAGGCAATACCGCTGTCCTACCGCTTCCTGGAGAAGGCGATCCGGCGCATCTACGGGGTACACCCAGACGGCAGCCTGCCCGTGCGCATCCCGGCCTTTCTGCACTTCGGCTCCTGGATCGGCGGTGACCGTGACGGCAACCCGAACGTCACCCCGGAAGTCACCGAACTGGCCTGCCGCCTGGCGATGGAGCAGGTCCTGCGCGAGTACATCAAGCGGGTCAATCACCTGCGCAATGTCCTCACCCATTCGGCCTATATGTGCCAGCCGTCGCAGGAATTCCTCGACAGCCTGGACGCCGACAGCAACATCGCCAACGCCGTGTTCCACGGCGCCTCCGACCGTTTCGAGAGCGAACCGTACCGGCGCAAGCTGTACATCATGCGCTACCGCCTGCGCGAGACGCTGGAGACGGTCTGCCGGCGCATCCAGGGCGAGGCGGCCGTGCTGCCGACCAACAGCGCCTACGCCGACGCCAATGCCTTTCTGCAGGACCTGAACCTGATCCGCGACTCGCTGATCAGCCATGGCGACCGCAACATCGCCTCCGGCGCGCTGACCGACCTGATCCGTCTGGTCGAGACCTGCGGCTTCCACCTGCATCACCTGGACGTGCGCCAGGAGTCCACGGTCCACAGCGAGGCCATCGCCCAGCTGCTGCAGCAACTGGCACCGGAGGTCGACTACAACACGCTGGACGAGTCCGGCCGCCAGAAGGTCCTGAGCGACCTGATCGCGGCACCATCGCTGGCCGATCTGAATCGCGAGGCCCTCGACGAGGGCGCACTGGAGACCCTGCGCGTATTCGAGGTCATCCAGTCGATGCGCCGCGAGATCGGTCCGGATGGCATCGGCACCTACGTGATCTCGATGACCCACGCCGCCTCGCACGTGCTGGAGGTCCTGCTGCTGGGCCGCCTGACGGGGCTGGCCGGCGAGGACGAGAACGGCGAGCCGTTCTGCCACCTGCGCATCTCGCCGTTGTTCGAGACCATCGAGGACTTGCTGCATGTCGAGGACGTGCTGGAAGGCCTGCTGTCCAACCCGGTCTATGCCCGCCTGTTGTCCGCCTCCGGCAACGTCCAGGACGTAATGCTCGGCTACTCCGACTCCTGCAAGGATGGCGGCATCCTCGCCTCCAGCTGGAACCTCTACGAGGCGCAGAAGAAGATCGTCGGGATCACCGACCGCTTTGGCGTGCGCTGCCAGCTGTTCCACGGGCGCGGTGGTACCGTGGGCCGCGGCGGCGGCCCGACCCATGAATCCATCCTCGCCCAGCCCCCAGCCACCGTGCAGGGGCGGATCAAGTTCACCGAGCAGGGCGAGGTGCTGTCGTACAAGTATTCCAACGCAGAGACGGCGGTCTACGAACTGGGCATGGGGGCGACCGGTCTGATGCTCGCCTCGCGCAGCCTGATCCGCACGGCACGCCAGGACCGTGACGAATACCGCGACACGATGGGCGAGCTAGCCCGTGCTGGCGAGGATGCCTACCGCGACCTGATCGACCGCACGCCGGGGATTCTCGACTACTTCTACGAGATTACCCCGGTGCAGGAGATCGGTTTCCTGAATATCGGTTCGCGCCCCTCCCACCGGCGCAAGACGGATCGTTCCAAGAGCTCGATCCGGGCGATCCCCTGGGTGTTCGGCTGGGCACAGTCGCGCCATACCCTGCCCGCCTGGTACGGGATCGGATCGGCCCTGGAACAGTGGCGGGGCGAGGACCCGGCACGCCTGGAACAGCTGCAGCGGATGTACCAGGAGTGGCCATTCTTCCGTTCTCTGCTGTCGAACTGCCAGATGGCCCTGACCAAGGCGGACATGCGCACCGCGGCCGAGTACGCACGTCTTTGCAGCGACCCGGAGCTGGCCGAACGGCTGTACTCGCGCGTGCGCGAGGAGCACACACGCACGGTCAACGAGGTCCTGCGCGTGGCCCGGCTGGACCGACTGATGGACGAGACACCGCTGTTGGCGCGCTCGCTGCAGCGGCGCAACCCGTATCTGGACCCGCTCAACAGCATCCAGATCCACCTGCTGCGCGAGTCGCGCCAGTTCGACGCCGAAGCCGACGACGACGCGGACAACCCCTGGCTTTCGCCGCTGCTGCGCTCGATCAACGCGATCGCCGCAGGGATGCGCAACACCGGCTAGCCGTACGCCCCCCAGGCTTCCGGACCCGAGGGGGCGGTGGGCACCTCCTTGCGTTAGAATCGCGGCATGCGCCTGCTGCTGCTCATCGTTGCCATCGTCGCCGTCTTTCTGGCGGTCCGCACCCTGGTGCGCTCCACCAGCGCGCGCAAGGAGTCCGTCTCGCGTGACGCCCGCCCCGACCGCCTGAAGGAAGGCGGCGCGGTGATCCGTTGCGCCTATTGTGGCGTACACGTCCCGGAGGCCGAGGCCTACCGCGATGGCGATCGCCTCTACTGCTCCCCGCAACACGCCGAGATCGACCGCAACCGGCAGAATACCGGGCCCGGTTCCGACTCGGGCGCCGACTGATCCAGCGGGAGGTCGGCATCCATGGGGGGGCCCATCGCGCTTGATGCCGACACGCGCCGCTCGGCCTGGCTGTTCGCGCTCTACCGCGTCTTTGTTGCCAGCGTCCTGCTGATCCTGGGGCTGGTACCGGAGGGTCCCGCGGGGCTGCACGCCGCGGCACCGGAGATGTATCCGGCGCTCGCCGGCGGCTATCTGGTTTTTGCGCTGTTCGTCGCGGCGATGACCTGGCGCCCGGCCCGCGACCCCAACACGACCAGTCTGGCCGCTCTCGCGCTACTGGGCGGGATTGGCGACACCATCAGCCTGGTCGCGCTGGTCCTGGTCGCCGGTGGCGTGGGCACCGGCATCGGCCTGTTGCTGATCCCCGCGGTGGTGGCCGCCACCCTGCTCTCCGGCGGACGGCTGAGCCTGTCGCTGGCCGCCGTCGCTACCCTGGGTCTGCTCACGGCCGAGGCGGCGGCGATCTTCCTGCTGGACCAGGACGGCTCGGGCCTGACCCAGGCCGGACTGCTCGGCGCCACGCTCTTCGCCGCCGGGCTACTCGCCCGGCATGTCGCGCGCCGCGCAGGGGCGACCCGCGCCCAGGTCGAGCGTCAGGAAGAAGACCTGGCCAACCTCGCCGAGCTCAACGCCCAGATCATCGCGCGCATGAGCGCCGGCGTCATCGCGGTCGACCCGGATGGCGAGATCCGTTCGATCAACGAGGCCGCGCGCCGGCTGCTCCCGCCCCGCCCCGGCCGCCAGCTGGCCGAGATCTCGCCGGCGCTGGCGCAGCGGGTCGAACAATGGCAAAGCACAGGGATGCGCACGGACACGCAGCAGCTGCCGGGGGATCGTGACCAGCCCGCCCTGCAGGTCCGCCTGACCCCTCTGGGCGATCGCGGGACGCTGCTGATCCTCGAGGATCTCGCGGAGATCCAGCGCCAGGCACAGGCCAGCAAGCTGCAGGCGCTCGGCCGCCTGACCGCGAGTATCGCCCACGAGATCCGCAACCCGCTGGGCGCGATCAGCCACAGTGCCCAGCTGCTCGCCGAGTCTCCACAGCTGACCCGACCCGACCAGCGCCTGCTGACCATCATCAACAAGCAGAGCAAGCGCGTGAACGAGCTGATCTCCAACGTGCTGAGCCTGTCGCGACGCGATACCGGACAACGCGAGCGACTGAACCTGCAGGAATTTCTCGACCGCTTCGTCGACGAGTTCTGTGGCGCCCTGCAGATCCCGCGCGTTGCGCTGCACGCCAGGATCGAACCGTATGACTCCGAAGTGCTGTTCGACCCCTCGCAGCTGAATCAGGTCCTCTGGAACCTTTGCACCAATGCCCGCATACACGGGGGCCACGACCAGCCGGGCTCACCGCCGATTGTGCTGCGTGGCGGCGCCGGCCAGGTGGCACGCGTTGTCAGTCTCGATGTCCTCGACGCAGGACCCGGCATTGCGCCGGACCAGCGCTCCGACCTGTTCGAACCGTTCGTCTCGAGCAGCGGCGGGGGCTCCGGGCTGGGCCTGTACATCTCGCGCATGTTGTGCGAGAACAACGGAGCAACCCTGGAGTACGTCAGCACACCCACCGGCGGGTGCTTCCGCATCCTGTTCGCCCCGACCGAAACAGTCGCGGGCAAAAGCAGCACGGAAGCATCGTCAACGGAGACCGCGAGGGAACGCGCATGAGCATTCGCCACGTCCTGGTCGTGGACGACGAACCGGACATCTGCGAACTCCTCGAGATCACCCTCTCCCGCATGGGGATCGAGGCCACCACAACCGAACGCCTGAACGGGGCGCGCGAACTGCTCGCCCAGCAGGATTTCGACCTCTGCCTGACCGACATGCGCCTGCCGGATGGCGACGGGCTGGATCTGGTGCGCCACATCCAGGGCCAGCGCCCGGACCTGCCTGTGGCCGTGATCACCGCCCACGGGAGCGTGGACACCGCCGTCCAGGCCCTGAAGCTGGGCGCATTCGACTTTGTCAGCAAGCCGGTGGACCTGCAGCAGCTGCGCGAGCTGATCGACACCGCACTGCGAATGGAACCCGCTCCAGACCTGCCCGGGACACTGAATGCCGGCACGGTCCTGGACGCCGATACCACCCGCACCGACAGCCCCTTGCTCGGACAGGCACCACCGATGCAGACCCTGCGCGCGACGATCCAGAAACTGGCGCGCAGCCAGGCGCCGGTGTTCATCCGTGGCGAGTCCGGCTCCGGCAAGGAGCTGGTGGCACGCGAGATCCATCGCCTGGGGCCGCGCAGCGATCGCCCGTTCGTGCCGGTCAATTGCGGGGCGATCCCCGGCGAGTTAATGGAGAGCGAGTTCTTCGGCCACCGCAAGGGGGCCTTCACCGGGGCCACGCAGGATCACACCGGGCTGTTCCAGGCCGCCAGCGGCGGGACGCTGTTTCTCGACGAGGTCGCCGACCTGCCACTGCCCATGCAGGTCAAGCTGCTGCGTGCAATCCAGGAGCGCGCGATCAAGCCCGTGGGGGGCACGCGCGAGATCCCGGTGGACGTGCGCCTGCTGTCGGCCACGCACCACGACCTGGAGCGCGCGGTGGCCGAGGGGCGCTTCCGTCAGGATCTCTACTACCGCCTGAACGTGATCGAACTGAAGGTCCCCGCCCTGCGGGAACGACGCGAGGACATCCCTCTGCTCGCCCAGTGCGTGCTGGCCCGGATCAGCGAGCAGTGGGGTACCGAGCCACTGGAACTGGCGCCAGACGCGCTCGAGGCCCTGGCCCGGCATCCGTTCCCGGGCAACGTGCGCGAGCTGGAAAACGTCCTCGAACGCGCCGCCACGCTCAGCGAGGGCCCCACGATCCACGCCGACAGCATCGACCTGCCCCGTTCCGCCCATGGCGAACCCACGCCACCGGCCGAGGCCCCGGGCTTTGTGCCGCCCCCGCCCCGGCGCGAGATACCAACCGCCTCAGCGGACGACGTCGCCCTGGACCAGCGCCTGGCCGAGCAGGAACGCCAGGCCATCGCCACGGCGCTGCAGCAGACCGGCGGCAACCGCACGGCCGCGGCGCGCCTGCTTGGGCTCAGCTTTCGCCAGCTGCGCTACCGGCTCAAGAAACTCGGGATCGAGTGAGAGGAAGGTATCAGGCGCTGCGCGGCGGCGGGTCGGGGATCTCCGCCAGCCACTGCTCCAGCTCGAACAGCGGAAGCCCCACCACGTTGGTATAAGAACCGGCGATCCATTCGACAAAGGCGGCGCCGCGCCCCTGGATCGCGTAGGCCCCGGCCTTGCCGAGCGGCTCGCCCGTCGCCCAGTAACGCTCGATGTCGGATGGCGTCAGCGGCCGCATGCGCACGCGGGTCGTCACGGTGCATGCCCGCATGGATTCACCGGGCCGGCAAAGGGCCATGCCGGAGACCACCCGGTGCTCACCGCCGGAGAGGCGTTGCAGCATGGACTCGGCATCGGCGAAATCCACGGGCTTTCCCAGGGCCTCGTCGCCCAGCGCGACCACGGTATCCGCGGCCAGCACCCACTGCCCCGGGATGCCGCGCTCGAGGGCCGCCTCCGCCTTGGCGATGGCGAGGCGCTCGACCAGCGCCTCCGGGGACTCGCCCGGTAGCGGGGTCTCGTCCACGTCCATCGGGGCCACCTCGAAGACGAGCTGGACCTGCTCCAGCAGTTCGCGCCGGCGCGGGGAGGCGGAAGCCAGCAGCAGCGGATGCGCCACGGGCATCACGCGCGGTGGTAGGGGTGGTTGTTCAGCAGCGACCAGGCGCGGTAGAGCTGCTCGGCGACCAGCACCCGCACCAGCATGTGCGGGAAGGTCAGCGGCGACAGCGACCAGGCCCATTCCGCACGGGCGCGCACGGCCTCATCCAGCCCCGCGGCCCCGCCGATCACCAGCGCGACATCGCGTCCGTCCTGCTGCCAGTCGGCCAGGCGCCGCGCGACGCCCTTGGTGTCCACGCCCTTGCCGCGCTCGTCCAGCAGGATCACGCGGGCGCCCTCGGGGATGGCCTTCAGCAGGATCTCGCCCTCGCGCCGCAGCAGCGTGGCCGTATCCATGGACTTGGCCCCGGAGGGGCCGGCCAGGGCCTGCAGGTTCAGGTTCAGCTCACGAGGCAGGCGACCGGCGTACTCGTCGAACCCGGCCGCCACCCAGTCGGGCATGCGCTTGCCGATCGCGATCAGGTCCAGGCGCATGGCGGCGCGCGGCGGTCAGCCGCGCAGGCGGCGGACGCGCTCCAGGCTGGGGTCTTCCGGGGCGGCCTTTTCGGTATCCGCGGCCTCCTCGGCCAGCCAGAGCTTTTCCAGATTGTAGAAGTCGCGGGTCTCCGGGAGCATCACGTGGACGATCACGTCGTTCAGGTCCACCAGCACCCACTCCTGGCTCTCCTGGCCCTCGACCCCCAGCGGCTGGATACCGGCCTTCTTCGCCTCGAGCGCGACCGATTCGGCGGCCGACTGCACATGCCGCCCGGAGGTCCCGGAGGCGATCACCATGAAGTCGGCCAGTGTGGTCTTGCCGCGCACATCGATGGTGCGGATGTTCTGCGCCTTGATGTCTTCCAGCGCGGTAGTCACGAGTTCAAGCAGTTGTTCGCTGTTCATTTGTCGATCAGGTTCCGTGATGTCGTTGGGCCCCGGCCCGGTACAGGCCGTGGTCCTGAATGTAGCGGTTGACGGCCCCGGGGAGCAGAAAGCGCGGGCTGCGCCCGGCAAGCAGTTCGTCGCGGATGGCCGTGGCGGAGATATCGAGCTGGGTCACCGGCTGGAAGTACACCCGGCCCGCCGGGCTGGAGCGCAAAGCGGCCGGATCATGGGTGGCCGCGTTGCCCAGCCACCCGCCCAGCTCCTGCGAGGCGGGACTGCCCGGGCGGTGCGAAACCACGATATGGGCCAGCTCGAACAGCTGTTCCCAGCGGTTCCACGACGGCAGGCCGGCGAAGGCGTCCATGCCCATGATCAGCACCAGCGGGGCATCCGGCCCCAGCTCCTCGCGGAAGCTGAGCAGGGTATCGACCGTGTAGGAGGGCCCTTCGCGGTCCAGTTCGCGGCGGTCGGCCACGAAGCCCGGCACATCACGGATCGCCCGCTCCACCATTGCCAGGCGGTCATCGCTGCCGGTACCCGGACTCGTACGATGCGGCGGCACGTGACAGGGGATGAAATGCACCCGTTCCAGCCCCAGGTGCTGCTGAATCTCCAGGGCCGGGCGCAGGTGGCCGAAATGGATCGGGTCGAAGGTGCCGCCGAGAACCCCGATCACGCGGGAATCGCCCCAGGGAGACGCTGGTTCAATCGCGCGCAGCAGATCAGCCCCAAATCCGGCAGGCTCCTAGCTACGCACATGACCGTCGCCGAATACCACGTACTTGAGGGTAGTCAGGCCGTGCAGGCCCACCGGACCGCGCGCGTGCAGCTTGTCGGTGGAGATACCGATCTCCGCACCCAGGCCGTACTCGAAGCCATCGGCGAAGCGGGTGGAGGCGTTCACCATCACCGAGCTGGAGTCCACCGCGCGCAGGAAACGCCGGGCCCGGGTGTAGTCCTCGGTCACGATGCTGTCGGTGTGGTGCGAACCGTACGTATTGATGTGGTCGATCGCTGCGTCCAGGTCGTCGACCACACGGATCGCGAGGATCGGCCCCAGGTATTCGGCCACCCAGTCGTCCTCGGTGGCCTCGGCGATATCCGCCCCGCTGTCAGCGAGGATGGCGCGGGTGCGCGCACAGCCACGCAGGCTCACCTGGCGCTCGCCCAGCGCTGTGGCCAGGCGCGGCAGGAAAGCCTCGGCCTGGTCAGCGTGCACCAGCAGCGTCTCCATGGTGTTGCAGGTGCCGTAGCGCTGGGTCTTGGCGTTCACCGCCACGGCCAGTGCCTTGTCGAGATCGGCACTGCCATCCACATAGACATGGCAGACACCATCCAGGTGCTTGATCACCGGGATCTGCGACTCGTTGCTGACGCGTTCGATCAGGCCCTTGCCGCCGCGCGGGACGATTACGTCCACGTACTGCGGCATGCGCAGCAGCGCGCCCACCGCCGCGCGGTCGGTGGTCGGCACCACCTGCACCGCTTCGCGCGGCAGCCCGGCCTGCTCCAGCCCGGCCTGAATGATCGCAGCCAGCGCCTGGTTGGAGTGCAGGGCCTCGGAGCCGCCGCGCAGGATCGCGGCATTGCCGGACTTCAGGCACAGGGCTGCGGCGTCGATGGTCACGTTCGGGCGCGATTCGTAGATGATGCCGATCACGCCCAGTGGCACGCGCATCTGGCCCACCTGGATGCCGCTCGGCTGATAGGCCATGTCCGTGATGGTGCCCACCGGATCGGGCAGCCCCGCCACCTGGCGGCAGCCCTCGATCATGGTGTCGATGCGTGCATCCGTCAGCGCCAGGCGGTCCAACATCGCGGCGTCCAGGCCGCGCTCGCGCCCGGCCTCCAGGTCGCGGCTATTGGCCTCCACCAGCTCCGCGCGACGCGCGGCGATGCCCTCGGCGATCGCGTGCAGTGCCGCGTTCTTCGCACCCGGCTCGGCCTCGGCCATGCGCCGCGAGGCCACGCGGGCAGCACGCCCCAGGGCTTCGACCTGGGCGATCACGTCGGCGGCAGCGGGTTCGGTCGGGTGTACGGCAGCGTTCATGCAATCAGACTCGTTCGGTGTTCAGTGCGGGCAATGGCCGGGACAACCGGCGTCCCGCCATACGGGCCACCAAGTCTAGCAACCCCTGCCGGGCGTTGCCGTTTTCCTGACCCTTGATGACCCGATCCACGCGCGCGGCCTCGCCCAGCAGCCCGCGCGCCGCCGGCAGGCTCAGCCGCGACATCGCCTGGCGCAGGGCCTTCTGGCCGTCTCCGAAGCTGCCCTGAAAGGCCTCGCGATCCGGCGCCCCGGCCGCCTTGCGCTCCATCGCCTGCACCAGCAGCCGGCATTCGCGCGCCAGCGCCCAGAGGATCAGGGGCTCCGGCTGTCCCTCGTCCAGCAGCCCCTCCAGCATGCGCAGGGCATGTCGGGCATCGCCGCGCAGTGCGGTCGGGGCCAGGGCAAACAGCTCGAAGCGCGCGGCGTCGGTGGTGGCTTCGGCCAGCACGGCCTCGTCGATGTCGGTCACGCCCGCCAGCGCCAGCTTCTCGATCTCCTGGCGCGCGGCCAGCAGATTGCCCTCGATGCGCGAGACCAGCAGCGCCAGCGCCGGATCCGTGATCGTCAGGCCATGGCGCTGCAGGCGGGCGCGAACCCACGGACCCAGCTGGGATGGCGGGATCGGACGCGCGTGCAGCACCACCGCACGGTTCTCCAGCGCCTTGAACCAGGCTGCCCGGCGCATGTCCCGATCCGGCCGCGGGAGCTGCAACAGCAGCACGAGATCGTCCTGGGGATCGGCCGCATAGGCCTTCAGGTGATCGCCACCTACCTTGCCCGGCTTGCCAGTGGCCAGGCGCAGGTCCAGCACGCTGCGCTCGGCGAACAGGGACCGGTCGCGGATCGCGGACTCGAACGGCGCCCAGTCGGACTGCGCGGTCATGTCCAGCACGGTCCGTTCCAGATAGCCCTGGTCGCGGGCCGCCGCACGGATCGCATCGGCCGCCTCGATCGCCTGCAATGGCTCCTCGGCCAGCAGCAGGTAGATCGGCGCCACGCCGCGCGCCAGATCCTGTTCCAGGCGGGCGAGATCCTGGGCCATCAGTCGGTAGGTTCTCCAGTCATCGGCTGGTCATCCTCGAACTCGACATCCGTGCG
This sequence comes from Thioalkalivibrio sp. ALJ4, assembly GCF_000377225.1. Classification (NCBI taxonomy): domain Bacteria; kingdom Pseudomonadati; phylum Pseudomonadota; class Gammaproteobacteria; order Chromatiales; family Ectothiorhodospiraceae; genus Thioalkalivibrio; species Thioalkalivibrio sp. ALJ4. The sequence goes on along the minus strand of NZ_KB897918.1, from coordinate 29,404 downwards.
CAACTGCCCGTCGGCTCCGATCACCGCCTGAATACGACGCTGCAGCTGGCTGACGATATCCCGGTTCATTGCCTCGCGCAGGGTCTCCTCGCGCTCGGAACGGCTGAGCACCGCCGAGCCGTCGAACAGATAGATCCGGCTTGCGTGCAACGTGCCCAGATCCACAGCCTCGCCGTCCACCGGGCGCAGGCGCACCTCCACCGACCGGATCAGTTCGTACTCCGCGACCCGTGCCGCGTCGGTCACCGACAGCGTGCGCCGACGGTCGCGCACGGAGCGCACATCCAGGGTGGCGCCCTGCCCCTCGGGGCGCTGATCGACCACCTCGACCCCGGCCGAGCCGAAGGCCACCGCCAGCTCGCGGTACAGGGAGTCCCGCGGATTCACGCCGGTGATCTGCACCGGGGCCAGGGCCTCCGGCCAGTCCATGCTGCCGCGCAGCTGGAAGCCGCAGGCGGCCACAGCAACCGCCAGCCATACGACCAGCACTGCGCGCAGCACCGCGGTCATTGCGGCTTCACCACGAAGTTCACCAGGCGACCGGGCACCACGATCACCTTCACCACGTTGTGTCCCTCAATGTGCCGCTGCACGTTCTCGTCGCCGCGCGCGGCGGCCTCGATCGCATCGCGGTCGGCACCGGCGGGGACCGCGATCTCGGCGCGGCGCTTGCCGTTCACCTGCACCGCCAGGGTCTCCTGCGCGGCCTGGCGCGCGGCCTCGTCGACCGTCGGCCAGGCGGTGGTCGCGACCAGCTCGTCATGGCCCAGCGCGCGCCACAGCATCTCGGTCACATGCGGGATGATCGGCGCCAGCATGCGCACGATGCCCTCCAGGGCCTCCTGGCGCACGGCCGCGGCCCGAGCCGCATCCTTCGGGAATTTTCCGAGATCGTTCAGCAGCTCCATGTTCGCGGCCACCGCCGTGTTGAAGGTCTGGCGCCGCCCGATGTCGTCAGTCACCTTGGCGATGGTGTCGTGCAGCTTGCGCCGCAGCTCGCGCCCGGCGTCGTCCAGCGCGTCCACATCCAGCGCACCCGGCGCATCGCCGTTCACGTGCTCGTGCACCGCCCGCCACAGGCGCTTGATGAAGCGCTGCGCGCCCTCGACGCCGGAGTCGGACCACTCCAGCGACAGGTCCGGCGGCGCGGCGAACATGGTGAACAGCCGCGCGGTGTCGGCACCGAAGCGCTCGATCAGCGCCTGCGGGTCCACGCCGTTGTTCTTCGACTTGGACATCTTCTCCATGCCGCCCACGACCACCGGCTGGCCGTCCTCGCGGTGGCGCGCGGCCTTCACGGCGCCGTCCTCCGCGCGTTCCAGCTCGACATCGGCCGGGTTGATCCAATCCTTCCCGCCATCCCCGCGTTCGCGGTAGAAGGTCGGCGCGATCACCATCCCCTGGGTCAGCAGCCGGGTGAACGGCTCGTCGGAGGCCAGCAGGCCCTCGTCGCGCAGCAGCTTGTGGAAGAAGCGCGCATACAGCAGATGCAGCACGGCATGCTCGATGCCGCCGACGTACTGATCCACCGGCAGCCAGTGGTCGGCTCGCGCATCCAGCATCGCGGTGTCGTTGTCGGCACAGGCGTAACGCGCGAAGTACCAGCTCGACTCGAAGAAGGTGTCGAAGGTATCGGTCTCGCGCCGCGCCGGCTTGCCGCATTCCGGGCAGGCCGTCTCGAAGAACTCTGGCATGCGCGCCAGGGGCGAGCCGGCGCCGTCCGGGATCACGTCCTCTGGCAAACGCACCGGCAGGTCGGCCTCCGGCACCGGGACCGCCCCGCAGGCCTCGCAGTGGATCACCGGGATCGGGCAGCCCCAGTAGCGCTGGCGCGAGATGCCCCAGTCGCGCAGGCGGTAGTTGCGCCGGCGCCGGCCCAGCCCGGCCTGTTCCAGGTGTTCGGCGATCGCGGCCTTGGCCGCCTCGGAGGCCTGCCCGTCGAAGTCGCCGGAGTTCACCAGCACGCCGGGATCGGTGAAGGCCGCGGCTTGTACGTCGCACTCGGCGCCGCCGGCCGGGGCGATCACCTGCCGGATCGGCAGCCCGTACTGCGTGGCGAACTCGTGGTCGCGTTCGTCGTGTGCCGGCACCGCCATCACTGCGCCGGTGCCGTATTCCATCAGCACGAAGTTGGCGACCCAGACCGGGACCTCCGCTCCGGTCAGCGGGTGGCGGGCGGTAAAGCCCAGCGACCGGCCCTTCTTCTCCATGGTCGCCAGATCGGCCTCGGCCACCCCGCCCTGCGCGCAGCCGGCGACGAACGCGGCCAGTTCGGCGTCATGTTCCGCCAGCGCCTGCACCCGCGGGTGCTCCGGGGCCAGCGCCATGTAGGAGACGCCGAACAGGGTGTCCGGGCGCGTGGTGTAGACGGTCAGCGGCTCGCCGCCGTCCACCGCGAATTCCAGCTCCACGCCCTCGGAACGCCCGATCCAGTTGCGCTGCATGGTGCGCACCTGGTCCGGCCAGCCGTCCAGCCCGTCCAGGGCCTCCAGCAGCTCGTCGGCGTAGTCGGTGATGCGCAGGAACCACTGCGGCATCTCGCGGCGCTCGACCAGCGCGCCGGAGCGCCAGCCGCGGCCCTCGATCACCTGCTCGTTGGCGAGCACGGTCTGGTCCACCGGGTCCCAGTTCACGGTCGCCTTCTTGCGGTAGACCAGGCCCTTCTTCAGCAGGCGCACAAACAGCCACTGTTCCCAGCGGTAGTAGTCGGCATCGCAGGTCGCGAACTCGCGCGACCAGTCATAGGCGAAGCCCAGGCGCTTGAGCTGGGTGCGCATCTGCTCGATGTTCTGGCGGGTCCAGGCGGCCGGCGGGACGTGGTTCTGCATCGCCGCGTTCTCTGCCGGCAGGCCGAAGGCATCCCAGCCCATCGGCTGCAGCACGCTCCTGCCCTGCATGCGCTGGAAGCGCGCGATCACGTCCCCGATGGTGTAGTTGCGCACATGCCCCATGTGCAGCTTGCCCGACGGGTAGGGGAACATGGACAGGCAGTAGAACGGCTCGCCGGGGGCGTCCTCGCGCGCGCGGAAGCAGTCGGCCTCCTCCCACTGGCGCTGTACCTGCGCCTCGATCACCTCCGGGGAATACTGCTCCTGCATGCGCCTCACCTGTGCCTTTATCGCGGGAAACAAAGAACTGCGCAGAATACCAGCCGCCCGTACCCCCTCCAAGCAAACGACGCTGACCGGGGCACCCGGGCAACCCGCCGGTTTTCGAGACGGGCTTCAAAAAATGACCGGAACCACTGCGCATCACGACAGACGGAATCAGTGAGCCCACGAAAAAGTCCCAAGGAGTTGAGGACATGAGTGAGGAAAAGGACGAAATCCCCGTTGTGAAGCGCGCCTATCCCGAAGACCTGGGCGAGGTCGAAAGAGAACACACACCCGAGACCGAAAGTCCCGCAATCCGCACAGTGGAGCCCGACCATCTCGGGACCTGGCTGGGCAAGGGCTGGCGAGACCTCTGGAAAACACCCGTGGCCCTGATACACGGCCTGGTCATCGCCATCGTCGGCCTGGTGCTGCTGGGAATGTCATGGAACCAGCCCTGGATGGCCTTTTCCTTCCTGGCCGGCTTCCTGTTCCTGGGGCCGGTGCTCGCCGTCGGCGTGAACTACCTGGCGATGGAACGCGAACAGGGCCATTCCACTGGCGCAGGCCTCGGCTGGCTTACCCACCTGGGGGGATCGGTCTGGGTATTCGCCCTGCTGCTGGCCCTGATCTTCGTTATCTGGGCGAGCTTCGTCTGGATGTGGGTCGCCGTGCTGAATATCGGCGAACTGGGTGTGACCGGGCAGTTGCATCACCTGGTGGGCACCATGCTGACCACCGGCTCCGGGATCATCTCCCTGATCGGGGTAGTCGTGGCCGCCGTGGTGTTCGGGCTCATAGTCTTCGTACTGAGCCTCGTCACCTTGCCCGCCATGATCGATCACCGCGCCCGCGAGGAGGCCCCGCAGACCACGCTGGTCGACGCGATCGGGATGAGCCTGAAGGCCTTCAACCACAACCGGGGCACGCTGATCCTGTGGGGGCTGATCATTACCACCCTGTTCATGATCTCGGTGGCCACGGCCTTGCTGGCACTGATCGTGATCTTCCCGTGGCTCGGCTTTGCGATGTGGCACGGCTACCGGGATCTGGTCGAAACTGCGTAAAAAGGCTCTAATCCTGGGGAGGGGGGCAACCGCCCCTCCCCAACAATCGACGGAGGAATCGATGAGCGAAGAACGCAGGGACGAGGAACGCGAGAACCGACTGAGCAGCGCCTACCACCGGATGCTGCACGAGGTCACCGAAGATCTCGAAAAACTGGAGGACAAGACCAGCAAGGCGATCACCGAGACACTGGAAAACGCCCGCGACCGCGTACAGAAGGCCAGCGACCTCACGCGCGAGGAGGCCCACGAGGTCATGGACTATCTGCGCCGCGACCTGCAGGACCTGGGGGCTTACCTGGACAGCCGCAGCGAGGACTGGCGCGGCTGGCTGCGGATCGACCTCGGGCTGATCGAGGCCAGTGTTCTCAATGCGCTGGAGCGCATCGCCGACAGGACTCGCATCGAGATCACCGAGCTGACCGCCCGCGCCCAGGTGATGGGCGAATGGCACACCGGCGAGATCACTGGCCCCGGCGAGCTGTTGTGCAAGAAATGCGGCCATGCACTGCACATGACCAAGGTCGCGCGCATTCCGCCCTGCTCCAACTGCCATAACACGACCTTCCGCCGTGGCCCGGGCGCCAGCGAGACCGCAGAGGCCTAGGAGCCGATCAGTCCCAGGTCCGACAGGCTCATAGTCCAGCGGAAACGTCAGACCGACTGTGACCGGGTGCGGCGACCCACCGCCGCACCCAGCACCACCAGTACCAGCGCAGCCAGCACCGCCGGGCCCTCGCCCAGCGCGGCGGCGGGGGTCAGCCCGGTGCGCGGCTCCAGCGTCCCACGGACCACCTCGCGGGTAAACAGACCCGAGCGTTCCAGGATACGGCCATCGGCATCGATCAGCGCCGAGATGCCCGTGTTGGTCGAACGCACCATCGGGCGCCCGGTCTCCACCGCGCGCACCCGGGCAATCTGCAGGTGCTGGGCCGGGGCCAGGCTGTCGCCGAACCAGGCGTCGTTGGAGACGTTGACCAGGAATCCGGCCTCCGGCAGTGCCGCGCGAATGTGACGGGAATAGGCGGACTCGTAGCAAATACTGACCCCGGCGGTCGTCCCGGCCATCTCCATGCGGCCATCGCCCCTGCCCGGGGAGAGGTCCGACATCGGGATCTGCAGCAGCCGGTCCAGCCAGGCCAGGCGATCGCGCAGCGGGATGTACTCGCCAAAGGGCACCAGCTGGCGCTTGTTGTAGCCCACGCCACTGCCGACATGCACCACCGAGTTGAAGACATCCCGCCCCTCGGCCTCGTAATCGAAGATACCGACCACCAGCTCGCCACCGGCCTCGGCGAGCTCGCTCGCAATGCCTTCCAGAGGACGGTGAACCTCGGTATAGAACGCCGGTATCGCGGTCTCCGGCCAGACGATCAACGCATCCCCGACGGCCTCGCGGGTCAACTCCTGATAGATATCCAGCGAATACTCGATCCCGTCCGGGGCCCATTTGCGGGCCTGGTCGATGTTGCCCTGCACCATCGCGACCGGGATCTCCTCGCCGGTGGGCTCCACCCAGCGCACGAGCCCCAGTGCCAGCGATGCGATCACCACCGTGACGGCCAGCCCTGCTCCCAGCCAGCGCTTCCCCGGCAGAAATACACTGACCACGGCCACCGCGAGCAACGCGACCATCAGCCCGGCGCCCAGCTCCCCGGCCAGGGGCAGCCAGCCCTGCAGTGGGGTGTCCAGCACCGTGTGCCCGAACAGCAGCCAGGGGAAGCCCGAGAACAGCCAGGACCGGGCCAGTTCCATCAGCACCACACCCCCGGCCAGGGCCAGCAGCCCGGCTGGTCGCGTCAGCGGCAGAAAACGGGCGGCCAGCCCCGCGAGCAGGGCCGGATAAAGGGCCATCATCAGTACGAAGAGCACGGTGATGAACGAGGCCACCACCAGGGGGGCCTGCCCGAATACCAGCAGGCTGTTGAAGATCCAGGTCACGCCGGCCCCGAAGAACCCGAGCCCGAAGGCATAGCCGGTCCAGGCGGCCTGCCGCGGCGGTGCGTCGATCAGCAGGCCAAACCAGACGGCCAGCCCCAGGGGCGCGGCCAGGAACCAGCCGACCGGGGCAAAGGCGAGGGTCGCCCCCGCCCCTGAGACCAGGGCCAGCACTGTGATGGCCCAGGCAGGCAGACGCTCGGCCAGTGGCTGCATCAGGCCCCCTTGTGCTCGCCGCTGTCGGTCGGCTGGCCCTCGAAGGTCTGGCCAGAGTCATCCGAGACCGGGATCACGTCGGGCTCCGGCAGGCGCATCTCCAGCAGATGCAGGCGGCGGTTGTCCGCGCGCAGCACACGAAAGCGCATCCCGTCGATCACAATCTGCTCACCACGTCGCGGCACATGGCCGAAGTGCGACAGCACCAGTCCGCCGATGGTGTCGAAGTCGTCCTCGCTGTAGGCGGTCTGGAAGTAGGCGTTGAACTCCTCCATCGGCGTCAGCGCCTTGATGGTGTAGCGCCCGCCGGGGTGCTGCATGATCTGGGTCAGGTAGTCCTCGACATCGTGCTCGTCCTCGATCTCGCCGACGATCTGCTCCAGCACGTCCTCGATGGTCACCAGCCCGGCCACGCCACCGTACTCGTCCACCACGATCGCCATGTGGTTGCGGCTCAGGCGGAACTCCTTCAGCAGCACGTTCAGGCGCTTGCTCTCCGGCACAAACACCGCCGGGCGCAGGATCTCCTGCATGTCGAAGGCGGCATCGTCGGGCTCGCCGAAAAAGCGCAGCAGGTCCTTGGCCAGCAGGACACCGACGACCTCGTCGCGGTGGTCCCCGACCACCGGCAGGCGCGAGTGCGCGGAGGCGACCACGTCCGGCAGGAACTCGGACAGGCGCGCGTCGCGGCGGACGACCTCCATCTGCGCACGCGGGATCATGATGTCGCGCACCTGCATGTCGGCCACGTTGAGCACGCCCTCGAGCATGGTCAGGGCCTCGGGGTCGACCAGCTCGCGACCGTGCGCATCGCGCAGCGTCTCGATCAATTCGGGGCGGGTGGCAGGATCGCGGCGCGGCCACAGGCGCGTCTTCGCGCGCTCCAGCCAGCGCCGCCAGGTAGGTTGCTCGTCGGGTACGGGTTCAGGCATTGGGGACGGTTCCGGTGGCGGGCGCGCTTGGGTCACGGGCCGGAGAGCCGGTCTGATAGGGGTCGGGATAGCCTAACCCGGCCAGGATCGAGCGCTCAACGGCCTCCATCGCCTCGGCCTCGCCGGGTTCCTGGTGATCCATGCCCTGCAGATGCAGCAGGCCATGCACCACCATGTGATTGTAATGGGCCCGCAGGGACTTGCCCTGCTCGGCCGCCTCGCGCGCCAGCACCGGCGCACAGAGCACGATATCGCCGAGATAGTGCGGCTCGCCCGCCGCCATCGCGGGCAGATCGGGGGCGGGGAAGGACAATACGTTGGTGGCGTAGGCACGCCCGCGAAAGCCCCGGTTCAGTTCCAGGCCTTCGTCGGCATCCACCACGCGCAGGGTTACGCGGGCCCGGCCGGCCCCGCGCCATGCGGCGCGCGCGGCCCGGTGCAGGGTAACGGCGGACGGGATCCCCCGACGCGGCAGGGCATACTGGACCACGACCTCAAGCGTCGCCATCGCCTCGGGGTCCGCCCTCCTGTGCCGCGTCATCCTCGTGTGCGTCGTAGGCCTCGACGATGCGCTGCACCAGCGGGTGGCGCACCACATCGCCCGCCTGGAACCGCGTAATGCTCACACCCTCCACGCCCTGCAGAATCTGCATCGCGTGCTTCAGGCCCGAACGCTGGCCGCGCGGCAGATCCACCTGGGTGATATCGCCATTGACGACCGCCGTGGAACCAAAGCCGATCCGGGTGAGGAACATCTTCATCTGCTCGACGGTGGTGTTCTGTGCCTCGTCGAGGATGATGAAGGCCTCGTTCAGCGTGCGCCCGCGCATGTAGGCCAGCGGGGCCACCTCGATCACCTGGCGCTCCATCAGACGCGCGGTCTGGTCGAAGCCCATCAGTTCATACAGGGCGTCGTACATCGGGCGCAGGTAGGGGTCGATCTTCTGCGCGAGATCGCCAGGCAGGAAACCCAGGCGCTCGCCCGCCTCCACCGCCGGACGCACTAGCACCAGGCGCTGCACGCGGTCCTGCTCCAGCGCCGCGACAGCGGCGGCCACCGCGAGAAAGGTCTTGCCGGTCCCGGCGGGCCCAATCCCGAAGCTCAGGTCATGCTGCTGGATCGAGGCCAGGTAGCGGCTCTGGCGCGGACCACGGCCCCGGATCACCGCGCGCTTCAGACGCAAGGCGGGATCGGCGGCGGCCGGCTCGGCCTCCGCCAACCCTTCCATGTGCGCGGTCTGCAGTGCCGTATGCACCTGCTCCAGGCTGACCGGTTCCTCCTGCGCCATGCGGTGGAGGTCGTGAATCAGCGCGCCGGCGGCCTGTACCGCGGCCTTCGGCCCGGTCAGGTTGAAGCGCGGCCCGCGATTGTGCACGGCTACGCCCAGGCGCGACTCGATCAGGCGCAGATGGGCATCCAGCGGACCGGACAGACGCGCCAGCGTCTCCTGGTCCCCCGGCTCCAGGGTGAAATCCAGACGGTTACTCATCAATCAGGCGCCGACGGCGGCGGGCATCGCCCGCTCGACCGCACGGCCGCGCAGGGAATGCGCCAGGGCCTCGGTGATCTCGACCGGGATCATCTGTCCGATCAGGCTGGGGTCGCCCGCGAAGTTCACGATGCGGTTGTTTGCCGTGCGCCCGGCCAGTTCGCCCGGATTGCGCTTGGCCGGGCCCTCGACCAGGACCGACTCGATGTTGCCGACCATGGCCTGGTTGCGTTCGCGCCCGTGCTGTTCGATCAGGGCCTGCAGCTCGGCCAGGCGGGCCTTCTTGGTAGCCAGCGGCACGTCGTCCGGCAGCGAGGCCGCCGGCGTGCCCGGGCGGGCGCTGTAGATGAAGCTGAAGGAGAAATCGAAGTGCAGCTCCTCGATCAGCTTCATGGTCGCCGCGTGGTCGGCGTCCGTCTCGCCGGGGAAGCCGACGATGAAGTCGGAGGACAGGTCCAGGTCCGGGCGCGCCTCGCGCAGGCGGCGGATCTTGGACTTGTATTCCAGGATCGTGTGGCCGCGCTTCATCTGCGCCAGGATGCGGTCGGAGCCGCTCTGTACCGGCAGGTGCAGGTGGCTGACCAGCTTCGGCTCGTCGGCATAGGCCTGGATCAGCGAATCGGAGAATTCCACCGGGTGCGAGGTGGTAAAGCGGATGCGCTCGATCCCGTCCACCGCGGCGACGTAGTGGATCAGCAGCGCGAGGTCGGCCGTGTCACCGTCCTCCATCGGCCCGCGGTAGGCATTCACATTCTGCCCCAGCAGGTTGATCTCCTTGACCCCCTGCCCGGCCAGCGCCACGACCTCGGCGATCACGTCGTCGAACGGCCGGCTGATCTCGTCACCGCGGGTATAGGGCACCACGCAGAAGCTGCAGTACTTGGAACAGCCCTCCATCACCGAGACGAACGCGGTCGGGCCATCGGCCTTCGGCTCGGGCAGGCGGTCGAACTTTTCGATCTCGGGGAAGGAGATGTCCACCACCGGCGCCCGCTCGCGGCGCACCGACTGGATCATCGCCGGCAGGCGGTGCAGGGTCTGCGGCCCGAACACCAGATCCACGTAGGGCGCGCGCGCGCGCAGGGCGTCGCCCTCCTGGCTGGCGACACAGCCGCCAACCCCGATGATCACCTCCGGTCGGCGCTCCTTGATCTGGCGCCAGCGCCCCAGCAGCGAGAACACCTTCTCCTGTGCCTTCTCGCGGATGGAGCAGGTGTTCATCAGCAGGAGATCGGCCTGCTCGGGGTCATCGGTACGCTCCGCCCCGTGCAGCTCGCGCAGCGCGTCGAGCATGCGGTCGGAGTCGTACTCGTTCATCTGACACCCGTGCGTCTGGATGTAGACCTTGCGGATCATGCGTGCGTACTTGTGTTGGTGGACGTCGGGGACATCCCTTTAGAACGGGACGTCGTCGTCATCGAAGGCGCCACCGGAGACCGGGGCGCTGCTGCGGTTGCCGCCCTGCTGGCCGCCACCGCCATAGGCATTGCCGCCGCCATAGCCCGGGTCCTGGTCGAACCCGCCGCCACCGCCACCACCACGACCGCCGATCAACTGCATGTCGTTGGCGACCACCTCGGTGCTGTAGCGGTCATTGCCGGACTGGTCCTGCCACTTGCGGGTCTGGATCTTGCCCTCGATATAGACCTGCGAGCCCTTGGACAGGTACTGCGCGGCGATGTCGGCCAGACGCCCGAACATCACCACCCGGTGCCATTCGGTGTTCTCGCGCTTCTCGCCGGAGTTCTTGTCGGTCCACTGCTCCGAGGTCGCCAGCCGCAGATTGGTAACCGTAACCCCATTGGGGGTCTCGCGCTTTTCCGGATCGGCTCCGAGATTACCGAGCAGGATGACTTTGTTGACGCCGCGGGCCATGGGAACTCCTTAGTGTCTGACGCCTTGTGCAGGGCGCGGGAAACGAACCGTTAAGGAAACACTGATCAATGTACACGCTCGCGTTGGTACCCCAGGTTTTCCGAGACAAGGCGCGTCGTGCAGCGGGTAGTGGTTCTACCCGCAAGCGGCGCAACGCAGGATCGGGGAACCTGGGGTGCCAACCCCGAAGGGGCTCGGCCGCCCGTTGTAATCAAAAACTGGCATGCGCACGGCGTTGCGGCTCCCTTGTGCAGAATGACTGCACGGCAGTCGCTGCGCCTTGTTCGCACGCAAAAGCGACTCGAGCGCGAGCGCGTACATTGGTCAGTGTTTCCTTAATTGTAGCAGGGCGCCCGCGAGCCGGCAGCGCCCGTTTGCGGTATTGCCTCAAACGCCGATGGCACCGCTCACCCGCCGCGCGCGGCCACCCCATCGGGGGGCTGCGCCAGCCAGGCCACCAGGGCCTCCGTATCCGGCCCGCCGGGATCGACCTTGAGGTACAGCGACCGCGCATCGGGCGACAGCGCCACCTCCACGATGCCGGGCCAGCCCGCCAGCGCGAAGCGCAGCTCGGCCTCGCGCCCCGCCCAGTGGGCGGGAATCCCCAGTACACGGTTGGATCGATAGCGTGGCTGCATGCGCCAGGCGACCACAAACCAGATCAACAGCAGGGGGACGGAGGCAAGAAAGACGCCGGCGGGCCCCGTAAGGGTCAGCACGCCACCCCCGACCAGCCCCCCGGCGAAGATTCCCAGGAACTGCGCCGTGGCAAAGCCGCCCATGGCCGTCCCCTTGTGCGCGACCGGCGCCTCCCGCGCGACCAGGGACGGCAGCCCGGCCTCCAGCAGATTGAAGGCGGCGAAAAACGCCACCATCAGACCCACAAAAAGCCACATACCCATGCCATTGAAGAGGACCAGCGCCAGCAGGAGCTGGACCAGCACGAGCAGGGCAATCGCACCGCGCATCACCGTATGCACCCGTCGGCGGCGCTCGCCCAGGATGATCCCCGGCAGCATCAGGGCAAAGCCCGCCAGCAGCACCGGGACATAAAAGCGCCAGTGCTCGGCGCCGGCCAGCCCCAGGTACTCGACCAGCAGCAGCGGGATCACGAGGAAATTGGCCGCCAGCACCAGGTGCAGCACGAAGATGCCGAGATTCAGGCGCAGCAGCTCCGGTTCGCGCAGCACCTGCGGCAGCGCGGACCACATGGGGACCATGTCCGGGTGCTGCCGCGAGCGCTCCGGGTTGGGCACCCAGAACAGCAGGATCACGATCGCCAGCACCCCGAGCAATGCGGACAGGCCGAAGACCCCGCTCAACCCGGCCGCGCGATCGACGACCGGCCCCAGCGCCATCGAGGCGGTAAAGGTCAGCCCGATGGTCAGTCCGATCACCGCGAGTGCGCGCATACGTCGCTCCTCGCCCACCAGATCGGCGGTCAGCGCGAGGATCACCGCGGCCACCGCCCCGGCGCCCTGCAGCGCCCGCCCCAGGATCACCCCGTGCACGGTCTCCGCCAGGGCCGCGACCAGACTCCCGAGCACGAAGAGCACGAGCCCGCCGAGGATCAGTGGCTTGCGGCCCAGCCGGTCGGACAACAGACCAAACGGGATCTGCAGCAGGGCCTGGGTCAGGCCGTAGATCCCCAGCGCCAGCCCCATCAGGAGCGGGGTCGCACCCGCGAGCGCGTCCAGGTGCAGCATGAACACCGGCAGCACCATGAACAGGCCGGCCATGCGCACGCCATAGATGGCCGCGAGCCCGGAGGTCGCGCGCAGCTCGCGGGGCGTCATGCCGGTGGAATCCGCAGGGAAGGACGGGCTGTCATGCGTGCCGAGTTTACCGGCAACAACGCCACGGAAACCATGGCGGCGATCGCCGCAGTGTTACCATGAGCGGTTTGCGCCTCAGGGCAGTCTGCCGGGCGCATCTTGCACAACCAGGTGGAGTCGATACCGATCCATGGACAGCATCAGCATCCGCGGGGCCCGCACCCACAACCTGAAGAACATCGATCTCGACCTGCCGCGCGACCGGCTGATCGTGATCACGGGCGTGTCCGGCTCCGGCAAGTCGTCGCTGGCCTTCGACACCCTGTTTGCCGAGGGGCAACGCCGCTACGTAGAGAGCCTGTCCACCTACGCCCGCCAGTTCCTGTCGATGATGGAAAAGCCGGACGTGGACCAGATCGAGGGCCTGTCGCCGGCGATCTCCATCGAACAGAAGAGCACCTCGCACAACCCGCGCTCCACGGTCGGCACCATCACCGAGATCTACGACTACCTGCGCCTCCTGTTCGCGCGCGCCGGCGAGCCGCGCTGCCCGGAACACGGCGAGACCCTGGCCGCCCAGACCATCTCGCAGATGGTGGATCAGGTGCTGGATCTGCCCGAGGGCGAGAAGGTGATGCTGCTGGCCCCGATCGTGCGCGGACGCAAGGGCGAGCACCACAAGCTGCTGGAGTCCATGCGCGCCCAGGGCTACCTGCGCGCCCGCATCAATGGCGAGATCCACGACCTCGATGCCCTGCCCGCGCTGGACGCCAAGCGCAAGCACAACATCGAGATCGTGATCGACCGTTTCAAGGTCCGCGAGGACCTGCGCCAGCGCCTGGCCGAGTCCTTCGAGACGGCGACCGAGCTGGCCGACGGGCTGGCGCTGATCGCCTGGATGGACGAGCCCGAACGCGAGCCCATGATTTTTTCCGCGCGCTATGCCTGCCCCGTCTGCGGCTATGCGCTGCGCGAGCTGGAGCCCCGGCTGTTCTCGTTCAACAACCCGGCCGGCGCCTGCCCCACCTGTGATGGCCTCGGCGTGCGCCAGTACTTCGACCCGGAGCGGGTGGTCTCGCAACCCGAACTGAGTCTGGCTGGCGGGGCGGTGCGTGGCTGGGACCGGCGCAATGCCTGGTACTTCAGTCTGCTGAACAGCCTGGCCCGGCATTACGGCTTTGACGTCGAGAGCCCCTGGCAGGAACTGCCGGCCGAGGTCCGCGCCGTGGTGCTGCACGGCTCCGGCAAGGAGAAGGTCAAGCTGTCGACCCCGGCCGCGAATGGCCGCCTGCGCACGGACGAGCGCGTGTTCGAAGGGGTGATCCCGAACCTGGAACGGCGCTACCGCGAGACCGACTCCGCAGCCGTACGCGAGGAGCTGGGGCGCTATCTGGCCGAACAGGCCTGCCCCGAGTGCCACGGCACGCGCCTGAACTCCGCGGCGCGCCACGTGTTCGTCAGCGACCTCACGCTGCCCGAGGTCACGCACATGAGCGTGGCCGATGCCCGGGCCTTCTTCGGCGAGCTGCGCCTGCCGGGACGCTTCGCCCAGATCGCAGAGAAGATCGTGCGCGAGATCGGCGCGCGCCTGGGATTCCTGAACGATGTCGGGCTCGACTATCTGACCCTGGATCGCTCCGCCGACACGCTGTCGGGCGGCGAGGCCCAGCGTATCCGGCTGGCGTCACAGATCGGGTCGGCCCTGGTGGGGGTAATGTACATCCTCGACGAGCCGTCGATCGGCCTGCACCAGCGCGACAACGAGCGCCTGCTGAAGACGCTTTGTCACCTGCGGGATCTCGGCAACACGGTGGTGGTCGTCGAGCACGACGAGGATGCGATCCGTGCCGCCGATCATGTGGTCGATATCGGCCCCGGTGCGGGCCGTCATGGTGGAAAAATCGTCGCCGCCGGCACCCCCGACGAGGTGGCCCGCACACCGGATTCACTGACTGGGGCCTATCTCACCGGGACACGCGCGATCGCCGTCCCGGAGGAGCGCACCGAACCGGACCCCGAGCGCGAGATCCGCGTGATCGGCGCGCGCGGAAACAACCTGAAGGGCGGCGATTTCGCGTTTCCCACGGGCCTGCTGACCTGCGTCACCGGGGTCTCCGGCTCCGGCAAGTCGACGCTGGTCAACAATACGCTCTACCCGGCCGTCGCCGTGGCCCTGCATGGCGGGCGCCACACGATCGCGCCGCACGAGCGCATCGACGGCCTCGAGCTAATCGACAAGGTCGTCGACATCGACCAGAGCCCGATCGGCCGCACCCCGCGCTCGAACCCCGCGACCTACACCGGCCTGTTCACGCCGATCCGCGAGCTGTTTGCCGCCACCGCCGAGGCCCGCTCGCGCGGCTACAAGCCCGGTCGCTTCTCGTTCAACGTGCGCGGCGGCCGCTGCGAGGCTTGCCAGGGCGACGGCGTGATCAAGGTGGAGATGCACTTCCTGCCGGATGTCTTCGTTCCCTGCGACGTCTGCAAGGGCAAGCGCTACAACCGCGAGACCCTGGAGGTCCGCTACAAGGGCAAGAGCATCCACGAGGTACTGGAGATGACGGTCGAGGAGGCCCTGGAGTTCTTCCAGCCCGTCCCGGTGATCCATCGCAAGCTCGAGATGCTGATGGAGGTCGGACTGTCCTACATCCAGCTCGGCCAGAACGCCACCACCCTGTCCGGTGGCGAGGCACAGCGCATCAAGCTGGCGCGCGAGCTGTCCAAACGCGATACCGGCCGCACCCTGTACATCCTCGACGAGCCCACCACCGGCCTGCATTTCGAGGACATCGCCCAGCTCCTGCGAGTACTCCACCGCCTGCGCGACCACGGCAATACGATCGTCGTGATCGAGCACAACCTCGATGTGATCAAGACTGCCGACTGGCTGATCGACATCGGACCAGAGGGCGGTAGCGGCGGTGGCGAGCTGTTGGTGGCCGGCACCCCCGAGGCGGTCGCCAGCACCCCGCGCAGCCACACAGGCCGCTTTCTGGCGCCCTTGCTCGATACACGCCAGAATCGAGTCGCATCCGCCTGATACTTCGCCGGGGGAGTTTGCCTTCCCCCAGACGCAAAAAAGCCGGCCCAAGAGGCCGGCTTTTTACTGCGCGAGCAGTCGCCTATCAGGCGGCTTCGCCGTTCTCCTGATCTGCACTCGGCTCCGGCCGATCGACCAGCTCGACATACGCCATCGGCGCGTTGTCGCCTGCGCGGTTCCCGCACTTCAGGATGCGCAGGTAGCCACCCGGCCGACCCTCGTAGCGCGGACCCAGCTCGGTGAACAGCTTGCCCACGATCTCCTTGTCACGAAGGCGGGCGAACGCCGTACGACGACCGTGCACGCTGTCTTCCTTCGCGAGGGTGATCAGCGGCTCGGCCACACGGCGAAGCTCTTTGGCCTTCGGCAGCGTGGTCTTGATCAGTTCGTGCCGGAACAGGGCCACGGACAGGGCCTGAAAAGTGGCCTTGCGGTGCGAGCTGTTACGGCCCAGCTGACGGCCGGAATGACGATGACGCATGAGAGATTTCCTCTGAAATACGGTTGGCGCGAAGCGCCGTGATTACTCGTTGTCGTCGCGCAGACCCGGCGGCGGCCAGTTCTCGAGACGCATCCCGAGCGACAGACCGTGAGTGGCCAGCGTGTCCTTGATCTCGGTCAGCGACTTCTTGCCCAGGTTGGGAGCACGCAGCAGCTCAACCTCGGTACGCTGGACCAGATCACCAATGTAGTACAGGTTCTCCGCCTTCAGGCAGTTCGCCGAACGCACGGTCAGTTCCAGCTCGTCCACCGGACGCAGCAGGATCGGATCGATCGCGCCAGCGGTCGTGCCCGGCACCTCGCCCGTCTCTTCCTGGAGATCGACGAACGGGGCCAGCTGACCCTGCAGGATCGTCGCCGCCTGACGCACCGCGTCATCCGGTGCGATCGCACCATTCGTTTCCAGCTCCAGCACCAGGCGATCCATGTCGGTGCGCTGCGCCAGACGGGCGCTCTCGACACGGTAGGCGACACGGCGGATCGGGCTAAAGCTGGCATCCAGCAGCAGCCGGCCGATGCCGGTCTCGTCACCTTCGGCCTGACGTCGAGTACTCACCGGCTCGTAGCCGCGCCCGGCACGGGCGGTCAGGGTCATGTCGATTTCGACATTCTTGGTGATCGTCGCGATCACATGTTCCGGGTTCACGACTTCGACATCGTGATCCACGGTGATGTCACCGGCGGTCACCACGCACGGGCCCTTTTTCTTCAGGCTCAGCGTCGACTCTTCGCGGCTGTGCATGCGCAGCGCCACACCCTTCAGGTTCAGCAGGATGTCGACCACGTCTTCCTGCACACCTTCGATCGCGGTGTACTCGTGCAGCACGCCCTCGATACGGGCCTCGACGATCGCGGCACCCGGGATCGACGACAGCAGCACGCGGCGCAGGGCGTTGCCCAGCGTATGACCGAAGCCCCGCTCGAGCGGCTCCAGCGCGACCTTGGCCTGGTTCCGATTCTCGGCCTCGACCTCGATCTGTTGTTTCTTGACCAGTTCGTTGGACTGCATGGTGTCTCCTGGCGGAAGGCCGCTATACGGTTACTTCGAGTACAGCTCGACGACGAGCGACTCGTTGATGTCGGCGGGCAGGTCGGAGCGGTCCGGGATCGCCTTGAAGGTGCCCTCGAACTTGCTCGTGTCCACTTCCACCCAGGACGGAAAACCGCTCTGCTCGGCCAGGGTCATGGAATCCTGGATACGCACCTGCTTGCGTGCCTTCTCCCGAATGCTGACGACGTCGGACGGCTGCACCTGGTAGGCGGCGATATTCACCACCTGACCATTGACCAGCACCGCGCGGTGCGAGACCAGCTGACGCGCCTCGGACCGGGTGCTGCCGAAGCCCATGCGATAAACGACGTTGTCCAGACGGCCTTCCAGCAGCTTCAGCAGGTTTTCACCCGTGGAGCCCTTGCGCTGAGCGGCCTTCTTGTAATAGTTGCGGAACTGCTTTTCCAGCACCCCGTAGATACGGCGCAGCTTCTGCTTTTCACGCAGCTGCACGGCGTAATCGGACAGGCGGGTACGGCGTTCGCCGTGCTGCCCCGGGGCTTTGTCCAGCTTGCACTTGGTCTCCAGCGCACGCGCCCGGCTCTTCAGCCCCAGGTCCACGCCTTCGCGGCGACTCAACTTGCATTTCGGTCCAATGTAACGAGCCATTCTTGAACTCCAGCCTTAAACGCGGCGTTTCTTGGGCGGCCGGCAGCCGTTGTGAGGGATCGGGGTGACATCACTGATGTTCGTGATCTTGAACCCCGCATTGTTCAGCGCACGTACCGCCGACTCGCGACCCGGGCCCGGACCGCGCACCATCACGTCGAGGTTCTTCACGCCGTGCTCGGCTGCGGCCGAACCGGCACGTTCCGCGGCCACCTGGGCTGCGAACGGAGTCGACTTGCGCGAGCCACGGAAGCCTGACCCACCCGAGGTGGCCCAGCTGATCGTGTTGCCCTGACGATCGGTGATGGTGATGATCGTGTTGTTGAACGTGGCGTACACGTGTGCCACGCCCTCGGCGATATTTTTGCGGACCTTTTTCTTGGTCCGGGTCTGCGCTTGTGCCATGTACCTGTGATCCCAGTCTGATTACTTACGAATCGGGCGACGCGGGCCCTTGCGGGTCCGGGCGTTCGTCTGCGTCTGCTGGCCGCGCAGCGGCAGGCCGCGACGATGACGCACCCCGCGATAGCAGCCCAGATCCATCAACCGCTTGATGTTCATGCTGATCTCGCGGCGCAGATCCCCTTCCACCGGAATGCGATCGATCTGCGCACGCAGAGCGTCGACTTCGGCATCGGTCAGATCCCGCACCTTGATTTCCGGACGCACACCGGCGGCCTCGCAGATCTGGCGGGCCCGAGTCGGGCCAATGCCATAGATCGCGGTCAGCGCAACCACGGTGTGCTTCTGGTCAGGAATATTGATTCCAGCGACGCGAGCCATCCAACATCTCCATCAGAAACCGGCAAAGCCGGCTATAGTAGCAATGAATACCAGTGACGCCAAGCCTTAGCCCTGACGTTGTTTGTGGCGCTTGTCCGAGCAGATCACGCGGACCACGCCATTACGCCGGATCACCTTGCAGTTGCGGCAGATCGGCTTTACGGATGCCCGTACCTTCATGGTCTTTCTCCTTCAACGGATTCCCAACGGGATGGTCTAGCGGATCCCGGTCCCGCCGAATCCCTTCAGATTCGCCTTTTTCATCAGTCCTTCGTACTGGTGCGACACCAGGTGCGATTGCAACTGGGCCATGAAGTCCATCACTACGATCACGATGATCAGCAGCGAGGTCCCACCAAAGTAGAAGGGCACGTTCCAGTACAGGATCAGGAACTCCGGCAGCAGACACACGGCGGTAATGTACACCGCACCAACCGCGGTCAACCGGGTCATGACCCCGTCGATAAACCGTTCCGTCTGGACGCCCGGCCGGATCCCCGGAATAAAGGCGCCCTGCTTCTTCAGGTTTTCCGCCGTATCGCGCGAGTTGAACACCAGCGCGGTATAGAAGAAACAGAAGAAAATAATCGCCGCCGCGTAAAAGCCCACGTACAGCGGCTGACCGGGCGCAAGCGTCGTCGACAGCTCGCGCAGCCAGTCCATGCCTTCGGCCTGTCCAAACCATTGCCCCAGGGTCGAAGGGAACAGGATGATACTCGACGCGAAGATCGGCGGGATCACGCCCGCCATATTCAACTTCAGCGGCAGGTGGGAGGACTGTCCACCGACAACCTTTCTCCCGACCTGGCGTTTCGCGTAGTTGATCGTGACGCGCCTCTGTCCGCGTTCGACGAACACCACGAAGGCCGTCACCGCGAGCGCCAGCACGATCAGGATCACCACAAACGCGGCCGCCAGCTCACCGGTACGCGCAAGCTCCAGGGTGCCGCCAATCGCACCCGGCAGACCCGCCACGATCCCGGCGAAGATGATGATCGAGATACCGTTACCAATCCCGCGCTCGGTGATCTGCTCACCCAGCCACATCAGGAACAGGGTACCCGTCACCAGCGAGACGACCACCGTAAAGATGAAGATGGGTCCCGGGTTCAACGCCATCGGCATGCCCTGAATGGTCTGCCCGTTGAGCGCGATCCCGATGCCGATACTCTGAAACAGCGCCAGCGCCACAGTCCCGTAGCGCGTGTACTGCGTAATCTTGCGGCGGCCCTGCTCACCTTCCTTCTTCAGCTGCTGCAGCGCCGGCACGGTCGCGGCCAGCAGCTGCATGATGATCGCCGCCGAAATATACGGCATCACCCCGAGGGCGAAGATCGACAGCCGCTCAAGCGCACCCCCGGAAAACATGTTGAACATGTCCAGGATCGTGCCGCTTTGCTGTTCGAAGAACTGCGATACGGCGACTGGGTTAATCCCCGGCACCGGGATAAACGTCCCGATGCGGTAGACGACCAGAGCGCCCAGCACGAACAGCAGGCGTTGACGCAACTCGGTAAAGCCGGTGAGCCCGCCACCGGATCGTGCTGTCGCTCCACGCGCCATTATTCGGCCTCGACGCTCCCGCCGGCCGCCTCAATGGCTGCCTTGGCCCCCTTGGTCACGCCCACGCCCTTGACGACGCAGGCCTGGGTGACTTCACCGGACGCGAAGATCTTCGCGGTCTGGGTAATCTCGGGAATAACGCCAGCCTTCTTCAGGCTCTCCAGCGTGACCTCACCGTCAACCTTGGCCAGCTCGCTCAGGCGAACCTCGGCGGAATAGCGCTGCTTGCGCGACCGAAAGCCCACCTTGGGCAAACGGCGCTGCAACGGCATCTGACCGCCTTCGAAGCCGGTCTTGGTGAAGCCGCCGGAGCGCGACTTCTGGCCCTTGTGGCCACGACCGCCGGTCTTGCCCAGGCCGGAGCCGATGCCACGCCCCACGCGCTTGCCCGGCTTGCGGGCACCGGCGGGGCTCGAAATGTCGTTGAGTCGCATAGGTCAGACTTCCTCTACCTTCAGCAGGTACGACACCTTGTGGACCATACCGAGATTCTCGGGGGTGGCCTCGATCACAGAGGTGCTGTGGGTCTTGCGCAGGCCGAGGCCGCGAACACAGGCCTTGTGATTCTTCAGCCGTCCGGCGGTGCTGCGCACCAGGGTCAGTTTCAGCTTGCTCATGACTAGCTCGTCACTTCGTCGACAGTCTTGCCGCGCTTGGCAGCGACACGTTCGGGCGAGTTCACCTTGGTGAGCCCGTCGATGGTCGCCTGCACGACGTTGATGGGATTGCGCGAACCAACACACTTGGCCAGCACGTTGTGCACACCCGCCACTTCGAGCACCGCGCGCATCGCACCACCGGCGATGACACCCGTACCCTCGGAGGCCGGCTGCATGTAGACCTTCGCGGCGCCATGACGGCCGTTGACCGCATAGTGCAGCGTGCCGTCCTTCAGTGAGACATCGCGCATCTCCTGACGCGCCTGCTGCATCGCCTTCTGGATCGCCTGCGGGACCTCACGGGCTTTGCCGTAGCCAAAGCCAACGCGGCCTTCGCCATCGCCAACCACGGTCAGCGCGGCAAAGCGGAACTGACGACCGCCCTTGACCACTTTGGCCACGCGGTTCACGCCGATCAGCTTTTCTTGCAGGCCGTCGGTGGCTTCGCTTACATCATTACGTGCCATTTATCTTCTCCGGTGGGTCGCGTTGGACTAGAACTGCAGGCCGTTTTCACGGGCGGCGTCGGCCAGGGCCTTCACCCGTCCGTGATAACGAAAGCCCGCACGGTCGAACGCGACCTGTTCGATTCCGGCTTTCTTTGCGCGCTCGGCAATCGCCTGCCCCACACGGGCCGCCGCGTCGGCGTTCCCGGTGTTGCCGGCGCTTTTCAGATCCTTCTCGACGGTAGAGGCAGCAGCCACCACCGCGTCGCCCGAAGGCGCAATGATCTGGGCATACATGTGGCGCGGCGTCCGGTGAATACAGAGACGATGCACCCCCAGCTCGCGGATCTTGAACCGCGCGCGACGCGCTCTCTTAAGTCTGGCCTCTTTCTTGTCCACTGGTGCCTACCTACTTCTTCTTGGCTTCTTTACGCACAATGCGCTCGTCTTTGTACTTCACGCCCTTGCCCTTGTAGGGCTCCGGCGGGCGGAAGGCGCGAATGTTCGCGGCCACCTGGCCCACCTTCTGGCGATCCATCCCCTTCACTACGACCTCGGTCGCGCTGGGCGTCTCGATCGTGACCCCTTCGGGCACTTCAAACTCGATCGGGTGCGAGTAGCCTAGCGTCAAATTCAGCTTGGCACCTTGCATCTGCGCGCGGTAACCGACGCCCACCAGCTCGAGTTTGCGCTCGAAACCCTCGCTCACGCCGTGCACATGGTTGCCCAGGATGGCACGGATGGTACCCGCAAGAGCGCTGTTCTTGGCGTGTTCGTTCGGCTTCACCTGAACGACACCATCTTCGACGGTGACCGTGACGGCTTCGGGGCAGCTCAGCTGCAACTCGCCCTTCGGGCCCTTGACCTTGATCTCGCCGTCCACCTGCTCCACGGCCACGCCGTTGGGCAGCTTGATCGGCAGGTTTGCAATGCGCGACATGGCTGATTCCTCAGTAAATCTTGCAGAGGACCTCGCCGCCCTGGCCGGCGGCCCGGGCTGCGCGATCACTCATGACACCCTGCGGCGTGGAAATCACCGCGACACCGAGCCCCTGGTTAATACGCGGGAGCTCGTCCTTGCCGCGGTAGATCCGCAAGCCCGGGCGGGAGATCCGTTCAACGCTTTCGATGACCGGACGCCCCTCGAAATATTTCAGCTTCACCACCAGCTTCTTCTGCGCGACCTCGCCCTCGACTTGGACGTCGCCCACATAGCCCTCGTCGGCAAACACCTTGAGGATTCGCTCCTTGGCTTTGCTGAACGGGATCGCGACCTGCTCCTTGTTCGCGCGCTGCGCATTGCGCACGCGGGTGAGCATGTCGGAAATCGGATCGGTCATCATTGCTTCTGTCTCCTTACCAGCTCGACTTGCGCAGGCCCGGGATTTCACCCTTCATGGCGTGCTCCCGCAGCTTGTTCCGCCCAAGGCCGAACCGACGGTAATAACCTTTCGGGCGACCGGTGACGCCACAGCGGTTTGTCTGTCGCACCGCCGCGGAATCACGCGGCAGCTTCTGCAATGCATGCATCGCGGCCAGGCGTTCCTCGGAGGACTTGGTTTCGTCCACCAGGATGGCCTTCAGTTCCGCACGCTTTGCGGCATATTTCTGGACCAGATGGGCGCGCTTCTTCTCGCGCTCGATCATCGATGTCTTCGCCATGTGCGCCTACCTCTTAGTTCCGGAACGGGAAACGGAAGGCTTCTAGCAGGGCCTTGGCTTCCTCGTCCGTCTTCGCGCTGGTTGTGATCGTGATGTCCATGCCGCGAATCTTGTCGACACGGTCATAATCAATCTCGGGAAAGATGATCTGTTCCTTGATGCCCATGGAGTAGTTCCCACGGCCATCAAACGCCTTTGCGCTGAAGCCACGGAAATCCCGCACACGCGGCAACGCCACGTTGATCAGACGATCCAGAAACTCGTACATCTGCCGACTACGAAGGGTCACCTTGCAACCGATCGGATAGTCGTCACGGATCTTGAACCCGGCGATCGACTTGCGGGCCTTCGTCACCACGGGCTTCTGCCCGGCGATGGCCGTCATGTCGCTGACCGCATGTTCAATGATCTTCTTGTCCGCAACTGCATCACCCAGACCCATGTTCAGGGTTACCTTGGTAACACGCGGGATCTCCATCACGTTGGCATAGCTGAACTGCTTCTGCAGCGCCTGCTTCACGTTGGATTCGTATTCTTCTCTCAAGCGTTCCATAAACCGTCCGTCCGCGTTATGCGTCCACGACCTCGCCGTTCGATCGGAAGACACGGACCTTGCGGCCATCTTCCAGGGTCTTGAACGACACGCGATCACCCTTGTCGGTTGCCGGGTTAAAGAGCATCACATTGGAGACATCGATCGGCATTTCCTTCTCGATGATCCCGCCCCCGATCCCACGCTGGGGATTGGGCTTCTGATGCTTCTTCACCATGTTGATGTTCTGGACCAGGACCTTGCTATCCAGCACCTTGATGATGGTGCCTCGACGGCCCTTGTCCTTTCCTGCGATCACGACGACGTCGTCGCCTTTGCGAATCTTATTCATGACGACCTCACAGCACTTCCGGGGCGAGGGAGATGATCTTCATGTACTTCTCCCCTCGCAGTTCACGCGTCACCGGCCCGAAGATACGAGTGCCGATCGGCTGATGCTGATTGTTCAGCAGCACCGCCGCATTGCGGTCGAAACGAATGATCGAACCGTCGGGGCGCCGAACACCCGCGGCGGTGCGCACGACGACCGCATTATAGACGTCGCCTTTTTTGACCTTGCCGCGCGGGATGGCGTCCTTGACGCTCACCTTGATCACATCGCCCACGCGCGCATAGCGACGGTGCGAGCCGCCCAGCACCTTGATGCACTGGATGCGACGGGCGCCGCTGTTATCGGCGGCCTCGAGAACGGTCTGCATTTGAATCATGACTTCTCTCCCAGCGGCCGATTAAAGCGCGTCTTGCCCGACCACTTCGATCAGGGCAAAGCGCTTCTGCTTGGACATCGGCCGGCACTCACGGATACGCACACGGTCACCCATGCGCGAGACATTGTCTTCGTCATGGACGTGCAGCTTGGTGCTGCGCCGAATGAACTTGCCATACAGCGGATGACGCACGCGGCGCTCGACCAGGACGGTGCGGGTCTTGTCCATCTTGTCGCTGATCACGCGCCCAACGACGGATCGCTGGGTTTTGGAGACTTGCTCGGTCATCTTCTTAGCCTGCCTTTCGTTCGTTCATCAGCGTCTTGATCTGCGCGATCTCGCGCCGGACCTTGCCCACCCGGTCGGGGCGCGCCAGCTGGCCGACGGCCTTCTGCATACGCAGCCCGAATTGCTCCTTGTAGAGCGCCTCGAGCTCAGTGCTGAGCTCGTCGTCGGATTTCTTTCTCAGTTCGCTCGCTTTCATCACATCACCTGCCGACGGGTAAACACCGTCTTCACCGGCAATTTGGCTGCCGCCAGACGCATCGCCTCACGCGCGACGTCCTCGTGCACACCTTCCATTTCGTAGAGCATGCGACCAGGCTGCACCTTGCAAACCCAGTACTCGACGCCGCCCTTACCCTTACCCATACGGACTTCAAGCGGCTTCTTGGTCACCGGCACATCCGGGAACACCCGAATCCAGATCTTCCCGCCACGCTTGATGTGGCGGACCATCGCGCGACGCGCGGCCTCGATCTGGCGAGCCGTAATCCGGCCCCGCTCGACGGCCTGCAGGCCGTACTCGCCGAAGCTGACCTTGGCGCCGGTCGAGGCCATGCCCCGGTTACGGCCCTTGAACTGCTTGCGGAACTTGGTTCTTTTTGGCTGCAGCATGATCTTTCAGTCCTAGCTCGCGTTGGCGGCGGCACGGGTCCCTTCGGTCGGCTCCAGGCCAAAGACCTCGCCCTTGAAGATCCACACCTTCACGCCAATGATCCCGTAGGTGGTCCGCGCTTCGGCAAACCCGTAGTCAATATCAGCACGCAGGGTATGCAGCGGCACGCGGCCTTCGCGGTACCACTCGGAGCGCGCGATCTCGGCGCCGTTCAGGCGACCGGACACGTGCACCTTGATGCCCTGGGCGCCGAGGCGCATCGCGTTGCCGACGGCGCGCTTCATCGCGCGGCGGAACATGATGCGGCGCTCCAGCTGCTGCGCGATCCCTTCGGCCACCAGCTGGGCCTCGATCTCGGGCTTGCGCACCTCTTCAATATTGATCTTGACCGTGCCTTTCTCGAGACCCGTCTCGCGGGCCACGTCCTGGCGCAGCTTCTCGATGTCTTCGCCCTTCTTGCCGATCACGATGCCCGGACGCGCGGTCTGGATCGTGATATGCGCGGCCTTCGCCGGGCGGGAGATGCTGATGCGGCTCACCGACGCGTGGGCCAGTTTCTTCTGCAGAAACTCGCGCAACTTGATGTCGTTGTTCAGCGTCTCGCCAAACTCGCGGCCGTCGGCGTACCAAGTGGCCGACCACGGGCGAGAGATGCCCAGGCGGATGCCGGTCGGATGTACTTTCTGACCCATGCTTAGGCTCCCTTCTCGCTAACGCCGATGACGATATGGCTGGTGCGCTTCAGGATGCGGTTACCGCGGCCTTTGGCACGCGCGTGCATCCGCTTGAGCACCGGCCCTTCGTCGACCTGGATGCGCGAGATGCGCAGCTCGTCGATGTCGGCACCGTCGTTGTTCTCCGCGTTCGCGATGGCGGACTCCAGCACCTTTTTCACAATGGCGGCCGGCTTCTTCGCGCTGAACGTGAGTTCGTTGAGCGCCTCTTCCACCCGCAGGCCACGCACCTGGTCGGCGACCAGGCGAGCCTTTTGCGGGGAGATCCGCGCGAAACGCAGTTTTGCAATCGTTTCCATCGTTCGTCCTCAGCGCGACTTCTTGTTCGCGATATGACCCTTGAAGGTCCGCGTCAAGGCAAATTCGCCCAGCTTGTGGCCCACCATGTTCTCGTTGACGAGGACAGGCACGTGCTGCCGGCCGTTGTGGACGGCGATGGTCAACCCGACCATCTGCGGGATGATCATCGAACGCCGGGACCAGGTCTTGATCGGTCGACGATCGTTCTTCTCGACCGCATCTTCCACCTTCTTGCGCAGGTGGTGGTCGACGAACGGGCCTTTCTTCAGTGAACGCGGCATGCTGGGACTCCGTTACTTCTTACGCCGACGAACAATCATGCCGTCGGTACGCTTGTTATTGCGGGTCTTGTAACCCTTGGTCGGACGACCCCACGGGGTCACCGGATGACGGCCAAAGTTGCGGCCTTCGCCACCACCATGCGGGTGATCGACCGGGTTCATGGCGGTACCACGCACGGTCGGGCGGACACCCTTCCAGCGCTTGGCGCCGGCCTTGCCGTATTTCTTCAGGCTGTGCTCGGAGTGGCCAACTTCGCCCACCACGGCGCGGCACTCGGACAGGACGCGGCGCATCTCGCCCGAACCTAGACGCAGGGTGGCGTGCTGTCCTTCGCGGGCCACGACCTGCGCGGACGTACCGGCGGAGCGAACCATCTGGGCACCCTTGCCAGGCTTGAGCTCGACACAATGCACGGTGGTACCGACCGGGATCGAGCGTAGCGGCATGGCGTTGCCCGGACGAATCGGGGCCTGGTTACCACTCGCGACCTGATCACCCTGGTTCAGACCCTTCGGCGCGATGATGTAGCGACGCTCGCCGTCGGCGTACAGCAGCAGGGCCAGGTGGGCGCTGCGGTTCGGATCATACTCCAGCCGCTCGACCCGCGCCGGCACGTTGTCCTTGTTGCGCTTGAAGTCGACCACACGGTAGCGCTGCTTGTGACCGCCACCCACGTGCCGCGTAGTAATACGGCCCGTGTTGTTGCGACCGCCGCTACGGGTCTTCTTCTCGACCAGCGCGGCATGCGGCGCACCCTTGTACAGGTTGTCGCCACGGATCTGCACCGCGTGACGACGACCGGCCGAAGTCGGATTCGTCTTGATAATCGCCATGACTAGACCTGGTCTCCTTCACCCATGTCGATGCTCTCGCCTTCGGCCAGCGCGACATAAGCCTTCTTCCAGTGATTGCGGCGCCCAAAAAGGCGCCCAAAGCGCTTCTTCTTGCCCTGCTGGTTCAGGGTGCGGACATTCTCGACCCGCACCTGGAACAGATGCTCGACCGCCGCCTTGATTTCTTCTTTGCTCGCGTCGGGCAGCACGCGGAACACGTACTGACCGACCTCGCCGGCCATGGTGGATTTCTCGGAAACCACCGGGCCCTGAATTACCTGCATCAGACGCGCATTCATGCCAGCCACTCCTCAACCTTGCGGATCGCCGCTTCGGTCATCACGACCGTCTCCGCGCCGACCAGATTGGCCGGATTGATGCCGGCAACGTCGACGATGTCGATATGCGGCACGTTACCCAGCGCACGAGCGGTCATGTCATCCGCCTCGGCCAGCACGACCAGCCCCTTCGCGAGACCCAGCTCCTTGAGCTTCGCAACGCCGTCGCGGGTCTTGCCCGATGCCACGGCGAAGTCGGCCACCACCTTCAGCCGTTCTTGACGGACCAGCTCGGAGAGGATCGACGCCATCGCGGCGCGATACATCTTCTTGTTCAGCTTCTGCGAGAAGTCCCGGGTGCGCGCCGCAAAGACTTTGCCACCACCGGTCCACAGCGGGCTGCGGATCGTACCGGCACGGGCGCGGCCCGTGCCTTTCTGGCGAAACGGCTTCGCACCACCGCCGCTCACGTCGGAGCGCGTCTTCTGCGCACGGGTGCCCTGGCGCTGCCCCGCGAGGAACGCGACCACGCTCTGGTGCACCAGCGACTCGTTAAAGTCGCGCTCGAAGCACACGGGCGACAACTCTACGCTGGCACCGGTATCGGCTGTCGTTACTTGCATTGTCTTCAACCCTTCGCCTTGACGGCCGGACGAATCATCACGTCAGTGCTGGGCGCACCCGGCACCGCGCCCTGGATCAGCACGAGGCTGCGATCCGCATCCACCCGAACAACCTTCAGGTTCTGGATCGTCTTGCGCTCGGCGCCCATATGGCCCGCCATCTTCTTGCCCTTGAACACACGACCCGGGCTCTGGTTCTGCCCGATCGAACCCGGGGCGCGGTGCGCCAGCGAGTTACCGTGGGTCGCGTCTTGCGTGCGGAAGTTATGACGCTTGACCGCACCCTGGAAACCCTTGCCCTTGCTCTGAGAGGTCACGTCAACGACCTGACCTTCCTCGAAGCGATCAACCGTGATGGCGTCACCCGGGGCCAGGCCCTCGAGCTCATCCGCCTCAACACGGAATTCCCAGAGACCGCGCCCAGGCTCGACCGAGGCCGCAGCATAGTGCCCCGCTTCGGGCTTGCTGACCCGGGACGCCTTGCGTGCGCCGGCCGTCACCTGGACCGCGTTGTAGCCGTCGCCTTCACTGCGCTTGATCTGGACCACGCGATTGTTGTCCACCTGCAGCACAGTCACCGGCACGGAGACGCCGTCGTCAGTGAAGACGCGGCTCATGCCTAGTTTGCGACCGATGAGTCCAATGGCCATTGCAAAACCCCTTCCGTATCGAACGGCGCTGGCAAGCGCCCTAAAGCCGTGGCCCGGCGAACAATCCCGCCGGGCCACGGAAAGCCCAATAGTATGGCAGAAAGTTACGAGTTAGTTAAGTCGAATCTGAACATTCACGCCCGCGGCGAGGTCCAGCTTCATCAGGGCATCCACGGTCTTGTCGGTCGGATCGAGGATGTCCATCAAACGCTTGTGCGTACGCAGCTCGTACTGGTCTCGCGCGTCCTTGTTGACGTGCGGCGAGATCAGGACCGTGTACGACTCACGCTTGGTCGGGAGCGGGATGGGCCCCTTCACGCGGGCGCCCGTGCGCTTCGCGGTTTCGACGATCTCGGCCGCCGAGCGGTCGATCAGTCGATGGTCAAAGGCCTTCAGGCGAATTCGGATACGCTGGTTTGCCATCTCACTCACTCAATAATCTTGGATACGACGCCGGCGCCGACGGTGCGGCCGCCTTCGCGAATCGCAAAGCGCAGACCATCTTCCATCGCGATCGGGCTGATCAGCGACACGGTCATCTTCACGTTGTCACCCGGCATCACCATCTCGGTGCCTTCCGGCAGCTCCACCGAACCCGTCACGTCGGTCGTGCGGAAGTAGAACTGCGGGCGATAACCATTGAAGAACGGGGTGTGACGACCGCCCTCGTCCTTGCCCAGGATGTACACCTCGGCCTCGAAATGCGTGTGCGGGTTGATCGAACCCGGCTTGCACAGCACCTGACCACGCTGCACTTCGTCGCGCTTGGTACCACGCAGCAGAATGCCCACGTTGTCGCCCGCTTCGCCCTGGTCCAGCAGCTTGCGGAACATCTCGACACCGGTGA
>NZ_KB897917.1:1010000-1271995 GCF_000377225.1 Thioalkalivibrio sp. ALJ4 | reverse complement strand
GACCCGAACGCCTTGCTCATGCAGCCAGTACGCCAGGGGTTCGTGATAGGGACTGGTGGCCTCCAGATACACGTGCAGTGCCTGGGGCGACTCCCCCGTGTTGCGCTCGAGCCAGTGGAGCAGCTCCGGGTACTGGTCCCGGCGGTTCGGGAACACCTTGGGCTTGATCTTGCCCGCCCCCAAGTCCCGCACTCACATGCAGTCGAGCTTGTTCTTGCTGACATCAATGCCAATGTGAGCCATCTCGTCCTCTCGCCTTGTCCGTACAGCCTCACCCGTCCCTGACGGGGGGCTTGGATACCGTTCAAACTTCGAGATGAAAAAGGACTCGGGTACCGATCTACGGATCAGGCTCAAAGCCTCAGGAGGCCAACGGGTTGCCCCGAGTACAGCGCCACAGGTGGTAGCGACCCATCTGCAACGACACACAAGGAGGCCAGCCCTCTGGCCGATTGGGAATCGACCAATGCCCGATCGGCCAGAGGGCTGGCCTCCTACAGGGGGTGTGGCAGCGATTGCGCTAATCGAGGCCGAAGGCGCGGCGGGCGAGGCGGCGCTTGATGGGATCGGCCTGGTCGACGAGGCGCAGGCCGAGGCCGCGCAGCTCGGGGAGCCCGGCGGCCTGGGTGCCGAACAGGAGCTTGAAGCCGTCCATGGCGCGTTGCATGAAGGCGCTTTCCGGGCGGCGGGCGCGGGTGTAGGCGCGCAGGACGGTCTCGGCGCCCGGGTCGTGGCGGGCGGGGCCGCGCAGCCCGTCGACCAGTGTTCGGGCGTCGGCCAGGCCCAGGTTCAGGCCCTGCCCGGCCAGCGGGTGGATGGTGTGGGCGGCGTCTCCGGCCAGAGCCACGCGGTCCGCATGGTAGGTCTTGGCGTGGCGCGCGGTGAGCGGGAGGCTGACGCGCGGGGCCGTGGCGGTAATCGCGCCCAGGCAGCCATCGGTCTCCTGCTCCAGCGCCGCACAAAAGGCAGCGTCGTCCAGGGCCAGGGTGTCTTCGGCGGCGGGCCATTCCGGCTGTGACCAGACGATGGAACAGCGCCCGTCCGCCAGCGGCAGGAGCGCGATGATCCGGTCCTCGACGAAGCGCTGCCAGGCGGTGTCCTGGTGCGGGTGCTCGGTGGTAATGGTGGCGACAACGCCGCGCGCGTCGTAGTCGTGTCCGGTAAACGGGATACCGACGTAGTCGCGGACACGCGAGCGCGCCCCGTCGGCCGCGACCAGCAGGCGGGCCGAGGCGATCGGGTGTCGGTGGTCGCCGTACACATCAACCCGATCCGGGCGGCGATCGAGGACTTTCCATTCGGTCTGCGGGTAGAGGACAACGCCCGCGGCCTCGCACTGGCTCCAGAGGACAGCTTCGAGCGCGGCGAGCTCGACCGTCCAGCCAAGCGCCGGGACACCCAGCGCGTCCGCATCGAAGCGGATATGGCCGGGGCCGTTCGCATCCCAGACGTACATGCCGGAGAACGCATGGGCGCGGCGCTGCTCCAGCGCCTTGCGCACGCCCAGCTCGTCGAGAAAGGCCATGGAGGCGGAGTTGAGCGTGGCAACCCGCGTGACCGGTGTCGTCTCCGGATCGAACTGGGGCGCGGCGTTGCGTTCCAGCACGCCAACCCGCAGGCCCTGCCGCGCGGCGCCCAGGGCGATCGCCCCGCCGACGGCGCCCGCGCCCACGACCAAGACGTCCAGCGTTTCGAGGGTGCCTTTCGTCATGGCGTGCCCTGCCCGGCTGCGGGTAGATGGGCGAGCGTATGGCGCGGCAGCGGACCCAGCCCCATTGCGGAGCGGGCCAGCGCATCGCGCGCCGGGCGCAGGCGATCGACCGCCATCATGCCGGCCCCCAGCCCGTGGCCGCGCAGCCCGGCGGCGTGCAGCAGGCCCCGGGCGAGGAAATCGGTGGCCGCGACCACGCTGCCCACATCCTGTCGCCGATCCTTTGCATAGGCCTCCAGCACCGCCGCCGCACCCGGGTCAGCGGCAAACGCGGGCGTGCCATCGACTTGCCGGCCCGTGCGCAGCGCACCAAGCAGGCCCGCCACGTCGCGCAGCGACAGGTTGAGCCCCTGCCCGGCGACTGGATGCACGGAGTGCGCGGCATTGCCGAGCAGCAGCGCACGCTCGGCGACCGGGTCCGGGGCGTGGACGCGCTCCAGCGGGAAACGCACGACCGGCCCCGCCGGACGCAGGCGCCCGAGTGTCCAGCCAAAGCGGGCCTGCAACTCGCGCAGGCGTTCCGCCTCGCCCTGCTCCAGGCGCTGTTCACAAGTCTGCGGCGGCGCCACCCAGACGACATTCATGCGGCCATCGGCCTGCGGCAGCAGGGCCAGTGGCCCCTCGTCGGTGAAGCGCTCGAAGGCCTGGCCGTTGTGCGGGCGGTCCGGACGCACGTCGAACACCAAAGCATCGGCGTCGTAGCGCAGCCGCTGCACCGGCAACCCTAGGGCCTTGCGGGTCGGGGAGCTCACGCCGTCCGCCGCGAGGATCAGACGGGCGGACCAGGTCGCCTCGTCCTTCGCCCCCTCAATATGCAGAGTGCGTCGATCCCCTTCGGCCGGATCGAGGCCGGCCAGGGTCGAGTCGTAATGCAGGTCCACACCGGCCGCGCGGCAGGCCTCGTTCAACATCGGGTCCAGGGCGGCGGCCGGAACGACCTGCCCGAGCGCGGCGCGGCCATGGTCGCGCGCGTTCAGGTGCACCCGCCCCAGCCCGCCGCGACGGCTGACCACGATGGATCGGATGGGGGTGGCCTGGTCGGCCACGGAGGACCAGTAGCCGAGGTCGTCCAGGAGCTGGACGGAGCCAGCGGCCAGGGCGTAGCCGCGGGTGTCGGGGCGGGTGGTGTCCGGCTTCGGCGCGGCGCCCCGCTCGAACAGGGCCACGGAATAGCCGGCCCGGGAGAGGGTCGCGGCCGCCAGGCTGCCGACCGGGCCGCCGCCGATGATGGCGATGTCGGGGGTTTGGGTGCTCATGTCAGACCGGAAAGCCTTCGTGGGCGGCCGTTCGCGGGCAAGCCGGCTCCCACAAGGCCCGGTCCCACAGCGCCGTCGTAGGATGCGGATGAGCGCAGCGAATCGCATCAAAGGTGTGGCCACATCCCAGCGATCGGTGCGTTTCGCAAAGCTCAACGCACCCTACGGTTTTTGCGTGGGCCAGGCTTTGGCGGGAGCGAGGACCCGAAGGGGCCGTGGCAATCTCCGGACGCTGGCGCAGCGGCGAGGTCCGGTCGCTGCGGAAGGTGATCGCCGCGGCGCTGCGCACCTCGCGATGACGGTACCTGGGGCCACGAACCTTCGTAGGATGCGGATGAGCGTAGCGAATCGCATCAGGGGCGAGGGCACACCCCGGCGATCGGTGCGTTTCGCGGGGCTCCACGCACCCTACGAATTTTGGGTTGGCCGGATTTGGACGGGTGCGCATGGTCAGGTCCAGCCCGGGAGGTCGCCGGCCATGCAGGCTTCGATGTCGGCGGGGGTCTTGGGGCAGGCGGCGGTGAGGACTTCGTGTCCGTCGCGGGTGACGGCGACGTCGTCCTCGATGCGGATGCCGATGCCGCGCAGGGCCTTCGGGGCCTCGGAGTACGGGCCGAAATAGAGGCCCGGCTCCACGGTGGTCACCATGCCCGGCTCGAGCAGGCGCCAGGCGTCGCCGACGCGGTAGTCGCCGACGTCGTGCACATCCAGCCCCAGCCAGTGGCCAGTGCGGTGCATATAGAAAGGCCGGTAGGCATGGTCCTTGAGCAGCTTGTCGAGCCGGCCCTTGAGCACACCGAGGTCCTTGAGCCCGCGGGTCAGTTCGCGCACGGCGGCGTCGTGCGGGTCGTTCCAGTGGTTGCCAGGGCGGGTCTGATCGATGGCCGCGTGCTGGGCGGCCAGTACGCACTCGTAGACCTCGCGCTGGGTGTCGCTGAAGCGCCCGGAGACCGGGAAGGTGCGGGTGATATCGGAGGCGTAGCCATGCACCTCGCAGCCGGCGTCGATCAGCAGCAGGTCGCCGTCGTTCAGGACATCGCGGTTCTCGATGTAGTGCAGGATGCAGCCGTTCTCGCCACCGCCGACGATGGAGGGATACGCCGGTTCGGTGCCATGGCGGTGGAATTCGTGCAGCAGTTCGGCCTCGACCATGAACTCGGTCACGCCCGGGCGGGCCGCCTGCATCGCGCGGATATGGGCCTGGCAGGAGATCGCGGCCGCGTGGCGCATCATGCGCAGCTCCGGGGCCTTCTTGAACAGGCGCTGCTCGTGCACGTAGTGCTCGACCGCGACGTATTCATGCGGGGCCCGTACGCCGTTGCGCGCCTTCGCGCGGACCCGATTGACCCAGCCGAACAGCCGCTGGTCCAGCGCCTCGTCACGCCCGAACGGGGCACACAGCACGCGCCGATTCTCCATCAGGCCCGGCAGGATCTCGTCGATGTCCTCGATCGGGAACGCGCACTCCGCGCCGTAGTGTTCCATCGCCCCGTCCGGTCCGGCGCGCCGCCCCTGCCAGGTCTCCTGCGTGGGGTCGCGGTCGCGGCAGAACAGGATGTACTCCCCGGCCTCGCGTCCGGGGACGCACACGGCGACCGCATCCGGCTCCGGGAAGCCCGTAAGATAGAGGAAGTCGCTGTTCTGTCGAAACGGGTAGTCGACATCGCGATTGCGCACCTGCTCGTGCGCCGCGGGCACCACGATGATCGAGTCGCCACCCACGCCGCGCATCAGGCGCTGACGCCGCCGGGCGAACTCGGCCAGGGTGATGGTCGGGGTCTTGCCGGGCAGCGGGGGGCGCGTGGGGGCATTCATTGCATCGGGATCCGTTTCGGGTCGTCCGGGGCGAGCTCGTCGGCGATCAGCAATACACCGACGCGCACATATTCGTTGAGTTCCTCGAAGGCGGCGGCGTTGTCTTCGTCGTCCTCCGGCTCCAGTTCGATGCGCGCAATCTCGGCAAAGTCGCGCAGGATTTCGCTGGCCTCGGCCGAGGGCTTCATCTGCTGTAGCCGGGGCATCTGCCCGAAACCCGAGATAAAGCCGTCGACCCACTCGGACAGGGCCTGGGCACGCGCCTCGATCGGCTCGTCCTCCGGCAGCAGGGGCCCGAAGCCGAGCTCGACGTCGTACAGCTGCGCCAGCAGTGCCCGGCGGATCGCCTCCACCGTCGCGCGGAAGTCGTCCGGCGCGGCATCGGTCAGCGGCAGCGCCTCGCCCAGGCTTTGTTCCAGCGCCTCGACATCCGCGCCGGGGTCCGCGACCACACAGCCGGTGAACAGCCCGTGGGCGGAGGCCGGCGTTTGCGCGAAGCCCATGCGGCGCAGGCCATGCGCGAGCTGCTCGGCCAGCGCGGTCGGGTCGGATTCAAGGCCGCCGCGCGCCTTGGTCGATTCGCCGGTCGGAGCAGCCATCAGAAGGACTCCAGACGGGCTTCGTACGGAAACAGCAGGAAGCGGTAGAGGTCGTCACCGACCTGCAGATGGGTGAACTGCGGCTCGCCCAGCTTGATCGCGCTGGACCCGGTGGCCGACAGCGCATTCAGACCAAAGCGCTTCTCCGCGATCAGGTCCGCCAGCAGCTGCTCCAGATCCGCGCGCGGGATCGCCCCGGTATTGTCCACGATGCGGCAGGGCTTGCCGTTGTGGGCGGTGCCCTCGATCACGGTGGCCTGCGGGTCGGGTTCGGGGGGCTGGGTCATGGGCGCGGCAGTTCCTGAGAAATGATATGCCGCCTATTGTGACCAGCCCGCCATAGGAGTCGCAACAAAGCGCCGTGTCCGCGCGCGTTTGGCCCTGTCGCCGCCGGCAGTCGCGGATGGCAATAGTGAAGGCGCTCCCGCAAAAAGGTCACACAAGTTGACGATTTGCGGGGGGGCCTCCTAGACTCCATGGACTGCGTCGCGCGCCGTGCGCGGTCGCCTTCACCGAACCGGGGCCTGTCGCCATGTCGTCCGAGGATTCCAGCCACGATCCCGTCGAGCGCCTCGAGACCGCCATTACGCGGCTGCTCGATGAACATGCCGCCCTGCGCGAGGAGAACAATCTGCTGCACGAGCAGATTCGTCAGCTCAAAAGCGAGCGCGCGGCCTTCAAGGAACGCAACGAACAGGCCCGCCACCGGGTCGAGACGATGATCGCCCGCCTGCGGTCGATGGAGCACAGCGAATGAGCCAGTCCGAACCCGTACGCGTCTCGATCCTGGGCAAGGAATACCAGATCGCCTGCCCGCCCGAGGAACGCGCCGACCTGTTTGCCTCCGCCTCCCTGGTCGACGAGCGCATGCGCGAACTGCGCGACACCGGCCGCGTGGTCGGCGCCGAGCGCATTGCCGTGATGGTGGCGCTGAACCTCGCTCACGAGATGCTCGACTGTCAGGAGCAGCTCAAACGTGCCGAGCAGACCGGCCCGGCCCGCATCACCGCCATCGCCGACCGCATCGAACAGTCACTGGGCACGCCCCGCTCCTGAAGTTCGCGGCCAAGGCCGCTCCCACAGCGCCGTAGGATGGGATGAGCCAAGCGAATCCCATCAGGGGGTTTCACGACGCAGCGAACGGTGCGTTTCGCGGTGCTCAACCGCACCCTACTCCTGCCCCACCCCCGCGCCGTAGGATGGGATGAGCCAGGCGAATCCCATCAAGGGTTCCCACGGCACGGCGAATGGTGCGTTACGGCCGATAGATATCCACCCCGGATGGCGGATCAAAGGTGAACACGGACTCGTCGACCGGCGCATTGCGCTCGCTTCGCTCGAAGTGAATCTCGGTCTCCTGACCAAAGATGTCGCGAAAGGCCATGCGGGTCAGGTCACCATCCGGCGTCAGGTCCAGCTCGAGATGCGTAAAGTCCGCCTGTTCGTTGCGCGGGATCAGTAGCAGGCGCAGGGCCGAGGCATCCCGTACCGGCAGCACATCCATGCGGAAGTGTTCGTCCAGCCGCTCGGGCTGGGTGATCGCCGCGATCGGTGTCGCATCGAAGGCATCCCCCAGCGGGCGCACGGTCGCCTGCGCCAGGTCCGGGTCATAGGTCCACAGGTCCTCGCCATCGGACACGATCGTCTGCGGGAAGGGCTCGGTCACCTCCCAGCGCAGTCGATTCGGCATGCCCAGCTGCATCGAGCCGTCGGACTCCTGCAGCACATAGCCCGTCTCGTCGCGTACCGTCTGCGTGAACTCGGCGGTAAAGGTCTCCAGTCCCTCGACAAAACGGTCCAGCGCCGCGCGCGCATCCGGCGCCGGGCCGCGCTCGGCCGCCAGCGGCCCGGCGAACAGGAACATCGTCGTCGCGGCCAGGGCGAGCAACAGACGGGGGACAAGACGAACGATCATGCGGACTCCGGTTGGGTGTTTACGATGATCCTGCGCCCGGTCGCTTAACCGGGCGTGAATACCACAACAGAAAGGTCGAGCCGGATCACAGGATCCGGTACATGGACCCGGCCGAGCGTTAGGGAAACACTGATTAATGTACACACTCGCGTTGGCACCCCAGGTTTTCCGAGACAAGGCGCGTCGCGCAGCGGGTAGTGGTTCTACCTGCAAGCGGCGCAACGCAGGATCGGGGAACCTGGGGTGCCAACCCCGAAGGGGCTCGGCCGCTTTTGCGCGCGCACGGCGTTGCGGCTCCCTTGTGCAGAATGACTGCACGGCAGTCACCGCGCCTTGTTCGCACGCAAAAGCGACTCGAGCGCGAGCGTGTACATTGATCAGTGTTTCCCTAGTCGTTCGGTCCCGGGACCAGGACCTCGCGATTGCCATTGGACTGCACCGGGCTGACCAGCCCGGCGGCCTCCATGTCCTCGACCATGCGCGCGGCACGGTTGTAGCCGATCTTCAGGCGGCGCTGGATGAACGAGATCGAGGCCTTGCGCGTCTCGATCACGATCTGCACGGCCTGGTCGTAAAGCGGGTCGGTCTCCGCCTCGCCATCGCCCGGTGCCTCCAGCCCCGGGATCGCGGCGGCCCCGGCCTCCGGCTCGTCGAGGATCGCCTCGTTGTAGTTCGGCTCGCCGGTAGATTTCAGGTACTCCACCACCTGATGGACCTCGTTGTCGCCGACGAAGGCACCATGTACGCGCTCCGGCATCGCCTTGCCCGGCGGCAGGTAGAGCATGTCGCCGTGGCCCAGCAGGTGCTCGGCCCCCATCTGGTCGAGGATGGTGCGCGAGTCCACGCGCGAGGAGACCTGGAAGGCGATACGGCTGGGGATGTTCGCCTTGATCAGGCCGGTGATCACGTCCACCGACGGGCGCTGGGTGGCCAGGATCAGGTGGATACCGGCGGCGCGCGCCTTCTGCGCCAGGCGTGCGATCAGCTCCTCCACCTTCTTGCCCACCACCATCATCATGTCGGCGAACTCGTCGACCACGATCACGATGAACGGCAACGGCTCCAGCTCCGGCGCCTCGGTCTCGGTCAGCGCCTCCTCCGGCTTGAACAGTGGGTCCTTCAACGGCTCGCCGGCGGCCTCGGCATCGCGCACCTTCTTGTTGAAGCCGCCGATGTTGCGCACGCCCATCGCCGACATCAGCTTGTAGCGCCGCTCCATCTCCGCCACCGCCCAGCGCAGGGCGTTGGAGGCATCCTTCATGTCGGTCACGACCTCGCACAGAAGGTGCGGGATGCCGTCGTACACCGACAGCTCCAGCATCTTCGGGTCGATCAGGATCAGGCGTACGTCGTCCGGCGTGGACTTGTACAACAGCGACAGCAGCATCGCGTTCACGCCGACCGATTTCCCGGAGCCGGTCGTCCCGGCCACCAGCAAATGCGGCATCTTCGCCAGATCCGCCATCACCGGGCCGCCACCGATGTCCTTGCCGAGCGCCATGGTCAGCGGCGACTTGTTCGTGTCGAACAGTTCCGAGCGCAGGATCTCGGAGAGCGCCACGATCTCGCGGTTCTCGTTGGGGATCTCCAGGCCCACGGTGGACTTGCCCGGGATCACCTCGACGATGCGCACCGCCATCACCGACAGCGAGCGCGCCAGATCGGTGGACAGCCCCGAGATGCGCGAGGCCTTGACCCCGGCGGCCGGCTGCAGCTCGAAGCGCGTGATCACCGGGCCCGGCTGCACCGCGACCACCTCGACCTCCACGCCAAAGTCCTTCAGCTTCAGCTCGACCAGGCGCGAGAGTGCCTGCAGCGACTCCTCCGAGAAGCCATCCGGCGGGGGTGGCGCCTCGTCCAGCAGGGACAGCGGCGGACGCGGATCGGCCCCGGACCCCTCGGTGAACAGCGGGACCTGCTTTTCTTTCTGTACGCGGGGGCTCGGCGCGGGCGCCTCGATGCGCGGCTCCACGCGCGAGGGGGCGCGCTTCTCGGTGCGCTTGCGCTCCTTTTCCACCCGCGTCTCGCGCTCGGCGCGTTCGCGCGCGCCGATGCGACGATCCCGGGCCGAATCCAGCTGAGCGCGAAGCCGCTCGAAGCCACGGATGGTCAACTGACCCAGCCGGTCCATCAGCAGGAACCAGGACAGGCCCGTGAACAGCGTCACCCCGGCCAGGAACAGCGCCAGCAGCACCAGCGTCGCCCCGACCAGGCTCAGCCCGGCCACGGCCCAGCCGGCAAACAAGTCTCCGAGGATGCCACCCGCGTGCACCGGCATCCCGCCCGGGAGCAGGTGCAGCGCGGCCAGCGCCGCGCCCGAGATCAACGCCACGATCAGCGCGACCCCGCGCACCGTCAGTTCCATCGGGCTGGCGATCCGCGCCTCGCGGCGATGCCGGAACAGCCACCAGCCAATGCCGCCGACCGCCAGCGGAATCAGGTAGGCCAGATAGCCCAGCAGGTGAAACGCGATGTCCGCAAACCAGGCGCCGGTGGTGCCGCCGAGGTTGCGCAGGCTCTCGCCATCGCCGGTGGTGGACCAGGCCGCATCGCCCGGGTGATAGCTCACCAGGGCGACCAGCAGATAAAGCGCCAGCATGCCGAAGATCAGCAGCGCACCCTCGCGCAGCCCGCGCAGCAACTGCCCGCTCAGGCTGGGTGCCGCAGCCGGCTCTGCCGTCTTCCTGCCCTTGCCCCCGGATTTGGCCTTGCTTGCGGCCATGCGCTCCCCATTGTGTTCGGCCCGCGACACGGGCATTGCGAATCATCGCGCAGTTTACCGATTAAGACGTCGTTCGTGGGGGCCGATCTCCCTCCCTGCGAAACGGGTCCGGATCGGCCGACCAGATCCAGCCCTCGCGGTCAGCCAGCACCGCCTCATCCGCGGTCGGCGCGACTGCGTGTCCGGCCAGGAAATCGACCCCGGCCAGCACGCACAGCACCGCATCCAGCGTATCGTCGGTGGCGACACTCAGGTCTGGCACGGGCCCCTCGAAGGCCTCGGGCAGCCGGGCCCGGACATCGACACGGGTATCCCAGCCACGGACCCTGCGCAGGGCGGCCGGATACACCTCGATCGCAGCTGAATCGGCAACCGGCCCAGCAACCCGGGGCAGCGGAAGCGCCCGTCCGCTCTGGTCGCGCAGCGCTTGCAGCAGATTGACCGCCGCCAGCGCAGTGCGCGCGATGAAGTTCGCCCCCACCTCCAGCGGGCGCTTGCCGAGGCGCTCCCAAATCACCCGGTCGGTATGGCGGTGGAACATCGCATCCGCGTCCGCCGTAATGCCCGCACCGGCCTGGTGCCCCGACAGTTCCCGCGCCAGGGCGCTGGGCCAGCCGAGCGGGGCATCCAGGCACAGCAGAACGGGTCCCGGCGTATCCATCCAGCCGGCCACGATCGCGGCCGCCGGCTCGCTCGGGTGCGCGCGGCGGGCTTCCTCCAGGCGCAAGTCGTCGCCGGACCAGCGGGCACAGGCCAGCCCGGTCTTGCGCGGCTGGGTGGCACAGTCGACGCCGATGATGCGGATGGGGTTGCTCACGGACACCGGCCCCAGACCGCGAACACCGGGTCGGCATAATCCAGGCGCCCGGCATAAGGGTCGTCCGGCGGGCGCGGCAGGCCGCGCAGCGAGAGCGTGGAAAGGTCGTCGAACCCTGCGCGCAGGAACAAATCGAGCACCAGCCCCATGCGCTCGAAGTCGTACAACTGCTCCCAGACCGCGATCGCCTTGGTCGGGAAGCAGCGATCGGAGAACGCCACCGCCAACACCCCACCCGGGCGCAACAACTCGCGCACCGAGGCGAATACTGCCTGTGGGCGCGTCAGATACTCCACCGAGGCGGTACACACGACCGCGTCGAAACTCGCGGGCGGCAGAGGAATCGTCGGCTGTCGATTCAGATCGTGCACCAGAGCCTGATCCAGGGCCTCGTTGGCGGCCAGCTCCTCGTGGTTCATGCCCAGCCCGACAACCGCCTCGGGAGACTGCAGGCGATCCAGATGCGATGCCCAACTGCTCATCAGGTCCAGCACCCGTGCACCCTGCGGGATCAGCGTGGCGTACAGCGCCGCGATCCGGGCACGGGCCGTGGCATCCAGGTGATGCACCATGCGTGGCCCGGCGTAGAACTCGCGATCGGGCGCGGGATCCTCGCGCTCACAGGCCTCCCCAGACCAGAAGTCCGTCGGCCGCCCGTGCCACCGCGCCTGCATCCCCGGGCCGCGCGCCGTCAGCATCCGGGTAACAGCCACCGCCCGATCGTCTTCGCGTCCCTGCTCGTGAAACGCCATTACCCGAGCGCGCAGCTGCAGGTCGTCCATGCCCGCCAGCGGATGGTTCAGGTCCGCGACGAGCCGCGCGTCTTCCAGCTTGCCGATGCGGAACAGCTCGCGGTCGCCGGCCTCGATGCCGGCATGTCCGGCGATGAACGCACGCGGATAGAAACGCCCGGCCCGGGGTTCCACCACCCGATGCCGGCGCAGGCGGCGATTGAACGCCGCCGGCGGCAGTTCGACCTCCCCGGCCGGGTCCCACCCCGGGACCAAAGGTGCCCCCGGAACGTCTACTGCCTCGCCGACATCCACGCCGGCCAGCTGCGACCCGATGGCGCCCGGCCAGACGTCGTGCGCCGGCATCAGCCACGGCAGGAACAGGCACTCGCGATGCCGCACCTCGGCACTGCTCCAGTCCAGGGTAAAGCCGACATCCAGCGCCGGGCGCGGCGTACTCATGGCCGCTGGCGCGCGTTCCGGGCAGGCAAAGGGGTCGTACATGGATCCGTG
Organism: Thioalkalivibrio sp. ALJ4; assembly: GCF_000377225.1. Classification (NCBI taxonomy): domain Bacteria; kingdom Pseudomonadati; phylum Pseudomonadota; class Gammaproteobacteria; order Chromatiales; family Ectothiorhodospiraceae; genus Thioalkalivibrio; species Thioalkalivibrio sp. ALJ4. The sequence continues at coordinate 1,259,916 of NZ_KB897917.1, read as the reverse complement.
TTTCCCTCGCGACATTCCGGGTATGGTACGGCGAACAGGACTGCGTTTCGTCTGCAGCCGCTGCCAGGATCAGCGGCATGGGTCTGGGCACCCGGCAGGCGTTGCTGAGATACTCGACACAATCAGGCAAGTGAATCAGACAACCAGGGGTCACCCAATGGCCGAAACATTTCTGGTAGCCATCGTCGATCAGGATCGCGAGGACCTGGCGCTGGCGATCGCGGCCGAGGAAGGCGGCGCGGACGGCACGGTGATGCACGGCGCGGGGCTCGGCTTTCCGGACCACATGACCTTTCTCGGCGTGACCTACCAGGGCCGGGAGTCGATCTGTATCTGGGAACTGGACGAGCAACGCGCCGAGCGCATCGCCCACCGCCTGAACCTGGAACTGGACCTGCTGCAGCCGTACAACGGTCTGGCCTTCACACTGGATGCCCAGGCCCTGGCGGGCATGCGGTTCGTCGGTGGCATCGCCCAACCCTAAGGAAACACTGATCTCCTGCGCGAGGAACGCCATGCAATTCGTACTGCTCGCCGCCGTGGTCCCGCGCAACCGGGCCGACCGCGCCATCGAGACCGCCCGCCGCGAGGGCGCGGCCGGCCTGACACTACTCGAGGGCCAGGGCATTGCCCAGTTGCGCCGGTCACCGATCATGGATCTGAAGGACTCCGCGGCCCGCAACGTGCTGCTGATGGTCCTGGAGGCCAGTCTCGCCGAACGCCTGCTGAAACGCCTGGACGAAGAACTCGCGCTGAGCGAGGTGGGGAACGGCTTCGCGTTTACCCTGCCGATCAAGGACATCGCCGGCATCAAGCCGGAGCAGATCGAACACCTGCGCAAGACACTGGAGCAGGGCTCGCCGTAAAAAGCGCTGCCCAGTGCAAGGCTTTTGATTAGCCCTGGCTCTTCGGAGCATGACGCCCGCGCAGCGCCCGCCACCAGCCGTACCACGGCAGGGTGAGCCCGTCGCCCCCGGCCCCGTGGCGCAGGAAGGCCAGACCCGCCTGTGTGACCTGCCCGGCCTCGTCGACCTCGCGCACGATCAGGTCCGCGGACCCGAAACTCACCCGGTCGCCCACGATCGGGTCCCCCGGGAGTTCCTGCGCCAGGTATTCGGCGATGGTCCGCTGCGCGTCCACGCCATCGCAGGACACCCCGTACATCTCGCACAAATCGGCCAGCGGCTTCTCCGGATGCAGCGGCAGTTCGCCGAAGAACTCCGAGTCTTCGTGGTCGGGGATGCGCGGGCTGGCGAACAGGCGGTCCAGTAGCAGCACGTATTCCGGCACCACGAAGATGTAGACATAGTCCCCCGGCGTCAGATGCCCGGCCTGCTGATAGCGCACCGAACGCCCCTCGCGCACCACCAGCGACGGACGTGCCCAGCGTGGCAGACGTGCCCCACGCAGCACCGGGCTGTCCTCGATCACGCGATATACCGCCAGCTCGTGCCGGGGACTGCCGGGGAGTTCGAGTTGCACACGTTCGACGGGGCCCATCTCCGGCGGCACCACCAGCCCGAGCCGCTCGGCCACCGGGCGAATCGTCCAGCCCTGCACCAGTAGCGAGACCAGCACCATCATGAACACGATGTTGAAGAACATCTCTCCGCCCTCGACCCCGGCCACCATCGGCAGGATCGCCAGCAGGATCGACACCGCCCCGCGCAACCCGACCCAGGAGACGAACGCGGTGCTGCGCCAGTCCTGGCGAAAGGGCAGCAGGCACAACCAGACCGCCAGCGGCCGCGCCACCAGGATCAGCACCAGACCCAGCGCCAGGGCCGGCAGCGCCAGCGACGGAAATTCCGAGGGTGTGGCCAGCAGCCCCAGGATCAGAAACATGCTGATCTGCGCCAGCCAGGTCAGACCCTGCTGCTGTCGGTGCAGCTTCGCCGCGCCCCGCAACTTGCGGTTGCCCGCCACGATGCCCGCCACATAGGCGGCCAGGAAGCCGCTGCCGCCCAGCCAGCCGGCTAGCGCGAACAGGCTGACCGCGCCGGCCATTACCGCGATGGGATAAAGCCCCTCCTCCAGCGGCAGGCGGTTGACCAGTTCCACCAGCAGATAGCCGCCCACCATGCCCAGCAGGAGGCCCAGCCCCATCTGCCAAAGGAATTCCGTGGCGAACAGCGTGGCCAGGCCACCGGCCGTGGTGCCGGACAGGATCCACTCAATGAAGACCACGGTCAGGAAGATCGCCATCGGGTCGTTGGAGCCCGACTCCACTTCCAGGATGGAGCGTACGCGGCGGTTGATCTTGACGCCCCCCACCCGCAGCAGGAAGAACACCGCTGCGGCATCCGTGGAACTGATCAACGCCCCCAGCAACAGCGCATAGCCCCAGGGCAGATCCAGCAGCCAGTGGGCGGCCACACCCAGCAACAGCGTGGTCAAGGCAACCCCGACCGTGGCCAGCACAATGGCCGGGCCCGCCGCGCGGCGCAGGGTCCGCAGCCGGGTGCCAAAACCGGAATCGAACAGGATCACCGCCAGCGCGAGGCTGCCGATCAGGAAGGCCGTGTTGGGGTCGTCGAACTCGAGCCCGAGGCCGTCTTCGCCAGCGAGCAGGCCGATCCCCAGGAACACGAGCAACAGCGGTGCACCCAGCCGGAACGACAGCGCCGACGTCAGCACCGAGACCACGATCAGCCCGGCGCCAATCAGGATCAGCGGAAAAATCCAGTCCATCGAACCCCTTTTATGTCCTTCGGACCCACGTGCGGGCCATCATCGCATGATCATTCTGGAACCGACCTCCCAGGGGGCGCCCCGGGCAAGAATCCGCCGTTCTCAATGCGCTCGACAAGTCCTCGAACTTGCCTCGGCCCCGGCCACGGAATACTGTATTTATGAACAGTTACCCGTGGAGTATCGCCGTGTCCCTGACCGCGCGCCAGCAGGCCATCCTCGACTACATCACCGAGACCGTCGCCACCCAGGGCACGGCCCCGACGCGCAGCGAGATCGCCCGTGCCTTTGGTTTCCGCTCGCCCTATGCGGCCGAATGCCACCTGAAGGCCCTGGAGAAAAAGGGCGCGATCGAGCTGGTGGGCGGGGCCGCGCGCGGTATTCGCCTGGCCGGTACGCATGCGGCCCGACCGGCCGAACTGCCTCTGGTCGGGCGCGTGGCGGCCGGCTCGCCGATCCTCGCCACCGAGCATATCGAACGCCACTACCGGATCGACGACAGCCTGTTCCGGGCCCGCCCGGACTACCTGCTGCGCGTGCACGGCGAGAGCATGCGCGACGCCGGCATCCTCGATGGCGACCTGCTGGCCATCCGCCAGACCCCGGAGGCCCGCGCCGGCCAGATCGTCGTGGCTCGCATCGAGGACGAGGTGACGGTCAAGCGTTTCGAGCAGGACGGTGCCCGCGTGCGCCTGCTGCCGGAGAACCCCGACTTCGCCCCGATCGAGATTGACCTGGAGCGTCAGGAGCTGGCGATCGAAGGCATCGGGGTCGGCGTACTGCGCGATCTTGAAGCGCAGGGCTAAGCCCGTGCCTTCCATTGATGCCCTGCTCGATCATCCGGCGCTGTGGCGCGGGCGCAGCGCCGCCCCTGCCGCGAATGCCCCGGTCTGGCCGAGTGGTCACCCGGCGCTGGACCGGGCCCTCGGGGGCGGCTGGCCGCGCGGCCAGCTGATCGAACTCCTGGGCGCCCCCTTTGGCTGTGGCGAGACCCGTCTGCTGGTCCCCATGCTCGCGGCCTGCGGTCGCGAGGGGTACTGGATCGCACTGCTGGCGCCGCCCGCCACGCCCTGGCTGCCGGGCTGGCAGCCGCTCGGCATCCCGCCGGAACGGGTGCTGATGATCCGCACCGAACACGACCGCGACACCCTCTGGACCGGCGAACAATGCCTGCGCGACCCGGCCTTCGGGGTCCTGCTGGCTTGGCTGGGCGGCCCGGTGGAAACCGCGTTGTTGCGTCGGCTGCGCCTGGCCGCGGCCGAAAGCCAGGCCTGCGCCATCCTGTACCGCCCGCCGCGCGCCGCGGAGCAGCCCTCCCCGGCCCATCAGCGCCTGCGCTGGCAGCCCGCCACCGACGGCCTCGAACTGCACTGCCTGAAGGGCATCGGCGACTGGGCCCGTTCCGGCCAGGCCCTGCATATCCCGGTACCCTGATATGGGTCAGCCTGAACGTCCGCAATCCATCCCGCAGCGGGCCTCCCGCCCGGCTCGCGCATGGCGCCAACCAGCCCTGATCCCGTCCTCGATTGCGCCCCCGAAATACCCGGCGCAGTCCAACCCTGCCCCACAGGTCGAGCCGCGCTCAGCAAACGAACAGTGGATGGCGGTCGAGTTGCCACATCTGGCGCTGGAGATCCTGGCGCGGGCCGAGCCGGACCGTTCACAGCTGACCGAACGCCCCCTGCTGGTAGTCGAGGCCGGCGCCACTCCATGCGTGCATGCCGCTAATCGCGCCGCGCGCCGCGCCGGGGCCCGACCGGGCATGGCGCTGGCCGATGCCCTTGCCATCCTCGACACCCCGGAACTCGTCGAGCACGACCCGCAGGCCCAGACCGCGCAGATCGCCATGCTGGCCGGCGTGCTGCTGCAGTTCTCCGATCACGTGCACCCGGAGCCGGAGGCCCGGCGCATCCTGCTGGAGGTCGGCCGCAGCCGGCGCCTGTTCGGCGGGCTCGCCGCCCTGCGGGAACGGGTGCGGGGCACCCTGGAGGGACTGGGCTTCCACCCGCGCATCGGCCTGGCACGCAGTCCGGCCGCCGCGCGCCTGCTCGCTACCCTGCGCAATCCCGCGGTCCCCGAAGATAGCGAGGCCCTGCGCCGCACCCTGTCACCGGTCCCGCTGGAGGCCCTGCCGCTCTCCGCCGCGACCCGGGAGGGCCTGCGGGCCATCGGCCTGCGCCAGCTCGGCGACCTGCTGCGCCTGGCGCGCCCCGAACTCGCGCGCCGCCACGGCCCGGAGTTGCTGACACTGCTGGACCGACTGCTGGGGTGGCGCACGGAGACCCTGCCGCGCTTTGACCCACCCCCGGAGCTGGACCTGTCGCTGCGCCTGGAACACGAGATTCATGCGACCGGGGCCCTGGCCTTCCCGCTCAAGCGCCTGCTGCGCCAGGCCGAGGCCCAGCTGCGCGGCCTGAACCGCAGCCTGCAGGGGATGACGCTGGAGCTGAAACACCGTGAGGCGCATGCGCGGATTACCGCTACCCGAATGGCCCCTACCCGAATAACGCTGGAACGCGGCGATCCCGGTATCCGTGCGGAGGACTGGCTGCCCCTGTGGCAGACCCGGCTGGAACGCGAGGTCCTGCCCGCCCCGGTCATCGGCCTGCGCCTGCGGGCCACGCGGCTGCTCGACCCGCCCGCGCAGGGCGCCAGCCTGCTGGCCGAGACCCCGGGCCACCCGCCGCCGGACGCGCAGTTGCCGGCCGTGCTGGCCCGTCTGAGCGCGCGTCTGGGCGAGCAGGCGATCGTCCGGCTGACCGCGAGTGGCATCCCTCGCCCCGAGGTCGCCCAGGGCGCGCGACACGATCTCGACGCGGCGGCCTCGCCTCCGCCGCCGACACCCGCGCAAGTGATTTGCGGCACGGCGCTGTGGCTACAGGACCCACGGCCGATCCCGCCCCCGCTGCATACGCACGGGCTGGGCCGACTGGAGGATGGCTGGTGGGACCGCGGGCAGGATGTGCGCCGCGATTACGCGGTCACGTGCGACCGGCAGGGTCGCAGGCTGTGGCTGTACCGCTGCCTGCGCAGCGGCCAGTGGTTCCGGCAGGGGTACTGGGGCTAGCGCGCCAGTACGGCGCGCTCGGGTCAACGATCAGACGCGGTAGTACTCGCGATACCACTCGACGAACCGGGCGATACCGTCTTCCACCGCGGTCGCGGGGGCATAGCCCACGTCCTCGCGCAGGGCCTCGACATCGGCGTAGGTGTCCGGCACATCGCCCGGCTGCAGGGGCAGGAGGTTTTTCTCGGCCTTCTTGCCCAGGCAGTCTTCCAGCACCTCGATGTAGCGCATCAGCTCCACCGGCTCGTGGTTGCCGATGTTGTACAGCCGGTAGGGTGCCGCACTCGTCGCCGAATCGGGCTCGGCCCCGGTCCACGCAGGATTGGCCCGTGCCGGACGATCCAGCGCGCGGATCACGCCCTCGACGATGTCGTCGATGTAGGTGAAGTCACGGCGGTGGTGGCCGTAGTTGAAGACGTCGATCGGCTCGCCCGCCAGGATCTTCCGGGTGAACAGGAACAGCGCCATGTCCGGTCGGCCCCAGGGGCCATAGACGGTAAAGAAGCGCAGGCCCGTCACCGGGAGCTGGTACAGATGCGCATAGGTATGCGCCATCAGCTCGTTGGCCTTCTTGCTCGCGGCGTAGAGGCTCAGCGGGTGGTCGACGTTGTCGTGCACCGAGAACGGCATCGTGGTGTTGGCGCCGTAGACGGAGCTGGAACTAGCGTAGACCAGGTGCTCCACGCCGTTGTGCCGACAACCCTCCAGGATGTTGCCGAAACCGACCAGGTTGGTGTCGACATAGGCCGCCGGGTTCTCCAGCGAGTAGCGCACCCCGGCCTGAGCCGCCAGATTGACCACCCGCTCCGGGCGATGCTCGCGAAACACCCGCTCCATCGCCGCGCGGTCGGCGATGTCCTCGCGGACCTCGGTATAGCTCGGGTGGTCCTGCGTGCGCGCCAGGCGTGCCTCTTTCAGCGAGACATCGTAGTAGTCGTTGAGGTTGTCGACGCCGATCACCTCGTCGCCCCGCTCCAGCAGGCGCAGGGAGAGGGCGCTGCCAATAAAACCGGCGCTGCCGGTGACCAGGATTCTCATGGACGGATCATGTGCCTTATGCCGATGTTAAGCCGATGGGGCCGGGGCAACCCACCGTAGGAGGCCAGCCCTCTGGCCGATGGGGGCCGGGCCTGGCTCCCCATCGCTCAGGGGGCTGAGCTCCTACAGCGAGAGACGGGCTGAACATATGCTAGCCCCGATCGTCGGGCAGGGTGATGTTCAACTCCAGCACCTCGCAGTCGCCCTCGCGGTCGACGTTCATCTGCACGGCGTCGTCGTTGACCTTCACGTACTTGCGGATAACCTGCAGCAGCTCCTGCTGCATCGCGGGCAGATAATCCGGCCCGCCCCGGGCCGCACGTTCGCGCGCCACGATGATCTGCAGGCGTTCCTTGGCAACACTAGCGCTTTTCTGCCGCGGCTGGCGGAAGTAATCGAAGATGCCCATGGTCAGCCCCCGAACAGGCGTCCGAAGAAGCCCTTCTTCGGTACATCGACAAAGCGAAGCGGGCGCTCCTCGCCCAGGAAGCGATCCACTGCATCCTGGTAGGCCTGGCCGGCGTCGGATTCCTCGTCCAGCACCACGGGCTGGCCGGCATTCGAGGCGTTCAGCACGGCCTGCGACTCGGGGATCACACCCAGCAGGTCGATGGCCAGGATCTCGCCCACGTCCTCGATACTGAGCATCTCGCCGCGCGCGGCGCGCTCCGCGGCATAGCGGGTCAGCAGCAGGCGCCCCTGGATCGGCTCGCCGCCCTGTTCCACCTGCCGGGTCTTGCTGGCGAGGATGCCGAGGATGCGGTCGGAGTCACGCACCGAGGAGACTTCGGGGTTGGTGACCACGATGGCCTCGTCAGCAAAGTAGGCTGCCATCAGCGCGCCCCGCTCGATACCGGCCGGGCTGTCGCAGATGATGTACTCGAAGTCCTCGGACAGCTCGTTCAGCACGCGTTCCACGCCTTCCTGGCTCAGGGCATCCTTGTCGCGCGTCTGCGAGGCCGGGAGGATGTACAGGTTGTCTGCGCGCTTGTCGCGGATCAGCGCCTGTTTCAGGTTGGCGTCGCCATTGATCACGTTGACGAAGTCGTACACCACACGGCGCTCGCAGCCCATGATCAGGTCCAGGTTGCGCAGGCCGACGTCAAAATCGATCACGGCCGTCTTGTGGCCGCGCAGGGCCAGACCGGTGGCGATCGCGGCAGAGGTGGTGGTCTTGCCGACCCCGCCCTTGCCCGAGGTAATCACTACGATGCGTGCCATGGTGGCTGCTTCTCCTTGGTCGTCGCGCGATGACGTATACCGGACCGAGCGCCCTCTACGCCGCTCGCTCAGATTTCAGCGATCTTGAGGCTTTCGCCCGCGAGTGTCACCAGCCGGTTCTCGCCACGCTCGGACTCGGCGATATCCTCGGCCACCCGGTAATGTCCCGCGATAGACAAAAGCTCTGCATCCAGTCGCCGGCAGAAGATCCGAGCCGTCTCCAGGCCCCGCACGCCGGCGAGTGCCCGCCCGCGCAGAGGACCCAGCACATGGATGTGGCCATCCGCGAGCAGTTCAGCACCGGCGGACACCGCCCCGGTCACCAGCAGGTCGCCGCCGCGGGCGTAGATCTGCTGCCCGGAACGGACAGGACGATCCACCACGCGGGTCGCGCTGTGGACCGCGGGGGCGGCCTCGGCCAACCTGTCCGCGGATTTCTTGCCCTTCTTGCTCGGCGCCGGCTCCGGGGGCTCGCCTTCATCCAGGGGCACCTCGCCACTGGGCGCGCCACCGCGGCCACCCAGTTGCAGCACGGGCAACACATCGAATAGCTCGGAATAGCTCTGCAGACGCTCGGCGACCTCGCCGGCATGCAGGCCGATCAGCTTGAAGCCCTCGGCGCGCACCTGCTCGATGGTCGCCTGCAGGTCGCTCTCGGGCGCCTCGGCCACCGGCTCGAGGTCCAGCACGATGGGCATGTCGCGCATCAGGTCCGGGGCCTGTTCGCGGTGCGCGACCAGCTGCTCGCCAAGCTGCCGGGGGTCGGTCTGGAACACCCGCAGCACCGACACCAGCATCATGCGCCCTTTCAGTTCAATGGTCTGGACGGGACTCGGCGTAGCGCTCATGCGTGCGTAGGGCCCTGCTGTGAGATCGGCGATCGGGAAACTCGGCCTCCAACGCGCGTCGGAAGACCGGAAAGATGCGCGCTTTATAGCGCGGACGGGGAAAGCACAGCAAGGGAGTGCCACCGAAATCGGCGACGGATCGGTGTTTCCTTAAGATCGTGGCGGACCCGGGATCAGCGTATTGGTGCGCCGCGCATAGTCCGCATAGCCCGGCCGCGAGGCATGCAGACGTTTTTCCAGTAACGTGACGCCCGACACACGCAGGATCAGCACGATCATCAGGATCGCCGAGGGCACCGCCCACCAGCCCCCGGCGGCCAGCGCGAGCAAGCCGTAGCCCACCCAGACGACGATCTCGCCGAAGTAGTTCGGGTGCCGACTGTAGCGCCATAAACCCTGGTCCATGACCTTGCCCTGCCTTGCAGGATCGCCCCGGAAGCGCGCCATCTGCGCGTCCGCGACCGATTCATACAGCGTGCCCAGCACCCAGACCGACGCGCCCAGCGCCGCCAGCGGCCACCAGATGCTTGCGGCATTCGTCACCGCCAGCATCGGCAGGCCGATTACGGCCACCAGCGCACCCTGCAGCCAGAAGATCGTGACCAGGCTGCGCGCGGCGAAGGCCCGGTCCGACAGCCCCTCGCGCATGTCGGTATAGCGCCCGTCCTCGCCGTGACCCCAGTTGCGCCAGGTAATGAACAGCGACAGCCGCAGACCCCACACCAGCACCGGGATCGCGATCCAGAGGCCCTGCGACGGCCAGCCCGCAAGCCCCCACCAGACCAGCGTCACGACCACGAAGCCCAGGCCCCAGAAACGGTCGACCAGGCTGGCGTCGTGGCGCCATACGCTGCCGGCCCAGACCAGGGTCATCAGGCCCATGCTGGCCAGAAGCCCCCAGAGAAACGCCATCAGTGTCTCCATCGCGATCAGTCTCCCGGCCGTTCGAACAGCACATGGGAGACGAACCACTCGTCGCCGCCGCCGTAGTCGAACAGCTCCGCGCAGGCCATGTAGAAGATCCGCCAGCGCTGGAACCAGAGTGCCGCCTGCTGTGCGCCATAGGCCGTCTCGAACAGGGGCATCAGCGTGTCGCGGGCACGATCCTGGCGGGCCAGCCACCCATTGAGCGTGCGGGCATAGTGCTGCCCACCGACGCGCCACTGGCGGATCACACGCAGGTCCTCCTGAAAGTGCCGCGCGAGGTCGTCCGACGGCATCAGGCCGTCGCGGAAGAAGTACCGCCCCATCCAGTCGTGTTCGCCCTCGGACTCGAACACATAGGCGTGTTCGCGATGGGCGAACACATGCATGAAGAAGCGCCCGCCGGGATTGAGCCACCCGGCAATGCGCCGCAGCAGTTCCGGCCAGTTGCGCATGTGCTCGAACATCTCGATCGAGACCGCCCGGTCAAAGCCCGGCGACGGCGGGGCGAACGTGTTCATGTCCGCGGTCAGGACCTCGAGATTCGCGAGCCCGAGGTCATCGCGGCGGGCCTCGATAAAGGCCCGCTGGGTATTGGAGTTCGAGACGGCCGTAATCTCTGCGCCAGGGTACTGCTCGGCCATCCACAGCGACAGCGACCCCCAGCCGCAGCCCAGTTCCAGCACCCGCTGGCCATCGGCAATCCCGGCGCGCTCGCAGGTCAGGTGCAGCATCGCCTCTTCGGCCGCATCGAGGCTGTCGACGCCCTCCGGCCACCAGGCGCTGGAGTACTTGAGGCGCGGGCCCAGGCAATGCTCGAAGTAAGCGGTGGGGATCTCGTAGTGCTGCTCGTTGGCAATATCGGTGGACAAGGCAACGGGAGAAGCGCGCATGGATTCGATCAGGGCGTAGCGCCGCTCCATGGTCTCCTCGGCCGTGCCGGAGACCTCTGCCAGGCGCTCCGCCAGCAGCAGGCGGATCCCCGCACGCACCAGCATATCCGGCACGCGTCCCTGCTCCGCCCATTTCATCATCTGCTGCATGCCGCATCTCCCCCTGAGTCCCAGATGGACCCCGGGAAATGTGACCGGTTCCCGCGATTCAACGCCTACGCATCGCTGCGACGGTCTCCGTAGCCACCGCCGCCGGGTGTGCGTATCTCGATAGCATCACCTGGCTGTACATGGCGGCGATCGCAGGCGGACATCGGTTCGCGCGTGCCGTCGGCGCGCAGGATCGCATCCTCCCCCGGCGCACCCGGCCCGCCACCGGCGATCCCGAACGGCGGCACCCGGCGACGGTTGGACAACAGCACGACCTCCATCGCCTGGTCGAACCCGAGCCGGCGGATCACTCCATCACCGCCCGGATAATGCCCCTGCCCCCCTGAGCCGCGGCGGTAGGCGAAGCGCTCCACCCGCACCGGGAAGCGGCTCTCCAGCACCTCGGGGTCGGTCAGCCGCGAGTTGGTCATGTGGGTCTGCACCGCGCTGGCCCCGGCGTAACCCGGCCCCGCGCCGGCCCCGCCGGCGATCGTCTCGTAGTACTGGTAGTCGGCATTGCCGAAGGTCAGGTTGTTCATCGTGCCCTGGGCCGCCGCCTGCACCCCCAGCGCCCCGAACAGGGCATCGGTGACCACCTGCGAGGTCTCGACATTGCCGGCCACCACCGCGGCGGGCGGCGCCGGGTTCAGCAGGCCGTCCTCCGGAATGACCAGGTCGACCGGCGTCAGGCAGCCATCGTTCAGCGGGATCGCATCCTCCAGCAGGGTACGCAGTACATACAGCACCGCCGCGCGCACGATGGAGCTCGGCGCGTTGAAGTTGTCTCCGCGTACCGCGCTGGTACCGGTGAAGTCGATGCGCAGGCGCCGGTCGGCGGGATCGGGGGCGACCTGTACCCGCACCTCGGCGCCGTTGTCCATCGCATACGCGAACGTGCCGGCCTCGAGCTGCGGGATCAGCCGTTCCACCGCCTCGGCCGCGTTGTCCAGCACGTGGCCCATATAGGCTGTCACCATGGCCGCGCCGTACTCATCCAGGAGCCGGCCCAGCTCCTCCAGTCCCTTGCGGTTGGCCGCGACCTGGGCCTCGAGATCGGCGAGGTTCTGATCGGGGTTGCGCGTCGGCCACGGCCCCTCGCCCAGCAGCGCGCGCATGCGGTCGCTGTCGAATACCCCGTCGCGCACCAGCCGGGTGGGCGGGATCAGCACGCCCTCCTCCTCAAGGCATGTGGAGAACGCGGGCATGGAGCCCGGGGTAATGCCGCCGACATCGGCGTGATGCCCGCGCGAGGCGACGAAGAACGCGGGGGCACCGGCCGCTGCAGACGGGTCTTCGGTCACCTGTTCACCCCCATCCAGGAACACGGGCGTGACCACGGTGATGTCCGGCAGGTGGGTGCCGCCGTTGTAGGGGTCGTTCAGCACGAAGGCATCGCCCGGGCGCAGGTCGCCGGCGAACGCCTTCACCACCGCGCGCACGCTGGCCCCCATGGAGCCGAGATGAACGGGCATGTGCGGGGCATTGGCGACCAGACGGCCCTCGGTGTCGAACAGTGCACAGGAGGAATCCAGGCGCTCCTTGATGTTCACCGAGTGCGCGGTGTTGCGCAGGGTGAAGCCCATCTGGTCGGCGATCGCCATGAAGCGGTTGTTGAACACCTCCAGCAGGATCGGATCGCGCGGGACGGCCTCAGGGTTTGCTGGCGCCGTACCCGGACGCCGCGCGCTGCCCCGCTCGCGATCCAGCCGCAGGGTCCCGTCCGCCTCGATGCACCCCGCCCAGCCGGGCTCCAGCACCAGCGTCGCGGTCGGCTCGATCACGATGGCCGGACCGGCCAGGGTCATGCCGGGCTGCAGGGACTCGCGCCGGTACAGCGGCACATGGCGGTGTTCGCCGTCGATGACCATCGCGACCGTATCCGCCTCCGGCGCAGGCCCTCGGGTCACCGCTGCCGCCATGCGCTCCGGTGCGGTCTCCCTCGGGGCGGCGATCGCCTCGGCCGTCGCGATCGCCACCACCAGCTCACGATCCGGCGGGGCAAAGCCGTAGCGCGCGCGGTAGGCCTCGGCAAAGGCCGCCATCAACGCCGCGGGCTCGCCCGCCGGCACCTCCAGCGCGGTGTCCGATCCGGCCAGGCGCAGATGCAGCCGCCGCTCGATGCGCATGTCCGCTGGCGCCACGCCCTGATCCGTCAGCGCGGCGCGGGCAGCCGCGACCTGTTCCGCCAGGGCGGACTCGATCGCCCCGGCATGCGGCTCGTCCAGCGGCCACTCCAGGCTGCGTTCGCGCAGGGCGCGCAACTCGCCCAGCCCCATGCCGTAGGCGGACAGCACGCCACCGAGCGGATGAAACAGGATATGCCGCATGCCCAGCTGCTCCGCCACGCGGCAGGCGTGCTGCCCCCCGGCGCCACCGAAACAGACCAGCGCATAACGCGAGACGTCATGCCCGCGCTGCACCGATATGGTCTTGATCGCCTGGGCCATATGCTCCACCGCGATCTGCAGCGCCCCCTCGGCCAGACTCTCCGGGGTCGCGGGTTCCCCGGTCGCGGCCGCCACCGCGGCGGCCAGCTCCGCGAACTGTCGGCGCACCGGCTCCGCATCCAGTGGCCGGTCGCGATCCGGCCCGAACACCGCCGGGAAGTACTCCGGGCGCAGCCGCCCCAGCAGCAGGTTGCAGTCGGTCACGGTCAGCGGCCCGCCCTGGCCGTAGCAGGCAGGTCCGGGCTGGGCGCCGGCGGACTCCGGTCCCACGCGCAGACGGATGCCATCGAAGCGGCAGATCGATCCGCCCCCGGCCGCGACCGTATGGATATCGAGCATGGGCACACGCAGCCGCGCACCGGCCACCTCGCTCTCCTGGCGGCGCTCCAGCGCCCCCGCCAGATGCGCGACATCGGTAGAGGTGCCCCCCATGTCGAAGGTGATCAGGCGTTCGAAGCCGAGCGGACCGGCGGTCTTGAGTGCCCCGACGATCCCCCCGGCCGGCCCCGACAGGATCGCGTCGCGCCCGCGAAACCGGGCCGCGTCCACCAGCCCGCCATGCGACTGCATGAACCGCAGGGGTACACGGCCCAGCTCACCCGCCACCTGTTCGACATAACGGCGCAGCACCGGCGAGAGATAGGCGTCGACCACCGTGGTTTCGCCGCGCGGGATCAGCTTGATCAGCGGGCTGGTCGCGTGGCTGGTCGCGACCTCGGTGAACCCCAGTTCGCGCGCCAGCGAGGCGATCGCCTGCTCGTGCGCCGGGTAGCGATAGCCATGCAGACAGACGATGGCCACGCAGCGGATGCCGTCCGCCAGCGCCGCCTGCAGCCGCGGCCGCAGCGCGTCCAGATCGACCGGGATGAGGACCTCGCCGGCCGCATTCACCCGCTCGCGCACCGGCTCCACCCGCGCGTAGACCGGGGACGGCAGGCGGATCTCGCGGGCGAACAGCTCGGGGCGCGCCTGATGGCCGATCGCCAGCGCATCCTCCAGCCCCTCAGTGATCACCAGGAGTGTGGGCTCCCCCTTGCGCTCGAGCAGGGCGTTGGTGGCCACGGTCGTGCCCATGCGCACCTCGTGTACCACGCCCTCCGGAATGGGTGCTTCGGCCGGGAGCTCCAGCAGATCGCGAATACCCTGCACGGCCGCATCGCGGTAGGCCTCCGGGTTCTCCGACAGCAGTTTGCGGGTGTGCAGGCGCCCCGCCGGATCACGTGCGACCAGGTCGGTGAACGTCCCGCCCCGGTCCACCCAGAAATGCCAGTCTTTCGCCGCTGTGGCTTGAGTCATGTCCACCGCTCTGGTTTGATCGCCCGAACTCGCGCCCCGTGACCCGGTCGCAGGCTCGTAATTCACGGGCCTTAAACAAAGGAATTATCGCGCATGGACCCCATTACCCACGCCAGTCTCGGCGCCGTGATCGGCGGCCTCACCCTCGGCTCCCGCCTGGGGCGCAAGGCCGTGGTACTGGGCGCCGGTGTCGCGCTGCTGCCCGACCTGGACGCGTTCATAGCTTACGGGGACGCGGTATCGGAGTTCATCCACCACCGGGGCTTTACGCACTCCTGGCTGGTGCAGTTGCTGGTGGCCACCGGCGTCGCGGGGCTGCTCGCCAAGGTCCCGGCAACGCGGGAAATCGGCTTTGGCCGCTGGTGGCTGTTCTTCTTCCTGATCTGGGCCACCCACTCGCTGAACGACCTGCTGACCACCTACGGCACCCAGGTACTCTGGCCATTGCCAGTCGGCCCCCTGTCCACGGGCTCGATCTTCGTGATCGACCCGTTCTACACCCTGCCGCTGCTGGTCGCGGCGATCGGCGCGCTGTTCTACCGCTTCGCCCCGCGCCTGCTGGTCGCCGGGCTCGTACTCTCGACCGTCTATGCCGGCTCCGGCCTGGCATTGAAGGCCTGGATCGACCACCGCATCCAGCCCGTGCTGGCGGCGATGGAGCTGGAAGAGCAACCGCGAATGGTCCAGCCGACCCCGTTCAACCTGCTGCTGTGGCGTGTCACCGTGATCAACGGCGACGAGTTCCTGGATGCCTGGGTCGGCATCTTCGACGACCCGATCCGACCCGACTTCGAACGCTTCGAGCGCGGTGACCCGGAACTACGCGAGGCCGCGCTGGCGCTGGAAGACGGGCAGCGCCTGCAGTGGTTCTCCGGCGACTTCCTGCGCTTTCACCGCGCCACGCCTGACGAGGGCCCCGACCGGCTCGTGGTCACCGACATCCGCCTGGGGGTCCCCGGCTTCTTCCCGTTCGGCTTCGAGATCGCGGAGGAGCGCAACGGCGACTGGGAGCCCATCACCTCGCGCCAGGTCGGCGAACTCCCCCGGCGCGACAGCCTCGACGCCCTCGGCGGCATGCTGCAGCGGATTGTCGATCCCGAGGGTGCGCCCTGCATTATGGACCTGGGCGATCCGGCCTACGCGATCACGGAGCCACCCCCGCGCTGCCGCATGGGTGGCCGCACATCGCCTCCCGCCGGGGGCGCACACGACATGCCGTGAGCCAGGACGAAGCCATGACGCCCGGGGTGCCCGGCCCGCCACCGGCCTGCGGGCTGTGCGGCCGGTCGATGGACGACCTGACGCGGCATCACCTGATCCCGCGCAAGCAGCACCGCCGCAAGCGCATCCGGCGCCTGTTCAGTCGGAGCGAGCGCGAACAGCGAATCCTCTGGGTCTGCCGCCCCTGCCACGACCACATCCACAAGCACTTTGACGAGCAGACCCTGGCCGAGCGCCTGAACACCGCGGAGGCACTGCTCGCCGAGCCGGTCGTGCAGGACTTCGTCGTCTGGATCGCGCGCCACCCGCCCGGCTTCAAGCCGCGTAGCTAGGGAGACGCTGACTTAATCGCACGTCCGCGCTCGAGTCGCTTTTGCGTGCGAACAAGGCGCGGTGACTGCCGTGCAGTCATTCTGCACAAAGGAGCCGCAACGCTGTGCGCGCGCAAAAGCGGCCGAGCCCCTGCGTTCAATGGCTTGTGGGGTTGGTGCCCCCTGTTCCCCGATCCTTCGTTGCGCCGCTTGCGGGTAGAACCACTACCCGCTGCGCGACGCGCCTTGTCTCGGAAAACAGGGGGCACCAACGCGGACGTGCGATTAAATCAGCGTCTCCCTAAAGCAGCTGGATCTTAGAGCTCCCGCAGCCCCAGTACGTCCTGCATGTCGTACAGGCCGTGTTCGGCACCAGCCAGCCATACCGCCGCACGCACCGCCCCCGAGGCGAAAATCCCGCGGTTGGAGGCCTTGTGGGTGATCTCGATGCGTTCCCCCTCGCCGGCGAACAGCGCGGTGTGTTCGCCCACGATGTCGCCGGCACGCACGGTCGCGAACCCGATGGTGCGCCGGTCACGCGCCCCGGTCTGGCCCTCGCGGCCGTAGACGGCGTCGTGCTCCAGGTCGCGCCCCAGGACCTCGGCCACCACCCGGCCGAGCTTCAGGGCCGTGCCCGAGGGGGCATCCACCTTGTGCCGGTGGTGCGCCTCGAGGATCTCGACATCCACGCTGTCGCCCAGGGCACGGGCGGCCAGCTCGACCAGCTTGAAGGTCAGGTTCACCCCGACGCTCATGTTCGGCGCATAGACGATGCGCATCGCCCCGGCCGCGTCTCGCAGCCGCTGCTCCTGCGCGGCATCCAGGCCCGTGGTACCGATCACCAGCGCCTTGCCGTGCGTACGGCACAGCTCCAGGTGCTGCATGGTCGCCTCAGGGCTGGTGAAGTCGATCAGGACATCGAAGTCATCGGCCACGGTCGCCAGGTCCTCGACCAGCTGGACCGAGGCCGCCGACCCCACGGAGGTACCGAGACGCTCGCTGCCCGGTCGTTCGCTCGCCGCCCCCAGCGTGCCTCCGGGGTGATCCTCGACGGCCTGCACCAGGTTCTGCCCCATGCGCCCGGCGGCGCCCGCCACTGCCACTCGAATCATTGCCGTGTTTCCTTCGTTTCTGTTCATTCCCAGCCCGCGAAGACTACGGAAGATCCCGGGCATACGCGAGGAAGACCCCGTGGCCACCGGATTCGAACTCCAGCCAGATCAGCGGCAGATCCGGGAAGGCCTCCTCCACCGCGGGCTGGCTGTTGCCGACCTCGACGATCAGCGCGCCGTCCTCGGTCAGATGGCGGCGCGCATCGGCCAGGATGCGGCGCACGATGTCGAGCCCGTCCTCGCCCGCAGCCAGGCCCAATTCGGGTTCGTGGCGGTACTCTTGCGGCAGCTCGGCCATGTCGCGGGCATCAACATAGGGCGGATTGCTCACGATCAGGTCGTAGCGATCCTCCGTCCCCAGCGCATCGAAGACATCGGAGTGCCGCACCTGCACGCGGTCACCGACGCCATGGCGCTCGATGTTGCGCGCTGCGATGGCCAGCGCCGGTTCGGAGACATCGCTCAGATCGACCTGTGCCTGCGGCAGGGCCAGCGCCGTGGCGATACCGATGCAGCCGCCGCCCGTGCACAGATCCAGCACCCGCTCCACCGAATCGGCCTCGATCCACGGTTCGAAACCGACCGCGATCAGCTCCGCCAGGGGCGAGCGCGGCACCAGCACGTGTTCGTCGACAAAGAAAGGCAGCCCGGCAAACCAGGCCTCGCCGGTCAGATAGGCCGCTGGCTTGCGGGTCTCGATGCGCGTGCGCAGCACCGCAATCACCCGCGTGCGTTCGGCCTCGCTCAGGTTCGACGACCACCAGCTCTCGGGCAGATCCAGCGGCAGATGCAGCGTATGCAGCACCAGCCAGGCGGCCTCGTCGAAGGCGTTGTCCGTCCCGTGGCCGAAGCTCAGCCCGGCCGCGCGAAACTGGCTCGCGCCAAAGCGGATGAAGTCGCGCAGCGTGCGCAGTCCTGTGGTGGATTCCATTTGGGCCTTTCCCATTGGCGTGGGGGCAGTCATCATACCGGCTCGCTTTCGTCCCGTGCGCCCGAACCGAGTATTCCAATGAGTGCCCTAGACCCCTGGCTGGCCCGAGCTTCCCACCTGCTGCCGCAGCATGCGCTGTCGCGGGTGGTGCACCGCCTGGCCCGCATCGAGAGCCCGCGCGTTCAGCCACTGCTGCGCTGGTTCGTGCGCCAGTACGGGCTGAACATGGACGAGGCGGCGGAGCCCGACATCGCGGCCTACCCCAGCTTCAATGCCCTGTTCACACGGGCGCTGCGCGAGGACGCCCGCCCCCTGGCGGGTGACGACAACACGGTCGTCAGCCCCGCCGACTCGCGGGTCAGCGCGGCCGGGCGCATCGAGGCCGGCCAGATCTTTCAGGCCAAGGGCCACCACTATACGGTGCGGGAGCTTCTGGGCGGGGAGGAAGACCTTGCCGAACCGTTTCGCCATGGCCATTTCGTAACGCTCTATCTGTCGCCACGGCATTACCACCGGCTGCACATGCCGTTGACCGGCACGCTGACCCACATGCTGCATGTGCCCGGCCGGCTGTTCTCGGTCGCGCCGCGCATCGTGCGCCATGTCCCGCGCCTGTATGCCCGCAACGAGCGCGTGGTGACCTGCTTCGACACGCATTTCGGGCCGATGGCCGTCGCCCTGATCGGGGCCCAGAACGTCGGCTCGATCGAGACGGTATGGGCGGGCGAGGTGACGCCACCGGCCGGACAGCCCTACAGCTGCAGCGAATACCCGGATCGCGAGATCACGCTCGAGCGCGGGGCCGAGATGGGGCGCTTCAACCTCGGCTCGTCGGTGGTGTTGCTGTTGCCGGATCATCCGCTGGAGCTGGGCGCGCACCTGACGCCGGAGACCGAGGTGCAGGTTCGCGGCGCCCTCGGCCGTTTCTACTAGCTGCCCCCCGCCGGCCGGCTCGGCACCGGTCTAACACAGCCGCCTTGGTCGGTTGCCAGCGCCGTTGCGGCTGGCCCTGGTTCGTCCTCAGGAGTTTACGGTGGCTTCGGTCCACCACCTGCCAAGGGCTGTCTCGCCAGCGCGCCGCGAGGTACTTTCTTGCTTGCCCAAGAAAGTACCCAAAGAAGGGCACCCGGATTCCGCCCGGGAACCTTGCTCCAGGGCCCTCGGGCCGGCGGCGCTGAAACTCGCTACGCCTTCCGGCTTCTCTCAGACAGTCAGCGCCCCCGTTTCTATTTTGAATCGTCCGGCCCGAGGACCCTTCCGCAAGGGGCTTCATACGGGGGGAATAAGGTCAAGACAACGGCTGGCCTGACGTTCGTGCCAATGGATGGAGGCAAGGTGTCCCGACATCCTGGGCACGCGCGGCCTGCGGCCCTGGCGTGCCGCGCCCGCCAGCGGGCGCCAGACCCCATCGTAGGATGTGATGAGCGCAGCGAATCGCATCAGGGTTGCCCCGACGTTGGAACGGTGCGTTTCGCTGCGCTCAACGCACCCTACGGCGTACGGAATAGGCAGAAGCGCTGGGAGACCGTCGGTTTTGACTTTCCCTCCCGATATGAGCCCCTTGTGGAGGGCGTGACAGGACGGAGAAAAGGCGCTGACTGTCTGAGCGCAGCGAGTTTCAGCGCCGCCGGCCTGGCGCGGCCGGAGCAAGGTTCCCGGGCGAATCCCGGGCGTGTTTCTTGGGTACTTCTTTGCACGAGCAAAGAAGCCCGTTTTTGATTAACAACGGGCGCGGCGCGCTCGCGAGTGAGCGCTTGGCGGGCGGCGGACCGAAACCACCGTAAACACTGAAAGACGAACCAGGCCCAGCCTGAACGGCGCAGGGCGCGACGAAGCGCGATCAGTCGTGGGCGGCGGCGGGCGGCAGCTGGATGAAGTGTTCGCGGTAGACGCGAAGTTCGTCGATGGAGTCGCGGATGTCCTGCAACGCCTGGTGCGAGGCGTTCTTCTGCAGCTTCGAGAGCACGTCGGGGGCCCAGCGTCGGGCCAGCTCCTTGAGCGTGGAGACGTCCAGGTTACGGTAGTGGAAATAGGCCTCCAGCTCCGGCATCAGGCGCGCCATGAAACGCCGATCCTGACAGATCGAGTTCCCGCACATCGGCGAGGCCCCTTTCGGCACATAGTCGGACAGGAAGTCGATCGTCTCGCGTTCGGCGGCGGCCGCGTCCGTACTGCTGTGGCGGATGCGCTCGATCAGGCCGGAGGCCCCGTGCGTGCGCCGATTCCATTCGTCCATCGCATCCAGCACGTCGGCGGGCTGGTAGATCGCGAGGACCGGGCCCTCCGCCAGGATGTTGAGTTCCTTGTCGGTGACGATGGTGGCCACCTCGATGATTCGGTCGTTCTGGGGATCCAGGCCGGTCATCTCGAGATCGATCCAGATCAGGTTTTCGGCGCTCGCTGCCATGCCCGCTCCTTTCCTGTGCGCTCAAAGTCTATCATCATGGTCCAGGATGACGTTGTCCGTTTTGCTCACCTGCAACGCGGCCAAGGTCTCGGGGGCCATACGGCCCCGCCGGATCCATTCCCCACAAAGGAGGGAATCATGCGACTGATCATCTCAAGCGTTGCGGCCCTGGGCCTCGGTTTTTCGCTGGGCACCGCCCAGGCCGACGACATCCAGAAGGGCAAGAACCTGCATCAGGACAACTGCATCAGCTGTCATGCCGACATGGTCGGTGGCGACGGTACGGACCTGTACACGCGCGACAACCGGATCGTTGGCGACTATGACCACCTGGTCCGGCAGGTGAACAACTGCAACGCACAACTGGGCACCAACTGGTTCGACGACGAGATCGAGGCGGTGGTGGCCTACCTGAACGCGGAGTACTACCAGTTCGATGAGTGACCTGAAGACCAAGCACTGCCAAGCCTGTGAAGGGTTCACCGAGCCGATGTCGCGCGCGGACGCCGAGCGCGGCCTCGGCCAGCTGGACAGCCACTGGGGCATCGACGAGGCCGGCCGCAGCATCCAGCGCGGCTTCAAATTCAAGAACTTTCACGAGACGATGGCGTTCGTGAACGCGGTGGCCTGGATCGCCCATGTCGAGGATCACCACCCGGACATGGCGGTCGGCTACAACCGTTGCTCGGTGCAATTCTCGACGCACGCGGTGGGTGGCCTGACGGAGAACGACTTGATCTGCGCCGCCCGCATCGATGCGCTCTTTGACTAACAGCGTGACCAGCACGGCACCGGCTGGTCCGACCTCTTGAGCCGGGTCGGCCGGGTTCACGCCCGCCACAACCAGATGGCCGACATCGCAGCGCCGGCGAACGCGGTGCCGCGCCGCATTCGGCTGCACCGCCGGGTGAAGGATCTCGCCTGCGGTGATCGCGTGGAGATGGATGCGACCGGCGAGCAGGTTCAGCGGCGCCTGGCCCGGGACAATACCTTGGTGCGCCAGGACGGCTTTGGCCGGCGCAAGGTCATCGCGGCCAACATCGACACCGTCTGGATCGTGATCGCGCCCTCCCCGATGCCGGCGCGGTACTTGATCGACCGTTTCCTGGTTGCGGTATACAACCTCCCCGCACGGCCACGGATCCTGGTGAACAAGCAGGACGCGGGACCCGCCAACACGGGGGACTGGCTGGCCCCTTACGCTCACCTGGACCTTGACCCCCTGCATGTCAGCGCCCGCAGTGGGTACGGGCTGTCCGCCCTCGCCGAGGCCGCCCGGGGGCATACCAACATCCTGATCGGACAGTCCGGGGTGGGCAAATCCTCGCTGATCGCCGCGCTGCTGGAGCGCCACGGCAGCGGTGATATCAAGCTTCCGGAAACGGGAGATCTCGCGGTGTCCGGCGAGGGCCGCCACACGACGGTCACGGCACAGTGGTATTCATTGACAGGGGGTGGCGCCTGGATCGACTCGCCGGGCGTGCGCGACTTTACGCCGGAACTGGAATCCATCGATGCGCTGGTGCGCGGGTTTCCGGATATCGAAGCGCTTGCCGACAATTGCCGATTTCGCAATTGTCGGCACCAGTCCGAACCCGGCTGCGCGGCAAGGGAGGCCGTCGATCAAGGCACCCTGCCCGTGGCACGGCTCGAGGCCTGGACCGCCCTGCTGGGGACGCTGGAGAAACGCTAGGGGAAGGCGACTAGAACGTCAGCCCCATCTCCACGCCGACCACCGACGACGAAGAGTCGCGGGTACTCTCGAAATCGAGGCGATCGGACATCCAGTCGCTTGAGGTGTTCAGCGAGTAGTCGTCGTAATACAGGCTCAGCGACAACTCGGACTGATTCTGCAGGCGCAGGCGACTGTCGAGGCTGAGATACCCCGCGCTGCGACCCAACTCGCGATGACGGCCCCCGTAGCCGAAGCCGAGGGCATCGTCTCCACTCGTCAGTGACTGGCGCACGCCGACACGGAACTGGCTGTCAAAGCGGCCAGACCCGGACGCAAAGGTGGGGCCGAAGCTGAGGTCGGTGAAATAGGCCGTGGATTCAGTCTCCGGGCCCAGGTCCGACCAGCCCGGACGAGTCTCCATACCAACCCCCAGGTTCAAGCCATAACCAAAGCCCGCGCCCAGCTGCTGGTGGTAAGCCCCTTCCACCTCGAACAGGCGGCTGGAGAGGACGCCCATGCCGGTCTCGTCACCCGGAAGGCCACCAGTGGTCTCGGTGCGCAGCGTCAGTTGATAGCGCCAGTCGCGACTCGCCGAGGCGGGTTCCGGATCGGTCATCGGCAGGACGTTGGGCGCGGAGCGGGCAGAGCCACCGATCGGCTCCATGCCCACCGGGTCCACCACGGTCCCGCTCTCGGATTCGTACTCGGCTTCTTCATCGACGCGATCCGGCCCACCAAGCGTCGACTCGGTGCTGGTGGGGGTATACGTCAGGGAATAGCGATCGTCGGCATGCGCCACACTGGTGGCGGCCACTCCGAACAAGACGGCCAGTGCCAGCGCGACCGGCACACGCGCAGGCGCCAGCTGCGGGCTGTTGCCCCGCGCTGCTTGCCTGGCTTCACCGTGATGATTCCGTCGCGTCACGCCGTATCGTCCGTGTTGTGTTGTCTCGATCAGCCCGGGGGCCAGCTCAGCGCGCGACCGCCCAGTACGTGCATGTGTACATGGTAGACCGTTTGCCCGCCGTCTTGGTTGCAGTTCATCACGGTTCGATAACCGTTTTCCGCAAATCCGCGATCGCGTGCAATCTGTGCCGCCACGTGCGCCATGTGCCCAATCACCGGGGCCGTCTCGGCGGTCAGTTCGTTCAGGGTGGCGATGTGCTGTTTCGGGATCACCAGCACATGCGTCGGGGCCTGAGGATTCAGGTCTTCAAAGGCCAGGACCTGGTCGTCCTCGAACACGACCTTCGCCGGGATCTCCCCCGCGACGATCTTGCAAAAGATGCAGTCAGCCATCATGTTCTCCTAAACGACGCGCGGGTTTATATCAGGAAACGGTAATGCATTCAATGCATCCCGAAAACCTGATCCCGATCAGTAATCGCGGCGCCCCGACAAGGCATGCGCCAGGGTCCCCGCATCGATGTACTCGAGCTCGCCCCCGGTCGGCACGCCCTGCGCGATGCGCGTAGCGCGAATGCCGTGGCGCGCCGCCATTTCCGCGAGGTAGTGCGCGGTGACCTCGCCCTCGACCGAGGTATTGGTCGCCAGGATCAGCTCGCGTACGCCCTCTTCCTGCAAGCGCGTCTCCAGCTGATCCAGCCCCAGCTCTTCGGGACCAATGCCATCCAGCGGCGACAACCGCCCGAGCAACACGTGGAAACGGCCGGCAAAGTCGGTCGCCGACTCGATGGCCATCACATCGCCCGGGCTCTCGACCACGCAGATCACGCCCGGGTCGCGCTCGGGATCCGCGCAGCGAGGACATACCTCTGCGGTAGTCAGCGTGCGGCACACTTGGCAGTGCCCGACGCGCTCGACCGCCTGATCGACGGCCCGTGCCAACCGGCGCGCACCGTCGCGGTCGCGCTCCAGCAGGTGCAGCGCCATACGCCGCGCGGACTTGGCACCGACACCCGGCAGGCAGCGCAGCGCCTGCACCAGTTCGTCGAGTTCAGCGTCCATCGCGCGCAGCGCCGGTTCCGACCCAGGGAGACGCGATCAGAACGGCAGCTTCATCCCGGCCGGCAGGCCCATACCTTCGGTCAGGCTGCCCATGCGCTCCTGGGTGGTGGACTCGACCTTCTGCACGGCGTCATTGATGGCCGCGGCCACCAGGTCCTCGATCATGTCGCGGTCGTCCTCCAGCAGGCTGGGGTCGATCTTGACCCGGCGCACCGCGTACTTGCCGGTCATGAGCACACTCACAAGACCGCCGCCTGCCTGGCCCTCGATCTCCATTTCGGCCAGCTCCGCCTGCATCTTCTGCATGTCTTCCTGCATCTTCTGGGCCTGCTTCATCAGGCCACCCATGCCACCTTTCATCATGATTTCGCTCTCCTGCCCTGCGCCTTGCGCAGGGGTTATCGTTCAATCGATTGCGACGCGGACGGCTCGTCACCCGCGCGGTCCTCGCGAATGCGTACCGTGCCCAGTTCGGCCCCGAAGGCCTCGCCCAGGGCCTGCACCACCGGATCCTCGCGCATCGCCGTTTCGGCGCTAGCCTGACGTTCCGCTGCGTCTGCCGCAAGCCGTGCAGCGGGCGTGGCCTGCGAGGGTTGTGTCTGGTCGACAATCTCCAGCCGCACCGAGTGCCCGAGGCGTTTCTCCAGGGCCTCCTTCAGGCGCGTTCGGGTTCGATCCGTATAAAGCGTACCCGGGGCTACGGCGATCACGACGCTTTCGTCATCCAGTTGCTGCAATTCGCCATGCAGCGCGAGTTCGCGCACCGTGCCGGTCGGCAGACCTTCGGCAAAGCGATGCCAGTCAAAGGGCCCGGAATCCGGCTCCGGGGGCATGACAGGCTTGGCATCCCGGGGTGGCGGCGCAGACTCGGCCGGCCCGGTATCCGGGCCGGGATCCGGCTCGCGCACCCGCTCCTGAACCCGCTCGCGCGGCGGCTCCGGGATGGGGGGCGGAGCCGACCGCGCCGTGGTGTCGGGCCGGGCCGTGGCCGAACCCGCACTAGGGCCAGCTTGCGGTGCGGCCGGGGCCCCGCCCTGGCGCTCGACGGGCACGCCCCCTTCGCCGGGCCCTTCCGGCCGAAAGGCCAGCAGACGCAACAGGGTCATCTCCACGCCCATCTGCGCATCCGGCGCCCAGGGCAGATCGCGGGCTCCATGGATCAGGATCTGGTAGGTCAGCTGCAGGGTTTCCGGATCCACCCGAGCTGCGGTCTCGCGCGCCCAGCGTTCGGCGGCATCGTCACCGTCCGCGCCGGCGGCACTGCGAACCAGCTGCTCCACGGCCACGCGATGCACCAGGGCCGCCAGCTCGTCCAGCAGGCGGGACCAGTCAGGCCCCAGCCCCGTAAGCTCCTGCAGACCCTGCATCAAGCCCGGACCATCACCGGAAAACGCCGCGTCCAGCAGGCCGGTCAGGCGGGTTCGCGGCAGCAGGCCCAGCATGTCGCAGGCATCGGACTCGGTCAGGCGATCGCCGCCGTAGGCGATGGCCTGGTCAGTCAGGCTCAGCGCGTCGCGCATGGAACCCTCGGCCGCCTCGCCCAGGCGCAGCAGCGCGCCCGGTTCGGCCTGCAAGCCTTCGGCCTCGAGGATGCGCGTCAGGTGCTCGGCGATCAGCGCCGGCGGCATCGGCTTGAGATTGAACTGCAGGCAGCGCGACAGCACGGTGACCGGCAGCTTCTGCGGATCAGTCGTGGCGAGCAGGAACTTCACGTGATCCGGCGGCTCTTCCAGCGTCTTCAACAGGGCGTTGAAGCTCTTCTCGGAGAGCATGTGCACCTCATCGATCAGGTACACCTTGAAACGCCCCGCCGTCGGGGCATAGGAGACGTTGTCCAGCAGCTCGCGGGTGTCGTCCACGCGGGTACGGGACGCGGCATCGACCTCGATCAGGTCCAGATGCCGGCCCTCGGCGATCTCCACGCAGGAACGGCACTCACCGCAGGGGGTCGGGGTAACACCCGTCTCGCAGTTCAGACAGCGCGCGAGGATGCGGGCGATCGTGGTCTTGCCCACGCCGCGCGTCCCGGCGAACAGGTAGGCATGGTGCAGACGATCCCCGCTCAGGGCATTGGCCAGAGCACGCACCACATGCGGTTGCCCGACCAGGTCCTCGAAACGACCGGGACGCCACTTGCGGGCCAGAACCTGGTGACTCATGCCTCCCCCGTCAGTGCAGTCTTTCGCGAGCCCGCGTGCGGGGCCATCACCGCAGGAGTCGGGGCCGCAGGGAAAAGGGTGGTGGCCCGCACCCGCCACACCCCGGCGCCCGACGCAGCTGCTACCGTTGCTCCCTTCCGGGCCTGGCGGGATTCACAACCTGTCGTCGCGAGGGGACTGATACGGACCACCATAACGCGGTCCTCGAATCGAGGCGAACTCGAATCGGGGTGGCAAGCTTCCGGGTTTGGCCGGGTGACGTCAAGCATACACAATAGCCGAAAACTAATGACACAATAGAAACATAAAACTGGATCAATCGATGGCCAGGCCTTACCTTGAGTCCCGTAGCCGGGAACTACCCCGGCCGAAAAGAAATCTTCATCCCTGACTGACAAGCAAGCGCCATTTAATAAGGAGAGTATTTATGGAACTCGAAAATCGCGAAGGCCAGCGCGTCCCGGAAGTCACCTTCCGCTGCCGCAAGGACAACGACTGGAACGACGTACGCTCGGAAGACCTGTTCAAGGGTCGCAACGTGGTCGTTTTCGCCCTGCCGGGCGCGTTCACCCCGACCTGCTCCTCGGCCCACGTGCCGCGCTACAACGAGCTGGCGCCGGTGCTCAAGAAGCACGGCATCGACGAGATCGTCTGCATCTCGGTCAACGACGGCTTCGTGATGGAGGCCTGGCAGGCTGACCAGCAGGCCGACCGCGTGACCTTCATCGCCGACGGCAACGGCGAGTTCACCGAGCAGATGGGCATGCTGGTCGACAAGAGCGACCTCGGCTTCGGCCACCGCTCCTGGCGCTACTCCATGCTGGTGCGTGACGGTGTGATCGAGAAGCAGTTCATCGAGCCGGACGAGCCGGGCGACCCCTTCGTGGTCTCCGACGCCGACACGATGCTCGCCCACGTCGCCCCGGATGCGGCCTGCCCCGAAGACGTGGTCGTCTTCACCAAGCCGGGCTGCCCGTACTGCTCCAGCGCCAAGGAGATGCTTGAGAACGCCGGTCTCGACTATGAAGAGATCGTGCTGGGCCGCGACGCCAGCCTGCGCAGCCTGCGCGCCGCCACCGGCGCGATGACCGTCCCGCAGGTGTTCGTGGGCGGCCACCGCATCGGCGGCTCGGAAGATCTGCAGGAGTGGATCTCCCGCGAGAAGAAGGCGGCATAAGTCGTCTCTGCCCCTCGGGGCGGGTTCTGTCCCGCCCCGGGTGGTCACCCGGAACATGGGTGGCCATCCGTGTCCGGATGCCCGCACAGACGGACGTCCGGACACGGATGGCAGACCCTGACGCCCGCGCGAAACGCGGTCGTTATGTACCATTTTCACCGAACCCTTCGAGGAACCGACATGGAACACTACGACATCATCGTGATTGGCGGCGGCAGCGGCGGCTTGGCCGTGGCGGAACGCGCCGCCCCGCACGGCGCGCGCGTCGCCGTGTTCGACCCGAAACCGCTCGGCGGTACCTGTGTGAACGAAGGCTGCGTGCCGAAAAAGCTCACCTGGTATGCCGCCGAGCATGCTGCGCAGGCCCGTCAGGCGCACGAGTTCGGTGTCGATGTCGAGATCAAGGGCATCCGCTACACCGATCTGGCGAACCAGCGCCAGGCCATGCTGAAAGGCCTGAACCAGTTCTGGGCCGGGCACCTGGAGAAGCTGGGCGTGACCCACATCCCGGAACGCGCTCGCCTGACCGACAGGAACAAGGTGATCAGCGACAGCGGCACCGAATACATCGCCGAGCGGATCGTGCTGGCGATGGGCGGTGCCCCGATCGTGCCGCCGCTGGAAGGGGCCGAACTGGGCGCGACCTCCGACGACTTCTTCGAGTGGACCGAACTGCCGGAATCCATCGCCGTGATCGGCGCCGGTTACATCGGCCTGGAGATGGCCGGCATGCTGCGCTCCATGGGCGTGAAGACCAACGTGGTTGCGATGGAGGACCGCGTGCTGGAGATGTTCGACCCGATGGTCTCGCAGGCGCTTGATCAACACATGGAGTACCAGGGCATCGACCGCCACCTGGGCGTGAAGGTCGCCGGCCTGGGCGGCAAGCCCGGCGCCGTGACCGTCCAGCTCGAGGGCGGCCAGGAACTGGGCCCGTACGAGAAAGTGCTATGGGCCGTTGGCCGCAAGCCGGCCACCGCTGACATGGGGCTGGAAGACGCCGGTGTCAAACTGGCCCGCAATGGCACCGTCCCGGTGGATGAGTGGCAGGCGACCAGCGTCGACGGCATCTATGCCCTGGGCGACATCATAGGCAAGGGTCCGCTGACCCCGGTTGCCATCGCGGCCGGTCGCCGACTGGCAGATCACTGGTATGCCCCGGAGACGAACCCTGTGCCCGTGGACTACGACCAGATCCCGACGGTCACCTTTACCCACCCGACCGCCGGCATGGTCGGGCTGACCGAGCCGCAGGCCGTGGAGCGCTTCGGTGATTCAGTGCGCATCTACGAGACCCAGTTCGGCGGCCTGGACCGCGCCTTCGCCAAGGGCGAGGTGCCGCCCGTCGCGATGAAGCTGGTCTGCGCCGAAGAGAATGAAAAAGTCGTCGGCATCCACATGATCGGTGCCCATGTAGACGAGATGCTGCAGGGCTTTGCCGTGGCCGTGCGCATGGGCGCCACCAAACGCGACCTGGACCTGACCATTCCGCTGCACCCCACCAGCGCCGAGGAACTGGTGACCCTCAAGGAGGCCCGTCCGGGTCGCCAGCAGGGCCTGGCCAAGGCCAAGGCCGCTTGACAGGCAGCTGGTCGCAAACGGCAAAACGCCGCCCCTGTGCAAAGCGCCGGGGCGGCGTGCCTGTGTTGCCCAGGGCCATGGCGAAACGACCCGGCAAGCCGGATCGGCTTGCTCGCCGATACCCGTCAGGCTTGTATAGCGTCCTTCACTCCCCTAGAAGCGCCAGCCCAGCGACGCGGTAAAGGCGTCCATCTTGTAGTCGCTGTCGAAGTCATAGCGCTCGTATTCCGCGCGAATCATGAACGCGTTCAGATTGACCTGCATGCCGACACCATAGACCGGATCGAAACCATCCTGACTGCGCAGCGTACGGCCCTCGTCTCCCAGGTTGCCGCGCACGTCCGCATCCCACTTGGCCGCGCCGACCTTCGCGAAGGCCTCTACATAGGGGCCAATCGGCAACTTCCCGAGCACACTGGCACCGTAGGCCGTCGAGCGGACGCTCGAATGGGCACCTTCCTGGTCGCCCCGCAGGTGCACCTCGCCCAGATCGGTATAGAAGCCCTCGACCGCGAGATAGCGATTGAAGTTGTAACCGACAAAGCCGCGCCAGACATTGTCGTCATCGTCGATGCTGTAGTCCGACGTCCCGGACCCAATAAAATCCGCGACCTCGTCGCTGTCATTCTTCAATGAACTGAACCCCGTACCCAGACCCATATACAGGCCTGTGGTGCGGTCGCGCTCCTGCGTCGTACGGTCACGGTCCTGCTGTGCAAGCGCACTCTGGGAACCAAACAGGACGAGCGCCGATACTGCAACCCCGGCAGCCAGATAACGTTTCATCTTCATCTCCTTCTCATTTGCTAATCGTGCTTGAGGACGGCAAAGGAACGGAGATGATTCTTGATTCAATCCAGGCCACATGGAAGGCGCAATGGTTGAACCGATTCATAATTACACCGATATCTACATGCCCCGGTCATCAATCATTGACAAAGCGCACACCCACTTTGACTCAGGTTAAGGCGAAAGTCAGGGATCAATCTAAAACGACCCATAAAAACAAAAAGGCTGGGGCGCGGATGACCACCCGCTCGTGGCCACCCGCGCCCCAGCCTTCTGGTTCAAACGACTACGGACTAATCGAAACGAATAGGGTTTCCGTCCCGGTGCTCGTCATAGTACTCGTCTTCGTATTGCTCCTCGTTTTCTTCTTCCTCACGCTGGATTTCGTCTTCGCCCTCACGCTGATCTTCGATCCAGCCGCGTGCCTCATCGCCCGATTCTTCAACGGCATCCACGGCGTCTTCTACCGTTTCTTCGAACGTTTCACCGGCATCATCCGCCGTATCCGAATCGGAACAGGCCGACAAAAACAGCAGGCCTGCCGCAGCCAGTCCCATCGCCACCCAACGAACAGCCGGGGTCTCAGGAGTCTTCTTCATTACGCACCTCGTCCATCAGTTCGTTGATCTTAGCGGCAATCTTTTCCTGGCTATCACCGTATTTCTCGCGAACCCGCGCGGCCAGCTCGTCCATATTGCCCTCGGCCTCAACCACCTCGTCATCGGTCAGGCGGCCCCATTCCTGTTTCAGCCGCGCCTTGAATCGTTCGCTGCGCCCCAGCATCTGATCTTTGTTCATACAGTTTCCCTTTGTTGAATGCGTCTGCATCACGCGGGCGGTAAAGCCTGAACAGACCGGATAACGATGGCATTAACCTGAAGCAAAAAGCTCGCCGGAAACGGAAAAAATGAGAACCGAGACACCCTGCGGGCGCTGGACCGCGCAAAAGCGCGGACCATGCCCTACACTTCAGGCGCGATTACAGCCAAAAAAGGAGTGGACGATGCTGGGATGGGCACTGATGTTCTTGATCGTCGGAATCGTAGCCGGCGTGCTGGGCCTGAGCGGGATCGCGGGCGCAGCGACCAATATTGCATGGATTCTTTTCGTGGTGGGCCTGATCCTGGCGGTCATCTTCTTCATCACGGGACGACGCCCCCCGCTATAGGCGCCCCGCTATAGACGTCTTTCTGGCACTGCAATCGCCCGGCCTTGAGCCGGGCGATTGCTTTATGAGGCTTCCTCCGCGCAACCGAGGCTTGCGCTTTTAACCCAGTTGGCTTCGCAGTCCAGATAGGCCTGGTTGAATCCGGAGAAGCGTACCAGTCCGTCCATATCCTTGATTCGGATGGCTCCGTCTTCCGTGCTAATGAGGTCCCGCTTGCGCAGCTGGCTGAACGATCGACTCACATGCACCGCGGACATGCCCAGCGCATCCCCGAGCACGCTCTGATTCATCGGGAGCCGTACCTCCTCGGACGGACGCTGCAGGCGCACTTTCATCTCGAGGAGAAAATGCGCGAGGCGCTCGGCCGCGGGCCGGCGGCCGATGTTGATGATGCGCTCCACCAGCATCGACTGTTCGCGCGCCAGGATCAGAAAGAACAGTGAAGCCAGACGCGGGGCCTGCTCGAACACCTCGGTCAACTGACGGCGGGGAAACGGGCAGGCCTCGATGTCCGTCAGCGCGACGAAGTCCGAGCGCGCCTCGTTGAACCCCATCTCGCGCAAGCCCAGGATTTGCCCCGGCAGGAAGATGTCCAGGACCTGACGCCGCCCATCGGCCAAGTCGCGTACCGCACAGGCCCAACCAGAACGCAACGTGTAGAAACGCTCGGCCTCCTCGCCAGCCGCACACAGGCAGGTCTGGGCGGCGTAACGCTTCGGGTCCTTCTCCAGTTGCAACAACAGGGCCTTCTCCTCGGGCACGAGGTCTGCAAACTGGTCAATCTGCTCGAGGATGCAACCTTGCGATACAGGCATCGCGGGCTCCTTTGTCTTCGCAAAAAGCGTTCATGTCACGCATCGAAACACCAGCGTTACCTTGCGTAACACCCGCAAGAAAGTCGTACATCCAAACGACTGATTCCCAATACTGTCCACTTATGGCGTGCTTTTTGCAGGCTGAAGGCCATTCTGTGATCCCGTTCACCCAGGGGAATGCGCCACCGCCATGACCGACGCGCTCGACAGCACCCGCGAGTTCCTCAGCGCCCACGCCCCGTTCGATCAGCTCGAACCCGACGCGCTGGAGTTCCTCGTACCGCGTCTGGAGAGTCGCTTCTACGCGCGCGGGGCCCGCATCACAGATCCCGATGCCGGACCGGCGCGCCGCTTTCACATCATCCGCCAGGGGCGCATCCGTGGCGAGACCCCCAGCGAAGACGAGCAACTCTCGGGCAAGGCGTGGGAACTGATCCCCGGCGAGTGTTTTCCGATCGGCGCCCTGCTCGGTCGCCGGGCCGTTCATACGGTACACCGAGCGGCCGAGGACACGGTATGCCTGGAGCTGGACCTGGAGGACTTCGACCGGCTGCGCACGCGCTCCCGCGTCTTCAATGACTTCTGCACGCGACGGCTGGCCAACCTGCTGGACCGCCTGCAACAGGGCCTCGACACCCTGTCCAGCCGTGACGGCGGCGCAGCCGGGCAATTGAATACCCCGCTCGCGCTGCGCATTGCCCGCGTCCCGGTGACCTGCCGTCCCGACACACACCTGCGCGAGGTGCTGACCACCATGCGCGACGAGCGCGTGGGCTCCGTGGTCGCGGTGGACGCCGAACAACGACCGGTGGGCATCTTCACCCTGCGGGACCTGCTGGCACGGGTCGCCCTGAAGGATGTCGACCTCGACACCCCGCTGGACGCGGTGATGACGCCCGAACCGGTCGCCCTGGAGGAAAGCGCGCCGGGCTTCGAGGGCATCGAGGCGATGACGGAACACGGGATGACGCATCTGTGCGTGGTACGTGACGGCCGCCTGGTCGGCGTGCTCGGCGAACGCGACCTGCTCACCAGTCAGCCCCTGACCCTGGACGGCCTGGTGCGCGAGATTCGCCGCGCCGACAGCGTGGCGGCCATTGCCGAACGGCTGCGCCAGGTCCCGCGCCTGATCGAGGCGGTCGTCGGCCAGGGGGCCGAGGCGGATCAGGTGCTGCGCCTGATCACGCGCCTGAACGAGCACGCCACGCGCCGCGTGCTGGCCCTGCTGCGCCCCCAATACGAGGCGATCGAAGGGATCGATTTCACCTGGCTGGCCTTCGGCTCCCAGGCGCGCGAGGAACAGGCCCTGGTCACCGACCAGGACAACGGCATCCTGTTCGATGCCGAGGCCGGCGATGCGGATGCGGTCCGCGAGCGCCTGCTGCCCTACGCCCGGGCCGTGAACGAGGCACTCGCCGAGTGCGGCTTCATGCTGTGCCCCGGCAACATCATGGCGGGCAATCCGGAGTGCTGCCTGAGCGGCCCGGAGTGGGATCGGCGCTTTACCCGCTGGATCGAGCAGGGCACGCCCGATCACCTGCTCAAGAGCACCATCTTCTTCGACCTGCGCGCGGTGGATGGCGACCACGGCCCGGTAGAGGCCCTGCGCACCCAGCTGCTGCAAAAGACCGCCTACAACAGCCGCTTTCGCCGCCAGATGGCGGCCAACCAGCAGGCCTTTCGCCCGCCGCTGGGGCTGTTCGGCGAGATCAAGAGCGGTGCGGACGGCATCGACATCAAGAAGCAGGGGCTGACCCCGTTCGTGGATGCGGCACGCGTGATCGCGCTGGCCGCCGAACTGCCGGCCACCCGCACCCACGAGCGTCTCGACCAGGCCGTCACCGCGGAGGTGATGCGCGAATCCGACGCGCGCGACTATCACGCCGCCCTGCGCTATCTGCAGATGCTGCGCCTGCGGGCCCAGCAAAAGGCGCTGCGAGAAGGACGCGACGACGACAACCGAATCCGGCCGGAGGAACTGGGCACCCTTGAGGGACGCATCCTCAAGGAATCCTTCCGGCAGGCCCGCAAGCTGCAAGGCCAGCTTGAAGTGCAGTACCAGCTGTGACGAATCGCATAGACGAGTCACAGCGAACAATAAAACCTATGAGAGGAGCTACGTCATGTCACAAGAAGACCTGAGCCGGCAGGCCTACTGGCGCGAGCATCTGCGCCTGTTGGCAATCTGCCTTGCCGTCTGGTTTCTCGTGTCCTTCGGGCTGGGGATCATTCTGGCCGCACCGCTGAACGCGTTCTCGATCGGCGGGTATCCGCTGGGCTTCTGGTTCGCCCAGCAGGGCGCGATCTACACCTTCATCATCCTGATCTTCGTTTATGCCTGGCGCATGAACGTCCTGGATCGCAAGTACAACGTCCACGAGGAGTAAGCCTGTCATGGATCAACAGACTCTAAGCCTGCTCGTGGTCGGGGCGACCTTCGCCCTGTACATCGGCATCGCCATCTGGGCGCGCGCCGGTTCGACCAGCGAGTTCTATGTCGCCGGCCGCGGTGTCAATCCCATCGCCAACGGGATGGCCACCGCTGCGGACTGGATGTCCGCCGCGTCGTTCATCTCCATGGCCGGCCTGATCGCGTTCCTCGGCTTTACCGGGGGCGCCTACCTGATGGGCTGGACCGGCGGCTACGTGCTGATGGCCCTGCTGCTGGCCCCGTACCTGCGCAAGTTCGGCAAGTTCACGGTGCCGGAATTCATCGGTGACCGGTTCTACTCGAAGGTCGCGCGTGTGGTGGCAGTCATCTCGCTGCTCGCGATGTCCATCACCTACGTGATCGGGCAGATGCGTGGTGTGGGGATCGCGTTCTCCAACATCCTTGAAGTGCCGCTGGCCATTGGCCTGGTATCGGGCATGGCGGTGGTGTTCATCTACGCGGTGCTCGGCGGGATGAAGGGGATTACCTACACCCAGATCGCACAGTACGTGATCATGATCTTCGCCTACACGGTGCCCGCGGTATTCATCTCGC
Organism: Thioalkalivibrio sp. ALJ4; assembly: GCF_000377225.1. Lineage (NCBI taxonomy): Bacteria > Pseudomonadati > Pseudomonadota > Gammaproteobacteria > Chromatiales > Ectothiorhodospiraceae > Thioalkalivibrio > Thioalkalivibrio sp. ALJ4. The sequence continues at coordinate 1,225,041 of NZ_KB897917.1, read as the reverse complement.
TGACGCTCACCGGCCAGGTGTTCCCGCAGATCGGCCTGGGTTCCACCCTGCAGGGTCAGGACACCTACCTGCTGGAGGCCCTGGACCAGACGATGGTGGATCTTGGCTTCACCATGTACTCGGCCACCGAGGGCGGCATGAGCATGCTCAACATGTTCCTGCTGACGATGGCGCTGATGATCGGTACCGCCGGTCTGCCGCACGTGATCATCCGGTTCTTTACGGTGCCGCGTGTGCGCGATGCGCGTAAGTCCGCCGGCTGGGCGCTGGTCTTCATCGGCATCCTCTACACCACCGCCCCGGCGGTCGGTGCGATGGCGATCTGGAACCTCGTCAACACCGTGCATCCGGGCGAGATCGGCACCGAAGAAGGCCACCTGGCCTACGAGGACAAGCCGGCCTGGATGGAGCGCTGGGAACAGACCGGTCTGCTCGCGTTCGAGGACAAGAACGAAGACGGCCGCATCCAGTACTACAACGAGGACAACGAAGAGTTCGCCGCGATGGCGGAAGAGGAATACGGCTGGGAAGGCTCCGAGATCGTGACCCTCGACCGCGACATCATGGTGCTGGCCAACCCCGAGATCGCCGGTCTTCCGGGCTGGGTGATCGCGCTGGTGGCGGCCGGTGGTATCGCGGCGGCCCTGTCGACCGCGGCCGGGCTGTTGCTGGCCATCTCGTCGGCCATCTCGCATGACTTGCTGAAGGGCGTATTCATGCCTCGAATCAGCGAGAAAAACGAGCTGATGGCGGGACGTATCGCCATGGCAGGCGCAATCTTGTTCGCCGGATATCTGGGGTTGAATCCACCGGGCTTTGCGGCCGAGGTGGTAGCACTAGCCTTCGGTCTGGCCGCGGCCTCGCTGTTCCCGACCCTGATGATGGGCATCTTCATGAAGAAGATGAACAAGGAAGGCGCGATCGCCGGCATGCTGGTCGGTCTGGTGACCACCCTGCTGTACATCTTTACCTACAAGGGGTGGTTCTTCTTCTCCGGCACCGCCATGCTCCCGGATACCGAGGAGTACTGGCTGTTCGGCGTGAACCCGACCGGCTTCGGCGCCATTGGTGCGGTGTTCAACTTCGTCGCGGCCTACATCGTGATGAAGCTGACCAAGGAGCCGCCGCAGCATATCCAGGAGCTGGTGGAAAGCGTGCGTGTCCCGCGCACCGACAACCCGAGCTGATGTCGTGCCCGGTCATGCCGGCGGCATGACCGGGCCTCTCGGCCCACCATGAATGGAAATGCATGACGAACGTCCATGCAAGAAAGGGGGATCCGGTTCCCCCGGGGGTCGGCCCGGCGCATGCCGGGTCGGCCTTTTTTCCTTCGGGACAATTCTCCAGTACCCGGCAGAGGCACTGGAGAATTGCTCTGACCCCACCACCCACGCCGCGAACGAAGGTTGCCTGGTACGCACATGAACGGTGAACTGGAAGAGATTCGCGAGTTCCTCGAACGCTGCCCGGAGCTCGCACGACTGCCGTCCGAAACCCGTACCAGCCTCGTTCGGCGCCTGACGCTGCGCTACCTGCGCGAAGACAGCCCGTTCCCGCCCGAAGATGCGCCCTCCGGCGAGCTGTGGATCGTGCGCACCGGGGCCGCCGAACTGTACGACGCCCAGGACCAGCTCCAGGACCGTCTGGGCGAGGGCGACCTGCTCAACACCGCCCACACCGACCACCTGCACGGCCGCATCACCGAGGATGCCCTGATCTACCAGCTCGAGGCCGGTCGTGCCCGCGATCTCGCCGGCCGGGACGAGGCCTTCCGCGAGTTTGTCGATCTCGGCACCGACCGCCTGCGGGCGCCAGCCGCGACCTCGCCGGCGGGCGAGCGCAGCCTGCTGACCACCCCCGTGCGTGCCCTGATGACGCCACGACCCATCATGTCGCCCACCAGCCTCACCCTGCGCGAGGCGGCCCAGCGCATGACCGAGGCGGACATCTCCGCCCTGCTGCTGCACGAGCCCGGAATGGAAGACATCCCCGTGGGCATCCTGACCGACACCGACCTGCGCCATGCCCTGGCCGCCGGCACCGATCCCGGATGCCGCGTGGCCGAATGCATGGCCCGGCCGGTCGCCTCGGTCAGCCGCGACACCCCGGCCTTCGATGCTCTCCTGCGCATGGCGCGGCGGGACATCCACCACCTGCCGGTCACCGATGGCGAGAACGGCCCGCTGGTCGGGATCCTCTCCAGCACCGACCTGATCCGACATCAGGGCACCAGCGCGGTCTACCTGGTACGCGATCTGCGCCGCGCCGACGGCCTCGACGGCCTGCGTGACGTGATGCGCGCCCTGCCCAGCCTTCAGGTGCAACTGGTCGAGGCCGGGGCCGATGCGACCCAGATCGGCCAGACCATCACCACGGTGATCGACACCCTCACGCAGTGCCTGATCGAACAGGCGGAAGAGAAGCTCGGCCCCGCGCCAACCGCCTACGCCTGGCTGGCCAGCGGCAGTCAGGGGCGGCACGAACAGACGGTGCATACCGATCAGGACACGGCGCTGGTTTGCGACGATGCGGCACCCCCCGATGCCGACGCCTGGTTCCAGCGCCTGGCCAACGAGGTCGGCGAAGGCCTGGCAGCCTGCGGCATCCGCCGTTGTCCGGGCGATGTCGACCCAAGCCAGCCCCACTGGCGCCGTTCGACCAGCGACTGGGAGCGCGAGATTCGACGGGTGTTGAGCCACCCCTCACCGCGCGATGCGATGCTCGCCACCCATTACCTCGATCTGCGCGTGATCCATGGCCCGACCCGCCTGTTCGAGCCCATGCGCCACGCGGTCCTGGAACAGGGCTATCGCAGCGAAGCGGTATTGAGCACGCTCGCCGACCAGGCACGGGAGCTGCGCCCGCCGCTCGGATTCTTTCGCCAGTTCGTACTCGAGCGCGGGGGCGAACACGCCGACACCCTGGACCTGAAGATGCGCGGCCTGATGCCGATCGTCGCTCTGGCCCGGGTGTTTGCCCTGCGCGCCGGGTCGGACGCCCGTGGCACGGTCGAGCGACTGCGGGCCGCTCGCCACGCGGGTGTTTTGTCGGAGGGCACAGGCGCCGACCTGATCGACGCCTGGCAGTTCATCGCCACGCTGCGCGCGCGCCTGCAGGCCGAGCAGATCCGGCGCGGGTCCGCCCCCGACAACGCCCTGCCCCCGAACGAGCTGTCCGGGCTGGAGCGCAGCCACCTGAAAAACGCATTTCGTCTGGTGGCCCATGCGCAGAAGGCCGCCCTGGCTCAGGCCGAGCGGGTACACGGGTGACTTGCCCTGTGTGTCGAATTCCTCCCCGGCTTGAGGCCCCCTGATGCCCTGCCCACGGCCGGAGGACACCCCATGGATGCGCCCCATCGGGCACTGGCGTTTTTGCCGGGACCGCCAGCGAGCAGCGCGACACGCCCCGGCAGGGGCCCTGCGGGCCTGCCTGGAGTCACCCCTGCCCTCCGCCCGGCACGTGGTGGCGGGCTGTCGCTTTCTCGCGGTGGATCTCGAAACCACGGGGCTCGACCCGGAGCACGATGCGATCCTGAGCATCGGCTGGGTCGCGATAGACGGTGTACGGATCGACCTGGCGACCGCCGATCAGCGGCTAGTGCGCGCGGATTGCCCGGTGCCGGAACAAAGCGCGGTCATCCACCGCATCACCGACCGCGAGGCCGCCGGAGGGGGCACCGTCGACAACGCCCTGGACGCGTTGTTCGAGGCGCTGCAGGGACGCATCCTGGTCGCCCATCACGCCGCACTGGAGCTCGGCTTTCTGGAGGAGGCGTGCCAACGTCTGTACGGCGTGCGTCCCCCGCTCCCGGTGGTAGACACCCTGCGCCTGGCCGAGCGCCAGCTGCGCCGTGCAGGACGCCCCATCCCGGCAGATGGCATGCGCCTGCACACCCTGCGCACACGCTACAATCTGCCGCAGTACCGTGCGCACGATGCACTGTTCGACGCGCTGGCCGCGGGCGAGCTGTTCGCCGCCCTGGTCAGCCAGCTTTCCCCGGACGCGCAGGTCCCGCTGGCGCGCGTACTGTTCCGTCCCGGCTGGTTCTGAAAGCACGGATCCCGGCGGTCGGCATGCTATCCTCAGCCCCCAAAATGCCACGAATTGATCACGATTCCCGAACTGAATCACGGAGGCCCTGATGAGCGACACCATCGAGTCCACGCTGCACGAGACCCGTCACTTCGCGCCGCCGGCGGAGTTCACGAAGAACGCCCGTCTGAAGCCCGAGGATCTCGAGGCCCTGTACAAGAAGGCCGATGCCGACTACGAGGGCTTCTGGTGCGACCTCGCGCGCGAGAAGATCGACTGGCAGACCGAGTTCACCGAAGGCCTGGACAGCTCGAACGCCCCCCACTACCGCTGGTTCGCCGACGGGCGCATGAACGTGTCCTACAACTGCATCGACCGCCATCTGGAGGTCCGCGGCGACAAGACCGCAATCATCTTCGAGGCGGAGAACGGCGAGACCCGCAACCTGACCTACCGCGACCTCTACAACGAGGTCGGGAAGCTCGCCAACGCGCTCAAGACCATGGATGTGGAAAAGGGCGACCGGGTGATCATCTACATGCCGATGAACGCCGAGGCCGTGATCGCCATGCAGGCCTGCGCCCGCATCGGCGCGATCCACTCGGTGGTCTTCGGGGGCTTCTCCGCCGATGCCCTGCGTGACCGCATCGTCGACTCCGGCGCAAAGCTGGTCATCACGGCGGATGGTGGCGTGCGCGGTGGCAAGACCGTGGCACTCAAGGCCAACGTCGACAAGGCGCTGGACTCCAATCCGGCCGACGTCGAGAAGGTCATCGTCTGCAAGCGGGCCGGCAACGACGTGACCATGCAGGACGAGCGCGACGTCTGGTGGGACGACGCCGTGGACGGCGAGTCGGTGGACTGCGAGCCGGAGTGGGTCGAGTCCGAGCACCCCCTGTTCCTGCTCTATACCTCCGGCTCCACCGGCAAGCCGAAGGGCATCCAGCACTCCAGTGCCGGCTACCTGCTGGGCGCGATCATCACCAACCAGTGGGTGTTCGACCTGCAGGGCGACGACGTCTACTGGTGCACCGCCGATGTCGGCTGGATCACCGGCCATACCTACGTCGCCTACGGCCCGCTGGCGGTCGGCGCGACGCAGGTCGTCTACGAGGGCGTGCCGACCGTGCCCGACGCCGGGCGCTGGTGGAAGATGTGCCAGGACCACGGCGTGACCGTGTTCTACACCGCCCCAACGGCGATCCGCGCGCTGATGAAGGCCGGCGACGATTTCCCTGCCCAGCACGACCTTTCGAAGCTGCGTCTGCTGGGTACGGTCGGCGAGCCGATCAACCCGGAGGCCTGGATGTGGTACTACCGCGTGATCGGCGGCGAACGCTGCCCGGTGGTCGACACCTGGTGGCAGACCGAGACCGGCGCCAACATGATCGCGCCGATCCCCGGCTCCACCACCCTGGTGCCCGGATCCTGCACCCAGGCCCTGCCCGGCGTCGACGCCGATGTCGTCGACGAGAATGGCAACAGCCTGCCGGCCGACCAGGGTGGCTACCTCGTGATCAAGAAGCCGTGGCCCTCGATGCTGCGCACCGTTTGGGGCGACGATCAGCGCTACAAGGACACCTACTGGCCCAAATTTGGCGGCAAGTACTACCTGGCCGGCGACTCCGCCCGCCGCGATTCCGAAGGCAACTTCTGGATCATGGGCCGCATCGACGACGTGCTGAACGTCTCCGGACATCGCCTCGGAACCATGGAGGTCGAATCCGCACTGGTCGCGCACAAGGCCGTGGCCGAGGCCGCCGTGGTCGGACGTCCGCACGACGTGAAGGGCGAGTCCATCGTGGCCTTCGTGATCATGCACGGCGACCGTCCCACGGGCGACAGCGCGGAAAAGCTGGTCAAGGAACTGCGCGACTGGGTGGCCGACCAGATCGGGCCGATCGCCAAGCCGGACGACATCCGCTTTGCCGACGGCCTGCCGAAGACCCGCTCCGGCAAGATCATGCGCCGCCTGCTGCGCTCCATCGCCAAGGGCGAAGAGATCACCTCGGATACCTCCACCCTCGAAAACGAGGCCGTGATCCCGCAGCTCCAGGGCAAGGCCTGAGTCACGGGCCGGGGCCCACCGCCCCGGCCCTGCTTTGATCTTCCTGTAGGAGGCCGGCCCTCTGGCCGATTGGGCGCCGGAAAGGGCCGATCGGCCAGGGGGCTGGCCTACTACCGTTTGTGCCTTGGCGGCGATCCCCATTCCGGGCACCATATCCGTTCCACCCGGGGCACCCAAGGCATGACGACACACCACTCCGATCACTCGCAAACCCCGCGCCTGCGCGTGCTGCTCGGCGAAGTCACGGCCATGGGTCCGGGCAAAGCCATGCTGCTGGAGGCCATCCGCGAGAAGGGCTCCATCTCGGCCGCGGCACGCAGTGTCGGCATGTCGTACCGGCGTGCCTGGGATCTGGTCGAGACGATGAACCAGAGCTTCCGTGAGCCCATGGTCGAGACGGCCAAGGGAGGCTCAGGTGGTGGCGGCGCACAAGTAACGGAGTTCGGCGAGCGGGTACTGGCGCGCTACCGGGAGATGGAAGCCCGCGCGACAGCGGCCATTCGCGAGGAGCTGGACGACTTCAGCGAATTCCTGACCGACCCAGCCCGCCCGGACTAATACTCTTCCGCCACCAACCCTTCGGCCAGCAACGTGGCAAAGCGCTCGGCGGGTAGCGGGCGGCTGGCCAGATAGCCCTGGTAGTGATCGCAGCCCAGCTCGCGCAGCGCGCCGAGCTGCTCGCGCGTCTCCACCCCCTCTGCCAGCACGCTCAGGCCCAGCCCGTGTCCCAGCGCCACGATCGCCCGCGCAATCGAGCGGTCATCAGCATCGTGCGCACCCGCCGCCAGGCCATCCACGAAGCTCTTGTCGACCTTCAGCGTATCGACCGGGAAGCGCTTGAGCTGGGCCATGGACGAATACCCAGTCCCGAAATCGTCCACCGCGAAGCTCACGCCCCGCTCGCGCAGCCGCTGGAGGATACGCCGGGCGCGTTCGGGGTCGAACATCAGTGCCGATTCCGTAATCTCCAGCTCCAGATACTTGGCCGGATAACCATGCCCCTCCAGCAGATCGGCCACCTGCTGGTCGATCGCCACCCGCTGAAACTGGAGTGCGGAGACATTCACCGCCAGGCGTACAGCCGGATAGCCGGCATCGCGCCAGGCCTGCCCCTGCGCCAGCACGCGCCGCAGCACCCAGTCGCCCAGCTCCACGATCAGGCCAGTCTGCTCCGCCACCGGAATGAAGCGTCCGGGCGATACGGGCCCCAGTTCGGGATCGGTCCAGCGCAGCAGGGCCTCGGCCCCGATCAGCACACCATCACTGACGCGATACTGCGGCTGGTAGTGAACCTCAAGGCTGTCCTGCTCGATCGCGCGCCGCAGCCGCGCATTCAGGTCGATGCGCTCGCGGGCCGCTTCAGTAAAGGCATCCGAGTAGTAGCGATAGCCGCCGCGCCCGTCTTCCTTGGCACGCGACAGCGCCGTACCGGCCTGCTGCAACAGGGTCTCGGCATCCGCCCCGTGGTCCGGGAACACCGCGATACCAATCGTCGCCGCGATCTCGATCTCGACACCATCACCGATATCCGCCGGACGCCCCACTTCGCGAAGGATGTCTTCAGCGACCAGTGCCGCATCATCCACATGGGCCAGGTTGTCCGCCAGCACGGCAAACTCGTCGCTGGCCAGGCGGGCGACCGTGTCGGTCCCCCGCCGCCCCGCCTGGAGACGATCGGCGACAATCTTCAGCAGGCGATCACCCGCGGCATGCCCTCTTGAGTCGTTGATGTCCTTAAAACGGTCAACGTCGATAATCAGTACCGCCAGCAGACCATTACGCCGCCGCATCAGCCCGATCGCCTGTGCCAGTCGAGCACGTAGCAACCGGCGGTTGGGCAGTTCCGTCAGGGGGTCGTGGTGCGCGAGAAAGTCGAGCTCGGCCTCCGAGGCCTTGAGGCGGGAGATATCCGCGAACACGGAGACATAGTGTGTCAGGCGACCCTGGTCATCGCGCACTGCCGTGATGCTTTGCAGCTCGGGGAAGATCTCGCCGGTCTTGCGCCGGTTCCAGATCTCGCCCTGCCAGTGCCCTTCGGTCTCGATCTGACGCCGCATGTTGGCGTAGAAGGCCTGGTCGTGGCGACCCGACTGGAACATCTTGGGCGTGCGCCCCACTACCTCGTCCTGGGTATATCCCATCAACTCGGTGAATGCGCCATTGACCGACAGGATATGGGCGGTGGCGTCGGTAATCACCACGCCCTCGCGGGTGTTCTCGAATACCACCGAGGCCAGCCGTCGGCGCTCCTCCTCCTCGCGCCGCTCGGTGATATCCTCGATGGTTGCGACCACGCGATCCACGGCGCCGTCGGCGGTACGCGTGCACTTCACATCGATGTCGGTGACCAGAACGCGCCCATCCCGGCGCAGCAGTCGCTTCTGGATGCTGTAACTATCCCGCTCGCCGGCCTGCATGGCCGCGTCCAGCGGCGCTTCACAGCCGCGATCCTCGGGCACCGCCAGCCGATCCCAGTCGGTCCGCACCAGTTCCTCTGGCGAGTAGCCCAGCATCTGTGCCAGGAACGGGTTGACCCGCTCCCAGCCCCTGCCGCCCGGATACGAGATCGCCATGCCCAGAAACGGCATGTCGAAGTACAACCGCAGCAGACGGTCCTGCTCGGCATGCGAATGCATCAGCTGCAAGTGATGGCGCAGCCATTGCTGACGCCAAAGCAGACCGCCCCCTGCCAGCACGACCAGCCATACAAAGAGTGTGGCCGCCCCCATCCAGATCGCCTGCTGGCGCGGAACGATCGCCAGGGGTGCGACATCTCGCTTGAGGATCAGGTCCCATCCCGGCGCCGACAGTGGCTGTACGCCCGCCAGAAAACCACCATCGGCGTCATCGAACAACGCCACGCGCACACCGTCTCGTTCCTGATCGAGCAGCTCGCTGCGCAAGCGCGCAAAGGCCTCGGGCGGGTCGATAATTCGTCCGCCCCCTGCCTCGATCCGCGCGATCGTAGCCCAGCGTGCGTCCTCCCGAGCCACTACATGCGGGTCCACGGTGCCCGCTTCCTCGCCCACGGTCAGGAGCGCCCGCAGCGTCTCGATACCGGAGGACAACACGACTACAGCAACCGCCTCGCCCTCCGGGTCCACGCGGTCCTCGACGGGGACCGCCCAGCTGATACGGGCCTCGCCCCGGGCATTCGCATGCAGATGGGGGGTGCTCACCTCGCCGCTGACCAGGGCCTCCGTCACCGCCTTGTCCACCGCGGCATGGTCCAGCGAGTTGTGCCCCACCTCGACAATCGGGCGCCAGTCGCGGTCAATCAGCGTGATGGCGTCATAGTCGTAGCGCTCGTGCATCAGTTCCAGGCGGTGACGGACCTGTTCCAACGCCAGCGCCGACTGCATCTCGACCGCGGTTCGTGCAAAGACGGAGAAGTCCCGCGCCTCGGCGAGTACCATCGCATCGCCTTCGCGCTCGGCCAGCCAGCGATCCAGCAGCCCGGCTTTCAGGAAGGCAGAGCGGTGCAGTTCCTCTTGCGCCTGCCGCTGGGCCGAGGCGTACTGCACATGGTAGGTCACCAGGGTGGCCCCGATGATCGAGACAATCACGACCAGCACGAGCAATAGCCAGGGCCCGTAGCCGAAACCCCCGGGGCGCAGCGGGCTGGTGACTGCCCCCCCCTCCGGAGGGCGCGCCAGGACCCAGCGGATGGCCAGCAACAGGGCCATACCCGAGACGATCACGAACCCGAAGCCCTTCCCGAGATTCGCTACTGTCAGCGCGTCGCCGACCTGCCCACCCGACCACCAGGCCACCACCGCATCAGACAATGCAATCCACAGCAGACCCAGCACCGTGTAGGTACCGGCAATCCAGGCTGCAGGGCGCAGGGGGCTGTGTACGCGTTCATTCACGCGCAGCCGCCCGTCCACGCCGTACCGCGTGACCTGCGCCAGCTTTCGTCCGGCCCCACCCTGCTCACTCGCATGCCGCTCCCAATGGTCGATCCATGCCGCATTCCGGACAGGCGACATAATCGGTAAGCGATATGCCGCTCGCGCATTATGCCCACAAAAGCGAATGGGGCACGTCCCGGACGTGCCCCATTCGCTGCTTCATCAACCGCGCCCCCCAAATTCCGGGTCCGCGGGTCGAGTTCGAGGCGGATTATTCCGCTACAGTCTGCTCGATGATGGCCTCGATCTCGTTGCTGGAGAGTTCCATCACCTCCGCAATCTCGTCCGGCATCATCGGCAGGAAGGCCGGGACGTTCATCCGCGAGATAAAGACATCCCCCTGGCTGTCCTGGTAGATGCTGACGCGGCAGGGCATGAAGGCAGAGACCGGCCGAAACGCGTCTTCCTCGAGAATGCGGGCGCTGTACTCCCCGCTGCAGACGTCGATGATGACTACCGGATCCAGTGTGAAACCACGCTGCGAGAGCACACCGGACATGTAGTTCTTGTTCAGCACGCTCCAGCCGGCGTCTTTCACCTGGGCCTCGAAGGCCTCGACCGTGTCCGGGAAGGACATCGGGCTGGGCGTGACCTTGACCATGTCCGGCTGCTCGCCGCCATGGCTGCCGGCCTGGGCGGCACCAGCGAGCAGCAAACCCGCGAACAGCATCGCGAAAATCGGCAGGAACCGGGCACCGGCGCGTGATGTCATCTTTGTAAGCGTTCTGGTCATTGCAATTCTCCTGGCGTGAATCGGCACAAGCTTGTGATTAGAGGCCGCCCGGAGAGTTCCCGGAGGCTGCGGAGCCATTATTCGGGCACCGGCGCGGGAAGGTATTGACCCAGATCAACGGAATGCGATTCAGACGCGCTCCAGCCCCTGCGGGCAATGCGGACGCGACCCACGAAGCCAGACGACAAGGAGCACGACATGGAGGCCACACTGAAGGACGGGACCCTGACCCTGAAGATCGACAAGAAGACCGCCGAGAGCATCGCGGAGAACATCACCGAGCTTGAGGGCGAGATCAGCAACGGGGCGCGCGCGCTCGGCTCCGTACTGCAGCAGGGCGTCTACGAGCTGGGGAACGAATTCCGCCAGCCGCCACATGCCTTCGACGAGCACGCACCCAAGCAGCCATCGATCGAGGACTGACGCGAGCCCGCTCGTATACACACGGAACCCGCGAGGAGGACGTTATGCACCTGGAAAAGGCCGAGAACGGCGAACTGCTGATCACGATGCCGGAGGCGGAGGCCTCCGATGCCCTGGCCACGCTGAAAAAGCGCGCCGATGAACTGGACGAATGCGAGGAACTGACCGAAGCGCTCGAGGAGGCCGGGATCCAGCTGCCCGCGCAGCCCGATCACATCCGGCACGAGTACATGCCCCCGGCGGATTAATGATCCGATCTGCCACCCGGCCCGCGACCGGGCCGGGTTTTCCCATCAGGCGTTGACCTGTTCCACGGCCCCCAGGGGATCGTCACACACCTCGAGGATGGTCAGGAACCCGCTGATCTCGAACACCTCGCGAATCGGATCCCCGATCTCGCACAGCACCAGTCTCCCACCGTTCTGCTTGACCTTCTTCGCGGTCATCAGCATCACGCGAAGGCCCGCGCTGGAGATGTAGTCGACGTCGCCAAAGCGGATGACCAGCGACGGGTGATCTTCCATCCGCTGGAACAGATGGGCTTCGAATTCGGGCGAGGTATTGCTGTCCAGACGGCCGGTCGGACTGACGACCAGCACGCCGTCGATCGTCTCTTCGTTGACTTGCATCGGTGCGCCTTGCCTTTTCGTTTGCGTTGAATAGCGGCCCCGCCCACACGCGCTACACCGCGCGGACGCGACCGGAATCAGACCGGTTGCTTGCGCAGGGTCAGACGATTGACGCCATCGGCGGATCGGTAGTCGATCTCGTCCATCAGCGTCTTCATGAAATGAATCCCCAGCCCGCCGACCTGACGCGACTCGATATCACCGTCGAGCTGGGCCTCGGGGGCATCGGTCAGCGGATTGAAGGCCTGGCCGTCGTCGGTGACCGTAATCGTCAACCCGTCATCCGCCTTGCGCAGCTCCACCTCGATGGTGTGCTCCGCGCCATCATCGAAGGCGTAGGTGATCAGATTGGTCAGCCACTCGTCCAGCACCAGATTAATCGGGTAGACCGAGGACATCGAGACGCCGGCCTCCTCGCAGAAGGCCTCCACCTGCTCGGCCAGGCGCGGGATCTCCCGCAGTTCAGTCTGGATCCGGAACGCCCGCTGCATCATGCACTCCCTGCCGGCGCTCGACGAGCGAACGCCCGTCGAGTCAAAAGGTATTCGCGACGCTGGCAACCCCCGGCGCGCGCGAGCGCACCAGGCGCTCGACCACGTTCTTCAGATCCAGCGTCGAACGCGGGCAGCCTACGCAGGCCCCCTTCAAGCGCACCCGTACGGTGCGCCCGTCGAGCTCCACGAACTCGATATCGCCGCCGTCCTGCATCAGGATGCGCCGTGCCTCCTCGATCGCCGCGCGCACCGCATCTTCGTCGATCGGCCCGTCCGCCGGGACATCGGACGCCTCGCGCTCGGCGAAGGTCTGTGCCCGGTCCAGGCGCAGGGCCAGTTCCGGATCAAGCTCCTCGATCGCGTCCAGTTCGTCCTCACTGTACACATGATCCGGGTCGTCGTTCAGCAGGTGGGAGACGTCCACCATCACCTGTGCCTTGTCGGGTCCCGCCATGGTCGGTCCTCCGCATGATCGCATTCGCGCCAGTATAGCAACGCCCCATGCCCACCCGGCCCGAAGCCGCACGCGCCAACCGGATTCCGGTGTTGCGACTGGCGGCCAGCGCAGGCGGACCCGCAGCCGGCGCAGGTCATCAGGATCCAAGCGCGCGGCATGCAGCCAGAGCCGCCACAGGCGCCCCCCGTCCCGTTCGCGCAGCACCAGCAGGACCATCCCGGCCAGGACCCGGCTGTCGGGCAACAACTCCACCCAGGTTACCTGTTCCTGGCGAAGGCCCTCGCGGGTCGCGACCCAGGTATCCCCCTCCGGCGTCTGTCCCAGCCAGGCCCAGTCCGGTGCCGCATCGCGACGCTGCCACCACCAGCCGACGGCCGCCAGGCCCCAGACGGGCAGCAGCATCCACAACGGGCTGTAGACCAGCACAAAACCGGAGACGGCGAGGACCAGCAGGATCTGCCCGGCCTGCGCGAGCCGCGGCAGGACGGGGTCAGGGTGCAGTCTCAGCCGCAGCGGCGGCGCGGATCGCCGGGACAAGCCGCGCTATCCCGTCGTCCACCGTAGTCTGGCGACCCATGACCACATCCAGCAACACATTGTCGGGGTAGTCGAGCAGGCGCTCGAAGGCATCGCGACCCTCCTGGTCCAGTTGCGCATATCCCTGCGCGAGAAACTGCCCGAGCAGCCAGTCGTTCTCCAGCATGCCGCGGCGGCAACGCCAGCGGGTGCGGCTGTCGGGTTCCATCACAGCGACTTCTTGAGCATGGTGCGGCGGATATCGCCGATCGCCCGGCTCGGGTTCAGGCCCTTCGGGCAGACCTGCGTGCAGTTCATGATGGTGTGGCAGCGGTAGAGCTTCCAGGCATCGTCCAGCTCAGCCAGGCGGTGATCGGTGGCCTCGTCGCGGCTGTCCTGGATGAAGCGCGCGGCCTGCAGCAGTGCGGCCGGGCCGAGGAACTTGTCCGGGTTCCACCAGTACGACGGGCAGGCGGCGGAACAGCAGCCGCACAGGATGCACTCGTACAGGCCGTCCAGCTGGTCACGATCCTCCGGGCTCTGCTTGCGCTCGACCTCGGGCTCCGGGCTGTCGTTGACCAGCCAGGGCTCGGCTCTTCGGTACTGCTCCCAGAAGTTGCCCATGTCCACGATCAGGTCGCGGATCACCGGCATCCCCGGGAACGGACGCAGCGTGACCGGCCCCTCCAGATCCGCCAGTGGCGTGATGCAGGCCAGGCCGTTCATGCCGTTAATGTTCATGCCGTCGGAGCCGCAGACCCCGTGCTGGCAGGAGCGGCGAAAGCCCAGCGAGTCATCCTGCTCCTTCAGCAACAGCAGGGCATCCAGCAGCATCATCCCCGGCTCGATCTGGTCGTCGGGCAGGGTGAAGCGCTGCATCTTCGGCAGCGTGTCCGTCTCCGGGTTGAAGCGGTAGATCGAGAATTCCAATCGTCTCTCCTTTCAGTGGCGCCACCGGCGGCCCATCATCGCGCTAGGGGGCCGACTGCGATCGTCGCTTCCTGCCACGTACAGCCCAGGGTGCGTAGGGTGCGTTGAGCCCCGCGAAACGCACCGAACGTGGTGCTTTCACTGGCACCACCTGATGCGATTCGCTGCGCTCATCGCATCCTACGAGGCTTCCCTGCAAGCAGCACCGGCCGTCAATAGACACGCTCCTTCGGCGGGAACGAGGGCACGGTGTTCGGCTGGGTGCGCACCGGCTTGTAGTCCAGACTGTCGTCCGCCAGGGAGTACAGGCTGTGCTTGAGCCAGTGCTGATCATCGCGCTCGGGGAAGTCGATGCGCGAATGCGCCCCGCGGCTCTCTTCGCGTCCCAGCGCGGAGCGGATGGTCGCGATCGCGCAGTCCATCAGGTTCTCCAGCTCCATCGCCTCCACCCGCGCGGTGTTGAAGGTGGCCGAGTGGTCCGCGATCACCGCGTGGTTCAAGCGCTCGCGCAGCGCGCGGACCTTCTCCACCCCCTCGCGCATCACCTCGTCGCTGCGGAACACCGAGCAGTGGTCCTCCATCACCTTGCGCAGTTCGCGCTTGAGCGGTTCGACCTGCTCGGCGGAGCCGTCGCCCGGGTCCTTGCGGTCCCAGCGCGTGAGCCGCGCCATCGCCTGCTCCACCGCCGTCTCGTCCAGCGGCCGGTGATAGCGGTTCTCGCCCAGGTACTCGAGGATGTGATTGGCCGCCGCACGCCCGAATACGAGGATATCCAGCAGCGAGTTGCCGCCCAGGCGGTTGGCCCCGTGCACCGAGACACAGGCGGCCTCGCCGGCCGCGTACAGCCCCGGAACCGGGTCCTCCGGGGTGTCCTTGACCGGCGCCACCACCTGGCCGAAGCGGTTGGTCGGGATCCCGCCCATGCTGTAGTGGCAGGTGGGGAACACCGGGATCGGGGCCTCGATCGGGTCCACGCCGAGGAAGGTCATGCTGGTCTCGCGGATGCCCGGCAGACGCTGCATGATCGTGTCCGCGCCCAGGTGGCGCAGATCCAGCAGCACATGGTCGGCATTGCGCCCGCAGCCCCGGCCCTCGCGCACCTCGGTGGCGATGGAACGGCTGACCACGTCGCGCGAGGCCAGGTCCTTCGCCCGCGGGGCATAGCGCTCCATGAAGCGCTCACCCTCGGAGTTGATCAGGAACCCGCCCTCGCCGCGCGCGCCCTCGGTAATCAGCATCCCGCGCCCGGCGATCCCGGTCGGATGGAACTGCACGAACTCCATGTCCTCCAGCGGCACCCCGGCGCGCAGCGCCATCGCCATGCCGTCGCCGGTGTTGATCAGGGCGTTGGTGGTGGTGCGGAACAGCTGCCCCGCCCCGCCGGTGGCGATCAGCGTGGTCTTGGCCTCGATCACGATCGGCTCGCCGGTCAGGATCTCGAAGGCCAGCACACCGAGCACGAAGCCCTGCTCGTCGCGCAGCAGGTCCACCGCGAAGTACTCGTCAAAAAAGTGCGTGCGTGCGCGCAGGTTCTGCTGGTACAGCGAGTGCAGAATCGCGTGCCCGGTACGGTCGGCCGCCGCACAGGTACGCGCCGCCTGGTCCTGACCGAAGTTCTGGCTCTGCCCGCCGAAGGCGCGCTGGTAGATGTTGCCGTTGTCCAGACGCGAGAACGGCACGCCGAAGTGGTCCAGCTCGTAGACCACCTTGGGCGCCGCGCGGCACATGTACTCGATCGCATCCTGGTCGCCCAGGTAGTCCGAGCCCTTCACGGTGTCGAACATGTGCCAGTGCCAGGAGTCCGGCAGCACGTTGGCCAGCGCGGCGTTTACCCCGCCCTGCGCGGCGACCGTGTGCGAACGCGTGGGAAACACCTTGGAGACCACCGCGACCTTGGCATCGCCGTTGGACAGCTGCAGCGCGGCGCGCAGGCCCGCGCCACCGGCGCCGATGATCAGCGCGTCGAATTTGCGCCGGGTCAGATTCATGCAAGCCCCGTTCGAATCAGGAGGTAGAGGGCCCACAGGCCCAGAAGGATGAGCGCGCCCGCGCCGAGGGTCAGCACGGTCAGGCGCAGCGCCAGCGGCTTCACGTAGTCGAGCACGACATCGCGCAGCCCGATCCACGCATGCAGCAGCAGGAGCACGACAAACAGTGCACTGCCCAGCGCCACCACCGGGTGCGCGATCACCGCCACCCAGGCCGCGTGATCGGCCGGCGGGGCGATCAGGAAATATCCCAGGGCTGCGATCACGAACAGCCCCACGTAGACCGCGGTGATCCGCTGCAGCAGCCAGGCGCCCTGCCCCGACAGCAGCCTCACAGGATCAGCCCCAGCCAGACGGCGAGCGTGGCGAAGATTGCGGCGTACAGGGCATCACGCGCGGTGCGCAGCGAGCCGGCCCGGTCCTCCCCGATGCCGAACTCCATCAGCAGATAACGAATCCCCGCGAACAGGTGATGCAGCAGCCACCACAGGCCGATCAGCAGCAGCGCCAGCCCGACCGGGTGCCGGATGATCGCGGCCACCTGCGCAAAGCCCTCCGGGCTCGCCAGCGAGCGATCCAGCAGCCACAACAGCACGGGGATGGCGAGAATCAGGAGAATCCCGGTAATACGGTGCAGGATGGAAACTACGGCATTCAGCGGTAGGCGGATCTTGCGCAGATCCAGGAAAACGGGCCGTGCCGGAGAACTCATGCCACCCCCAAAACCGGATGATGAAAAATGTCGGGCTGACACCCTGCAAGAGGTTCGTCTACTATCGACCCGCTTGGTTCAGCCGGTCGCCCGACCTGTGTTGAGCTTACCACCTCAATCCGCCGCCGTGGGTCCCCAAGGCCACCAGCCGAACGGACACACGACGCGCTGCCACGGGAGAGTTTTCGATGCGCGAAGACTGGAAGAATCACCTGATCGACGCCGGGGCCGAGTTCGAGGACGACGACCTCCTGCACTACGGAAACCCCGAACGCGAACGCCGCATGGCCATCAATGGCGAGGTGATCTGCGACCTGTCCCACCGGGGCCTGCTGGAGGTCCGCGGCGAGGACGCGACCGAGTTCCTGCAGGGCCAGTTCGGCAACGACATCACCCAGGTCGATGCCAGCCACAGCCAGATTTCCAGCTACTCCAGCCCCAAAGGGCGCGCCTACGCGGTGTTTCGCGTGCTGCGCACCGCGGACAGCTACCTCCTGGAGATGCCGGCTGACCGCATCGAGACCATCGCCAAGCGGTTGCGGATGTTCGTGCTGCGGGCCCATGTGGTGATCGAGCGCGCCGACGACTCGCGCATCCACTTCGGGTTTTCCGGCCCCGACGCCGAAACCGAACTGAACAACGCACTGGGCGCCCGCCCCGCGAACGTGGACGACGTGGTCGAGAAAGACGGCGTGACCATCGTGCGCGTGCCCGGGGTGCACCCGCGTTACGAGCTGTTCGGCGAGCTCGAACCGATGCGCACCGCCTGGGACAAGCTGAACGTGCGCTCGGGCCCGGTGGGGCCGCGCGAGTGGGCCCTGCTCGACATCCTCGCCGGGATGCCGACCGTGGTCGAGGCGACCAGCGAGATGTTCGTGCCGCAGATGCTGAACCTGCACGCGCTGGGGGCGATCAACTTCGAGAAGGGCTGCTACCCGGGACAGGAGGTGGTGGCCCGCATGCACTACCTCGGCAAGCTGAAGCGGCGCATGTTCCGCCTGGCAATCCCCGCCTCGGAGCTGCCGCAGCCGGGCTCACCGGTATTTCGCGCCGGAGGCAACCCGGAGCAGTCGGACGGCGAGATCGTGGCCGCGGAACTGCACCCGGACGGCCTCTACTCGGCCCTGGCGGTGGTGCAGGTGGCGGCCGCCGAAGGCGAGCTGCACTGGGGGGCACCGGATGGCCCGCGGGCGGAGGTCGTCGACCTGCCCTACGCGGTACCGGAAGGAGCCTAAGCCATGCGATTCCTGTTCTTCTTCTTCGTCCTGATCCTGCTCGCGCTGTGGGCGGCCTTCTTCAGCCGCCCCAACAACCCGACGCTGTCCAATTGGCTGTACGTGCTGTCCGGGGTCCTCGCCGTGCTATTCCTGATCGGCTACCTGCGCCTGGACGGGGTGATATAGCGCAGACGAGCACGAGGAGTGCCCTGCGCTACTCGTGAATGTAGTCGACGACCTCGAGCCCGAAACCGCCCAGGCCATGGAAGCGCTTGGGCGCGGACATCAGCTTCATGCGGCCCACGCCGCAGTCCGCCAGGATCTGCGCGCCGATGCCGTACATGCGCCACTCGGCCGAATTCTCGCGCCCGCCACGCTCCTCCTGCGGCGGCTGCCCGAGCTGTTCCAGGCGCTGCGCCAGGGCCTCGGCGCTCTCGTGCTTGCGCAGCACCACCACGACGCCCTCGCCCGCCTCGTCGATGCGGCGCAGAGCGTCGTCCAGCGGCCAGCCACGATCCGGGCCGGCATAGCCCAGGGTGTCATGCAGCGTGTTTTCCAGGTGCACGCGCACCAGGGTGCCCTGCTCCGGCTTCGGCTCGCCGCGCACCAGCGCAAAGTGTAGCTGGTGGTCGACCTCGTCCTGGAATGACAGCAGGCGGAATTCGCCGTGCGCGGTCGGGAACGGGCGCTCCGAGACGCGCTGAACGGTCTTCTCGTTCTCGATGCGGTAGCGGATCAGGTCCTCGATCGTGCCCATCTTCAGGTCGTGTTCGGCACAGAAGCGCTCGAGGTCCGGGCGCCGCGCCATCGTACCGTCCTCGTTGAGGATCTCCACGATCACCGCGGCCGGCTCGGCCCCGGCCAGGCGCGCGAGGTCGCAACCGGCCTCGGTATGGCCGGCGCGCACGATCACCCCGCCCGGCTGCGCCATCAGCGGAAAGACATGTCCCGGCTGGACGATGTCACCCGGCTGCGCGTTGGGCGCCACGGCCGTGCGGATGGTGTGCGCGCGGTCATAGGCGGAAATACCCGTAGTCACGCCCTCGGCGGCCTCGATGGACAGCGTGAAGTTGGTGCCGTGCACATCGTTGGTGTCGGTCACCATCAGCGGCAGCGCGAGCTGCTTGCAGCGCTCGCGGGTCAGCGTCAGGCAGATCAGCCCGCGGCCGTACTTGGCCATGAAGTTGATGTCCTCGGGGCGCACATGCGAGGCGAGCATCAGCAGATCGCCCTCGTTCTCGCGGTCCTCGTCGTCGACGATGACCACCATGCGCCCGGCCTGCAGTTCCTCGAGGATGGTTTCGGTATTGGAAAATTCCATGCGTGCCTTCGGTCGGGGGCCGTGCGCTCAGTCGCGCGACCCGGAATGATTGGGGAAGCCCTGTTCGGCCAGCCAGGCCTCGGACAGATCACCCGCGCCCACGCCCGGCTCCGCCGCGCGCTCGCCCAGCATCAGGCGCTCGAGGTAGCGCGCGATCAGGTCCACCTCCAGGTTCACCGGCGTGCCCACCGCGTAGACAGAGAAGCGGGTCAGCGACCAGGTGTGGGGGATGATGTTGACCTCGAACTCGGCCCCGTCGACGCGGTTCACGGTCAGACTGGTGCCATCGATGGTGATCGAGCCTTTCGCGGCGATGTAGCGCGCCAGCGCGGCGGGGGCGCGAAAGCGCACGCGGGTCGAGCGTGCGTCCGGCTCCATCGCGACCACCTCGCCGACGCCATCGACGTGGCCCGAGACCATGTGGCCCCCGAGGCGGTCGCCCAGCGCCAGGGCCCGCTCCAGGTTGGCCCGGTCGCCCGGCCCCAGCCCGCCCAGCGTGGTCACGTTCAGGGACTCGCGCGAGACATCGGCGGCGAAGCCCGCGCCCGTCAGGTCGGTCACGGTCAGACACACGCCGTTGACCGCGATGGAGTCGCCCAGGCGTGTGTCCGACAGGTCCATCCCGGGGGCATTCACATGCAGGCGCACGTCGCCGCCGCTGGGCGTCAGGCGATCCAGGCTGCCAAGGGTCTCGATGATTCCGGTGAACATGGGCCTTGCTTCGGTTACAGGCCGCCCCGGGAAGGGACGCCGCGAGCCGCCCATCTTAGGGAAACGCGAAGGCGTTCGCACCACACGATGGAGGACGTATGGATTTAGCACCCGACAAGGTGCAGGACGATCGGACCATCAGGAGCGCGGACGGGCCCGCAGGCGCAGGCTGTCACCGACCCAGCGGCTCTCGAGGATCTCCAGCTCCGCGCGTTCGTCCATGCGCGCCAGCGGCCACTCCACCAGCGGACGGGCACTCGAGCCCAGCAGCAACGGCGCCTGGTACAACAGCCACTCGTCCACCCAGCCCCCGCGGGCCAGGGCGCCGGCCAGACCGGGGCCGGACTCGACATGCAGTTCGTTTACCTCGGCGCGTGCCAGCTCCACCAGCACCTCGCCGAGGTCCAGTCCGCCCTCGGGCGAGTCGCTGGCCAGCGCGATCGGCCGCACATCCGCGCCATGCCCGCGCAACGTATCCGCGACCGGCGAACGCGCGGCATCCGGCCCGGTCAGGACCCACACAGGCCCGCTCTTCAGGATCTGGGCGCCGGGGGGCGTGCGCAGCCGGGCATCCAGGATCACCCTGAGCGGCTGCCGGGTGGGCAGATCCGAGTAGTGCGGGTCATCAGGAAAACCGGCCTGGGCAGCCAGCTGATGCGGTTTCATGCGCACGGTCAGGCGCGGGTCGTCGGCCACCACGGTACCGCTGCCGGTCAGAATCGCCCCGGCGCGCGCCCGCCACAGCTGTACGTCGCGACGCGCGGCCTCGCCGGTAATCCAGCGGGACTCGCCCGAGGCCATCGCCGTGCGCCCGTCCAGGCTCGCCGCGAGCTTGATCCGGACCCAGGGACGTCCTTGCTCCATGCGCTGGACAAAGCCCGGGTTCAGTGCCCGGGCCTCGGCCTCGAGTACGCCGGTTTCGACCTCGATCCCGGCCGCGCGCAGCGCCTCCATGCCGCCACCACAGACCCGCGGGTTCGGGTCCTGCATCGCAATCACGGCCCGGGCCACGCCGGCCTGGATCAGCGCCTCGGTACAGGGAGGAGTGCGACCGTGGTGACTGCACGGCTCGAGCGTCACGTAGACAGTGGCCCCGCGCGCGGCTTCGCCGGCCGCGTGCAGGGCGTTCACCTCGGCGTGCGGCTCGCCGGCACACCAGTGCAGCCCCTCTCCGACGACCTCGCCATCGCGCACCAGCACACAGCCCACCCGAGGATTGGGATCGGCACTGAAGCGGCCATAGTCGGCCAGCTCCAGCGCCCGCGCCATGTGACGCCGATCCTCCACCGCCTGTTCGTGTCCCGGCTGTGCCATCAACTGCCCTCCTGCGAATCCCCCGGTGCGGCGGCATCCGTGTCGGCGAGTCCCTCATCGATCAGGCGCAGCTGTGAACGGCGCATCTCCGGCGTCAGGTCATCCTCGAGCCGCTCGATGGCCTCGCGGAAGGACTGCACACTGGCAAAGCTCAGATAGATGGAGGCAAAACGGATATAGGCCACATGGTCCAGGGCATGCAAGGCTGCCAGGACCATTTCGCCAATACGGTCGGACTTGACCTCGGGGGCCGCCAGGGACGCGAGCTGGCGCTTGATGTCGTCGATCACGCGCTCGACATCCTCGGTCTTCACCGGGCGCTTGTGCAACGCCCGGCGCAGACCACTGCGCAACTTGTCTTCGTCGAAGGCAACGCGCTCGCCGGAGCGCTTGACCACCCGCGGCAGGCTGAACTCCGCCCGCTCGAAGGTGGTGAAGCGCGCCCGGCACTCGCGGCACTCGCGCCGACGCCGGATCTGCTCCTGCTCCGGACCGGCCACCCGCGAGTCGACCACGCGGGTGTCCTGAGCGCCACAGGCCGGGCAGCGCATGGCGGGCCGCCGCTACGCCGCGTTATTCGGGGGCGCCGTAGACCGGGAAGCGGCGGCAGATCTCGACGACCTTGTCGCGGGTCGCGTCGATCACCTGCTCGTTCTCGTGGTCGTCCAGCACGTCGGCGATCCAGCCGGCCAGCTCGCGCGACTCCGCTTCGGTGAAGCCACGCGTGGTCAGAGCGGCGGTGCCGATGCGGATGCCGGAGGTCACGAATGGGGATTCCGGATCGTTGGGCACGGCGTTCTTGTTGACCGTGATGTTGGCGCGACCCAGCGCGGCGTCCGCGGCCTTGCCGGTCATGCCCTTGGACACCAGGCTCAGCAGGAACAGGTGATTGTCGGTCCCGCCGGAGACGATGTCGTAGCCACGCTCGACCAGGACCTCGGCCATCGCGCGGGCGTTGGCGATCACCTGCTTCTGATAGGTCTTGAATTCCGGCTCCAGGGCCTCCTTGAAGGCCACCGCCTTGCCGGCGATCACGTGCATCAGCGGGCCGCCCTGGGTACCCGGGAAGATCAGCGACTGGAACTTCTTGTTCAGCTCCGGCTGGCCCTTGGTGATGATGAAGCCGCCACGCGGCCCGCGCAGGGACTTGTGCGTGGTGGAAGTGACCACGTGGGCGTGGTCGATCGGGTTCGGGTATTCGCCGGCGGCGATCAGGCCGGAGACGTGGGCCATGTCCACCATCAGGTAGGCGCCCACGGAATCGGCGATCTCGCGGAAGCGCTTCCAGTCGACCACGCGCGAGTAGGCGGAGAAGCCGGCGACGATCATCTTCGGCTGGTGCTCGGTGGCCAGGCGCTGGACCTCGTCGTAGTCGATCAGACCCTCGTCGGTGATGCCGTACTGCACCGCGTTGTAGATCTTGCCGGAGAAGTTCGGCTTGGCGCCGTGGGTCAGGTGACCGCCGGCGTCCAGGCTCATGCCCAGCACGGTGTCATGCGGCTGCAGCAGGGCCATGTACACGGCCGCGTTGGCCTGCGAGCCGGAATGCGGCTGCACGTTCGCGTAGTCGGCGCCGTAGAGCTGCTTGAGGCGATCGATCGCGAGCTGCTCGACGATATCCACATACTCGCAGCCACCGTAGTAGCGCTTGCCCGGATAGCCCTCGGCGTACTTGTTGGTCAGCACGGAGCCCTGGGCCTCCATCACGCGCGGGCTGGTGTAGTTCTCGGAGGCGATCAGCTCGATATGCTCTTCCTGGCGCTGCGCCTCCTTGCTGATGGCGCCCCAGAGTTCGTCGTCGTAGCCGTGGATACTCATGTCGATCGAAAACATTCGGATCTCCCGTTTCATTACTTTCGTGGATTCGGTTTCCCGGCGCGCCGACTCACCGGCGCAGGCCTGGGAAGGGGGAAACAAAGACGCGTAATGATAGGGGATGCGGGGCTTTTTTTCAGGTGGCCGCCACGCCATGGCCAGACCACCGTCCAGGTAGCGCACAACGCAAGAATCCAAAGCCTTCCGTATTTTCAGCTACATACGGCCTATTGCGCGCTGCCGGGCAAGCTCGACAGGGTAGCCATGGCCTCCGGCGCGCACGGCCTGGTGTCCCGTTTCTTTACACCCAATCCTGGCCGGGTAAACCCCTCTCGCGGCACTGAGAATGTACCCGCCGGGCGCCACTCACCCGAACGGCGTAGTCGTCGGTGTCACACTTTTTTACGCCCATCCAGTCCCGCTGCCATCCGGCAAAAGGCGCATCCTCCTATCGGTCTGTTTTTTCGAATGAATTAGCGCGCATATGGGAATGGCACCGTTTCTGCATAGCCCTGAGTGCACAAGGACCGGATGGGCCGGATCCGCGCAAGCCACCCAGGGGGCTATTCCCAGGGAAGGTGCATCGAATGAACCCCAAACGTACTACACCCTATTTCGCGAGTGCCGCCCTGTTGCTGGGCCTGGGCCTTTCCGGCGCCGCACAGGCTTCGTTGATCAGCTGCGCCAGCCTGGATGGCGGCGTTGAAAACCGCGTCACCGCCAACATCGGCTGCCAGATCCTCGAACCCCTGGATGGGCATGCAAACGACCCTGTGGGAGGCGACCCATCCAACTGGATCGTCAACACGGCCGGTGGCACGGGCTTTTTCGGCATCAGTGACTGGCAGTTCGATGGCCGCTGGGAAGATCCGCCGAACAGCAACGGCGATCCGCTGGAGTTTGATCCGGCCGATCCGACCCTCAACCTGGTCACGCTGGACGGAACCTCCCAGGGCGGGACCTGGACACTGGATCCGAGCTTTGTCTACGGCGACCTGCTGTTCCTGTTCAAGGATGGCCGCGGCACCAATCTGACCGGGTTCCTGATGACTGGCTATAACGGCAGCTACCTCTCGCCATTCATTGACCCGCCGTTTGACTTCCCGGGTGCAAGCCCCAAAGACATCTCCCACGTGAGCATCTACTACCGTCCGAACGGGCAGGTACCGGAGCCCCACACACTGTTGCTACTGGGTCTGGGTCTGGGCTTGCTGGGTATCGCCGTCCGCCGCAAAGCACGCAGGGACACGATGGCGGCCTGATCACGTCCTGCTCGACTTGGCATGATGGCGCCCATGTGGCGCCATCATTTCGTTCATGCCTCCTGATCCACAGTGATTCGCTCGCCTCGACCGAACATGTCCGGTTCTTTTACATCTCGGCCGTAACCCACGACCGCCTCTCCACATCAAATCTCACAAGCGATTGTTTCATCGCCCGAATCCCCCATCTCGTCGAACATGGCACGAAGCGTGCTGCATTCCCGCCTTGTGAGTGATGGCACTTTCAGGCGATCCGCGCCCCAGCCGCATTCATGAGAAACCATGGAGGGACTTTCGTCCCATGGAGGTAAGCTCGATGTCATGCAAGCCATTGCTCTCGTTCCTGGCCGGAACGGTGTTCCTGTTGACCCTGTCGCTCTCCGGGGCCACCCAGGCCGCACTGCTCGATTGCACTGCCCTGTCCGGCAACGTCGGTGACAAGGTCACCAACAATCTCGGCTGTCAGATTTTGTCGCCACTGGATGGCGCAGCCACCGACTCCACCACCGGCGATCCCTCCAGCTGGCTTGTGAATACCGCGGGCGACACCGGATTCTTCGGAATCAGCGACTGGCTATTCGACGGCCGCTGGACCTCCCCCGGGTCGAACAGCTCGACCCTCGCCAGCTTTGATGGCAATCGCCACAGCGGGCAATGGAACCTCGATTCCGAATGGGACTATGGAGACCTGCTGTTCGTGTTCAGTCATGGCAGCGGCACCAACCTGGTCGGCTTCCTGATGACCGGGATCAATGGCGATTACAGCTCACCCTTCACCCAACCGCCCTTCAGCTATCCGGGTGTGGCCACACGCAACATCTCGCATATCAGCGTCTATTACCGTTCGGGCGCGGTCGGCACCGTCCCCGAACCGAAGACGATGCTGCTGATGGGACTGGGGCTCGGCCTGCTCGGGCTGATGCTTCGCCGGAACCGACGCCAGGGGCCCCGTTTTCCGGCCTAGGCGAACGCCCAACGGCCCGTCGCCGCGCCATCAAGGGCACGCCTGTCGGGCGTGTCCTTTACCCTGATTGAAGAGGGGCCTGCACAGGACCGCGGATGACCGAAGGCGAGGCGATCCCCATCGCCCCCGGCCCGCAGGCACAGTCGACCTGAACGCGAACGTGCTATTTGATCGGCGTCTCCCTAGAATCCTCGGCACTGCCGCGATTCGTTCCCGGCATGACCCCGGAGGGCGTATGAATCGATCCAGTGTGCCGAGGGCCGACCGGCGATGGCTGCAACGCCTGCTGCCAGTGCTCACCCTGGTCAGCCTGCTACTGGCCACCACCGCGCAGGCCGAATCGCGCTTCATCAATATCGGCACAGGCGGGGTCACCGGCGTGTATTACCCGGCGGGCCAGCACCTGTGCCGCCTGTTCAACACCCGTCGCGACGAGCACGGGATGCGCTGCACAGCGGAGAGCACCGGCGGCTCGGTCTTCAATCTCAACATGATCCGCTCGGGCGACATGGACTTCGGCGTCGCGCAGTCGGACCTGCAGTACCACGCCTATCGGGGCTCCGGGCGTTTCGAGGAATTCGGGCCCGCTCCCCATCTCCGGGCGGCGTTCAGCCTGCATGCCGAACCCCTCACCCTGGTGGTGCGCCCCGACGCAGACATCGAGGGGCTGGATGACCTGCCCGGCAAGCGCGTCAACATCGGCAACCCGGGCTCGGGCCAGCGCATCCTGATGGAAGAACTAATGGGGGCGCTGGGCTGGGACCAGGACACCTTTCGCCGGGTGAGTGAGCTGCCCTCGCGCGAGCAGGCCCAGGCGCTTTGCGACAACCGCATCGACGCCTTTGTATTTTCCGTCGGCCACCCCTCGGCCGCGATTCAGGAACCCATCGCGACCTGCAACGCCCGACTGGTGTCGATCGAGGGTTCAACCGTCGACCAACTGGTCGAGGACACCCCTTATTACCTGCGCGCGCTGATCCCCGCCGGCACCTACCCGGGCCAGGACGACGACATCCATACCTACGGTGTCGGCGCCACGCTGGTGACCTCGACCCGCACCTCGGAACGCGCGGTCTACGAGATCACCCGCGCGGTGTTCGAGAACTTCGAGACCTTTCGCGGCCTGCATCCGGCCTTTGGCCCGCTGGAGCGCGAGACGATGGTGGACGAAGGACTGTCGGCCCCCCTGCATCCGGGGGCCCAACGCTATTTCCGTGAAGCGGGGCTGATCGAATGAGCGATACCAGGGGGACCACCGGGGGGGCCACGGAACCGGCCGACAACGCGGCCGAGACTGCTCAGGAGCTGGAATCCGGCGCACGTCATCCGGGGCGCGGCACGCGCAGCCTGATCTGGCTGACGGCGGTGGCCTGGTCGCTGTTCCAGATCTGGATCGCCTCGCCCCTGGGCGACTGGCTGGATTTCTTTGTCGTCTCGGACACCGAGGCGCGCTCGATCCATCTGGCCTTTGCAGTCTTCCTGGCCTATCTGCTGTTTCCCGCGATCCGGCCGGGCACACGCCACGTGTCCTGGCCACGCGCCATTGGCGTGACCTATGCCCTGGGCGGGCTGGTCCTGATGGTGTTCGGGATCTGGCAATTGCTGGGCCTGGAGCGCCTGGCCGAGGTCTACGTGATCATCGGGCTGACCCTTCTGGTGGTCGCATTGCCGCTGCTGCGCGGCCATGACCCCATCCACCACATACCGCTGACCGACTGGATGTTCGCTGCAATCGCGGCCTTCAGTGCGCTGTATCTGTACCTGTTCCACGCCGAGCTGGCCGACCGTCCCGGGGCGCCCTCGGACGTCGACCTGATCGTCGCCGGGATCGGCCTGATCCTGCTGCTGGAGGCCACCCGGCGGGTACTGGGCCCGGCGCTGACGATCATTGCCGCGATCTTTTTGTTCTACACCTTCGCCGGCCCGATCATGCCGGACATCATTGCCCATCGCGGCGCCAGCTATCCGCGCGCGATGGCCCAGCAGTGGCTGTCCAACGAAGGCGTGTTCGGGATCGCGCTCGGCGTCTCGACCAGCTTCGTGTTCCTGTTCGTGCTGTTCGGCGCGCTACTGGAACGGGCCGGCGCCGGCGACTACTTCATTCGCGTGGCGTTCTCGCTGCTGGGGCACATGCGCGGTGGCCCGGCCAAGGCGGCGGTGATGGCGTCCGGGATGACCGGCGTGGTCTCGGGCTCGTCCATCGCCAATGTCGTCACCACCGGGACCTTCACCGTGCCCCTGATGAAGCGGGTCGGCTTCAGCCCGCACAAGGCCGGGGCCGTGGAGGTCGCCAGCTCGGTGAACGGGCAGCTGATGCCGCCGGTGATGGGTGCGGCCGCGTTCCTGATGGTCGAGTACGTCGGGATTCCCTATGTCGAGGTCCTCAAGCACGCGATCCTGCCGGCCCTGATCGCCTATATCGCGCTGATCTACATCGTGCACCTGGAGGCCTGCAAGAACGGCATGGAGGGCCTCAAGCGCGCTACCGTCACCACCTGGCGCGGCCGCCTGATCAGCTTCGGGATTACCGTCTCCAGCCTGATCATCCTCGCCGCCGCGGTGTACTGGGGGCTCGGCTGGATCAAGGACCTGGCCGGCGACGCCGCCGCCTGGATCATCGCCGCTTTGCTGTTTACCGCCTATATGGTGCTGCTGTGGATTGCCGCTCACGAGCCGGAGGCGGAGCCGCTGGATACCGAGCGTCCCCTGCCGCGCGTGCTGCCCACAGTGCTGGGCGGCCTGCACTACGTGCTGCCGCTGGTGGTGCTCGTCTGGGCCCTGGTCGTGGAGCGCCTGTCGCCGGGGCTTTCCGCCTTCTGGGCCGTGGCGTTCATGATCTTCATCGTGCTGACCCAGCGGCCGCTGGTGGCGCTGTTCCGGCGCCAGGGCCGGCTCGCCCAGGCGACCTGGGTCGGGGTGTGGGAGCTGTTCCAGGGCTTCGAGACCGGCGCGCGCAACATGATCGGCATCGGGGTGGCGACCGCGGCGGCCGGGATCATCGTCGGCACCGTCGCGATGACCGGGGTCGGACTGGTGCTGACCGACCTGGTCGACACCCTGTCCGGCGGCAACCTGCTGATGGTGCTTTTGCTGACCGCGCTGATCAGCCTGGTGCTGGGCCTGGGGCTGCCGACCACCGCTAACTACATCGTGGTCGCGACCCTGATGGCCCCGGTGATCGTGGAGCTGGGCGCGCAGAACGACATCCTGATCCCGCTGATCGCCGCGCATCTGTTCGTGTTCTATTTCGGCATCATGGCGGACGTGACGCCGCCCGTGGGGCTGGCCTCGTTCGCCGGGGCGGCCGTCGCCAAGGCAGACCCGATCCGCACCGGCATACAGGCCTTCGCCTACAGCCTGCGCACCATCGCGCTGCCGTTCTTCTTCATCTTCAACAGCCAGCTGCTGCTGATCGGCGTGGATAACGTGTTCCAGCTGCTGCTGGTCTTCCTCGGCTCGCTGGCGGGCATCCTCCTGTTCACTGCGGCGACCCAGGGCTGGTTCCTGGCCCGCAGCCGGCGCTGGGAATCGGCACTGCTGCTGGTCAGTGCGTTCGTGCTGCTGGCCCCGACCGTACTGATGGACCGCGTGGCGGAGCCCTACGAGCGTGTGCCGGCCGAACAGCTGTTCGAGGTCGTGGAGACCGTCCCGGATCGCGAATCGCTGCGGGTCGAGGCCACCGGCATCGACCTGGAGGGCCGCGAGATCACCCGCACCGTGATGTTCCCGCTGGGCGACCCGGGCCTGGAGCCGCGCGAGCGCCTGTCCGATGCCGGACTCGATGTCACCTTCGATACGGACACGGAAAAAGCGCGCATCCAGACGGTTGCTTTTGGCAGCCCGGCCGGCCGGGTAGGCTTGGAAGGTGGCTGGACGATCACCAGCGTGCTCGTGGATACGGACCGCCCGAGCCCCTACTGGTGGTACCTCCCGGGCATGCTGCCGGCGCTGCTGGTGGCCTGGAACCAGCGCCGTCGCGAACCGCCCGCCGGGCCGACCGCGACGGCACCGGCGCTCAGCGCCTGACGACCCACGCGACAGGAAGACGGCACCATGGAACAACCCAAGTACGGCTTTAACGTGATTCTGAGCGTCCCGATGGATACGGCCATCGAGCGCACGACAGCGGCCCTCGGCGAGGAGGGCTTCGGCATCCTCAGCGAGATCGATGTAGCCGCCGCCTTCAAGAAGAAGCTGGATCTCGATCATCGCCCCTATCGCATCCTCGGCGCCTGCAACCCGCATCTCGCGCGTCATGCCATCGAGGCCGATCCCAACATCGGGCTGCTACTACCCTGCAACGTCCTGGTGCAGGACAACCAGGACGGGACCTGCACCGTCGGCTTCATGGACCCGGTAGCGGTGATGGCCCTGGTGGACAAACCGGGCGTCGAGGCCCTTGCCAGCGATGTCCGGGAACGCCTCGAACGGGTCCGCCAGGCACTGGAAGCCGGTGAGCCTGCCACCCGGTGAGAGATAACAAGGACCATGCCGCGCCGCTCGCGGAGGCGATTCGCGAGGCCAGCGTTGCGGGGACCCGAATCGCCGTGCGCGGCGGGCGCCAGCATGGTGATCAGAGCTTCCCCGACGGCCTCCCCTCCGGTGTACTCCAGCTGGAGACCCGCGAGCACCGGGGTATCGCGACCCTGGAGCCGAGCGAGCTGGTCGTCACCGTGCGCAGCGGAACGCCCGTGGTCACCCTGGACCAGGCGCTGGCCGAGGTCGGCATGATGCTCCCCTTCGAGCCCGCGCTGGGTACTCCCGAAGCCACCGTCGGCGGCATGGTCGCGCTGGGGATGTCGGGACCGCGGCGCCCGTGGGCCGCCGCGCTACGCGATGCGGTGCTGGGCACCCGGGTTGTGAACGGACGTGGCGAGATCCTGCAGTTCGGCGGCCAGGTCATGAAGAACGTCGCCGGCTTCGATGTCTCCCGTCTGATGTGCGGCAGCCAGGGCGGTCTCGGGCTGATCCTGGAGACCAGCTTCAAGCTGCTGCCAAGACCGCCCTGCGAGCGCTACCTGCAACGCGAGGATGATGCGGAGTCGTTCGTCGCGCGCTGCAGCGCCTGGGGGCGCACCGGGTGGCCGTTCTCGGGGATCGCCTGGCACGACGGCGTCACCCATATTCGGCTCGGTGGCGGCGAGGAGGCGGTCGACGAGGCCATCCAGCGCATCGACGCCGAACCGGGCGACCCGGCCCGGGGCTTCTGGGACGCGCTGAGGGACCGCAGCCTGCCCCTGTTCACGGACGAGCTGGCCGCCGAGGCCCGGCTGTGGCGGATCAGCCTGCCGCCGGCGACGGAACCGCTCGCGCTTTCCGGCGAATGGCTGATGAACTGGGGTGGCGCGGAGCGCTGGCTGCGCACGACGGAGCACGCTGAGACCGTGCGCCGCGTCGTGACCGACGCCGGCGGGCACGCCCGCCTGTGGCTCGGCGACGCCCCGGGCGTGCCCCGCCTGCACCCGCGCGGGGAGGCACTGGAGGCCCTGGAAGGCCGCCTGCGCGAGTCCCTGGACCCGGATGGCGTCTTCTTCGCCCCCCTGCTGCCGAACCCGCGCTCCCGCCGGCCGCGCACGACCTGAGCCATGGAGACCCGGCTGCACAAACGCTTCGCCGATGACCCGGCCGCGCGCATTGCGGAGGATGCGCTGCGCGCCTGCGTGCACTGCGGCTTCTGCAACGCGACCTGCCCGACCTACCAGGAACTGGGCGACGAGGTCGACGGCCCGCGCGGCCGCATCTACCAGATCAAGGAAATCCTCGAATCTGGCGAGGCCAACCCGACCGCGCGCACCCACCTGGACCGCTGCCTGACCTGTCTCAACTGCATGACCACCTGCCCCTCCGGCGTGGATTACAACCACCTGGTCGCCTATGGCCGGGAGGTGATCGAGCACGACCTCGACCGAAACTGGCGTGACCGGGGCCTGCGCAGCCTGCTGGCCCGCGCCCTGCCCGCACGCTGGCCGTTCCGAATGGCCCTGGGGCTGGGGCGCCTGGTCCGCCCCGTCCTGCCGGCGACCCTGCGCCGTCGGGTACCCGCGCGACAGGAAGCCCACGAAACGACACAACCGACCCCTTCGCCAACCCTGGAAGGTTTCCCCCACGGGCGCATCCTGCTGCTGGCTGGCTGCGTACATGACGCGATTGACGCACGCACCAACGCCTCGCTGAAGAACCTGCTGGGGCGCCTCGGCATCGACGTCGTGGAAGTCGCTGAAACGCGTTGCTGCGGCGCGGTCGAACATCACCTGGCGTTCGAGGAGCGCGCCCGGCAACGGGTGCGCGCCAACCTCAACGCCTGGAAAGGCGTACTCGACCAGGGCGTGGACGCGGTGGTCAGCACCGCCAGCGGCTGCGGTGTGATGCTGCGCGACTACGGCCACCTGCTGGCCGGCGACCCCGACTACGCGGAACGCGCACGCACCGTTGCCGAGCGCGTACGCGATCCGGTGGAACTGTTCACCCCCGCTGCCGTACAGAAGCTGGGCATCCGCGCGCCGCAAGGCCACGACCCGATCGCCTGGCACGCCCCCTGCACCCTGCAGCATGGCCAGCGCCTGGCCGGGCGGGTGGAACCGCTGCTGCAGGCGGCCGGCTTCGAACTGGTACCCACGGCGGAGCCACACCTGTGCTGCGGTTCGGCGGGGACCTATTCGATCACCCAGCCGGCGATGGCCGCCCGGCTGCGTACCCGCAAGCTGGACAACCTGGAGGCCGCCACGCCCGCGCGCATCGTGACGGCCAACGTCGGTTGCCAGACGCATCTCCAGTCCGGGACCGACACCCCGGTCGAGCACTGGCTCACGCTGCTCGAGCGCCATTGCCCGGCAACTCCCGCCGGTGCGTAGGGGCGCTTGCCCGGACCGGTACGGCACACTAGATTCCCCCTTTTCCAATCCGGTAGACGCATCCATGCAGGCAAAATCCTTTCTCCCCCCGCAGCGCACCCTGATGGGCCCCGGCCCCTCCGACGTGAACCCGCGCGTGCTGAGCGCGATGAGCCGCCCGATCATCGGTCATCTGGACCCGGTATTCGTCGGCATGATGGAGGAGATGAAAGGCCTGCTGCAGTACGCGTTCCAGACCGAGAACGCGCTGACCCTGCCGGTCTCCGCCCCCGGCTCTGCCGGCATGGAGACCTGCTTCGCCAACCTGGTGGAGCCGGGCGACAAGGTGATCGTCTGCATCAACGGCGTGTTCGGCACGCGCATGAAGGAGAACGTCGAGCGCTGCGGCGGCACCGCCGTGGTGGTCGAGGATGACTGGGGCGCCCCGGTCTCCCCGGGCAAGGTCGAGGACGCGCTGAAGGGCAACCCGGACGCGAAGATCCTCGCCTTCGTGCATGCCGAGACCTCCACCGGCGCCTGCTCCGATGTCGAGACCCTGTGCCGGATGGCCCGCGAGCACGGCTGCCTGACCATCGTGGACGCGGTCACCAGCCTGGGCGGCAGCCCGCTGAAGGTCGACGACTGGGGCGTGGATGCGATCTACTCCGGCAGCCAGAAGTGCCTGTCCTGCACCCCGGGTCTGTCGCCGGTCAGCTTCAGCCAGCGTGCGGTGGAGCGCATCCAGGCGCGCAGCCACAAGGTGCAGAGCTGGTTCCTCGACCTGAACCTGGTGATGGGCTACTGGGGTGGCGGCGGCAAGCGCGCCTACCACCACACCGCGCCGATCAACGCCCTGTATGCGCTGCACGAGTCGCTGGTCATCCTCGCCGAGGAAGGCCTGGAGAACAGCTGGACCCGCCACGCCCGCCACCACGCAGCCCTGCGCGCGGGCCTCGAGGCCATGGGCCTGACGTTCCTGGTCGACGAGGCCCACCGCCTGCCGCAGCTCAATGCCGTGCACATCCCCGAAGGCGTGGACGAGGCCGCCGTGCGTGCGGAGCTGCTGGAGCGCTACAACCTCGAGATCGGCGCCGGGCTCGGCCCCTATGCCGGCAAGGTCTGGCGCATCGGCCTGATGGGCCATGGCGCGAACGAGCGCAACGTGTCGCTGTGCCTGTCCGCGCTGGAGGCGGTGCTGGCCGACATGGGCGCGGTGAAGCCGGGCCAGGCCCTGGCCGCCGCCCGCGCGAGCTACAAGCAAGCGTAGCGCTGGACCACCCGAGCCAATAACCAAACCTGCGGGAGACGCAACATGACGCTATCCGAACTGCTGCAGTACCTGGACGAAAATATGGACGGGGTCTTCCTGGACGGCGACCCAGCCGCCACGCTGGACAAGGCACGCGAAGGCTCGCACCGCAACCCAATCGCCGCCGAGGTGCTGGTGGCGTTGATGGACGGTGCCGGCGCCGATCGTCCGGATGCCACCCTGGAGCGCGCCGAGGCGGTCAAGGCCATCGGCCCGGTACGCCTGAAATACATGGCCGACGACGCCCCGGTCGAGGGCTTCCGCCTGGTCGAAAAGACCATCGTCACCATCGACGCCGCCTACAACGACGAGGCCCTCTCCTCACGCGGCTGACCCCCATCCCCCGCCGTCCCGGAAACCGCATGGCGGTTATCCGGGACCTCGCGTGCACTGGCGGCGGCCGGCACGACGGAACACTTCCTGGACGACAGGTCGCAACCGCACCATCGGGCCCGTTCAAACCAGACCGGCCAGTGCCAGCACCGCCCCGGCCATACTGGCCCCGATCAGCGCCCCCATCGCGACGTCGCTGGGATAGTGCAGCGCCAGCACCAGGCGCGAAGCGGCGACCAAGGCGGCGAACGGCACCACCAGCCAGACCCAGACGGGGAACCATGCCACCAGCACGACGGTGAATCCCACCGCATGCATGGTGTGGCCGGAGGGGAAGCTGAACTCGTCCAGTGGATCTACCGTGCGGGTGAACGGACGGTCGCGGTTGCACGGTCGCGGCCGACTCGTGCGGCGTTTCAGCCACTTGTACAGCGGTAATGACGCCAGCCCCACCGCGGCCATCTGCAGGCTGACCCAGGCGGCCTGCGGACCGTGGAACAGCGGCAGCAGGAGCATCAGCCCGTACCAGAACACCCCGTCCCCCAGCCGGCTGATCAGTCCGAAGAAGCGGCTGATCGCCCACTGACGATTGACCTGATTGCACAGCTGGCAGATCGCCAGCTCCGCCTCATCCATGCGCCGAGGCATGCGCATCACGGGCCTCCGTCTGCACCAGTTGCACCAGGACCGACTCGAAGCCGCCGATCACTTCGGACCAGTCCAGCGTGGACGCATGCTCCCGCGCACGCGCGCCGAGCAGCGGCCACTGCTCGGGATGGCCGGCGAGCTCGCGTGCCGCGCGCACGAAGGCCTGCTCGTCGACCCGGCGACTGCCGGTCAGCGAAACGCGGACACCCGATACGCCATCGGCCAGGTGCTCGTGAGCGGCGGCCGTATCGAAAGCGAGCACCGGAAGGCCGCTGGCCATGGCCTCGATCACCACATTGCCGAAGGTCTCCGAGGTCGACGGGAACAGGAACAGGTCCCCACTGGCGTAGTGCTGCGCGAGGGCCTGTCCGGTCTGCTGCCCGGCGAGAATGACATCCGGATGCGTACGCGCCAGACGCTCGCGCTGAGGGCCATCCCCCACCAGCACGAGCCGCGCATCGGAACGAATCGTCTGGATCGCGCGGAAGGCGGCGATCACCAGATCCAGATTCTTCTCCGCGGCCAGGCGTCCGACATGGATCACGACCGGCGCCGGGCCACTCGCGCCCCACTGCCCCCGCAGCGTCCGGGAACGACGCGCGGGGGTGAAACGCCGGGTATCCACCCCCCGCGCCAGGACACCTACTCGTTGAAACCCCTGATCCCGCAGTTCCTCGGCCAGCGCACGGGTGGGTGCCAGAGTGGCGCCACAGCGGTTGTGAAACCGACGCAGCAGACGCCGCACCGGGAGCGTCAGCAGCCCCAGCCCGTAGTGGCGGGCATAGCCATCGAAACGCGTGTGAAAACCCGAGGCCACCGGGATGCCGAGCTGCCTGGCCACCGCCAGCGCGGCATGCCCGAGGGGTCCTTCGGTGGCGATGTACGCGACATCCGGGGGGGAGTGCCGCCACAGGCGGCGCAAGCGTCGAGTGGAGGGGAGGCCCATGCGCAGCCCCCGGTAGCCGGGGATCGCGATACCGGGCAGCGTGACATCCTCGGGGCTCGTTGCATGCCGGGGCCCCGCGACGGGCCGATCGAGCCCCTGCCGCGGGCGAATCACCTGGACCCGATGGCCCCGTTCCCGCAGCCCCTCGGTCAGCCGTTCGAGGGTATGCGCCACACCATTGACCTCGGGTGGCCAGGTCTCGGTCACGAGGGCCACGTTCAAACGACCTGGATTCGGGCCACGCGATGCAAGGGAAA
The DNA here is from genome assembly GCF_000377225.1 of Thioalkalivibrio sp. ALJ4. Lineage (NCBI taxonomy): Bacteria > Pseudomonadati > Pseudomonadota > Gammaproteobacteria > Chromatiales > Ectothiorhodospiraceae > Thioalkalivibrio > Thioalkalivibrio sp. ALJ4. Next base: position 1,189,218 of record NZ_KB897917.1, on the reverse strand, counting down.
ACGGGGCTGGCATCGTCGCGGCCTCCATGGTCAGCGCGCCTTTCGTCGCTTCGTGGCGGGCGGGTCCAGGGGCTCGGCGGGCAGCCCCAGTCGCTCGACGATCGCGTCCCGCGAGGCCTCGGCCAGCGAACGGCGATCCTCTTCGGCGGTTTGCAGCGGCGCGAGGAAATGCACCTGCACGCGGGTCTCGCGGCGGCACAGCAGCTGCCAGGCATTCACCAGCAGGCGGTCGTCGTCGGTATAGGCGACGGGGACCGGGCCGCCCTCGGGGCGCTCGTAGTCCAGCGCCACCGGCTGCACCGGATGGCCGTTCTCGGCCACCGCGGCAAACAGGCGCGGATGAAAGCGGCGCACGCCCTGCCCGCGGCTGGTCGTCCCTTCCGGGAACACGACGAAGTGCCGGCCCTCGTCGAGGCCCTCGCGCATGGCCTCGATGTGGGCGTTTGCCTCGCCCGCGCCACGGCGGATGAAACGCGTGTCGTGCTGGCGTGCCAGCCAGCCGATCACCGGCCAGCGGGCGATTTCGTCCTTGGACAGAAAGCACGGGTCCACGGCCGCGCCGATCAGCGGAATGTCCAGCCAGGAGACGTGGTTGGCGACCACCAGCGAGGCCCGTTCAGGCGGTGTTCCGGTCAGGCGAAAACGCACACCGGCCAGCCACAGCGCGCGGTCGTACCAGTCGCGGCGGATGCGGCTGCGCGTCTCGAAGTCATCGCCCCGGCGCGACATGCGCCAGGTCAGCCAGACGCCCTTCAGCAGGTGTAGGAGAATGCGCATCAGCCTACCCGATGCCCGCAGGCTTCCCGTCATGGTGCAACCCTCGGCTTGCGGGCGCGGTCGCGCCCAGGAAATGCCGATGGTAGCGATCCGGAAGGTCCCTGACATCCAGCAGGACCAGCAGGTCGGCGACGTTGAAGTCGGGATCGTGACAGGCCTCGCCACAGATACGGGCGCCCAGGCGCAGGTAGGCCTTGAGCAGGGGCGGCAGACCGGCACGCGACGGCGTGCCGTGCCAGATGCTCAGGGAATTGGGCAGCGGGCGGCGCGGCGTGACTCGGAGGCGCGACGGGCCGCGGTGGAACAGGCGCAGCCACGAGAGCTGAGCCGGGGTCTGTTCGGTCAGCGGCAGACTGGCGCAGCCCATCAGATACTGATACTGCCTCGCGGTCATAAAGCGGGCGAGACCGGACCACAGCGCGTTGATCGCCGCACCCTGGCGCTGATCCGCGCGCACACAGGTGCGCCCGATCTCCAGCGTCTTGCCGGGCAGATTCATCAACGGACCCAGCTCGAACTCGGCCAGTGAGTAGAAGCCACCGGCAATGGCCGCGCTCTCCTCGGTCAGGATGCGTGTGCAGGCGACCAGCTCCCCGGTGCGGGGCTCGCGTACCAGGAGGTGATGGCAGTGGGGGTCCAGATAATCGGCACCCAGCTCGCGTTCGGCGTCGGGGATCCGCGCGCCCATCTCCTCCGCGAACACGGAGTAGCGCAGGCGCTGAGCGGCCTCCAGATCGCCCGGTCCGGCGGCCAGATGAACGCGAAAGCCCGTCTCGGCGTGAGCCGCCTTTACGGGCGGGATGATCTGCGGTGCGGACATGGGCGCCACCTCCGGTTGAACTGTCCCGGAGACTACGCCCGCGATTTGACGGCCTCGTGTAACCCGCGTGACGTTCCCGTGAACACGCCACGGGTGTCAGCAGGGAGGGTTTTCTACGGCAGCTGACCGGTATAGGCGCCGGATTCCACCGGCAGGTCCTCGGCCTCCCAGCCCTTTATGCCGCCGGCCACGTTCACGACCTGGCCAAAGCCCATCTCGCGCAGGCGCTGCACCGACATCGCGGCACGTCCGCCCGTGGCGCACATCACGGCCACCGGCTTCTCGCGGGCGTTGACCAGTGCATCGATGCGATGCGGGGTGTTCGGATCCGCCGCGCCTTCGAGCAGGCCGCGCGGGATCAGCAGCGAATTCGGCACATGGATCTTTTCGTATTCATACGGCTCGCGCACGTCCACCAGCAGCCAGTCCTCGCCGGCCTCCATCTTTTCGGAGAGGTCCTCGGGGGAGATCTCCTCGACGTTCTGGCGCGCCTCGGCGACGAAATCCATCAGCTTCTTCTCGCTCATTCGAACCTTCCCTTTTGCAATGATCTGGATGTTTTTGTGGGAGCCTGCTTGCGGGGCTGACCCATTCTACTGTGGGTGCGCGACCAGGCGTTTCAACCCGGTGAGAGCGCGTTGTACAGCGCCGCGGGGTCGGTTACCGGCGCCTCGCAGTGCAGGCCGCGGCAGAGATAGGCGCGCACGCCAGACTCCGGCGGCGCCTTCTCCGCCAGGGCCGCCGGCAGGTCGTCGACCTCGCCCGCGATGGCGAAGCCCCATGCCGGATGGCCCTGTGACCGCAGGCGCTGCTGCCAGGCCGGCAGCTCGTCCGCCGCGCCGCGCAGCACGACGAGCGGCGGCGGCTGCTGGTGCATATCCAGCGCAATCAGCAGGCTCATGTGGCCCAGCGGGGCCTGCTCGATCATCGGCCCGGCGTTGGCCAGCGTGCGTTCGGCGGCCTCCAGGTAGCGCGGCTCGGCCAGCAGGAAGCCGAGTTTCTGCATGGCCTGCGCGGCGATGCCATTGCCGGCGGCCATCGCGTCGTCGGCGTAGACCTTGGGCCGCTGGATCAGCGCCTCGTGATCGCGCGCGGTGTAGAAGAAGCCGCCGTGCTCGGTATCCTCGAAGTCGTCCAGCAGGGCCTCCGCCAGGGTCGTAGCCCAGCCCAGCAGGTCGCTGTCCCATTCGGCTTCCAGCAGCGCCAGCGTGGCCTCCAGCAGCAGGGCGTGGTCGTCCAGATAGGCCCGTGGCAGCTCGCCGGTCGCCCCTTCGCGGTAGCTGGCAAACAGCCGGCCATCGCGCCAGAGCCGTTCACGCACCGCATCCATCGCCGCGCGGGCGAGTCCCAGCCAGTCGGGCCGCCCGAGCGCGCGCGCGGCGCGGGCGAGCCCGGCAATCATCAGCGCGTTCCAGGCGCCCAGGATCTTGTCGTCGCGATGCGGCCGCACGCGCTCCTCCCGCACGGCCAGCAGGCGCTCGCGGGCGCGGCCGAGGCGCGCGTTCGCCTCGGGCTCGTCGATGCCCAGGGCATCGGCCACGGTCGCGATCGGGACCACCTCGTGCAGGTGCCAGCGACCCTCGAAGTTCGCCGGGCCGTTCAGTCCCCAGACCCGACTGGCGACCGCCCATTCGTCCTCCGCCAGCAGGCCCTCGACCGTCTCCGGATCCCAAACGTAGAAGCGGCCTTCCTCCCCTTCCGAATCGGCATCGAGACTGGAGTAGAACGCGCCGGAGGGGTCGCGCATCTCGCGCTCCAGCCAGGCGACCGTCTGCTCGGCCACATGCCGCGCGCGGTCGTCACCGGCGGCCGCGCGCTCGGCATACAGGCCCAGCAAAGGCCCGTTGTCGTAGAGCATCTTCTCGAAGTGCGGGATCATCCAGCGCGCATCCACCGAGTAGCGGCAGAAGCCGCCGCCGACCTGGTCGAAGATCCCGCCGGCGGCCATCGCCGCGAGCGTCCGCTCGAGCATCCGGTCGGCCTCGGCGTCATCGTGGCGCGCCGCGTGCCAGGCCAGCCATTCGAGGCTGGCCGGGTGCGGGAACTTGGGTGCGTCGCCGAAGCCCCCGAACTGCTCGTCGAAGGTCTGCGCCAGTTCCGCCCGCGCCTTGTCCAGCACGCCGATCGCCGGGATCGCCCCGCCCGCCGGGCGGTAGATGCGTGCCAGCGCCTGCTGCAGCGATTCGTTCTGGCGCTGGATCTCGTCGGGATGCTCCGCGAGGAAATCGGCCACCCGGTTCATCAGGTCGACGAACGACGGCAGTCCGTGGCGCGGAGTGCTGGGGAAGTACGTGCCGGCAAAGAACGGCACCTGGTCAGGGGTCAGGAACACCGTCAGCGGCCAGCCTCCCGGGCGCTGGGACAGCAGCATGTGCGCGTTCTGATAGATACGGTCGAGGTCGGGACGCTCTTCGCGATCCACCTTGATGTTGATGAAACGTTCGTTCATCACCTCGGCGGTGGCCGGGTCCTCGAACGATTCATGCGCCATCACGTGGCACCAGTGACAGGCGGAGTAGCCGATCGACAGCAGGATCGGCTTGTCCTCACGGCGGGCGCGCTGCAGCGCGTCCTCGCCCCACGGATACCAGTCCACCGGGTTGTCGGCATGCTGTAGCAGATACGGGCTGCTGGCCCCGGCCAGTCGATTCATCGCACGACCTCCCTGGAAAGCGGATTCGCCCCGACGGGTACAGGTGCACGCCAGGGCCAGGCCGGGTAGCATGTGCAGCCGATTTTCCATCCGCAAGCGACCATGCCCACGCACCCGTTTATCGATCCGGTAGCCCTGTCGCTGGGCCCCCTGACCCTGTACTGGTACGGGCTGATGTACCTGATCGGCTTCGTGGCCTTCTGGGCACTGGGCGCCTGGCGTGCGCGCACGCAGGGCTGGGCGCCCCTGCAACCGGTTCAGGTCGGCGACCTGCTGTTCTGGGGCGCGATCGGCGTGATTATCGGCGGGCGCCTGGGCTATGCCCTTTTCTACAACCTGGATGCCACACTCGCCGACCCGGTCAGCCTGTTCCGTGTCTGGGAAGGTGGCATGGCCTTCCACGGCGGCCTGGTCGGGGTACTCGTAACCTCCTGGCTCTATGCACGCCGGCTGGGCGTGGGCTTCTTCCGCCTGACGGATTTCATTGCACCGCTGATCCCGATCGGCCTGGGCGCGGGACGCATCGGGAACTGGATCAACGGCGAGCTGTGGGGCAAACCCACCGACCTGCCCTGGGCGATGATCTTCCCGGCCGCCGACTACGTGCCGCGCCACCCATCGCAGCTCTACCAGGCGTTCCTCGAGGGGCTGGTGCTGTTCGTGGTGCTGTGGATCGTCTCGCGTCATCCGCGCCGCACGGGGCTGGTCTCCGGGCTGTTCCTGACGCTCTACGGCGGCTTCCGCTTCCTGGTCGAATTCGTGCGCGTGCCGGATGCGCATATCGGCTATCTGGCCTTCGACTGGCTGACGCTCGGCCAGGTACTGAGCCTGCCGGTCATCCTGTTCGGGATTGGTCTGATCCTCTGGTCACGCAAGAATGCCGTGCCGGAATCCCGCCCGGCCACCGAGAACGCCTGACATGCAGCAATACCTCGACCTCGTCCGCCACATTCGTGAACACGGCACCGACCGCCCGGACCGCACCGGCACCGGCACGCGCTCGGTGTTCGGCTACCAGATGCGCTTCGACCTGGCCGCGGGCTTTCCGCTGGTCACCACCAAGCGCACCCACCTGCGCTCGATGATCCACGAACTGCTGTGGTTTATCCGCGGCGAGACCAACATCGGCTATCTCAAGGAACACAAGGTCCGCATCTGGGACGAGTGGGCCACCGAGGACGGCGATCTGGGCCCGATCTACGGGGCACAGTGGCGCAACTGGGCCGGGCACGACCAGCTGGCCGAACTGGTGGACAACCTGAAGCAACGCCCCTACTCGCGGCGCCACATCATCAGCGCCTGGAACGTGGCCGACCTGCCGGACGAGTCCGTCTCACCACAGGAGAACGCGACCGCCGGGCGCATGGCGCTGGCGCCCTGCCACACCCTGTTCCAGTTCTACGTCGCCGACGGCCGGCTGTCCTGCCAGCTCTACCAGCGCAGTGCCGATGTGTTCCTGGGTGTGCCGTTCAACATCGCCAGCTATGCCCTGTTCACGCACATGCTGGCGCAGGTGGCCGGCCTGGAACCGGGCGACTTCGTGCATACTTTCGGCGACGCCCACCTGTATCACAACCACGAACAGCAGGTGAACGAGCTGCTGGGCCGCGAGCCGCTGCCGCTGCCCACCCTGCACCTGAATCCCGAGGTCACGGACCTGTTCGCGTTCACCTTCGACGACATCGAGGTGCGCGACTACCAGTCGCACCCGCCGATCAAGGCGCCGGTGGCGATCTGATGGCGGCCCCCGAGATCCACCTGATCGTCGCGCTGGACCCGGACCATGTAATCGGACGCGACAACGATCTGCCCTGGCATCTGCCGAAGGACCTGCAGCACTTCAAGCGCGTGACCGACGGGCACCCGATGATCATGGGCCGGCGCACGTTCGAGTCCATCGGTCGCCCCCTGCCGAAGCGCCGCAACCTGGTGCTGACCCGCCAGGCAGACTGGCAGGCCCACGGCGTGGAGGTCTATCCGGACCTGGACAGCGCCCTCACCTCCATCCCCGAGGGCCCGGCCTTCGTGATCGGCGGCGCAGGGCTGTTTGCCGAGGCCCTGCCCCGGGCCTCCGTGCTGCACCTGACACGCGTGCACGAACCCCATGCCGGGGACACCTGGTTCCCGGCCATCAACCCCGATGACTGGGACTGCGTCTGGTCCGAACACCACGAACCCGACGACCGCCACGCCCACGCCTTCACCTTCCAGCGTCTGGAACGTCGCCGCTAACCCCCACCCTGCCATGGGACACTGTGCCGGCCCGGAAAGCCTTCGCGGGCAGGCCGCGCCACTCGTGCCTATACTCGGTAGAAACACCCAGGACCGCAGGTCGCCCTGACGGCGCTGCACCCGATGGTTCCGGACCGGCAAGCTCACAAGCGGCGCGCTGTTGGTCGAGCCCGGTCATATTATCCAACAGCTTCGCGCGGAGGGATGCCATGCTGCGCAAGACGACCTACACGATCCTTGCGGCCGGGGCGCTTGCCCTTTCCGGCTGTGCACACTACGGGGGACAGGAGCAGGCCGGCATGGTGATCGGCGGCGCCCTGGGAGGCCTGCTCGGCGCCGAGGTCGGCGCGGGGCGTGGGCGCACCGCCGCGATCATCGCCGGCACCCTGGCCGGCGCGGCGATCGGCGGCGCAGTCGGCCGCTCGATGGACGACGTCGACCGCATGAAGACCGCCCAGACCCTGGAAACCGTACGCACGGGGGTGCCAGCGCAATGGGTCAATCCGGATACCGGACACCAGTATGCGGTGACCCCCACCCGGACCTTTGATACTGCGACCGGACCCTGCCGCGAGTACACCATCGATGCGACCATCGGTGGTCAGCGCGAACAGGTCTATGGCACGGCATGCCGCCAGCCGGACGGGAGCTGGCAGGTCCAGAGCTGACCGCAGCACACCCAGCCCGGTCGCTGCCCGAGCGATGGGTCAGCGCCAGGGCGGATCCACGCCCTCGACCCGGTACTCGCGGCCCAGCGCGCGCATCAGGCTGATGCAGCAGAACACCAGGATGATGGCGACCGGCAGCCCGGCGGTCAGGGAACCGGTCTGCAGGCTGTCCAGCGCGCGCTCGCCGCCAACGATCAGCAAGGTGGCGGCCACTGCCCCCTCGGTAATGCCCCAGATCACCCGCTGGCGCTTCGGCGAGTGCTTCGAGCCGCGCGAGATCAGCGCATCGACCACATAGGTGCCCGAGGCCGACGAGGTGATGAAGTAGGTCGCAATCAGCAGGGTCGCCACGCCGGAGGCGATCGTGGTCCAGGGCAGCTGCGCCAGGGTCGCGTACAGGGCCACGGTGGTGTCCTCGGCGACCGCCGCGGCGATACCCGCGCCATCGTCGAACAGCTCCATGTGCAGCGCGGTGCCGCCGAAGATCGCCATCCAGGCGAACACGAACAGGCTGGGCAGGGCGAGCACGCCGACGATGAACTCGCGGATGGTGCGCCCGCGCGAGATGCGCGCGATGAAGATGCCGACGAACGGCGACCAGGCGATCCACCACGCCCAGTAGAACATGGTCCAGTCCTTCTGCCACTGCGAGCCGCCGATGGCATCGGTGTGCAGGCTGAGCTGGACGATCTGCTGCAGATAGCCGCCGGTGGAGTCGAGGAAGAAGCGCAGGATGAACAATGTGGGCCCGGCGATCAGCACGAACAGCATGAAGCTGATCGCCAGTACCAGGTTGAACACGCTGACCCACTTCAGCCCGCGGTCCAGCCCGGAGATCACCGACAGCACCGCCACCGCGGTGATCGCGGTGATAATGCCCACCTGCCACCAGTGCGAGACCGGCATGTCGACCAGCACGTTGAGCCCGGTATTGAGCTGCATCGCCCCGAAACCCAGCGAGGTGGCCAACCCGAACAGGGTGCCGAATACCGCGAGGATGTCGATCACATGCCCGATCGGGCCGTAGATGCGGTCCCCCAGCAGCGGGTAGAAGATCGAACGAATGGTCAGCGGCAGGCGGTGACGGAAGCTGAAATAGGCGACCGACAGCCCCAGCACCACGTACACCGCCCAGGCGTGCAGTCCCCAGTGAAAGAAGGTGTAGACCATCGCCTGGCGCGCGGCCGCGTCGGTCTCGCCATCGCCGGTCGGCGGGTGCTGATAGTGCAGGATCGGCTCGGCCACGCTCCAGAACACCAGCCCGATCCCCATGCCGGCAGAGAACAGCATCGCGAACCACGCGGCAAAACCGAACTCCGGCCGGTCATCCGGCTGCCCCAGGCGGATGGCCCCGTAGCGGCTGAAGCCCAGCCAGATCAGAAAGCCGAGGAAGAAGGTCACCACCAACAGGTAGCCCCAACCGAGATACTCGGTGATGAAGCCGTGGATCCTGGCGAACACCTCGCTGGCGGTGTCGGGGAAGATCACCCCGAAGGCGACGAACACCACCACCATAATCGCGGAGGCAGTGAACACCGTCGGGTTCACCGTGGCGAAGAAGGCCTCCGGGCGATAGTGGCTCATGCCGCGGCCTCCCCGCGGGCGGAATCAGGCCGGCGCATCGGGATCCGCGCCCGCGTCCGCCGAGCACAGCGCCCCGGTGAGGTCCGCCTCGTCGAGCACGTGCCCCTCGGCCACGGCATCGAACTGGCTGCGGGTCGCCCCCGCCTCCAGCTCCAGCTCGGCATCCAGCGCCAGCAGGCGGAAGCGGTAGTGATGACAGCCCTCCGGCGGCACCGGGCCGAGATAGCCGACCTTGCCGAAGGCATCCATCCCCACGCGCCCCTCGCGGGGCAGGTGCAGGGCATCCACGCAATGCGTATCCGGTGGCAGGTTCCAGACCAGCCAGTGGGTGACCTCCCCCAGCGGCGAGTCCAGGTCTTCCAGGATCAACGCGAGACTGCGTGCACCCGCCGGCACATCACGAATGTCCAGCTGCGGCAACTCGTTGGCATCCCGCGCCGAGACCTCGATCGGCATCCGTTCTCCGTCTGCAAACGCCGGACTGCTCAGCCGCATCGCCTTGCAACCTACCCCGTGGTCCTGTTGACAGCCTCGCCCGCCGGCCGGGGTGGGTCAACCCATGCGGTCAACTGCCACGCCCGGGGTTGATCCGGATCAAGTGCGAACGCTTTGCTTGCCCATTACACCCACGTCCCGCGTACACTTCCCCTCATGGCACAACTGACCTTTCAGGGGGCAACCGGCGAGGTCACCGGTTCGCGTTATCTCCTCGAGACCGACGACGCCCGCATCCTGCTGGAATGCGGCATGCACCAGGGCAACAGCGAAGCGGACGAGGCCAACCGCGCCTCGCTCGTCGAACTGGCGGAAACACTCGACGCAGTGGTGCTGTCGCACGGCCACCTCGACCACTCGGGGCTCCTGCCCAAGCTGGTGCGCGATGGCTACCGCGGCCCGATCTACTGCACGCCAGGCACCGAGGAGCTGCTCGAGATCATGCTCGAGGACGCCGCGTTCGTGATGAGCAAGGACATCGAGTGGGAGAACAAGTGGCGCCGGCGCGCGGACAAGCCGCTGCTGGAGCCGGTCTATGACATCGACGACGTCGCCACCACCCTCGGGCTGTGCGAGGCCGTGCCCTACGGCCAGGCGCGCAAGATCGCGGGCGGAATTGGCCTGACCTTCCGCGATGCCGGGCATATCCTCGGTTCCGCGATCGTGGACCTGATCGTGCCCTCCGGCGGGCGCGATCGGCACCTGGTGTTCTCGGGCGATCTCGGCAACGCCGACGCCGTGCTGATGCACGACCCGGCACGCCCGGAACACGCGGATCACGTGCTGCTGGAGAGCACCTACGGCGACCGCGACCACCGCCCGATGGAGGAGACGGTCGAGGAGTTCGCGCAGGTCCTGGCCGAGGCCGACAAGAGCGGCGGCAACGTGCTGATCCCAGCCTTCGCCGTGGGCCGCACCCAGGAGATCCTCTACCACCTGAGCATGTTGCACCACGCCGGGCGCCTGCCGCAGCAGAAGGTCTTCCTCGACAGTCCGATGGCGATCAAGGTCACCGAGCTGTACGCCCGCCTGCGCCGCACGCTGGACCCGGAGGACATGGACCGGCTGCACCAGGCCGCGAATGGGGATCCGGCGGCCTACCTGCCGGGGCTGCAGGTCTGCCGCACGGTCGAGGAATCCATGGCGATCAACCGGATCACCGGCGGCGCGATCATCATCGCCGGCTCCGGAATGTGCAATGGCGGGCGCATCCGGCACCACATGAAGTACAACCTGTGGCGGCGCGAGGCGCATCTGGTGATCGTCGGCTTCCAGGCGACAGGCACGCTGGGCCGGCGCCTGGTCGACGGCGCCGAGCGAGTCAAGCTCCTGGGCGACGAGGTCGCGGTGAACGCGAAGGTCCACACCCTGGGCGGCTTTTCCGCCCATGCCGGGCGCAGCCAGCTGATCGACTGGGCGCGCGCCTTTCAGGACCAGCCGGTATTCCACCTCGTGCACGGCGAGCCGGAGGCGCGCGAGGCCCTGGCCACCGGCCTGCGTGACGAGCTGGGGGCCGAGGCGCATGCACCCGCCTTCGGCGAGACCATTACGCTGTAACTGCGCGAAAAATAAGGACCGATGCCGGAGGCCGAAGCCGTCAGCACCTACGCCCTGATCGCCGGCTTCCTCGGCGGTCTCGGGCTGTTCCTGCTCGGGATGACCCTGCTGACCGACGGCCTGAAGACCGCCGGCGGCAGGGCGTTGCAGCACATCCTCGGGCAATGGACCCGCACCCGGCCGCGTGCCCTCGCCTCGGGCATGGGCGTGACCGCGCTGGTGCAGTCCTCCAGCGCGGTCACGGTCGCCACCATCGGCTTCGCCAATGCCGGTCTGCTGACGCTGGGCCAGTCGGTCTGGGTAATCTTCGGCTCCAACGTCGGCACGACCATGACCGGCTGGCTGGTCGCACTGATCGGCTTCAACATCCGCATCGAGGCCTTCGCCCTGCCGGCGATCGGCATCGGCGCCCTGCTCTACCTGTTCATGAAGGCCGCACGGCCGCGCTATCTGGGCCTGGCGCTGGCCGGCTTCGGTCTGCTGTTCTTCGGGATCGACGTGCTGCGCGAGGCCTTCGAGGGACTGAGCGCCACCTTCGACCTGGGCGCGCTGGCGCGTCCCGGTTTCGCCGGGCTCCTGATCATGGTCGGCATCGGGGCACTCCTGACCGTGCTGATGCAGAGCTCCTCGGCCTCCATGGCCATGGCCCTGACCGCCGCGATGAGTGGCGCGGTACCGCTGGAAGCGGCCGCCGCGGCCGTGATCGGCGCCAACCTCGGCACCACGGTGAAAGCGCTGCTGGTCGTAATCGGCGCAACCCCGAACGCCAAGCGCGTCGCTGCGGCCCATGTGATCTTCAACGGCCTGACCGCGATCGTTGCGCTACTGATCCTGCCCTGGTTCCTGGCCGCGATCGCCTGGATCTGGGGCAGCACCGGCGAGGCCCCGGCGCCGGCGGTGCTGCTGGCGCTGTTTCATACCGCGTTCAACCTGCTCGGGGTGGCGCTGATGGTGCCAGTCGCCCCGCCGATGATCCGCTGGCTGCAGGGCCGCTTCCGCACTATCGAGGAGGACATCGCCCGGCCACAATACCTGGACCGCAGCAGCTCCGGGGTCCCGGATCTCGCCCTGCAGTCGCTGATCCAGGAGACCGAGCGCCTGGCCGACATCGGCCACTCGATGGCCCGCGAGGCCCTGCAGACCGCGCCGCCGGCGGCCGGCACCCTGGACCGCAGGCGCCTGGCCGCGGAGCAGCTGACCCAGGCCATCGCCGACTTCGCGGCCCATACCGCGAACCACCCAATGCCGGAACAGGTCGGGCACGGAATCGCCGAAGCCGTGCGCATTGCCCGCTACCATCGCGAGGTCGCCATACTGGCCGACGACATCGCCGACCTGCGCCGCCAGTCCAGCGGCGAGGAGCGCCCGATCGTGACCGAACAGCGCCGCGCCTGGCAGGAACAGGCGATCCGCGCCCTGGACCTGTGCAACCTGGAGGCGGACGATGGCGACAATGGGCATGAACTGGCCGCCGCAGAGGCTGTAGACACGGTGGAATCCGCCTATGCCGAATTGAAGGCCGCCCTGCTGCGCGAAGGCACCTTCGGCTCGCTGAGCATGGCCGAGATGGAACGACAGCTGCGGATCATCAGCATGGCGCGGCGCCTGGTAACCCAGGCCGGCAAGGCCCGCCGCCACACCGAGGCCCTGAAGGATCAGATCCGGGGCCTGAGGAAGACCCCGACAGAAGAGAACGCATGATCGACCACGAAACACTGCAGGATGCCGTCGCAAATCGCCGCGCCGAGGCCCTGACGTTTGACGGGCTGGAGTACGCACGGCTGCTGGAACCGGTTAATCACTACCCGCGCGGATCCGTAGTATTGCCGGACGGTTCAATAATCCCCGGCTACCCGGCAATCGGACGCATCCAGTCGCTGGAAGCCGGGCTGCCCCGTCAGTTCGACCAGCCCTTCTGGGCGGAGGAGAAGATCGACGGCTTCAACGTGCGCATCCTGCGCTGGCACGGGCGCATCTATGCCTTCAGCCGCGGCGGCTACGTCTGCGCGTTCAGCACAGACCGGGTGACGGATTTCATGGACCCGGTGATCTTCGACGCCGAGCCCGACCTGATCCTGTGCGCAGAGATCGCCGGTCCGGATACGCCGTACCTGGAAGGTTCCACCCCCCGGGTCGCACACGATGTGGGCTTGTTCGTCTTCGACTTGATGCGCCTCGGCCAGCCCGGCTTCGTGCCCCAGCCAGAGAAATTCTCTTTGATCGAGCACCACGCACTGCCCCCGGCGCCCCTGCACGGACAGTTCACCCCACACGACACCCAGGCGCTCGGGCAATTGATACGGCGGCTGGACGAGGAAGGGGCCGAGGGGCTGGTCCTGAAGACCGTGGACGGGCAGCACCGCGCCAAATATGTCACCGGGAGCTCGTGCATCTCCGATATTCGCGTATGTTCGGAACAACTGCTCGACCTGCCGCCAGAGTATTTCACCAACCGCCTGACGCGCCTCGCCATTTTTCTGTCCGAGCACCCGTCCCGGCACCACACCGATCTGGAACAGATTCTCGGCGATGCGCTCCTTTCAGGGCTTTACGGGGCGGTCGGGCAGCACCGCCGGCAGGGCCATGTCGGCCATCGCTATCGCTGCCGCTTCCGCGAGCGTGCCAACGCGCTGCATTTCATGAACCACATGCGTGCCACCGGCGGACGCCACGTGGCCTTCGCCGACGACGCACCGCGCCAGGAAGATGGCTACTGGCTGCTGGAATTCGACCGCCAGTTCGACCGCATCACCGGCACACTGGCCTCCGCCCTGGCCGGCGAACGCCAGTACGATTGAGCCGGCGCGCTCAAATGCCGGGGCGCTCCGCCTCTGCGAGGTTCTCCATCACCCGGCGCAGATAATCGGCGGTGACGAGCTTGATGCCCATGCGGTTGCCCAGTTTGCGCATGCCCTCATCGGCACTGGCCAGCTCCGCATCCAGCTCCATCGCCAGTAGAACGGCATCGACGTCCTCGCGCGAGTCCACCAGGCCCTTGCGCATGGCCTCGCGAAAGCGCTCGCGCAGCTGGGTGATGAGCTCAGGTTTGAGCGACTCCGCCGCACCCGCCTGGCGCGTGTGCTCCTCGGCGATGCGCAGCCCGCGGTCGATACGCGTGCGCACCTCGTCGATGAACTCGTAGAGGATGTCGCTGGGTAGTGTCAGGGCGAAGCGACGCGGCGAGCGCACCCAGACCACGGTCTCAAAATCCGCGGCCAGGGCCTCCAGGTCGCGCATGCCGCGGAATTCCTCGTACACCGACAGCGGCATGTAGAACTCGGCCGGGCAATCGCGCGCCAGATGCAGAAAGGTGCGCAGGATGTCCTCCGCGTCCGCGCCAAACTGGCCCGCCACATGCGGGTTGGTGAACACACTGGTATCCAGCACGAAGCGGCGCATCACGACCTCCTGTCGGGTTCTTTCTCCATCATCGGCGGCGACCGCAAACCCGTCAACCAAGGCCATGTTCGGATCGGCGCCAGGGGCACCCTGTGGCATAATCCCGCCTGACCTCCCAGCCATACAGGGACGACCCTTGGCCACCCGCGCGGAAGTGGAAAAATTCCTCGAGCGACTGCGCTCGGATCTGGAACGTCAGCAGATCGATATCCCGACCCTTCCGGATATTTCCGTGCAGGCGCTGTTTATCGTGCAGGACGACACCAGCTCCATCGCTGATCTGGTCAACCTGATTTCGCGTGACACGGCGCTGGCGACTCGGCTGGTGCGCCATGCCAACAGCCCCGCCTATCGGGGACTGAGCCGCTGCGCGACCATCCGCTCCGCGGTGACCCGACTGGGCATGGAGCGGGCGCGCCAGACCATCATCGCCCTGTCGATGAAAGAGGTCTTTCAAAGTGGCAACGACGCGATCCGGCAACGCATGGAGGCATTGTGGAACCACAGCCTCGAGGTCGCGATCATCAGCTATCTGCTGGCGCGCCGGCATCCGCATCTGGACCCGGACACCGCCCTGCTCGCCGGCCTGGTGCACGACATCGGGATGATCCCGATCCTGCGCCGTGCGGAGAAGACGCCGGCGATCTACGAGGATCCACGCGCCCTGCAGGCAGCGGCAGATGCCGCACACGTCGCGATCGGCCGAGCGATGCTGAAGAACTGGAACTTCGAGCCGGAGATCATCCGCGCGGTCGCGGACCACGAGAACCTCCAGCGCGAACCGGAGCCCGAGTCCCCGATCAGCTACAGCGACGTCGTACAGGCCGCCAACATCGAAAGCCATGTCGGCACCCCCCACCGTCTGGCCCACATCGATCGCGAAGGGGTCGCTTCGCTGCGCCGCCTGGCCCCGCGTTCGTCCACCCGGGACCTGGACTGGGAAAGCGACGCGATTGGCCTGGAGCACGTCAACCAGATCATCGAATAGGGTCGACGCTCATCCCACTGCGGAACGTCCGACCCCGGGCGTGGTCTTCCCTACATATCCATTCAGAGATGTTCCGCTGATGACGCTCCAGCTGGTGTATGTCAGCCGCGCGGCCTTTGCGCGCCACGAACATCCCGCCCAGGGCATCGAGCCCGAGGTCGGGCGGATCCTGCTGCAGTCGCGCCAGAACAACCCCCGGGCCGGCATCGTGGGTGCCCTCTATTACGGCGACGGCCACTTCTTCCAGTGCCTGGAGGGCGAGCCCAAGGCCGTCTACGCGACTCTGGAGCGCATCCGTTGCGACCCGCGCCACGAAGAGATCACCGTACTGCGCGAACGCGAGCTGGAGCGCGCAGGCTTCGGAGAGTGGTCGATGAAATATGTCCCCGCGGCCGGCGAGGTACGCGCCCTGTTGCAGCAATTCGGGCAGCGCCGGTTCGATCCCTTCGGCTTCGACGACCAGCAGATTGAAGCGATGCTGGATCTCCTGCGCAGCGGACGCGACAGCGAACTGGAGGCGACACCCGCGATCAGCGGGAACACGCCTTCAACGAGCCCCGCCCCGCCGGGCGATCGGCGTCGCCTGCTAGCCCTGGCGGGCTGGGTCGCGGCCGCCGTGGCCGCAGGCATCGCCGGTACGGCGGGCTATCTGTTCCTGGCCGGGGGCTGAGTTAGCCACCCCCCGCAGCGGCTATTCCCACTCGATCGTGGCCGGGGGCTTGCCGGAGATGTCGTAGGTCACGCGCGAGATGCCGGGGATCTCGTTGATGATCCGGCGCGAGACGTGGTCGAGGAAGTCATACGGCAGGTGCGCCCAGCGCGCGGTCATGAAATCGATGGTCTCCACCGCGCGCAGCGCGACCACGTAATCGTAGCGCCGGCCGTCGCCCATCACCCCAACGGACTTCACCGGCAGAAACACCGCAAACGCCTGCGAGGTCTTGTCGTATAGATCCGCGGCACGCAGCTCCTCGATGAAGATGGCGTCCGCCCGGCGCAGTAGCTCGGCGTATTCTTTCTTCACCTCGCCCAAGATGCGCACGCCCAGACCCGGCCCCGGGAACGGGTGGCGGTAGACCATCTCGGTGGGCAGGCCCAGCTCCACACCGATCTTGCGCACCTCGTCCTTGAACAGCTCGCGCAGTGGCTCCACCAGCCCCAGCTTCATGTTCTCCGGCAGCCCGCCCACGTTGTGGTGCGACTTGATCACATGCGCCTTGCCGGTCTTGGAGTCGGCCGACTCGATCACGTCCGGGTAGATCGTGCCCTGGGCCAGCCACTGCACGTTGTTCAGCTTCGCGGCCTCCTCGTCAAAAACGTCGATGAACAGCCCGCCGATGACCTTGCGCTTGGCCTCCGGGTCCTCGACCCCGGCGAGCGCGCGCATGAAGCGGTCTTCGGCGTCCACGCGGATCACGTTCACGCCCATGTGGCGGGCGAAGGTCGCCATAACCTGGTCGCCCTCGCCCAGGCGCAGCAGCCCGGTATCCACGAACACGCAGGTCAGCTGGTCGCCGATCGCCTTGTGCAGCAGCGCCCCGACCACCGAGGAGTCCACCCCGCCGGACAGGCCCAGCACCACGTGGTCGTCCCCGACCTGCTCGCGCACCCGCGCGGCCATGTCGTCGATGATGTTGTCCGCAGTCCACAGCGACTCGCAGCCGCAGATCTCGTGCAGGAAGCGCTCCAGGATGCGCTGGCCCTGAGTCGTGTGCGTGACTTCGGGGTGGAACTGCACGCCGTAGAAGCCGCGCTCCGGATCGGCCATGCCGGCGATGGGCGCGGAGTCGGTGGAGGCCATCAGGCGAAAGCCCTCCGGCAGCTCGGTCACGTGGTCGCCATGCGACATCCACACGTCCAGCAGGCCGTAGCCCTCCGGTGTGGTGTGGTCCTCGATGTCGCGCAGCAACGGGGTGTGGCCGCGCGCGCGTACCTGGGCATAACCGAACTCGCGGCGCTCGGACGGCTCGACCCGCCCGCCCAGCTGCGCGGCCATGGTCTGCATGCCGTAGCAGATACCCAGAACCGGCACGC
This sequence comes from Thioalkalivibrio sp. ALJ4, assembly GCF_000377225.1. NCBI lineage: Bacteria > Pseudomonadati > Pseudomonadota > Gammaproteobacteria > Chromatiales > Ectothiorhodospiraceae > Thioalkalivibrio > Thioalkalivibrio sp. ALJ4. The sequence goes on along the minus strand of NZ_KB897917.1, from coordinate 1,172,011 downwards.
CCAGTTCGAACACCGCATCCTCGGCGCGCGGCGGCTGGTCGACGTTCACCGACTCCGGGCCGCCGGACAGGATGATGCCGGTGGGATTGAACGCGCGGATATCCGCCGCCGGCATATCCCAGGCGTGCACCTCGGAGTAGACCCCGGCCTCGCGCACGCGGCGGGCGATCAGCTGGGTGTACTGGGAGCCGAAGTCCAGCACCAGAATGCGGTGGGCGTGAAGATCCTGGGTCATGAGGTCATCCGCTATACCGGCCGGACGGCCGGTGGGGTATCGGGACCGGGCCGTGACGGGCCGGTCAGTCCATTCGGTAGTTCGGGGCTTCCTTGGTGATCGCCACGTCGTGCACATGGCTCTCGCGCATGCCGGCGGCGGTCACGCGCACGAAGTGCGGCTTGCTGCGCATCTCCTCGATGTCGTGCGCGCCGACATAGCCCATGGACGAGCGCAGCCCGCCCATCAACTGGTAGATGATCGCGACAATCGAGCCCTTGTACGGCACCCGGCCCTCGATGCCCTCGGGCACGAACTTGTCGGCCGAGCTGTTCGGGTCCTGGAAATAGCGGTCCGAGGAGCCCTGCTGCATCGCACCCAGCGAACCCATACCGCGGTAGATCTTGTAGGAGCGGCCCTGATAGAGCTCGACCTCGCCCGGGGCCTCCTCGGTCCCGGCGAACATCGAACCCAGCATCACGCAGTTGGCGCCGGCGGCGATGGCCTTGGCCAGGTCGCCAGAGAAGCGCACGCCGCCATCGGCGATCATCGGCACACCGGTACCCTTCAGCGCCTCGGCCACATCCGAGATCGCGGTGATCTGCGGCACGCCCACGCCGGCCACGATACGGGTAGTGCAGATCGAGCCCGGGCCGATCCCGACCTTCACGCCATCGGCCCCGGCCGCGACCAGATCCTTCGCGGCGGCGGCGGTGGCGATGTTGCCGCCGATCACCTGCACGTCCGGATAGTGCTTTTTCACCCAGGCCACGCGATCCAGCACGCCCTGCGAGTGACCATGCGCGGTATCCACCACCAGTACGTCCACCCCGGCCTCGACCAGCGCGGCCACGCGCTCGTCGGTACCGGCACCCACGCCGACCGCCGCGCCCACGCGCAGGCGACCGCGATCGTCCTTGCAGGCGTGCGGGTGTTCGGTGGACTTCTGAATATCCTTGACGGTGATCATCCCGCGCAGCTGGAAGTCGTCGTTGACCACCAGCACCTTCTCGATGCGGTGCTTGTGCAGCAGCTCCAGCACGTGACCGCGGTCCGCGCCCTCGGGCACGGTGACCAGCCGCTCGCGGGGGGTCATGATCTCGGTGACCGGGGCCTCCATGCGAGTCTCGAAGCGCAGGTCGCGGGAGGTCACGATGCCAACCAGGTCATTTCCGTTCACCACCGGCACGCCGGAGATGTGATTGGCCTGGGTCAGCTCCACGACCTCGCCGATCGTCGCGGTCGGGCCGATGGTGATCGGCTCGCTGATTACCCCGCTTTCGTGCTTCTTGACCTGCTGAACCTCGGCGGCCTGGGCCTCGACCGACATGTTCTTGTGCACGATCCCGAGCCCGCCTTCCTGCGCCATGGCAATCGCCAGACGCGCCTCGGTCACCGTATCCATCGCGGCGGAGACGACCGGCGCGCTCAGCTGGATTTCGCGGGTGATGTTCGTGGTCAGATCAACATCGCGGGGGACGACATTCGAATGCCCCGGGATCAGCAGCACGTCATCGAAGGTCAGGGCTTCACCGAGTATCCGCATGCATCGCTCCAGGACAGTCCAGCGGGGGAAAGAACCGATATCTTTCCCGGAATGATAAATAGCCGTTCAGTATAAATTTTCCGGCCACCTCCCGACAAGCAGACCGGGCGAACGCCGTACATGTCGCCCGGCAGACGCGAAATCGGCACCCTGCTACGATGACCGTCCTCGTTTCAAGCCACCGAGCCCCTTCATGCCCTGCCTGAGCCGCCGCCGACTGCTTGCCCTGATGCTCGCACCCGGGCTGCTGACGGTTGCCGCGGCACCGACGGCCAGCGCCAGCTGGTGGCCCTTCAACCCCGACGTGCTGCGCGCGCTGACCCGCCGCCCGGACGCCTCCGACCTCACGACGGCCGAGATCATCGAGGCAGTACACGAGGCCCTGATCATCGCCTCCCATTCGGCCACCGAGACCCTGTCCCAGCGCAACGGCTTCTTCGGCAACCCGGATGTGCGCGTCCCGCTGCCGGAGGTACTCGCGACCGCCCGTCGGTCGCTGGATCGCATCGGCATGGCCACGCCGCTGAACCAGCTTGAGGAGCGGATGAACCGGGCCGCCGAGGCCGCTATACGCGAAGCCCGCGAGCCACTGGTACGGGCCGTCTTCGCGCTCGACCTGGACAACGCCCGCGAAATCCTGGTCGGCGACGACGACGCCGCCACCCGGCATCTCGAACACCACGCACGCGCCGAAATCACCGAGACGATGCGCCCGGCCATCCAGCAGAGCCTGGAGCAGGTGGAGGCCCTGGACACCTACGGTGAGCTGAAGGAGCGCATGCGCGACATCCCCTTCCTCGCGCGCGTGCGCTTCGACCCGGTCGAGCACGTCCTTGAGCATGCGATGGAAGGCCTGTTCTTCATGCTGGCGGAGGAAGAGGCCCGCCTGCGCGCCAACCCGCAGGGACGCGGCACCGATGTCCTGCACCGCGTGTTCCGGCGACAATAGCCCTTCGCCACGCACATCCCGAACACCACGTCCGTGAATCCCGAACCATGAGCGACGCCCCCGTACTGACCGTCACCGAACTCAACCAGTGTGCCGACGGCCTGCTGCGCGACGGCCTGGGCCGGGTACGCGTGGAGGGAGAGGTCTCCAACCTGCGCCAGTACGCCTCCGGCCACCAGTACTTCTCGCTCAAAGACGCGAACAGCTCGGTCAGCTGTGTGCTCTTTCGCGGCAATGCCCGCAACGCTGCCCGCTTCGCCGATGGCGACGCGGTGCAGATCCAGGGCCGTGCCGGGATCTACGCGGCACGCGGCCAGTTCCAGATCATCGTCGAGCAGCTGCAGCCGGCCGGCGAGGGCCAGCTCCTGGCAGCCTTCCAGCGCCTGAAGGAAAAGCTCGCCGCCGAGGGCCTGTTCGACCTCGAGCGGAAGAAGCCCCTCCCCACCTGGACCCATCGCCTCGGCGTGATCACCTCCACCCAGGGCGATGTGCGGCACGATATCGAACGCACCCTGGCGCGGCGTTTCCCTCTGCTGTTGCCCTTTACCCTCTACCCCACCGCGGTACAGGGCGCGCAGGCCGCCAGCCAGATCGTCGCGGCCCTGGAGCAGGCCGCCCGCGAGGGCATCGTGGACGTGATGATCCTGGCGCGCGGCGGCGGTTCGCTGGAGGATCTGCAGGCGTTCAACGAGGAAAGCGTGGCCCGCGCCATCGCCGCGTCGCCAATCCCGGTCGTGACGGGTGTCGGGCACGAGACCGATACCACCATTGCGGACTTCGTCGCCGACCTGCGCGCCTCCACCCCGACCGCGGCGGCCGAGGCAGTCAGCCCGGATGGCGCCACCCTGCGCCACCGGATCGAACGGGCGCGCGACCGGATGACTACACTTGCAGGCCAGCGCGTTGCCCAGCACCGGCAGACGCTGAACGCCCTGTGGACCCGACTCGAACGGCGCCACCCGCGCCAGCTGATGGAACGCAACGCGCAGCGCCTGGACGACCAGCACGAGCGCCTGCAACGCGCCTGGCAGCGCCGGCACGAGCAGGCCGGCCAGCGCCTGCAGCATCTACGCCTGCGCCTGGCCGGGGCCTCCCCCGGCAACCGCATCGCCTCCGCGCGGATGCGCCTCGACCATCTGCACCAGCGTCTCGCGCGCGCCGCCCCGGCACACGACATCCGCACACACCGCGAGCGCCTGGCACGCCTGCACCGGGATCTCGAATACCAGATGCGTCAGGCCCTGACGATCCGCCAGCAGCGGCTGCAGGCCACCCGGCGCCAGCTGAGCGCCCTCGGCCCCCAGGCGGTCCTGGAACGCGGCTATGCGATCCTGCAAACGAAAGAAGGACAGGTCCTGCGCGACGCCGCAAGAACCGAGATCGGCGCGCCGCTGCAGGCCCGCCTGGCGCGCGGCGCACTCGAGCTGAACGTGACGGCGACGAAATCGCCCGAGGGAGACTGAAGGGCGCTTCAGCCCGCCTGCTCAAGCGCGGCCTGCAGGCGCGCACGCACCCGTTCACGCCCTAGATACTCGAAGATGCGCGGCAGCTCGGGCCCATGCGTCTGGCCCGACAGCGCTGCGCGCAGCGGCATGAACAGCTTGCGCCCCTTCGCACCCGTCGCCGCGCCGACAGCCTTTGCCAGGGCCGGGAAATCCTCGGCCTCGTCCAGGGCATCGAGGGCGGCGCGGTAGAAATCCGCACCCGCCTGCTGCAGCTCGGCGGCGGCCGCCTCGCTCAGTGGGGCCGGATCGGCGGCGAAGGCCTCCACCCAGATACGGGCGTCCTCGGCGCGGGTGATGTTGTCACGCAACAGCCCCGCCAGTGCCGGGCGCTGGTCCTCTGACAGCTGCCCGAACACATCGAAGTCCTCGAGATAGGCCAGCAGATCGGCATCGGACAGCTGGCGCAGGGCCTCGGTCTGCCAGTGTTCCAACTGCTGCGCATCGTGGCGCGCAGCGCTGTGACCAATGCGCTCCGGGCTGAACCCGGCCGCGAGTTCCTGCGCACTCAGTAACTCGTCCGACTCGTAGCGATGCCCGAGGCGTGCCAGGTGATTAAGGATCGCGAGCGGCAGGTAACCCGTAGTGCGCAACTCCTCGACACTGGCCGACCCATTGCGCTTGGACAACGGCGCACCGTCGTGCCCCATCACCAGCGGCAGGTGATGGTAGGCCGGCGCCGCCAGCCCCAGCGCCTCCAGCAACAGCATCTGGCGTGGGGTGTTGGCGATATGGTCCTCGCCGCGCACCACATCGGTCACGCCCATCAGGGCGTCGTCGATCGCATTGGAGAAGAAGAAGGCGGGCGTGCCGTCGGAGCGGCGGATCACGAAATCGCCGATCTCGTCGGTGCGAAAGCTCACTGGTCCGCGCACCCCGTCCTCGAAACGGACCGTGCGGCCCAGCGGCACACGAAAGCGCAGGGTCGGCTTCTGCCCTTCGGCCGCGCGCCGCTCGGCCTCCTCCGCGCTCAGGTGGGAGCAGGTCCCCGGATAGCGCGGCGGCTTGCCCTGGGCGCGCATGCGCTTGCGTCCCCGCTCCAGCTCGGCGGGCGAGCAGAAGCAGGGGTAGGCCTGACCGGCATCAATCAACTGCTGGTAATAGCCATCGAAGATCCCGCCGCGCTCGGACTGGGCATACGGTCCGGCATCGCCACCGGCGTCAACGCCCTCGTCCCAGTCCAGCTTCAGCCAGCGCAGGTCGCGCATTAGCGCGACCACGAACTCCGGGCGCGAGCGCTCGGCGTCGGTGTCCTCGATCCGCAGCAGAAAATGCCCGCCGCGCGAGCGGGCAAACAGCGCGCTGAACAACGCGGTGCGCACGTTGCCGAGGTGGAGAAGCCCGGTGGGACTGGGCGCGAAACGGGTCTTGGTCGGCGGTGTCGTCATCGCGCGCATGGTAGCGGAGCACCCCGCGGGCCACCAGCCGGGCCTGCCGTGGCCCTAGGGAGACGCTGATTGAATCGCGCGTCCGCGCTCGAGTCGCTTTTGCGTGCGAACAAGGCGCGGTGACTGCCGTGCAGTCATTCTGCACAAGGGAACCGCAACGCTGCGCGCGCGCCCGTTTTTGATCAACAACGGGCGGCCGAGCCCCTGATTTCGATGGCTTGTGGGGTTGGTGCCCCCTGTTCCCCGATCCTGCGTTGCGCCGCTTACGGGTAGAACCACTACCCGCTGCACGACGCGCCTTGTCTCGGAAAACAGGGGGCACCAACGCGGACGTGCGATTCAATCAGCGTCTCCCTAGTAGCGTTGCTGGCAGGCACCCCGCCTGCCGGGTACCATGGCCGCCCGACACTCATCCGGAGGGCCAGTCCCGTGCAGCGATCCCGTTTCCGGCTCGGCATTGTGCTGGCCACCGCCCTTCTTGCCCTACTGCTTTCAGGAGCCCCCATGGCCGATACCAATCCGCAGGTCGCGATCGAAACCAACCATGGCCGCATCGTGCTGGAACTCAATGCCGAGGCCGCCCCGGAGACGGTCGCCAACTTCATGTCCTACGTGGATGACGGCTTCTACGACGGCACGATCTTTCACCGCGTGATCCCGGGCTTCATGGTCCAGGGCGGCGGCTTCGACAAGAACATGAGCCAGAAGTCCGCCGGCGAGCCGATCCGCAACGAGGCGGACAACGGCCTTAAGAACGAGGTGGGTGCGATCTCCATGGCCCGCACCCAGGATCCGCACTCGGCCACCGCGCAGTTCTTCATCAACGTGAACGACAACGACTTCCTCAACCACACGGCCCCGAATGCGCAGGGCTGGGGTTATGCGGTCTTCGGCAAGGTGACCGAGGGCATGGACGTCGTGCGCCAGATCGAGTCCGTACCCACCGGCCGTTCCGGCATGCACCAGGATGTGCCGCAGGAGCCGGTCGTGATGGAAAGCGTGAAGCGCGTCGAGGACTGAGCCACCCCGTGGCTTCCAGCGCGCCGGCCCTGGTCATTTCCGACCTGCACCTGGATCGCGAGCCCGGCCCCCTGCTGGAGGCCACACTCGCCTTCCTGAAGGGACCGGCGCGCAGCGCCTCGGCGCTGTACATCCTCGGCGACCTGTTCGAATACTGGGTCGGCGATGACGCCGGATTCCCGGCCGCTGAACAGCTCGCCGAGGCCCTGCAGACACTCGAGATCCCGGTCGCCTTCATCCATGGCAACCGGGATTTTCTCGTGGGCCCGGACTATGCCGCCCGCGCCGGGATGCAGCTGGCGCCCGAGCCGCTGCACGCGGCCCTGCCCTGCGGACCCGCCGTGCTACTGCATGGCGATTCCCTGTGCACCGACGACACCGAGCACATGGCCTTTCGCCAAGAGGTGCGCGGCGGCGAATGGCAGCGGGCCTTCCTGGCCCAGCCGCTGGAGGAACGCATCCGGCAGGCCGAGTCCATGCGCGCCACCAGTCGTGACAACAGCCGGATGAAGGCCGACGCCATCATGGACGTGAATGCGAACGCCGTAGCGGATACCTTCCGCGACGCCGATGTCCCGCTGATGATCCATGGCCACACCCACCGCCCCGCGATCCACGACCTGAGGGTCGACGGCCAGCCGCGCCAGCGCTGCGTCCTCCCGGCCTGGGACGAGCACCCGGGCTACCTGGAAGTCGCGGCGACCGGCCCCGTCCTGCGCAAGCTGGACGGCTCGCCCTACCCGGCGCGCCTGCTGCACGCCTGAACCGCTGTCACGCCTCGGCCATTCTTGGCTGGGCCTGGTTCGGCATCTGGTGTTTCCGTGCCTTAGTCCGGCCGCCTGCCTGCGCTGTCTCGGCAACGCACCCCGAGGTACTTTCTTGCTTGCCCAAGAAAGCACCCAAAGAAGGGCACCCGGATTCCGCCCGGGAACCTTGCTCCAGGGCCCTCGGGCCGGCGGCGCTGAAACTCGCTACGCCTTTGGCTTCGCTCAGACAGTCAGCGCCTCTCTTCCGTCCCGAGAACCCTTCCGCAAGGGGCTTCATACGGGGGGATGAAGGTCAAAACAGAAGTTATCCCCGCGCCTGCAGCCAACTCCAACGCCGTAGGGTGCGGTTGAGCACAGCGAAACGCACCGTTCCGACGTCGGGGCAACCTCGGCCTTCGGCCTTGGCGTGCCGCGCCCGCAAGCGGGCGCCAGACCCATCGTAGGATGCGGATGAGCGCAGCGAATCGCATCAGGATTAACCCCGACGTCGGAGCGGTTCGTTTCGCTGCGCTCAACGCACCCTACAACTCGGGACTTAGGACAGATGCTGGAACACCGCCTGTTTTGACCTTCACTCCCGATATGAGCCCCTTATGGAGGGCGTGACAGGCCGGGAGAAGGCGCTGACTGTCTGAGCGTAGCGAGTTTCAGCGCCGCCGGCCTGGCGCGGCCGGAGCAAGGTTCCTGGGCGAATCCCGGGCGTGTTTCTTGGTTACTTCTTTGCACGAGCAAAGAAGTAACTCGCGGCGCGCTCGCGAGTGAGCGCATGGCAGGCGACTGGACGAAGGCACGTAAACACCAGATGCCGAACCATGGCCAGCCACAAAACGGAACAGAGCCGATCCACTGGAGTCTAGGGCGATGGTTCGCCGATGGCCTGGGCCTCCAGTTGCACCATCTCGGAGTCGGTGAAGCCGGCGGCGCGGCGCGCCTCGTGGGCAAAGGGCGGGCGTACGCGGCCCGGCATGTACTCGGCCAACAGCTCGAGGAAGAGCGGCTCGGGATCAAGCCCGCGTACGTGCGCCAGCTCGCGAAACCAGCGCGAGCCGATCGCCACGTGGGCGACCTCCTCGCGCTGGATGATCTCCAGAAGCGCGACGGTCGCGTGATCGCCCGCCGCCGTCAGGCGCTCGATCATGCCGGGGGTCACGTCCAGCCCGCGCGCCTCCAGCACGCGCGGCACCAGGGCCATGCGGATCATCACGTCGTGGTCGGTCGCGAGTGCGGCCTCCCACAGTCCGTTGTGGGCCGGCAGCTCGCCGTAGTCCGCCCCCAGCTCGTGGAGCCGCGCGCGCAACAGCCGGAAATGACGCGCCTCCTCGGCCGCCACCTGCAGCCAGTCGCTGACAAAGGGTGCCGGCATGTCGCGAAAGCGATAGACGGCATCCAGCGCCAGGTTGATCGCGTTGAACTCGATATGCGCGACCGCATGCACCAGCGCCACCCGCCCGGCCGTCGTGTGCAACCCGCGTCGCGGCAGGTCCTTCGGGTACACCAGCACCGGCCGTTCCGGACGCCCGGGCACCTCCAACCGTTCCGGCCCGGAGCTGGCGACCGCCTCCAGCTCATCGGACCACCAGGCCTGCATCAGCGCCAGCACGCGCTCGCACTTGGTCTCGGGATCGCACTCGCGCAGCGCCATTTCGGCCGCTTGGTAGAGATCCGGGCTCGCGGGATGGGTGATCGGCTGACTCATGGCGGCCAAGGATACCCGTTCAGCGCTCGTCGGTCGGCATGCTGCGGCGCAGCAGGATGGAGTTGCCGATCACCGAGAGCGAGCTGGCGGTCATCGCGATCACGCCGATCATGGGGTGCAGCAGGCCGGCCGCGGCGATCGGGATTGCGGCGGAGTTGTAGCCCCAGGCCCAGAACAGGTTCTGCACGATCTTGCGGAAGGTCAGGCGCGAGAGCTGCACGGCCTCGACCACCTTGGTCAACTCGCCACGCACCAAAGTCACGTCAGCGGCCTCGATGGCCACATCCGCGCCGGCCCCAATCGCGATGCCGACGTTGGCCTGCTGCAGGGCCGGGGCGTCGTTGATGCCGTCCCCCACCATGGCCACGTGGTCGCCGTACTGCGCCTGCAACTCGCGGACTGCCTCGACCTTGCCCTCCGGCAGCACGCCGGCACGAACCTCGTCGATCCCCACCTGCGCGGCCACGGCCTTCGCGGTGTGCTCGTTGTCGCCGGTGACCATCACGCAGCGTATGCCGAGGCTATGCAGCTGCTCAATGGCGCTCTGCGACGCCTCCTTGAGGGTGTCGGCGACCGCGACAATGCCGGCCGGTCGCTCGCCAATGGCCACCAGCATCGCGGTCTTGCCGGCATCCTCGAGCCGCCGCAGCGATTCCAGCAGGCCGGACGGATCCAGGCCCTGCTCCTCCAGCAGCCGCTGGCTGCCGACCAGGACGCGTTCCCCGTAAAGGTGAGCCTCCACCCCGCGCGCGGTGTGCGACTGGAACTGTTCGACCTCGGCGATCGCCAGCTCCCGGTCGCGCGCACCCTGCACGATGGCCTCGGCCAGCGGGTGCGCGGAGCCGGCCTCCACGGCCGCGGCCGCACCGAGCACGCGAGCGTCATCGAAGCCCTCGGCCGCGATCACGTCGGTCAGCGCCGGCTGCCCGCGGGTGATGGTCCCGGTCTTGTCGAGCACGATCACGCGGATGTCCTTCAGCGTCTGGATCGCGGAGCCCGAGCGGATCAGCACGCCGCGCTCGGCCCCCATGCCGGAGCCGACCATCAGCGCCGTGGGCGTGGCCAGCCCCAGCGCGCAGGGGCAGGCGATGACCAGCACGGCGATCGCCGCCAGCAGCGCCAGCACCATCGGCGGGCGCTCCGCGTCGACCCAGGGCAGGAAGCCCTCGCCCCAGATCAGGATCGGCTGCAGCGCCCCGGAGAACGCCAGCCAGGCCGCGAACGCCGCCAGCGCGATGATCAACACCGCCGGCACGAAGCGCGCGGTGATGCGGTCCGCCAGCTCCTGCACCGGCACCCGCGAGCCCTGGGCCTCGTTCACCAGGCGGATCACCTGCGACAGGAAGGTGTCGGCCCCCACGCGGGTCGCACGCACCTTCAGCCGCCCCTGCTGGTTCAGGGTCGCGCCGAGCACGCTATCGCCCTCGCCCTTGTCCACCGGCACCGACTCACCGGTGGCGATGGATTCGTCCACCGTGCTCTCGCCGGCGACCACTTCGCCATCGGTGGGGATCTTCTCGCCCGGGCGCACGATCATCAGCTCGCCCACCTGCAGCGATTTCACCGGCACCTCGACCTCTTCGCCATCGCGTTCGACCCGGGCGGTCTTCGCGCCCAGATCCAGCAGCTTGCGGATCGCGGAGGAGGCCTCGCCCTTGGCGCGGTACTCCAGATACCGCCCGAGCATGTGGAAGGCCATGATGGTCGCGGCCATCTCGATGAACGAGGTCATCGGATAGAAGAAGCCGATCAGCCCCAGCAGGTAGGGTGGCAGCGAGCCCATGGAGATCAGCACGTCCATGTTCAGGCTGCCGCTTTTCAGCGCGCGCCAGGACGAACGGTGGGTGGCCGCACCGCCCGCCATGAACACCACCGGGAAGGCCAACACGGCAATGATCAGCAGATAGCCGGGGATCTCCTGCCAGAACATGTGCGGCATCATCAGCACCATGATCGCGATGGTCGGGATCATCGCGATCCACAGCCGGCGCCAGGCCTGCTTCAGATAGGCGGCGTCAATCTCGGCGTCGTCCGCCTCGCTGCCGGCCTCCTCGGTCTCCACCGCCGCCACGTCATAGCCGGCCCCCTCGACCGCGGCGCGCAGGGCCTTGGCATCGGGGCCGCCGGGACCGGGCTCTACGGTCACACGGTGATCGCCGATGTTGGTGCGCACCGCCTGGATGCCGTCCAGCTTCTCGATCGCACCGCGCACGATCCCCGCACAGTGATCCGACCCCATGCCGGGCACCACCAGGCGCACCGCACCGACACCGCCCGCCGCGCCCTCGACCTGGGCAACGTCGTAGCCGGCCCCCTCCACGGCGGCCCGCAACCCCTGCGGGTCCACCTGCTCGGGGTCGTATCCCACGGTCACCCGGTGGCGGGCGATATTGGTCCCCACCGAGGCTACACCCGGGGTCTTCTCCAGCGCCGCGCGGACAATCCCCGCGCAGTGGTCCGACCCCATGCCGGGGACGATCACCACCGCCTCGCGGGCGTCCGCTGGCTTCGTTTCCGTCGTCATCGCGCGACTCCTCAGCGATTACTGAACAGATACTTGATCAGGGCCGCGATCCCGAGGATCAGCAGCGCCAGAATCAGTAGACCAATCCAGCCATGGCCGAAGCCGAGGCCCGTCATCCAGCCAAAACCTTGTTCATGCATCATGGTGTAGTCCTCCCAGGGAACTAGTGACAACCGCAATGCGCGACACCGCGCACCGAGTGGGCGATCCACGATCACCCGGGGCCGGGCGGAACCCCGGCCAGGGAGGACTCAGAGGGGTGGGCGAAGATCCGGTGCCGCAGGGATACCGGGGCCCATGGCGACGGGAAGGGGGGCGAAAACGGGCGCGGCCGCCGTGACCGGCGTGCCGGCGGGTGAAGGCAAACCCGAGACCCCGCAGGCGCCACAGACCGCACAGGGCATCTCGCAGGCCGAAGGCGCAGCCTGGATCACAAGGTCCGGCGAAAGGTCCGATGACATGGGGTCTGCAGGTGATCCCGCTCCATGATCCAGGCAGCGGTCCGCCGCGGTCATGCCGCCCGCGGCGCCACCGTGCATCATCCCCGCACCGGCGATCGGCGCCAGCAACAGGGCGGCGACGATCAGTAGATTCATTAGATGGCGCGAGGCTCGTGACACGGGCTGGTCTCGAAAAGGTATTCTGCCTGCAAGTCTAGCAGCCGGTCCGGCGTTCGGCGTGACACAGATCAAGCCGCCCGTTCATCGCCCAGAGCGCTACAGCACAGGCGCCAGCAGATAGGCGGCCCGCGCGGCCACGCGGCGCCACAGCGGCAGGTCGTCCACGTCCTGCCGGGTCATCTCGCGCGAGCGGGCGAAGTCGGCCTCGAACATGCGCGCCGTCTCGCGGGCAAATCCCGGATCCAGCACCAGCGCGGTGACCTCGAAGTTCAGCCGAAACGAGCGGTTGTCCAGGTTCACGGTCCCCACCGCCGCACCCATGTCGTCCACCACGAAGGCCTTGCCGTGCAGGAAGCCCTCCTGATAGCGGTAGACGCGCACGCCGGCATCCAGTAGCGGGCCCAGGAAGGCGTAGGCCGCATGCGTGGTCAGCGGGTTGTCGGTGACCTCGGGGATCAGCACGCGCACGTCGACGCCACTGAGTGCCGCCAGCTTGAGCATGCCCTGCACGCCCTCGTCGGGCACGAAGTACGGGCTGGCGATCCAGATGCGCCGCTCGGCCGAATGGATCGCCTGCTGCATCATCAGGCTGGCGGTCTCGAACTCGTCGGCCGGTCCTGAGGGCAGGATCAGCACCGGGACGCCATCGTCCGCCATGGTCGCCGGCTGCCAGTCCAGCTCCGGGATCTCTTCGGTGGCCCAGTGCCAGTCCTCCAGGAACACCGACTGCAGGGCCAGGGCGGACGGCCCCTCGATGCGCAGGTGGGTGTCGCGCCAGGGGCCGATCTTCGGGTCCCGCCCGAGGTACTCGTCCCCCACGTTCAGTCCGCCGACCCAGCCCTGTTCGCCATCGGCCACCACGATCTTGCGGTGATTGCGGAAGTTCAGCTGGAAGCGATTGCCGCGCCCGCGGGTCGAGTGAAAGTGCTGCACATGCACCCCCGCGTCGCGAAGGGTGTCCAGATAGCTGCCGGGCAGGCGGTAGCTGCCGATCTCGTCGTAGAGAAAATAGACCTCGACCCCGTCCTGCGCCCGCTCCACCAGCCGCCGCTGGAGTTCGCGCCCGATCGCGTCGTCGCGCACGATATAGAACTGCACCAGCAGGTAGCGCTCGGCCTGCTCGATCCCCTCGAAGATACTGTCGAAGGTCGCCTTGCCATCCACCAGGAGCTCGACCTCGTTGCCGTGGAGGAACGGCCAGCGGGCGAGTTGCTGCACCCCGTCCAGGTGCTTGCTCGGCTCTTGCGCGATGTACTGGTGTGACCACAGCTCCTCGGTCTTCGGCTGCAAGGCCCGCGCCAGAGCGGAGTCCTCGTCACGGCGCGCGACCACATAGCCGCGAAACTCGCTGGCGCCGAATACCCAGTAGGCCGGCACAGCCACATAGGGAACGGTGTTGAGCGACACGATCCAGGCCACCGCGCCCTGCGGCGTGCGGGTGGACATCAGCGCATCCAGCGACGACAGGAACCCCAGCAGGTGAAAGCCAATTACAACCGTCAGCAGCACGCGCCAGCGCGGACGCCGGCGCGGCTTCGGATGGGCATCACCGGACTCGGGTCTGGACATATCCGTGCGGTCGACCCGGGAGCCGCGTCAGAGCGCGTCGAGCCCGCGGGCCAGGTCGCGCTGGATGTCGGCGACCGCCTCCAGCCCCACGGCGACCCGCACCAGAGCCTCGGTAATGCCCTGGGCCTCCCGCTTGTCCGGGTCCACACGACCGTGGGTAGTGGTGGCCGGGTGGGTGATGGTGGTCTTGGCATCGCCCAGGTTCGCGGTGATCGACAGGAATTTCGTTGCGTCGATCACCGACCAGGCGGCCTCGCGCCCGTCGGCGACCTCGAAGCTCAGCACGCCGCCGAAGCCGCTTTGCTGGCGCTTGGCGATCGCATGCTGCGGGTGGGATTCGAGCCCCGGGTAATGCACGGCGGTGATCTTCGGGTGGGCCTGCAGCCACTGCGCCAGGGCCAGGGCGTTGTCGCTGTGGGCGCGCATGCGCAGGGCCAGGGTCTCCAGCCCCTTCAGGAACACCCAGGCGTTGAACGGCGACAGGGTCGGCCCGGCCGTGCGCAGGAAGCCGTAGACGTCCTTGCCGACGCGCTCGGCATCGCCGACTACCGCGCCGCCCAGGCAGCGCCCCTGGCCGTCGAGGAACTTGGTCGCCGAGTGGATGATGATGTCGGCGCCCAGATCCAGCGGACGCTGCAGGATCGGCGTGCAGAAGCAGTTGTCCACCGCGAGCAGCGCGTCGTGCCGATGCGCGATCTCCGCCAGCGCGGCAATGTCCACCACCTCGCCCAGCGGGTTGGACGGCGTCTCGCAGAAATACAGCCGGGTATTGGGCTGCGTGGCGGCCTCCCAGGCCTCGAGGTTCGACAGCTCGACGTAGGTCACCTCGACGCCGAAACGCCCGAGGTAATTGTTGAACAACACGGTCGTCGTGCCGAACACCGAACGCGAGCAGACCACATGATCGCCGGCCTTCAACAGACCCATCATGGTCGCGAGGATCGCGGACATGCCGGAGGCGGTGGCCACACAGGCCTCGCCCCCCTCCAGCGCCGCCAGACGGTCCTGGAAGGTGCGCACGGTCGGGTTGGTGAAGCGCGAGTAGATATTGCCGGGCGACTCCCCGCCGAAGCGCGCGGCGGCCTCCGCGGCCGAACCGAACACGAAGCTGGAGGTCGGGAAGATCGCCTCGGAGTGCTCGCCCTCGGGCGTACGCCGGTAGCCGTGCCGGATGGCTACAGTCTGCGGGTCGTAATCAGCGGGGTCGAAGTCGGTCATCGCGGCATCCTTGAATGCGGAATGCCACAGTGTATCAGCGCGCCGGCTGCAGCCGGTCGGCCACACGCGTCAGCAGCTCGTAGCTGATCGTCCCCGCCGCACGCGCCACGCGTTCCACGGGAAGGCCTTCGCCCCACAGGGTCACCGGGTCCCCGACCTGCGCATCGGGCACCCCGGAGAGATCCACCGCCAGCATGTCCATGGACACGCGCCCGATCAGCGGGCAAAGCGCCCCCTTCACCAGCACTGGTGTGCCCGACGGGGCATGGCGCGGGTATCCGTCGGCATACCCCATCGCGACGATCCCGGCCCGGCCCGGCACATCGGCAGCCCAGGTCGCCCCATAACCGACGGTACTGCCGGATTCGAGCGGCTGGGTGGCAATGATCGGGGCCTGCACGGTCATCGCCGGGCGCAGGTCGCTGTCCGGACCCTCCGGGAGGTGCTCGGTGGGTACCGAGGCCGGATGCGCGCCGTAGAGCATGATACCGGGCCGGCCCCAGTATTCACCGGGGGCATCGGACGTCCCGCCCAGACCCCAGCCGGCAAACAGGGCCGCCGAATTGGCCACGCTGCGGCGTCCCGAAAATTCCGCCACCGTCGTCGCGAAACGGTCCAGCTGGCGGGCATTTTGTGGATGCTCCGGCTCGTCGGCACAGGCCATGTGGGTCATCCAGTGCAACCCGCCCTGCCCGTGGCCGGTAACCTGCAGTCGCCTGGCGACCGAGGCCGCCTCCGCCGGCACGAAACCCAGCCGGTTCATCCCGGTATTCAGTTTGATCCAGACGATGGGAAGCGTGACTCGGGCGGTCTCGAGATGGTCGAGTTGTGCCGCGTCGTGCAGCACGGGCTGCAGATGGAATTCGGTGCAGGCATGCACCTCGGAGGGATCGCGCGGACCCTGCAGCACCAGCAACGCGCCGTCGAAGCCGGCATCGCGCAGTGCCCGCGCCTCACCGACCTGGGAGACGGCCAGCCCGTCGCTTTCGCTGGCGAGTGCCTCGGCCGCCCACAGCAGTCCGTGGCCGTAGCCTTCCGCCTTTATCACCGACCACATGGGGACACCGGGTGCGAGGCCTCGCGCCACGGCCAGGTTGTGCC
Organism: Thioalkalivibrio sp. ALJ4; assembly: GCF_000377225.1. Classification (NCBI taxonomy): domain Bacteria; kingdom Pseudomonadati; phylum Pseudomonadota; class Gammaproteobacteria; order Chromatiales; family Ectothiorhodospiraceae; genus Thioalkalivibrio; species Thioalkalivibrio sp. ALJ4. The sequence goes on along the minus strand of NZ_KB897917.1, from coordinate 1,155,897 downwards.
GCAGGGCCTCGGGGTGGAGCTGGATGCTGGCCGCGCGCCTCACGCGCCGCCTCGGGCCAGGGATCGAGAAGCATTGGGCGCCAACGCAAGTGTGTACATGGCTGGGTGTCCCCCTACTGCTCCATCCCGCCGTAGACGTCGGGGGCGTAGTTCTCGAAGCGAGTGAACTGCCCGCGGAAGGTCAGGCGCACGGTACCGATGGGGCCATTACGCTGCTTGGCGATAATGATCTCGGCCGTGCCCTTGTCCGGGGACTCCTCGTTATAGACCTCGTCGCGGTAGACGAAGGCAATAATGTCGGCGTCCTGCTCGATGGCCCCGGACTCGCGCAGGTCGGACATGACCGGGCGCTTGTTCGGGCGCTGTTCCAGCGAGCGGTTGAGCTGCGACAGCGCGATCATCGGCACGCTCAGCTCCTTCGCCAGGGCCTTCAGTGATCGCGAGATGTCCGAGATTTCGTTGGCGCGATTCTCGCTGCTGCCGGGCGACTGCATCAGCTGCAGGTAGTCGACCACAATCAGCTTGAGCCCCTTGTGCTCGCGCATCAGCCGGCGGGTACGGGCGCGCAGTTCGGTGGGTGACAGCGCCGGGGTGTCGTCGATAAACAGCGGGGCCTCGGAGAGCATCTGCACGGCACTGGTCAGTCGCGGCCAGTCGCCGTCCTCCAGGCGCCCGGAGCGCAGCTTCTGCTGGTTGATCCGGCCCATGGACGACAGCAGACGCATCGCCAGCTGCTCGCCGGGCATCTCCATGGAGAAGATCGCGACCGGTTCGGCATTCTTCATCGCCACATACTCGGCGATGTTCATGGCAAACGAGGTCTTGCCCATCGAGGGCCGGCCGGCGACGATCACCAGATCGCCGGGGTTCAGCCCCGACGTCAGGGCATCCAGGTCCTGATACCCCGTCGCCACGCCGGTGATCGGGTTCTGCGTCTCGTAGAGGTACTCGATCTGCTCGACCGCGGCGGTCAGCAGTGGCTTCATGCCGCGGAAACCCCGAGCCCCGCGCGCACCCTGCTCGGCGATGCGGAACACCTTCTGCTCGGCCTGATCCAGCAGTTCCTTGGATTCCCGACCCTCGGGCACAAAGGCCGAGTCGGCGATCTCGGTGCCCACCGAGATCAGGGAACGCAGGATGGAGCGCTCGCGAACGATATCCGCGTAGGCCACGATGTTCGCGGCACTAGGGGTTTCGGCCGCCAGACGGCCCAGGTAGGCCATCCCGCCCGCGTCTTCCAGCTCGGAGCTGCGCTCGAGCTGCTCCGACACGGTCACCATGTCGAACGGGGCATTGCGTTCGGCCAGCGCGGCCACCGCCCGAAAGATCAGGCGGTGGTCGTGGCGATAGAAGTCTTCATCGGTAATGCGGTCCGCCACCCGATCCCAGGCGGCGTTATCCAGCATCAACCCCCCGAGGACCGACTGTTCGGCCTCCTCGGAGTGCGGCGGGATGCGCGGATTCGGCGTCATTGGCCGGTTCATGCCCGAGGGCACCGTGTGAACCGGCCAGCCTGCCGGGCGTCAGCGACCTGCGGCCACTCTCCCGACATGCGGAGGATCACTCCTCGCCGATGACCACGACGTGAATGTCGACATCCACGTCCGTATGCAGATGCAGTCCGACCTCGAACTCACCCGTAGTACGCAGCGGTCCTTCCGGCATGCGCACTTCCTTCTTCTCCACCTCGGTGCCCTTGGCAGTCAGCGCATCGGCGATATCGGCGGGCCCGATGGAGCCGAACAGCTTGCCTTCGCCACCGGACTTGGCGGTGATTTCCAGCACGGTGCCTTCCAGCTGTGCCTTGCGCGCCTCGGCGGCGGCCAGCGCTTCGGCGGCGGCCTTTTCCAGCTCGGCACGGCGGGCCTCGAACTCGGCGATGTTCTCCGCGGTGGCGAACTTGGCCTTGCCCTGCGGCAGCAGGTAGTTGCGGGCGAAGCCGGAGCGCACGGTCACGCGGTCACCCAGACCACCCAGGTTATCGATCTTTTCCAGCAGAATGACTTCCATCTTCGGTATTCCTGTAACGTTGGGTCAGCCCCAAAAACGAGGCATTCTACACCGGTCGCCGACCGGTCTCACGAATTGTTGTCACCGTCCGGTCCGTCACCCGGACCCTTTCGCCCGCCCAGCGCGCCAAGACGCGAGCGGATGTCCGCCCAGGCATCGATCACCCCGATCGTCGCCAGCAGCAGGAACATCTGCGGCAGGGCCAGCGCCATCAGCACGTACATGCCCACCAGCCAGAAGCTGCTCATGCCCTGGTGATGCGTCAGTGCATGCACCAGTGCAATGCCCTGGAGGAAGAACAGCACCCCAAGGATGAACGCCAGCTCGGTGGCCAGCGGCACCGGGCCGAGATGCCCGACCAGCCCCAGCGCGACGGTCACGCCGCTCATGGCGCGACCGAACTGCAGCGCGCGGAACTCCTCGCCAAACGCCCCCGGGTTATACAGAAGCGCCTGCCAATAGCGGCCGATCAGCAGACTCAGCGTCAGACTCAGCAGCACGATCCCGGCAAAAAGCCCCGTCAGGTAGGGCGCCGCACGGCGCAGCGCGGCCTCCAGCTCCTGCGCCCCGGTATCCGTACCCTCGACCAGCGGTCCCAGCAGGGCCATGCCCGCCTCGGACCAGGCCGTCTGCAGATCCGGTACCAGGGCATGTACTGCCAGTACGCCAAGCCCGGCGACCATCGCGCCGGCCTTCAGCGTCATGCGCCAGGACACCGTACGGCGCAGGACCTCGGCCAGCAGGACCACGGGTGCCCACTGCACAAACCCCGCGGCCACACCCGCCATCGGCGGGGCCTCCGGGATCAGCACGAACATCGCAGCTCCGAGCACCAGCGCCGACAACGCGGCGACGAGCAGGGCCTGCCCCAGACCGACACGCAGGCCGACCAGTGCGATCAGGGCACTGCTGACGATCGCGATCGGCGGCAGGAAGAGCCCCGCAACGCCAAAGCCGGAGACCGCGCCCACGGCGCGGCCCCGGCTTTTCATCACGAATTCGGCCAGTACACGCATGGCCGTGCGTCCGGGCGAACCGGAGCGCGGATCAGTGGTTGTCGCTGTACGGCAGCAGCGCGAGGTAGCGCGCGCGCTTCACGGCCGTGGCCAGCTGGCGCTGATACTTCGCGCTGGTGCCGGTCACGCGGCTGGGCACAATCTTGCCGGTCTCGGTTACAAAACCTTTCAGCAGGTTCAGGTCCTTGTAATCGATGTACTCGATGCCTTCGGCGGTGAACTTGCAGTACTTGCGACGACGCGGAAAACGGGCCATGTCAGATCTCCTTCAAAAATTCGGTCAACGGACGGGCGGGACTTACTCGGCGGAGGCCGAGTCGTCAGAGGCGGCCTGGCCACCTTCGTCGTCACGCTCGCGGCGACGGCCCTTGGCACCTTCCTCTTCCTGGCCCTTGGCCAGCGGGGAGGTTTCGGTGACGGCCTCTTCCATGCGCATGGCCAGGTGGCGCAGCACGGCATCGTTGAACCGGAAGGCACTGACCAGTTCTTCCAGCGCCTCTTCCGAGGCCTCGATGTTCATCAGCACGTAGTGGGCCTTGACCAGCTTCTGGATCGGGTAGGCCAGCTGACGACGGCCCCAGTCTTCCAGACGGTGGATCTTGCCCTCGTGACCTTCGACCAGGCCCTTGTAGCGCTCGATCATCGCCGGGACCTGCTCGCTCTGGTCCGGGTGGACCAGGAACACAACTTCGTAATGACGCATTTTCGACTCCTTGCGGGTATCAGCCTCCCGACGCAGCGGTGAGGCAAGGATTCCGACCGCCGGATAACCGGCAGACGGAAAGGCGCGATACCTTAAACGAACTGGGCCCCGGCAACAAGCCCGACGCCCCTCGGCAACGCCGTCGCGCCGGGCCGGGTGACGACGTCAGTCCTCATCCACCGGCCACTCGTCGTCCGGGATGATCCCGTCGTCGCGCTGCTCGTGCCGCACCCAGGCGACGATATCCGCCACAGCCTGATGATCCAGACCGGGCACCGGCGGCATGTCGCCGTATTCCCAGTGATGTGCGACCACCCCACGCTCGACCGCGATAAAGAAGGTGATGTCGGCGTGATGCGACGGCTCGTAGATCCGGTGGATCAGCGCCGGCCCCTGCTCGGTACCGCGGGCATCGGCGCCATGACACTCCGCACAGCTCTGCGCAAAGCGCTCCCGACCCACCTGTGGATCGCCGTACAGCTCAATGTTGGCCAGCCCCTGGATGGGATACGGTGCGCGCTCCTTCGCCGCCTCCGGGGCCTCTTCGCCACACCCGGCGAGCAGACCGACAAGGGCCAGCGCGACCACCGGTGTCCCGACCGACTTAATGCGCATGCCCATGATGGCCCCCGTTGTGGTGATCGTGGTCATCGTGCCCGTCAGGCACATGATGGTCATCGTGGCCATCCGAGGGGTCGTCGCCGGCATCGGCCAGCTCGTAGCGGATGTAATTGACCACGTGCCAGATCTCGTCGTCGTCAAGCACACCGGCAAAGGCGGGCATCTCGCCCGAGCCCTCGCGAATCACCCAGTGGTATTCGCCTGCGGTGTGTCCCCCGGCGTGTTCCCGTAGATCGGCCGGACGCGACTCCAGCGCACGCGCCTGCGCGCCGTCACCGGCACCGGCCTCCCCGTGGCAGGCCAGGCACTGGGCCTTGTAGGCCTCCCGCCCCATGCGAATGGATGCCTCGTCCGCCGCGTGGGGGTTATCCCGCTCCGCCGCATCGGAAGGTGCCTCCCAGCGATGCTCGTGCGCATCGTGGTCATGCATGGGGTCATCGTGCGCGTGGTGGTCATGGCCGTGGTGGTCACCCTGGCCGGAATGGTCATGGTGATCATGCGTCGGCTCCCCGTGGTGGTGGTCGTGGCCCTCGCTCGCCGCAAGCGGCGTCGCCAGGGTCAGGCTCATGGCCAGCAGGGTGCTGACCGGAAAAACGGTTGCAATGGACATCTGGATTCCTCGCTGTCGCAATCATTGAAACGGACGCGGCCAGGCCGCATCCAGGACAGGGGAATCAGGATCTCGGTGGAGGGCTCGGGGGCTCGGCGGACAACCGGGTCGGCTGGACCAGGGGCTCGGCGGGCACCCGGGTCAGCTTCGTCGTAGGCGAGACAACGGTCGCCAAGGGGGCCATGCAACAGCCACCGTGGCTGGAACACTCCTGCTCGGCGTGATGATCGCAGTGCGCGCCATCGCAGTGCATGGAGGCGTCCATCTCCACGGGATCGGTGTGCATGGTCGCCATGTCGGCCGCATGAACGGTTTGCGCCATCACCAGCAGGGGCAACAGCAGCAACAGCCAGAGGAACAGTCGAGGATGCACGCGCATGTACCGAGTGTATCAGGCCCGCCGGCGTCAGGATTGGCGCTGGCGGCGGACCTCGAACAGCGAGACCCCGGTCGCCACCGAGACGTTCAGGCTCTCCACCGTGCCGCCCATCGGGATCCTGGCGAGATGATCGCAGGCCTCGCGGGTCAGGCGCCGCATGCCCTCGCCCTCGGCCCCCATCACGATCGCGGTCGGGGGGCGCAGATCCACTGCATAGAGGTCCTCGCGCGCGGCACCGTCCAGACCCACGGTCCACATGCCGGCATCCTTCAATGCCGCCAGGGTCCGCGCGAGGTTGCCAACCGCGACGACCGGCACGGTTTCCGCCGCGCCCGAGGCGACCTTGATCGCCGCCGGCGTGAGCGCCGCGCTGTGGTGTCGGGGCGTCACGATGGCACCGGCACCGGCCGCATCCGCCGTACGCAGGCAGGCGCCCAGGTTGTGTGGATCGGTGACCCCGTCCAGCACCAGCACGAGGTCCAACCCATCCTGTACCCGCTGGACCAGGGTCTTTTCGTCCACTACCGGGCGCGGGGCGCAATGCACGATCACACCCTGATGCTGGAAGCCGGGATGGTGCTGGTCGAGCTTGTCGCGCCCCACCCGCTCGACCGAGATCCCGCGCGCCTGGGCCTGCTCCAGCAAATGCGCCAGCGCCGGCTCCAGGGTGCCGCTCGCCAGCTGCAGCAAACGCGCGCGCTCCGGGGCATGCTGCAGCACGGCGGCAACCGCATGGATCCCGCCGAAGGACTCGCCGCGAGACCCCTTGCCGCCCTTGCCCATCGCCCGTATCCCTCCTAGGACTTAGGAGGCGCTGGACGAGCGGCGGCGCCGACCACGACGACGCCGACCGGACTTGCCACCGGGCTCGCCATCGGTGCCCGACGGCGTCTCTGAAGCGTCGGCAGCCGGGGCCTCGGACGGGGCATCAGCGGCGGACTCTGACGACTTGCCACGACCGCGCCCACCGCGGCGGCGGCGCTTCTTCTTCGGCGGGCCGTCGTCCTGAGCCTGCTCGGGCGCGGCCTCCGGTGCCGGCTGCACGGCCTCGGCGTCCTTGCGATTGCGACCACGGCCGCCCTTCTTCTTTGGCGCGGCCTCGACTTTGGACTCTTCGGCCAGAGCCAGATCGATCTTGCGATCGTCCAGGCTGACGCGCACGACCTGCACGCGCAACTCATCGCCAATACGGAATACGCGACCGCCGCGTTCGCCGGTCAACGTGTGGCGCGACGGCTCGAAGTGATAGAAGTCGTTATCGAGGGCGGTCACGTGCACCAGGCCCTCGATGTAGACGTCCTTGATCTCGACGAACAGGCCGAACCCGGTCACCCCGGAGACGACGCCGTCAAAGGTGTCGCCGACCTTGTCCTGCATGTATTCGGCCTTGAGCCAGGCGACCGCGTCGCGCGTGGCATCATCCGCACGGCGTTCAGCCATGGAGCAGTGCTCGCCGAGCGATTCCATGTCGTTGTGCGAATACGGGAAGGCCTTGTTGCTGCCCTTGCGCAGCACATGGCGAATCCCGCGATGCACCAGCAGATCCGGGTAGCGCCGGATCGGCGAGGTGAAGTGGGCGTAGTCATCCAGCGCCAGCCCGAAGTGGCCGTCCAGTTCGGGCGCGTACACCGCCTGGCTCAGCGAGCGCAGCAGCACGGTCTGGATCAGCTGCTGGTCGGGACGCTTCTTCGCCGCCTTCAGGACCTCGGTGTAGTCGCGGGGGCTCGGCTCGCTGCCCCCGCCGAGCGCCAGACCCACCCCATTGAGGAAGTCACGCAGGTCGTCGACCTTGTCCGTCGGCGGCTGGTCATGGATACGGTAGAGCGCCGGCACCTTGTGCTTCTTGAGAAAGCGCGCGGCCGCCACGTTGGCCATGATCATGCATTCCTCGACCATGCGATGCGCGTCGTTGCGCTCGGTCGGCACGATCTGCTCGATCTTGCGATCCTCGCCGAACAGGATCTTGGTCTCGGTGGTATCGAAGTCGATCGCCCCGCGGCGGTTCCGCGCGGCGTGCAGCGCCTTGAAGACCTCGTGCAGGACCTCCAGGTGGGGCATCACATGCCCATTCTGCTCGCGCAGCTGCTCGTCGCCATCGAGCATCGCGGCGACGTCCTCGTAGATCAGGCGCGCATGCGAGCGGATCAGCCCCTCGTGGAAGCGATAGTTCTTCAGGGCACCGCGAGCACCGATCTCCATCTCGCAGACCATGCTCAAGCGATCGACCTTCGGGTTCAGCGAGCAGAGCCCGTTGGACAGGACCTCCGGCAGCATCGGGATCACGTTGTTCGGGAAATACACCGAGGTCCCGCGCGTACGTGCCTCGCGGTCCAGCGCCGCATCCCGCTCGACGTAGTGCGACACGTCCGCGATGGCCACCCACAGGCGCCAGCCCTTGCCGTCGCGCTCGCAGTACAGCGCGTCATCAAAGTCCCGCGCATCGTCGCCATCGATAGTCACAAATGGCTGCTCGCGCAGGTCCAGGCGGCCCTTCTTGGCCTTCTCGTTGACCTCGGCCCCCAGCTCATCGGCTGCGGCAGCGACCTCCTCTGGCCACTCGTGCGGCAGACTGTGCGCACGGATCGCGATATCGATCTCCATGCCGGGCGCCATGTGTTCGCCCAGCACCTCGATGACGTCCCCGCGCAGGCGTGCCGTGCGCGACGCGGACTCGCGGATACGCACGACCACGATCTGGTCGTCTTCGGCCTCGCCCAGACCATCGGGCGGCACCAGGATGTCGTGCGTGATGCGCTTGTTGTCCGGGGTCAGGATGCCCACCCCGTCCTCGATGCGCAGGCGCCCGACCACCTGGGTCGTGTTGTGTTCGAGGACCTCGACGATGCCGCCCTCGCGGCGACCGCGACGATCCACGCCCATGACCCGCGCCAGCACGCGGTCACCATGGAACACACCGCGCATCTGGCGCGGCGAGAGAAACAGATCGTCGTCCTGTTCATCCGGCACCAGAAAACCGAAGCCGTCCGGGTGGCCGATCACGCGACCGCGAATCAGGTCTTCCTGGTTGACCGGGAGATAGGCGCCGCGCCGGTTGCAAAGGGCCTGCCCGTCGCGCTCCATCGCCTTCAGGCGACGGCGCAGGGCCTCGAGACGGTCGTCGTCGACGATCTCCAGCCGCTCGGCGATCTCGTCGTAGGACAGGGGGTTGTCGGCTTCCTGCAGGAGCCCGAGGATGAACTCGCGGCTGGGGATGGGATTGTCGTACTTCTGCGCCTCGCGCTCGAAATTGGGATCGGCCGGCGCCTTGCTTCTTTTTCTTGGCATTCAAACAACTCGTTGGATGACTCGGTGGCCGCCAGCGGAAGGCTGGCAACGCAAGCGCCCTATTATGCGGCAAGTAAAGATTTGCTGCCGGAAGCGCCGAGGGACGCGCGAACCCAGCCTCACGTCCGCGCCCATGGCACAGGACATTCTTGCGGGCGTTGACAGGCTTTTGGCCGCGCACTATATTGCGCGCTCCTGAAGCGCAGGACCCGGTCTCGAACCGGCGATCCGACCTCGTGCCGAGGTGGCGGAATTGGTAGACGCGCTAGCTTCAGGTGCTAGTGAGCGAAAGCTCGTGGAGGTTCAAGTCCTCTCCTCGGCACCATTTCTCTGCTTCCCGATCCCCCGAGACGAAAATACCCGCCCCGTTCTCCGCACGGATCTCCGTGTAGCGGTGGAACTATGTCTGTCCGCGCGTACGGCACGGGCCTGGCCCGCACCGCACGTCCAAGCGATATCCCAAACGCGCCTGGATCAGCAATCGAACGGGTCGCGCAGCACAAGCGTCTCGTCGCGATCCGGCCCGGTGGAGATCATGTCGATCGGGACACCCACCACCTCGGACAGGCGCTCCAGATAGGCTCGCGCCGCGGCCGGCAGCTTTTCGTATTCGCGAATCCCCACGGTGGATTCCTGCCACCCCGGCATCTCCTCGTAGATCGGCTTGCAGGCCGCATAGGCCTCGGCTCCGGACGGCGGTACCTCGTGGCGTTTGCCGCCACAGTCATAGCCGACACAGATCTGCACGCTCTCCAGCCCGTCCAGCACATCCAGCTTGGTCATGCACAGGCCGCTGATGCTGTTAATCGCGACCGCGCGCTTGAGCGCGACCGCATCGAACCAGCCACAGCGCCGTGCGCGCCCAGTGGTGGAACCGAATTCGTTGCCGCGGGTGGCCAGGTGCTCGCCCATGTTATCGAACAGCTCGGTCGGAAACGGGCCGGCCCCGACACGGGTGGTGTAGGCCTTGGTGATCCCCAGCACGTAGTCGATATCGCGCGGACCGACACCGGAGCCCGTCGAGGCGCCCCCGGCGGTGGTATTGGACGAGGTGACGAACGGGTAGGTCCCGTGGTCGATGTCCAGCAGGGTGCCCTGTGCCCCCTCGAACATCACGTCCCGGCCCTGGGCCCGCAACTCGTGCAGTCGCCCGGCGACATCCGCGACCATCGGCTGCAGGCGCTCGGCGTGCGCCAGGCACTGTTCCAGCACCTCCTGCTGGTCGATCGTGGGGGCCTTGAAATAATGCTTCAATGCGAAGTTGTGGTAGTCCATCACCTCGCCCAGCTTGGCGGCCAGACGCTCGCGGTGGAACAGGTCGTCCAGGCGCAGGCCACGACGCGCGACCTTGTCCTCGTAGGCGGGGCCGATCCCGCGCCCGGTGGTCCCGATCGCAGCCTTGCCGCGCGCCTTCTCGCGCGCATGGTCCAGCGCCACGTGGTAGGGCAGGATCAACTGGCAGGCGTCCGACAGCCGCAGGCGGTCGGCAACCGGCACGCCCTTGGCCTCGAGCTCTTCCATCTCGGTAATCAGCGCCTCGGGCGAAAGCACCACCCCGTTGCCGATCATGCATTCCACGCCTTCGCGCAGGATCCCCGACGGGATCAGGTGCAGCACGGTCTTCTCGCCATCAATCACCAGGGTATGCCCGGCATTGTGCCCACCCTGAAAACGGACAACAGCGGCTGCGTCCTCGGTCAGGCGGTCGACGATCTTGCCCTTGCCCTCGTCACCCCACTGACTGCCCAGTACGACTACGAAACGTCTCATCGGCTCAGTACTCCACTACCGTCCAGGCCCCGTCGCGCAGCTCCAGGCGCGCATCGGCGGGGGGTTCATTGGTTTGCCCTTCCAGATCGCGCACCACGCGATTACCGCGCGCACGCAGGTCGGCGATTGCGGCCTCCATGGCCACGTCACCCGAGGCCGGCGCGCGCACCGTACGACGCGGCACCGGCGGCGCCACCTCGGCGCGGCGCAGCAACTCGCGCAGATCGGTGCTGAAGCCGGTCGCGGCGCGCGCCCGGCCAAAGACGCGACCAATATCGTTGTAGCGCCCGCCGCGTGCAATTGCCTGCCCGGAGCCTGGCACGAACACCGCGAACACCAGGCCCGTGTGATAGGCATAGCCGCGTAACTCGCCGAGATCAACGTGGAGGTCCACGTTCGGCTGTGTCGCCTCCAGACGTTCCGCCACCGCCTGCAGGTGATCCAGGGCCGCCTCGACCTCGGCCGGCGCACCGGCCAGGGCCTCACGCGCCGCGGCAATGACACCGGCGTCACCATTGAGATCCACCAGAGCGCGCAACCGCCGGCAGACAGCCGCATCCATGCCTTCCGTCTCCCATGCCTCGAGGGTCCCCTCGATCTCGGGGACGCTTTTGCGCTGCAACTGGTCGAAGAAGGCCTCTTCGCGCGCGTTGTCCAGACCGGCCTCGCGCGCCAGCGCGCGATAGATACCGACATGACCCAGATCCATGCTGGGCTGATAGACCCCGCAAACCTCCAGTGTGGCGAGCATCAGGCGGATGATCTCAAGGTCGGAATCCAGACCATCATGGCCGAACAACTCGGCCCCGGCCTGCAGGGGACTGCGCGATCCGGACCACTCGTCCGCACGCGTACGCAGCGTACTGCCGACATAACAGAGGCGGTTGGGGCCTTCGACCTTCAGGCGATGGGCGTCGATGCGTGCCACCTGTGGGGTCAGGTCCGCGCGCACCCCCATCAGCCGACCGTTCATCTGGTCGGTTAGCTTGAAGGTCTGCAAATCCAGCGCATGGCCCGCGCCCACCAGCAAGGACTCCAGGTATTCCGCCAGCGGCGGCATTACCAGGTCATAGCCCCAGGTATCGAACTGGTCCAGCACCCGACGGCGCAGTCCTTCCAGGCGCCGCGCGGCGTCCGGCAGCGCCTCGTCGAGGCCATCCGGCAGTAGCCAGCGGTTGATCTCGGTCATCTCGTCCCTGCCCTTGTCCTAGGGAAACACTGATCAATGTCCACGCTCGCACTCAAGGCGCTTTTGCGTCCGGCGAGTGTGTACATTGATCAGTGTTTCCCTTGTGTCACCCAATGCGCGCCGGCCGGGTCCCGGCATGACTCGGGCCCGGAAGACCGGGCCCGAGTCAAACGGTCACTGCGCACCGGACACCTGCGATGGCGCCCGGCCCCGGTGTTACTGGGTCGGCAGCGGCGCCGGCCGCTCCCCGCCCGGCGCGTTGAAGAACTGGAAGAACTCGGAGTTCGGCTCCAGGATAAAGGTGCTCTTCTCGCCGCTCATGCTGTTGCGGTAGGCGATCAGGCTTCGATAGAAGCGGAAGAACTCCTCGTCCTCGCCGAACGAGCGGCCCAGCGTCTCGGTGGCACGCGCATCACCGGCACCCCGGATCTCCTCGGAGTCGCGATAGGCGTTGGCGAGGATGACCGTGCGGTCACGGTCGGCGCGCGAGCGGATGCGCTCGGCCTCCTCCTGGCCACGGGCACGGAAGTCCTGCGCCACGCGCTCACGCTCGGCACGCATACGTTCGTACACCGACTCGGAGACCTCGTCGGGCAGATCCATCCGGCGTACGCGCACGTCGACCAGGTCAATCCCCAGCTCCAGCGCCGTCTCCAGCGCGGTCTGCCGTACCGCCCCCATGATCGCCAGGCGCTCGCCGGCGACGACTTCCTGCAACTCGAAGCGTGCGAACTCGTTACGCATGCCGTCGCGCAGGATCTGGGCCAGACGCTCCTCGGCCAGCCGCTCGTCACCGCGGGTAGCGCGGTAGAACTGACCAATATCATCGATACGCCACTTGGCGTAGAAGTCGACGATGATGTTCTTCGCCTCGGAGGTCAGGAACCGATCCGGCGGGATGTTCAGCGTCATAATCCGGGCATCGAACTTCTCGACGTTCTGGATCAGCGGAAACTTGAAATGCAGACCAGGCTCGGGATCGACCTGACGGATCTCCCCCAGGGCAAACTTGATCACGCGCTCGCGCTCATCGACGGTGTAGGTCGACAGCGCCACCACGATCCCGATGACAACAACGGCGATACCGGCTATGCGTAGCATTAGCGCACCTCCCGCGAGCGCTGGGCCGCCGGATCACGGCTACCCAGTCGATTGACACCTGACCCAGGAGTGGCACCGAGGCCACCGCGGCTGGTATCGATGGGTTGCGGGGTCGGCGTATCACCCGAGTTGGATCGGGTACCGGTACCACGGAACAGCTGATCCAGCGGCAGCATCATCAGGTTGTTGCTGCTGCCCACGTCGAGCATGACCTTGCGCGAATCCTCGAGCACGGCCTCGACGGCCTCCAGATACAGACGGTCACGGGTCACTTCCGGGTACTGCTGGTATTCCACCAGCAACTGATCGAAGCGCGCAGCATCACCGTCGGCCTGCGCAATGACCTGATCACGATAGGCCTCGGCCTCCTCGATGATACGCGCCGCCTGACCACGGGCCCGCGGGATCACGCCGTTGGCGTAGGCCTCGGCCTCGTTGCGGAAGCGAACCTCGTCCTCGCGGGCGCGGATCGCGTCGGCAAAGGCCTCCTGGACCGGCTCGGGCGGCTGGGCCTGCTGCATGGACACGGCGGTAACCGTAACCCCGGCCCCGTAGGAATCCAGATTCTCCTGCATCACCACACGCGCCGACGAGGCAATCTCCCCACGCCCTTCGCCGAGGATGAAGTCCAGGTTGGAACGCCCGACACGTTCGCGGATCGCGGATTCCATTACGTGATTCACAGTGGAGTCCGGGTTGCGCACGTTGAAGAGGAAATCGACCAGATCGAGGATGCGGTACTGCACCGCGATATCGATATCGATGATGTTCTCGTCTCCGGTCAGCATCAACGCGCGGTGCTCGATGGTTCGCACGTTATCGACGTTGACGATCTCGACCCGCTCGATCGGATAGGGCAGATGCCAGCCGGGACCCGGGTTCTTCACTTCCTGGAAGGCGCCAAAGCGCAGCACAACACCGCGCTCGCCCTCGGAGATGATATGGAAGCCGGAGGCCAGCCAGACGACCAGAGCGATGATCAGCCCGAGACTGACCAGGGCCTGGGTACCACGGCCCATGCCACCACCGGAGGAACCCCCGGAGCCACTGTCGCCACCACCGCCGAAGATTCCATTCAGCTGGCGCGACAGCTTGCGCATCATTTCTTCCAGATCGGGAGGCTGGTTGCCCCCGCCGCCACCGCTACCACCACCGCGCTGGCCACCGCCGCCCCCACTCCAGGGGTCGCGGTTACTATTTCCCGGTTCGTTCCAGGGCATGGACTGGACTCCGTCACTCGCTCAGGGCTGGCACCATCCGTTCACCCGACACGGATGGGCATAAGGGGCCATATTCTAGGGAGCCGGTCCCACCCGGGCAACCACGACCGGAGGGAAAAGCGGGTTACTCACCACCCTCGAGGACGACAAAGGCCTGGGCATACTCGCGCTCGTCGCTAATACTGAGGTGAATGGCGCTCACCCCAAGGCGTTCGGCGGTCGCCCGTGCGCGGCCTTCCAGCACGAATTCGGGGCGCCCGCGGGCATCATGGGTCACCCCGGCTTCGGCCAGCCCCATGTCGGCCCCGACCCCACATCCCAGCGCCTTGGCGAGGGCCTCCTTGGCCGCAAAGCGCCGGGCGAGAAATCCCGCCGGATGCTCCGACGGCAGGTCGGCGTGCTCGACCGGATGCAGGATACGCTCGGCCAGCCGCCGGCCATGGCGCTCCCACATGCCCTGCATGCGCGCCACCTGGACGAGGTCGGTGCCGATCCCGAGGATCATGCGGCGATCACACCGGGTACTGGCCGACTGGCAGGCCAGCGCGGGCGGCATCCATCAACCCGCGCATGTGGCTGACTGCCTCCGGCAACCCCGTAAACAACGCCCGGGCCACGATGGAGTGGCCGATATTCAGCTCGTGAAAGACCGGATTCGCGGCGATCGGACGTACATTGTCGTAGTCGAGCCCATGACCGGCGTTGATCACCAGCCCCATGGCCTGACCGGCAGTGGCGGCCTGGTTGATCCCGGCCAGCAAACGTTCGCGCTCGGCTGCATCACGGGCATTGGCATAGGCGCCCGTATGCAGCTCCACCACCGGAGCGCCAATCTTGACCGCCGCCTCCATCTGGCGAACATCCGGCTCCACGAACAGCGAGACCTCGATCCCGGCCGCGGTCAGCGGGGCCACGAAATCACGCAGCCGCTCCAGCTGCCCGGCCGCATCCAGCCCGCCCTCGGTGGTCAGTTCCTCGCGCTTTTCCGGCACGATGCAGCAAGCCTCGGGGAGCAGCTTCAAGGCGATCGCCTGCATGCCCTCGGTGGCGGCCATCTCGAGGTTCATCGGCACCGTAAGCCGCGGCTTGATCCCGAAGACATCGTCATCCTGGATATGGCGGCGATCCTCGCGCAGGTGCAGGGTGATCGAATCCGCGCCGCTGGCCTCGGCCAGGCGTACCGCCTGCATCAGGTCAGGATACGGCGTGTGGCGGGCCTGGCGAATCGTGGCGATGTGGTCGAGGTTGACCCCCAGCTTGAGCGGTGCGGGATGCGACATGGTACGTGTGGCCTTGTATGGGCTTGAATGCGTGTCAGGGCCGGGGCTACAGCAGCGCTCGCGTGCGCAGCACGCGGCCGGCCAGGTGATGGTCAATCAGGGCGCGCATGAAGTCACGCGCCGGACGGGCATGATTATCGGGGACCGGCTGCCCCGAAGCGAGCGCCCACAGGGCCTCCCCGGCGATGGCACCCGCGCGCCCCGGTGCCGTGGGCTCCAGGCCCATCTCGGGCTCGTACCGATACCAGGCCGCCGGATCAAGCTCGGCGGCATCGACATGCTCGAGCCCGGAATCGATCGGCAGCAGCAGCGCCCACTCGGCGCGGCGCAACACCACGTCCGCGCGCTCCCGGGCCGCCAGCCGCGCGTAGGCCGTCAGCAGGGCCGGCAACGCCTCGGGGATCGGCGCGTCACGCGGATAGAGGCGCAACACCAGCTCATTCAGATACAAACCGCAGACCAACGCCCGCCCGGTCAACGGAAAGACCCGCTGCTGCTCCGCCACCTGCAGCGTGGGAAGCTCGCCACGGCCGCGCCAGGCCAGATCCAGTAGCACAAAGGGCTGTACCGACCCCGCCTTGCCACGTACCACCGCCGCCACACGCCCGGCCTCGCCCGTCAGCAGTTCCAGCACGCGGCTGTTCTCGCGCAGTGCCCGCGCATGCAGCACTACACCCTGGGTGACGGCCGTCGCCGCGCCACTCATGCGCGCCGCGGCGCCTTCACCGGGGTTCTTCGATGCCCAGCTCGCGCAGGGCGCGGGGATTCCGGGTCCAGTCCGCCTCGACACGTACCGTCAGGCGCAGCATGACCTTCCGCCCCAGCAGCTCTTCCAGCTGCAGACGCGCCGCCTGCCCGATCCGCTTCAGGCGCTGTCCACCCTTGCCGATCACGATCCCCTTCTGGCTGTCGCGCTCGACCATGATGACGGCATCGAGATGCGTGGTCCGCGGCTCGTCGGACCACTGCTCCACGCGCACCGCCACCGAGTACGGGACCTCCTGCCCCAGGCTCTCCAGCAGGGACTCGCGGATCATCTCCTCGGCGCGGAAGCGCTCCGGGCGATCGGACAGCTGCTCGGGGTCGTAGAGGAAGGGCCCCGCGGGCAGGTGGCCGCGGATCTCGTCGATCAGGCCCGCGACGTTGGAGCCCGTCTTCGCCGACAGCGGGACAACACCTGCATACGGCATCGCCTCCATGCGCGCCGCGATAAAAGGCAGCAGTTCTTCTTTTTCCCGCGCCCGATCGACCTTGTTGATCACCAGCAGCGCCGGCCGCTCGGACTGGCGAATCAGCTGCTCGATGCGCTCGTCGCCCTCGCCAAAGCGTCCCGCCTCGACCAGGAAACACACCAGATCCGCGTCGGCCAGGGCCTGACTGGCCGTGCGGTTCAGCACCCGGTTCACCAGACGCGTGCGCTCGGTATCGATCCCCGGGGTGTCCATCAGCACGATCTGGTCGTTCCCCTCGGTCACGATGCCGAGGATGCGATTGCGCGTGGTGTGGGGACGCCGCGTCGTGGCTGCGAGCTTCTCGCCCACCAGGCGGTTCATCAGCGTAGTCTTGCCAACATTCGGGCGGCCGACCAGCGCGACCATACCGCACCGCGTTCCGGACTCGGAAGTGCTATCCATGCCGTTCACTGCTCCTGTGCCTGCTGCTGCAACCGCTGCAGCGCGGCCTCGGCCGCGGCCTGCTCCGCGCGGCGCCGAGAGGAGCCCTCGCCCTGCTGCCCCCAGCCCTGAGTAGGCAGGTGTACGGAGACGGTGAAGCGGCGTTGGTGATCGGGACCAACCACCTCCAGCACTTCGTAAACGGGCAGTTCCGCATTGCGACCCTGCAATTGTTCCTGCAAACGGGTCTTCGGGTCCTTCAGGGATTCGGCGGAGGGCAGATTCCCCAGGCGCTCGGCATAAAGTGCCAGGGTGAAGTCGCGCGCAGCCTGCATGCCGGCCTCGCGGTAGGTCACGCCAATCAGGGCCTCGACCGCGTCGGCGAGGATGGAATCGCGCCGCTGGCCGCCGCTCTTGCGTTCGCCCTGGCCGAGATTGAGCGTGCCTTCCAGTCCCGACTCTCGCGCCAGGGCCGCCAGCGATTCGCGGTTGACCAGCGCCGCGCGCAGGCGCGTGAGATCCCCTTCTGGCGCGTCCGGCAGCTGCTCGTACAGGGCATCGGCGATGACCAGACCCAGGACCGCATCGCCCAGAAACTCCAGGCGCTCGTTGTTGCGCCCGCCGGCACTGCGATGGGTCAGGGCCTGGCGGACGCCATCGCCCTCGCGCACCGCCTCCGGCAGCAGATCACGAAAATCGCGACTCGCACTCGATCGTTGAAGGTTACGGTCCGACAATCCCACAGCGTTTCCCTAGGGCGCCAGGGTTTCGCTACGCGAGAAACGCGCGACCACGTCGACGTTCCCCAGGAACTCGCGGCGGACTTCGTATTCCAGATGCATCTGCCGGCGATCGCCCTCCTCGGTCACCGAGAAGTCGTCCTCCTCGATCCCGTCGTACACCGAGTTGATCTGGAAGCGGCGGTTCATCTCGCGCCACAGCTCGCGCTCGCTTTTCTCGGCCGCACCGGGCTGGGTCGCCACGTCCTGCATGATCGAGCGCACCGTCAGGTACTGGGTGTACTGCGTACCCATCTTGATCACGAAGGTCCCGACCAGCAGCGCCAGCAGGATCAATGCCATCACCGTCAGGGCACCCGCCCCGCGCATGGAATGTCTGGAATGCCGCATCGCCCTACCCCCTGGTTGCCTGCGCCCGCGAAACAGGCCTAGCGAATCGCCTGGCCAATCCGGGAAAAGTCCCTGTGCCCTTCATTGTAATCCCAATGCAGCCAGATAAAGAGGGCACGCCCCACCAGCAGATCCTCGGAGACGAATCCCCAGGTCCGGCTGTCGTTCGAGTTGTCGCGATTGTCGCCGACCATGAAATAGTGGCCGTCGGGGACCGTCACCGAGCCATCCAGGCTCGGGCGTTCCTCGCGCATCAGCGTCGTGTAGGTGCGCCCGTCGAGGGTCTCCTCGTACAGTGAGGCACCGGACATCATCTCCCCGGACCCCTCGCCCTCAAAGGTACCCACGCGCTCGGCCGACTGTGCCTCGCCGTTGACGTACAGCACGCGATCGCGGAACTCGATGGTATCCCCCGGCAGCCCAATCACTCGCTTGATGTAGTCCTCTTGTGGGTTGCGCGGATACTTGAACACCACGACCTCGCCACGCTCGGGCTCGCCCATATCGAAGACCTTGGTACGCGTAACCGGCAGGCGAATCCCGTAGGAAAACTTGTTCACCATGATGAAGTCGCCCACCAGCAGGGTCGGCATCATGGAGCCCGACGGGATGCGGAACGGCTCGGCCACGAACGAGCGCAGCACCAGCACAATCAGCAGCACCGGGAAGAACGAACGCGAATAGTCCACGAACCACGGCATGCGCGCCTGACGCTCGGGGCTCAGCCGCCGCCGCAGGAGCACCCAGCCCAGCCAGATCAGGCCCGTTGCGGCCGTGGCCAGTACCAGGATCAGTTCCAGATTCGCCATGTATTGTCCTCGATCACCGCCTTGCGGCGTGCCCGCTCCGACCCGGGCGCGTTATTTGTCGTCGCCGACCGACAGCACCGCCAGGAAGGCCTCCTGCGGCACATCTACCTTGCCAATCGACTTCATGCGTTTCTTGCCGGCCTTCTGCTTCTCCAGCAGCTTGCGCTTGCGCGAGACGTCGCCGCCGTAGCACTTGGCCAGCACATTCTTGCGCATCGCCTTGACCGTGGAGCGCGCGATAATCTTCGAGCCGATCGCCGCCTGGATCGCCACCTCGTACATCTGCCGCGGGATGATCTTGGCCATGCGCTCGGTCAGCTCGCGACCGCGCGACTCCGCATGGTCACGATGCACGATCCCGGACAAGGCATCCACCCGCTCGCCGTTGATCAGGATATCCACGCGCACCAGCGGCGCCGCCTGGAAGCGCCGCGGCTGGTAGTCGAACGAGGCGTAGCCACGGGTTGCGGACTTCAGCCGGTCGAAGAAGTCCAGCATCACCTCGGACATCGGCAGCTCGTAGGACAACTGCACCTGACGCCCCAGGTATTGCATCTTGGTCTGCACCCCGCGCTTCTCGATGCACAGGGTGATCACCGCGCCGACGTAGTCCTGCGGCACGAGGATGTTCGCCTCGATAATCGGCTCGCGGATCTCGGCAATCTCGTTGCTCGGCGGCAGCCCGGATGGGTTGTGCACCATCACCACCTCGCCGTCGCTCTTTTCCACCTCGTAGACCACCGTGGGCGCGGTGGTAATCAGGTCAAGGTCGTACTCGCGCTCCAGGCGCTCCTGCACGATTTCCATGTGCAGCATGCCGAGGAAGCCGCAGCGAAAACCAAACCCCAGCGCCTGCGAGGTCTCCGGCTCGAAGGACAATGCGGCATCGTTCAGGCGCAGCTTGTCCAGCGCCTCGCGCAGGTCGTTGAAGTCATCCGCGCTGACCGGGAACAGGCCGGCGAACACCCGCGGCTGGACCTCCTGGAAGCCCGGCACCGGCTCGGAGGCCGGGTTGTTGAAGTCGGTGAAGGTGTCGCCCACCTTGGCCCCGGAGATGTCCTTGATGGTCGCGATCAGGTAGCCAACCTCGCCGACCTCAAGGGTCTCGCGGTCCACCGGCTTCGGCGTGAACACCCCGACCCGGCTGACCTCGTGGGCGCGCCCGACCGACATCGCCTTGATCTTCTGCCCCGCGTAGAAGCGCCCGGCCTTCACCCGCACCAGCGCGACCACGCCCAGGTAGTTGTCGTACCAGGAGTCGATCACCAGCGCCTTGGGCGAGGCCTCGGCGTCCCCCTCCGGCGGCGGGATGCGGCGCACGATCTCCTCCAGCAGCTCGGCAATCCCCTCGCCGGTCTTCGCGGAGACCCGCACGGCGTCGGTGGCCTCGATGCCGATCACATCCTCGATCTCGGCCGCCACCCGATCCGGCTCGGCCGCCGGCAGGTCGATCTTGTTAAGCACCGGGACGACCTCGAGCCCCTGATCGATCGCGGTGTAGCAGTTGGCCACACTCTGCGCCTCCACACCCTGGGAGGCATCGACCACCAGCAGTGCGCCCTCGCAGGCATACAGCGAACGCGAGACCTCATAGGAGAAGTCCACATGCCCCGGGGTATCGATGAAATTCAGCTGGTAACGCTGTCCGTCCTGGGCGTCGTAGAACAGCGAGACGCTCTGCGCCTTGATGGTGATCCCGCGCTCGCGCTCCAGGTCCATCGAGTCCAGCACCTGCTCGGACATCTCGCGCTCGGTCAGGCCATGGCAGCCCTGGATCAGGCGGTCGGCCAGCGTGGACTTGCCGTGGTCGATATGCGCGATGATGGAAAAATTGCGGGTCAGGCGAGTTTCGGTCATGCAGGGGCCAGTAGGTCCAGCAGTGCCTTTCGGTCGAGGAAATGGCAGCAAAGAATGTCGCCGTCGACCGCAAGCACCGGGACCTTCGCGTTGAAACGCACGCGCAGGTCCCGGTCCTCGTCGATGTCGACGATCTCGAGGGCGAAAGTATAACGACTTTTGAGGGCCGAAAGCTCCGCGAGCATCTGCTCGCAAAGCCCGCAGCCTTCGCGGTGATACAGCGTCAGAGTCCGCATCATGATCGCTGCCGCCGCCCGGGCGCACAACGCCCGGGCCAGGGCACGACCATCATTCGGACGGGATGCGCAGGGCGATAAAGGTCGGGTTGCCGTCGCGCTGAATCAGGACCGGGACCGTGCGCCCGGTGCCGGCCGCCTCGATCTGCTCTTCCAGCTCTTCCAGCGAATCCACCGAGTGGCGACCGAACTGCACAATCACGTCGCCTGGCCGAACGCCGGAGGAACGGGCCGGATTACCCGTCACCTCCGTAACCACCAGCCCGCCGTCCAGCCCGAGCTCGTCGGCCTCGGCGGCATCCAGCGGCTCCAGGTGCATCCCGAGCAGGCTTTGCGGCTCGGCACGCTCCTCCTGCTCCGGCTGGCGACCGCCGCGTTCCGCCGCCACATCGTCCGGCAGGCGTTCGATCTCGACCGTCAGGGTCCTGGTCTCCTCGCCGCGACGAATCTCCACCTCGGCCTCGGTACCGACCGGTGTACGTCCCACGATCGGCGGCAGCGCGGAGGAGTTCGGGACCTCGATCCCATTGAACTTGAGGATCACATCTCCCGTCTCGAAGCCGGCCTTCTCCGCCGGGCTGTCCGACTGCACACGGGCGACCAGGGCGCCGCTGGGCTTGTCCATGCCAAACGACTCGGCCAGATCGCGCGTAACCTCCTGGATCAGCACGCCCAGCCAGCCCCGCGTGACCTCGCCGTGCTCGCGCAGCTGCTTGACCACGTCCTCGACCATCTCGATCGGGACCGCGAATGACAGCCCCATGAAGCCACCGGTACGGCTGTAGATCTGGGCATTAATCCCCACGACCTTGCCGTCCAGGTTCAGCAGCGGGCCACCCGAGTTCCCGGGGTTGATCGCGACATCGGTCTGGATGAACGGGACGTAATTCTCGGTCGGGAGGTTGCGCCCCTTGGCGCTGACGATCCCGGCCGTCACGGAGTGATCGAAGCCGAACGGCGAGCCGATCGCCAGCACCCACTCGCCGACCTTGAGGTCGTCCGAGGAACCCAGCTCCAGCGTCGGCAGGTCATCGGCATCGATCTTCAGCAGGGCCACGTCGCTTTGCGGGTCCTTGCCGACCACCTCGGCGTCGAACACGCGCCGGTCGGAGAGATGCACGACGACCTCGGAGGCCCCCTCCACAACGTGATTCGCCGTGATGATGTAGCCATCCTCGGTGTAGATGAAGCCGGACCCCAGCGAGCTGCGCTCCGGCATCCGGCCTTCGCCGCCCTCGCCTCGTCCGCCACCTGGGGGGGCGCCGAAGAAGCGTTCGAACAGGTCCTCGAACGGGGAGCCCTCGAAATCGGGGTGTCCGCCCGTCTGGCCACCCTCACGCTCACGCGTGGTGGAGATATTGACCACCGCGGGGCTGTGCTCCTCCGCCAGCGGGACAAAATCCGGCAGCATGCGCGCCGAAGCCGGCAGGGAGAAGGCAAACAGGATCAGCCCCAGCAGGGCCCATTGCATCGGTCGCGTCATGATTGAACCCGCTCTTGCTCGTGCGTTCATGCTCTAGAAAATTCGTACCGGGACAAGTTCCCGGCGATTGCCTGCATTATTCGATCGGACGCGGACGGCCCTGCGCCCGGACCACACCGGCGTCGGGCTCGCGGCGCAGGAATACCGGCGCCAGATCCGGTGCGCGGTGGCGCATCCAGTACCGAACCCCGCCGAGCCCCAGCACGAAACCCGCCGCACCGGCCAGCATCAGCCAGCCCTCGCCCAGCAGCGGCCAGGCCAGCATCAGCAGCCCCGGCACGGCGACCAGGCCCAGCAGTGGCAGCAGATACATCGCCAGGGCCCCCGAGACCAGGGCCTGGTCGCGAATCCCGATGATCACGCGATCGCCGGCGCGGAGCTGACCCGGGTGGCCGATGGTCACTTCCACGGCCTTTCGCCCCAGCACCTCGGACAGCACACCGCTACCGCAGCCGGTGCGGGCCGAACAGCTTCCGCAGGTGGACTGGCGCTCGATGCGCACGCGCGCGCTGTGCGCCTCGGCCGCGAGCACGACACCTTGTTCCTCGATCCAGTGCCCCACCGGCCTTACTCGCCCGCGGCGCCTTGGTAATAGACCGCGTCCAGCACCTGCTGGACCGTAATATGGGGGACATCGCCGACCGCCGTGACCTGATGTCCGGCCATCACCCGTGCAGCGGCATGCGTGGCGCCGGCACGGGTTGTACCCTCGAAACTCTTCTCGCCATCCGCCGGCTCTACATAGACCGACACCGAGGCCAGACCATCACTCAGCACGAAGTGGCGCGAGACCTCGTCCCCGTTACCCAGCGAGCGCTCCGTGGCGGCGACTGCCTGAAAGCCAGGGGGGAGTTCACCAAACTTCCAGCCACCCAGGCCATTGTCGTCGTCCCACTGGGGCTTCTTGTGGCCGCGATCGGCGCGCACCTCGATGTGCTCGGCCTGATCGGTCGTCGGCTCGAGTTCGCTCTCGGCGATCTCGTCACTCAACTCCAGATCGGTGAAGGCAAGCCGTTCCAGCAGCTTGCCCTTGGGATCGTACAGCTCGCTCAGGAGCGGCAGGGCGCTGTCCATATGGAGGCAGTAGCGATGGCTGTAGCGCAGGGCATCCCGCGCGCGCGCCATAATCAGGGTGCATGGATAACCGGCCACGCGGTCCAGGCCCTGGATCTTCAGCGCATAGAGGTCATGTGTTTCCAACAGGGAGACCGGCGCGCCGGCAGGGCCCAACGGTGACTGCGCCCCGTCTCCCGAGGCACCGCGCGCGCCCTTGATTGCACTCAGGCGATCCACCGAGCGCAGGATCTCGCGTTCGGCGCCAGTCAGGGTCTCGAGGCGTTCTCGGTAACCGCCATCATCGGCGACATGTACCACACGGATGGTATCGATGCGGTCATCGCGCTGCAGCACGAAGGTGCCTTGATAGCTCTCCGCATGCAGGCTTGTCGTCATGCGCTCAAGCCATTCCGACGGCGAGACCTCGTCCGCCAGTACCTGCGCCGGAAGGCAGAGCGCGGTTGCGGCCAGAACGAGCGGCAGCCCACGCCACATGACGTATTACTCGTCGCTGACCGAGTAGCGTACGCGTCCCAAGGCCGAAGAGCCCGGGCCGGTCAGTTCGGCATGATTTTCGAGGTAGCGGGCAAACCGCGGATCCAGGGACTCGCCAACTTCCGCCTGTGCGGGATCTTCGGCACCGGCGCGGGAGCTGGCCGTCTGCACGTCGCCCGTAGCCGCCGGGGTACCGCTTTCCACGGCCACCGGGGTCGCATCCTGACCGGGTTGATCCCCCAGCATCTGCATACCCACCAGCGTGACCATCGCCACGGCCGCGGCCACTCCGGTGCCGGCGACGGGCTTCAGCCAGCGCGGCGATTCGCGCCGGGGCACACCCTGCAGGGCGGGTTCGTCCGCCAGGGCCGTGCGGATGTCATCCATGAAATGTGCGGGGGCCGTGTTGCGCAGCCCGCCGCGGAGACTGTCACCGATCAGGTGATAGCGTTCCCACTGATTGCGATCCTCTTCGGACTTGACCAGCTCGTCGATCAGGCGCCGCGTCTCGAAGTCATCCGTTTCTCCGTCTACGAGGGCGGATAGACGTTCATTCTTGGTGACTTGTTCTTTCATGGTGCTTCTCGTCATTCTTCGTCTAACAAAGGACGCAAGGTCCGGTCGATGGCCTCGCGGGCCCTGAAGATGCGCGACCGTACGGTACCGATCGGACATCCCATCGTCTGCGCGATTTCTTCGTAACTCAGTCCCTCGATTTCGCGCAGCGTAATCGCCATGCGAAGGTCGTCGGGCAGTTTCTCGATGGTGCGCTGCACCGCGCCTTCTATCTCCTCGGACAAGAGCTCCCCCTCCGGGGTTGCATTGTCCTTGAGAGCGGAGTCACCGCTCATCTGTTCCGCGTCCTGTGCGTCGACTTCGGCCTCCGGCCGCCGCCGTCCCTGGGAAACCAGGTAGTTCTTGGCCGTATTGATCGCGATGCGGTAGAGCCAGGTGTAGAACGCACTCTCGCCGCGAAAGTTCGCCAGTCCCCGGTACGCCTTGATAAAGGCCTCCTGGGACACATCCTGGGCGGCAGCCTGATCATGCACGTAGCGCCCGACCAGGTTGATAATCTTGTGCTGATACTTCAGCACCAGGATGTCGAAAGCCGCCTTGTCGCCGGTTTGTACGCGTTTGACCAGAGCCTCGTCGGAAGCCTTCTCGCTCATGCGGGGGCTCCCGCCAGGGCACCGGTCTCCGGTAATCTATGAAGCATGGACCGCCTGACTCGCATTAAGTTCGCTTTCCGCACAACACTGTTGCGAAAGGGCCACGATTTGCTCGGGCAACAAGCGCAGCACGTTACCTGAGCCATGGGAACAGTACAACAACCTCGCCTGGCCGACGTACTGGTCATCGGGAGCGGCGCAGCGGGGCTCTCCGCTGCCCTGCATCTGGCCCCGCATCGCCGCGTCACCGTAATCAGCAAGGGTCCAGTGGACGAGGGCTCGACCCGCTATGCGCAGGGCGGGATCTCCGCCGTTCTCGACCGCGCCGACTCGTTCGATGCCCATATCGCCGACACCCTGGATGCGGGGGCCGACCTGTGCGATCCGGACGCGGTCCGGCGCACCGTGGCCGCCGGCCCCGAGGCAATCCAGTGGCTGCTGAACCTCGGCGTGCCGTTCACCCGCGAGGCCCTGGAGGGGCGCAGCCGCCTGCACCTGACCCGCGAGGGGGGGCACAGCGCCCGGCGCGTCGCCCATGCCGCCGATGCGACCGGCCGCGCAATCGAGGATGCCCTCGTGAAGAGCGCCTCCGGGCAGGCCAGCATCGAGGTCTTCGAGCGCCACGTGGCAGTGGATCTGATCACCCAGCCCGTGGACGGAACCCGGCGCGTGGTCGGCGCCTATGTGCAGGACGCCAAGACCCGCGAGGTGGAAACCATCCTCGCCCCGACCGTGATCCTGGCGACCGGCGGCGCGAGCAAGGTCTACCTCTACAGCTCCAACCCCGACGGCGCCACCGGCGACGGGATCGCGATAGCGTGGCGTGCCGGCTGTCGCATCGCGAACATGGAGTTCATGCAGTTCCACCCGACCTGCCTGTTCCATCCGCGCGCCAAGTCGTTCCTGATCTCCGAGGCGGTGCGTGGCGAGGGCGGTCTGCTGCTGCTCCCCAACGGCGAGCGCTTCATGCCGCGCTTCGACAAGCGTGCGGAATTGGCCCCGCGTGACATCGTCGCCCGCGCGGTCGACCACGAGATGAAGCGTCTCGGCCTGGATCACGTGAACCTGGACATCAGCCACAAGCCGGCAGAGTTCATCCGCGAGCACTTCCCCACGATCTATGAGCGCTGCCTGGAGTTCGGCTTCGACATGACCCGCGAGCCGCTGCCGGTGGTGCCGGCCGCGCACTACACCTGTGGCGGGGTGATGGTGAACCACTTTGGCCAGACCGATCTGCCCGGCCTGTACGCGGCCGGCGAGGTCTCCTATACCGGCCTGCACGGGGCCAACCGCATGGCCAGCAATTCCTTGCTGGAGTGCCTGGTCTATGCCCGCGCGGCCGCCGAGCACATCCTCTCGCAGACCGACCTGCCCGCGCCGGAGCAGCTCGCGGCACCGCCCGCCTGGGACGAGTCACGGGTCACGGAATCCGAGGAGGAGGTCGTGGTCGCCCACGACTGGGATGAACTGCGCCGCCTGATGTGGGACTACGTCGGCATTGTGCGAACCCGCGAGCGCCTGCACCGCGCCGAGCGCCGCATCCGCATCCTGCAGGAAGAGATCCACGAGTATTACAGCCATTTCCGCATCTCGCCGGACCTGCTCGAGCTGCGCAACCTGGCCATGGTCGCGGAGATCATCGTGACCAGCGCCCTGTCCCGCAAGGAAAGCCGCGGGCTGCACTTTATTCGCGACTACCCCGAGACCGACCCGGCCCTGGACAGCCAGCCGACGATCCTGGCACCGGACAACGCCCTGCGCCCCGGCGACCGCCGCCGGCCGTAACCTGCCTCCCCGTCATTGCGAGGAACCTCGCGACGAAGCAAGCGGTATCCGCTAGCCAGCAAACCCCAAAGCGACGTCCAGCTTCGGGCGGTTGCCGCGTCGCCTGCGGCTCCTCGCAATAACGGGGGGCAAGCGCGGCGGCGCTACCACCACTTCTCGTACTTGAGCTGCGCCTCGGGGATTCCCCACTCGGCCAGAAGCGTGGCCATATCCTCGATGAACTCGCGCGAACCGCAGAAGTAGAACAGGGCGTCGCGCGGCAGGTTCAGGGACTCCAGCAGCTCGTGGCTGATGCGCCCGGTGTGGCCCAGCCAGTCCTCAGCCTCGCGCGTCACTGTCAGCGTTACGTCGATGTTCTCGGCCTTGGCCAGGTGCGCCAGCTCGTCGGGGAACAGCATCTCGTCCTGGTGAGCGACGCTGTAGACGAGATGGGCGTAGACGTCCGGCATGCCGTCATTGACCGCACGCAGGATGCTGAACAGCGGCGTGACCCCGATCCCCGCGCCCAGCAGCACGACGTTCCGCGCCATACCCGGCTCGAAGAAGAAGCTGCCCTGGCCGGGGGTGATGTAGACCGTATCTCCCTCGCGTGCGGTGGAGTGCAGGTAGTGCGTGGCGTGATGGTGATCGGCGTACTTGATTGCGAGCTGCAGCCGCCCGTCATCGCGCGGCGCGGAGACCACCGAATACCCCCCGACAAACGGCTTGCCGGCGGCCTGCGGGATCACCAGATCCAGCCACTGCCCGGCCTTGCTGGCAAAGCGCGCCGGGTCGGCCGACAGAGTAAAGACCTTGATCAGCGGCGTAACCTGTTCGATCGCCTCGATCCGGGCCGGCATGAAGTGTTCGGGCAGTTCAACGGCGTGTGTCATTTGGGGTCCGTGTTGGTGTCGCGTTCACGCCGCCGGGCCTCCTGGTAGAGAGCCTCCTGGGCGTCGAAATCCAGTTGTTCCAAGGCCTGCCCCTGCGCGCGGGCCAGGGCCTCCATGGTACGAAAGCGCGCCTCGAACTTGCGCGTGGTGCCACGCAGCGCACCCTCCGGTTCCACTCCCAGATGACGCGCCCAGTTGGTCACGGCAAACAGCAGGTCGCCGATCTCCTCGGCCACGCGCTCGGGATCGGCGTCGCTGGCCAGCTCCTCGCGGACCTCGTCCAGTTCCTCGTGGATCTTCTCCAGCACCGGGGCCGGGTCGCCCCAGTCGAAGCCCAGCCGGGCCGCGCGGCGCTGGGTCTTGGCGGCACGGGCCAGGGCCGGCATCGCCAGCGGGATGTCGTCCATCGCGCTGTGGTGGTCGCGCGCGGCGCGCTCCTCGGCCTTGGCCGATTCCCAGGCGGCCTCGCGGGCGGCATCATCCGAGTATTCGGCATCGGCGAATACATGCGGGTGGCGCCGCACCAGCTTGTCGCCGATCGCACGTGCGATGTCATCGAGGTCGAAACGCCCCGCCTCCTCCGCGATCCGCGCCTGGAAGACCACCTGAAACAGGAGATCGCCCAGTTCGTCGCGCAGCTCGCGACTGGCCGCCTCGCGGCCATCGTCGCGAGCGATCGCATCGGCCAGCTCGAAGGCCTCCTCCAGTGTGTGGGGCACGATAGTTTGAGCGGTCTGCGCCCGGTCCCAGGCACAACCCTGCTCGGGATCACGCAGGCGCGCCATGATCGCGCGCAGGCGATCCACGGGATTGGTGTCCGTCATGACGGTGGAGTGTAAGGGGTCCCGGTGGGCGGGCAAAACCGTCCGCCACACTCCGATGCCAGTGTCGGGGCCGCGTGATCGGCCCCGACACCTCGATCAGCCCTGCTGATCCGGTTCGCAGAGGCGCTTTTTCTCGTCCGGCAGGTTGTCCGGGCAGATCCCGCAGCCCTCGTTGCCGGGCAGCGCCCAGTCGATCTTCTTCGGATACGGCAGGTCCATCTCCTCCATGATCTTGACGAACTCGGCCTCGGGCTTGTTCTTGCCCAGACGCGGGTTGCGCATCTTCTCCTGCCCGATGGTGGTGATCTGGCGCTCTTCGTAGTCGTGGCACGGATATACCAGCGTCTCGTCTGGCAGGGTGAAGAACTTGTCATGGATCGACCGGTACAGGGTCTTGGCGTCACCCGACTGGAAGTCGGTGCGGCCACAGGCCTCGATCAGCAGGGCGTCCCCGGAGAACAACATCTTCAGGCCGACGTGATCCATCAGATAGGCATGATGGGAATCGGTATGCCCCGGGGTATAGAGGGGATTGATCACCAGATTCCCCACCTGGAAGGGCTCGCCCTCGCGCAGGCCGACGTCGCGACAGGGCAGCTCGTCCAGCGCCGGGCCGGCCAGCTGGCAGCCCGTCCGCTCGCGCAGCATCTTGCCGCCGGTGATGTGGTCGGCGTGGATGTGCGTCTCGATCGCGTAGTCGAGGCTCAGCCCCATCTCCTGCAGCACCCGCAGATCGCGGTCCACGGTCTCGATCACCGGATCGATCAGCGCGGTCTTGCCCGTGTCCGGGCAGCTCAGCAGATAGGTGTAGGTGGACGATTCTTCCTCGAACAGCTGCTTGAAAATCATGCGGTGTCCTCCAGGGCCATATGGGCCTGTCCGTTATATCAGTATTTACTAATACTAACCGGTAGTCGCTGCCGGCACCAAGCCAGTGTGCGTACCGCGACTATCTCCCGTTCGGAACCCCACCACTACCACGAGTTCCCGGAGCCGGGCCACCTCGCCCTTCTGTAGCGCCACGCCACTGGCTATCATGCGGCCTCTGCCGACATACACATCGACATCAAGGACTCACCATGGAAGCCAATCAAGTGGCCGAACTCATCCGCGCCGGCCTGCCGGAGGCCGAGAAGGTCGAGGTGACCGGGGGCGAGGGCAAATTCGAGGCCCTGGTCGTCAGCCCGCAGTTCGCCGGAATGAACAAGGTCAAGAAGCACCAGACCGTCTACGCCACCGTGCGCGACCAGATCGACTCCGGCGAGGTCCACGCGCTGTCCATCCGCGCCCTGACGCCGGAAGAGGCCGCAAGCGCCTAGGCACGGCGAGCGGTAATGCTTTCACCCAAGGGCCGCGAGGAGATCGAGCGCCTGCTGGAGGGCGGCCTGGTCCACGACTGGGGCGAGGCCGAGACGACCCTGCGCAATGTCACGCGCATGCTGCTGACCACGCGCCCGGACCTGCTACGTCTGTACTTCAGCCCCGAGGCCTGGGGCCAGATCACCACCTGGCCGCAGAAAAAGGCTGCCAACGCAATCATCGCCGCATTGCGCACCGGCGTGGTCGACACCCTCGGGCGACCGGCTATCGCCAACCGCGAGCAGGCCCGCTTCTACCTCCTGTGCTTTCAGGATGACCTCGCCGAACGGGTGGATGCCTGGTGCCGCAAGCACCCGGAGGAATGCCCGCGCCGCAGCCGCGCCCAGACCCAGGCCCTGCCCGGCAACTCCGACCCATGACCTCAACCGTTCTCGAATGCGGCGATGCCACCATCGAAACCCCACTACGCGACCTGCTCGAACGCTACGGGCTACAACTGGTAATGCATCCGCCCGGTGCCGCACTGCCCGGGACCTGGTGGGGCGAGCCCGAGGCGGGGATCATCGGGTTGGCCGTGCATGTACGCCCGGACACCCCGCTGCACTCGGCGCTGCACGAGGCCGGCCATCTGATCTGCATGGAACCCGAACGCCGCGCGGCCCTGCATACCAATGCCGGAGGCGACGACCTGGAGGAATGCGGGGTGTGCTATCTGCAGATCCTGCTCGCCGATGCCCTGCCCGGGGTCGGGCGCAACCGGCTGATGCAGGACATGGACGCCTGGGGCTACAGCTTCCGCCTGGGATCGACCGCGCGCTGGTTCGAGGGGGACGCCGACGATGCACGGGCCTTTCTGCGCGCCGAGGGCCTGATCGACTCGCACGAGCGTCCTTCCTTCGCCTGCCGCGGGGGCCTTGAGCCTGCGCGGGATGCTACACTGAGACCCACGTCACAAGACGCAACGCTCCCGCAAAATGTCCGGCCAGATCCGGGGCGGTGATTGCGCGGCCGGGCACCGCGGGCCGGGGGCACACGAACCCACTGGCGCCCCGCCCGGACCAGGGAATGATCGAAACACAGGCAACGGAATCGCTCATGGACACGACGACCATCGACAGTCTGCTCCAGGAAATGGACCTCACCGCGCACCTGTCGGAATCCGCCCGCGCGGAACTGGCCCAGGCATGCGCGAGCCCGGAGCTGCCCGCTGGCAAGCGGCTGCGGCCCAAGGACGTCGCGGACCGGCACCTGTTTCTGCTGAGCGGCCAACTGGTACGCGTCAGCGGCGGCACCCCTTCGCGCATTACCGTCAGCGATGGCAACAGCGAGCCGCCCCTGCAGATGTTCGACGGCGGGGCCGGCCAGCACGATTTCATCATCACCGAAAAGCCCTGCCGCATGCTGGAGGTGCCCACAGGGGCGCTGGAGCAGGCCCACAGTGCCTCGCTGGTAATGCACGACACCGAGCTGGATGACACGGAAGGCGCCTTTTTCGGCGAGCTGTACGACTTGATCACCAGCAATCGTCTGGAGCTGCCGACCATGCCCGAGGTCGCCCTGCGCATCCAGGAGCTGACCAAGGATCCAGACGCGGACATCGACAAGCTGACCGATGTCATCCAGCGCGACGGGACCATCGCCGGGGCCTTGTTGCACGCCACGAACAGCCCGCTGTTCCGCGGCTCGCAGCAGATCCAGTCGGTACGGGACGCGGTCACGCGCCTGGGCTTTCGCAATACCCGCATGCTGGCCATGAACATGGCTATGCGACAGGCCTTCAAGGCCCGTCATGCGGCTACACGCGAGGCGATGGAGGCGGTCTGGCAGCACGGGGTACTGCAATCGGCCTATGCCTATCTGGTGGCCGATTCCCTGAAGCTGCTGGACCGCGAGCGCGCGCTGCTCGCCGGCCTGGTGGCCGGCATCGGGGCCATCCCGATCATCCAGTTCATCGAGGTACGCGAGGACCACCCGGAGCCCGAGCGGGTGGCCCGTCTGGTTCGCCGCCTGCGCAATCTGGCTGGCGTACTGGTTATCAACTACTGGGACCTGGGCGGAGACCTGGTCAATGTCGCGGAGCACAGCAGCGACTGGGGCTACCGGCCGGCGGAACCCGACTATGCCAGCATCGCGCTGGTCGCCCAGTACGCCGCGCTGCAGGCCGAGGGCAAGGAACTGCCGGCCCCGTCCGAGGTCAAGGCTTTCGAACTCCTGGGCATCGATGCCCCCGCCCCCGGGGAACCGATCGCCTTCCTGGAGGCCCGGGCCGCCGACCTGGCGGAATTGCAAAAACTCTTTGATATGTAGAGGTGTCGGTGATCGAGGAACGTCTTCCACAACTGGTCCCGTTCGCCGACCTCGGCGAGCGTGCGCGCCACAAGCTCCTCCAGCACGCCAGCACCCTGGACATCAAGCCCGGCCTGAAGCTGCATGCGCGTGACGAATGGCGCCACCTGATCTTTCTCCTTGAAGGCCGGGTAATCCTGTCTGACGACGGCCAGTCGGTCATCCTCAAGGGCGGCAGCCCGGAATCCCTGAACCCACTGTTCAACGAACGCGATTACCACAGCCACGCGATCGCGGCGAGTAGCGGGCGTATCGCCCTGTTCGACCGCAAGGTCTACGAAAACCTGATCGATGGCGCGCGCGAAGGTGTGGAGGTCAGCGAGATCGAGCTGTCCGACCTTGAGGGCGAGCTGTTCACCAGCATCTACACCCGCGCCTTCTCCGGCGAACTGCAACTGCCGCAATTGCCGGAAGTGGCACTGCACCTGCAGGCGGCGCTGAAGGACCCGGACGTCGATATCGAGCGGGTCACCCGCATCATCGAGGAAGACCCCAGTGTCGCCGCGCGCCTGTTGTCGGTGGCCAACAGCCCGGCGATGGGGAGTCAGCGCGAGGTCTCGCGGCTGGCCGACGCGGTCTCCCGTCTCGGCCTGGAACGGACCCGGCAACTGGTGATGGCGCTCGCCGCGCACCAGGTCTTCATCCAGCGCGACAGCCCCTATCACGGCCTGCTGGAACGCCTGTGGCGCCGTTCGGCCCGAATCGCGGCGATCAGCTGCGTGCTGGCTGACCAGAGCGAGGCAGTCGATCCGCAAAAGGCCCTGCTGGCCGGCCTGCTGCATCGCGTCGGCGCATTGCCCATCATTGGCGAGGTCGCCCGCAGCCACCCCGACCGCAGTGCCGAGGACATCGAGCGCATCCTCTATCGCCTGGAAGGCCTGATCGGCGAACTGGTTGCTCAACAGTGGGGCCTGGCTTCCGATATCATGGCGGCCATTCGCGATTCCGGTGGCCCGGAAACCGCTACGGCAGCACCCCTGACCGATATCGTGCGCATCGCTCGCAGCGCCTGCACGCGCGATGGCGACGACGCCCTGGCGGACCGGACGCCACTGGCCAAGTTGAACGCCGTGGCACGATTCGGCTTTGTGCTCGACGACGACGGCCAGCTGCCGGCAATCGACACGGCCCGCCGCGAGATTGACGCGCTGATCCGCGAGGTCGCCTGACCCCGATCGCGCCGCTATCGCCCCCTGATCGGGCGGAGCGACCGCAACCCATTCAGGGAAGACCCTATGACCACTCGAACACGACCCCAACCTGGCGAAAAACAACGCGCCGCCGACAAGGTCGCGCGCATCCCGGTCAAGATCAGCCCGACCGAGCAGCCGCAGCGCAAACCGAAGTGGATCCGCGCCCAGAGCCAGGCTCGGCCCGAGGTGCAGCGTATCAAGCGCATCCTGCGCAACCAGAAGCTGCACACCGTCTGCGAAGAGGCGAGCTGCCCGAACCTGGGCGAATGCTTCGCCCACGGCACCGCCACCTTCATGATCATGGGTGACATCTGCACCCGCCGCTGCCCGTTCTGCGATGTCGCCCACGGCCGCCCCGAGGCCCTCGACCCCGACGAGCCCCGCCACCTGGCGGAGACCATCCAGGCGCTGGGCCTGAAGTACGTGGTCATCACCTCGGTGGATCGCGACGACCTCCGTGACGGTGGCGCCGGCCACTTCGTGGACTGCATCCGCGAGGTCCGCACGCTGAATCCGAACACGAAGATCGAGATCCTGGTGCCCGACTTCCGCGGCCGCATGGACCGGGCGCTGGAGATCATGCACCAGGCCCCGCCGGACGTCTTCAACCACAATCTCGAGACGATCCCGCGGCTTTACCGCGAGGCGCGTCCCGGCGCCGACTATCAATGGTCGCTGGAGCTGCTGAAGCGTTTCCGCGAACAGCACCCCGGGGTGCCGACCAAGTCCGGTCTGATGCTCGGGCTCGGCGAGACCCGCGAGGAGCTGCTGGAGGTCCTGGCGGACCTGCGCGAACACGGCTGCGACATGCTGACCCTGGGGCAGTACCTGCAGCCCTCGCGCCATCATCTTCCGGTCACGCGCTTCCTGGCACCGGAGGAGTTCGACGACCTCGGCGAGGCCGCACGCGAAATGGGCTTCAAGCAGGTGGCCAGCGGGCCCATGGTGCGCTCTTCCTACCACGCCGACCTCCAGGCCCAGGGCCTCGAAACAGCCTGACCCGCCCTGTGCCCCCTCCCGCTGGGGCGCTGTCCCGTGCCCTGAGGCGGGACCTGGTTTGACCTCTGGAGTTTACGGTGGCTTCGGGCCACCGCCTGCCTGCGCTCACTCGCGAGCGCGCCGCGAGTTACTTCTTTGCTCGTGCAAAGAAGTAACCAAGAAACACGCCCGGGATTCGCCCAGGAACCTTGCTCCGGACGCGCCAGGCCGGCGGCGCTGAAACTCGCTACGCTGTCGCTTCGCTCAGACAGTCAGCGCCTTTTCTCCGTCCTGTCACGCCCTCCACAAGGGGCTCATATCGGGAGGGAAGATCAAAACCAGTTGTCTTCCAGCGCTTCTGCCTATCCCGTACGCCGTAGGGTGCGTTGAGCGTAGCGAAACGCACCGTGCCAACGTCGGGGCAACCCTGATGCGATTCGCTGCGCTCATCACATCCTACGATGGGGTCTGGCGCCCGCTGGCGGGCGCGGCACGCCAGGGCTGCAGGCCGCGCGTGCCCAGGATGTCGGAACACCTTGCCTCCATCCATTGGCACGAACGTCAGAGCGGCCGTTGTCTTGACCTTCATCCCCCGTATGAAGCCCCTTGCGGAAGGGTCCTCGGGACGGAAAAGAGGCGCTGACTGTCTGAGCGAAGCCGAAGGCGTAGCGAGTTTCAGCGCCGCCGGCCCGAGGACCCTGGAGCAAGGTCCCCGGGCGGAATCCGGGTGCCCTTCTTTGGGTACTTTCTTGGGCAAGCAAGAAAGTACCTCGCGGCGCGCTGCCGAAACAGCGCAGGCAGGCGGCCGGACGAAGCCACCGTAAACTCCAGAGGACGAACCAGGCCCAGCCTCAGGATGCGGGACAACGCCCCAGCGCCAGAATACGGACGAGCTCGGGCGGCAAAGAGGGTTCATGCCTGATGCTCGCGACCGCGGCGGGAAACAGCTGTTCGGCTAGATGGGCGAGCAGTTGCTCGCGGACGCGGGTGGCGTCCACCGGGCCGAGCAGATGCTGCATGGAGGTCGCGGCGAGGCCGGGATAGCCACAGGGGTTCATGCGCTGAAACGGCGCCAGATCCGGGGCGATGTTCAGCGCCAGCCCATGGATGCTGCGCCCGTGCCGGATGCGCAGCCCGAGCGCCGCAATCTTGGCCCCGTCCACATATACCCCTGGCGCCTTCTCCCGGCGCTGCGCGTGGATACCCCATTGCGCGAGCGTATCGATCACCGCCTGCTCCAGGCCTTCGACCAGACGCCGGACCCCGACCCCCAGTCGCGGCAGATCCACCAGCGTGTAGATGACCAGTTGCCCGGGGCCGTGCCAGGTCACCTGCCCGCCGCGATCGATCGCGACCACCGGCGTCGCGCCGGGGTCCAGCAGATGCTCGGGGCGGCCATTACGGCCCTGGGTAAAAACGGGGGGGTGTTCGACGCACCAGAACGCGTCCGGCCGGGTCGCATCGCGCTCCCGGGCCTGGAGTTGCATCGCCTGCCAGACAGGTACGTAGGGCTGCATACCCAGCAGGCGGGCCACGGGGACGAGCGGACCGGTCACAGGATCATGCGGACCCGGTCGCAGCGCCCCAGGGCCCGGTAGAGGTCATCGAGCTGGGCCTGACTGGTCGCGGTGAAGGTGATGGTGATGCCGACGAAACGCCCGCCACTGGAGGCGCGCTGCTGGATCACGGCGTCGTCCGGGTCCGGCACATGCTCGGCCACACAGGCCTCCACGGCCTCCAGGAGCTCCGGGTGCGAGTCGCCCATGACCTTGATCGGAAAACGACAGGGAAACTCGATCAGGCTTTCGCGCTCGTCTGTCATGCGCACCCCTCGACTGGTGCCCGGGACGGGTGAGCGTCGCGCTTTGCCTGCTGATACGCGGCATGAACGGCCTGCCAGGCCGGGCCCGGGACCCCGGCTCCGACCGGATGGCCGTCGAGCCGACAAACCGGCAGGAGCTCCTTGGTGGAACTGGTCAGCCAGATCTCGTCGGCCGCACGCAACTGGGACTCGGACAGATCACGCTCCACAACATCGAGACCGCACTGGGCGGCCAAGCGCAGGACCAGGGCCCTTGTTACCCCCGCGAGCAGCGATGATGCCAGCGGAGGCGTAACCAGCGTGCCGTCGACGAGGGCGAACACGTTGCTGGCCGCACCCTCCGTCACCTGACCGTCGCGCAACAGGATGGCCTCGACTGCATCCTGTTCGCGGGCCTCCTGACGGGCGAGCACGTTGGCCAGCAGCGTAGTGGCCTTGATGTCACAGCGGGACCAGCGCGTATCGGGCCCCGTCACCGCCGCGACCCCGGCCTGGCGGATCGTGCCCGGCAGTGGCGCGATCGGATTCGCCATCGCAAAGACCGTGGGCGGCCCGCCGGCGGGAAAGGCGTGGTCGCGCGGGGCGACGCCTCGCGTGACCTGCAGGTACAGCCCGAGATCGATGGGCACATCCCCCTCGTTGCGCCGGACGAGCTCCTCCAGCATGCCCCGCCACTGGTCGAACGACAGCGGCGATTCGAGGCGGATGGCGTCCAGCGAGCGCTGCAGCCGCTCAAGGTGTTCCGTCAGCAGAAACAGCTGGCCGGCGTAGCTGGGGATTACCTCGTAGACCGAGTCCCCGAACAGGAATCCGCGATCCAGCGGGGAGATACGCACGGATTCGAGCGGCATGAAGTCGCCATTGAAATACGCAACGCTCACACTCGCCCCGAGTCAGAACGGCCAGACCGAGCGCAGCGACAAGGCAGCACCATCCCATAGGCGACGCACCAGCCCGCCCTCCTCGATCTCTTCAAGGGCGACGACCGGCTGCTGCCCGATCAACTCGCCATTGAGACGGGCCTGCACCTCGCCCACGGCGGCCCCTGCGGCCAGCGGCGCTTCCAGCGGCTGGTTCAATTCCATTGTGGCCTCAAGGTTGTCACCGCGGCCCGGGGGCACGATCACCCAGAAATCCTCGGCCAGCCCGACGGACACCTCGCTATCCGCACCACGATAGATGCGCGGGCTGCCCAGCTGCGTCCCCGCCTCGAACAGACGCTGGGGTTCGGTAAAACGCATGCCCCAGTTGACCAGGGCCTGCGACTCGTTGGCCCGACGCGTACCACCCTCCTGGTGGTTGGAGGCCTCGATGCCCAGCACCACGGCGATCAGGCGGCGATCGCTGCGCTTCGCCGACGAGACCAGGTTGTAACCGGCCGCAGAGGTCCAGCCGGTCTTCAGGCCATCGAAACCGGCGTCACGCCAAAGGAGCATGTTGCGGTTACTCTGCGAGATATCGTTGAACTCGAACGAGCGCTCGCTGTAATAGCCGTAAAGGTCGGGGAACTCGCGAATCAGCGCCCGAGCCAGCAGCGCCATATCCTGAGCAGAGGTGGATTGCGGCTCATCGGAAGGCAGCCCGTGCGAGTTGGTGAAATACGAGTTCATCATCCCGAGTTCACGCGCCTGGCTGTTCATCATGTCGACGAACGCCCCCTCGGAACCGGCCACAGCCTCGGCGAGCGCGGTGGAGGCATCGTTTCCGGACTGGATGATCATCCCGCGCAGCAGGTCCTCGACCTTCACCTCGTCGCCGACCTCAATAAACATGCGCGACGCGCCCCGCATACCCGTGCGCCAGGCCCGCTCGCTGATGGTCACCGTGTCCTCGAGCCCCAGCCGCCCGTCGCGAATCTCGCCGAACACGACGTAGGCCGTCATCAGCTTGGTCAGGCTCGCGGGTTCGCGATCAACATCCGCCTCGCGCGAGGCCAGCACCAGACCGGAATCGAAGTCCATCAGCGCATAGCTCTTCGCCGTCACGTCAGAGGGCGGGCTGGGGGTCCCGCTTGGCATAGCCCCACCACTGCCCGGAACCGGCAGGGGCTCACCCGCCATCGCCGGCATGGCGGCAACGCACACGGCCAGGGAGAGGGTCATCAGGGCGCGGCGGGCGACAGAATGGAGCGGGGGGATCATGGTGGTTCGAGGCCTCCTGTAGAGATGGCTAACGATAGCAGACCGGGCCCGAGCAGATGAACGCAAACGGGCCCGGCGGCACAAAAACTGAGCGATACGCGATGTCAGTCGTCAACGATGCGGTAGTCGACGTGGGCGGCCTCCTGCAGGCGCTCGGTCGCCTCCTGCAGCTCGACCTCTTCCAGCGGGCCGATACGCACCCGATGCAGATCCGCCTGCTCGTCGCGTTCCAGCGTCGAGATCTCGATCGACTCGAAGCCCAGGGCCTCGAGATCGCGCCGGATCTCCTCCGCCGTTCGGCGTTCGGAAAACGCCCCGATCTGCACCCAGCGGCCGTTGTTCGCGGCGGCCTCTGGGGCGTTCGCTTCGGAAGCAGCGCGCGCGTCATCAGACGATGTCGCGACCGGGCTGCTGCCGCCCCCCTGGCTGGCCTCGGCGAGCACGATGGGTTCCGGCACTGGCGGGCGCGATTCGGCCACACGCGGCGAATCGACGTCTTCCGGCCCCACGGCACGAATGCGCACCGGGGCCACACCGGCATCGGTCATGTCCAGCCGATGCGCCGCCGCATAGGAGAGGTCGATGATGCGTTCATCCACAAAGGGTCCGCGATCATTGACCCGCACAATCACGCGACGGTCATTCTCCAGGTTCACGACCTCGACATAAGTCGGCAGCGGCAGCGTCTTGTGGGCTGCCGTCATCGCATACATGTCGTAGGGCTCGCCACTGGAGGTTCGCCGGCCGTGGAACTTGGTCCCGTACCAGGAGGCCAGACCCTCTTCCTCGAAGCCGGTGCTGGTGCGCAGGGTACGGTAGCGCTGCCCGAAGACCTCGTACTCGGGCGGGTTCCCGTAGCGACTCGGGGGCTCGTCGGTCGGCACTGCGTCGGGGATCAGCGCCAGATCCTGCGGGATGTCATCCGGGTCCGGGTAGGCGTCATACGCCGCATCGCCCAGCGGGCGATCCGGGTCTGCCTTGCGATCGGGGGCCGACGAGCAGCCGGCCAGCATCAGCGCGAACAACACCGCCGGCGCGGCGGCGGCCGCGCCAGGGCGGCACCGTTTACTCGGCAAAGGCCTCGGCCAGCTGGTGGACGGCCATCGCATACAGCGGGCTCCGGTTGTAGCGGGTGATCACATAGAAATTGGGATAGCCAAGATAGTATTCATACCCGTCCTCGCCCTCGAGGCGAATGAACGAGTACTTCCCGTCCTCGGCCACGGACTCGTCGGGATAGATGCCGTGCTCGGCGAGTTCGTCGAGATCAAAGCGGGCCTGGTAATTGCGGCTGATCAGCTCCTCGTGGGCATTCCCCTCGACCCGGGCGCGTGCCACCACCGGCTCACCGGTCTGCCAGCCATGCTCGCGGAAGTAGTTGGCGACACTGCCGATCGCATCCGGCCAGGAGTTCAGCAGGTCCCGGCGACCATCGCCGTCGAAGTCCACCGCGTAGTGACGGTAGCTGGACGAGATGAACTGTCCGCGCCCCATCGCGCCGGCGTAGGAGCCCCGTGTCTCGCGGACATCCAGGTCCTCCTCCTGCACCAGGGTCAAAAACTCGCCCAGTTCGCGGCGGAAGAAGTCCGCGCGCGGCGGGTAGTCAAATCCCAGCGTGACCAGCGCATCGAACACTCGGAAGCCCCCGGTGTTGCGCCCGTAGTTGGTCTCCACGCCGATGATCGCCGTGATCATCGCCTGCTCGACGCCGAAGGTCTCCTCGGCGCGCGCGAGGGTCTCGGCCTGCTCTTCCATGAAGCGCTCGCCGCGCTCGATGCGCAGGTCGTTCACGAAGATCGGGCGATAGTCCTTCCAGGGGCGCGCCTCGGCAGGGGCCGAGATCAGGTCGAGGATGCGTTGCTGGGGATCGGCCTCGGCGAACATACTCTCCAGCTCGTCGCGATCCATGCCCGCCTCGACCTGTTCGTCGATAAAGGCCTGGACCTCCTCGCGCTCCAGGTACGGCGGATCACCGGCGCGAAACTCGGACCCCGAGACGTTCGACAGGGAGCAGGCCCCCAGTGACAGGATCAACCCGGCCTGCAAGAGGACGGAACGAAGGGTGCCCAGCGGGCGGAGGTTGAGGGTCATCGATTCACCAGGCGCTTTTGCGACGCAATGCTCATGAGAATACCGAAGGCGACCATAAGCGTCACCAATGATGTGCCGCCGTAGCTCACCAGCGGAAGCGGCACGCCGACCACGGGCAGAAGCCCTGTCACCATCGCGATGTTGACCACCATATAGACGGCGAAGGTCAGCGCCAGGCTACCGCCCAGCAAACGGGCGAAGCGATCCTGAGCGAGGGCCGAGATCCACAGCCCGCGCGCCACGATCGCAAAATACAGCAACAACAGGAGTGCGACACCGATAAACCCGAATTCCTCGGCGTATACCGCAAAAATGAAATCCGTGGAACGCTCGGGCAGAAAGTCGAGGTGCGACTGCGTGCCATTCAGCCAGCCCTTGCCGTACAGCCCGCCGGAGCCGATCGCGATCTTCGACTGGATGATGTGATAACCGGTCCCCAGCGGATCCGACTCCGGATTGAACAGGGTCAGCACCCGCTGGCGCTGATAGTCATGCATCTGCAACCACAACGCCGGGATCGCGGCGGCCGCGGCCAGTCCCAGCCCGACGAACCAGCGCCAGCTCAGCCCCGCCAGGAAAATCACCAGGAAACCAGCGGCACCCACCAGCATCGCGGTCCCCAGATCCGGCTGGCGCATGATCAGAAAAACGGGCACCAGGATCAGGGGCACCGTCACCAGCAGGTCGCGAAAACGCGGCCGATCGTTGCGAGTGGACAGGTACCAGGCGACCATCATCGGCACCGCCAGCTTCATGATCTCGGAGGGCTGGAAGCGCATGAAGCCGAGATCCAGCCAGCGTCGCGCCCCCTTGCCGATCTCGCCGGCGACCATGACCGCCAGCAGTAGCGCGACACCAGCCACAAACAGCCAAGGCGCGAGGGACCGCAGGGTGCGCACCGGGATCTGCGCGACCAGCACCATCGCGGTCACGCCGAGTCCGATGCGCATGGCCTGACGCTCCAGGGCAATCATGCTCTCGCCGGAGGCACTGAACAGCACCGCCAGCCCCACC
Organism: Thioalkalivibrio sp. ALJ4; assembly: GCF_000377225.1. Classification (NCBI taxonomy): domain Bacteria; kingdom Pseudomonadati; phylum Pseudomonadota; class Gammaproteobacteria; order Chromatiales; family Ectothiorhodospiraceae; genus Thioalkalivibrio; species Thioalkalivibrio sp. ALJ4. The sequence goes on along the minus strand of NZ_KB897917.1, from coordinate 1,114,479 downwards.
AGCAGCAAGATGCCGATCAGCACCAGCAGCACGCCATCCAGGCGCAGGCGCCCCAGCACCCACTGCCCTAGCGGCATCTCGCGCCCCGTCACGCTGATCATTCGTCCTCCGCCACGTCGAGCGTCATTCCGGCATCGCCTTTCAGGAAGGCGTCCATCACCTCGCGGGCTACCGGGGCCGCCACACGACCGCCCGAGCCGCCGTGCTCGACCAGCACGGCCACCGCGATCTGCGGATCGTCCGCGGGCGCATAGCCCACGAACAGGGCGTGATCCCACAGATGCCGGGGCAGCTCGTCCTCGTCGTACTCCTCGTCCTGGCCCAGCCCGAAGACCTGCGAAGTGCCGGTCTTGCCCGCGATGCGGTAGTTCGTCGGCGGGCGGCTGCCAATCGAACCCCAGGCGGTGCCATGGCGCGTATGTACGGCCTCGATCAGTGATTCGTGAATCGTGTCCCAGTGCTCCGGGGCCGCCTGCACCGGCTCGCGAGGCTGCGGCAGCAGCCGTTCGAGTTCGCCGTTGCCATTGTCCATCGACTGCAGCAGGCGCGGCTGGATGCGCTGCCCGCGCCCGGCCAGCGTCGCCGTGAAGTCCGCCATCTGCAGCGGTGTCGACAGCATGTAGCCCTGGCCAATCGCGGTGATCAGGGTCTCGCCGGGGAACCAGACCTGGTCGTGCGTCGCTCGCTTCCAGTCACGGCTGGGCAGGATACCTGCGCGCTCGCCCGTGGCGTCGATACCGACGCGCTGCCCAAGCCCGAATGCCCCCAGCATCGGCACCATGCGGTCGATCCCCATCGTATGCGCAAGGTCGTAGAAATACACGTCAGAGGAGACCGCGATGGCGCGCGACATGTCGACCCAGCCATGCCCCTCCCGGCGCCAGTCACGATAGCGACGCTCATGGCCGGGGATCTGAAAATAGCCACGGGCGAACATCCGTCGATCCGCGGTGGTAATCCCCTCGTCCAGCGCGGCCAGCCCCACCAGGGGTTTGACCGTGGAGCCCGGCGGATACTGCCCGGTCAGGGCGCGATTGAACAACGGCCGCGCGGGGTCAGATTGAAGATCGGAAAAGGCGGCCTGGGAGATGCCGTGCACGAACATCTCGGGGTCGAATCCCGGGGCACTAACCAGCGCCAGCACCTCGCCGTTGTTCGGGTCCAGGGCGACAATCGCACCCCGCCGGCCCGCCAGCGACCGGTAAGCGGCACGCTGCAGGTCCGCGTCAATGGTGAGCGTAATGTCGGTACCGGCCTCCGGTGGTGTCACCGACAACTCGCGGATCACCCGTCCCTGGGCATTCACCTCTACCTGACGGTAGCCCGGGCGGCCGTGCAGCAGGTCCTCGTAGTAGCGCTCGATGCCGATCTTGCCGATATGCGAGCTGCCGGCGTAGGCACGCGGGTCCACCCGTGCCAGGTCCTGCTCGTTGATCCGGCCCACGTACCCGACCACATGCGAGAACTTGTCACCGAGCGGATAGAAGCGCATCGGACGGGCCTCGATCTCCACCCCCGGCAACTCGTGCCGCGAGACCGCGATCCTGGCCACCGTGGTGTCGTCCAGGCCCGCCTTGAGCAGCACCGGCTGGAAGGGTCGGCGCTGACGCACGCCGCGGCGGAAGCGTTCGATATCCGCGTCGGAGAGCTCGACAAAGTCATGCAGTCGTTCCAGGAGGTCATCGAGATTGCCAGCCTGTTCAACCGTCACCTCCAGCTGGTAGGAGGCGCGGTTGCCCGCCAGCAACTGACCATTGCGATCCCGGATCACACCGCGACTGGGCGCAATCGGCTCCACCCGCAGCCGGTTGTTCTCCGACAGCGTGGTGAAATGGGTATGCGCGCCGACCTGAAGCCCCGACAGGCGCCAGCCGATCAGGAGCAGGACCGCGGCGAGCAGGACCAGTGCCAGCAGGATGCGCACGGCATACCGCTGCTGGTCCTGTTGTTCCTGCCCGTAGTCATCGCGCCCGGCCATCTCAGCGGACCGCCACAACAACGAACGCCGCGCACCCGGCGACCCCCGACCCCGGGGATACGGGGACGATCCACGCCACGCGCTGACGCCGGGCCGCTACCGGCTCAGATCTTGCTCTTCTGGTAACGCTTGTAGCTGGCAACAATCTCCGCCTTGGCCTCTTCGGCGCCTACCCAGCCCTCAACCTTGACCCACTTGCCCTTCTCCAGCTCCTTGTAGCGCTCAAAGAAGTGCTTGATCGAGTCCAGCAGTTCCTTCGGCACGTCTTCCGGGCCCTTGAATCGCTCGGACTGCGTGCACAGCTTGCTCACCGGAACCGCCAGGATCTTCGCGTCGACCCCGGCCTCGTCGGTCATTTTCAGCATGCCAATCGGGCGCGAGCGCACGACCGAGCCCGGCAACAGCGGCACCGGGGTGATCACCAGCACGTCCACCGGGTCGTTGTCTTCCGACTCCGTGTTCGGGATGAATCCGTAGTTGCACGGGTAGAACATTGCGACCGCCATAAAGCGATCGACCACCAGAGCCCCGCTGTCCTTGTCCATCTCGTACTTGACGGGCTGGCCCTGGGTGGGGATCTCGATCACCACGTTGATGTCGTTGGGGAGATCCTTGCCGGCTTCGATCTGGTTGAGGTCCATGCTTGAGTATATTCCGATTATTTTGAAGAGCGGGGCATTATACAGGGGAGAGCCTCCGCAATGGCACCCGTCGCCGTCAGGCCAGGGAGCCACGGGCTGTATTGAGCGGTTGCGGCCGATTACCCTCAGGCGGTATAAGACCGCGCTCGGGAAACGGTTTGCGCCGCACCACCGCGGCCCTTTCACGATAGCCATTCACCGTGCCGCCTCGTACCCGGCTTGTGCTGCGGTTCGGCGTCGCACCCGGCAGCAGGAGTCAGCCATGCGTATCGTCCTGATGGGCGCACCGGGGTCCGGCAAGGGCACCCAGGCCAAGAAGATGGTCGCCACCTTCGGTATCCCCCAAATCTCCACCGGCGACCTGCTGCGCGCCGCAATGGCCGCCCAGACCGAACTGGGCAAGCAGGTCGAAAGCGCGATGAACGCCGGCCAGCTCGTACCCGACGACCTGGTCCTGGGCCTGATCCGCGACCGGCTGCAGGAACCGGACGCACAAAAGGGCTTCATCCTCGACGGCTTTCCACGCAACGTCGCCCAGGCCGAGACCCTGGACACCATGCTCGAGAAGCTCGGCGCACCGCTGGACCAGGCGATCCAGATCGATGTGCCGTTCGATGAACTGAAACAGCGCCTGACCGGACGCGTCTCCTGCGGCGATTGCGGCGCGGTATTCAACTCCCATACCTTCCCGCCCCAGCAGGAAGGGGTTTGTGATTTGTGCGGTGGCGAACTCGTCCACCGCGCCGATGACACCGAGAAGACGGTCGTCAATCGACTGAAGGTCTATGAAGAACAGACCCAGCCGCTGATCGAATACTACGCCCGCCGCGGCCTGCTCAAGCATGTGAATGGCACCCGCGACATTGCACTGATCTTCGACGAAGTCCGCCAGCTGCTGGGGAAACACTGATCCAGCATGATCCGTGTTTCCCCAGACTGAAACCCGCATGACGCCATCGCCTGACGGCTACGCACGCCCACTGCACCGCCGGGCCACGGCGCGGACCATCATTGCCTGCGTGCTCGGCGTCACGGCCACGGCGGCACAGGCCGGACTCGAGCGGATGGAGCGCCCCCCGGGCTGCGACTTCGCCCCCGGCATGGAGTGGCCCGAGATGCGCGAGCTCGCGGCCGAAATCACTGATATCGACGCCGATTACGTACGCCGAGAGGGTGAACTGATCAGCGCCCGCGGAAACGTCCAGCTCTTCGAACAAGGACGTCGCCTGGATACCGAATTCCTCGAATACGACCGGGCGACGGGCGTGGCTCGCACCGAGGGTGACACCCGGCTGTTCGACGGCGACCTGCTGCTGCACACCGACGGTGGCGAGTACCGCCTGGACGAAGAAACCGGGGAATTCCGGCGCATCGACTACCTGGTGCAGTCCGTGCCGGCACGTGGCAGCGCCGGGGTGGGCATCCAGCTCGCGCCCCACCTGCACGAGTTCGAGGACGCCGAGTACACCACCTGCCCGATCGACAACGACAGCTGGTGGCTGCGCACACGAGATCTGGAACTGGACCGCGAACGCGGCATCGGGGTTGCCCGCAACGCCCGCATTGACTTCAAGGGCGTGCCCATCGCCTACACGCCGTACATCCACTTCCCGCTGGACGACCGCCGCCAGAGCGGCTTCCTGCTGCCCAGCGCCGGGGTCAGCTCAAGACACGGGGTCGACATCAGCACGCCCTGGTACTGGAACATCGCGCCGAACTACGACGCGACGTTCACCCCGCGCGTCATGACGGACCGCGGGGTGAAGCTCGGCACCGAGTTCCGCTACCTGCAGCCCCGCCACGAGGGCGTGGCCGATATCCGCTACCTGCCGAGCGACCGCGTATTCGGCGACGACCGGCACTACGTGCAGTGGTTTCACCAGAGCCGCCTGACCTCGGACCTGCGCTTTCGCCTGGACGCCGCCGACGCCTCCGACAGCGAGTATTTCCGCGACTTCGGTGGCGCCGACCGCTACTCCGGCAGCACCCCCTATCTGCGCCGCCGGGCGGACCTGACCTACAACCAGCCGGCCTACCGCCTGCGCACCCGCATCGAGGACTACCAGATCATCGACCCCGAGTTGCGGGCCCAGCGCGAGCCCTACCAGCGCCTGCCGCAGATCACCCTGGAGGCGGGCGAGTATCTGGGGCGCGGACTGGCCTGGGACCTGGACACCGAACTGGTGCGCTTCGAGCGCAGCGAGAGCGACTCGCTGGAACCCCTGGGCACGCGCTTCGACCTCAACCCCACGGCCTCCTGGCGTTTCGATACTGGGGGCTTCTTCTTTGAGCCCAGCGCCGGGGTGCGCTATACCCATTACGAACTGGACCGCCGGGGCGAGCCAGGACCCGAGTCGATCAGCCGCACCGTGCCGCGGGCATCGATCGACACCGGTCTGGTCTTCGAACGTCCGATCCAGGACGGGCGTCGCCTGCAGACGCTGGAACCGCGGATCTTCTACGGCTATGTCCCGTTCGTCGACCAGACCGATATCCCGGTCTTCGACACCGGCGAGGCGGACTTCAGCTTCGACAACCTGTTCAGCCTCGACCGCTTCGTCGGCGCCGACCGGGTCGGCGATACCCACCAGCTGACCACCGCGCTGACCACCCGCATCTTCGACGAGCAGACCGGCCAGGAACGGATGAGCCTGTCCGCCGGCCAGATTCGCTACTTCGAAGATCGTGAGGTCCGCCGCGCTCCTGACGGCGATCCGCTGACGGAGTCCCGCTCGGATCTCGCCCTTGAGGGCCGCGTGCGCATCGGCGATGCCTGGAGCGGCCGGGGCTCCATCCTGTACAACCAGGACGAAGGCGAGACCACCCTCACAGCACTGTCGGTCAGCTACAGCCCGAGCGCTCGCGCCCGCATCAACGTGGGGTATCGTCAGCGCGAGGCCGGCAACCGCTCCATCGACCAGACCGATGTCTCCGTGCTGTGGCCCGTGACCCCACGCATCGATGCGATCGGGCGCTGGAATTACAGCCTGCAGGAGGAGCGTGATCTCGAACTTCTGGCCGGCCTTCAGTATCGTAGTTGCTGCTATGGCATCCGAGTGGTCGCCCGCCGCGCCTACGACTTCGACGAGACCTACGACAACTCGATTTATTTCCAACTCACGCTGGACGGACTCGGACGTTTCGACTCCGGCGTGGATTCGCTTTTGAGCGAGGGTATAGCCGGATATGACGCACTCCCCTGACCAACACCGCCGGGCCTCCTGGCTCCCGCTACTGGGCGCCGTGCTTATGAGCCTCGGCCTGTCCGCACAGGCGCAGGTTCCCGGCGGCGAACAGCCCGAGGACGCCGTCGAGGCCCCGGTCACCCCGGGGGCCGCCTCCGAGGCCGGTGCGCCGGCCGCGCCCATCACGCCACCGGAGGGGGATCAATTCACCGATCGCATCCTCGCCGTGGTCGGCGACGACGTGGTGACCCAGCGCGAACTGGTCGAGCGCATGAACCTGGTCGCCCAGCAAATGATGGAGCGCGGCACCCGCCCGCCGGATCGTGACACCCTCGCCCGGCAGGTCATGGAACGGCTAATCGTCGAGCGCGTTCAGCTGCAGGAGGCCGAGCGGGTCGGCATCAACATCGACGAGATGACCCTGAACCGGGCGATGGAGAACATCGCGCGCGAAAACCGCATGAACCTGCCGCAGCTGCGTCAGGCCCTGCTGCAGGACGGCGTCGACTTCAACGCCTTCCGCGAACAGATTCGCAACGAACTGACCGTCAACCAGCTGCAGCGTCGCCAGGTCGACAACCAGATTCGCGTCAGCGACCAGGAAATCGCGGACCTGATCGCCTCGGAAAGCGGCGCCATCGACCGCGGCGTGCGCTATCGCATCGCGCACATCCAGGTCTCGCTGCCGCGCGGCGCGGACTCCAGCCAGATCGCCACTGCGCGCGAAAAGGCCCGCGAACTGCGCCAGCGGGTGCGCGAGGGTGAGGACTTCGCCAGTGTGGCCATCTCCGAATCCGATGCCCCGGATGCCCTGGAGGGCGGCGACCTCGGCTGGCGCACCGCCGGCGAAATCCCCTCCGTATTCGCCCGCGAGGCCGTGCTGATGCGCACCGGCGAGATCAGCGACGTGCTGCGCTCGCCGAATGGCTTCCACGTCATGAAGCTGGTGGACCGCGAAGGGGGCGACCAGACCCGCGTCCGGCAGACGCAGGTACGCCACATTCTGATCAGCCCGGACCAGGTCCGCAGCGACGAGGAGGCCCGCCGCCAGGCCGAGTCCTTGTACAACCGCATCCGCGAGGGCAGCGACTTCGAGGCCCTGGCCCGCGCAAACTCCGACGACCCCGGCTCCGCTGCCCAGGGCGGCCAGCTCGGCTGGATCAGCCCCGGCGAGCTAGTGCCCGAGTTCGAGGAGGCGATGAACGCCCTGCAGCCGGGCGAGATCAGCGAGCCGGTGGAGAGCCAGTTCGGCTGGCACATCATCGAGGTCCTCGACCACCGCGAGGTCGACACCTCGCGCGAGCAGATCCGCGCCCGTGCCCGCGAGATCCTGCAAAACCGCAAGCGCGAGGAAGAGATCGAGCTGTGGATGCGGCGCCTGCGCGACGAGGCCTATGTCGAGTACCGCGTTGACGGCTTCGGCTCCTGACGCCCGGACGCCGGGTGCAATCCCGCGTCTGGCACTGACCGCCGGCGAGCCAGCCGGGATCGGGCCAGATCTGCTGATTGCCCTGGCCCACGAGCCTGGCGGTGGCGCCCAGCGCGTCGCCATCGGGGACCCGGATGTACTCGAGCAGCGGGCGCAGCAACTGGGCCGGTCGATCCACCTGATCCCCTTCGACCCCGAACGACCGCGCACCGCTACGGCGCGCGGGGCCCTGGAGATCGTCGCGGTCCCGGCCGGCGGCCCGGTGCAGACGGGCACCCTCGACCCCCGGCACGCCGAAGGCGTACTGGCAATGCTCGCCGCCGCCGCCGATGGCTGTCTCGATGGCACCTTCGACGCGATGGTCACCGGCCCGGTGCACAAGGGCGTGATCAACCGTGCCGGCATCCCGTTCAGTGGTCATACCGAGTGGCTGGCCGAACGCGCCGGCGCGCCCATGCCCGTGATGATGCTGGCCACCGAATCCCTGCGGGTCGCACTGGTGACTACCCACCTGTCCCTGCGCGACGTCCCCGACGCGATCACGCCGGAGCGCATCGAGGCGGTCGCCCGCGTACTGCACCACGATCTGGCCGAGGACTTCGGAATCGAACGCCCGCGCATCGGCGTGTGCGGACTGAACCCGCACGCCGGCGAGGACGGTGTACTGGGGCGCGAGGAGATCGAGGTCATCACCCCCACGCTCGACCGGCTGCGCGCCGAGGGCCTGGACCTGCGCGGGCCTCTGCCCGCGGATACCGCCTTCACCCCGCGCGCCCTCGCCGAGGTCGATGCGGTACTGGCGATGTATCACGACCAGGGGCTCCCGGTGCTCAAGCACGCAGGATTCGGGCATGCAGTCAACGTGACCCTGGGGCTGCCCTTCGTGCGCACCTCGGTCGATCACGGCACGGCCCTCGACCTGGCCGGCAGCGGCCGCGCAGAGGTCGGCAGCTTCCTCGCGGCCGAGGGCCTGGCTCGGGAACTGGCCCGCCATCGCCTGCAGGCACAGGCCGCGCACGCCCATGGGTGATACCGCACATGGGTAGCGCGCTGCCGCCGATCCGCAAGCGGTTCGGCCAGAACTTCCTGCATGATCAGGCCGTGCTCGCGCGCATCGTCGGCGCGATCGCCCCGCACCCCGACGACCCGGTGCTGGAGATCGGCCCCGGCCGGGGGGCCCTGACGGGCGCCTTGCTGGAGCGCCTGAATCGTCTGGTCGCGGTGGAGATTGACCGTGACCTGGCGGCCGGCCTGCGTGCCGCCTTTGCCCCGGAGCGCCTGGAGCTCCATGTGGGCGACGCGCTGGATCTGGACCTGGCAAGCCTTGGCCCAACACCGGAGGGTGGCTGGCGGGTCGTGGGCAACCTGCCCTACAACATCTCGACCCCCCTGCTATTCCACCTGCTCGATCAGATGGAGGCCATCCGCGACATGCATTTCCTCCTGCAGCGCGAAGTGGTCGAGCGCATGACCGCCGCCCCCGGCAGCAAGACCTATGGCCGACTGACGGTCATGCTCGCGGCGCGCGCCCGGGCCCAGTCGCTGTTCGGGGTTCCCCCCGGCGCCTTCCACCCGCCGCCCAAGGTCCACTCCGCGGTCGTGCGCATCACACCACTGGAGGCGCCGCTGGTGGACAGCGCACTGTATCCGGCGTTCGCAAAGGTCGTGAATCAGGCCTTCTCCAACCGCCGCAAGACCCTGCGGCGGGGGCTGTCCGGGCTGGTGGATGCCTCCCGGATCGAGGCCGCCGATCTGGACCCGGGCGCCCGCCCGGAGACCGTGGACGTCCACGGCTTCGCAGCGCTGGCGCGAATGGTCGCGCCCAGCTGACCGGCCCCGCCAGCGGACCGCGATCCGCTATGATGGACCCATGGACTTCATGGTGGCCGACATCGGAGGTACCCGCACCCGGGTCGCACGTGCGCGCCGCGGCGGCGCGCACTGGTCGTTGCACGACATCCGCCGCTACCCCAGCCGCGACTTTCCCGACCTGGACCACATCCTCGAGGTCTGGCGCAACGAGGTCGAACCGGCCGAGCCGCTGGCCGCTGCCGGACTGGCCCTGGCCGGCCCCGTTCAGAGCGGTCGGGCCCGCGCGACCAACCTCGACTGGCCCGAACTGGATGCGTATGCCCTCGAACAGGCACTGGGTATCCCGGTCGCCCTGATCAACGATTTCGCCGCTGTCGGCGCCTGCCTGGATGCCCTGGAACCCGAAGACCGGATCACCCTGCAGAACGCAGCGGCCGATCCAGAGGGTTTGCGCCTGGTGGTCGGGGCCGGAACGGGTCTCGGGACCTGCCTGGTCGGCCCGCGCCAGCAGCCCGCCATCCATCCCGGCGAAGGGGGGCACGCACGCTTTTCCCCGGCCGACGCCAACGAGGCGGCACTCGCGGCGTTCGTCAGCGCCGAGGAAGGGCTTTGCACCCGCGAGCACCTGCTCAGCGGCCGCGGCATTGCACGCATTGCACGCTTTGAACTGGCACGCCGGGACGATGGCGAGCTGGCGCGGGCGCTGACCGCGGCCGACCCGGCCGCCGCCATCAGTGACCTGGCCGATGCCGGCCATGCAGCGGCCCTCGCGGTCGTCCAGCGTTTTGTAACGATCTATGCGGGACAACTAGCCGACATGGCCCTGACTGCGCTGCCCACCGGTGGGCTATACCTGGCCGGCGGGATCGCCCCGCGCTGGGCCGATTACTTCCAGGACACGACGTTTCTGCGGGCCCTGCATAATCGCCCACCGATGACCCACTTGCTTGAGCGACTGCCCGTGTCCCTTATCATGCACCCTGAACCCGGCCTGCTGGGCGCTGCCGTCAGCGCCTGGTTCCAGACAGGAGCTGCAACCGAATGAATTCGCCCCGCGAAACCGAAGAACACGCCATCGAGATCGAGGTCGCCACGGCCTATGTCGAGGACCAGTCGGAGCCCGACGACGACCGCTACGTGTTCGCCTACCACATCACGATCCGTAACTCCGGCGCGCTGACCGTGCAACTGCTGAACCGCCACTGGATCATCCGCGATGGCCGCGACCAGACGCAGGAGGTGCGCGGCGAGGGCGTGGTGGGCGAGCAGCCACGCATCGAGCCGGGGGACAGCTTCGAGTACACCAGCGGCACGGTAATCGAGACACCCGTCGGCACCATGGAGGGCAGCTACGGCATGCAGGACGAACGCGGCAACACCTTCGAGGCGCCGATCCCGCCCTTCACCCTCTCCGTACCCCGTACGCTTCACTAGGCCAGGGCATGGCCCTTTACGCGGTTGGTGACCTCCAGGGCTGCCTGGACCCGCTGGAACGCCTGCTGGAGCAGGTCCGTTTCGACCCCGCCACGGATCACCTGTGGCTGGTGGGTGACCTGGTCAACCGGGGACCAGACTCGCTTGGCTGCCTGCGCTACGTACGCGCCCTGGGCGATGCCGCGACCGCCGTGCTAGGCAATCACGACCTGCACCTGCTGGCCACGGCCGAGGGTGTCCGCACCCCCGGCAACAAGGACACCCTGCGCCCCGTGCTGGACGCCCCGGATGCCGCCGAGCTGCTGGATTGGCTGGCGCAGCGTCCCCTGTTGCACACGGATTCCGACGCTGGCTGGACCCTGGTGCATGCCGGCATTGCGCCGGGCTGGGATCTCGAAACCGCGCAGACCGAGGCCCGGCGGGTGGAGGCCGAGCTGCGCGACCCCGCGCGACGCCATGCCCTGTTCGAGGTGATGTACGGCGACGAGCCTGCCCACTGGGACCCGGAGCTGGCCGGATATGATCGCCTTCGCTTCACGATCAACTCCTTTACCCGCATGCGCTACCTGATGCCCGATGGCGGACTGGAATTCTCAGGCAATGGGCCACCGGAAGATGCCCCGGAAACGCTGACACCGTGGTTTGCCTGGCCGGGCCGCCCAAGCGAAGGCTGGTCCCTGGTGTTCGGTCACTGGGCCGCGCTCGGTCACCGCCGAGGACCCGGCTGGCTGTCACTGGACAGTGGCTGCGTCTGGGGCAGGACAATGACGATCGCGCGCCTCGACGAGACCCGCGACCCCTTCCGGGTACGCACCTGGCAGACCGCCTGCAGCCAATAAGGCGCAGCGTGGCCATCGGCGGCGCAAAGAGCGTCCGCCAGGGAAACACTGAGCAATGCACATGCTCGCACTTGAGTCGCTTTCGCGTGCGAACAAGGCGCGGTGACTACCGTGCAATCGATCTGCACAAGGGAGCCGCAGCACCGTGCGCACACCCGTTTTTGATCAACAATGGGCGGGTAACGCGCTCCACGAGACGCCTTGCCTCGGAAAACCCGGGCACCGATGCGACTTGTACTTGGATCAGTGCTTCTCTAACCCGCGTGGACCGAGTGCAGATACGCCGAGAGTTCGTCCAACAGACGATCGCGGGCCGCATGCAGTTCGTGCAGGCGCGCCAGAGCCCGGCTATCCTCACCGCGTTCACGCAGGGCGAACAGCTCGCCGGCCAGGTCATGGACCTCCTGGTGCCTCTGAAGCAGGGCCTCGGCCTCGTCCACCCGCCGCGAGCCCGCACGCTCGAGGCCGCGAACGAATCCGTCCCGATCCTCGGCCAATAACGGCGGCTGAGAAGTCTGCCCCTGCAGATAGGCCTCCGCACGCATGACCCAGGCCCGGTGGGCGACTGCGGCATACATCAGAGGCATGGCCTCGCGATGGATCCGAGCCAGGTCCGCCCAGTGGGCCGGTGGCTGCCACTCGTTCACCCACGCCGGGATCCGGTCCGCCGGCATGGGATGCGCAATGCCGTAGCCCTGGGCCAGATCGCAACCGATGCCCAGCAGCATGTCGCCATGGGCAATGGTCTCCACCCCCTCTGCGATCACCTCCCGGCCGAAGGCCCCGGCCAGGCTCAGGACCCCGTCCAGAATCGCCAGATCCTCGGGATCATCCAGAATATCGCCGATGAAGCTCTGATCGACCTTGACCATCCCCGCCGGCAGGCGCTTGAGATAGGTCAACGAGGCGTAGCCGGTGCCGAAGTCGTCCAGCGACACGCCCACCCCGAGGGCCCGGCAACCCTCCAGGCGGCGGGAGATCTCCACCATGTCGCCCAGCGCACTGGTCTCCAGGACCTCCAACTCCAGGCGCCCGGGCGCGAGATCCGGATGGTGCTGCAGCAGCCGCTCCAGGCGCTCGACGAAGTTCGGCTGGCGCAACTGGTAGGCCGCGATGTTGACACTGACCTGTGTGGACAGCCCGACGGTCTCCCAGGCCCGCAGCTGCTGCAGGGTCCGGTCGATCACCCACTCGCCGAGATCAACGGCCAGCGGATGGTCCTCGATCTCGGGCAGGAAATCCCCGGGCGACAGCAGGCCATACTCCGGGTGCTGCCAGCGGATCAGGGCCTCGAACCCGATGACCGTGCCGCTGCGCATATTCACCTTGGGCTGATAGAACAGGACGAATTCCTCGTTCCCCAGCGCGCGGCGGATGTCTTCGATGGTCTCGTGGTGGCTGCGCGCCGAGCGGTCGCGCTCGGCATCGAACACATGGAAGCGCCCTTTGCCCGACAGCTTCGCCTGATACATCGCCTGATCGGCCTGACGCAGAAGCTGGTCTGCATCCAGGTCCTGGTCCGCCTCCGGGTAGAAGGTCACCCCGAGGCTGGCGGAGACCTGCAACCGGTCGTCTTCCAGCAGCATGGGTTCCGCGGCCGCCTGCAGCAGCCGCTGCAGCAGGGCCTCGCAGCCGTGCAGATCGCCGACGTCGATCAGCACCGCGACGAACTCGTCCCCACCCAGGCGGGAGAGGGTGTCTTCCGAGCGCATGACCGCCTTCATGCGCGCAGCGACCTCCACCAGCATCCGGTCCCCGGCCGCATGCCCGAAGGTGTCGTTGATTCGTTTGAACCCGTCGAGGTCCAGATAGACGACCGCCAGGTGCTCGCCATGGCGCCGCGAGCGGGCCATGGCCTGCTGCAGGCGATCCGCCAGAAGCACCCTATTGGGCAGACCGGTCAGTGCATCGAAATGGGCGATCCGTTCCAGCTGCCGCTCGTGCTCCTTGAGGGTGGTGATATCAGTCGAGATCCCCAGCAGGCCAATGATCTGGCCCGGCTCGTTGTCGTCCCGGATCGGGGTCTTGATCTCCAGATACACTCGGCGGCCGCCATCCTCCTCGATGACCTCGATCTCCTCGGTGGTCTGGTCGCCGTCCAGCACACGGTGGTCGATCTTGCGCAACCGGCGCACCGTGTCTGGAGGGAAGAAACGGCTGTCGGTGCTGCCGGGCAGATCCTCCTCCGTCGCGCCGAACAGGCGCAGGCAGGGCTTGTTGGCAAACGTGTATCGGCCCTGCGGGTCCTTCATGTAAATGTAGGAGGAGACATAGTCCAGCGCATCACGGAAGCGCTGTGACTCGGCATGGGCCGCGCGCAGGGCGAGCTCGTCGTTCTTGCGGTCGCTGATGTCGGTGCAGGTACCGATCATCCGCAACGGGCGGTCCTCCGCATCGCGACTGACGATCAGGCCGCGATCCTCGAGCCAGATCCAGTGACCATCCGCGTGCCGGACCCGGTACTCCTGGACGTAGCGTTCGCGCCGGCCCTCGAGATAGGCCCGCAGCGCGGCCTTCACCGACTCCTTTTCATCCGGATGGATGCGCCGTTCCCATTCCTCCAGGGAGGCCCCGAGTTCGGCCTCGACCACCCCCATGATTTCGCGCCAGCGGGGCGAGAAGTAGAGCGTGTCCCGCGCGATATCCCAGTCCCAGAGGCCACTGCGCGAACCCTCCAGGGCAAAGCGCCAGCGAAATTCGCTCTCGCGCAGCTGCTGCTCCTGCCCGCGGAGCTCGTCGGTCAGGCGCCGGGCGATCTCCTCGGCGCGCACCCGGGTGCCGGAGATCGACAGGATCAGCCCGAACAGCAGGCCGCTCAGCGCCAGCCCGGCCACCAGCGTGCCCCAGGCGCTGGTGTAGGCCACCGCCGCATCCGGGTCCTGGTGATCGAACTGCAGCCGCCAGATGCGGCCGTTGAACTCGATCTCGCGGGACTGGGCAAACCGGCTGGGGACCTCCGAGTCGATGCCGCTGTTGCTGAACAGCAGGCGGTCGTCATCCACCTGGGGCCCGTCATAGATGCGCAGCCCAACGCCCTCGCCCTCCATCAGTTCCCAGTCACCAAGGATGCCGGTCATCAGGTCCGTCATGCGGTACGGACTGTAGGCCCAGCCCTTCAGGGCCTCGGCCCGTTGCCCCGGCGTATCGATGGGCATATCCATGCGATAGATGGGCACGTACATCAGCGTACCGGCCTGCACGTCCTCCTCGGTCTCCTGCACCAGCTGCACACGCCCGGTCAGCGCCGCACGCCCGGTATCCCGGGCCTGGGTCATCGCCTCGCGGCGCACCGGCTCCGAGAACATGTCATAGCCGAAGGCCCGCTGATTGCGGGCGTCGAAAGGTTCGAGGTAGACGATCGAGGAGTAGGTCTCGCGCGGACCCGGCGGAAACACGGTGTAGTCCGGGAAGCCCTCGGCCCGAATCTCCTCGATGTGTGCGGCCAGCTCGTCGGGCCGCAACAGGCGTGAAAAACCGATCCCCTGCACGCGCTCGAGGGTGTCGGATACCCGGAGCTTGCGCACGTAGTCGCGCCACTCCTCGCGCGTGACCTCCTCGGAGGCGTCGTACAATCCTGCGGCCCCGCGCAGCACCAGGGCGTAGGCATCCAGTCGCTCCTCGATCCGGATCGTCACCTGATCGGCGGCGAACGCAAAGCGATCAGTCGCCTCGGCATCCAGCACCTGCTTGACCTGAAGCGCCGCGAGCAGCGTCAGCACGCCGCCAAAAACCAGTACGATCACCGCGAACGAATAGCGTCCGGAAGCATGGGTACGCGGGTGAAAGAAGGGTATCAACGTCAACAAAACGCCCTGGCCGTGAACAGAGCCAAGTTAACCACGAAAGAAATTCCGGTAACACCGGTCCCGGGCCGAGCCCGGGTCGCGGCCAGGCGAAGCAGAAAACGACAGGGCGCGCCGCTGTCGTCAGTCGCCGGCGACGGTCATCGATTCGACCAGGATCGAGCCGGTGTGGATGTTGCCCCGGCGATCGACGTCGGTCCCCACCGCGACGATGCGCTGGTAGATGTCCTTGAGATTGCCGGCGATGGTGATCTCTTCCACCGGGTACTGGATCTCGCCATTCTCCACCCAGAAGCCGGCGGCCCCGCGCGAGTAGTCGCCGGTGACCGCGTTCACACCCTGGCCGATCAGTTCGGTCACCAGAAAGCCCGTGCCCATCTCGGCCAGCAGGGCGGCAAAGTCCCGCTCGCCCGGCTTCACGGTCACGTTGCGCGCGCCACCCGCGTTGCCAGTGCTCTCCAGCCCCAGGCGCCGGGCGGCGTAGCTGTCCAGGGTATAGCTCTGCAGTACGCCATCAGACACCAGAGGACGGTTGCGCGTACGCACGCCCTCGCCATCAAACGGGGCACTGCCGAGCGCGCGCGGCGTCAGCGGGCGTTCCTCGATCTGCATCCAGTCGGGAAACACGGACTCCCCGACCGCATTCAGCAGGAACGAGCTGTGGCGGTACTGTGCGGGGCCGGAGATCGCGCGGGTAAAGCTGCCGATCAGCGTGCGCGCCATCTCCGGGGCAAACAGCACCGGGCAGCTGCGCGTGGAAAGCTTGCGCCCGCCCAGGCGCCGCACGGTGCGCTCGGCGGCCTGACGCCCGATAGCCTCGCAGGCGTCGAGATCCGCCGCGTGGCGGGCCACGGTGTAGGCATAGTCGCGCTGCATGCCGGCATCGTCGCGCGCCACCAGGGCACAGGACATCGAGTGACGCGTACTGCGATACCCGCCCATGAAGCCCTGCGAGTCGCCGAGAAAGGCGATCGCCCGGCGGGTGCTGACGCTCGCGCCTTCGGAGTTCTCGATCCGCGAATCGGCGGCAAAGCCCGCGGCCTCGATCGCACGCGCAAGTTCGGTCGCCTGCTCGGCATCGCAGTCCCAGGGGTGGTCGAGGTCCAGGTCATCCCACTCCCCGGCCTTGAGCGCGGGATCGGGCATCCCGGCATAGGGGTCCGGCTCGGTGTAGCGCGCGATGCGGCAGGCGGCCTCGACCGTATCCAGCAGGGCCTGCTCGCCGAAATCGGTGGTCGAGGCGGCCCCCTTCGACTGGCCGAAGTAGGCAATCAGCGACAGGCTCTGGTCGCGTTCGTACTCCAGCGTCTCGATCTCGCCCTTGCGCACGGAGAGCTCCAGACCGACGCTGTGGCTGACCACCGCCTGCACATCCGAAGCCCCCTGCGCGCGGGCCACGTCCAGGGTCCGCTGGACGCGATCCTGCAGGGAGTCGGCGGAATGGGACAGGGCCTGGATCTCGAGATCCGGCGCCATGCGTTCGGGGGATGTGCTCATACAGACGTCCGTTTGCCTTCAGATCAACAGAATCGGCGGGCCGGGTTCATCCCGGCCCGCCGTGGTGTGCGAAGCCCCGCGGGGCTTCAGGAGGGGCGGCCCGTGTGCTTGTGTACGGCGCCAACGTTGCCCCAGCGTTCCAGGTCCTCGACGTGCACGCCGACCCAGTAGAGCTTGCCAACGCTGTCACGGGTCCAGCCACCAACCAATTCCTGGCCCTCGCCCAGCTCGACGTGATCGGCGAAATGCTCGGCCCGTTCGCGGTCGCGGAAGACATGCCACTGCACGATCTTGTCGTGGCCGTGTCCCTCGGGCAGGGAATGTTCCTGATCCAGAAAATCCAGCTTCATCTAAGCCTCCTTGTCGCTGCTCGTCCGCGGGCACGCCGGGCCGGCGTCAGGCCGCCTGGGTGCCCCCCACGGTCATGCCGTCGATACGCAGGGTGGGCTGCCCCACGCCTACCGGCACGCCTTGTCCTTCCTTGCCACAGGTCCCCACCCCGGGGTCCAGGCGCATGTCGTTGCCCACCATCGAGACGCGGGTGAGCACGTCCGGGCCGTTGCCGATCAGGGTCGCGCCCTTGACCGGGTAGGTCACCCTGCCCTTCTCGACGCGATAGGCCTCGGAGGCGGAGAAGACAAACTTGCCGGAGGTGATGTCCACCTGCCCGCCGCCGAAGTTGACCGCATACAGGCCGTCCTCCACCGAGGCGAGGATCTCCTCCGGGTCAGCCTCGCCCGCCAGCATGTAGGTATTGGTCATGCGCGGCATCGGCAGATGGGCGTAGGATTCGCGCCGGCCGTTGCCGGTCGACTGGACGCCCGTCAGTCGGGCATTCATCTCGTCCTGCATGTAGCCACGCAGAATACCGTCCTCGATCAGCACGGTCTGTTGCGTCGCAGTGCCCTCGTCGTCCACGTTCAGCGAACCGCGGCGCCCCTCCAGCGTGCCGTCGTCGACGATGGTGATGCCCTTTGCGGCCACCCGCTCGCCGATACGCCCGGAAAAGGCCGAGGTCCCCTTGCGGTTGAAGTCGCCCTCCAGGCCGTGGCCAATCGCCTCGTGCAGCAGCACACCGGGCCAGCCCGGGCCCAGCACGACCTTCATCGTGCCGGCCGGCGCGTCACGCGCCTCCAGATTCACCAGGGCCTGGCGCACCGCCTCGCGGGCATAGCCAGCCGCGCGGTCATTCTCGAGGAAGTAGCGATAACCGAAGCGGCCGCCGCCCCCGGAGCTACCGGATTCGCGGCGATCCCCCTGCTGGGCGATTACCTGAACGCTCAGGCGGACCAGCGGGCGTACATCGGTGGTCAACTCGCCACGCGCATTCAGTACCAGGACGACCTCGTGCACCCCGGCGAGGGAGCACATCACCTGGGTCACGCGCGGATCGGCGGCGCGTGCTGCGGCGTCCACTTCCTTGAGCAGGTCGATCTTGGACTGCTCGTCCAGCGAATCCATGGGGTTCTCGGGGGCGTAAAGCGCCGGACGAGTCGGCATGCGGCTCGCGACCGCGACCCGCCCGCTCTGGCCCGCATCGGCGATGCTGCGCGCGGTGCGGGCCGCATCCAGCAGGGCCGGCATCGCGATGTCGTCCGAATAGGCAAAACCGGTCTGCTCGCCACGCACCACGCGGATACCCACGCCGCGCTCGATATTGAAGCTGGCCGATTTGACGATGCCGTCCTCCAGCGACCAGCCCTCCTGGCAGGCAAACTGGAAGTAGCAGTCGCCCCCGTCCACGCCGCGGCCAAAGGTCGTGCCGAGCAGGGTGGTCAGCTCGTGGTCGCCCAGACCGGCCGGGTCGAGCAGGGTTTGTTGGGCAAGGCTGTCGATCATGGAATCCTCGGGGTTCAGGAATGCGTTCAGTATGGAGCTTGGGGCCCGCGCCGGGCTTTCAAGCCCGCGCGCCACGCGGTTATGCCCGCCGCAGACATTCGGACTAGACCGTCCCCGGGCAGGCCAGGCGCCGATGTTCGATGGTGGGGAACACGGTGCGGATGCGCTCGACCTGGGCATGATCCAGATCGGCCAGCAGCACACCCGGGTTGCGCTGCAACTGATTCACGACCCGGCCCCAGGGGTCGACCAGGGCGCTGTGCCCATGGGTCTCGCGACCGTTCACGTGGAACCCGCCCTGGGCCGACGAAAGCATATAGCACTGGTTCTCGATCGCGCGGGCACGCAGCAGGACATCCCAGTGAGCCTGGCCGGTCTGCGCGGTAAACGCCGCCGGCAGCGCGACCCAGTCAGCCCCCTGGTCCAGCAGGGCCCGAAACAGCTCCGGGAAGCGCAGGTCATAGCAAATCGCGAGCCCCATGCGCCCCACAGGGGTATCCACGACCACCACCTCGTCGCCCCGTTCGAATACTTTCGATTCCGTGTAGGCCTCGCTGCTGTCTGGTAACTGCACGTCGAACAGGTGGATCTTGTCGTAACGTGCGACCTGCTGGCCCTGGTCGTCGAACACCAGGCAGGCGGAGCGCACGCGCCCCCCGTCCTCGGTCTGTAGCGGCACGGTGCCACCGACAATCCACAACCCCAGGCGACGGGCCTGCTCGGCGAGGAAGGCCTGCAGCGGCCCCGCCCCGTCGGCGACCTCGGCGATGCCCAGGATGTCCGACTCCTGCATCCCCATGAACGCGAAGTTCTCGGGCAGCACCGCCAGACGGGCCCCCTTGTCCGCGGCCTCCTGCAGCAGGCGCTTGGCCTCCAGCAGGTTTGCCTGGGGCTGAGGCCCGGAGGCCATCTGTATTGCCGCTACCTGTGTCATCGGTACATCCGCTAGTCGTCGTTGTCAGTGGCGGGCTGAACCAGGGTCTGCACCTCCGGGTCGTCCCACGGACCGGTGACGCGATATTCCACGCGAGCGGCCTCTTCGATTTGATCCCCAATCCCCAGCACTCGTTCCGCCAACAGTACCACCACCCCGGTTACCGGACCGCCGACCAGGGCCCCGACGATCGGCAGTGCGGTACGCAGACTCGGCACCACCACGATGTGGTGATCGTAATCGCGCGCGACCAGGCCGGTGCGACCGCTCAGTCGTACGCGCGCGGATGGGCCCCGCATCTCCAGATCGGGGACGTGCAGATTGCCATCTTGCAGCGTCGCGGTCGCCTCCAGCCGATCGAACGAAAGTCCTTCCGTGAACACGTCACGGAAATCGAGCCGCAGACGTCGCGGCAACACATCCAGACTCACCAGCCCCAGCAGGCGCCCTGCCCCCGGCTCGACATCCGCCAGGCGGCCATCTTCGAGTTCCAGCTCCATCGTCCCGGCCAGTAACGCCAGGCGCGGTGCATACAGCGGACCAGGCCAGGACAGGTCCAGTCGACCCTCCCCCTCGCCCCCCACCAGTGCGCGGGAGAGCCGTGCCGATGACAGGGCCCCTCCCCAGTCATCACCAGACAGCCGGACATCCAGACGGCTGTCGGGCCGTCCGTCGGCGAGGACATGCCAATGGCCAGTCCCTTGCGCCCGCAAATCGCCGTCCGGGCCGCGGGCGCGCAGGCTCTCCACCCGCAGACCCTGGTCCACGGGCTCCAGTGCCAGGTGGACATCGGCCAGGCGGTACTCGCCGACTTGCAGCCGGTCCAGGATCAGATCCACCCCCGGCCACTCCCGCGGGTCCTCCAGCCCCCCGCCTTCCACGGCCCGCACGGTCGTATCGCTGTCCGGCTCGCCATCAAATTCCATATCCTCAAGGATCAAATGACGCAGGCGCGCCTGCCAGCGGTCACGCCCATCGCCGGACGCACGCCAGGTAGCGCTTCCCGCCAGCCACGCCGACTGGGCCTCCAGGTCCCAGCCATCCTCGCGCCGCTGTCCCTGCAGACGCGTACCCGGGATCTCCAGCTCGCCCCAGCGGATACGATCGCGCACGTCCAGCTCGATCCGCTGCAGACTGAGGCCGTCGCTGCCATCTGCGGCTTCCACATCTCCCAGGTCCACATCCCGCGCCCAGGGCGCATCGGCCAGCGCCTCCAGCCAGGGCTGGACGTCCAGCTCCGGCAGCCGTGCCCGCACCGAAAGGCCCTCGCCCGGAAGCGAGAGCAGGGTTGCGGCCGGGATGCCTATCTCCAGCGCCATGGCCTGCACGTCCGTTCCGGCCGCAGCGGTCTGTGGATCCACCCCGCGCGCATCCGGGTCGTCCGGTGCCTGACTTGGGCTCAGGCGCAGGTGGGCCCGCAAGGTCTCGCCCAGCCGCACATGCCCGATGCCCGCCCGGCTGTGACCGAACGGGAGCGTTACCTCCAGTGGGCGCCGCTCATCGGGTTCCTTGCCAATCGGGCTGGGCCAGTCGATCCCGACGCCGACCAGATCCGAGCTCAGGTCGAGACGCACGCCATCGATGGCATCCCCCAGCCGCAGGGTCGCATCCCAGGTCGCGCGCCCCTCCAGATATGGCTGCAGGGCGGGTATCTCCTCCAGCCACGGTTCCAGCGGCTGGGGGCCATGGGCGCGAATCGTGGCCTCCTCGCCGTTCAGCGGCCAGTCGGCGCTGACATTGATCCACTCTCCATGGACTCGTGCCTGCACATCATCGGCCCATACCCGGTCGTGGGTATCAAAATGCACCGCACCCTCCACGGCCTCGAAGCCGGTCGGCCAGCCGGCGACTTCGGCCCGCGTATGCAGCAGGTCCAGCTGTCCCTGCACACGGACATCCTGCAGGCGGTCCTCGTCGAGCGGCAGGGTAATGCCCAGGGCCAGACGCGTGGGCCCCTCGATCATGGCCGCATCGCGAATCTCGGCGGCGTCCTCCAGCAACCCGGCCTGACGCAGGTACAGCAGCAGGTCCTGTGCGGTGCCGTCGCCCGTCCCTTCGATTTCCAGGACCGGGGTGTCCATCATGTCGTCGATCCACACCTCGGTGCCGTGGACCGCCGTATCGAGGATGCGTCCCGAGACATCGGTCGCGCGGAAACTCGCGTTGTGGAACAGCAGGCGCCCGCGCAAGTCCTCCGCCACCGGCCAGCCGGGCTCGTAATCGAGCCGGCCTTCCTCGATATCCGCCCACAGGTCGAACACACCCGACTGATCCGTAAACGGGAAGTCGCGGCCACGGCCGCGATAGACCATACCGCCCCCGTCGGAGACCCCCGTCTGGATGCTCTCCGCCAGCCACTGGTAGGTATTGGATGGCAACAGGTGGATGGGCAGATAACGCTGGGTGTAGTCGCCGTCGGCGCGCAGGATATCCAGCGCCAGGTCCACGCGCGGGCCCGACTCGTGTCCGTCGAACAACAGCCGCATGCGTCCGCGCGCCGCCGCGTGCTCGTTCGCGACATCGAGCCCCTCCCCGGCGATGCGCCAATCACCCGCCTCGCTGCGCTCGGCCCGCAGCCGCCCGCGCACCGTCTCGACCCACAGGGGGTCATCAAACAGGGTCGGCATCTCGAAGCGCACATTGCGGCTGTCGAGGTCGAGCTCCAACCCGCCCTCGCGCCAGGAGACCTCCCCGTCGAACCCCTGCACGCCCGGCCCGTAATCGCCCGCATGCCATTGCAGATCGCGCAGTTGCGCCAGCGCCTCCACCGGCTCCAGGCGTTCCCCGTCATGCTGTGCCCGCACCCAGGCATCGCCAAGCCGTCCGCGCGGGCGCACCTCGCGCAGGGGGTCGGCCAGCTCGGGCGCGCGCTGCTCTACCAGGAACAACAGGGGGGCATAGGGTTCCACCTCCAGGTCCCGCGCCGCGAGTTCCAGCGCCTCGACGATCAGGGCCTCGGGTTCCCCCCCGAGCGTATAGCGCAGGCGCAGATCGCCCGACCCCGGGCGCGTGGCGGTCCAGTTGGATTCATGGGCGGCGCCGCGCACCCGCCAGTCGAAGCGATGACCAAAGGCACCCCCCGGCTCGCCCCCGGCTCCGTCCAGCTGGGTGTCGTGCTCGCCGCGCAGCGCGACCACACGGCCATCGTCGATCTCGCCCCAAAGGCGCAGAGCGGTCGTGCCGGGAGGCGGCTCCCAGCCCAGGCGCACCAGCCAGGGAGACCAGGCGCCCAGTGCCACCGGCTGGGTATCGAGGAAGAAACGTGCATCGCGGGCGGTCGCATCCGGCACCTCCACTCCCAGGATGAAGTCACCGTCGGCCGCCCCCTGCATGGCGCCATCGAGAAAGACTCGCAGCCGGCCCCGGGCATCCGTCCGCACGGCCAGGCGCCGCACGTCCAGGACCGACTCCAGCGCCGCCCCGCGGTCCTCCCAGGTGACGCGCACCTCGCTCGCCTCGAGATCCGGCCAGCGCTCCACCGGGATCTCCAGCAAGGCGCCGTCGCCCAGCCCCACCTCGTAGCCGTGTACGTGAATCGCGCCATCGGCCTCGCGGACCACCCGGACCTCGGTGCCGGCCACTTCGATCTGCATCGACGGAAAACGGCTTCGCAGCGTCGCACCGGCGCTGAGTGACAGGCGCAGACGTTCGAGATGCAGCGGTTCCTCGCCGGACAGGTCGACACGCACGCCCCGGGCAACCAGCGCCGGCGACCAGCCGGACCAGCCCAGATCGATCTCGTCCGTGCGAACGGGGTAGCCCAGCTGTGCGCTGGCCGTGGTCTCCACCCACTCGTCCAGCCCGTCCCAGTGGGCCACCGTCAGGCGCAGAGACAGCAAGGCAAGCGCAGCCAGCGCAATCAGCAGCAGGAGGACGCCAACAGCGACACGAACGGAGTGTGACAGGGCTCTCATTTCAGCCCCGACCGGCCGCAACACCGCCGGCCCGGTGTGCCGGGACCCCTGCGCTGTCTGGGCCCGTGCATCGCTGTCACGCCGTCCGTTTCCTCCTCCGTTCCTGGCTGGGGGCTCGTTTACCCAGCGTTTCCCTGGCTAGAACAAAACCACCTAGATGAAAACCACGTCGAACTGCTCCTGGGTATATAGCGTCTCCACCTGGAAACGGATCGGGATACCGACAAAGCTCTGCAGCTCCGCCAGGCTCGCCGATTCCTCGTCCAGAAGCAGGTCGATCACGTTCTGCGAGGCGAGCACGCGCAGTTCGCGCGCGTCGTACTGACGTACCTCGCGCAGGATCTCGCGAAACAGCTCGTAGCAAACGGTCTCGGCCGACTTCAGATAGCCGCGCCCCGCACAGGTTGGACACGGTTCGCAGAGCTGGTGTTCCAGGCTCTCGCGCGTTCGCTTGCGCGTCATCTCCACCAGCCCCAGTGGCGAGACATCGCAGATCTGCGTCTTCACGTGATCGCGTTCGAGCGCCTTCTCCAGCGCGCGGATCACCTGGCGCTTGTGCTCGTCGTCCTGCATGTCGATGAAATCGATGATGATGATCCCGCCGAGATTGCGCAGGCGCAGCTGGCGCCCGATCGCCTGGGCCGCCTCGAGGTTGGTCTTGAAGATCGTCTCTTCCAGCTTGCGATGCCCGACGAAACCGCCGGTATTGATATCCACCGTGGTCATCGCCTCGGTCTGGTCGAAGATCAGGTAGCCCCCGGACTTCAGCTCGACCTTGCGCTCCAGCGCCCGCTGAATCTCCTCCTCGACATTGAACAGATCGAAGATCGGGCGCTCGCCAGGGTAATGCTCGATCCGCCCGACCAGCTCCGGGAGGTACTGTGCGACGAACTCGCACACCTTCTGGTAGGTCTCGCGTGAATCGATACGGATGCGCTCGATCTCGACCCCGACCATGTCGCGCAGGATGCGCAGCACCAGCGGCAGGTCGGCGTAGACCTCCTCCCCCGCACTGGCCTCGGCGGCGGCGAGCTGAATGCTGTCCCAGACCTTCTTCAGGAAGGCCGTGTCGTTTTCCAGGGCCTCGTCGTCCACCAGCTCCGCCGCGGTGCGCACGATAAAGCCATGCTGCGGGGCGATCTCGTCGCGCAGCGCCTCCACCTTCTCGCGCAGACGACTGCGCGAGCCCTCGTCCTCGATACGCGTGGATACGCCGACATTGCTCTGATTCGGCATCAGCACCAGATGGCGGGACGGCACGGTGATGTAGGTCGTCAGCCGGGCGCCCTTGGTGCCCAGCGGGTCCTTGATCACCTGCACCAGCACATCCTGGCCTTCGCGCAGCAACTCGCGGATGGTCTCGGCACGGCCGGAACCATTGCCGCCGCCGTTTCCGGCGCCATTGCCCGCCCCATTGCCCACTCCTGGGCCATTAAGCTCTTCACGCTCCACCGGGGCCACGTCGGAGGCATGCAGAAAGGCCGTACGATCCAGGCCGATGTCCACGAAGGCCGCGTCCATGCCCGGGAGCACGCGCACGACACGACCCTTGTAGATGTTGCCGACGATCCCGCGCCGACGGGCCCGCTCCAGGTGCAGTTCGGTCAGAACGCCGTTGTCGACCAGGGCCACGCGGCTTTCCTGGGGGGTGACGTTCATCAGGATTTCGGTACCGGTCATGCTGGGTTTTTCTTCTTGTTGTTGTGAATGTACAGGCCGCGCCGACGTCCCGCGCAGCCGTGGGACGTCGGCGCGGCGGGACTACTTGGAGTCGGCTTCGGCGGGCTCGGGCGTTGCGGCCTGCTGCTCCGCCTCGCGCCTGGCCTCGAGCTTGTCGGTGCGCGGCCAGGACTTGATCACCGCGTGCACAAGGGTCGCCAGCGGGATCGCGAAGAACACGCCCCACAGCCCCCAGATGCCACCGAACACGAACACCGCCGCGATGATCGCGACCGGGTGCAGATTGACCACCTCGGAGAACAGCAGCGGGACGAGCACATTGCCGTCCAGGAACTGGATCACCCCGTAGGCGATCAGCAGCCACGCAAACTCGCTGGACAGCCCGAACTGGAAGTAGGCCACCGCGGCCACCGGGATCGTCACCACTGCCGCCCCGATATACGGGATGATCACCGAGATGCCGACCATGAACGACAGCAGCACGGCGTATTCCAGCCCGAACCAGTTGAAGGTCAAAAAGCTCACTGCCCAGACGATCAGGATCTCGATGAACTTGCCGCGCACGTAGCTGGCGATCTTCACGTTGACCTCGCGCCACACCTCGCTGGCCAGGTGCGAGTCGCGCGGCATGAAGCTGCGTACCCAGTCGAGGATCAGGTCGCGGTCCTTCAGCATGAAGAAGACCATCAGCGGCACCACGATCAGGTAGATCACAACATCCACCAGATGCCGGGCGCTGGCCAGCGAGAACGAGACGACGCGCTGTCCCAGCATGGTGGCCTCGGCCTGGATGGCGCCCATCAGATCGCGCACCTGCTCGTCCGTAATCAGTTGCGGATATCGCTCGGGCAGCTGCAGGAGCAGCGCCTGCCCCTCGCGGATCATGCCCGGCAGTTCGCGCACCAGTTGCGTCACCTGGGCCGACATCAGCGGCACGACACTAAAGAGGGCAGCCACCGTCAGCGCCAGGAAAACGATCAGCACGATCGTGACCGCCAGCAGGCGTGGAACATGCAGGCGTATCAGCTTTTGCACCGCCCCCTCCAGCAGGTAGGCGATAATCAGCGAAGCGAGCAGCGGCGCGAGAATGCGCCCGGCGAAGACGATAATCAGGAACCCCGCCAGCAGCAGGAACGCCAGGATCACTACCTGAGGGTCGGTGAAGTGCCGCCGGTACCACTCGCGCAGGACGTCGATCATCGCGACTCGTCCCCGTCAGCCGAACCACCGTTCGCCTGAGTATCCTCGCCCTGGCGCATCGGGTCCTCGGCCAGTACCTTTTCGTAGTGGGTCTGGAACACAACCTCCAGCTCGTCGATCACCTCCACCGCCGAACGCCCCTGCATCACATGCTGGGCCATCAGCGCCGAAGTCTCGTTGAGCAGCTTGGAGCGATCCAGCATGTGATAGGTCGCCGACAGCCGGCGCATCGCCTTGACCACCGACTCCTGCTCCGGGCGCGGAATCGGCTCCGGCTCGGGCACCGGTTCCGGTGCCGGGGCCGGCGACTCCTGTTCAAGGAATCGCGCGAATTTCAGCAGGCTGGCCTGATCCTCGGGCGACAAGCGTGACGCGATCTCGGCCAGCTCGCGCGCCGGGTCGTCCTTTTTCTTCTTGCCACGGGCCAGGGCGGAGGCGACATCGCCCCCGCCCAGCCCGCCGGGACTGCCCATCGGAGGGAGCATGCCTACTCGTTCTCGATCTTCAGGCTGAACACGGGCATCTTGCGCCGCTCCTGCATCAGGCCGAGCTCCTTCACCAGGGCAACGATCACGTCCTCGGTGACCTTTTGCATGTCACCCCATTCCATGCGCGCCTCGCCCAGCAACTCGCCCATGTTCGGCGGCGGGTTGTGCTTGGCCTCCATGATGATGTCTTCCAGCATGCCCGGCTTCATTTCCGGCCGGAACAGCAGGCCGTAGGTCAGCTTGTCCGGCCGGACCGCCAGCCAGTCACCATCGTCGTCCACCAGGACCGGCTCCAGCCCCTCCGGCAGATCCACGCGGCCGTTGACCAGCTGCAGCACGCGACGCCCGTCCAGGGCCTCGGCCAGGTCGTCGCCCTCGCCGGCCGCGGTCTTGTGCGCAGTCACGAAACGGGCCCGGTACATCGGGTCCTCATGCGCGGTGCCGCCAGCCTGTTCGGCTACCAGCAGCCCGCCCATGCCCAGCCCCACGACCGGGCGCTGCGAACGGCGGAAGATATCAATCAGCGCCAGCTCGTCGGGGACCTGCGGGTTTTCTTCATGGTCCGCGGTCGGCCAGGCACCACCGAGCAGCCACAGGCCGTCAAACTGGGCCGCCGACCCGGGGAGGTCCTGGCCGACAAAAGGCCGGTAATAGGAAAAGCCGATATCGCGCTTTTCGAGCTGCGATTCGATCAGGCCGAGAAACTCGGAATAGCTATGCTGCACTACGCAGTAATTCTTCATGTCGCGTCTTCTATTCGATTGGATTCTGTGTTCGCGGGGTCACCCTCGGCAGCGCCGGGCCCCAGGCCCGTGCAGTAGCCGCGCAGGAACTGCATCAGCACCTCCAGCGTCGGCACGCGGAACTGCTGGCGCGCATGCACCAGCGAGATCGGGCGTTCCAGCGGCGGGTCCAGCGGGATCGCCGCCAGCTCGCCCAGTGTCAGTTCCTTGGCGACCACGGCCTCGGACAGTACCGACACGCCCATGCCCGCCGCCACGGCGCCCTTGATGGCCTCCGGGCTGCCGAGTTCCATACACCCGCGCAGGGTATTGCGGTCGTAACCGGACCGCCCAAGGTACTCCATGATGACCTCGCGGGTCCCGGAACCCTCCTCGCGGCATATGAATGGCTGCTCGACGAACTCCGCGACCCGCACATTCTTGCGGCTGGCCAGTTCGTGCTCCGGCGGCACAATCAGGCGCAACTGGTCCACCGTGCAGGGCTGTACCAGCAGGGTGCGATGGCTCACCGGCGCCTCGACGATCCCCAGGTCAACACTGCCCTCTTCAACCATCGCGACGACATTCTCGGTGTTGCCGACACGCAGCCGGATACCGATATCCGGGTGTGCCCGACGGAAGGCGCCGAGCAGGGCCGGCAGCATGTACTCGGCCACCGTCATGCTCGCGCCGATCACGATCGCCCCGCCGTCAGCACCCTTCAGCTCGCGCAGCGCGGCCTCCAGCTCGCCGTAGGTATCGAAGATGCGCTCGGCATAGCGCTGCACCAGACGCCCGGCCTCGGTCAGGGTCACCCGATTGTGGTTACGGTCGAACAGCCGCGTCTCCAGCTGCTCCTCCAACTGGCGCACCTGGAAGGTGACTGCCGGCTGGGTCATATGCAGGACCTCGGCCGCCCTGGTAAAGGACAGGAGGCGCGCCACCGTAAGAAAGACCTGCAAGCGTCTATCGGCCATGCACCACTCCGCAACCCGTACGATTCGGCATGCTACCAAGCCACTCGCAAGGGGGACAGCCAGACGCACACCCATGAGCGACTGGCACCCACCAGTGACCGGGGAATGAACTCACCAGTCTCACGGGAATCAATTTTTAAAGAGGGACAGGCTGACAAAACTCATTCCAGCAAGGAACGCGCATGGAGCAGCTTTCGGAGTTTGACCGACCCTGGCGTCCCGAATCCTGGCTCGGGGTAACCGGCGCCTGGCGCCTGACCGGCGTGGGCCTGGTCCTGATCCTGATGGCCGGCATCACACTGCTGGTCTATCAGACTGGCGGCACCAGCACGGCCTATCTCAACTTCATCCTGATCCCGGTACTGCTGGGCGCCGCCCTGATGGGCCTGTGGGGCGGACTGGCCTTCGGCCTGCTCGCCGGGCTTCTGCTGGGGCCTCTCATGCCCCTGAACGTGGACGAAGGTATTGCACAGCCGACCCTCAACTGGGCAACGCGGGCAGGGATCTATCTGGTGCTGGGCGGGTTCAGCGGCTGGCTGTTCTCCCAGCTGCGCCAGCACGCAGCGCGGCTGTTCGATCAGGCCTACCACAACCCCGTGACCGGCCTGCCCAATCGCGAGTCACTGGAACTGCATATTCGCCATTTGATGGCCCAGGCGGAGGGCTCGGAGCAGCCCGCGACCCGGGTATTCGTGCTCAGCCTGCAAATGGACAATTATGCGGACACGATCAGCGCCCTGGGCTTCGCCGCGGAGAGACCCCTGCTGATGGGGATTGCCGAACGACTTCAGGCCGTCGCCGGGAGTCCGGACACGCTCGTCTACCATATCCACGACGACCACTTCGCCCTGCTGCTGCCCCACCGCAGCCGCCAGGAGTGCCTGGCCACCACACAGGAGGCCGTGGAAGAGTTGCAGGCGCCGTTCGAGGTGCTCGGGCTGCCGGTTTACGTCGGGGCCCACGCCGGGGTGTCCTCTTTTCCGTTCCACGAACAGGACGACCCGCAAAGCCTGCTGACCAAGGCCTGGATGGCGATGCACGAGGCCAGTCAGTCGGGCCGGCGCTACCGCACCTACGACCGACGCAGCAACGACGCCGGCCGCCAGACCGTGGAGCTTCTGGGCGAGCTGCAAAGCGCCCTGGAGGACGACCAGTTCCAGCTGTACTACCAGCCCAAGGTGACCCTGCGGCGTGGCGAATTGTGCGGCTTCGAGGCCCTGTTACGCTGGCAGCACCCGCACCGAGGACAGGTACCGCCGGACCGGTTCATTGCACAAGCCGAACGCACCGGGCTCATCCACGCCCTGACGCTCAAGGTGCTGGACCTGGCGATCGCCGACCTCCTCGTGCTGCGCGAGCAAGGCATCCAGGCCCCGGTCAGTATCAATGTCTCGGCGCGCAACTTCCTCGATCCCGACTTTGCACAAACCATTATCGAGCGCATAGAAGCCGCCGGTCTCCCGCCCTGCGCGCTGGAAATCGAGTTCACCGAGACGGCCCTGATGGCCGATCCTGATCAAGTCATCGAGGCCCTGCGGCGTCTGACAGAGCGCGGGCTCGCACTCTCCATCGACGACTTCGGCACCGGATATTCCTCTCTTGCCTACCTGAGGCGACTCCCGGTGACGACCCTCAAGGTCGATCAAACCTTCGTCTCCCACATGGCCACTCAGAGGGTGGACGAGCAGATCACCCGCGCGGCCGTGGGCCTCGCACACGACCTTGGCCTGAAGGTGATTGCCGAAGGCGCGGAAGACAGCCAGACCCTCGCCATGCTGCGCGAACTGGGCTGCGACGCCGTCCAGGGCTTCGGGGTCGCCCGCCCCATGCCCTTCGGCGAGGCACTGCAATGGGCACGCCATCAGACGGTCGAGCCCTCGTTGCGGCGCGAGTGCGCACTGGAGCAGGACGATCCGTGATGATCTTGCGCCCGGCCGCCGACTGGGCTAAGATCCGCCGTCTTTTGCTAGACCCAATTTCCGGAGTCCCCGAGATGGCCCGAGTATGTCAGGTGACCGGCAAGCGCCCGGCGACTGGTAACAACGTATCCCACGCCCACCGCAAGACGCGGCGGCGTTTCCTGCCCAATCTGCACACCCACCGCTTCTGGGTGGAGAGCGAGAACCGCTTCGTGCGGCTGCGCGTGAGCAGCAAGGGCATGCGGATCATCGACAAGCTGGGCATCGATGCGGTGCTCGCGGACTGCCGCGCACGCGGCGAAAAGGTGTAAGGAGCTACCCATGGCAGCGAAGAGCGCACGCGACAAGATCCGCCTGGTGTCCTCCGCCGGCACCGGTCACTTCTACACCACGTCGAAGAACAAGCGGAACATGCCCGAAAAGATGGAGATCAAGAAGTTCGATCCCGTTATCCGCAAGCACGTGATGTACAAGGAAGCCAAGATCAAGTAATCCCTGCCCGGCGCGAGAGCGCCTGATGGCAGAGCTATAAGCCCGGCTTGGCCGGGCTTTTTTATTTCCTGTGGCCTCGAGTGGGCGCACCATCACGGGCACCACTCATTCGGAGCCTATCCTTCCCCGGCCGCTCCCTGCTGTGCCGCCGTCTCTGCCCAGCGCATCATCATGCGTCCCCACTGATGGGCGGTTGCCGGATCCAGTTCGATCTTGGTGTAACGGCCGCCATCGCGGATAATAACCCTCAGGAGAGGGACTCCCGAGTCGTGCAGGATCTGCCGCAACTCCACGACCTCACCAAACGGCGCATCAATCGACTCCATGATGTGTTCGCTCTCTCCCGGGCCGGCCGCGCGCAGATCGGGCCGCCTCGTTCATCAACTGGCAAAGCGCAAGCATGCACCCTATTTTTGTCGGCCGGCAACCCATCTTCGATGCGCACGAGCACCTGGTCGGCTTCGAACTCCTGTTTCGCGCCGGCCACCGTAGCGAAGCGGCGGTGACCAATGGCGACGAGGCCACCTCGGACCTGCTGCGAAGCGCGTTCGTGGATATCGGCCTGACCCATCTGGTCGGTCCGCATCTGGCCTTCGTCAACCTGACGCGGTCCTTTCTCGACGACGACATCATTACCAGCCTGCCGCCCGAACAGGTGGTCCTGGAGATCCTCGAGGACATCGAGATCGATTCCGAGGTCGTCGCCGCGGTACAAAGGCTGAAGCAACGCGGTTTTCGCATCGCGCTGGATGACTACCAGTTTCAGATCCACCACTCGCCGCTGGTGGCACTGGCAGACATCGTCAAGCTCGATGTGCTGGTTTTGTCCACCGAGGCACTGGCGCGCGAGGTCGAGACGCTGCGCGCATTCGGCGTAGAGCTGCTGGCAGAGAAGGTCGAAACCGCCGAGTGCTACCACCACTGCCAGCAACTGGGTTTTCGCTACTTCCAGGGCTACCACCTGTCACACCCGCACGTGATCGAAGGCCAGCGCCTGGAGAGCCTGGAAGTCGCGCTGTTGAAGCTGCTGAAGACACTGCAGGACCGCGATCCCGAACCGTCGGAACTGGAACGTCTCATTGGCGCTGAACCCGATCTAGCCGCCCAGATCCTGCGCATCGCCAACAGCCCCGCGTACCGCGCGGAACAGCCCACGGTCGATCTGGCTTCGGCGATCGAGCGTCTGGGACAGGGGCGAATCCGCCGCATCGGGATGCTGCTGGTGCTCAACAATGCGGCCGGACCCTCGGCCGCGGTCGAACAGGTCATGATCCGCGCCCGCATGGGGATGCTGCTCGCCCGGGCGTGCAACCTGACAGCCCCGGAGTGCGAGTGCCACTTCTCGCTGGGGATGCTCTCGGGATTGGACCGCGTACTGGGCATCCCGCTGCGTCGCATCCTGAACGAACTGCATCTGGTGCCAGAGACGGAACAGGCGCTGATCGAACACAAAGGCCCGCTCGCCCCCTGGCTGGAGACCATCGAGGCGTTCGAGGGACCGGCAAGCCCGCCCCCCGCCGGCGAATCCCCGGTGGCGCCACAGGTTGCCAGCCGGCTCTACCTGGAATCGGTACGCTGGACCGAGGACATACTCGACGCGCTGTCCAGGACCTGACTGATGGCACCCCACCTGTACAACCGACTCGTCTCGCCCGGGACGACGCTCCAGGACGGCCTCCACGTGCGACTGGATGCCCCCGTGGGGATCCAGGCCGGGGCCGGCCGGATCGAGGTCGCCCCCGGCCTCGAGGCCCTGGCCCCGGATCTCTATATCGAGAGCTGGTGTGGAAACGGCCCAGCACGTTCCACGAACGCCACGCCCCTGCATCTGCTGGAGTTCGATGATGTTCTGTTCGCCGCCTGGCAGGGCCCGGACCGACCTTTGCGCGAACAAACCGAGCAGGCCTACCGTCAGCTCCTGAACGCCTGCAGGGAACGCGGCTTCGAGCACCCGGCACGCATCTGGAACTATTTTTCCGACATCCACGGTGACGAACAGGGCCAGGAACGCTACCAGGCCTTCTGTATCGGGCGCGCCGAGGCGCTGGGGGCGCTCGAAGTCCCGCTGGGCAGCATGCCTGCAGCCACCGCAATCGGCACCCGGCAACCGGGCCTGTTCGTCTACCTGCTTGCCACCCGTGCCCCGGCCCGTGCGATCGAAAATCCGCGCCAGGTCAGCGCCTACCACTACCCCGAACGCTACAGCCCGAGAAGCCCGGCCTTCGCGCGCGCCACGCTGCTGCTGACCGCGACCGGGCCCATGCTGATGGTCTCCGGCACGGCCAGTATCGTCGGTCACGAAAGCCGCCACCCGGACGATGTGGTGGCCCAGGCGCGCGAGACGGTAACCAACCTCCAGGCCCTGCACGACACGGCAGGGCGCGAACTCCCCGGCCCCGCGTGGTTGCGGGTCTACCTGCGGCGTCCCAAAGATCGCACCGCCGTTGCAGGGGTGATCGCCGACCACTACAAGGCAATGAAGCCGGGCCCCGTCATCCAGTGGGCCCGGGGCGACATCTGCCGGCCAGAACTCCTGCTGGAAATCGAGGGCGTTCATGCCTGAGCTCCCCGAGGTCGAGACCACCCGGCGGGGCCTGTCACCTCTTCTTGAAGGCCAGACCATCGAACGGCTCGAGGTACGCAATGGACGCCTGCGCTGGCCGGTGCCGGAGGAGCTGCCCGGGCGTCTGGCCGGGGCCCGCATCACGACATTGGCGCGACGAGCCAAATACCTGCTGCTGGACACCGACCGTGGCGGGGCACTATTGCATCTCGGTATGTCCGGCTCGCTGCGCCACTGCACGCCCGACGTCCCGCTGCGCACGCACGATCACCTGATCCTGCATCTGACGAATGGCTCGCAGGTGCGCTTTCACGATCCTCGCCGCTTCGGGTGCTGTCTGCCGCTGCCGGAGACCGGTGAGGTGCACCCTCTGCTGGCCGCCCTGGGGCCGGAACCACTCGATGCCACATTCAACGGCGACTACCTGTTCCACCGCAGCCGCGGGCGCCGGGGCCCGGTCAAGGCCTTCATCATGGATCAGGATATCGTGGTCGGGGTGGGCAATATCTATGCGACCGAGGCGCTCTTCCTGGCCGGGATCCGTCCGGGGCGGGCCGCCGGGCGCGTAACCCGGGCGGAATACGAACGACTGGCCGGATTCATCCGCACCGTGCTGGGCGCGGCGATCGAACAGGGCGGCACAACCCTGCGCGACTTCCTGCGCGAGGACGGGACACACGGGTATTTTCGCCAATCACTGCGGGTCTACGGGCGCGCCGGAGAGCCGTGCCTGGAGTGTGCGACACCGCTGCGCAACCGGCGCATCGGGCAGCGCGCCTCGGCGTACTGCCCGACCTGCCAACGGTAGCGAGCCGCGCACGCCCGGGAAACGCTAACTAGCCGCGCTGACGCGCGATCCGCAGCACATCCGGCAGACGCCGCAGGCCGCGCATGATCTGGGCCAGGTGCTGACGATCACTGACGGTCAACAGGAAGGTCATCGCGGTGGAGTGGCCATCCTGCTCGTTGAACGAGATGTGCTCGATATTCGAGCCGTGATCGGCGATCACGGCCGCCATGTCGGCCAACGCACCGCGCCGGTTGGCGGTGCGGGTGCGCACCGCCGCGGTGAATTGCAGTTCCGGCTCGTGCGACCACTCGAGCGCGATCGTCTTGTCCGCCCGGTCGCGGCTCTCGTGCAGCACGTTGCGGCAGCTCTCCCGGTGCACGACCAGCCCACGCCCCGCGCTCAACTGGCCGATAATCGGGTCACCCGGGATCGGGTGGCAGCAGCGGGCGTAGTTCAGCACCAGACCCTCGGTACCCTTGACCGCCAGGGTAGTCTGAGTCGTGTTGTCGGCGTCCGCGCTTTCCTTGCCCACCATCTGGCGCGCGACCAGCGAGGCCATGCGGTTGCCCAGCCCAATATCCACCAGCAGGCTGTCCAGGTCCTGTAGCTGCATCGCGTCCAGCAGCTGATCCAGACGCGCCGGCGAGATCTGCTTGAGCGTAGCGTCCAGCGCGCTCAGGGCCTTCTCCAACAGGCGCTCGCCGAGGGCCCGGGCCTCATCCGACTGCATCGACTTCAGGCAATGCCGGATACCAGAGCGGGCCTTTCCGGTGACGACGAAGGACAGCCAGGCAGGGTTGGGGCGCGCGCCAGGCGCGGTGACAATCTCGACCGTCTGTCCACTCTGAAGGCGTACCGAAAGCGGCGCCAGCTGGCGATCGATCTTCGCGGCCACGCAGCGGTTGCCGACATCGGAATGCACCGCATATGCGAAGTCGATCGGGGTCGCATCGCGCGGTAGAACCAGAATGTCGCCCCCGGGGGTGAAGGTGTAGACCTCGTCCGGGAACAGATCGACCTTCACGTTCTCCAGGAACTCAATGGAGTTGCCGACGCTGTTCTGGATCTCCAGCACATCCTTAAGCCACTCGCGGGCCCGGCTCTGCGCGGTTCGCGCGGACTCGCCCCCGGCCTTGTACTGCCAGTGCGCGGCGATCCCGCTCTCGGCCACGCGATCCATCTCGGTGGAGCGGATCTGCACCTCGATCGGGATGGCCTGCGGCCCGAACAGGATGGTATGCAGCGACTGGTAGCCGTTCGACTTGGGGATCGCGATGTAGTCCTTGAAGCGCCCCGGCACCGGCTTGTAGAGGTTGTGCACCACGCCCAGCGAGCGATAGCAGGTGTCGACATCGTCGACGATGATGCGGATGGCGAAGACGTCGAACACCTCCTCGAACGAGTGGTGCTTGTCGCGCATCTTGCGATAGATGCTGTACAGGCTCTTTTCGCGCCCGGAGATGCGCCCGACGATCCCCGCCGCCTCCATGCGCGAGCAGATGGCCTGCTCGATGTTCTTCATCGGCTCGCGCCGGTTGCCCCCGGCCCGCTGCACGGCGCGCTCCAGCACGGCGGCGCGCCAGGGATGCTTGGCGGAAAAGCCGAGCTGCTCCAGCTCGCGGCGGATCGCGTTCATCCCCAGGCGCTGGGCGATCGGCGCGTAGATCTCCAGGGTTTCCTTGGCGATGCGGCGGCGCTTGTCCGGGCGCATCACGCCCAGGGTGCGCATATTGTGCAGGCGGTCGGCCAGCTTGATCAGGATCACCCGGATGTCGCGGGTGATCGCCAGCATCATCTTGCGGAAGTTCTCCGCCTGCGCCTCGGCCTTGGACTGGAACTGCAGGTGGGTCAGCTTGGAGACACCATCGACCAGCTCGGCCACTTCCTCGCCGAACTCGGCGTGGATGCGGTCCTTGCTGGTGGCGGTGTCCTCCATGACGTCATGGAGGATCGCGGCGCAGATGGCCTTGTGGTCCATCCGCATCTCGGCCATGGTCCGGGCCACGGCCAGCGGGTGGTAGATATACGGCTCGCCGGTCTTGCGGGTCTGGCCTTCGTGGGCCTCCGCGCCCAGCAGATAGGCGCGATAGACCTCCTCGACTTCGTCCGGCTCGAGATAGGACTCGAGCTCGGAACACAGATCGCTGATCAGGAATCGGGTCGAGTCACCGGGAACCGGCGATGCGGCCCCGGGCGCGGCTGGCTGCCCAGCGGCCATGAGTTATCGACCCCTAGCGTTCGTCGGCTTCCAGCTGCTCCAGATGGCGGATCGTGCTGAAGTCCAGCATCTGGTTCTGGGGCCGTTCATCGTGCTCGTCGAACACCTCGGTGCCGACCAGCCCCTCGGCGATCTCGCGCAGGGCGATGACCGTGGGCTTGTCGTTGTCCTCGGATACACGGGGCTCCTTGCCGTGTGCGATGTGACGGGCCCGGCGGGCCGCCATCAGCACCAGTTCGAAGCGATTGTCCACTTTTTCGAGGCAGTCCTCGACGGTGACGCGTGCCATGGGTACTCCGGTTATGAGTCGTTAATACTGCATGTTACGCCGTGCCCGGCGTGCTCGCCAACAGATTCCGTATCGTCGATGCGGAGCGTATCTCCTGCTCTACCGTGCGCAGACGGTTGGAACGGAAGATGCTGGCCAGATCACTGACCGCCCGCTCGAAATCCGAGTTGACGACCGTGTAGTCATATTCGCGGAAATGCGTGCAATCAGACTCCGCGTCGCGCAGGCGCCGCTGGATAACCTCTTCGCTGTCCTGCCCGCGTCCGCGCAGGCGGCGTTCCAGCTCGTCGCGCGACGGCGGCAGAATGAAGATCGAATGCGCATCCGGCACCGCCGCACGCACCTGACGCGCACCCTGCCAGTCGATCTCCAGGATCACGTCCATGCCGGCATCCAGGCGCTCTTCGACGCTGGCGCGTGCGGTGCCATAGAAGTTGTCGAACACCTTCGCGTGTTCCAGCAGCTGGCCGTCCTCGATCATGCCGAGGAATTCCTCGGCCGAGACGAAGTGATAGTGCTCGCCGTCAACCTCGCCAGCGCGCGGCTTGCGCGTCGTATGCGAGACCGAGACCTCGACCTGCTCCACCCGCTCCAGCAAAGCGGCGACCAGGCTGGTCTTGCCTGCGCCCGATGGCGCGGAAACGATGTAGAGGGTGCCGCGAACGGCCTGGGAAGTGGCGGTCATGAACGCGTCCGCAGGAGCAGAACAGGAATGGAATCATCGGCTGGCTGCCGGCCAGATACGACCCGGCACACCAGGGAAATAGAGTTGGTCGGAGTGAAAGGATTCGAACCTTCGACCCCTGCCTCCCGAAGGCAGTGCTCTACCAAGCTGAGCTACACTCCGAACCGAGCCCGCTATTATGCCGAGCCACTCCGGGCGTGTCCATGCCCTCGGCCAACGGAATACGTGATCCGGGCAACGCCCGATGCGCTTGCGCGGCCGCGAGTGCACCGACCCGCGGCCGCGCCCGGTCAGTGATCGCGGCCCACCGCGAAGCGCGCGAGGTCGATCAGGGCCTGGCGGTGTGGCGACTCGGGGAGCACGGACACCGCGGCAATCGCTGCCTCGGTCTCCGCGGCCGCGCGTTCGCGGGCGTAGTCCAGGGCCCCGGTGGCGTGGACAACCTCGAGCACTGCATCCACCTGTTCGCGCCCGCCGTCCTCGATCGCCTGGCGCACAATGGTCTGCTGCTCCGGCGTACCGACCCGGATCGCCTGAATCAGCGGCAGGGTCGGCTTGCCCTCGGCCAGGTCATCGCCCATGCGCTTGCCGGTCACGGCATCGTCGGAAGAGTAGTCGAGCACATCGTCGATCAGCTGGAAGGCGGTGCCCAGATGCATGCCATAGCGCGCGAGCGACTCTTCCTCGGCCCGCGGACGCTCGCCCAGGATGGCGCCCAGCTGGCAGGCGGCCTCGAACAGCTTGGCCGTCTTCGACTGGATCACGTTCATGTAGCGGGCCTCGTCGACATCGGCATCGTGGCAGTTCATCAACTGCATCACCTCGCCCTCGGCGATCACGTTGGTCGCGTGGGCCAGGATCTCCATCACCCGCATCGAACCGACCTCGACCATCATTTCGAACGCGCGCGAGTAGAGAAAATCGCCGACCAGCACCGCGGCCTCGTTGCCAAAGATGTGGTTCGCGGTCTCGTTGCCCCGGCGCATCTCGGAGGCATCGACCACATCGTCATGCAGCAGGGTCGCGGTGTGGATAAACTCCACCACCGCAGCCAGCACCACCGGCTCCTCGCCCTCGACCGCGCAGGCGCGCGCCGACAGGGTCGCCAGCAGGGGCCGCAGGCGCTTGCCCCCGGAGTGGATAATGTAGTGACCCAGCTGGTTGATCAGCACCACCGGCGAACTGAGCCGGTCACGGATGCACTGGTCGACCGCCTGCATGTCGTCTGCAGCCAGCTCTCGGATTGCGTTGATGGACATGCGGGTAGGCGCGCCAGTATGAGGAAGTTGGTAGGCGCTGGCATGCTAGGAAGGCCCCGGTGGGGTGTCAAGCGCGCACCGCCGAATGGCATTGACCCGAACGCGACTCGCTGCTAGCATTTCCGCCCTTTCGCGAGACCGGTCTTCAGTTCCAGACTTTACGGGCCGGTCCACACAGGTATCGCAACGGAGTCCCAGGGAAATGTACGCGATCATCGCAACAGGTGGTAAACAGTACCGCGTCGCCGAAGGTGACGTGATCCGCATCGAAAAGCTTGAGGCCGAAGCCGGCTCCGAGGTCGAGTTCGACCAGGTGCTGATGGTCGGTTCGGGCGACGATGTTCGCGTCGGGGCCCCGCTGGTCGACGGCGGCAAGGTGACCGCGAAGGTCGAGGACCATGGCCGTGCCAAGAAGGTCCACATCATGAAATTCCGGCGCCGCAAGCATTCGCAGAAGCAGATGGGGCACCGCCAGCACTACACCACCGTGCGCATTACCGGCATCGCCGGCTGACGCGCCGGCGCACTTTTTCAGGAGAACGAATCCATGGCACATAAAAAGGCAGGCGGGAGTACCCGCAACGGGCGCGATTCCGAGAGCAAACGCCTGGGCGTAAAGCGCTTTGGCGGCCAGGTCGTGCGCGCCGGCAACATCCTCGTCCGTCAGCGCGGGACGCAGTATCATCCCGGCGAGAACGTGGGTTGTGGCAAGGACCACACGCTGTTCGCGAAGGTGGACGGCCAGGTCGTGTTCAAGGTCGGTGGGCCGAACAACCGGCGCTTTGTGAGCGTGCAGCCGCAGCAGTAAGCGGACACGCCACTGGTAGCGCCAAAAGCCCCGTTCCGCGGGGCTTTTTTATTGTGCGCATCAAGAACGGGAACCAGGAAGAAGCGGCATGAAGTTCATCGACGAGGCAACCATTACCGTGAAGGCCGGCGACGGCGGGAACGGCTGCGTGAGCTTTCGCCGCGAGAAGTTCATCCCGTTTGGCGGGCCGGACGGCGGTGACGGGGGCGATGGCGGCTCTGTGTGGCTGGTCGGCGACGAGGGGCTCAACACCCTGGCCGACTTCCGCTACCAGCGCCGCTTCGACGCCCAGCGTGGCGAGAACGGCATGGGGCGCCAGCGCACCGGTGCCTCCGGCGCGGACCTGGAGATCCCGGTCCCGGTCGGCACCCAGGTCCGTGACGCCGATACCGACGAGGTCCTGGGCGATATCACCCGCGACGGCGAGCGCCTGCTGGTCGCCCAGGGCGGCTTTCACGGGCTCGGCAACACCCGCTACAAGTCCTCTACCAATCAGGCCCCGCGCCAGAGCAAGCCCGGCACGCCGGGCGAGCTGCGAAAGCTGGCGCTTGAGCTGATGGTACTGGCTGACGTGGGGCTCCTGGGCCTGCCGAATGCCGGCAAGTCCACCCTGCTCTCGCGCGCCTCGGCCGCACGCCCGAAGATCGCGGATTACCCGTTCACCACCCTGATCCCGCAGCTGGGCGTGGTGCGCATCGGACCGAACCAGAGTTTCGTGATGGCCGATATCCCCGGCCTGATCGAGGGCGCGGCAGAGGGCGCCGGGCTAGGCACCCGCTTTCTCAAGCACCTGGCGCGCACCCGTTTGCTCCTGCACGTGGTCGACGTGGCCCCGCCCGACCCCGAGGCCGATCCGGTCGCAGACATGCAAACCGCGCTGGGCGAGCTCGAACGCCACAGCGACGAACTGGCCGGTCGTCCGCGCTGGATCGTGCTGAACAAGAAGGAACTGCTGGACGCCGAGGCCCTCGAGGACCTGATCGCGAGGGTGCGCGAGGTGGCGGGCGACCAGCGCCCGGTATTCACCATCTCCGCCGCCACCGGCGACGGGGTGGACGCGCTGATGCAGGCCGTCATGCGCCACATCGAAGCGGCCAACCAGGAGCCCGCTACGGCCCCCACGGCGACCGGCGAGGCCGGGGAGGATCGCGCGTGAACACCCGCGCCCTGCGCGAACTCCCGGCCATCCGCCGCGTGGTGGTCAAGATCGGCTCCGCGCTGATCACCGCCGATGGCGCGGGCCTGGATCGCCCGGCGCTGGAATCCTGGGCTCACCAGATCGCCGCGCTGCGGCGCAAGGGGCTGGAGGTCATCCTGGTCTCCAGTGGCGCCGTGGCCGAGGGCATGCGCCGGCTCGGGATGAACGAGCGCCCGCACCAGCTGCATCGCCTGCAGGCCGCCGCGGCCGTGGGGCAGATGGGTCTGGTGCAGGCCTACGAGCGGGAGTTCGCAAGCCACGACCTGCACGCGGCACAGGTCCTGCTGACGCATGACGACCTCGCCGATCGCTCGCGCTACCTGAATGCCCGTTCGACCATGCAGGCCCTGCTGGAGATGGGGACCATCCCCGTGGTGAACGAGAACGACACGGTCGCCTACGAGGAGATTCGGCTGGGGGACAACGACACCCTGGCGGCCCTGGTCGCCAACCTCGTGGTCGCAGACCTGCTGCTGATCCTGACCGACCAGGACGGCCTGTTCGACCGTGATCCGCGCCAGCACGCCGACGCAGAGCTGATCCACGAGGGCCGCGCCACGGATACCGAACTGCACCGCTTCGTGGCTGCCGATTTCGGGCGCCTGGGGCGCGGCGGCATGGCCACCAAGCTCAAGGCCGCGGAGCGCGCCGCGCGCTCCGGCACGCATACCGTGATCGCCTCCGGGCGCGAGGCCCAGGTGATCGGCCGCGTGCTGAAGAACGAGCGCCTGGGCACCTGGCTAAAGCCCGACCGCGAGCCGCTGGCCGCGCGCAAGCGCTGGCTGGCCGACCAGCTGCATTCGCGCGGCGAACTCCTGCTGGATGCCGGCGCAGCACGCGTACTGCGCGAGTCGGGCCGCAGCCTGCTGCCGGTGGGCGTGGTGGGCCTGCGCGGCGACTTTCGCCGCGGCGAGGTCGTGACCTGCGTCGACCCGGACGGCCGCCCGGTCGCGCGCGGGCTGACCAACTACGCCTCCAGCGAGGTGGAACGCATCCGCGGCCTGCGCGCGGACCATGTCGAGGCGGAGCTTGGCTACCTCCTGGAACCCGAGCTCATTCACCGCGACAATCTCGTTCTCTTGTAGATGCATTGCCCCGGCGATCCCACCGCTCGACGAATGCGGTAAGGTGCCCGCATCCCGAATCACCGACCCGAGCCAAGGAGCCCGCATGTCGCGCGAAATCATCCAGACCGAAAATGCCCCGGCCGCGATCGGCCCCTACTCCCAGGCCGTGCGTGCCGGCGACACCCTGTACCTGTCCGGCCAGATCCCGCTGGACCCGGCCACGATGGAGCTGGTCGACGGCGGCATCGAAGACCAGATCCGCCGCGTGTTCGACAACCTGAAGGCCGTGCTGGAGGCCGCCGGTGCGGATTTCTCCGACATCGCCAAGCTGAACATCTTCCTGATCGACCTGACCCACTTCCCGCTGGTCAACAAGATCATGAGCGAGGTCTTCGCCGAGCCGTACCCGGCCCGCGCCGCAATCGGCGTAGCCGCCCTGCCCAAGGGTGCGCAGGTGGAGATGGACGCCATCGCCTGGTGCCCGCGCGGCTGATCCGCGCGCGGCGACCGCGGTGGACCTTCAGGCACCGCTGACGGGGTTCAAGGGCGTCGGCCCCGCAGTGGCCGAGCGTCTGGCCCGCCTGGGCCTGGAACAGGCCCGCGACCTCCTCCTGCACCTGCCGCTGCGCTTCGAGGACCGTACCCGGCTGACCCCGATCCGCGCCCTGCGCCCGGGACTCCCCGCCCTGTTCGAGGGCCGGGTTACCCATGCCGAGGTCGTCCATCGCCGCCGACGCATGCTGGTGGTCACGCTGGAAGAGGACGGCGCGTCCATCCTGCTGCGATTCTTCCATTTCGGCAGTGGTCAGCAACGCCGCCTGAGCCCGGGCACGCGCATTCGCGCCTTTGGCGAGCCCCGCGGTATGCCCGGCGCAATGGAGTGCGTGCACCCGGAACTCCAGGTGGTGGGCACGAAACCACCCGTGCTGGAGCCCCACCTCACTCCGATCTATCCCACCACCGAGGGCATCTCGCAGAAGCTCCTGCGCCAGCTGGTAACCGAGGTCCTGCCGACGACCGGGCAGCTGCCCGACCTGCTCCCGGAGCTGAACCAGCGCCAGCTGCCCGGGCTGCACACGGCCCTGCAGCAGCTGCACCACCCGCCGGCGCGGGCCGAGGCCCTGGATGCACTGGACACCGCCGAGCAGCGCGGGCCCGCACGCACCCGCCTGGCCCTGGAGGAGTTGACCGCCCACCAGCTCGCCCGCATGGAACAAAGCCGCGCCCCGCAGGATACGCGCCGCGCGCCGGTCATCCGCCCCGAGGGCGCACTGTGGCGACAACTGCGCGACCAGCTCCCGTTCGAGCCCACCGGCGCACAGGACCGCGTGATCCACGAGGTGCGCGAGGACCTGGCCCGCCCGGCTCCGATGAACCGGCTGGTGCAAGGCGACGTCGGCTCCGGCAAGACCCTGGTCGCAGTCGCGGCCGCCCTGGCGGCGGTGGAGGCGGGCCATCAGGTGGCATTCATGGCCCCCACCGAGCTGCTCGCCCGTCAGCATGGGCGCAATCTCGCCATGTGGCTGGAACCGCTGGGCGTGTCGGTGGCGTGGCTGGGCGGACGCCAGGGCGCCAGCGAGCGGAGCCAGTTGCTTTCGGAACTGGCCAGTGGTCAGCGCCAGGTCGCGATCGGCACCCACGCCCTGTTCCAGGAGGAGGTCCGCTTCCAGCGCCTGGGGCTGGCGATCATTGACGAACAGCACCGCTTTGGCGTGCACCAGCGCATGGCCCTGCGCGACAAGGGCAACGGCCAGACGCCGCATCAACTGATTATGACCGCGACCCCGATCCCGCGCACCCTGGCCATGGCCCTGTACGCCGATCTGGACAGCTCGGTCATCGACGAGCGTCCACCGGGGCGCACACCCGTGCGCACCGCACTGATCAGCCACGAGCGCCGCGACGAGGTGATCGAGCGCATCCGTGCCGCCTGCGGCTCCGGCACCCAGGCCTACTGGGTATGCCCGCTGGTGGAGGAATCGGAACAACTGGAGGCAGAGTCCGCGGAGGCGACCGCCGAACGCCTGCGCGAAGCGCTGCCGGAGCTGAACATCGGGCTGGCCCATGGGCGCATGAAGGGGCCCGAGCGCGATACGGTGATGGAACGCTTCCGCGCCGGCGCGCTCGATCTGCTGGTCGCGACCACGGTGATCGAGGTCGGCGTGGATGTCCCCAACGCCAGCCTGATGATCATCGAGAACGCCGAACGCATGGGGCTGTCGCAGCTGCACCAGTTGCGTGGACGTGTCGGGCGCGGCAACACCGCCTCCGCCTGCGTGCTGCTCTACCGCCCGCCGCTTGGCGAGACCGCCCGCGAGCGCCTCGAGGCGATGCGCCGCACCGACGACGGCTTCGAGATCGCGGAGGTCGACCTGCGGCTGCGCGGCCCCGGCGAGCTTCTGGGCACACGCCAGACGGGCGACCGCAGCTTCCGCGTGGCCGACTGGTCACGCGATCAGGACCTGCTGGAGGAGGCCACGGAGCTGGCCCTGCGGGTGCGCGAGGACCCGCCGCGCGCCGCGGCCCTGATCGAACGCTGGCTGGGCAGCGCCACGCGCTATGCCACCGTCGGCTGAATCCGGGCCGCACGGAACGCCCGTCCCCGTCATCCATCAGACAAGAGAGCAAAGGAGTACTCAATGCCCGTTGAATCACTGTTATTGCTGCTGCTGGTCGGCGGCATCGCCGGCTGGCTCGCGGGTTTGCTGGTCCACGGCGCCGGCCAGGGCATCCTCCTGAATATCGTGATCGGGGTCATTGGGGCGGTGCTGGGTGGCTGGCTGTTCACCCAGCTGGGGGTACCGACGGCCGGCCTGATCGGGACCCTGGTGGCGGCCACGGTGGGGGCGATTCTGCTGCTGGCGCTGCTGCGCCTGATCGCACCACGCAAGTGGTAAACGAACCGCATGGAGGGAGACGCGATGATCCAGATCCTCGGCATTGTCCTGCTGGTCGGTGGCCTGATCGCGGCCATCGTCGGGCTGCAGGACAGCTTCGGCCTGCGTGAACGGGCGGCGCGTCTGTTCCTTGGCCGCTTCACCCGGCGCACGCTTGCCCTGCTGATCGGGGGCGTCACCGCCGCGGTCGTGGGGCTTGCCCTACTGGTCTGACTCCCCCGCAGTCATCCCCCAGCGTATGACTTTTCCAAT
This sequence comes from Thioalkalivibrio sp. ALJ4, assembly GCF_000377225.1. Lineage (NCBI taxonomy): Bacteria > Pseudomonadati > Pseudomonadota > Gammaproteobacteria > Chromatiales > Ectothiorhodospiraceae > Thioalkalivibrio > Thioalkalivibrio sp. ALJ4. The sequence goes on along the minus strand of NZ_KB897917.1, from coordinate 1,069,670 downwards.
GCTCACACCCCGAAAAAAGGTTGGCGCATATCGTCCGACCCGGTAGGGTCCGGACCGGGAGCAGGCGGTCACCCCGGGACGGGGGGCACGCCCTGCCCCGACCATAACAAGACCCCGGGGGACCGCATGACGCACTATTCCACGCGCCGACTGGCGCTCAGTGTGGCCGTCGCCGGCGCCGTGTTCGCCGCGCCGGCCACCCTGCTCGCAGCGGGGTTCTACATCCAGGAACAGGGTGTCACCGGCCTTGGCCGAGCCTATGCCGGCGAGGCCGCCGCCGCCAATGACGCCAGCACCATCTACTTCAACCCGGCCGGCATGACGCGTCTGCAAAGCGGCGAGTTTCAGGCCAACGTGCACCTGCTGATGCCGCGCACACGCATGAGCGACCGGGGCTCCTCGGCCACCGGCGCCTTCGGCGAACAGGCCACCGACGGTGGCAACGGCGGCAACCCGTACGAGCCGACCCCCGTCCCGAACCTCTACTGGGCCGAGCGCTATGGCGAGCGCCTGTGGCTGGGCGTGGGGCTGACCGCACCCTATGGCCTGGCCAACGACTACGACGACGACTTCTTCGGCCGCTACGACTCCACCGAGACCGACCTGAAGGTGATCAACCTGCACCCGTCGATGGCCTTCGAGTTGAGCGAGCGCGTCTCCATCGGCGGCGGCCTGGACCTGCACTACGCGAACGCCACGCTGCGCAGCGCCATCCCCTCGCTCGCGGGGCCGGATCCGGACACCGATGGCGAATTCAAGCTGGAGGGCGACAGCTGGGATGTCGGTTTCAACCTGGGCCTGCAGGCCGACCTGACCGACGCGACCCGGCTGGGCCTGCACTACCGCCACGGGGTCAGCCAGAACCTGCGTGGCACCGCAACGATCACGCCCCCGGCCGGGACCGGTGCGGATACCAACACCATGTCCGCGCAGGCCGAACTGAAACTGCCGGATATCGCGAGCGTCGCCCTGTCGCACGAGTTCGATGCCCGCTGGACCGGGCTTGTGCAGTACACCTGGTTTCGCTGGTCGAACTTCGACGAGATCGATGTTCGCGGCAGCGGTGGCGGTTCCATCCAGACCCTGGATCAGAACTATCGCGACAGCTATGCGATCGCCCTGGGCGCAGAATATCAGGCCAACCCGCAGTGGACGCTGCGCGCCGGAATCCAGTACGACCGCACACCGACCCGCGACGGATTTCGCAGCACGCGCACACCGGATGGCGACCGCACCTGGTACACGGTCGGCGCCAGCTACCGCGCCAGCGATCGCTTCAGTTTCGACTTCGGCTATGCCTATATCGACGTTGGCAGCGAGTCGATCGAGCTCGAATCGGAGTTTGCCAATGTCGGGGTAACCACCGAGACTCGCGGGCGCACGCGGGGCGATGTACACGTCCTGTCGGCGGGATTGCGCTACCGCTTCTGATGCCTGCCGGGGCGAGGGATCGCGCCCCGGCCCTTCACGGCGTCACCAGCTCCACCCCGCACGACTCCACCAGCGCCGCTCGATCCGCCGCAGCCAGGTCCTCGCGGCCCGCGTTCGCCGGGCCCAGCTCCGCGTGCATGACCGCGGCGGGGTCATCGACGTGCCCGATCCCCAGGGCATGGCCCAGCTCGTGTGCCAGCGTCAGGCGCAACTCGTCAAAGTCGCTCGCCTTGTAGACCGTGATGCTGCGACGGTTGCCCTGCTGATGGTAGATCGCCATGTCGAAACCACTGCCCGCGGCCGCTGTCCGGTTGAACTGATCGACCTGCTCATTGAAGGCGGCGATCTCGCGTTCCAGGTCGCGACCGGCCGCGTTCAGATCCGACCGGCGATCCTCCAGCCCGCGGCGGCGCTCTTCCAGTCGTTCGTGCTCCTCGCGCAGCTCTCGCGCTTCCCGTTCCAGACGCTCGCGGGCCTGCGCACTGCGCTCCCCGCGCCCCGCATTCCAGTCGGCGACCCGGCCTTCGTGCGCACGGCGGCGCTCGTCGAACCCGCGCACACCGCGTTCGTACAGCTCGACGTCGGCGTTCAGCGCCGAGCGATGGCGGTCCAGGCGCTCCCGGGCATCGTCGATATCCGCCTGTGCCTGATCCAGCTGCGCACGCGAGCGCTCCCGCGCCATGGCGCCGGCCTGACGTTCGTCGAACACCAGCCGCACGGCCATCCCTTCACCGTCGCGGGCGGTAAACAGCCGTTCTTCGGTATGGGTCTCCCACATCGCCACCGCGGCATCGAGTGCGCGGCGCACTTCGTCGGGCTCCAGCTCGAAGCGCGGGTCGATCTCGCCCAGATGCATCTCCACCGGAATCGCACAGCCGGGAGCGGCCGGATGCCCGCCGCCCGCCAGGAAATCGCGCGGATCCCCGTCCAGCAGCACGGCGCCGCCCAGCACCACGGCACCCGCACCGCCCAACACCCATAATGGTATGGCCATGCATCCCCTCCGAGACCCCCAACCGCAACATGCCACCGATCAGAGACATTCGCCAATTTGCTCCCCTGCAAGCGCCAAGGCACCATGAACCGCACACATTTCGCAGGGAGAGCCCCATCATGATGCCTCGTTCCAGCCTTTACAGCCTGCTGGCCGCCGTCCCGTTCGCGTTCCTGCCACTGGTGGCCCAGGCCGAAACACCGAATATCCAGCCGGGCGAGTGGGAGTACACGAACACCACCACCATGGACGGCGCGCACCAGATGCCGGAGCAGACCGAGACCTACACCGAGTGCGTGACCGAGGACGACCTCGCGCGCGGCGAGGAGATGATCGAGGCACCGGACGGCTGCAGCGTGGACAGCATGGACATGCGCGCGGACGGTGTGGACTACACCATGACCTGCACCGATCCCGACGGCACCAGCATGGACATGCAGGGCTCAATGCAGTTCATGGGGGATCGAGCGGAGGGCGAGATGAGCAGCGAGATCGACTCGCCGATGGGTCCCATGTCCGTGCGAATCTCGGTTGAAGGCCAGCGCATCGGCGACTGCTAGGGGGGGCGCCTGCTGACCGTATCTGACCGGCCCAGGCGATACCGGGCCGGCATTCTCAGCGCCTGACGGTCGCGCGCAATGCCAGGCGCACCAGCGTCTCTACCGAATCGGCCTGATCGCGCACGGCGGCGACCATCTTCTCCGCGCTGGCGCGCTGATAACCCAGCGACTCGAGCGCCGCCAGGGCCTCGCCGTCCATCGCGGCGGCCGGGGCATCGATCCCTGCGCCGGCGTCACCCGGCGTGGCCGCGAATCCCATCTCGGCCAGTCGCTCGCCGAGCTCCAGCACCACCCGTTCGGCCGTGCGCTTGCCGATCCCCGGGACCTTGGCCAGTCCGGTCACGTCACCGCCGCTGATCAGGCCGGCCAGTTCATCGCCCGCGTAGGTCGAGAGCATCGCCAGCGCGAGCTTGGCCCCGATCCCGTTGACCCGGATCAGACGCCGGAACAGATCGCGGTCGCGCTTGTGCATGAACCCGAATAGCTGGTGCGCATCCTCGCGTACCACGAGGTGCGTGGTCAGCACGACACTGCCGCCCGGCTCCGGCAGGGCCGCCAGCGTGGAGAGCGGAACCTCGACCTCGTAGCCCACGCCACCCGCATCAATCACCACGCCATTCACCTCGCGGCTGATCAGCGTCCCCTCCAGCCGGGCAATCATGGGCGCCCCCCGATCACGGCCGAGGCGGCCCCTGCCAGACGCGCCTGGTGCTGGGCGGTATGGGCATGGCACAGCGCGACGGCCAGGGCATCGGCGGCATCGCTGCTGGCCGGTTCGGTCAGACGTAACAGTTGCTGCATCATGTGCTGGACCTGCTCCTTGTCCGCGCTGCCCACGCCGACCACCGCCATCTTGATCGCACGCGGCGCATATTCATGTACCGGGAGCCCGGCCTGGGTCGCCGCGCAGATGGCGGCCCCCCGGGCGTGCCCCAGCTTGATCGCCGACTGCGCATTGCGCGCGACGAACACCGTTTCGATCGCCAGTACGTCGGGCTTGAGTTCGCTGATCACCTCAACGACACCGGCAAAGATCTCGCCCAGGCGCTCGGGAAACCCCTTGGATCTGGGCCGGATCACGCCATGGCCGCGGGAACGGCCCTGGCCTTTGGCATACTCGATCACCGCAAAGCCGGTAATCCGCGAGCCGGGATCGATACCAAGGATACGCATCGTTGTTTGTCCAGAGAGGCGCGGATTACGGCGCGCAGCAGCGCGGCATCACTGCCCCACGCCTTCCGGGAAATCGGCGTTGGTAAAGACGTTCTGCACGTCGTCCAGGTCGTCCAGCATCTCCAGGAGCTTCAGCACGGACTCGGCGGTCTCCGCATCCAGTGGCGACAGGGTCTCCGGGCGCCAGGTGACCTCGGAGCTCTCCGGCTCCAGTCCGCGGTCCAGCAGCGCCTGGCGCACGTCCTGATAGGCATCGGGCTCGGTAATCACCTCGATTGCGCCGTCGTCCTCGACCTGCACATCCTCGGCGCCGCCCTCCAGCGCGGCCTCCATGACCGTCTCGTCGTCCAGACCGGGCGCAAAGCGGACCACGCCCTTGTTCTGGAACAGATAGGCCACCGAGCCATCGGTCCCCAGGTTGCCACCCATCTTGGAGAAGGCGTGGCGGACCTCGGCCACTGTCCGGTTGCGATTGTCGGTCATGCAGTCGACCAGGATCGCCGCACCGCCCGGGCCATAACCCTCGTAGCGAATCTCCTCCATCGCGGCCCCGTCGGACTCACCGGCGCCGCGCTTGGCCGCGCGCTCGATGGTATCCCGCGTCATGTTGGCGCCAAGCGCCTTGTCGATCGCCAGGCGCAGGCGCGGATTGGTCTCGGGGTCGGACCCGCCCTGCCGGGCAGCGACGGTGATCTCGCGGATCAGCTTGGTAAAGAGTTTGCCGCGCTTGGCGTCCTGGGCGTTCTTGCGATGCTGGATGTTCGCCCACTTGCTGTGGCCTGCCATTCGGTCACGACTCCTTGGGTTGGGTTCGTTGGGCGCGGCCAGGCGACCGCGAGACCCGCACAGTCTAATCGACTGGGGCCGTCGGGTTCATGCCAGGATGCAAAGGGACGCTGGATGGAGCCGCGCAGGGCGTGCACGGGGAGCAGGAAAGGTCTGCCTTGCTAAGGACGTAGCAACGGCCCCTCGACGGCCTCGCGGGCCTCGCGCCCGGCCAGCTGCTCGATCAGCGTCAGGGCAAAGTCCATCGCCGCCCCCGGACCACGTCCGGTGATGATGCGCTCGTCGACTTCCACGAGCCCCCCGGTAGAGGGGATACCCGATTCGTCCAGTGCCCCGGTAAACGAGGTCACGCGGCGACCTTCCAGCACACCCGCCTGCGCCAGCGCCTTGGGCCCGGCGCAGATCGCGCCCAGCCAGCCGTCGCGCTCGGCCTGTGCCCGCAGCATTGCCTGCACCCGTGGATCGTCGCGCAGGTGATCGGCGCCCGGCAGCCCACCGGGCAGCACGATCAGGTCGAAGGCATCGTCCTGAACTGCTTCCAGCGTGGCGTCCGGCTGGATCACCGTCCCGCGGGAACAGCGCACGGGGCCCTGTTCGAGCCCCGCGACCGTGACCTCGAAGCGCGCGCGGCGCAACAAGTCGATGATGGTGACGGCCTCCAGCTCCTCGGCCCCGGCCGCCAGCGGCACCAGGACACGCGGTGTTTCCTGCGTCATGGCCACCTCCGATCAGCGCTGGCTGTAGATGTTCAGCCCCTTGAGCAGATTCAGCGCCTCGCTCAGGCCGTAGTCGCGCTCGGCCAGGCTCTCGCCATTGTCGTCATCATCCTCCGGCACGTCCTCGCCCTGCAGCTCCCGCTGCATGCGCACCTGGGCGTCGCGGCCATTGCCGTCATCGGCACGCGAGACCGTCAGATTCTCCAGCCGGATATCGGGCTCTACGCCGTCTTCCTCGATGTTGCGGCCGTCCGGCGTGAAATAACGCGCGGTGGTCAGCTTGATACCGGTGTTCTCGGTCAGCGGCAGGATCGTCTGCACCGAACCCTTGCCAAAGGTGTTCTGGCCCATGACCACCGCACGCTTGTGGTCCTGCAGGGCGCCGGCCACGATCTCGGAAGCCGAGGCCGAACCCCGGTTCACCAGTACCACCATCGGGGCACCGCCGAGCACATCACCCGGCGAGGCCTGGTAGCGGAACTGCGAGTCCTCCAGCCGGCCCTCGGTGTAGACAATCAGCCCTTCCTCCAGGAACGCATCGGACACACCGACCGCACCGTTCAGAATGCCGCCCGGGTTGTTGCGCAGGTCCAGCACCAGGCCGCGCAGATCACCCTCTTCCTTCAGCTCTTCGACGGCTCGCACGACGTCACGCGCGGTGCGCTGCTGGAAGTTGCTGATACGCAGGTAGCCATACCCGTCTTCGAGGATCTCGGATCGCACGCTCTGGACCTGGATACGGTCACGGGTCAGCGTGATCTCCTTCGGCTGATCCTCGCCCTCGCGGACGATCGTCAGGGTAATGTCCGAGCCCTTCTCTCCACGCATCTTGGAGACGGCATCGGACAGCGTCATGCCCTGCACCGATTCACCGTCCAGGCGAATAATCAGGTCACCCGCCTGGATGCCGGCCTTGCTCGCCGGGGTGTCGTCGATCGGGGCAATGACCTTGACGAAGCCATCCTCCATGCCGACCTCGATCCCCAGACCACCGAACTCGCCGGAGGTCCCGACCTGCATGTCCTCGAAGTCCTGCTCGTCGAGATAGGCCGAATGCGGGTCCAGCCCGGAGAGCATCCCCTGGATGGCGTTATCCAGCAGTTCCTTGTCGTCCACCTCGGTGACGTAATTGCGCTTGATGCGCATATACACCTCGGTGAACCGCTGCAGGTCCTCCACCGGCAAGGCATTCTGTGCGCCATTCTCGCGATCGGCATACACCGCCACCGACACGCTGAGCATGACACCGACAACCAAACCCACCACCAGGGCGTACCCAGTGCGACAAGACTTCTTCATTACCGATCCTCTAGAAACGGAGGTATTTACCGGACCGATGGTAGCACCGGGAATCTGACCCATGCCTGAACGCCCGACTGCGTCTGCTGTTTTCGCCCGACAAATCCTTCAAACACGGTCACGATTATTTCGTGACGCTCGTCATTGAGATAGCCACCAGTCCTCAGGGTTCAACGGATCGCCATTTCGCCGAATCTCGAAGTAGAGTCCCGGTGCGATCGCCTCGCGCCCGGCGCCGGCCAGGGCCATCCGCGTGCCGCCCTCGACCTCCTCGCCCTCGGCGACCAGGATTTCCTCCAGGTTGCTGTACAGCGTCAGGTAACCGCTCCCGTGGTCGAGGATCACCAGAAAACCGTAGCCCTGCATCCAGTCGGCGTAGACCACACGACCAAAATGGACGGCGTGCACCGACTCGCCGTTGTCAACCTCCAGCACGGTTCCGCGCCAGCGTGACTGCAGACGACTGCCGCGCGGCTCGTTGAAGCGCCGAACGACCGAGCCGTCCGCCGGCATCGGAAGCTCGCCCTGGAGGTCAGCAAAGGCGACATCGGAACGAACGGGCGCACGCTCGGGTGGGGGATCGCCCCGCGCGGCACGCTCTTCGCGTTCAGCCGCATCGCGCTCCACCTCGCGAATCAGGTCTTCCAGCGTCTCGGCATTGCGCTCCAGCCGCGCCAGCTCCAGCGCCTCGTCCGCGATCGCGCGTTCCAGCTCGTCCATCGCCACACGCTGCCGCTCCTCCTCGCGTTCGAGATCCGCCACCACCTCGCGCAGCGCCGCCTCCTGCTCGGCCAGCACCGCCTGCTCGCGTTCCAGGTCGTCGCGCGCGGCGCGCAGCACCTCGAGCTGTTCACCCAGGGCCGCCAGCGCCTCGGCCCGCGCCTCGCGCAGGCGCGCGGCGATCTCCGGGTGCAACCGGCTCAGCTCGCCCTCACCCCCGGTGCCCGGTACGCGTCCCGGGTGCCGGTCGCGCTGCCACTGGTCGCGCAGCAGGCGCCCTGCCTGCACGCGTTCCTCGCGCAGCCGTTCCTCTTCCTGCTCAACGCGCGCCTCGTGCTCGGCGATCACCTCGGATTGTTGCTCGCGCTGGGCCTCCAGTTCGCGCAGTTCGCGCCGCGACTCGCTGCTACCCCGCGCCGCGCGCTCGAGCTCATCCTCCAGACGTTCGAGCGCGGCCTGGCGCTCCTCCTGACTGCGCTCCAGGTCACGGATCGCCTCCAGCGTCTCCTCCAGTTCGGCCTCCGGTTCAAACGCCGACAGGCTGCCTGCGGGCGCCAGCAAAAATGCCGCCAGAACAAGCAGTAAGGGGTATCGGGAAGTCAAGATTGCGCAAATTCGCATATCGGGGTACGTTTAGGTACTTATATTCTCACCCGGTTACGGGCTTGCTGTTTCGCAAAACAATAAAGAGGCATGCCGTGAGCAACGAAGCGGTCGAAGAAGAAAAGATGGTCGAAGAAGAACTGATGTCTCAGGACGAGGACATTGAACGGGCCTCGCGCTCGCTCAAGGCCATGTCCCACCCCCTGCGGCTCAAGATCCTCTGCATTCTCGGCGATCGCGAGATCAGCGTACAGGAAATCGTCGATCAGGTCGGGACCTCGCAGAGCAACATTTCGCAGCACCTGGGCATCCTGCGCGACAAGGGCATCCTGGCGACCCGCAAGGATGCGAACCGTGTCTACTACCGAGTGGGGGACTCCCGCACGCTGCGCCTGATCGGTATGATGCAGGACGTTTTCTGCAGCTCCTGACATCTCCCTGACCGACGCGGCGGCCTGAATGCTCGAAAGACTCCCTGAATTCCTGTCCAATCATCCGATCCTGACCGGTGCCCTGCTGGCAGTTGTCGGGATGATCCTGTTCACCGAGTTCCGCCGCCTGACCCGCAAGTACCGCACCCTCTCGCCGAGCGAGGCCGTGCGCGTGATCAATCAGGACGACAGCCTGGTGCTGGATGTGCGCGAGGACAACGAGATCGCCTCCGGCCGCATTGGTGGGGCCAAGCACATCCCGGTGGGCAGCCTGCAAAAGCGCATGGACGACATCGCCAAGTACAAGGACAAGCCCGTAGTGGTGTACTGCCGCAGCGGTAACCGCTCCGCGATGGCCGCCTCACAGCTGACCGCTGCGGGGTTCCAGGATGTCGTGAACCTCCAGGGCGGCATCCAGGCCTGGCAATCCGCGGGCATGCCGATCAAGAAGAAGTAATGCGCTTCGAGGTCTATGGCACGGTCCGCTGCCCGTTCTGTCTGCTGGCCCGCCGGCTGCTGATCCACCACGGTTACCCCTTCGACGACCACCCGGTGGATCGCGAACCCGGGGCGCGCGCGGAGATGGAACAGCGGGCCGGCCGCAGCTCGGTGCCGCAGATTTTCCTGGGTGACACCCATATCGGCGGATACGACGAGCTGCAGGCGCTGGATCGCTCCGGTGAACTGCAACGCATGGCCGAAGCGGCCGGCATCGCGCGCACCAGCGACGCCTGAGCCCCCAGGACGACGGGAAAACTCACCCGCCTCTTGACTCCTATCCGGCGCCACATTCCTTTACGATTCCCGCACACGAATCCCATTCTCCACGACTCGGAACAACATCATGGCTGAAGAAACCTCCAACACCAGCGGTAACGGCGCGGGCGCGCAGGGCAACTCCCAGGACAACCCCGGCTTCTCCATCCAGAAGGTGTTCATCAAGGACATCTCGTTCGAGTCGCCGGACGCCCCCGAGATCTTTCTGAACGAGTGGAAGGGCGACACCAACATTCAGCTGAACACCAACGCCCGCCCGATTCGCGAAGAAGAAGGCGTGTTCGAGGTCGAGCTGAAACTGACCGTGACCACCGAGTCCAACGGCAAGACCGCCTACCTGGTCGAGATCAACCAGGCCGGGGTCTTCATCGTCCGCGGCTTCCCCCGCGACCAGCTCAACCAGCTGCTGGGCTCCTACTGCCCGAACCTGCTGTTCCCGTTCGCCCGCGAAACGGTCGCGGACCTGGTACTCAAGGGCGGCTTCCCGCAGCTGCTGCTGCAGCCGGTCAACTTCGAGGCGCTGTACCAGCAACACCTGGAAGACCAGAAAAAGGCATCCGGCGACTCGCAGGCGGCCGCGCCGGAGTCGACCTCCCAGGCCTGATCCGGGGCTCGCACCCGTGCGCATCGCACTCCTGGGTGGCGGTTCCTGGGGCACCGCGCTGGCGATCCACGCCGCGCGTCTGCACCAGGACGTCGTGCTCTGGGTCCGCAAGGACGAGGCCGCCGAGCGGCTGAGCCGCGCGCGCGAGAACGCCCGCTATCTGCCCGGCATCCCCTTCCCCGAAACCCTCTCCATCAGCGCCGCCCCCGGTGTGATCGACGATGTCGACCTGGTGCTGATCGCGGTCCCGTCCGGGGCCTTTCGCGAGACCCTGCGCTGGATGCAGCCGCGCCTGCGTGAAGGGCAGACGGTCGCCTGGGCCACCAAGGGACTGGAGACATCCAGCGGGGCCTGGCTGCACGAGATCGCCGAGGAAGAACTGGGCTCCGGCTTCCCGCCCGCGCTGATCTCCGGACCCTCCTTCGCCGCAGAGGTGGCCCGCGGCCAGCCCACCGCACTGACGGCGGCCTCGCAGAGCGAACACAGCCTGGACCGCCTGACTGGCGCACTGCATGGCAACGCCCTGCGCATCTATCGCAATCACGACGTGATTGGTGTGGAGCTGGGCGGAGCCCTGAAGAACGTCCTCGCGGTCGCGACCGGGATCGCCGACGGCGCGGGCTACGGCGGCAATGCCCGCGCCGCGCTGATGACGCGCGGTCTGGCCGAGATGCAGCGCCTGGGCGAGGCGGTCGGGGCCCAGCCGGGCACGCTGACCGGGCTTTCCGGTCTCGGCGATCTGATCCTCACCTGCACCGATGACCAGTCGCGCAACCGTCGCCTGGGGCGCCTACTGGGTCAGGGCTATGACCTGGAGACGGCCCGCGCCCGTATCGGCCAGTCGGTCGAGGGGGTCGAGACCGCGCGCCAGATCAGCACGCGCGCCGAGGCCCTGTCGGTGGACATGCCCATCTCCGCGGAGGTCCACGCCGTGCTTTACCAGGGGCGACCGGTACGCGAGGCCGCCCGCCGCCTGCTGGAACGCGATCCGACCCACGAGAACCCGACCGGGTAACCCCGAGCCGAACCCGAACAATCGCGCATGCCGGCACAGTTCGTTACCGTGCACGGACGATTGTCCACAGCTGGGAGGCACCCATGCGCAAGGCGTGGAAGGAACTGGATCTCGAGGGCGGCGGCCTGCAGGCGATCAACGCGAAACTCGCGGCCGAGATGCGCGCGCGCCCGCCCGCCTACGTCGCCTGGGTCCTGTTTCCGCTGGGACTGCACCGTTTCTATCTGCGCGAACCTTTGGGGGGCGCGGGCTACATTGGCCTGAGTGCGGCAATCCTGATCGTGGCCTGGCTAGTGGCTGGCTGGTGGTGGCTGATCCCGACGGGTGCCATGGTGGCCTGGGCGGCGTTTGATCTGATCTGGATCGACCGCCGCGTGACCGACTACAACAAGGAACTGCGCAAGCAGGTGTTCCTGCGCAAGGGCCACAAGCCGCCCCAGGATTATCGCGGCCGCTACACCAGCGACGAGGACGCCCAGCGCGAACTGACTGAATACCAGTCGATCAAGGAAGGCGAGCGCGCCGGGCACCCGGGCCCCGCCGGGGCGAATGAGCGCGATCGCGACGTGGGCGGCAAGCGGCGCATGCCAAGCTTCAACGAGCAGGAAGCCATGCTGCGCCAGATGCGCTCACGCAAGAAGGGCGAGGCCGAGGACGACTGAGCCCCAGCCTCCGGCTTCATGCCCCCACTCAGGCGGGCACAAACGGACTTTAGTTATCGCCCGGGCGCCAGACGCCACTGGCCTCCTGCGGCGGCGGGGCGGCCTGCTTGCGGCTCTCCATATCCACGAACACCGACTCGGTGAACTGCGAGAGCTGCTTCAGATACTCCTTGCGCTCGTTCACCGACTCCGGCATCTGCGCCACCAGAAAACCAGTGATCGCGCTCAGATACTGCACGGCCACGATGGGCTGCTGGGCCTTGGGATCGGTCTCGACCAGAACGTCCTGGATCTTCTGGATCAGGTCGCCGGACAGCTGCAGGGTATCGTCGCTCATGGTGCTCTCTCGGTTATCGAATGTGTGAACAGGCTAAGGCAAGGTCGCCGCGTCCAAAAGTGAACGCAAAGCCGGCGGGACTTTCCATCACGACCGGCGAATCGCCCGACCCTCACCACGGCCGCGGCGGTGGCCCCTGATCTTCCGGATTATCGTCGTCCGGACCGGATTCTGGGGCATCATCCTCGGTGTCATAGTCCTCGCTAACGCGATCCGCCGGCACCTGCCAGGGCTCGCTGGGCAGGATCGACCGCTCGCCCGGGCGCGGTGCCCAGCGCTCCTGCTCCAGCCCCCGGATCAGCCCCACGATCATCATCAGGATCACCAGCGAAAATGGCAGGGCCGCCAGGATCACTGCGCTTTGCAGGACCTCCAGCCCGCCCGCCAGCAGCAACACCGCAGTGATCAGGCCGATCAACGCACCCCAGATGGTCAGATGCCGCTTGCGGTGCTCTGTGGAACCGTGGGCCAGCAGGGTATTGATCACGACGATCCCGGCGTTGGCGGAGGTCAGCAGGTAGGTCGCAATCAGGATCGTGATCAGCCCGCCCCCGACCTTGGCCACCAGCCAGGGCTCCAGCGTATCCATGGTCGCGAAGGTGGCCATGGTCAGGTCTTCGGAGACCTTGTCGGCAATATCCGCGATCCCCTCGACCTCGGCATGCAGCGCGGTACCGCCCAGCATCGCCAGCCAGAAAAAGGTGATGACCGTAGGCACCAGCAGCACGCCCAGGACAAATTCGCGCAGCGTGCGCCCGCGCGAGATGCGCGCGATGAACAGCCCGACAAACGGCGCCCAGGCCAGCCACCAGCCCCAGTAGAACACCGTCCAGTCGGAATGCCAGGGATCCGTCTGGTGGGCGTGGGTGTACAGCGAGAGCCCCAGCAGGTTCTGCAGGTAACTGCCGGAGGACTGCACGAACAGTGCCAGCAGATACTGGGTCGGCCCCCAGATCAGCAGCAGGCCCATCAGCGCCACGCTCAGCCACATATTGGCCTGGGAAATCCGCTGTACGCCGACCTGGACGCCGGTAATGACCGAAACGATCGCAATAACAGTGAGCAGGGCTGCCAGGAACAGCTGCCCGTTCTCGCCACCGGAAATCCCCAGGGTATGCACCAACCCGGTATCCAGCTGCTGAATACCCAGCCCCAGGGTAGTCGCGATCCCGAACACCGTGGCCAGGATCGCCAGCAGGTCGACGATGTCGCCGGGCCAGCCGTGGCTGTATTTTCCGATCAGCGGATGCAGCGCGGAGCGCAGCGCCAGCGGCTGCCCCCGGCGGAAGCCGAAGTAGGCCAGGATCAGCGCCAGCAGCGCGAACACCGCCCAGGCATTCAGACCCCAGTGGAAATAGGTCAGCACCATGGACATGTCGGCGGCCTCGGCCGTCTCGCCATTGTCCAGCAGGAACGGGTTGCCCCCGTAGTGACTGAGCGGCTCGGCCACCGCCCAGAACAGGAGGCCCACGCCCATGCCGGCGGCAAACAGCATGGCCAGCCACGACACGGTGGTGAACTCCGGCACCTCGTCATCCCGTCCAAGACGAACATCCTTGTAGCGGCCGACGCCCAGCCAGATCACGATGGCCAGGAACACGGCCATCGCGACCACGTAGTACCACTCGAGGAAAGGCGTCAGAAAGGTGCGGGCGTCCGAGACCACCCGCTCGAGTTCATCCGTGCGGTAGATCGCAAACAGCGCGATCAGCACCACCAGCAGCAGCGCGATCGGGGCTACGCGCGGGTTCAGTCCCTTGAACGGTCCTCGGGTCGCGACGTTGTACATCCGCTTCCTCCCTGAAGTGTCCGGCCCTCAGACGCGATGCGTGTGCAGCAGTTCCCGCTCGCCTGCGGAACGGTTACCGGTACGAAAATCCTGGATGACCCGATGCACGAAGCCCAGCTTCGAGATCGCCTCCGGTGTCAAGACGAATGGATAGACATGGGCATGCCCCATACTGCGGTTCAGGCTGTTCAGGGCTGCGGCCAGCGGCAGCCAGTGCGCGACCAGGGCATCCGGATCGTCGGTGGCGTAGGCATCGAAATGCGATTGCCCGCCCTGCGGCCCAAGCCTCGCCGCCTCTCCAACACTGGGCGCGACATCCATGCCATAGGCCGCCGCCGTATCGAGGGCGTCGACGATATGCAGGTAATGCGCCCAGGTCTCGGCCCAGTCCTCCCAGGGATGGGAGCTTGCATAGGCGGACACGAAATGGTTCTGCCAGTCGCTGGGCGGCCCATCCTCGTAATGGCGGCGCAACGCCTCGTCGTAGTCGATGCGTTCATCGCCGAAGCGGCCACGGAAGTACTCGTGCCAGCGCGTCCCCCGGATCAGACGGTCCCAGTAGTAATGCGCCGATTCATGACGAAAGTGTCCGAGGATGGTGCGGTAGGGCTCGGCCATGGCCTCGCGCATGCTCTCGCGCACGGACGGGTCCGCCTCCGCGATGTTGAGTGTAATCACGCCGTTCGCATGCCCGGTTACCACGCCGCCGCCCTCGTGGAAATCAGGGTTCGGGTCGGCCAGAAAATCGAACGCCACGCCGGCGGAGTCCGTCTGCTTGGACACAACGGGTAACCCCAGGCGCAACAGGCTGTAGACCAGGCGCCGCTTTTCCGTCTCCATCCGTTCCCACAGGCGCGCATTGCCCGGCACGCTCAGATCGGGGATGGTGCGGTTCAGCCGGCACGCGCGGCAATAGCCCTCCGGGTCATCGTGGCGCACCATCCAGTTACAGACCGCGTCCACCGCGTAGTGGCGGCACTGGCGATAAAGCGGCCCATCGGGTTCGCCCGCGACACGCCACAGCCCGCCCGGGATCGGCTCCCCGGAGGAGAAAAGCGCATCCCCGGCCATCTCCAACGCCGACAGCTCCAGGCGGTCGGGTAGAAAGCCCAGCCGCCGTCCACAACCATTGCAGTAGGTATTGTCGAAATAAATGACACTACCGCAGCCTTCACACTCGAACAGCTGCATTACGACCTCCCGAAAAGCCGTGCCGCGGCGATTCGCGGCACGGCTTTCAGCCTACGCCAAAACCGCTGCATGCGTCGCGCACGTTCTGGCCCTCAAGGCCCACTCAGGGGTCTGGTTCGAGCAGCATTTGTACCCGCTTCAGCGCCAGCGGGTCTGTCAGAATCCCCGCATGCGTGGTATTCACGCCGTAGATGCTGCTCGCCATCCCCTGTATCGGGGGGTACAGCATGGTCGACAGCGTGAGCACGCCATCCGTCCCTGCGCGTCCTCCGCTATCCGGACGGCGAAAGCTGAATAGCAGGTGCAGCTCCGTCTCCCCCGACAGTTCCGATTCGAACAGTCGGCGCTGATACTCGCTGCCGGGTGCCATGTCACGCCAGACCGGGATCACCACCGGCGAACGATCGACCCCCGACTGCGCGGCGGCATGCCCGTGCCAGGGCGTGGACAACGCAATCATGCGTGGGATCCGGGCCGGCGCCGCCCGCCGCTCGCGCTCATGCAGAAAGCCCTTCGCCACCAGCCCCCCCATGCTGTGCGCCACGACCGGCAGGGACTCCACGTCATAGCGCAGCTCCAGCTCTTCCAGGGTCTGCGCCAGGTGGGCCGCGATGGACTGCAGGGGCAACCCGGACGGGTAGTAGTACAACCAGGGTTGGTAACGCTCGCGATCGAGCTGGTGGATGAGTTCGGCGAACCCTCGCGGCGAGCCGTTCATACCGTGTACAAACAAAACCGGGATGCGGTCGGGATCGTAGGGTTCGAGAAAATAGACCCCGGCATAGCCGGCCAGCATGAAATCCAGCGGCCGCCACTGGCTCCCGCGCGCGACATCGTCGTCGAAACGCGGGTCATCCAGCGTAGTCACTTCCCCGAACGCCGTGACCCCACCGACGCTGAAGGGGCCGCCCTCCGGACCCCGCTCGCGCGCGGGCGACAACGCGATCGCATGTGCCGCGACCCCTTCGCCCCCGATCCGGATCTCCATATCGCCAAAACGCGTACCCGCAGGGCATTCCAGCACGCCACCCTCGTTTGCCAGGTACACCGGGGCACCCGCCTCGTGGCGCCCGTCACGCTCGGGGTCGGCAAAGGCCAGGACCTGGTAACGCCCCGGCGCCAGGCCAAAGAACCACTCGCCACCTCCAGCGCTCACCATGTGGTCCACCGGTTCCGGCACGGCACCCTCCTCCATCGGCGCGCGGAATACCGCGACCACATAAGGTCCCGGGACCTCGTCATCCGCCATCACGGTTCCGGCAATCGTGCAGGCCTGGCCCATCATCTGCATCTGTCCGCGCGCATCCCACAGCCCGCAGCCCGTCAGCCACCACGCCACCAGCACCAGTGCGGCAATCCTTGCTCCGTCCATGTCCGCCTTCCTGCCCGCCCGGATTAGTCCAACAAGCGGCTCGTGCATCTCGCCGCCCACCTGTCCCTCTCAGGATAGCGGCGCACACGCCAAATCGCCTGCTGTTAACCGCCGCTGTGGTACCCGCCCCTGCGCGCCCCAAACAAAAAAGGCCCGCGCGGGGCGGGCCTTGTCGGTTGCGGAAGAAAGCGGGCCGAATCAGGCGGCCGCTGCGGCGCGGGTGAAGGCCAGATGCTCGCCGGCCATGTCCACCTCGATGGTGTCGCCAGGGCCGAACTCGCCTGCCAGCAGCGACTGCGCCAGCGGGTTTTCCAGCTGGGTCTGGATCGCCCGCTTGAGCGGACGCGCCCCGTAGACCGGATCGAAGCCCGCGGCCCCCAGGTGGTCCAGCGCGGCGTCGGTGATGGTCAGCCCCAGGTCGCGCTCTTCCAGACGCTTGCGCAGGTACTGCAACTGGATGTCGGCGATCGCGCGGATCTGCTCGCGCTCCAGCGGATGGAACACCACCACGTCGTCCACACGGTTAATGAACTCGGGGCGGAAGTGCTGCCCGACGATCTCCATCACCGCGCCCTTCATCGCCGCGTAGTTCTCCTCGCCGGCCATCTCCTGGATCTGCTGCGACCCCAGGTTGGAGGTCATCACGATCACCGTGTTGCGAAAGTCCACGGTGCGCCCGTGCCCGTCCGTCAGGCGGCCGTCATCCAGCACCTGCAGCAGCACGTTGAAGACATCCGGGTGCGCCTTCTCGACCTCGTCGAGCAGGATCACGGAGTACGGCTTGCGGCGCACGGCCTCGGTCAGGTAGCCGCCCTCCTCGTAGCCGACATAGCCCGGGGGCGCCCCGATCAGCCGCGCCACGGAGTGCTTCTCCATGAACTCGGACATGTCGATGCGCACCATCGCTTCTTCCGTGTCGAACAGGAAGCTGGCCAGCGCCTTGGTCAGCTCGGTCTTGCCCACGCCGGTCGGGCCGAGGAACAGGAACGAGCCGTTCGGGCGATTCGGGTCGGACAGGCCCGCCCGCGAGCGACGGATGGCATTGGCCACGGCATTGACCGCCTCGGACTGACCGACCACGCGGGCACCGATCGCCTCCTCCATGCGCAGCAGCTTGTCCTTTTCCCCCTCCAGCATCTTGGAGACCGGGATGCCGGTCCAGCGTGATACGACCTCGGCGACCTCTTCGTCGGTCACCTTGGTGCGCAGCAGTTTGGTCTCCTGACTTTCCATCTCGTGGGCCATGGCCAGGGACTTCTCCAGGTCCGGGATCCGCCCGTACTGCAGCTCCGACATGCGCGAGAGATCCCCGGCGCGGCGGGCCGTCTCCAGCTCCATGCGGGCACGCTCGAGCTCTTCCTTCAGTTGCGCGGCACCGGAGACCGAGGCCTTCTCGGATTTCCACACCTCTTCCAGATCAGAGTACTCGCGCTCCAGGCGCTCGATCTCGCCCTCCAGGGTGTCGAGGCGCTTCTTCGAGGCGTCGTCGGATTCCTTCTTCAGCGCCTCGCGCTCGATCTTCAACTGGATCAGACGGCGCTCCAGGCGATCCATGGACTCCGGCTTGGAGTCGATCTCCATCTTGATGCGACTGGCCGCCTCGTCGATCAGGTCGATCGCCTTGTCCGGCAACTGGCGGTCGGTGATGTAGCGCTGCGAGAGCTGCGCGGCGGCGACGATCGCCGGGTCGGTGATCTCGATTCCGTGGTGGACCTCGTAGCGCTCTTTCAGTCCGCGCAGGATGGCGATGGTGTCTTCCTGGCTGGGTTCGTCGACCAGCACCTTCTGGAAGCGGCGCTCCAGCGCGGCGTCCTTTTCGATGTTCTGGCGGTATTCATCCAGCGTGGTCGCGCCGATGCAGTGCAGCTCACCACGCGCCAGCGCCGGCTTGAGCATGTTGCCTGCGTCCATCGCGCCCTCGGCCTTGCCGGCGCCTACAAGCGTATGGATCTCGTCGATGAACAGGATCACGCGACCCTCTTCCTGCGACAGCTCCTTGAGCACGGACTTCAGCCGTTCCTCGAAGTCACCTCGGTACTTGGCCCCGGCCAGCAGCGCACCCAGGTCCAGCGCCAGTACGCGCTTGTCCTTGAGCCCCTCGGGCACCTCGCCGTTGATAATGCGCTGCGCCAGGCCCTCGACGATCGCGGTCTTGCCAACCCCCGGCTCGCCGATCAGCACCGGGTTGTTCTTGGTGCGGCGCTGCAGCACCTGGATCGAGCGGCGGATTTCCTCGTCACGCCCGATGACCGGATCCAGCTTGCCCTGCTCCGCACGCTCGGTCAGATCGGTGGTGTATTTCTCCAGCGCCTGACGGCTCTCCTCGGCATCCGGGTTGTCCACCTGGCTGCCACCGCGAATGTCATGAATGGCCTTGTCCAGTGCGTCCTTGTTGGCGCCGGCATCGCGCAGCATCTCGCCCACGCCGCCCTTCTCGTCGACGGCGGCGAGCAGGAACAGCTCGCTGGAGATGTACTGGTCCTTGTTCTGCTGGGCCAGCTTGTCGCAGACATTCAGCAACCGGCCCAGGTCATTGGAGACATGGACCTCGCCGGCCGCGCCCTCGACGCGGGGCATGCGGTCCAGCGCGTCGCCCAGCGCCGAGCGCAGCTGGCGCACGTTGACGCCCGCGCGGTCGAGTACATGGCGCACGGTACCGCCATCCTGGTCCAGCAAGGCCAGCAGCAGGTGGGACGGTTCGATGAACTGGTGGTCGCGGCCAACGGCAAGTGACTGCGCATCGGCGATCGCGGACTGGAATTTGGTGGTCAGGCGATCCATTCGCATTGGGAAACCCCTCGGTCAAATCTGTATGAACTGACACGAACCATGGGGGCAATGCCCGTCGCTTCAAGGATAGCCACCGAATTTAGAACACGTGGCGCGCCGTCATTCCTCGTCCAGATGTCCAATCCAGGCCAGCGTGCCCATGCGCCCGGTCTCGCCGTCCCGGCGGTAGGAGTAGAACCGCCCGACCTCCGAATAGGTGCAGCGCCCGCCGCCTGCCACCTGCACGACATCGACGCGCTCCAGCCGGTGCCGGGCCAGCGCGTAGATGTCCGCGTGGAAATGCCCGTTCGGGCCGGGACGGAAGGCGGGCGCGGCCTCGACATCGTGATCGAGGAAGGTATCACGCACCTCCGGCCCGACCTCGAAGGCCCCCGGGCCGATCGCCGCCCCCATCCAGGCGCGGATCTCCGCCTCGGGGCGAGTAATGCGCAGGGCCTCGACGGCCGCCTCGAGCACCCCGTCGGCCAGCCCGCGCCAGCCGGCATGGGCCACGGCCACCGCCTCGCCATCGTCGGTCGCCAGCACGACGGGCAGGCAGTCCGCCGTCTGCACCGCACAGACCACACCGGGCGCGTCGGTGAATACCGCATCGGCCTCGATCACCTCGCCCTGCTCCCACGCCTCCAGCAGGTCCTCGGCCCGGATGACGCGCGTGCCGTGGACCTGCCGCGGCCAGGCGACGGGCTCCGCGATCCCCAGGCTGTGTTCCAGGCGGTAGCGGTTCTCGGCGACATGTTCGGGGTCATCGCCGGTATGCAGGGCGAGATTCAGCGAGTACCAGGGGCCCGTGCTCACGCCCCCCTCCCGCGTGCTCTGTACCGCCCAGACACCCGACGGGAGGTCTCCGAAGTCCGGTGCGAGCGTGGGGATCAGTTCAGCGGTCATTCTCGGCCTCCCGGTCGGTACGCAGGGCGACGAGCAGCGCCTCGAAATCCTCGGGCACGGGTGCCTCGAAGGCGAGCACTTCGCCACTGTCAGGATGCTCGAATTCCAGTCGCGCCGCATGCAGGGCCTGACGGCGAAAGGCCGCGAGCGCCCCCTTCGCCGCCTCGCCCATGCCACGCACCGGGCGCGGGCGCCCTCCATAGGCGGGATCGCCCACGATCGGGTGCCGGATATGCGCCATGTGCACGCGGATCTGGTGGGTACGCCCGGTCTCAAGTCGCACATTCAGCAGGGTATGAGCCGGGAAACGCTCCGCTACCCGATAGTGGGTCACCGCCGGCTTGCCACCGCCCGTGACCGCCTGGCGCTTGCGATCCACCGGATGACGGCCGATTGGCTCTTCGATGGTGGCACCGCTGATCACGCGACCCTGCACCAGTGCCCGGTACTCGCGGTGGACCGTACGCTCCTGCAACTGGCGCACCAGCGCGGTCTGCGCCTGCGGCGTACGCGCAACCACCATCAGCCCGGTGGTGTCCTTGTCCAGCCGGTGCACCACCCCGGCGCGCGGCAGCTGCGAGAGGTTCGGGTCATGGTGCAGCAGGGCATTGACCAGGGTACCGGCACGATGCCCCGCCGCCGGGTGCACAACCAGCCCGGCCGGCTTGTTGATTACCAGTACGGCGGGGTCCTCATGGACGATATCCAGCGCAATGGGCTCTGGCTCGGCCTCCAGGACCGGGGCCTCCGGGGGCTCCAGCACGACATGCTCGCCGCCCTGCACCGGCGTGCGCGGTTTCGGCTGGCCACCGTTCACAGTCAAGGCCCCTTCCTTCAGCCACTGGGTCAGCTGGCTGCGCGAATACTCCGGGAACAGCCTAGCCAGCGCGGCATCCAGCCGCTGGCCGGCCTCTTCCTCGGGGAGTTCCGCAGATCGCGGTTCGTTCATTGGCGATACTCGTCTCGATTTTCCCGCACCCGCGAACGGCCAGGCACGGCATGATGTTGTAGAATCCGCGGACACCGCTTCATCTGCGAGGCCCCATCGTGATTTCTGCTCCAAACCTGCTGCGCCTGCTCGCCGTCCTGCTCCTGGCACTTGTGATTGCCGGCTGCGCCGGACGCGAGGACCCGACGCTGGGCTGGTCCGCCAGTCAGCTCTACGGCGAGGCGAAGAACGCCCTGAACGAGGGGAACTACGATCAGGCCGTCGAATACTACGAAATCCTCGAGGCTCGCTACCCGTTCGGCCGCTATGCCCAGCAGGCGCAGATCGAGATCCCGTACGCCTACTACAAGGCGCGCGAGCCGGAGGCCGCCATCGCCGCGGTGGACCGCTTCATCCAGCTCAATCCGCGCCACCCGAACCTGGATTATGCGTACTACCTGCGCGGGCTGATCAACTTCAACCGCCAGCGGGGCTTCCTCGCCAACCTGTTCCCGCGGGATCCGGCGGAGATGGACCCGGAACCCTTCGAGCAAGCCTTCCAGGATTTCGACCGTCTGATCCGCGAGTTTCCCGACAGCCGCTACGCGCAGGATTCCTACCTGCGGATGGTCTATATCCGCAATGCGCTGGCGGCCTACGAACTGCGCGTGGCCGAGTTCTATATGGAGCGCACCGCCTGGGTCGCGGGCGCCGAGCGCGCGCGTCACCTGCTGGCCACCTACCCCGGTGCCGAGGTCCAGCCACAGGCCCTGGGCGTGCTGTGGCGTGCCTATACCGAACTGGGGCTCGAGGACTACGCCGACGCGACGATGATGGTCCTGGAACTGAACTATCCCGACGCCGCCGTAGCCGTGCGCGCGGGCGAACCGATCGAGACCCGCGAGCAGCGCGGCGGCCTGTGGCGCGTGTTCGACCGCTTGCCGTTCTTCACGAACTGACCGGGGAGCATCCGCACTCCCCCGGCTTCGCAATCAAACCGTCATTGCGAGGAACCGAAGGCGACGCGGCAATCGGTTTCCTGAACCCGCAGGCCTGAATCCGGGGATTACCGGAGCCGGCCGATTGTCTCGTCGCTGCGCTCCTCGCAATGACGGGACAAAGCCCGAGGCCGAGGGTTACAGCGCCTCGCTACCCTCTTCGCCGGTACGGATACGCACCACGCGGGCCATGTCGGAGACAAAGATCTTGCCGTCCCCGATCTTGCCAGTGCGCGAGGCCTTCACGATCGCATCGATACAGGCGTCCACGCGGTCGTCATCCACCACCAGCTCCAGCTTTACCTTGGGCAGGAAGTCGACCACGTATTCCGCACCCCGGTAGAGCTCGGTATGGCCCTTCTGCCGGCCAAAGCCCTGGACCTCGGTCGCGGTCATGCCGGCAATGCCCATCTCGGTCAGGGCCTCGCGGACATCCTCCAGCTTGAACGGCTTGATGATCGCCTCGATCTTCTTCATGCGAATCCCTTTGGTTGTGCCCGCCGCGCGGGCGCTGATCTCACCCCCGGCAGTGTATCAAACCCCCGACCCCGTGCTGGATCTGCCCCTGAGCGGTCCCAGTCCCCCGTCCTTGCGAGGCCCCGCAGGGGCCGCGGCACAAAAGCGCGAAGCGCGTTGAACGGCCGCAGGCCGGCCCGCAGAGCGAGCGCAGCGAATCACCTCCGTCCGGAACCACCGGATCCCGGCGCTCTGCGAGCTTCAGGAGATTGCCACGTCGGCTTCGCCTCCTCGCAATGACAGGATCCCGAAGAACCGTCATCGCGAGGCGCGCAGCGCCGTGGCGATCTCCGTGGATGCCCCCGGCATAGGCCAAGGCGAATATCGGTGGCTCCGGACAGAGGTTGCCGCGTCGGCTTCGCCTCCTCGCAATGACGGTGCTCGGGTCCGGCGTCGAGTGTCGCTCAATCCGGACGATAACCCGAGGTGATCGGGTAGCGCCGGTCGCGGCCGAAGGCCCGTCGGCTGACGCGCACCCCGGGCGGGGCCTGGCGGCGCTTGTACTCGGCCAGGAAAACCAGCCGCGCGATGCGCTCCACGGTGGCCCGATCAAAGCCATCGGCCACGATCTCCTCCACCGAGCGCTCCTGTTCGACGAAGGCCTCCAGCACCGCATCCAGCACCTCGTAGGGGGGCAGCGAATCGGCATCCTTCTGGTCGGGCGCCAGTTCGGCGCTGGGCGGACGCTCGATCACCCGCTCGGGGATCGCCGCGCCACGCGTATTGCGCCAGCGCGCCAGGCGGTACACCCACTGCTTGGAGACATCCTTGAGCGGGGCAAAGCCGCCGTTCATGTCGCCATACAGCGTGGAATAGCCGACGGCCATCTCCGACTTGTTGCCGGTCGCCAGCAGCAGCTTGCCGCTGCGGTTCGACAGTGCCATCAGCAGCACCCCGCGGGCGCGCGACTGCAGGTTCTCCTCGGTCACATCCCCCGCATGGGCGGGCATCGCGTCGAACGCCGGTGACAGGCCCTCGAGGAAGTCCTGCACCATCGGCTCAATCGCGATCTCGTGGTACTCGATACCCAGCAGCCGGGCCTGTGCCTCGGCATCCTCGATACTCATCGACGCGGTGTAGCGATACGGCATCATCACCGCCGTCACGGCGGCCGGACCCAGGGCGTCCACCGCCAGTGCGGCCGTCAGCCCCGAGTCGATGCCGCCGGACAGGCCCAGCAGCACGCCGGGAAACCCATTCTTGGCGACATAGTCGCGGATGCCGATCATCAGGGCCTGGTAGAGGTCGCGGGCATCCGCCTCGTCCGGCTCCGGGCCGGGGTCGGTCAGCGTCGGGCGGATGCCGCAGGCGGACAGGTGCATGGTCTCGGGACGGGGCTGCAGTTCGATCCCGGACGGTCCGCGCCGGCCCTGCACCAGGGCATACCCGGTCGCCCAGGCCGGCAGCACCGCGCGCGCGCCATGCGCGGCGTCGTGCACGAAGGAGCGGCCGTCGAACACCAGCTCGTCCTGACCGCCCACCTGGTTCACGTAGACCACCGGGCAGCCGATCTCGGCGACCCGCGCGCCCACCACCTGCAGGCGCTCCTCGGCCTTGCCGCGATGATAGGGCGAGGCATTCAGGTTCAGGATCAGTTCGGCGCCGGCCGCCTGTGCGGCAGCGGCTGGCGCCGCCTGCCAGATGTCCTCGCAGACGGTCAGGCCGATCCGCCAGCCCGCCAGCTCAACCACGCAGGCCTGATCGCCCGCGACAAAATAGCGCTGTTCGTCGAATACCGAATAGTTGGGCAGGACCTGCTTGGCATAGCGCGCGATCTCGTGGCCGTCGCGCAGCCACAGCGCGGCGTTCACCAGACCCTTCTCGGTGGTAACCGGCGCGCCAAGGATCACGTCGATGCCCGCTACCGAGCGTGTAATCGCGGCCAGGGACTGCTCCACCGCGCGCAGGAAGGCCGGGCGCAGCAGCAGGTCCTCCGGGGGGTAGCCGGTCAGGGCGAGTTCGGGGAAGACCACCGCGCGCGCACCGGCGGCGCGGGCCTGTTCGATCGCGTCCTCGATCAGGTGGCGGTTCGTATCCAGCCCGCCCACGATCGGGTTGATCTGGGCCAGGGCCAGCGGCAGGTCATCGGTGGACGCCATCGCGGCGTATCAGGCGCGATCGAGCGCGGACTGCATGGCCTGGCCGAGTTCGGCCGGGCTCTCGGCCACGCTCGCCCCGGCCGCGCGCAGGGCCGCCATCTTCTGTTCGGCCGTGCCCTGGCCGCCGGCGATGATCGCCCCGGCATGGCCCATGCGACGTCCGGGCGGCGCGGTGGCGCCCGCGATGTAGGCCGCCACCGGCTTGTCGAACTCGTTCTCGATATAGCGCGCGGCGCGTTCCTCGGCATCGCCGCCGATCTCGCCGACCAGCAGCACGCCGTCGGTCTCCGGGTCGTCGCGGAACAGGCGCAGGCAGTCGACGAAGTCGAGCCCCTGGATCGGGTCGCCACCGATGCCGATGCAGGTGCTCTGGCCCAGCCCCCGATCCGAGGTCTGCTTGACGGCCTCGTAGGTCAGGGTGCCGGAGCGCGAGATGATGCCGATGCGCCCGCGCTGGTGGATATAGCCGGGCATGATGCCGACCTTGCAGGCATCCGGGGTGATGATGCCGGGGCAGTTCGGGCCGATCAGACGGGTCGGACTGCCGGCCAGCACCTGCTTCACGCGGATCATGTCCTGCACCGGGATGCCCTCGGTGATGCACACGGCCAGCTCGATGCCGGCATCCGCCGCCTCGCAGATCGCATCGGCCGCGAACGGGGCCGGGACATAGATCATGCTGACGGTCGCACCCGTCTGCGCCACCGCATCGGCGACGGTATTGAACACCGGACGGTCCAGATGCGTCTGTCCGCCCTTGCCGGGCGTCACGCCCCCGACCAGACGGGTGCCGTAGGCGATCGCCTGCTCGGAGTGGAAGCTGCCCTGCTTGCCGGTAAAGCCCTGGCAGATCACCTTCGTATCGCGGTCGACAAGGATGCTCATGCCACGGCCTCCACCACGGTGCGCGCCGCGCGGTCGAGGTCCGCGGCCGGGATCACGTCCAGGCCGGAGCTGGCCAGCGCCTCGCGGCCCTGCTCGGCATTCGTGCCTTCCAGCCGCACCACCACCGGCACCTGGACCTGCACCTCGCGGATTGCAGCGATGATGCCCTCGGCGATCAGGTCGCAGCGCACGATGCCGCCAAAGATATTCACCAGCACCGCCTTCACCGAGGGGTCCGACAGGATCAGCTTGAACGCGGCCGTGACCCGCTCCACCGTCGTGCCGCCGCCGACATCCAGGAAGTTGGCCGGCTCGCCGCCGTGGTGCTTGATCAGGTCCATCGTGGCCATGGCCAGGCCCGCGCCGTTCACCATGCAGCCGATGGAGCCGTCCAGGCGGATGTAGTTGAGGTCGTGCTCGTGCGCCTGTTCCTCGGCCGGGTCGCGCTGGCGCGCGTCACGTTCGGCCATCAGTGCCTTCTGGCGGTAGGCGGCGGAGTCGTCCACGGTCAGCTTGGCGTCGATGGCCAGCAGCTGGTCGTCAGCGGTCAGCACCAGCGGGTTGATCTCCAGCAGCTGCGCATCCACCTGCTGGAACAGGGCATGGGCATTGGTCACCAGTTGGGCCATCGCCTTGGCCGGCTCGCCCGACAGCCCGAGGGCAAAGGCAACCCGCCGCCCGTGAAACGGCATCACGCCCGTGGCCGGGTGGATCGGCAGGGTGATCACCGCCTCGGGCCGTTCGGCGGCCAGGGTTTCGATGTCCATGCCGCCCTCGGCGGAGACCACCAGCGCCAGGCGCTCGCGGGCCCGGTCCACCAGCAGGGCGAAATAGAACTCGCGGGCGATGTCGGCGGCTGGCTCCAGCAGGAGCTGATCCACCGGCAGGCCCTCGGGGCCGCTCTGCCCGGTGACCAGACGCGAGCCCAGCAGCTTCTCCGCCGCCTCGCGCGCAGCCTCGGCGGAATCCGCCATCACCACGCCACCGGCCTTGCCACGCCCACCGGAATGCACCTGGGCCTTGACCAGCACACGCTCGCCGCCCAGTGCCTGCCAGGCCTCGGGAAGCTCGTCAGCGTGGGTGATCACCTGTCCGTCGGGAACGGGGATGCCGGCGTCGCGAAAGCGCGCCTTGGCCTGAAATTCGTGGAGATTCATGGGTTGGAGGATAGCGGTGCGCCCATTTCCCTACAACTGCGGGCCCTACAACTGCGGGGGCGAACGCGAGGGGTGGTTTCTCAGGCGGCCTGCACCGGGATGCCGTGGCCAGTGCGCACGATCGCGTTGCGGGCGTCGAGATACACGAGGTTCGGGGTGAATTCCCGGGCCTCGGCCGCTTCCATCTGCGCGTAGGCGCAGATGATCACGCGGTGCCCCACCGCCGCCTTGTGCGCGGCCGCGCCATTGACCGAGATGATGCCGGAGCCCGGCTCGCCCTCGATCGCGTAGGTGGTGAAGCGCTCGCCGTTGTCCACGTTGTAGATCTGGATCTGCTCGAACGGCAGGATGCCGGCGGCTTCCAGCAGCCGCGTATCGATGGCGCACGAGCCCTCGTACTCCAGCTCACAATGAGTGACCTGGGCCTTGTGCAGCTTGCCCTTGAGCATGGTGACGTGCATCGGCGATTTTCCCGGCGATAACCTCTGGGGGCGCAAAATTATCCGCGATTGTGCCAGGCGCGGCAAATGCCCCACCCCGAATCGGGCACGGATCAGTTCGTCGGGCGGGTGCGGACGTTGTCGATCAGACGGACTTCCGCCAGCCACGCGGCGGCCAGCACGACCAGGTCCTGATCGGCCAGCGCCACGCCATGCTCCGGCTCGGCCAGGTCCTGCGCGCGGCGGATGGACAGGTATTCGGGGTCGAAGCCGGCCTCGCGGAGACGATCGCAGGCACGCCCCTCGACCTCGGGGATGCGCTCGGCATCGAATGCCGTCGCGCCCCGGCAGACCGTGGCCACTTCGTCCAGCACGCGCTTGAGCTCCGGCGCGATCACCCGCGCCTCTTCGGGCAACTGGTCGTTGCGCGAGCTGCAGGCCAGGCCATCCTTCTCGCGTACCGTCGGGATGGCCTCGACCCGTACCGGGATATCCAGCCCCTGCACCATGCGCTCGACCAGCTTGAACTGCTG
Source organism: Thioalkalivibrio sp. ALJ4 (assembly GCF_000377225.1). NCBI lineage: Bacteria > Pseudomonadati > Pseudomonadota > Gammaproteobacteria > Chromatiales > Ectothiorhodospiraceae > Thioalkalivibrio > Thioalkalivibrio sp. ALJ4. Next base: position 1,041,979 of record NZ_KB897917.1, on the reverse strand, counting down.
GTAGTCCTTCTCGCCGAACAGCGCGATATCCGGCCGCACGAGATTGAACAGCTTGGTCACCACCGTGGCCACGCCATCGAAGTGCCCCGGGCGAAAAGCCCCCTCCAGCATCTCCGACAGTCCCGGGACGACCACCCGCACTGGAGGCATGCCGTCGTCCGGGTACATATCCTCCTCCGACGGGCAGAACACCGCGTCCACACCCGCCTCGGTCAGCAGGCGCGAGTCCTCCTCCAGGGTGCGCGGATAGCGCTCCAGGTCCTCGGGGCGGTCGAACTGCATCGGATTCACGAAAATCGAAACCACCACGCGCTGCGAACGCGCCCGGGCATGCCGGATCAGCGTCATATGCCCCTCGTGCAGGTGCCCCATCGTGGGGATCAGGGCAATGGTTCCGCGGCCCTTGCGGGCCCATTCTCGATGCATGGCCACCAACTGGGGCCGGTCACGCAGGATTCTCATGGGCCAGGGGTCTCTTGGGCCGGGGTCCTCATGGACGGAAAAAAGAAAGAACTAACGGTACGTGTGCACGCCGGATTCAGGGAACGTGCGCGCACGCACCGCCTCGCAATAGGCGCGAACTGCGCCCTCCAGCGAGCCACCGTCGCCCAGAAAGTCGCGGGCGAAACGCGGCGGCTCGGGCGTCAGACCAATCACGTCCTGGATCACCAGGACCTGGCCATCGCAGCGCGGGCTGGCGCCGATCCCGATCACCGGGATATCGGTCGCGCGCACGATCGCGTTCGCCAGCTCCTCCGGTACGCTTTCCAGGAGCAGGCCCTGGGCACCCGCCGCTTCCAGGCGTGCGGCCAGCGATTCCATCTCGGCGGCGGCGTGCGGGTCACGACCCTGTACACGATAGCCACCCATGCGATGCACCGCCTGCGGCGTCAGGCCCAGATGGGCACAAACGGGAATCCCGGCGGCCACCAGGCGCTCGACGATCGGCAGCTCGGCCAGACCGCACTCGACCTTGACCATGTGCGCACCGGCACGCAGCAAGGCCCCGGACTGCTGCAACGCGGTCGGTGCATCGGCGTCGCCAAGAAACGGCAAGTCCGCCATAATCATTGCGTTATGGGTCACACGAGCAACATTTGCGACGTGATAACACATGTCGTCAATTGTCACCGGCAGCGTGGTCGGGTGCCCCTGTACCACCATGCCGAGCGAATCCCCGACCAGGATGACGTCCACGCCACAGCGATCCAGTAGCGCGGCAAAGGACGCATCATACGCCGTCAGACAGGTAATCGGTTCGCCGGCCTGCTTGCGCCTGGCCAGCGTATTGACCGTGATCGGCCGCATCAGTCTGCCTCCCGGGCGGGATCGGTCTGCCGCACGTCAGAGCGTGATCGGCAGCGGATTGAAATAGTGTCGGCCACCCTGGATCGGCTCCAGGAACTGCACCAGCTGTTCGAAGTCGGCCGGATTGTTCACCCAGTCGATCTCGGTGGCGTTCACGATCACCAGTGCCGCCCCTTCGAAATGATAGAAGAATTCCGCATAGGCGGCGTTCAGGCGTTCCAGGTAATGCGCCTCGATGTGACGTTCGTACGGTCGCGCACGCTGGCGAATGCGGTCCAGCAGCACTTCCACGGGCGCCTGCAGGTAGATCACCAGATCAGGTCGTGGCAGACCCGCGCGCAGATGCCGAAACATCTCGCGGTAGATCTCCAGCTCGTCAGGGTGCAGGTTGAGCTCGGCGAACAGCGGGTCCTTGTCCATCACGTAGTCGGCCACGTGGCGCTGCTCGAACAGGCCCTTCTGGCTGACCGGCGTCAGCTGCCGCACACGCTGCACCAGAAAATGCAGCTGCGTGGCCAGGGCGTGTTTGTCCGGCTCCTGGTAGAAGCGCTCGAGGAACGGGTTCTCGTCCGGTGCTTCAAAAATCCCCTCAGCCCGCAGGTGTTCCGACAGCAGACGCGCGAGGCTGGACTTGCCCACCCCGATCGGTCCTTCCACCGCAACAAAATCGAAGTTGCTCAGACTCACCGCTGCCCTCCAGCACGGGCAACGTTCGGGTCCTCCAGCGCGACCAGCGAGGCGCCATCGAAGCGGCGGGCGAGCCGCTCGATCAGGCCCTCACCCGGAATCTTCAGACCCGGTGCCAGCTCGGCCAGCGGCAGGACCACGAAGTCGCGCTCGGCCAGGCCCGGATGGGGTACATGCAGCCCGGGCAGGTCCAGCACCTGATCCCCGTACAGCAAGATGTCCAGGTCGAGCAGGCGCGGCCCCCAGCGGGTGCCATCGCGCTCGCGGCCACAGTCGGCCTCGATCGCTTGCAGCGCATGCAGCAGCTCCAGGGGTTCGAGCCGGGTGTGCAGCCGGGCCACGGCATTCACGTAGTCCGGCTGGTCCTGCGGGCCCATCGGCGGGTTTCGGTACAGCCGCGACTGCCCCGTCAGCAGCGTCTGCGGCACGTCACCGGCCAGGCGCCGAAAGGCCTCGCGCACCTGATCCTCGGGGTCGCCAAGATTGGCGCCGATGCCCACGAACACCTGCAAACCAGCGTCGGTCATGCCGCATCCCCGCCGTCATTCGAGCTGCCGGCTTCGCCATCGCCCGTGCGTCGACGTTTTCGGCGACGCCCGCCACGGCGGGCACGGCCCTTACCCTTGCCGCCGCCCCCAGCCATCTTCTTCTGCTCGCCCTCGTCCTTCTCCTGGAACTCGGTCCACCAGCGGCACAGTTCCGGGTCAGCATCGCCCGCGCGGGCGCGCAGGCAGAGGAAATCGTATCCCGCTCGGAAACGCGGATGCGTCAGCAGGCGCAGCGCGCGGCCACCCCGCGCCCGTTCCAGCCGCGCCTGCAGCTCCCAGATCTCACGCACGATCAGGCTGAAGCGCTTGGGGATCGACACCGTCTTCACCTGGTGATCCAGCACCTCGGCCATCGCCTGCTGCCAGGCCGGGATCTCCTGCTCGCCGTCCTCGATGCGCCGGGTCGCCGCCACCTGCACCGGGGCCCACAGGATCGCGGCATAAAGAAACGCCGGGTTGACCCCAAGCTCTTCGTTGATGCGCTTGTCAGTATTGAGCAACGACTCGACCAGGAACTGCCGCCGCTCGGCGCCCACATCCGGATCGGCGAAGCACTCGGCCGCCTCCGGGAACATCGGCGCGAACAGACCGAAGCGCTCCAGTTCATCCAGGCAGGTGATCGCCGCACCACTGTGGAACAGCTTGATCACCTCGTCGAACAGCCGCGCCGGGGCGACCGTCTGCATCAGGCCCGCGAGTTCGTGTATCCCGGCCTCGACCTCGGGCGCGACGCGCAGCCCCAGCTTCGCGGAGAAACGCACCGCGCGCAGCATGCGCACTGGGTCCTCGCGCAGCCGCGTCTCGACATCGTCTCCGATCAGGCGCAACACGCCCTCGCGCAGGTCCTCGACCCCGCCGGTGTAGTCGAGCACCGAGAAATCGTCGATGTCGTAGTACAGCGCGTTCACGCTGAAGTCCCGCCGCACCGCGTCCTGCTCGATCGTGCCGTAGCGGTTGTCGCGCAGGATGCGCCCCTCGTCGCTCAGCGCCACCTGCCCGTCGCCGCCCTCGTCCTCGTCGTGCGGCGCTCGGAAGGTGGCGACCTCGATCACCTCGCGGCCGAACAAGACATGAGCCAGGCGGAAACGGCGCCCGATCAGGCGGCAGTTACGGAACAGCCCGCGCACCTGGTCCGGCGTGGCATCGGTCGCGATGTCGAAGTCCTTCGGCTCGCGCCCCAGCAGCAGGTCGCGCACGCCCCCGCCCACCAGACAGGCGCGGTAGCCCGCATCACGCAGGCGATAGAGCACCTTCAGGGCGTTATCGTCGATCGCGGCACGCGAGATGCCGTGCTCCTCGCGTGAATACACGCGCGGTTCGGGGATCGCGGCGGACGGGGTTGCAGGATCGGCCTGAGTCACTCGGTTCGGGTTCCGTGAACGAAAGCGCAATATGGTAACAGCAAGCCGGTTCGGGAAAGGACCGGACGGACAAACATCATGTCCCGGCTCCTCGTCCCGCCCCCGACAACTGCAGGCGCAGCGGCGCGGTTTCGCCGGTCAGGCGGTAGCGCAGATAGTCATCGAGGATACGCCGATGGTCAAAGACCAGGGGCTGGCTGTGATCGTCGGGGTCCAGCCAGGCACAGTCCGCGGCGTCATCGGCCGCATGGGCCTCACCCGCACCGCGCGCCACGAATACGGCGCTGACGGTGTGCCCGCGCGGATCCCGCGCAGGATCGGAATAGACGCCCAGCAAGGCCTCCAGCGTGACCTCCAGACCGGTTTCCTCCAGGGCCTCGCGCACGGCGGCCAGCTCAACCGACTCGCCGACATCCACGAAGCCCCCGGGGAGGGCCCAGCCATGGGGCGGGTTGCGTCGCTCGATCACCAGGACACGGCCAGGGTGAGCGGGGTGATGGATCACCACATCCGCGGCCAGCAAGGGGGTTTGTGGTGGGCCACTCATTCGTCTTGTCCGTCCTGGCGGATGAAACGCCGGATCTGGCGGCGCTGGCGCTTGTCCGGGCGGCGAATAGGCGCGCTGTCGGCCACCGCCCGCTCCGAGCGCCGGCGCTCGGACTCGGCCTCGCGCCGGGCCGTGCTCTCGGGCGTCTCGGCATACAGCTCGCGCGCCTCGGTCGCGGGCCGACGCTGATCATTCAACGCCCGCACGTCGATGTCCCAGGTCTGCTGGCCACGATGAATCGTCAGGCGATCACCCGGGTGCACCCGGCGCGCCGGCTTGCAGCGCTCGCCATTCACATGGACCTTGCCACCACTGACGGCCTCGGTGGCCAGCGCGCGGGTCTTGAAGAAGCGCGCGGCCCACAGCCACTTGTCGATGCGCAGCCCGCCGGCGGGCGCGGCGCGCGCCTCAGCCCTGGCCAAGGAACCCTCGCACTGGAGACACTGGACTTTCCCGCCGGATCGCGGGCATGGACAATGCGCGCCTTTCCACCATCAGAGGATGGGGCCCCGCATGGGGCTTCGATACGTCATGAAACTCCCGCATCTGCACCTGATCAGCTTTGACCTTTGTCCTTTCGTTCAGCGTAGCGTGATCACGCTGAAATACAAGCAGGCGCCGTTCGAAGTGACCTATATCGATCTCGCGGACCCGCCCGACTGGTTTCGCGAACAATCTCCGCTCGGCAAGGTGCCGATCCTGAAGGTTGATCACGACACCGTGCTGTTCGAATCGGCGGTGATTAACGAATATATCGATGCGATCACCCCGCCCTCACTGATGCCGGACACGCCGCTCCAGCAGGCCCGCACGCGCGCCTGGATCGAATACCTGGGCGAGCAGACCATGACGCAGTACCGCTGGATGACGGCGGCGGACGAAGAGGCCTTCGAGATGGAGCGTCATGCGGCCTCGCGCGGGCTGGAGCGACTGGAACGGGAACTGGCGGCCGATCCGCTGCTCACGGGGCATGCCTTCACCCTGATCGACGCGACCCTCGCGCCAATCCTGCTGCGTTACAGCCTGATCGACGACATCGACAATCCCTGGGAGCCAGAGGCGTTTCCGCGCCTGGCCGAGCGCTGGGAAATGCTGCGCGACATGGACGCGGTCTCTACCTCAGTCTCCGGTGACTTTGCGGCGCGGTTGGCCGCCTACCTGCGCGCACAGAAAGGCTTCGCCCCGGCGCACATCGCCTCGCGCCTGGCCGACACGGCCTGAGGCCAGGCCTCCAGCCCCCCGGGCCCCCGGGCCCCGACGGGTTGGACGTGGCAGCAGCACACGTCTTTGTGGCTGGGCCTGGTTCGTCCTCTGGAGTTTACGGTGGCTTCGGTCCGCCGCCTGCCTGCGCTGTTTCGGCAGCGCGCCCCGAGGTACTTTCTTGCTTGCCCAAGAAAGTACCCAAAGAAGGGCACCCGGATTCCGCCCGGGAACCTTACTCCAGGACCCTCGGGCCGGCGGCGCTGAAACTCGCTGCGCTACGCTTCGCTCAGACAGTCAGCGCCTCTCTTCCGGCCCGAGGACCCCTCCGCAAGGGGCTTCATACGGGGGATGAAGGTCAAGACAACGGCCGCTCTGACGTTCGTGCCAATGGATGGAGGCAAGGTGTTCCGACATCCTGGGCACGCGCGGCCTGCAGCCCTGGCGTGCCGCGCCCGCCAGCGGGCGCCAGACCCCATCGTAGGATGTGATGAGCGCAGCGAATCGCATCAGGTTTTTCCCGGCGTCGGGACGGTGCGTTTCGCTGCGCTCAACGGCACCCTACAGTTCGGGGCTTACGGCAGGTGCTGGAACACCGTCGGTTTTGACCTGCCCTCCCGATATGAGCCCCTTGTGGAGGGCGTGACAGGCCGGAAGAGAGGCGCTGACTGTCTGAGCGAAGCGAGTTTCAGCGCCGCCGGCCTGGCGCGTCCGGAGCAAGGTCCCCGGGCGAATCCCGGGCGTGTTTCTTGGTTACTTCTTTGCACGAGCAAAGAAGTAACTCGGGGCGCGCTGCCGAGACAGCGCTTGGCAGGCGGCCGGACGAAGACACGTAAACACTAGACGACGAACCGGGCCCAGCCACAAGACGGCCGGATTAAAAAGCAGCGTAGGGGCAGATCAGACCGGGCGGTGGGGGCAGGCGCTGTCGTTGCAGTCGCCGTACAGGACCAGGGCGTGGTCCTTGATGGAGAAGCCGTGCTGGCGCGCGACCTCGCGCTGGCGGGTCTCGATGGTCTCGTCGAAGAATTCTTCGACACGGCCGCACTGGTTGCAGACGATGTGATCGTGGTGCCCGCCGCGCTCCAGCTCGAACACGGCCTGGTTGCCCTCCAGGTGGAGCCGGCAGACCAGCCCCGCGGCCTCGAACTGCGTCAGCACGCGGTAGACCGTGGCCAGCCCGATCTCCTCGCCCGAGTCGAGCAGCTCGCGGTAAATGGCCTCGGCCGTCAGGTGGCGCGTTTCCGAGTTCTCGAGGATCTCGAGGATCTTCATCCGTGGCAACGTGACCTTGAGCCCCGCTTTCTTGAGATCGCTTGTTTCCATCCTTCGATTCCCGTCACCCGATTGCTTGAGAGCATCCGGACGCTTTGGTGTACCATGCGCGTTCAACGGCCCATCCGACTTCTGGGGACCCGCCGGCTCGATGATCAAGATTCTCATTTCTATTGCCGTGGCTGCAAGCCTGCTCACCGCCTGCAGTGGCTTCAATCAGTTCCGCCTCGATGTACAGCAGGGCAACGTCATCGACGCGACACAGGTCGCCCAGATCCAGCCCGGCATGACCCCGCAGCAGGTCCGCTTTCTGATGGGTACGCCGCAGATCGACGGCGCGTTCAAGCGCGAAGACCGCTGGGACTACGTCTACTATCGCCGTCCCGGGATCGGGCCGACGGAGCAGCGCCGCGTAACGGTGTTCTTCGAGAATGGCGTAGTCAGTTACGTCGACTCCGACGTGCCGCAGCCGATCGCGCTGGACCAGTACCCGGTCGAGCTCGACGACAACTGATCGCAACCGGCCGGCTCAATCGCCGGCCGAATCCTTGCCGCCCCCGGCGCCGTCCTCCGGCTTCTCGCCAGCGGGCTTTGCGGACGCCTGATCGCCGGCCTTCTGCGCGTCCCCCTTGCCGGGCTTCTTCCGGTTCTTGCCGGCCCGCTGACGACGCACTTCTTTCGGGTCGGCGATCAACGGGCGGTAGATCTCGATGCGATCCTTCGGGCGCAACACCGTGTCGCGCCGGGTGAGCTTGCCGAAGATCCCCACCTTGGCGTTTTCCAGATCGATCTCCGGGAACTGGGCATCGATCTCCGACTGGCGCAGGGCCGCGTCCACAGTCGTGCCCTCGGGCACGACCAGCGGCAGGATCACCTGACGGTCGGGGCGTGCATAGGCGACCTCGATACGGATTGTGCCGTGCCCCGCCTCGGGACTGACGGCATCCTGATCATCGGGCACCGTAGACCTCGCGCGCGCGCCGCACAAAGGCGTCGACAAAAGAGTTGGCCAGCTGGTGGAAAATCGGCCCGATCGCGAACGACATCAGCCGGCTGGCAAACTCGAATTCCAGCTCCAGCGCGATACGCGTCTGGCCATTGTCCAGCTCGGTAAAGCTCCAGGTGCCGTGCAGGCGACGAAACGGCCCGTCTGCCAGGCGGATGTCGATGCGCTCGGGGCGCTGCACGCGATTGCGCGTGGTGAACGACTTGTGCAGGGCGCCCTTGGCCATCTCGATGGTCCCTTCCACCTCATCCTCTCCGCGCATGCGCGCACGCGAGCTGCGGCAACCCGGCAGAAATTCCGAGTAGGAATCCACGTCATTAACGAGGTCGAACATCTGCTCGCGGGAGTACGGGACCTCCGCCGAGCGCCGGACTGTCGAGGACATCAAATAAGCTCCACCGCGCGCAGGAACACAAACAGGATGGCAATCGGGGCCACGAAGCGCACCAGGAAATACCAGATCTGGTACAGACCCCCGAGTTTCATGCGCAGCTCGGACTGGACCGAGCGCTCGGTCATGCGCCAGCCTACGAATACCGCGATCAGAAACCCGCCCAGCGGGAGCAGGATGTTAGCAGTCACATAGTCCAGCAGGTCCAGGATCCCCATGTTGAACAGGGTGTAATCCGACCAGACGTTCAGCGACAGCAGCGCGCCAATTCCCATCAGCCAGGCGGCGATAGCAATGCTGGCGCTCGCGGCCACGCGCGTCATGCCGACATTCTCCACCAGATAGGCGACGGCCGGCTCGATGATGGAGATGGACGACGTCCAGGCCGCGAACACCAGCAGCACAAAGAACATCGTCCCGAAGTAGAGCCCGCCCGGCATCTCCGCGAACGACAGCGGCAGCGTGACGAAGATCAGGCCCGGCCCCTGCTCCGGCGAAAGGCCCGCGCCCAGCACGATCGGGAAGATCGCCAGCCCGGCCATGATCGCCACCAGGGTGTCGGCGCCCACCACGGCCGCCGAAGTCCTCGCGATCGAGGCGTCGCTCTGCAGGTAGCTGCCGTAGATCATGATCGCGCCCATGCCGAGGCTCAGCGTGAAGAACGCCTGCCCCATCGCCAGCAGCACCGCGTTGGCCGTCAGCGCCGAGAAATCCGGGTACAGCAGGAACTCCAGCCCCGCGATAAAGTTCCCTTCCACCATCGCGTAGCCGACCATCACCACCAGCATTACGAACAGCAGCGGCATCAGGATGGTCACGGCCTTCTCCAGACCGGACTGCACGCCGCGCGCGACCACCATCGCGGTCATCACCATGAAGATCGTATGCCAGGCCAGCAGGGCCTCGGGATTGGAGAGCAGGCCGTCGAACATGGCCTCCGAGCCATCCGCATCCAGGCCCAAGAAGCCGCCCGTGCCGGACTTGAACACATAGGACAGCGACCAACCGGCCACTACGCTGTAGAACGACAGGATCAGGAACCCGGCGAGCACACCGATCCACCCGATCATGCCCCAGCCACGGCTCAGGCCCTCTTCGCGCGCCAGCGTCACCATCGTATTGATCGGGCTCTGGCGGCCGCGCCGCCCCAGCAGGATCTCCGCCATCATCACCGGCAGGCCGATCAGCAGGATGCAGCCGAGGTAAACCAGCACGAAGGCCCCGCCACCGTTATCGCCGGCGATATAGGGAAAACGCCAGATGTTGCCAAGCCCGACAGCCGACCCGGTGGCCGCGAGGATAAAGGCCAGGCGGGTCGTCCACTGACCGTGGATGGAAGTCGTGGCAGGCATCAGCGGCTCCTTGTTGGTGGTACCCGTTCCATCGTTCAGCGCAGCCAGATCGAGTTGCGGTCAACGGCGCAGGCGGCACAAGCGGGGCTTCGAGTCGCCCGGAATTGTGGGGCAGGCTTCCCACGGGCTCAACTGTACGCGGCCAACGCCGACCCGAGACGCGTCCGCGATCCTGTACGTTCGTGCGTGTTTCCTCGGCTTTCGCCCCGCGCGTGCAGTACACTGCGCGGGCCATGGGAAAGCCAAAGAAGAAAAAGGACGCCGGTTCCAACACCATCGCGCTGAACCGCAAGGCGCGCCACGATTTCTTTATCGAGGACCGCCTGGAGGCGGGGCTGGAGTTGCAGGGCTGGGAGGTCAAGTCCATGCGGGCCGGGCGCGCCCAGCTCAGCGAGGCGTACGTGCTGCTACGCAAGGGCGAGGCGTTCCTGTTCGGGGCCCACATCACCCCGCTGCCCACCGCCTCCACCCATATCAACCCGGACCCGAGCCGCACGCGCAAGCTGCTGCTGCACCGCTCGGAGATCAACCGCCTGATCGGCGCGGTGGAGCGCAAGGGCTATACCCTGGTCCCCATGGCCCTGTACTGGAAACATGGCCGCGCCAAGCTGGAGATCGGCCTGGCCAAGGGCAAGAAGGATTTCGACAAGCGCGCAGCCAAGAAGGACAAGGACTGGCAACGCGAGCGCGCGCGCATCCTCAAGAGCGGCTGAAGGAGAAACCGGGGTTCGACCTTACTCGGTCGGATGAGTCCGGCCCTTCCACCACCAGCGCCGGGTCAGCCAGCTCAGCTTCGTCACCGCCAGCACACCCGCTGTCAGTGCCTTCACGGGCCGCAGCAGGCGCAGTCCGCGCAGCTGATCGACTGCAAATCCCAGCAGGAACGCCCTGGGGATCATCTCCGGTGAACCCAGACGCTGCAGCGCGCGCCACCAGCCGGTGGCACGCACATCGTCGCGCAGTTCGTCGACCTCACCCTGCAGCCGCAGGCGCAGTTCGCGAGAACGGCCCCGCAGGCCCAGCCAGGTGCCAGCCATGAGCTACTCGGTATCCCGGCTTTCGGGCCGTGCGACCAGATTCCGTACCAGGGCGCGCGTCTCCGGGTAGGTCATGCCGTGCAGCAGCCGGCCAATGCCGCGCGCAACCAGCCACGCCAGCACGCCGGTCAGCGCCGCCACGATCACCAGCGACAACGCCGGCGACACCCCCGCATAGGCCTGCAGCAGCATCACCACGGCCGCGACCAGCGCCAGCCACACCGTGACCAGCAGCAGCCCCAGCACCACCGCAAACACGATAACCCCCACCGCATTGCGCACCAGTTGTCGGGTCTCGGTCCCCAGCAACTCGCGCGAATCACCCAGGATTCGGCCGAGGTCCTGCATCACGTCCCCGGGGTCGGCGGTATCGGAGTCCGGTCGCTCGCGCGCCGGCCCGTCGTCCTGCGCGGCCATGGCCTACTTGCGGCGGGTCAAGGCCGAGAACAGGGTCCCCGCCACAAAGGCCAGGCCGATCGCGGTCAGCGGGTTGTCGCGTACGTAGTTGCCGACCACGCGCAAGACGTCCTCGGAACTCTGACGCGCCTTCTCCGCCCGCTCGCGAACCTCTTCATCCGCATGCGAAAGGCCCTCGCGGATGCGTTCCTCGGCCGTACCGGCATGCTCCGCCACGCGGTCCACGGCCTCGTGGGCCTGGGCCGCCACACGTTCAGTGGTGGAGGCGTCATGTTCCGCTTCGTCCTGTTTCTTCGCACTACTGCTTTTCGTCGTTGCCATTACACGCACTCCCTATCGCGGGCCTGGATCATCTTCCGACCCATCCCCCGCGGAATTGGTTGCAGGGTCATCGAAACCACTCAACCCCGTCAGGATTTCCGGGTCTTCCTCGGCCACTTCCGAGGTATCCACCAGGGCCGTACTCCACTTGACCCTGAAGTGCTTCCAGAGGCTGGCCACAAACGCCGACAACGGCACAGCCAGGATCATGCCGATGATGCCACCCAGCGCCGTCCCCCAGAAGAAGATCGAGATCACGACAATCGCCGGATGCAGTCCGGAGCGATCCGCCATGATCTTCGGCGTGAGCAGCCAGCTCTCGATCAGCTGCACCAGGGCAAACACCACGAGCACCAGCGCAACCAGGGTCAATCCGCCACCCTCAGGCTGGAGATAGGCCACCGGAAGAGCCAGCGTCAAGCCGACGATCGTCCCCAGATAGGGCACGATATTGAGAAACCCCAGCATCAACCCGAACAGGATCGCCGCCTGCAGGCCGATCAGCGAGAACCCGGCGGCCAGCAGAACCCCCATGATCAGGGCGATCACCACCTGCCCCTGGAAGAACGCCGTCACATAGCCGACAAACAGGCGGCCCAGGAACATCAGCTCGCGCTGGGTCTGGGGCCGAAAGACCGACAAGACCTCGCGCCCGCCCTCCTTCAGGCGTTCGCCGGACAGCAGCGCAAAGAACAGATACAAGGGCACAAAGGCCAGCCCGACGACTACCGTCACGTAGTGCATCAGCTGCGAGCCCACACCCTCCAGGTTCGGCATGATGCTCTGGAGATCCAGGTCCTCCAGCATCGAGGCCACGCGCTCGGTGGCGTCAGGGAAATTGCGCGAGAATGACTCGTAGGCATTCTCCGCCAGCTCCGGGGCACCCTTGATGAACTCCTGAACCTGATGGCTCGCCGTGGGCACCACCAGTACGGCGACAACCACCAGCGCAATCAACACCACACCGAACAGCGAACTCACCGCCCCCATCCGCGAGAATCCCGCAATCCGCTGCAGCCAGCGCACCACCGGGTAGAGGATCAGGCTCAGCACCCCGGCCACCGACAGCGGCAAGAGCAGCGCGTAGAAAAACGACACCACCTGCCCCAGCAACCAGACCAGCAGGGCCACCAGCCCGGTCAGCACCATGAAGGCGGCGAGCACGGCGACATAGCGGAACAAGGTCCGCTCGAAGGCGCTGAATTCGATATTCGATTGCGGCTGGTTTTCCACGGAGGGCTCGCATGAGGGGGTCGTTCGACCGTAACCACCCGGCCATGATCTGCCACGGTGCGCACCATCGTTTCAGGCACTGCATCACAAAAATATGGCGCTCGACCCAGGCCCGAGTACGCGCGGCCCCTCCCGAGGGACGCTGATTCAATCAGCTAGAACAAATCCGCCCACTCCGTCAGGGCAAACCAGATCACGTATCCCCCGTAGAGAATCAGAAAGATGACGCTAAGGATCGTGATCGGGCGAAAGCCCTTCACCCGCACTTCGTAGGAAACATCCTCGCCGCGCGCCCGCCGCCGCCTCACCTCCAGCCAGCGCGATACCCGCCACCAGACAAACAGCAGGATCAGGACAACGGTCAGGAACTTCAGCATCGCGGTTCGTTTCCTCGCACTCGGCCCGGGTAGGCTCTGAACGCGACACTACCCGAGAACGCCACCCGCCGCATCGTCATCCCGCCGCCGCACCCCACTTCGCCATCCCGGCCGCAGCGCAGCGAAGAGCCGGGATCTCCGCGGCCATGCACCACCCTTGCACCCGAGATCCCGGATAACCGCCCCGCGGTTTCCGGAATGACGACACAGAAGCTAATGCACTGCATCCGGTGTTGCCCGAGCCCCTGTGGGAGCCTGCTTGCAGGCGAAGCCCCCGCCAGACCCGACTCTTCCTACCCACGCCGCTTCGTATGCCGCGTGGCCGGCGCATTCCATGGATCCTCCGGCCAGGGGTGTTTCGGATAACGCCCCTTCAGCTCGCGGCGCACCTCCGGATATCCATTCTCCCAGAAGCTGGCGAGATCCTGGGTGACCTGCACCGGTCGCCGTGCCGGCGACAGCAGGTGCAGCACCAGCGCCACGCGGCCGCCCGCCACCCGGGGCGTCTCGCCCAGGCCGAACAGCTCCTGCAGCTTAACCGCCAGCACCGGCGGGTCCTGCGTGTAATCAATGCGGTGAGCGGAACCGGAGGGGACTTCGATCCGCGCCGGCGCCTCCCGCTCCAGTTGCTGCTGGTGGCCCCAGTCCAGCCGCGCGCGCAGGATCGCCGCCAGATCCAGCCGCTCCAGATCCCGGCGCCGTGTAATCCCTGCCAGATACGGCCCCAGCCAGTCCTCGAGGGTCATCAGCAGCGCGTCGTCGCGCAGATCCGGAAAACCGGCCCCCGGCATGGTTTCGTGCAACAGCTGGATGCGCGCACGGAACTGGGTCGCGGCGTCATCCCAGGGCATCAGTGCAAGGCCCTCGCGGCGCAGCCGCTCGCACCAACGCGGGACGGTGGCGGCGGGGTCGTCCAGCGCGACCATCTGCCGCTCCACCACCAGCGTGCCGATCCGTCGAATCCGCGCGTTCTCCAGCCGCGCGCCGTCCTCCACCCAGTCGCAGCGCGTCTCGCGGTGGAAGAGTTCCGGCGCCTCCTGCTCCAGTGCGGCAAGATCCAGCGCCACCGCACAGCGGATGCGGGCCTCGCGGTCGGCATCCGTGCAGTCCACCGCCACCAGGTAGTCGGCATGCGCCAGACGCTCGCGCTCCGGCAGCCACGCGCCGCGGCCATTCCCCATCACGAAGCGCCCGGCCGCCTCGCCGCGGCGGCGCGCGATGCGCTCCGGCCAGGCCAGCGCCGCCAGCACGCCCAGCGCCGCGCCTTCGTCCAGTGCCGCATCCGCAACAGCGGGAAGGTCCTCGACTCGCGCCAGCGCCTGCTCCAGACGCCGCAGCCCGGATTGCCAGGCCCGGCCACCGGAGCGCCGCGCGCGCTCCAGGCGCGCACCCAGCTCCAGCGGAGCCCCCGGCCCGGCCACACCCGGTTCCTCCACGGCTACCGCCAGTTCGCAGGCCAGGCGTGCCAGCCCCCGCTCGCGGCCCCGCAACAGCATGTGCGCCAGCCGCGGGTGGGTCGGCAGGCGTAGCAGGGCCCGCCCATGCCCGGTCATCCGACCGGTGGCATCCACCGCACCCAGTTCCGCGAGTACCGCCTGCGCGGAGGCCAGGCCCTGCGCGGGCGGCGGCTCAAGCCAGTCCAGTTCGGCCACCGCCTCGCCCCAGCCGGCCAGTTCCAGGGCCAGCGGCAGCAGGTCCACCTGCTGCATCCCCGGCGTCGCGTAGTCCGGGCGCGCGACCTCGTCGGCCCGCGACCACAGGCGGATCGCTACACCGGGCTCGGTGCGACCGGCACGCCCGGCCCGCTGCTCGGCGGCGGCCTTCGACGCCGGTAGCGTCACCAGCCGCGACAACCCGGTCGCCGCATCGAAGCGCGGCTCGCGGGAGAGACCTGCGTCGATTACCACGCGCACGCCCTCGATGGTCAGGCTGGTCTCGGCGATGTCGGTCGCCAGCACCACCTTGCGCTCGCCCGCGGGCGCCGGGCGCACGGCCCGGGCCTGCTCCTGCGCCGACAGCCGCCCGAATAGCGGCGCGATCTGCGCGGGGCCGGAGGCCGTGTCCACCCCCTCACCCAGACGCGCGGCCACCTCGCGGATCTCGCGTTCCCCGGGCAGGAAGACCAGGATCGAGCCCGTCTCCGCCGCCAGCGCGTCCCGCACCGCCTGCGCCACGCCGTCGGCCAGCGGCGCATCCTTGGCCGTTGGGGCATAACGCACCTCGACCGGGAACTGCCGCCCACGCGCTCGCAGCACCGGCACGGCATCCGCCTCCGGGCCGGCCAGCAGCCGGGCCACGGCCTCGTCGTCGAGGGTCGCCGACATCACCACGATGCGCAGCTCCGGGCGCAGCAGCCGACGCACCTGCAGCGCAAATGCCAGCGCCAGCTCGGCCTCCGGCCGGCGCAGATGGAATTCGTCGAAGACCACGGTGCCAACCCCTTCCAGCAGCGGGTCACCCTGGATGCGTCGCAGGAACAGCCCATCGGTGACCAGCTCCACCCGGGTGCGCTCCGAGACCTTCTGCTCGTCGCGTACGCGATAGCCGACCGTCTGCCCGGGCGCTTCACCGAGCTGCCCGGCCATGTAGGTCGCCGCCATGCGCGCGGCCAGCCGGCGTGGCTGCAGCACGATCACGCGGTCATCGGGATGGGCATCGGCCAGATGCAGCGGGACGCGGGTGGTCTTGCCGGCACCGGGTTCGGCCACCAGCACGGCGGCGCCGTGCGACGCCAGCGCGGCATCCAGGGGGTTCAGGAGGTCTTCCAGCGTCCGGGCCTGCGGCGCCTCATTCAACTCTTTCGCCATCTACAGCGGTCAGTTCTCGACCACGCGCGTGCCAGCCTGCACGCGGTCCCCCGGGCGGGTGACCACACGCTCGCCCGCCTCCAGGCCCTCGAGGATCTGCGTGGCGAAACCCGAGCGACGCCCCACCTCGACCCGGCGCGGCTCGGCACGGCCGTCCTCGACCACGAACACCGACCACTCGCCGCGGTCGCGGAACAGCGCGCTGGTCGGAACCTGCAGCACCTCATCCCCTTCCCACAGCAGGAACTCGGCCTCCACGCGGTAGCCCACCGCCAGCCCGGCCATGCGGGCCTCCACCGCGTCGAGGTCGAGGATCACCGGCACGCGCTGCTCGTCCACGCCCAGCGCGGAGATCCTGGTAAAGCCGAACGGCTGCACCCGGCGTACGGTGCCCTCCAGTTCGGCATCGCGGCCCCAGTCGGTCAGCCGCACGCGCATGCCGGGCACCACGCGCACCGCGTCCATGGACAGCAGGTCCACCTGGACCTCGAGGTCGTCGAGATCGCCCACGACCAGCACCGGCTCGCCGGCCCCGATCGTGCCCTCGCAGCAGCGATACCGCTCCAGGATCACGCCTGCGGCGGGCGAACGAACCGTCAGGGCATCGGCCTCGGACTCCGGCATCTGTCCACTGGCAATATCCAGCACCACCCGCGCGCTCTCGACCTCGCTGCGCGCGACCTCCACCGCGGATTCGCCGGCGCGAACCGCCGAGCGCGCCCGATCGCGTGCGGTCTCCATACGCTCCACCTCGGTGGCGGAAACCGCACCCCGATCGAACAGCTCTTGATAACGGCGATATTCCGATTCCGCGAAGCGGGCCTCCGACTGCAGATTCTCCAGATTCGCCTCGGCGCTTCGCAGCCGCGACCGAGCAGCGGCGAGATTCTCGCGCGCCTGCTCACGCGAACGTGCATCCAGCGCCGGGGTCGGCAAAGGCTCCATGCGGAAGAGCGCGTCGCCGAGCTCGACGGCATCGCCCTCTTCGAGCCGGACGCGATGCAGGAAGCCGGCAATCGGCGCCGACACCGTAAAGGTGTCGCGCAGCCGCGTGCGCCCTTCCTCGCGCACGGTCTCTTCGAACGGGCCGGCCTCGACCGTGGTCAGCGACACCGGCACCGGCTGCGGGCGCAGCGCCCATACCAGCGCGGCCACCCCCGCCAGCACGATGAGCCCAACCGTGATTCGCTTTTTCATCGCCATAGGATCAGTCTCGCAAATCCCGCCACCCGGCGCTTCCCCCTCATCGCCCGGCACGCCGGGGCGTATGTCTGCAAGTTGCCACCCTCGGTTATCACCTGAACGGTGGTTGGCTGCCAGCCGCTGTGAGGCTGGGCCTTGTTCAGCATCTGGTGTTTACGGTGCTTTCGTCCGACCGCCTGCCTGCGCTGTCTCGCCAGCGCGCCGCGAGGTACTTTCTTGCTACCCAAGAAAGCACCCAAAGAAGGGCACCCGGATTCCGCCCGGGGACCTTGCTCCAGGGCCCTCGGGCCGGCGGCGGACCGAAGGCACGTAGCCTCCGGGTGCCGAACAAGGGCCAGCCGCCGCCGGCAAAAGCCGGAAACAAAAAAGGCGCCCGGAGGCGCCTTTGGTGAAGCGGGCAAAAAGGCCGCGTCAGTTGACGGCGTCGAGGTCGGATGCGAGCGATTCGCGCGCACCCTCGGCGACGGCGTCCAGCCGGTGGCTGTAGTTCTCGTGCTCCACCCCGATGGCAATGGCCGCACCGGATTTCGCGGCGGAGACCATCTCCGGGGTCAGCTCGAAGCGCAGGAAGTGGACCGACGAGGTCTTGTCGTCGGTCTCCCGATCCAGGTCCTCGTTCGCGATCGGGTAGACCTTGTCGTGGCCTTCGACCTGAACGTAGGTCTTGCGCTCGATCCCGATCAGCTTGGACAGCTGCACCTTGCGCTCGTCCACGTCCGGGTATTCGACCATCATGGTCGCCTTCCAGTTGGAACCGTCCGGGATCAGCGGGTTATAGGCGTCCAGCTCGTCCTGGATGCCTTCGGCATCGAAGATCTTTTCGACCCGCAGCATCTCCTGGATCTGGTACTGCATGGTCTTGCGATCCTCGAAGTGCAGGGTCACGGCCGGGCCCACCTGCACCACGCGATTGCGCTTGTGCTGCATGACCTCGTTGCGAAACTGGGGCCGCACCTCGTGGTACTTCTCCAGCGAATACAGGTCGTTTCGACTCAGCTTGTCCACACTTGCCTCCATCTCGATACCTCCGTCACGTCGGACTGGTCCGCGGGACCCCTCAGTGGTCGTGGTGTCCCTTCTTCGTGTAGTCCTTGTCGGACCAGAGGTTGTCTTTCAGTTCGTGGTCGAACACCGGGTTATGGCGACGGATCCACTCCAGCACCATTGCCGCGTGTTCGATCTCTTCGTCGCGGTTGTGCGCGAGGATTGCCTTGAGTTCCTCGTTCTTGCAGGCATCGATGCGCTGCTGATACCAGTCCACCGCCTCGAGCTCTTCCATCAGCGAGACGATGGCGCGATGCATCTCGCGCGACTCGTCGCTCAGTTCCTCGACGGGTTCGTGGTAGCTGTCACTGGCCATTTCGTGTCTCCATCCGCGGCGCCTCGGCGGGCGTACGTCGTGTTCTGGTAACCGATACCCGGCGCTACAGCCCGTAGGCCTGGCGCAGCAGGGTCAGCGGGTGTTCGGGCGCCTTGTCCTCGCCCTTGCCCTGCAGTCCGTTCTCGATCATGTGCCCGGCCATCGGGCAGTCACTCGAGTAGTGATCGGACTCGGCCTTCTGCACCCGGTTCACCACCGGACGACAGATCTTGGCCGCAGTCTCGTAGAACTCGCTCTTCACGCCATAGGTACCGTCGTGCCCGGAGCAGCGTTCGATCACGTCGATCTCGGTATCCGGCACAAGCTTCAGCAGGTCGCGAGTCTTGAGCCCCATGTTCTGCACCCGCAGGTGGCAGGCCGCGTGGTAGGCGATCTTGCCGAGCTTCTCGGGGAAGTCGGTGTTCAGCTTGCCTTCCTTGTGGCGCTCCATCAGGTACTCGAACGGGTCGAAGATACGATCGCGTACAGCGGCGACATCGGGCTCGTCCGGGAACATCAGCGGCAGTTCCTGCTTGTACATCAGCACGCAGGACGGGACTGGCGCGACAATGTCGTAGCCTTGGTCGATCATGCGCTTCATCGCCGGGATGTTCGCATCCTTCGCGGACTCGACGGCCTTCAGGTCGCCCAACTCGAGCTTGGGCATGCCGCAGCATTGCTCCTTCTCGACCAGGGTGACCTCGATGCCGTTGTGCTCGAAGACCTTGACCAAGTCCTCGACCAAGTGCGGCTCGTTGTAGTTGCCGTAGCAGGTGGCGTAGAGCGCTACCTTGCCCTGGGTGGCACCGGCCGGCTCGGGTTTGCTCACTCCCTTGGCAACCTTCGCCATGCGCGAGCGACCCTTGCTCGAGTGGTATTCAGGGACCGGGGCATCCGGGTGCACGCCCATAGTCTTGTCCAGCACCTTGCGCATCGCGCCGGTCTTGTTCGCGGCGTTGACTACGCCGGCAACCACCGGGATGCCCGCCAGCTTGCCGACGGTATCGGTGCTGGACATGAACTTGTGCGCGGCCTTCGCTCCCTCTTTCTGGAAACGCACGGCCTTGGCACGCAGCATCAGGTGCGGGAAGTCGACGTTCCATTCATGCGGGGGCACGTAGGGGCATTTGGTCAGGTAGCACAGATCACACAGGTAGCAGTGATCCACCACCTTCCAGTAGTCCTTCCGATCAACGCCGTCGACCTCCATGGTCTCGGATTCGTCGACCAGGTCGAACAGCGTGGGGAAGGAGTTGCAGAGGCTCACGCAGCGCCGGCAGCCATGACAGATGTCGTAGACCCGCTCCAGCTCGGCGAACAACGATTCCTCGTTGTAGAACTCGGGATTCTTCCAGTCCAGCGGATGGCGGGTCGGGGCTTCCAGACTTCCTTCACGTTGGTGCGTCGGCGCAGACATGCATCCCTCCGGTATCCGTATCAGTGTCGATGCTTCGAGGGAAACACGGAACAACATGCGAACGCAGCCGCAGGGCTGCCTTCACAGGCTGTTCCGTACCTCCCGGAAAACGGGGCCGGCGTAGCGGCCCCGCGTGCTTCCGTTACTACCGGACAATCAGTCGTCCAGCTGGTCCAGGGCCTTCTGGAAGCGGTTGGCGTGGGAACGCTCCGCCTTGGCCAGGGTCTCGAACCAGTCGGCGACTTCGTCGAAGCCTTCGTCGCGGGCCGTCTTGGCCATGCCCGGGTACATATCGGTGTACTCGTGGGTCTCACCGGCAACGGCGGTCTTCAGGTTCGCGGCGGTGGGGCCGAATTCCAGGCCGGTGGCCGGGTCGCCGCAGCTCTCGAGGTACTCGAGGTGACCGTGGGCGTGGCCGGTTTCACCTTCGGCGGTGGAACGGAACACGGTCGCGACGTCGTTGTAGCCTTCCACGTCCGCCTTGGAAGCGAAGTACAGGTAACGACGGTTGGCCATCGATTCGCCGGCAAAGGCCTCCTTGAGGGCTTCTTCGGTCTTGCTACCTTTCAGTTCCATGGGTCTCTCCTCTTGCTGGTTAGGATCCACACACCGGTACGGCCGTTGTGCGGATCGGGCATTTAGACTTTGTCTAAAACACTTCGAAACTCTAGTTAGCACCCGGTCGCATGTCAACCGATTGCCCCGCTGACCGTGGGGGCACGGTCACGAAACTCAAGCCCCCGGCCGCCCGGCTTCTTTCCTCGCCGCGGCGGATCGGATACTTTCTCACCTTTTAGCCCCCGCGATCCAATAAGAACCCAACACGTAATCCGACACCATGACCGACACATCCACCGACAGCCCCGCCGAGTTCGAAGCCAGCCTGGAGGCCCTGGAGGCCCTGGTGGCACGGATGGAGTCCGGCGAACTGGGCCTGGAACAGTCGCTGGAGGAATTCCAGCGCGGCATGGAACTGGTCGGCCGCTGTCAGAAGGCGCTGGACGACGCCCAGGCACGCATCGAGAAACTCGCCAGCGAGCCTTCTGCGGAGGGTGCCGCGTCCGGGAGCGCACCGGACACCCCGACCGATCCCGACGACGTCCCATTCTAGGACCCGGCCTTGAGCATTCCAGATCCATCCGAGGCGCTGAAGGCCTATCAGCGTCGTATCGAGACCGTACTCGACCAGCGGCTCGCGGCCGACTCTTCCCCGGACCCGCGACTAATCGAGGCCATGCGCTATGCCACGCTCTCCGGTGGCAAGCGCCTGCGCCCAGTCCTGGTATACGCGGCCGGGGCCACCTGTAACGCCCCCGATGACGCGCTCGATGCGATGGCGGCGGCCGTGGAGATGGTCCATGTCTACTCGCTGATCCACGACGACCTGCCGGCGATGGACAACGACGACCTGCGCCGTGGCAGGCCCACCTGCCACCGTGCCTTCGACGAGGCCACCGCGATCCTCGCCGGGGATGCGTTGCAGGCCCGCGCCTTCGAGATCATGACCGCCGGCGTCCGCACCCTGCCCGGCACAGCCGGCCTGAATGCCCTGGCCGAGCTCGCCCACGCAGCGGGCCTGCACGGCATGGCCGGCGGCCAGGCCATCGACCTCGGCGCCTGCGGCAAGCCGATCGATCTGGCGGAACTGGAGCGCATGCACCGGCTCAAGACCGGCGCCCTGATCCGCGTGTCGGTGCGCCTGGGCGCAATCGCCGGTGGCGCCTCGGAGGACACCCTTGGCCACCTGACCCGCTACGCCGAATGCATTGGCCTGGCGTTCCAGATCCGCGACGACGTGCTCGACGTGGAGGGTGATCCGGAGGTGCTCGGCAAGGCCTGCGGGGCGGATGCCCGCCTGGACAAGGCGACCTTCCCCTCGCTGCAGGGCCTGGAGGCCTCGCGCGAACGCGCAGTGGCCCTGGTCGACGAGGCGCTGGACGAGCTGCAACCCTTTGGCCAGGAGGCGGACTTGCTTCGCTTCCTCGCGCGGTACATCGTCGACCGCATGAACTGACACGGCCTGCCCATGACCCCCACCCCCCTGCTGGATGCAATCGAATGGCCCGCCGACCTGCGGGCGCACCCGGCCTCGGAACTGCCGGGGCTGGCCGGCGAATTGCGCCAGTTTCTGATCGAGAGCGTCTCGCGCACCGGCGGCCATCTGGCCGCGAACCTGGGCACCGTGGAGTTGGCGGTCGCGCTGCACTACGCGTTCAATACCCCGGACGACCGCATCGTCTGGGATGTAGGGCATCAGGCCTATGCCCACAAGATCCTGACCGGCCGGCGCACCGGGATGGCCAGCCTGCGCCAGTACGGCGGGCTGGCCGGCTTCCCCAAACGCGCCGAGAGCGAGTACGACGCCTTCGGGGCCGGGCATTCCAGCACCTCGATCAGTGCCGCCGCCGGCATGGCCCTCGCCGCCAAGCACGCAGGACTGGACCGCCGCCATGTGGCGGTTATCGGCGACGGGGCGATGACCGCCGGCATGGCCTTCGAGGCGCTCAACCACATCGGCGATCTCGACTGTAATCTGCTGGTCATCCTGAACGACAACGACATGTCGATCTCGCCGAACGTCGGCGCGATGAACCAGTACTTCACCCGGCTGCTGTCCGGGCGGCTGTACAGCTCGGTGCGCGAGGGCTCCAAACGCATGCTGGAGTTCGTCCCGCCGATGAAGGCCTTTGCCGAGCGAGCCGAGGAGCACATGAAGGGCATGCTGGTGCCGGGCACGCTGTTCGAGGAACTGGGCTTTCGCTACTTCGGGCCGGTGGACGGCCATGACGTGAACGGCCTGGTATCGATCCTGAAGAACCTGCGCGGCGGTCACGGTCCGCAACTGCTGCATGTGGTCACACGCAAGGGACAGGGCTATGCCCCGGCCGAAGAGGACCCCTGCCGCTACCACGGGGTCTCCAAGTTCGAGCCGGAGAACGGGCTGACGCCCTCCGGGCCGAAGCCGCCCGCGTATACCGACATCTTCAGCCAGTGGCTGTGCGATCAGGCCACGGCCGACGACCGCCTGCTGGGCATCACCCCGGCGATGCGCGAGGGCTCCGGGCTGGTGGCCTTCTCCGAGCAGTTCCCCGAGCGCTACTTCGATGTCGGCATCGCCGAGCAGCACGCGGTCACGCTGGCCGCCGGCATGGCCTGCGAGGGGCAGAAGCCTGTGGTCGCGATCTACTCGACCTTCCTGCAGCGGGCGATGGACCAGGTGATCCACGACGTCGCCCTGCAGAACCTCCCGGTGCTGTTCGCGGTGGACCGCGCGGGGATCGTCGGCGCCGATGGCCCGACGCATGCCGGCACGTTCGATACCGCGCTGCTGCGCAGCGTCCCCAATATGCTGCTGATGGCCCCATCCAACGAGCACGAGTGCCGCCAGATGCTGTCCACTGGCTACGCCTACGAGGGCCCGGCGGCGGTGCGCTATCCACGCGGGGGCGGCCCCGGCGTCCTGCCGGAAGGGGGCAGCGAGGACCTGGAGACCCTGCCTGTCGGACGCGCCGAGGTCGTACGCGAGGGCCGAGGCCTGGCGATCCTCAGCTTCGGCGCGCTGCTGGAGACCGCCCTGGCCGCGGGCGAGGCGCTGGACGCCACCGTGGTGAACATGCGTTTCATCAAGCCGCTCGACACCGAACTGCTGGCGCGGCTGGCCGCCCGCCATGAAGGCTTCGTGACGCTCGAGGATCATGCCCGCGCCGGTGGCGCCGGCAGCGCGGTGCTGGAATGGCTCTCCGCCGAGGGCCTGACCCTGCCCTGCCAGGTACTGGGCATCCCGGACGTTTTCACCGAACATGGCTCGCGCGAACAGATCCTGGCCGACTGCGGCCTCGACACCGAGGGCGTGCTGGCCGCGATTCGCCACGCCTGCGGGCAGGAGAATTGCGCGGACGCCGGCGGCCGGATAGGCTTCGCGGGCTGATTTTTACCCCGCGACCACCAGCGTCGCCTGCCGGAATCGACCCATGAGCGCCCGTTACACCCTCCGCGTCCTGACCGACTTTGCCTCCGCGCATACCCTGCGCGATTACCCGGGGCAGTGCGCGAACATGCATGGACACAACTGGAAGGTAGAGGCCGAGGTTCAGGCCGAGACGCTGGATGACGCCGGCATGGCGGTGGACTTCAAGGTGGTCAAGACCGCCGCGCGCGAGATCGCCGGGCAGCTGGATCATCGTTATCTGAACGACGTCCCGCCGTTCGACACGGTCAACCCGACCGCCGAGCACATCGCACGGTGGTTCTTCCGCCAGATGGCGGAGCGCCTGAACCGCCCGGGCCTGCGCATGCACGCGCTGACCCTGTGGGAGACCGACCGCGCCTGCGTACGCTACAGCGAGGACGGTTAAGCCTCCCTCGCTTCACCACCCCCACGCCCCGCCACAAGCACCGTCATCGCGAGGAGCGAAGCGACGTGGCGAACTCCGTCCGGAACCATCTGCTTCCATAGCTGGCTCACCACCAGCTTCCGGAGGTTGCCGCGGCCCCTGCGGGGCCTCGCAATGACGGTGCCCGTTTCCCGCTCCGTTGCCGCCCCCAGGCGTACCTTACCCGCCGTCTACAAATGATTCGAGGCGTAGTCCGCCAGCCGCGAGCGCTCGCCGCGGGTCAGTGTGATGTGCCCGCTGTGGGTCCAGTTGCGGAAGCGGTCCACCACGTAGGTCAGGCCGGACGAGGTCTCGGTCAGGTACGGGGTGTCGATCTGTGCGATGTTGCCCAGCGCCACCACCTTGGTGCCGGGCCCCGCGCGGGTAACCAGGGTCTTCATCTGCTTGGAGGTCAGGTTCTGCGCCTCGTCCAGGATGATGTAGCGGCTCAGGAAGGTGCGCCCGCGCATGAAGTTCAGGGAGCGAATCTTGATACGGCTGGTCAGCACGTCGTTCGTAGCTGCCCGGCCCCAGTCGCCCGCACCTTCGGACTTGGCCAGGACCTCGAGGTTGTCCATCAACGCGCCCATCCACGGGGTCATCTTCTCTTCCTCGGTCCCGGGCAGGAAGCCGATGTCCTCGCCCACAGGGACCGTGACCCGGGTCATGATGATCTCCTTGTAGGTGTTGTCCTCCAGCGTCTGCGCAAGCCCCGCGGCCAGCGCCAGCAGGGTCTTGCCGGTACCGGCAGCCCCCAACAGGGAGACGAAATCCACCTCCGGGTCCATCAGCAGGTTCAGGGCGTAGTTCTGCTCGCGATTGCGGGCATTGATGCCCCAGACGCTGTGGCGCGGGGTCATATAATCGTCCACCAGCTCGATCACCGCGGACTCGTTCGGCTGGTCGATCTCCAGCACGATCGCGGACAACGGATTCTCCCCCTCGCGGTAGACGAACTGATTGGGCTGCCACTCGCTGACCAGGGGCCCGGTGACTCGGTAGTAGGTCCGGCCGGACTCCTGCCAGGAGTCCATCTTGGTCCCGTGGGTCTCCCAGAAATCCGCTGGCAGCTCGGTCATGCCGGAGAACAGCAGGCTGACGTCATCCAGGACCTGGTCGTTGTAGTAGTCCTCCGCGTGCAGGCCGATCACCGCCGCCTTGATGCGCAGGTTGATGTCCTTGGAGACCAGCGTGACCGGGAGGTCCGACCACTCCGTCTTGAGCGCCTGTGCGGTGGCCAGGATGTCGTTGTCCGGGGTCGAACCGGGCAGCGAATCCGGCAGGCGCGAGGTCAGATTGCGGGTCTGAAAAAACAGCCGCCCGGAGGGTGCAAGCGTCGACTCGCTGAGCGATTCGGCCTGTAGCGGTAACCCGGCGGCAATCTGCTCGTGGGTCGCGCCACTCATCAATTCGTCGATAAAGCGCGAGACCTGGCGCACGTTGCGCGCGACCTCGGAGACCCCCTTCTTGCCGCGGTCGAGTTCCTCGAGCACGACCATGGGCAGGAAGATGTCGTGTTCCTTGAAGCGGAACAGCGCAGTGGGGTCATGCATCAGGACATTGGTGTCCAGGACAAACAGGCGTTTCGGGTCCTCCGGTGTTTCGCTCATGGCGCCTCCGCGGCCGGGGTGAGTCGAAAACAAATGGGGCGAACGTCTACTGCCAGTACTCTCGAAGAATTCGCGGGGCGCCTCACTGGCCGGCCATCTCGCGTACCGCGGCCAGGACCTCGTCCACATGCCCCGGCACTTTGACCTTGCGCCATTCCCGGCGCAGCACACCCTGCTCGTCGATCAAGAAGGTGGAGCGCTCGATGCCGCGCACCTGCTTGCCGTACATGTTCTTCATCTTGATCACGTCGAACGCCTCGCACAACTGCTCGTCGGCGTCGCTCAGCAGGTCGAACGGCAGCTCCTGCTTGGCACGGAAGTTCTCGTGGCTCTTCACGCTGTCGCGCGAGACCCCGAGGATGACCGCGCCGGTGGCGTCGAACGCGGCCTTGTTGGCCGCAAAGTCGCGGCTCTCGTTGGTGCAGCCCGGCGTGCTGTCCTTCGGGTAGAAATAGAGCACCACGATCTTGCCGCGAAAATCACCCGGGCCCAGGGTCTGCTCGCCGGTGGCGGGCACGCGAAGGTCTTCGGGAACGGTCTGGTCAATGGCGATCGTCATTAGGTGTCACTCCGTGTCGTGGTGGGGCCGGACGGCGCCGGATCGGAATCAGGCCTTGATCGGATCCAGCACGCCGTCCAGGTTCAGTTCGTCGCAAAAATCCATGAATTCGCCGCGCAGGCTGGCCAGGTGCTGTCCCGCCGGGATGTCCACCACCATGTTGGCGGCGAACATGCGCGCGCCCGTGTGCTGAGCGGTGTAGACGCGCGTCTGTACGTCACGCAGGTTCACACCACGGCTGGTGAAGAAATCGGCCAGGGCATTGACCAGCCCCGGGGCGTCCAGCGCGACCACGTCCACCGCATAGGCCATCGCGGGCTGGCTGGATTCATCCAGCGGCCCACGGCGCACGGTGATCGCGAGATCCAGCTCGGCCTCCAGCCGTTCCAGGCGGGATTCCAGCGTGGCGAGGGTCTTCCAGTTGCCGCTGGCGCTCAGCGCCATGCAGCAATAGCCGTCCAGGGTCGTAATGCGGCTGGACTCCAGGTTGCAGCCTGTATCGACGATGACACGCGTAACGCCGGCCACCAGGCCAGGCTGGTCGGGTCCGATCAGATTCAGGATCAGATGGGTGTGCGAGCCGGCCCCGACGACCTCAGCCATGCCGGCCCCTGGAGCGCAGAGCGCAGCCGGGCGGCCACTGGCCTGAGGCAATGCTGGACGGGTTGGATGCATCCACTGGCATGATGGCTGGGAACATACCACCTCGCCTGGGTGGCGCCAACGGTCCGGGCGCCATCCAGACGGGGTCTGCGCACGGCTTCTTGAACGCCTTGTCGCGCGCCCGTTAGACTGCACCATTACCGTCGCTGGAGGAGTCGATGTTTCAAGGCAGCATGGTCGCACTGGCGACCCCGATGCACGCGGACGGCGGTCTCGACTGGCCGGCGCTTGATCGGCTCCTCGAATTCCACATCGAGGCCGGAACCGACGCCATCGTAGCGGTCGGTACTACCGGCGAATCCGCCACCCTCGATTTCGACGAACACTGTGAAGCGATTGCCCATACGGTCAAGACCGTGGGCGGGCGTCTGCCGGTGATCGCCGGCACCGGCGCAAACTCCACGCGCGAGGCGATCGCGCTCACGCGCTGCGCCCGCGAAGCCGGCGCCGATGCCTGCCTGCTGGTATCCCCGTACTACAACAAGCCCACGCAGGAGGGCCTGTATCTGCACCACAAGGCCATCGCCGAGGCCGTGGATATCCCGCAGATCCTCTATAACGTTCCGGGGCGCACGGCCGTCGACATGCTCCCCGAGACAGTCGAACGCCTGGCCGAAATCCCGAACATCGTCGGTCTCAAAGAGGCCACGGGCAATAACGAGCGCACCGCCGAGCTTGTCCAGCGCGTGGGCGGCCGCTTCGACCTGTTCAGTGGCGAAGATGCGAATGGGCTGGCCTTTTTGCTGGCCGGGGGACAAGGGATCATCTCGGTGACCGCGAACGTCACCCCGACGTTAATGGCCCGCATGTGCCGCGCCGTGCGCGAGGGACGCGCGGACGAAGCCCGCGAAATCAATCGCCAGCTGGATGGTCTACATTCGGCCTTGTTCCTCGAAGCCAATCCCATCCCCGTAAAATGGGCCTTGCAGCGCATGGGGATGATAGAGGAAGGTATTCGCCTGCCCCTGACACCCCTTTCCGAACCGTTCCATGCACCGGTACTGGACGCGATGCGCCAAGCCGGCATTGAGGTCTGAGTCCGATCATGAAATTGCCTTTCAAGCCCTACCACTCCGCCACGCGCGCCACCCTCGCGATCGCCACGGGTCTCGCCGTCGCTGGTTGCGGAGGCTGGGGCGGTGATCGCCAGTCCGGCCCGGAATACGAAATGAGCCGGCAGATGGAGGACCTCGAAGTCCCGCCGGATCTGATCGCGCCGGACACCGAGCGGGCCTACCGCCTGCCGGATGACCCGGGCGGCCGCATCAGTGCCCGCGACATGCAGCAGGACACGGCCCAGCGCCAGCAACAGCCCGCGCAGGCCCAGCCCGGCGCGCCGACCCG
Source organism: Thioalkalivibrio sp. ALJ4 (assembly GCF_000377225.1). NCBI lineage: Bacteria > Pseudomonadati > Pseudomonadota > Gammaproteobacteria > Chromatiales > Ectothiorhodospiraceae > Thioalkalivibrio > Thioalkalivibrio sp. ALJ4. The sequence continues at coordinate 1,013,583 of NZ_KB897917.1, read as the reverse complement.
TACCGCCCAGGTACTCCCGGAGTCCGCCGAGGTGCAGCTCATGCGCGACGGTGGCACGCGCTGGCTCCAGGTCGACGGCGATCCCGGCGAGATCTGGGATCGACTGGTCGCCTTCTGGGACAGCCAGAACCTCCGCCTGGAGCGCAACGAACCCCAAGTGGGCGTGATGCAGACCGAGTGGGCCGAAGACCGAGCCGGCATCCCGCTGCGCGGCACGCAGAACATCTTCGCCCGCGCCCTTGGCAACGTATACGACGCCAACACCCGCGACCAGTACCGGATGCGCGTCGAGCGCGTGAACGGACAGTCGGAAATCTACATCACCCATCGAGGTGCCGAAGAGCAGGCCGAGGGCCAGTCCTGGCGCTGGGCCATGCGCCCCTCGGACCCGGAGCTCGAAGCCGAGATGCTGAACCGGCTGCTCGTTTACCTCACCACCGGCGATCCGGGTGAAGGGGGCGCACGGGTTGCCGAGACCCTCGTCGACCGCCCGACCGAACTGCAGATGACGGAGCATGATGGTTCGCCCGCCCTACTCCTGGGCGGTGAATATGAACGGGTCTGGCGCCAACTTGGCACCTTCCTGGACCGCGCCGGATTGCTGGTGGATGAACAGGACCGCCAGGCCGGCATCTACGAGGTCACCTACCGTCCCGACATGACCGGCGACCGCGACGAGCCCGGTTTCTTCGGCCGCATCTTCGGTCGCGGTGGAGATCGCAGGGAAAACGAGCGCTACCAGGTCCGGTTGGAGGATCGGGGCGATGGCGACCTCTTGATCGAGGCTCGCGACATTGAAGGCGACCGCCTGAGCGATCGCGACGCCGAGTTCGTGCTGGAGCGGATTCAGACTCAGATGCAGCGGTAAGGCACCCGGAGCCCGGGGCGACTCCAGCGAAGAAGCGCCGGGGCGAAGCAACCTGCTCCCCCTTGGCGCTTAGGCCTGACCGCGTGCCCGGGTGGTCCACACGTCTACCCTGCATTCACCTTCGGAGCAGTGCGTGATCCGATTTTGTTCACTTGGCAGCGGGAGTGGCGGCAACGCGCTCGTGGTCGAGATCGGCTCGACCCGCCTGCTGGTGGACTGCGGATTTTCCGTACAGGAGATCGAGCGGCGCCTCGCACGTCAGGGGCTCGCGGCCACCGATCTCGATGGGGTGTTCGTGACCCACGAACACGGCGACCACCTGGGGTCCGCGCCGGCCCTCTCGCGGCGTTATGGCCTGCGCGTCTACGCCTCAGTCGGGACCCGACTGGCGGCACGCGACAGCGCATTTGCACACCTCGAAGAGATCCAGCCGGACCTCCCAGTCGAGCTGGACGACGCCCTGGTCATCCCCTATACAGTCCCGCATGACGCCCGCGAACCGACCCAGTTCGCCTTTTCCGACGGCGCGTCGCGCCTCGTCCTGATGACCGATGCCGGCCACATCTCGTCCCACATGATCGAGACGGCCTCCGGCGCCCAGGGCCTCCTTCTTGAATGCAACCACTGCCCGGAGATGCTCGCGTCCGGACGTTACCCTCCCAAGCTCAAGCGACGCATCGCTGACGGGTACGGACATTTGCCCAACCGCGACGCGACCCGCCTTCTTCAACGCGCCGACACGTCCCAGCTGGAACACCTGATCGGCATGCACCTTTCGAGCGACAATAACCGCCCCGAACTGGCTGAACAGGCCCTGTGCGAGGGGGTCGGCGCCAGTCGCGACGAGATCGCGATCGCTTCCCAGGACCACGGGTTCGACTGGCGCTGCATCCGCTGAAGAGCACTTGTTCGCCATCGGAGCACGTCAATGCAGTCCAATTGCTAACGGCGCGACTCCCGCAGGAAATACACCCCACCCGCGATGAAGGCGAGCCCGATAATGGTCGCGACCGGCCCGCCAAACCCTGAACCTTCACGGGGCGCAATCGGAGTAAACGCCACCTCGCCTCCGAGAACCGCGTAGGCTCCGATCCCGATCAGCACCAACCCGACCGTCACCAAACCACCATCTGTCCGCTTCTTGCCTCGAGCCATCTCTTAAAACCGTCTCTAGTCGCCTCGCACAACGCACCTCAGCATCATGCCTGCCGTGTCAGCCATAAAAAAAGCCCGGCCCCCATAATTGGGAACCGGGCTTCGGATTAATGCCTGGCGGTGACCTACTCTCACATGGGGAGGCCCCACACTACCATCGGCGCAGAGCAGTTTCACTTCCGAGTTCGGGATGGGATCGGGTGGTTCCTACTCGCTATTGCCGCCAGACAAACTGGCCAGATCACCCAGCGCGTGCGCTGCGTCATCTGAATTCGGAATGCATTCTAGGTGATGTGTACAACAGTGATGTGTCAGACGAGACCAACCATCAACACCTTGGGTGTTATATGGTCAAGCCGCACGGGCAATTAGTACTGGTTAGCTGCACGCGTTACCGCGCTTCCACACCCAGCCTATCAACGTTGTAGTCTTCAACGGCCCTTTAGGGACCTCGAGGGTCCAGGGAGATCTAATCTTCAGGTGGGTTTCCCGCTTAGATGCTTTCAGCGGTTATCCCTTCCGCACATAGCTACCCGGCAATGCCACTGGCGTGACAACCGGAACACCAGAGGTGCGTCCATCCCGGTCCTCTCGTACTAAGGACAGATCCTGTCAAATCTCCGACGCCCACGGCAGATAGGGACCGAACTGTCTCACGACGTTCTAAACCCAGCTCGCGTACCACTTTAAATGGCGAACAGCCATACCCTTGGGACCTGCTTCAGCCCCAGGATGTGATGAGCCGACATCGAGGTGCCAAACACTGCCGTCGATATGGACTCTTGGGCAGTATCAGCCTGTTATCCCCGGAGTACCTTTTATCCGTTGAGCGATGGCCCTTCCATACAGAACCACCGGATCACTAAGACCTGCTTTCGCACCTGCTCGACGTGTCTGTCTCGCAGTTAAGCACCCTTATGCCTTTGCACTCGTCGCGCGATTTCCGACCGCGCTGAGGGTACCTTCGCACTCCTCCGTTACTCTTTGGGAGGAGACCGCCCCAGTCAAACTACCCACCACACACGGTCCCCGACCTGGATAACAGGCCTGGGTTAGAACTTCAAAATTGCCAGGGTGGTATTTCAAGGTTGGCTCCACTGAGACTGGCGTCCCAGCTTCAAAGCCTCCCACCTATCCTACACAAACAAGTTCAAAGTTCAGTGTGAAGCTGTAGTAAAGGTTCACGGGGTCTTTCCGTCTAGCCGCGGGTACACAGCATCTTCACTGCGATTTCAATTTCACTGAGTCTCGGGTGGAGACAGCGCCGCCATCGTTACGCCATTCGTGCAGGTCGGAACTTACCCGACAAGGAATTTCGCTACCTTAGGACCGTTATAGTTACGGCCGCCGTTTACCGGGGCTTCGATCAAGGGCTTCGCCGAAGCTAACCCCATCAATTAACCTTCCGGCACCGGGCAGGCGTCACACCCTATACGTCCTCTTTCGAGTTTGCAGAGTGCTGTGTTTTTAATAAACAGTCGCAGCGGCCTGGTCTCTGCGACCTCGACCAGCTCAGGGAGCAAGTCCCATCACCGGCCAAGGCGTACCTTCTCCCGAAGT
>NZ_KB897917.1:0-1005000 GCF_000377225.1 Thioalkalivibrio sp. ALJ4 | reverse complement strand
GGATCCAGGATACGAAAGACCTGATCCCGATAGGTCGCGGCGTTGCGTTCGATATCCTCGGAGGAGAGCGGCGGACGAGTGGCATTCTTGCCCGACGGATCGCCGATCCGTCCGGTGAAGTCGCCAATCAGGAAAATGATGTGGTGCCCAAGGTCCTGCAGCTGCCGCAGCTTGTTGATGAGCACCGTGTGCCCGAGATGCAGATCGGGGGCCGTGGGATCAAAACCCGCCTTGATCCGTAACGGCCGCCCCTCTTTCAGGCGTTCGCGCAAATCCTCTTCCAGCAGGATCTCGTCCGCCCCGCGGCGAAACACCTCCAGCTGATCGTCCAGTTCCATCATCTCTCTCGCCTTTGGCGAACCGGGCACCGGGAAGCCGGGCCTGCGACCGATACCGTTCCGCTCTAGAATGCGTGCGTTCGTGAATAACGAGCGCCCGGAGGGCGCGCGCAAAGGGCGCAAGGATACCTTGCGCCCCGCAACGAAGCGAGATGGCTACGCCACCGACAAGGGACGCACGCGAATGACTCAGCGGTTGATTGGATTGATGTCCGGCACCAGCCGAGACGGCGTGGACGCCGTCCTGGTCGAGATTGAAGGAGACGGCTCGCTGCGTACCGCGGGTCATTGCCACCTGCCATACCCGGATGCACTGGAGGAGGACCTCGCTGCCGCCGCGACCGCCGAAGCACTGCGCTTCGAGCACCTGGGCACACTGGACGCCCGGGTCGGGCTGTTCCTGTCCCGCGCGGTCCAGCAACTACTGGGATCCACCGGCCTGAAGGCCCAGGACATCCTGGCCATCGGTTCGCACGGACAAACGGTCCACCACGCACCCGGCGCCGACCCCGCATTCACCTGGCAGATTGGCGACCCATTCCGGATCGCCGAAGCCACGGGCATCGACGTGATCGCGCACTTTCGCCAACGCGACCTCGCGGCGGGCGGCGAGGGGGCTCCGCTGGCCTGCGCGTTCCATGCCGCCTGGCTGGGCCACCCCTCCGAGACACGCGCGATCTTGAACCTCGGAGGGATCGCCAATCTGACCTGGCTGGAGCCGGGCCAGCCGGTACGCGGATGCGACAGTGGACCCGCCAACACCCTGATGGACGGGTGGACCCGACGGCACCTGGGTCAGCCTTATGATGCCGACGGCGCCTGGGCGCGCACGGGACACATCGACCGGCCACTACTGGAACAGCTCCTGGCGGACCCGTACTTTCAGCGCCCTGCCCCAAAGAGCACGGGGCCCGAGCATTTCTCGCCCCACTGGCTCCGCCAGGTTGGCGGCGAACGGCTCGACCGCCTGAACACCGAGGACGTTCAGGCCACCCTGGTCGAACTTACGGTGGAGGGGGTGCGGCTGACGCTCGAATCCCTGCGCACAACCGCACCCGATCGCGTCATCGTCTGCGGCGGCGGCGCCCACAATGGCTACCTGATGGAACGACTGCAAAGCCAGCTGGCCGGCAGCACGGTCGAGACCTCCGAACACCACGGAACCCCCCCTCAGCAGGTGGAGGGGGCCGCCTTTGCCTGGCTGGCGTATCGCCATCTGCAACACGAGGCCGGCAACCTGCCGGAAGTCACGGGTGCCCGTGGGCCACGCATCCTCGGCTGCCGGATCCCCGGACGCGCACCGGAATCCACATAAAAATACGCACAAAAAAGGCCCGACCGAAACGGCCGGGCCCTGACAATGCGATAACAGCCCTGGACGTCAGACCGAGAAGCTGGACCCGCAACCGCAGGTGGTCGTGGCGTTCGGATTGCGAATCACGAACTGCGCGCCCTCCAGACCCTCGGTGTAGTCGATCTCGGCACCCGCGAGATACTGAAAGCTCATCGGATCGATCAGCAGGGTCACCCCTCCGTTCTCGACCACGGTATCGCCGTCGCCCACCGTCTCGTCAAAGGTAAAACCGTACTGGAAGCCGGAGCAACCACCACCACTGACGAACACCCTCAGCTTGAGGTTGTCGTTGTTCTCCTCCTCGATCAGCCCCTTCACCTTGTTCGCGGCGGCGTCACTGAAGATCAGCGGGCTCGGGATCTCCATGTCCATGTCTGCCTCGGTATTGGACGTCATGGCTTCGGACATTGGGTGCCTCCTGTAAGAATCATTTTCATTCACGCTACGGAATACTGACCGTCAGCGTCAAGAATACCCCACGAATGATGCTGGGCCACCTTTGGCGAAACGCGGGTCGCACCGGCCACCGTCAGGAGACCGCAGTCTGCGGCTCACCCTGCTCCACGGGCAGCTCCTCGAGTTCGCCCTGCAGCGGCTCTTCCATTCGCTCGAGCTGGCCGTCGATACTCGCACCCTCGGTGATCTGCAGACTCTTGTAGTACAGATGCCCGTGCAGCCGCGCGGTCGCACCGAGTTCGACGTACTCGCTCATATGCATGTCGCCGCGCACTTCGCCGTTCACGACCAGGTGCGGCACCATCACCTGCCCCTCGACGACCCCCTGGGGAGCGACCATCAGAACGGCGGAGGGATCACTCGGCGCACGAATGCTGCCGACCACGCGCCCCTCGACATACAAGCCCCCGCTAAACTCCAGCTCGCCGCGCACCACGGCGTTCTCCCCAATCATGGTGTCGACCCGGCGCGTCCGCTTGCTGCCGCGCCCCTTTTTGCGTCCGATCATGCCCCTTCTCCCGCCATGCGGCCCCACTCTCCGCGCTTCATGACTGCGTCGGGGCCATCGTCTTCATCGGGCTCCACCCTAACGGCTACAGCTTCCGGGGTGAAATCCTCCGGCAATACAACGCGTACGCGCGCGTTTCGCAGCAACCGGAAACCCTCGATTGTACGTTCCTGCTCCACGCCCAGGTCATCGTGATCGAGGGTTGTATCTTCATCGTCCCCCTCGAAACGCCCGGTAATCTCTACCGACCAACGCACATCCAGCGACCGGTTCAGGCCCGGTCGGTAGATCTGAAACACGACGTCCCAGACCCCGGACTGGCCTGTCTCCTGCAACGCCAGGTCGCGCAAGCCCAGACTCGAGTCATCATTGTTTTCCGCCAGTCGCTCGTAGAACGCCACTTCATCGCGCAACCGTGCGAGCTCGGTCTCCTGACGCTCGACATCGTCGCGATAGGCATCGACCTCGGTCTCCAGCAGCGACAGCCGCCGCAGCGCACGCTGCTGCTCGGCCTCTGCCTGCTGACGCGCCTCGACCTCGCGCTGCAGTTCGTCCGTCAGGGCATCAATGCGTACCTGGGGGTCAATCACGCCCTCGTCCGGCCAGTGCATCCACAACCAACCGCCGATCCCGGCCACCAGCAGAAAAGGCGCCAGCAACAACACGCCCAACCCCCAGCGCCGCCGACGCTGTCGCACCGGCCGTGGTGGCGGGATCCGGGGGCGGCGTCGCGGCACCGGCGTCGGGAGCTTGGACATAAGGCAACCGAGCTAAGGGAAGACCGCCAACTCGCGCAACCCCTCGTCCTCCGGGCAATCGAACATGAGGTTCATGTTCTGTACGGCCTGCCCGGCCGCCCCCTTGACCAGGTTGTCGATCACCGACAGCACCACCAGTCGATCCGAGTGCGGCGGCCGTGCCACCGCGATACGGCAGCGGTTGGTGCCCCGCACGCTGGCCGTTTCGGGATGCGATCCCGGCGGCAGGACGTCGACGAACGGCTCATCGGCGTAGCGTTGCTCGAAGCAAGCCTGCCAGTCGGTCTCGGACTGTCGCGGCCGCAGATAGAGGGTTGCATGGATGCCGCGCGTCATCGGCACCAAGTGCGGCTGGAAGATCAGCCCGACCTCGCCGCCGGCCACACCACTCAGGGTCTGATGAATCTCCGGCCAGTGCCGGTGACCGCCGGCCGCGTAGGCGCGGAAGTTCTCTTGCACCTCGGCGAACAGACCGCCGATCTGCGCCTTGCGCCCCGCACCGCTGACCCCGCTCTTGGCGTCCGCAATCACGTCGGCCGGGTCGATCAGGCCCTGCTCCAGCAGCGGCAGGAGACCAAGCGTCACGGCCGTCGGGTAGCAGCCGGGGACGGCAATCAGCCGCGCCGGCCGGATCCGGTCACGATGAATCTCCGGCAGGCCGTAAACGGCCTCGTCCAGGTATTCCGGGGCCCCGTGCGCCTGCCCATACCAGCGCGCCCACAGTTCCGGGTCGCGTATACGAAAGTCGGCCGAGAGATCGATGACCCGCACTCCGCGCTCCAGCAACGCACCGGCCATCGCATGCGCCACACCATGCGGCGTGGCAAAGAACACCACATCACAATCGCCCAGCACATCCGGATCCGGCTCGCGAAAGACCGCGTCCACCGCCCCGCGCAGACTGGGGAACAAGTCGGCTACGGCCGTCCCGGCCTCGCCGCGCGAGGTCACCACCGCCAGTTCCGCCGAAGGGTGCCGGGCCAGCAGGCGCAGCAACTCCACGCCGGTGTACCCGGTCGCACCGACAACCCCGATGCGGATAGGTTTGCTATTGGTTGTTGCTGTCATGCTGCGGCATGATACCGGGTTACCACATGGCACGGAACGAAGGCCCACTCAGGCCAGTCGAAACCGGCGAATCATTCGAACCCAACGGGAACCTCTGTATCCATGAGCAGCTTTCGTATCGACCGCAAGGCCATCATTGGCGGCATCTTCATCCTGGCCCTGATCGGGGTTGCCCTGGCGATCTGGCTGACCGATGACGGCATGCGCCCGGCGCCCGACTTTACCGCCACCACCCTCGATGGCGAGGAGGTCTCGCTGTCGGATTACGAGGGGCGCCCGGTGATGATCTCCTTCTGGGCCACCAACTGCCCATCCTGCGTGCGCGAGATCCCGAAGCTGATTCACCTGCACGAGACCTATGCCGAGAAGGGCTTCGAGCTGCTGGCGGTCGCCGTCTCCTATGACCCGATCAACCGGGTGGAGTCGATGCGCGAGGACCGCGAGATGCCCTACAAGGTGATCCACGACGCTGAGGACGGCATGTCGCAGGCCTTCGGAGGCGTGCGCCTGACCCCGACCACCTTCGTGATCTCGCCCGGCGGCCGCATCGTCTACCAGAAACTGGGCGATCCGGACTTCGAGCAGATCGAACGCCACCTGCAGCGCTGGCTGTCCTGAGCCAGCCACCACCGGCACCCCTGGGAGCTCTGAAGCATGGAAGCCTACAACTGGCTGCTCAGCCTGCACGTGATCTTCATGGTCACCTGGTTCGCCGGGCTGTTCTATCTGCCAAGGCTGTTCGTCTATCACGCGATGACCGACGACGCCCTGGGTCACGAGCGCTTCAAGATCATGGAGCGCAAGCTGTTCTACGGGATCATGACGCCCGGCGGGGTGCTGACTATCGCGTTTGGCGGGGCCATGCTGGCCCTGATCCCGGGGTATCTGAACGAGCCCTGGATGCACTTCAAGCTGACGCTGGTGGCCTTGCTGGTGATTTACCACATCTGGTGCGGCTGGATCGTGCGCGACTTCCGGGATGATCTGAACCGTCGCGAACACACCTGGTTTCGCTGGTTCAACGAGTTTCCGGTGCCGATCCTGGTCGGGGTGGTGGTGCTGGTGATCAACCGCTCCATCGAGGATGCATTGATCGCAATCGGGGTCGTGCTGGCGATCTTTGTGCTGGCCGCACTGATCGGCTGGTGGAAACGCCGGCGCGAGGCCGCCTAACGCAACCGAATCAGTTCTTCCCCGCGCGCACCAGCCCACCGAGCCCGGCCTGCACCAGGGCATTGTTCAGCAGCGAGCGGATCTGCTCCGCGTTCTCCAGCATGCGGCACTGGGCCAGCAGCGCCTCGGCGCGATCCGTGGAGAAGCTGCGGATCACCCATTTCACCCGCGGGATTGCGGAAACACTGACGCTGAGGCTGTCGATCCCCATCCCCAGCAGCAGGATCACCGCGGCCGGATCGGCCGCCATCTCGCCACAGACACTAACCGGCTTGCCCGCCCGGTGGGCCCCGTCGGTGATGGTTTCCAGCGCGCTGATGCAGGCCGGGTGCAGGGTGTCATAGAGGCTGGCCACTCGCGCGTTGTTGCGATCCACCGCCAGCAGGTACTGCACAAGGTCATTGGTCCCCACCGACAGGAAGTCCACGCGCCGCGCCAGCGTCTCCGACAGATAGACCGCGGCCGGGACCTCGACCATCACCCCGACCTTGGGCATCGGGATCATGAACCCCTCGTCCAGCAACTCCTCGCGGGCGCGGTTGAGCAGGGTCATCGCCCCCTTCAGCTCGTCCAGCGCCGAGATCATCGGGAACAGGATCTGCAGGTTGTCGTGCGCACAGCTCGCCTTGAGCATCGCGCGCAGCTGGGTCAGGAAGATCTCCGGGTGGTCCAGCGAGATACGGATGCCACGCCACCCCAGGAACGGATTGTCCTCCTTGACCGGAAAATACGGCAGCGCCTTGTCGCCGCCGATATCCAGCGTGCGCAGCGTGACCGGCATCGGATCGAATGATGCCAGCACCTGTTCGTAGAGCTGGACCTGCTCTTCCTCCCCGGGGAAGCGGTCGCGAATCATGAACGGGACCTCGGTGCGATAAAGCCCCACGCCTTCGGCCCCGGACTCCAGCGACGGCTTGATATCGGCCAGCAACCCGGAGTTCGCCAGCACCGGGACCGCCACACCGTCACGGGTGGCCGCCGGGTCCTTGGCCAGGGCCCGCAGGTCCTCGGCGAGCTCGCGTTCCTCGCGCACCAGACGCTCAAACTCGGTGCGCAACTCCGCATTGGGGTTCACGAACAACCGGCCACGATAGCCGTCGACCAGGATCTCGCGGTTCTCCAGTCGGCCCACCGGCAGCTCCGAGACCCCCATCACCGCCGGGATGTTGAGCGCCCGCGCCAGGATCGCGATGTGCGAGGAGCCCGTGCCCTTGGCCGAGACCATCGCTCCCAGCCGCTCGATCGGCACCTCGGCCAGGTGGGATGCGGTCAGGTCATCACCCACCAGAATGCCGCCATCCGGGAATTCCTCCTGGCTGCGCTCGGCCGGCAACAGGTGCGACAGCACCCGCCGACCCAGGTCTCGCACATCGGACGCGCGCTCGCGCAGGTACGGGTCCTCCATGTCGTTAAACACGCGAACGCTCTCACGCACGGTGTCACGCAGGGCGGCGGGGGCCCACTGGCCGTTGCGAATGCGCGCCTCCGTCTTTTGCACCAGCGAGTCCGAGCCCAGCAGCATCAGATAGGCGTCGAACAGCACCTGCTCGTCCGCGCCAAGGGCCTCGCCCATGCGCTGCTTGAGATCCTCGATTTCGGTGCGCGTCTCGGCCACCGCCTTGGCAAGGCGTTCGAGTTCCTCGTCGACCCCGACCCCCTCGCGGTCCGGGATGGAGTCGAGATCCGCCAGCCGATAGGCGACCACGGCCCGGCCAATCGCAACCCCGGGAGACCCGGCGATCCCGGTCGCCTCGACATTGACGTGCCCAATCAGCGGGGTCTCGGAGGAGATCTCGTCGTTGAATTCCGCGTAGGCAATCGCACCGGCCAACTGCGCGGCCAGGGTAATCAGAAAGGAGACGTGCTCGTCATCGAACTTGCGCGCCTGGTGCTGCTGCACGACCAACACCCCCAGCAGGCTGCGCTGGTGGATGATCGGCACCCCGAGAAAGGCCAGGAAGTGCTCCTCGCCGGTCTCCGGGAAATAGCGAAAGCGCGGGTGATCCTGGGCACTGTCCAGGTTGACCGGCTCGGCGCGCGAGGCGACCAGGCCCACCAGGCCCTCGGAGGGGTCCATCTCGACATGTCCGATGGATTCCTCGCGCAGACCCTCCGATGCCATCAGCACCAGGCGGCCCGACTGCGGCGACTTCAGGTAGATCGAGCAGACGTCGATATCCAGCGCGGCCTTCACGCGGGTCACAATGATATGCAGCGCTTCGAAGAAATCGGCAGCGCCATTCACCTCCTGCACCACGCGGCGCAGGACCTCCAGCATCGAGGGGGGATTCGGGTTCGTCAACGTGGCGACACCGGGGAGACCTGTGACGGGGCCTGATCGCTGGCGTCACGTCCGTGGGCATTGCGCGGGCGCCGGGCTTCCAGTTCCGGGAACATCAGCGGCACCAGCTCGCACAGCGCACGGCGATAGACCTGGCGCTTGAAATGCACGACCTCGCGTGCCGGGCGCCAGTAATCGATCCAGCGCCAGTCGTCGAATTCGGGGGTACCCATCGCATCCAGGATTACGTCGCTCTCGTTGCCCATCATCCGTAACAGGAACCAGCGCTGTTTCTGGCCGATGCAGACCGGACGACGGTGACGTCGCACCATGCGCTCCGGCAGGCGGTAGCGCAGCCAGTGCTGGGTATTGCCGAGCACATCGACATGCTCGGGCAGCAGGCCCGTCTCCTCGCGCAACTCGCGGTACATCGCCTGCTCCGGCGTCTCTTCCGCGCGGATACCGCCCTGGGGAAACTGCCAGGCGTCCTGGCCCACGCGTTTGCCCCAGAACAGCTGGCGCTCCCGATTGCACAGGATGATGCCTACGTTGGCTCTATACCCCTCACAATCAATCACTTGCATCAACCAGACGCTTTCTTCACTGATTGCATTGTTCCACAGCCCGAGGCCCCGCGGCAAAGACCTTGGGAAACGCTGATGAATGTACACACTCGCGTTGGTACCCCAGGTTTTCCGAGACAAGGCGCGCCGTGCAGCGGGTAGTGGTTCTACCCACAAGCGGCGCAACGCAGGATCGGGGAACCTGAGGTACCAACCCCGCAAGCGATTGAATGCCGGGGCTCGGCCGCTTTTGCATGCGCACGGCGTTGCGGCTCCCTTGTGCAGAATGACTGCACGACAGTCGCCGCGCCTTGTTCGCAAGCAAAAGCGACTTGAGCGCGAGCGTGTACATCCATCACCGTTTCCCACGCATCCCCCGTGGCAGGACGGGCAAAGCTGCGTGCGAAGTCATGCCCCGGTAAACTCCCGCCGTCTTCCCAGCGCGACCTCTAATCCGCGGAGCGATCCATGAACCTGGCCCTGTTCGACCTCGACAATACCCTGCTCGCCGGCGACAGCGATCACGCCTGGAACCAGTTCCTGGCCGAGGTGGGTGCCGTGCACCCGACCTGTCACGCCGAGACCAATGACCGCTTCTATCAGGAGTATGTCGCGGGGACCCTCGACATCCACGAGTTCTGCCGCTTCGCGTTCAGCCCGCTGGCCGAGCACCCGCGCGCACAGCTGGAACAATGGCGGGAGCAGTTCATCGAGACGCTAATCCGCCCGATGATCGCCCCCGGCGCCAAGCGTCTGCTGGCCCGGCACCGGGAGGCCGGTGACGAGCTGGTGATCATCACCGCGACCAACCAGTTCGTGACCCAGCCAATCGCCGACATCCTCGGCGTGGATCACCTGATCGCCACCCTGGCGGAAGAACGCGAGGACCGGGAGTTCACCGGTGAGCTGACGGGCGTACCCTGCTTCCAGGAAGGCAAGATCGAGCGCCTGCGTCAGCACCTCGCGGATCACCCGGACCCCGAGGGCACCATCACGCAGGCCAGCTTCTACAGTGACTCGCGCAACGACATCCCGCTACTGGAGCAGGTCGGCCGCCCGGTGGCCGTGGACCCCGACCCGACTCTGGCCGCGCATGCCCGCGAACGGGGCTGGCCAGTGATCTCGCTGCGCGAGCCGGAAGGCTCGGTCAGCTGAACAGACCGGCCATCTGCTCCAGCCGCTGACCGGCCGGAGTATCCCCCTTGCCGGCGGCCACAACCGCATCGCGGTAGCCGGTCACGAGCTCCGGCACCACGGCCGTCACCTGCTTGCGGCGCAGACGCCCGGCGCCAGTGACCGGCCAGGTCGCGCGGAAGTCGCAGTTATCGAGCGCATCACAGACCCACAGGCTCCACTCGTGCCGCGTCACGTCGATCTCGTGCTGGCGGATCACCAGGCGATAGACATGCTCGGCATTCATGTCCGCCATGCCCACCCCGGGACCCACGTGCTCCACCTGCAGCTCGGCGGCGATCCGGTTGATCTCCTGCTCCAGCGCGGCCAGGGCCTGGTCGACCTCCGCGTTCAACGTACCACCCGCTTCGGCGGCGGCGACCAGAGGGCGGATGGACTCGACTTCGAACTCGTGGCTCATGCTGCGTACACTCCCGGGATTCGGAACAGGAACGCCCCGGGGGTGCCGGGGCGCGCGCAACCTTAGCACGGGAGCCCCCATTCATGAATCATCCCCCGATCGCGCTGACCATTGCCGGCTCCGACCCCGGCGGCGGTGCAGGCCTGCAGGCCGACCTGACCACCTTCACCCGCCTCGGGGTGCACGGGGCCACGGCCGTGACCGCGATCACCGTGCAGGACACCCGCAACGTGGTGGACTTCACCGTGCTGCCGCCGGAGCAACTGCGCGCCCAGATCGAAGTCACCCTGGCCGATCTCGAGGTCGCGGCGATCAAGATCGGCATGCTGGGCTCGGTGGAAAATGTCACCATCGTCTCCGCACTGCTGAACGCACACCCGCACATCCCGGTGGTACTGGACCCGGTGATGGTCGCCGGCGGCGGCGGGGCACTGGCCACCGAGGCGGTCGTCGACGCCACGCGCGAGGCCCTGCTGCCGCGCGCCACGCTGATCACCCCGAACGGCCCCGAGGCCGCCCGCCTGGCCCGCAGCGAGGACCCCGCGCAGTGGGGCCACCAGCTGCGCCAACTGGGCGCGCGCAACGTGCTGGTCACCGGCGGGCACGAGGGCACCGAACAGGACCCGATCATCAATCGCCTCTACCGCGAGGACGACCACGTGCGCCCGTTCGAGCTGCCGCGCCACCCGGCCGGCTTCCACGGCTCCGGCTGCACCCTGGCCGCGGCGATCGCCGCCTTCCTTGCCCGCGGCCGCGATATCGAACCGGCCGTGATCGAGGCCCAGGCCTTCATGAACGATGCCATCGCCCGTGGCTACGCCCCCGGCCACGGCCAGCACATCCCCAACCGCCTGTGCCCGCATGACGACTGACAGCCGAGCGCCCCTGCGCGGGCTTTACTTCATCACCCCCGCGGTACCGGAGGGCGCGGACCCGCGCGCGACCCACCTCGCCCATGCCGCGGCCGCGCTGCGCGGCGGCGCCAGCCTGATCCAGTTCCGCGACAAGGAGCTGCAAGGAGACGCGCGCGAGGCGATCACCCGCGAGCTGGTCGCCCTCGCCCACGCGCACGGGGCGCGCTGCATCATCAACGACGACACCGAGCTGGCCGCGCGCATCCAGGCCGATGGCGTACATCTGGGCCGCGACGACCCGGACCCGGCCGCGGCCCGCGCGCTCCTGGGGCCGAACGCGGTCATCGGGGTCTCCTGCTACAACGAGCTGGCGCGCGCCGAAGCTGCCGCCCGGGCCGGCGCCAGCTATGTCGCCTTCGGCACCATGTTCGCCTCCCCGACCAAGCCGCAGGCCGCCCATGCCGGGCCGGAGCTGATCCGCCAGGCACGCGCGGCCCTGGACCTGCCGATCTGCGGCATCGGCGGCATCACCCCGGACAACGCGGCGGAGGTGGTCGCGGCCGGGGCGGATCTGGTCGCCGTAATCCAGGGCATCAGCGCCGCGCCCGCCCCGGAGGCCGCCGCCCGGCGCATCAGCACACTGTTCGACTGACCACTTTGCACCGCCCGGCGGCCGCCGCTATGGTTGCCGGGCCTACCGATTCCATTGAACTACAGGGACACCGTCATGCAGGAAACCGAGCGTCTGTTCGAGGCCGCCAAGCAGCACATCCCCGGGGGCGTGAACTCCCCGGTCCGCGCGTTCAAGGGCGTGGGCGGTACCCCGATCTTCATGGACCGCGCCAACGGCGCCTACATGTGGGACGCCGATGGCCAGCGGTACATCGACTACATCGGCTCCTGGGGCCCGATGGTGGCCGGTCACGCCCACCCCGAGGTGATCGAGGCGGTGCGCGAGGCCTGCAACAACGGCCTGTCCTTCGGCTGCCCAACGCGGCTGGAAAACGACATGGCCGCAAAGGTCTGCGAACTGGTGCCGTCGATGGACCTGGTGCGCATGACCAACTCGGGCTCCGAGGCCACGATGAGTGCGATCCGGCTGGCACGTGGCTACACCGGGCGCGACCGCATCGTGAAGTTCGAGGGCAACTACCATGGCCATGGCGACTCCCTGCTGGTGAAGGCCGGCTCCGGCGCCCTGACCCTCGGCCAGCCGAGCTCCCCCGGCGTGCCGAAGGAGCTGGCCGCCCTGACCAGCACCCTCACCTACAACGACGCCGATGGCGTGCGCGCCTTCTTCGCCGAGAAGGGCGACGAGGTCGCCTGCATCATCGTTGAGCCGATCGCCGGCAACATGAACTGCATCCCGCCGGAACCGGGCTTCCTGGAGACGCTGCGCGAGGTCTGCGACCAGCACGGCGCGGTGCTGATCTTCGACGAGGTGATGACCGGCTTCCGCGTCTCGAAGAACTGCGCCCAGGGCTATCTCGGCGTCACCCCGGACCTGACCACGCTGGGCAAGATCATCGGCGGCGGCAT
Source organism: Thioalkalivibrio sp. ALJ4 (assembly GCF_000377225.1). Lineage (NCBI taxonomy): Bacteria > Pseudomonadati > Pseudomonadota > Gammaproteobacteria > Chromatiales > Ectothiorhodospiraceae > Thioalkalivibrio > Thioalkalivibrio sp. ALJ4. The sequence goes on along the minus strand of NZ_KB897917.1, from coordinate 992,514 downwards.
GCCGGTGGGGGCCTTCGGTGGCAAGCGCGCGATCATGGAACACCTCTCGCCGCTGGGCCCGGTCTACCAGGCCGGCACCCTGTCCGGGAACCCGATCGCGATGACCGCCGGGCTCAAGACCCTGGAGATCCTGTCCCGTCCGGGCTTCCACGACGAACTGGAGCAGCGCACCAAGAAGGTCGTCGCGGGCTTCGAGGACGCCGCGCGCGAGGCCGGGGTCGCCCTGACCACCAACCAGGTGCCGGGCATGTTTGGGCTATTTTTCTCGGACCGGAAGGTCACCGACTTCGCCGGCGCCACCGCCTGCGACACCGCCGCCTTCGGCCGCTTCTTCCACGCGATGCTGGGCGAGGGCATCTACCTGGCGCCCAGTGCCTTCGAGGCCGGCTTCATGTCTAACGCCCACTCGGACGCGGACCTCGACGCCACCGTCGAGGCCGCCCGCAAGTGCTTCAAGGCGCTCTGAGCGCCTGCCCCGTTTCTCCGGCCCGGCCGGCTCCATGCTTGCCGGCCGGGCCCTACCTGACGGCCTCACCCTCACGCCCCGAACATGCTTGAGGCCCTGACCCAGTCACCGTTGGCGCTGGCGCTGCTATTTGTGCTTCTGGGCCTGGTTGCCGGCATCCCGGCCGGGATGTTCGGCATTGGCGGCGGGCTGATCCTGGTGCCAGTGTTCGTCGCGATCTTCAGCCTGCTGGCCTTCGACTCGGCCAGCCTGGTACAGCTCGCGGTCGGCTCCTCGCTGGGCGCGATCATCCCCACCGCGATCCTGTCGGCCCGTGCCCACCACCGCCGCGGCGGGGTGGACGGCACGGCCGCGCGCCGCCTGCTGCCGGGGATTATCGTCGGGGCCCTGCTCGGGGCCTGGCTGGCCACGCGCATCGACTCCGACCACCTGGGCCGCATCTTCGGCGCCTTCGAGGTTGCGATCGGGATCTGGATGCTGCTCAACGTTCAGCCGCCGAAGGCGCCCGTGCCGAGGCGCAGCGTCTGGCTGGGCGGCGGCACCGTAATCGGGGCCGTCTCCGCGCTGATCGGCATCGGCGGCGGCACGCTGACCACGCCGTTCCTGGTCAGCCAGGGACTGGAACTACGCCGGGCGATCGGCTCGGCCGCGGCCCTCGGCGTGCCGATCTCCATCGGCGCGAGCCTGGTGTTCGCCCTGCCGCAGTGGACCGATCCGGCCTACCAGGCGCCAGAATGGGCGCTGGGGTATCTCTACCTGCCGGCCATCCTCGGCGTGGTCATCGGCACAGCCATCAGCGTGCGCGCGGGCGTCTGGCTCACGCATCACCTGCCCATCGCCATCCTCCGCCGCGGCTTCGCCGGCGTCCTGATCCTCGCCGGTATCCTGATGCTCCTGCGCTAGTCCAGCTCATCGCAGCGCCCCCATGCGCGACCACGCGGCCCTGTGCCTCCGCCTGCCTTGTTGAGGCTGGCCTTAGCTCGGCATCCGGTGTTTACGTGCCCTCGTCCGGCCGCCTGCCAAGCGCTCACTCGCGAGCGCGCCGCGAGGCACTTTCTTGCTTGCCCAAGAAAGTACCCAAAGAAGGGCACCCGGATTCCGCCCGGGAACCTTGCTCCAGGGCCCTTGGGCCGGCGGCGCTGAAACTCGCTGCGCCTTTGGCTCCGCTCAGACAGTCAGCGCCCCCGTTTTTATTTTGAATCGTCCGTCCCGAGGACCCTTCCGCAAGGGGCTTCATACGGGGGGATGAAGGTCAAGACAACGGCGATCCAGACGTTCGTGGCAATGGTTGAAGGCTAGGTGTTCCGACATCCTGGGCACGCGCGGCCTTCGGCCCTGGCGTGCCGCGCCCGCCAGCGGGCGCCAGATCCCATCGTAGGATGCGGATGAGCGAAGCGAATCGCATCAGGGTTGCCACGGCGTTGGAACGGTGCGTTCCGCGGCGCTCAACGCACCCTACGGCGTACGGAATAGGCAGAAGCGCTGGGATACCGTCGGTTTTGACTTTCCCTCCCGATATGAGCCCCTTGTGGAGGGCGTGACAGGCCGGACGATTCAAAATAGACACGGGGCGCTGACTGTCTGAGCGAAGCGAGTTTCAGCGCCGCCGGCCTGGCGCGTCCGGAGCAAGGTTCCTGGGCGAATCCCGGGCGTGTTTCTTGGTTACTTCTTTGCACGAGCAAAGAAGCCCGTTTTTGATCAACAACGGCCGCGGCGCGCTCGCGAGTGAGCGCTTGGCAGGCGGCCGGACGAAGGCACGTAAACACCAGAGGACGAACCGGGGTCAGCCTGAAAAGACGGACTACCGACGAAGGCGCTCCAGGCACTCGGGGGTGGAGACCCGGGGTGCCCAGCCGAGGTGCTCGCGGGCGCGCGAGCAGTCCATCTGGAGGGCGCCGTCGAGGCCCTGGACCCATCCGGGATCGCCGGCATGGCGGGTGAATCGCCAGGCCAACGGGTGAATCGCCCGGATCAGGCCCGGGGGCACCGGGATGCCCCAGCGGCGCCGGTGTAGCGCCATCCGGCGCATGGACCAGACGGGCTCGGCCCCGAGGTTGAAGATGCCCTCCGCCTGGCGCGTGACCGCTCGTACCACGGCGTCCGCGGCGTCGTCCTCCCACAGGATCTGCACCGGCACCTCGGCGCCACCCGGATACACGCGACTGCGCGCAACCTGGCGCAGCAGCGGGTGGGCATGCGGCCCGACGATTGCCGGGGGCCGGAGGATGCAGGTGGTCAGATCGGGATACTGCACGCCGACCGCCAGCAGGGCCTGCTCGGTGGCGACCTTGTCCTCGGCGTACGGGAAGCGCGGCCGCGCCGGGCTGCGCTCGGTCAGCGGGCGCGGCGAATTCGGCCACGGCCCGTAGACCGCGGCGCTGGAGAGGAAGACGATCTGGCGCACACCGGCCGCGGCGGCTGCCTGAAAGACGTGGCGGCTCAGCTCGACATTCTGCGCACGCACCCAGTCGCGGTCGCGGCGCCGGCGCCCGCCCTGCCCACCCATCAACTGGAAGGCGAGGTGGATCAGGCTGTCATGCCCGGCCAGGTGTTCCGCGCCGAGATCCGCGAGATCGGCTTGTAAAGGGGTCGTATGCGCGTTCGCCACAACCGGGCGGCGGTCGATCGCGGTAACAGACCGGATACCTTCGGCGGCGGCCAGGGCCGGAACAAGCACCTGGCCCAGGCGCCCGGCGGCGCCGGTCACGGCGACCCGCATGGACGGCTATCCAGCCGTGCCGGTGGCGCCCGGGGCGCGTTCGGCAAAGGCCGGCATGACCTCCTCGGCAAAGCAGTCCATGGACTCCAGCGCGAGTTCGTGGGGCACGGCTCCGGCCCCGAAGGCCAGCAGGACCTGGTCGACCCCCGCCTCGCGCAGCCCCTCGATGCGCTCGCGACACTCGGCGGGCGTGCCGACCAGCGTCATGCCCAGCATGTCGAGGATCTTCAGGTTGATCCCGGCCTTGACCAGATGGCGGAAACGGCCCAGCGAACGGTAGTAGTCGTAGCCCTCGATCAGGCGCTCCAGCACCGGCAGGGTCTGCTGGAACATGTGGCGATAGAACCACTCGAAGGCGGGCTTGGCCTCGCGGCGGGCGCGCTTGCCGTCGGGCAGGCACAGCACCCCGAGGGTCATCCCGACGCGCGGCGGGTGGGCGATGTCGGTGCGCGTCGTGTCACAGGCTTCGTGGTACAGGCGGATGTCCTCACGGATCATCTGCCAGGGCTTGAACGGACCCGCCAGCGCGCCAATGCCCTGCTCGGCGGCCCAGGTGAAGGACTCCGGGCTGACCGCGGCGGTCCAGATCGGCGGGTGCGGGTCCTGCACCGGGCGCGGCATCACGGGCACGTCGTCCAGGTGATGGAACGGGCCGTCCTGGGTGATCCGACCGGTGGCGAAGGCCTGGCGCAGCGCATCCAGTCCGGCATCGACCCGCGCGCGGGACTCGCTCATCTCGGCGCCGAATGTGGCATATTCGCGCGGCGAGAAACCGCGCCCGATGCCCAGGTCCAGGCGCCCGCCGGAGAGCTGGTCGAGCATGCCGACCCGCTGTGCGACCCGCAGCGGGTGGTGGTAGGGCAGCGGGACCACGCCGAGGCCCAGACGCAGGCGTTCGGTGCGCTGGCTGGCCGCGGCCAGTACCAGATCCGGCGCGGTGCTGTGGGAGAATTCCGGCATCAGGTGGTGTTCCACCAGCCAGGCCGTGCCGTAGCCAAGACGGTCGGCCTGCTCCCACAGGGCCAGGGTCCGGTCGATCACCTCGGTCTCGGAGGTCTGCAGAAACTCCGGGACCGAGAGCTCATGAAAGAGGTCGAAGCGCATGGCATCAACTGTGCCGCGCGCGCGTTGGGGATACAAGCAAGCCCGTCAGACTACGGTTGAACGAAGGACACGCGGATGTCGAAGGATCAACAAGCGCTGGAGCTGCAGGCTGCCGGGGTCGCGGGCCCCGGTGAGCCCTGGTGGGAGACCTTTTTCCCGGACGACCTCCCGACCGACTGGCAGCTGGAGTACTACACCCACCATCACAGCCGTCTGTTGCTGCCCGCCACTGCCTGGGCGGCACCGGGTGAAGGCCCGTTCGGGCCCTGGGCCGAGGCGGTCCCCGCCAAGCTGCAGCTGACACTGGAGTGGCCCGGGGGTCTTCCGCCGGAGGCGGGTGCGGCCGCCCTGGCCCGAATCGAGAACGACCTGGGTGAGACGCTGCAGGGTGTGGCCCTCGGTGTCATGGGTGCCGAGGATACCGCCGCCGTGGAGGCGGCACTCGAGGCCGGCCACGTGAAAACCGCCGTGCTGACCGGACCTGCCGAGGCACACACACTGCCGGGCACCCGCGAGGCCCTGTGGTATCCGGGCCGAGACGGCGCTGGCCTGTGGCAGATCGAACCGGAGGCGGACCTGGACCCGATGGGGTGGCGCGCCTTGGTGGAGGCCCTGACCGCGGCCGGCGGCCAGGGTCCAACACCCGTGTTCCTGAGAGCGAGACCGGATCGACTTTCCGAGTTTCGCACCATCGCCCAGTTGCTGGGGGTGGGATGAACTACCCCCAAACCGGTTTGACCGGGCATCGGTCCCGCGCCAGACTCCCGAGTCCCATAGGCCGTACGGCAAGAGGTGCCCGTGGCTGAGCCGGTCGCCGAAGACAGTCCACATATCGTCATCGAGAACCTGCGCTTCCGGCGCGGGCGCAAGGTGATCTTCGAGGACCTGTCCATGCGCATCCCGCGCGGGCAGGTGACCACGGTCATGGGCCCGAGTGGCAGCGGCAAGACGACCCTGCTGCGCCTGATCGGCGGCCAGCTGCGCCCGGACGAAGGCCGCATCTGGGTCGACGGCCAGGAGGTCGCACAACTCTCGACCCGACGCCTGTACGCCCTGCGCAAACGCATGGGCATGCTGTTCCAGAGCGGGGCCCTGTTGACCGATCTCTCGGTGTTCGAGAATGTCGCCTTCCCGCTGCGCGAGCACACCGACCTCCCCGAGGACGTGCTGCGCACCCTGGTGCTGCTCAAGCTCGAGGCGGTGGGTCTGCGTTCCGCGCGCGACCTGGACCCTGCCTCGCTGTCCGGCGGCATGGCGCGGCGCGTGGCGCTGGCGCGCGCGATCGCGCTGGACCCGGACCTGATCATGTACGACGAACCCTTTACCGGCCTGGACCCGATCACCATGGGCCAGATCGTGACCCTGATCAGGCGCACCAACCAGAGCCTGGGGCTGACCAGCGTACTGGTCTCGCACGACGTTACCGAGGCCATGACCATCTCCGATCACGTGGTACTGATTGCCGATGGCCGGGCAGTGGATGCCGGGGCACCCGACGACCTGCGTGCCCGTGCCTCCGACTGGAGCGCACAGTTCCTCGAGGGCCGCCCCGATGGCCCGGTTCCGTTTCATTATCCCGGCGACAGCTACCGCGAGGATCTGCTCGGGGTACGGGAGCGGCGCGATGATTGACGGAATTGCCTCGCTGGGTCGCAGCTCGCTGAATGCCCTGGTGGTCTTCGGCCGCGCGTTCCTCTTTCTGCTCCAGGTGCTCGCCAGCCTCGATATCGTGATCCGGCGGTTCGGGCTGACAGTGGTGCAGATCTATTCGGTGGGCGTGCGCTCGCTGCTGATCATCATCGTCTCCGGACTGTTCGTCGGCATGGTGCTGGGCTACCAGGGATACATCACCCTGGTGAACTTCGGTGCCGCAGAGGCCCTGGGCGGCGTGGTCGCCCTGTCGCTGGTGCGCGAACTGGGCCCGGTGGTGACCGCACTGCTATTCGCCGGTCGCGCGGGCTCGGCACTGACGGCCGAGCTGGGCCTGATGAAGACCACCGAGCAGCTCTCGGCGATGGAGATGATGGCGGTGAACCCCTATCGCCGCATCTTCGCCCCGCGCTTCGTGGCCGGATTCCTCTCCATGCCGCTGCTGGCCGCGATCTTCAGCGCAGTGGGCGTGATGGGCGGTTACATCGTCGGCGTGGGCATGCTGGGCGTGGACAGCGGCGCGTACTTCTCGCAGATGCAGTCGGTGACCGACTGGAACGAGGATGTGCTCTCCGGCGTGATCAAGAGCATTGTGTTCGGCTTCGTGGTGACCTGGATTGCCGTATTCCAGGGCTTCAACGCGATGCCGACCTCCGAGGGCATCTCGCGCGCGACGACCCAGACCGTAGTGGTCTCCTCGCTGGCGGTGCTGGGCCTCGATTTCATCCTGACCGGGCTGATGTTCGGCACGGGCTGACCAACCAGGGTTTTCCTAGGCAGGTGGCAACAATGAAGGTACGTTTCTTCGAACTGGCGGTCGGCGTGTTTGTGCTGCTGGGTGTGGCGGCACTGTTCTACCTGGCGATTCAGGTGAGCAACGTGACCGACTACCACGACCGGGACACCTACACGGTGACGGCCTACTTCGACAACATCGGCGGGCTCAAGACGCGCGCGCCGGTCACGGTCTCGGGCGTGCGCATCGGGCGCGTCGCGGATATTCGCTATGATCCGGAGCAATTCCGCGCCGAGGTCACGCTGGCGATCCGCGCCGAGCATGACTACCTGCCCATGGACACGCAGGCCGCGATCCATACCGCGGGACTCCTGGGCGAGCAGTACATCGCCCTGGAGCCTGGCGGCGACTACGACACCTTGCAGGACGGTGATGAGGTGATGTTCACCCAATCCGCACTGGTCCTGGAGAACCTGATTGGCCGTTTCATGACCAATATGGGTAGCGACTAAACCCGAACCGGGGACGACACGATGAAGACATTGCGATTTCTGGCGCTGCCGGCGCCGCTCTGGCTGCTCCTGCTGCTGGCCCTCCCGGGTGCCGCGCAGGCGGAGAACCCCACCGAGATCATCAAACAGTCCATCGACGAGGTCTACGAGAAACTTCGGTCGAACGAGGACCGTGCCCAGGAAGATCCGGATTTCGTGATCGGCGTGATCGAAGACAAGATCCTGCCCGGCGTGGATGTCGAAGGCATGTCCCGGCTGGTGCTGGCGCGACACTGGCGCGACGCCTCCAGCGAACAGCGCGAACGCTTTACCAAGGCCTTCAAGAACACCCTGCTGCAAGCCTACGGCGTGCAGCTGGCGGACCACCTGGACAAGGATATCCGCGTAATCGAGCGCCGTTCGCGCCAGGATGACCGCATGGCCGTCGTTGCAACCGAGATCGTCATGGGCTCGGGGCAATCGAACTTGCAGGTCAACTACCGCCTGCGGCCGGTAAACGGGGAGTGGAAAGTGTTCGACGTCGAGGCCGAAGGCCTCAGCTTTGTCGGCAACTTCCGCAACCGCTTCAACGAGGAAATCAACCGCAATGGCCTCGACGCGCTGATCGAACGCCTCGAGGACGGCGACCGCGAGCTCGTCGATGACGCGATGGAAGGCATCGCCGACGAGGTCGACAACGGCGATGGCTGACGCCCGCCTGCACGCAACACCGGAGGGGCTCGCCCTCTCCGGCACGCTGACGCTGGCCACGGTTCCGGGCCTCGAGTCCCGCATTCGCGCCCTGCTCCCCGGGCTGCCCGCTCGCGCGCGGGTGGATCTCGGCGAGGTGACCCGCATCGACTCGGCGGGCGTGGCGCTGCTGGTCACCCTCTGGCGCCGTGTGCACGAACAGGGTGGCGAACTGGGTTTCCACTCCATCCCGCAGGGCCTGGCACCCCTCGTTGAACTCTACGATCTGCAATCGGTGATCGCCGACTCGGTTCCCGCGGCGCAGACCAACGCGGCCTGACGCCCGCCCCGCGACCGGAAACGCGCGCGCAGCGGGCAGATTCGTTATCATGGCGTGTTTCGCACGGGCCATGCTGGACCCTGCGACCGACCCGGGCTTTCCATGGACAAGCTGATCATCACCGGAGGCCGCCGCCTGGAGGGGCAGGTCTGGATCTCCGGGGCCAAGAACGCGGTGCTCCCGATCCTGTCCGCCACCTTGCTGGCGGACGGGCCGATGACCATTGGCAACGTCCCGCACCTGCAGGACGTAACGACCACCATGGAACTGCTCGGCCGCATGGGCGTAAGCCTGACGGTCAACGAGCGCATGCGCATCGAGGTCGATCCGACCACCCTGACCCAGTGCGTGGCCCCGTATGACCTGGTCAAGACCATGCGCGCCTCCATCCTGGTGCTGGGGCCCCTCCTCGCCCGCTTCGGCGAGGCCGAGGTCTCGCTGCCGGGTGGCTGCGCGATCGGTTCGCGCCCGGTCAACCTGCACCTGCGGGGGCTGGAGGCGCTGGGTGCGGAGATCGACGTCGAGGGGGGCTACATCCACGCCCGCGCCAAGCGCCTGAAGGGTGCTCGCGTCGTGTTCGATCAGGTCACGGTCACCGGCACCGAGAACCTGCTGATGGCCGCCACCCTGGCCGAGGGCGAGACGCTGATCGAGAACGCCGCGCGCGAGCCGGAAGTGGTCGACCTGGCGGACTGCCTGACGGCGATGGGTGCGAAGATCCAGGGCGCTGGGACCGACACCATCCGCGTGCAGGGTGTCGAAAACCTGCAGGCCTGCGAATACGACGTAATGCCGGACCGCATCGAGACCGGCACCTTCCTGGTCGCGGCGGCGGTGACCCGCGGGCGCGTGCGCTGCCGCAATACCCGCCCGGAGCTGCTGGATGCGGTGCTGGCCAAGCTGGTCGAGGCCGGGGCGCGCATCGAGACCGGCCCGGACTGGATCGAACTGGACATGGAAGGACGTCGCCCGAAGGCGGTCAATCTGCGGACCGCGCCCTTCCCGGCCTTTCCAACCGACATGCAGGCCCAAATGATGGTGCTGAACACCGTCGCCGAGGGCACCGGGTCGGTCGTGGAGACGGTCTTCGAGAACCGCTTCATGCATGCGCTGGAACTGCAGCGCATGGGGGCGGACATCACCATCGAGGGCAATACGGCGATCGTCAAGGGCGTCGAGCGACTGGTGGGCGCGCCGGTGATGGCGACCGACCTGCGCGCCTCGGCCAGCCTGATCATCGCCGGCCTGGTGGCCGAGGGCGAAACCGCGGTCGATCGCATCTACCACATCGACCGCGGCTACGAATGCATCGAGGAAAAACTGAGCCAGATCGGCGCGGGCATCCGCCGCGAGCCGGCCTGACGCCTAGGGAAACACTGATCAATGTACACACTCGCGTTGGTACCCCAGGTTTTCCGAGACAAGGCGCGTCGTGCAGCGGGTAGTGGTTCTACCCGCCCGTTTCTGATTGATTCGGGGCGCAACGCAGGATCGGGGAACCTGGGGTACCAACCCCACAAGCCATTTAATGCGGGGGCTCGGTCGCTTTTGCGCGGGAACGGCGTTGCGGTTCCCTGGTGCAGAATGACTGCACGGCGGTCACCGCGCCTTGTTCGCACGCAAAAGCGACTCGAGCGCGAGCGTGTACATTAATCAGTGTTTCCCTCACAAACGCGAGACAGACCGACACCCGACATGATGGATCCCAACGCCCTGACCATCGCCCTGTCCAAGGGACGCATCCTCAAGGACACCCTGCCGCTGCTGGCCAGCGCCGGGATCGAACTCCTGGAGGACCCGGACAAGACGCGCAAGCTGATCCTCGACACCAACCGCGAGGACGTGAAGATCGTGGTGGTGCGGGCGACCGACGTCCCCACCTATGTGCAGCATGGCGCGGCAGCAATCGGTGTGGCCGGCAAGGACGTACTGATGGAGCACGGCGCGGCTGGACTCTATGAACCGCTGGATCTGCGCATCGCCGCATGCCGGCTGATGCTGGCCGGACGCCCGGGCCAGCAGCCGGACCCGCAGCAGCGCCTGCGCATCGCCACCAAGTTCGTGAACATCACGCAGAACTACTTCGCCCAGCAGGGCCGCCAGGTCGAGATCATCAAGCTCTACGGCTCGATGGAACTGGCGCCGCTGGTCGATCTGGCCGACTACATCGTGGACCTGGTCGACACCGGCAACACGCTCAAGGCCAATGGCCTGGAGCCGCTGGAACTGATTACCCCCATCAGTTCCCGGTTGATCGTGAACCAGGCAGCCATGAAGATGCGACATAGAACTATTCAAAATCTGATCGAGGGCCTGCGCGAGGCCGTCACGCCCGCGACGACGTAACGAGAGCATCATGACCGCCGATACCGACGACCTGAGAATCCGCGATATCCAGGAGGTGTCCGCCCCGGACACCCTGCGCGACGAACTGCCCATCACCGACGCGGCCTCCGAGACCGTGTTCGCGGCACGCCAGGCCTGCCACCGCATCCTGCATGGCGAGGACGACCGCATGCAGGTGATCGTCGGGCCCTGCTCGATTCACGACGTGGACGCCGCGCTGGAGTACGCCGAACGCCTGAAGGGCCTGCGCGAGGACCTGTCCGACGCCCTGCACATCGTGATGCGGGTGTACTTCGAGAAGCCGCGCACCACGGTCGGCTGGAAGGGCCTGATCAACGACCCGGACCTGGACGGCAGCTTCCACATCAACAAGGGTCTGCGCGTCGCGCGCGGGCTGCTGCGTGATCTGGCGATCAAAGGCATGCCGGCCGCCACCGAATACCTCGACCTGATCAGCCCGCAGTACATCGCGGACCTGGTCGCCTGGGGGGCCATCGGCGCGCGCACCACCGAGAGCCAGGTGCACCGCGAGCTGGCCTCCGGCCTGTCCTGCCCGGTGGGCTTCAAGAACTCCACCGATGGCAGCCTGCGGGTCGCGATCGACGCGATCCGCTCCGCCTCGCGACCGCACCACTTCCTGTCGGTGACCAAGGCCGGGCGCTCGGCGATCTTCTCCACCACCGGCAACGACGACTGCCACATCATCCTGCGCGGCGGCAAGCAACCGAACTACGATGCCGAGAGCATCGAACAGGCCTGCAAGGAGCTGCGCATGGCGGAGCTGCCTGAGCTGGTAATGGTCGACTGCAGCCATGCCAACAGCCGCAAGGACCCGAAGCGTCAGGTGGATGTGGCCCGCTCGCTGGCCGAACAGATCGCTGGCGGGGATCGCCGCATCATGGGCGCGATGCTGGAGAGCCATCTGGTCGGTGGCCGCCAGGACATCCTGCCCGGCAAGTCGCTGACCTACGGCCAGAGCATCACCGATGCCTGCATGGGCTGGGACGAGACCGAGACCAGTCTGAAACTGCTGGCGGACGCCGTGCGCGCGCGCCGCAAGACCGCCGTACCGGCCTAGGGAAAACGTCCAGAGGATCCCGACCATGCCCTCCATTGCCCGACTCGATACCCAGCAGCCCGACTTCGATCAGGCCCTGGAGCACCTGCTGTCCTGGGAGTCCGTCGCCGACACCGGCGTACGCGATGCGGTGGACGAGATCCTCGCCGCGGTACGCACCGAGGGCGACGCGGCCGTGCTGCGCTACACCGCCAAGTTCGATCGCCTCGATCGCAGCGCGGTCGCCGACCTGGAGATCCCACGGGAGCGCCTGCAGGCCGCGCTGGAATCGATCCCGGCGGAGCAGCGCCAGGCGCTGGAGACCGCCACCGCGCGTATCCGCCAGTACGCCGAACACCAGAAGATGCAGGACTGGGACTTCACCGATGCCGACGGCACGGTACTCGGCCAGCGCGTGACCGCGCTCGACTCGGTCGGCCTGTACGTCCCCGGCGGCAAGGCCGCCTACCCGTCCTCCGTACTGATGAACGCCGTGCCGGCCAAGGTCGCGGGCGTGGAACTGCTGGTAATGGTCGTGCCCGCCCCGGGCGGCGAATTGAACGATCTGGTGCTGGCCGCCGCCGCCGTGGCCGGGGTGGATCGCGTGTTCACCGTGGGCGGCGCCCAGGCCGTGGCGGCTCTGGCCTATGGCACCGATACCATCCCGGCGGTGGACAAGATCGTCGGCCCCGGCAACATCTTCGTGGCGGCGGCCAAGCGAGAGGTGTTCGGCACGGTCGGCATCGACATGATCGCCGGCCCGTCGGAGATCCTGGTGGTCTGCGACGGCGAGACCGACCCGGACTGGATCGCGGCCGACCTGTTCTCGCAGGCCGAGCATGACGAGCAGGCCCAGTCCATCCTGCTGTCCTGGGACGAGGCCTTCCTCGACCGCGTGGCCGAGGCCATGGACCGCCTGCTGGCCGAGATGCCGCGCGCCGAGATCATCCGCACCAGCCTCGACAAGCGCGGGGCACTGGTGAAGGTGCGCGACTCCGCCGAGGCCGTTGCCGTCGCCAACCGCATCGCGCCGGAACACCTGGAGCTGTCGGTGGCCGACCCGCAGGCGATGCTGGACGCCGGCCTGCGCCACGCCGGCGCGATCTTCATGGGCCGCTACACCTCCGAGGCCCTGGGCGACTACTGCGCCGGGCCCAACCACGTGCTGCCGACCTCGCGCACCGCGCGCTTCTCCTCGCCGCTGGGGGTGTACGACTTCCAGAAGCGCTCGAGCATCATCCACTGCTCGGCCGAGGGCGCGGCGAAGCTCGGCAAGACCGCCGCCGCCCTCGCGCACGGCGAGGGACTCACCGCCCACGCCCGCTCCGCCGAACTGCGCGGCGGGCAATGAGCCTGCCGCACGAAAGCCGCAGCCCGGATGCCCTGATGCGTCCGGAGGTTCTGGCGCAGTCGGCCTATCAGGTGTCCGACGCGACCGGCCTGATCAAGCTGGACGCGATGGAAAACCCGCATCCCTGGCCCGGCGGGCTGGAAGACGCCTGGCTGGAGGCCCTGCGCGACCCGCAGCTAAACCGTTATCCGGACGCCGGGGCGCGCGAGCTGGAGAAAAATGTGCGCGCCGCTCACGGCGTGCCCGAAGCGGCCGGGCTGCTGTTCGGCAACGGGTCCGACGAACTGATCCAGATCCTGATCATGGCGGTCGCCGCCTCCGGCCGCCCGATCCTGGCGCCGGAGCCGACCTTCGTGATGTACGGCGTGCTGGCCCGCGCAATGGGCGTACCGTTCGTCGGCGTCCCGCTGAACCGCGATTTCACCCTGGACCTCGCCGCGATGCACGCCGCCCTGGCCGAACACGACCCGGCGGTCGTGTTCCTGGCCTACCCGAACAACCCGACCGGGACCCTGGACGACCCGGCCGCCGTGCAGGCGATCATCGAGGCCAACCCCGGCGTCACGGTGGTCGACGAGGCCTATGCCCCGTTCGCCGCCCACAGCTTCCTGCCGGAGGTCGGCCAGCACGACGGGCTGATGGTGATGCGCACGGTCTCGAAGCTGGGGCTGGCCGGCGCGCGGCTGGGCTATCTGGCCGCCTCCGCGGGCTGGATCGATGCGCTGGACCGGCTGCGCCTGCCGTACAACATCAACACCCTGACCCAGCGGTCGGTCGCCTTCGCCCTGGATCACCGCGAGGCCCTGGATGAGCAGGCGCGCGGCATCATCGAGGAACGCGGGCGTCTGTCCGAGGCGCTTGCGGCGATCGACGGCGTCGAACACGTGTTCCCGAGCCAGGCGAACTTCATCCTCTTTCGAGTGCGCGAGGGGCAGGGGCACGCGAGCTTCGCGGCCCTGCGCGACGCCGGCATCCTGATCAAAGATGTTGGCCGCGCGCATCCGCTACTCGCCGACTGCCTGCGCGTCACCGTCGGCCGCTCCGACGAGAACGACGCATTTCTCGCGGCCCTGCGCAACGCCCTCGCCGGCTGAACCCTGATTTCCGAGGGTGAACTAGGCCCAGCCTCGCAAAGGCATGGCGGCAGGAGAGGGGCTAGGCGTCCTCGCCGAAGCGGTTGGCGACGAGTTCGGTGAGGGCGTCGAGGGCCTCTTCGGCGTCCTCGCCGTCGGTGGTGATCGTGACCTCGCAGCCCTGCGCCGCCGCCAGCATCATCACCCCCATGATGCTCTTGCCGTTCACTTCCTGGGCGTTCCGGGAGACGGTCACATCGGACGCGTACTGGCTGGCCAGGCTCACGAACTTGGCCGCCGCACGCGCATGCATCCCCAGACGATTAACGATGGGGACTTCGCGCTGCGGCATCCGAACACTCCTGGTCACAAAGAAGGATGCCATCGTGCCCGCCGGACAGGGCCTTGTTGACCAGCTCCGTCAGCGGCAGATGGCGGTAGTTCAGCACACGGATCAGCATCGGCAGGTTGATCCCGGCAATGACGCGGGCGTTCGCGCCCCGGGCCACGCGACTGGCCACATTGGATGGGGTGGAGCCAAACATGTCGGTCAGGATCAGCACGCCGGAGCCGGAATCCAGCTCGCCCAGGCGCGCCCTCGCGCGCGCCAGCACCTCGTCGGGGTCGTCATTCTGCGACATCGCCATGGACTCGCAATCCTCGGGCAGGTCGCCCAGCATGCTCTGGGCCGTCTGCAGCAGGGTGTCGCCGAGGTTTTGATGCGTGATCAGGATCAGACCAACGCCCATGGACTCACTCCGATTCGAGGGGCAGGGATAGCTCGCGGTGACGGGTGCTAACAGTAACATGTTCGCGCCCCCGCCAGGCAGCCGCCAGCCGCTCCACAAGATAAACCGAGCGGTGACGGCCGCCGGTGCACCCGATCGAAACGGTCACATAGCTGCGGTGATCCTGCCGGATCCGCGGGACCCACTGTTCGAGAAAGCCCTGGATCCCGTCATACATCTCCTCGACCTCGCCATGGCGCGCAAGAAACTCGCAAACAGCCGCATCGCGGCCAGTCAATGGCGCCAGATCGCGCTCGTAGTGCGGGTTGGGCAGACAGCGCACGTCGAACACGAAGTCGGAGTCCAGAGGGGCCCCGTGCTTGAACCCGAATGACTGAAAAAGCAGGGACAGGCGCTCCTCGCCCAGCAGCCCGACGCGGTCGCGCAGGGTGCGCGCGAGATCGTGCATCGACAGACGGGAGGTGTCCACGGTCAGATCCGCCTCGGCCGCAACATGGCCGAGCCAGTCACGTTCGCGCTCGATCGCGTCCACCAGTGGCACGCCGTCGCGCGCCAGTGGGTGTCGGCGCCGCGTCAGGTGATAGCGGCGCAGCAGGACCTCGCTGGAGGCCTGCAGAAACATCACCTCGACCTGCATCCCCTTGCCCCGGAGCTCGCGCAGGAGGTCGGCAAAGCCCTCGAGCGCCGTCAGCCCGCTGCGGACATCCACCCCGACCGCCAGATGCCGGTCTTCGTCCGCGTCGTAATCGCCACTGCGGACCTGTTCGATCAGCCCGGGCAGCAGCGGCAGCGGCAGGTTGTCGACACAGAAATAGCCGGCGTCCTCCAGCGTATGCAGGGCGACCGTCTTGCCGGAGCCCGACAGACCACTGACCAGCAGGAGTCGCATTCAGCCCTCCGGGTCCGGGTTGGGGACGGTGGTTGCAGGGATCGCGCGGTGGTACGGCGGCTCCTCGGGCTCGCCGCTCATCTGCCGGCGCTGACGTGCGCGCAGGTCGTCGCCGGCGACATAGCCCTGCATGTGCAACATGTGGTTGCGTACCGCCGCCTCGATCATCACCGCGATGTTGCGCCCCGGCGCGACCGGCAGGCTGATCAGCGGGATACGCAGCCCGAGGATGCCGATCTCCCCGCGGCGGCCATTCAGGCGGTCATCCGGCACCGGCGAGGGCTCGCCGTGGTCGCGCAGGTCGATAATCAGCCGCAGATACTTGCCGCCCTTGATCGCCGAATCCCCGTACATGGCGCGGACGTTCAACACCCCCAGCCCGCGCACCTCGAGCAGGTCCTGCAACAGGGCCGGGCAGTGTCCGCGCACGATATCCGGGGCGATGCGGGCAAACTCCGGTGCGTCGTCGGCGATCAGCCGGTGCCCGCGCGAGATCAGCTCGAGCGCCACCTCGCTCTTGCCCACGCTGGAGGCCCCGCTGATCAGCACGCCAATGCCGAGGATCTCCATGAACACGCCATGGCGCACCTCGAAATGGGCCAGCCGCTGCTGCAGGAAATAGCGCAGCAGGGAGATAATCTCGTGGCTGCTGGTCGAGGAGCACAAGATCAGCGGCAGCTGCTCATCGGGGACGTCCGGCATCTCCGAGAACGGGCAGGTGTCCTCGGCGAAGATCACCGCGGTCGTCCCGGTGCGGGCCATCTCCAGGATCAGTTGCTCGCGCTGATCATCGCTCAGCCGCGCGATATAGCGCGCCTCGAAATCGCCGATCACCTGGATACGGTTAGGCCGGATCAGGTTGAGGTGCCCGGCGAGGGGCAGGTCGTCGCCGTCACCGCCGACCAGGTTGCGATCCGGTGCGACCTGCTCGCCGTGTACGTAGCGCAGATCCAGGCGATTGCCCATCGCCTGGATCAGGACCTCTACGGTGATGTCGCGCGCGATGCCGCCCTCTCCCAGTGCCTCGTTCATGCACGAATCTCCGGCAGCATTGGCGCGGGGTGTCGGAATCGGGGGAGCACTGCCGGGAGAGCCATGTTCAGGCGTCGCCGAAGGCCCGGGTCAGTTCGCGTTCCAGGGCGTCCGCGTCGCCGGCACGGCGCAGCGAGGCGATATTGTCGGGCTGCGAGAGACCGCGCGCCAGCTGCGCCAGCAGGTCCAGGTGCGCGCTGGTCGCCGCCTCGGGCACCAGCAGTGCGATCAGGATGTCCACGGGTTCGTGATCCATGGCGTCGAAGTCGACCCCCTGGTCCAGCCGCAGGACCGCGACCCGGGGGACATCGAGCTCGGCCAGACGCCCATGCGGGATGGCCACGCCATGCCCCAGACCGGTGGAGCCAAGCTTCTCGCGGGCAGACAGGGCCTCGAAGATGGCCCCGCTGGCCGGGCCGGCGGACTCCTCGCCGCCGACGGCCAGCAACTCGGCCAGGGTCTCGAGCGCCCGTTTCTGGCTGGAACACTCGGGCTCCAGCCGGATACGGGCGCGGGTGATCAGCTCGGCAATGGTCATTGCGTTAAAGGGCCTGTTCGCGGTTGCGCTGGGCACCCTCGGCGCGGTGATGGTCCTTGACCTTTTCCTTGTGCTTGATCAGCTGACGATCCACCTTGTCGATCAGGCCATCAATCGCCGCATACATATCCTCGTGACTGGCTTCGGCGTGGATGTGATTGCCGCTGACCTGGAGATTGGCCTCCGCCTTGTTGTTCAGGTTCTGGTTTTTCTCGTGGGTCAGCACCACATGCACGTCGATCACTTTGTCGAAGTGGCGTTCCAGCTTCGCGAACTTTTCGTTCACGTAGTCGCGCAGGGCGTCGGTGATATCGACGTGATGGCCGGTCAGATTGATCTGCATGGTCAGGCTCCTTTTTGCTTGGTTCCACTGGGCATACTCGCCATCTGCCGGCGTTCGCTGGAAGACGGTATGTGCATAGCCTCGCGGTACTTGGCCACGGTGCGTCGGGCCACATTAATGCCCCGATCCGACAGGATCTGGGCCAGTTTTGCATCACTCAGTGGCTTGTTCGGGGTCTCGCCACCAATCAATTCCCGAATCATGGCACGGATCGCGGTCGCCGAGCATTCGCCGCCATCGGCTGTGCCAACATGGCTGGAAAAGAAGTACTTGAACTCGAATACCCCACGCGGGGTGTGCATGTATTTCTGTGTAGTCACCCTCGAGATGGTCGATTCGTGCATCTCCAGGGTCTCGGCGATATCGCGCAGGATCAGCGGTTGCATGGCAACCTCACCATGCTCGAGAAACCCCTGCTGGCGCACGACGATGGCCTGGGCGACCCGCAGCAGGGTGTCGTTCCGGCTGTGCAGGCTCTTCAGGAACCAGCGCGCCTCCTGCAACTGATCGCGCATAAACGCGCTATCACGCGCATCGGAGACCTGCCGCACCATGCCCGCATAGAGATCGTTGATGCGAATGCGCGGCGCAATCTCCGGGTTCAAGTCCACGCGCCAGCCATCGCGGTCATGGCGGACATAGACATCCGGCACGACGTATTCCGAAGTGGACTCGCTGATCTGGGCACCGGGCCGCGGATTCAGGGTGCGGATCAGGTCCAGCGCCCGCGCCAGCTCGTCCGGGTCGCGCACGCCGGACTGGCGCTGCAGGGCTCGGTAGTCCCGCTTGGCCAGGCTCTCCATGCCGTTTTCCAGGATGGCTCGAGCCGCGTCACGCGCCGGGGCATCCGGCGCCAAATGGCGCAGCTGGATCTCCAGGCACTCGCGCAGGTCCCGCGCACCGACGCCCAGCGGGTCGCACTGCTGAATCCAGTGCAGCACCGCCTCGACCTCGTCGACCCCCACGGGCTCGTCTTCGCCCTGGCTGATCATCTCCGCCAGCGCCTCGAGTTCACTGTCCAGATAGCCGTCCGGGCTGATCGCGTCGATCAGCGCCGCCCCGATCCGTTGGTCTCGTGGGGTCAGGTGGCTCAGATGCAGCTGCCAGAGCAGGTGGTCCTGCAGGCCCTCGTCCTCGCCGTCGGAGGTATTCTCCAGCGGGTCGCGGTCGTCCAGGCCGCGTGGGCTCGGGGCGGGCTCGTAGATGTCGTCCCAGCGACTGTCGGTGCTCAACTCCTCGGGGATCACGTCATCGCCAGCCGTGTCGGCCTGCATGCGATCCCCGTCGACCCGTTCGCCCCCTTCCTCCGGGCGCTCGGGCGGGGCCTCCTCGCCCTCGTCCTCCACCTGCTCGAGCATGGGGTTGCTTTCCAGCGCCTGCTGGATCTCCGCCTGCAACTCCAGCGTGGAAAGCTGCAGCAGACGGATCGCCTGTTGCAGCTGCGGGGTCATCGTCAGCGTCTGCCCCAGCTGCAGATTGAGCCCGGGTTTCAGCATCGCGGTTTGAGGTCCATGGTGACCATCAAGATCATCTTAAGGAAACACTGATCAATGTTCACAGTCGAAAGTTTTCTCCGAGATACACGCGGCGCACCTGGGGGTCGTCCAGCAGCTCCTGCGGGGTCCCGGCGCTCAGGATGCGGCCCTCACTAAGAATATAGGCCCTGTCGCAGATTCCGAGGGTCTCGCGCACGTTGTGGTCGGAAATCAGCACACCGATCCCGCGCTGGGCCAGATGCCCAATCACGGCCTGGATATCACCCACGGAAATCGGATCCACGCCGGCAAACGGTTCGTCCAGGCAGATAAAGCGCGGGTCACCGGCCAGTGCCCGCGCGATCTCGGCGCGGCGACGCTCGCCCCCGGACAGGGCAATCCCAGGGCTGTGGCGCACGGTCTCCAGCTGGAACTCCTCGATCAGGGCATCGCCGATGCGGCGTCGCTCGTGGCGGTCGAGCTCCGAGCGCAGCTCCAGCACCGCCTGCAGGTTGTCCCAAACACTCAGCCGACGGAAGATCGAGGCCTCCTGCGGCAGGTAGCCCAGCCCGGCTCGGGCCCGCGAATGAATCGGGGCCCGGGTGATGTCCCGGTCACCCAGCGTGATGCGGCCACGATTGGGCCGGATCAGGCCGACCAGGCTGTAGAAACAGGTGGTCTTGCCTGCGCCGTTCGGTCCCAGCAGGCCCACGACCTCCCCTGGTGCCAGATCGACGTCGACACGATCCAGCACCGTACGCTTGCCATAGCGCTTGGTCAGCTCGCGGCCGGTCAGATAGCCGGCCATCGGCGCAGATTCGCCACCGGCCGCGGCGGGCGCGCTGGTGTCGAGCTCGTTCATTCGTCGTCTTCGCGGGGCTGGATCCTGATACGTACACGCTCGTCATCGGCCTCGCCACGCTCGGCCTCGATCACATCCGTCTCCAGGTCGTAGACGATGCGCTTGCCGCGCGCTTCCTCGGCTGCCGTGATCACATGCGCCTGGTCGGTCAGGATCACCCGGTCCTCGTTCAGCAGGTAGTCGATGCGCAGCGCGGTGGCGATGCGCATCTCGCCCGTCTCCGGGTCCGGGGACTCCAGCCGCGCGGGCTCGCCGTGGGCCTCCATCTCGTAAGGGCGTCGGTCGCGGCTGCGCACATAGACCTTGTCGGCCTCCAGTGTCATGTCCCCGCGAATCACCACCACATCACCGGTATAAGTGCTTACGCCCCGCCGGTCGTCCATCTCCGCACGATCGGCGGTAATCTCCACCGGCAGGGGCTGCTGCTGGGCAATGACCGGCGCGGCTAGCAGCAACAAGGCACTGCCCAGCAGCACGGGCCATCCGGCCCGGGCGAGCGACGACCCACCACGTTCAGTCATTTGCGGCTTCCTCCTCGCCCGACTCGCTGTAGAGCGTGTACACGTCATGGAACAGCTCTATGGTATCCCCTCGCGAGTCGACGCGCAGACCCGTGCCCCGCTGGAAAAGGCCAGGCTGCTCCAGCGTCGACGGGGCATCGGAGGTGGCGATCATGGTGTCGGTCGCCACCGTCATATCGGCGGATTCAATCACCGTGCGCACGCGCTCGTCACGCTCGGGCTGCACCCCCCGCGTGGGGCCGATCAGGTCCAGGATCTCGTCCATCGGTCGGTGCAGCGCCTCGGGCGCAGTCCAGTGCCATTCGATACCGCCGGCGTCAAAGATATCCAGGTCGGGGTCGTCGATCAGCTGCGGGCCGTCGCGGCCAAACTCGCGCAGACGCGTTCCGCGCAGGCGGTGGCTCAGCTCGCCGTCCTCGCCGGTCGCGTGCAGCGTAAAGCCCTCGATCTCCAGCGTCACCTCGCCCTCCGGCTCGTGCTCGCTGGCAACAGCGCCGGCCACCAGCGCCGCCATTGGCAACAGGATCAGCGCCGCCAGTCCGGCCACCCACTTCATCCGTCGACGTACTCCGCGAACAGGGCCTCCAGCCGCCCCTGGGCCGCCAGCAGACCCTCGCAGACCTCGCGCACCGCGCCGCGCCCGCCGGGGGCCTGCGTGACCCAGTCGGCATGCTGCAACACCAGCGGGTGGGAATCCGCCACCGCGATGCCGAGCCCCACACGGCGCATCGCCGGCAGATCGACGATGTCGTCGCCCACGAAGGCGGCCTCGTCGGGCGCATGGCCGGTCTGCTCGAGCAACTCGTGCAGTGCGGCCCCCTTGTCGCGCCGCCCCTGCAGCAGGTGCTGCACACCGAGGTCCCGCATGCGGTGCTCGACCACCCCGGAAGTGCGTCCGGTCAGGATCGCGACCTCCAGCCCCCCGTACAGCGCCAGACGGATGCCGTGCCCGTCGCGCGAATGAAAGGCCTTGTACTGCTCGCCGGCATCTCCCATGAACAGGCTGCCATCGGTCAGCACGCCGTCGACATCCAGGATCAGCAGACGCACCGCCGCCTGGCGGCTGTGCAGGGCCTCGTCGTGACGGTCCATCAGGCCACCCCCGCGCGCAGCAGGTCGTGCATGTTCAACACCCCGACCAGCCTCTGGTCGTCATCCACCACCGGCAGGGCATTGATGCGCTTGCTCTCCATGGTCTCCAGCGCCTCTACGGCCAGCCACTGCGGACGGGCGGCATGCCCGCCCCGCGTCATCACCTGGCCGATGGTCAGCGCCTCCAGGCTTTCGCCACGATCCAGCGTGCGCCGGAGGTCGCCATCGGTAAACACACCGAGGATATGCGCCTCGGGATCGGCGACGATCACCAGCCCCAGCCCCTTGCGCGTAATCTCGAACAGGGCGTCCTTCAGCGGGGCCTCGGGACCCACGCGCGGGATCGCGTCACCGGTATGCATGATGTCCGCGACATGGACCAGCAACCGCCGCCCCAGTCGGCCGCCGGGATGCGAGCGGGCAAAATCGTCCGCGGTAAAGCCGCGCGCATCCAGCACCGCGACCGCCAGGGCATCGCTCATCGCCAGCGCGGCCGTGGTGCTGGAGGTCGGGGCCAGGCCCAGCGGGCAGGCCTCGCGCTCGACCGAGACATCCAGGTGCACGGTGGCATCCTGCCCCAGCCGCGACCCGGGATTGCCGGTCAGCGCGATCAGCGGTACGTCCAGCCGCCGGATCAACGGCAAGATGGTCAGCAGCTCGTCGGTCTCGCCGGAATTGGACAGGGCGATCACCACGTCGTCACGGGTAATCATGCCAAGATCGCCGTGGCTGGCCTCGCCGGGGTGGACGAAAAACGCCGGGGTCCCGGTGGAGGCCAGGGTGGCCGCCAGCTTGGAGCCGATATGGCCGGACTTGCCCATGCCGGTCACCACGACCCGGCCGCGGCACTCGAGGATGTGGCGACAGGCCTCCAGGAACGCATCGTCCACGCGGTCGGCCAGCCGGCGCACGGCCTCGGCCTCGTCGTTGAGGACGGCCAGGGCCAGCTTGCGGGTGGTATCAGGATTGAAATTCATGCGGTTGCCGTCATTCCGAGATGGACAAGGTAGCCCGCGAACACCGCGAGCAGAAGCCCCCCCTGCCAGCGCCGCAGCTGGCTGCCACGCGCCAGGGCAAAGATGAACAGCGCGGCGGTCATGCCGAGCATGATCGGGTAGTCGCGTACCAGCACCTCGGGCTCGATCGCCAGCGGTGCAATCAGCGCGGGGACTGCCAGCACGGCCAGCAGGTTGAACAGATTGGAACCGATCACGTTGCCGATCGCCAATCCCGCCTCGCGGCGAAAGGCCGCCACCAGGGAGGTCGCCAGTTCCGGCAGGCTGGTCCCGATCGCCACGATGGTCAGGCCGATCACCAGGTCACTGATGCCCAGTTGCTCCGCAATCCCCACCGCGCCCCAGACCACCAGCTGGCTGCTGGCAATCAGCAGCGCCAAACCAAGCCCCAGCCAGCCCAGGGCGCGACCGGTAGAGGTGGTCGCCGGGATGGCCTCGACCATGCCACGCACCTCTTCAGGCGCCTCGGCCGGATCCAGCGCCTGCGCACGCCGCGCGATATGGATCACCCAGGCGGTCACCAGCAGCAACCCCGAAATCAGAAGCCCGCCCTCCAGGCGGCCCAGCTCGCCGTCCAGCAGCAGAAACAGGACAGCCAGACTCACCCCCATCAGGATCGGTAGCTCGCGGCGCACCAGGCCGTGCCCGATAACGAGCGGCGCCACCAGCGCCGCCATCGCCAGCACCAGCCCGATATTCGCGATGTTCGAGCCGATCGCATTACCCACCGCGAGGCCCGGGTTGCCCTGCAGCGTCGCCAGTACGGACACGACGATCTCCGGGGCCGAGGTACCGAAGGCGACGATTGTCAGCCCGACCAGCAGCGCACTCACGCCCACGCTGCGCGCGAACGACGAGGCACCGAACACAAAGCGGTCGGCACTCCAGGTCAGCAGGACCAGACCGGCGATGACCGCAATAACGGGAAGGACCATCAGCGAGTGCCAGGACCTGAGGTGGGTAGAGCGGGGTGTCTCTTCACCCGCCAATTGTAGCCGATCGCTGTAACCGATCGCCGAGCCCGACCCGCGCGCACTGTCACCCCCCAGGGATCAGATACCCGGCGATGGCGAACCACAGCGGGAGTGTCACCAGCGACAGCGCCGTCGTCAGCGTGACCGCGGCCGCATACAGGCCGGTATCGAGCCGGAAGCGATCACAGAACACGAGCCCCAGGACCATCGCCGGCATCGCCGCCTCGAGCACCGAACCAACCCCGGGCACACCCTCCAGCCCGACCCACCAGACCAGGCCGAGCGCGAACAGCGGTGCGATCAGCAACTGGATGACGGACACCATCACCAGGGGGCGCAGATCGCGGCCGCGGAAACGGTCGAACACCAGCGCCAGCCCCAGCGAGAACAGCATCAGGGGGGCGACCGAGTCAGCCAGGAAGCCGAGCCAGGTATCCAGCCAGGTCACCAGCGGCAGACCGGCCAGGTTCAGCGCCACGCCCAGGACCGCCGCCCAGATCGAGGGGACAGCGACCAGCCCGCGAATGGCCCCGCCGCCGCCATACAGCCGGACCGCCTCCGGGTCCCCGTAACGCCTGGCCAGCAGGATCCCCAGCGTCAGCACCAGGGGCAGGCAGGCGAACAGGTCGTACTGGATCGCCACCGCCCGGCCGGCATCGCCGAACAGACTGTCGAGTACGGGGAGCCCCAGGTAGGTGGCATTCGGCCAGGCCGCGGCCAGCAGCATCGCCCCGACCGCCGCGCGTTCTGCCAGGCAAAGTCGGCAAGCGAGCAGGGTCACGGCCACCATCGCCAGCACGGTCGTGCCGGCCACCAGGGCGATGCGCAGCGAGTCGAGTCCCAGGGGGGCGGTCCACAGCACCTGCAGCACCAGCGCGGGCAGCAGCAGGTAGTAGACCAGGGTGGTGAGCACCCGGCGGGCGGTGTCGGCGTCCAGCCCGCCGGGGCGCAACAGGCGCCAGACGACGCCCGCAACGATGAGCGCCCCCATCTGGGTCATGACCGTCAGCATGGGGGCGCTCGTTTAGGACTATAGGTTTCGCGTCAGAAGGTAATCAGGCCTGGCCAGCCTGCTGCTCCTGCTGCTGGCGTTCGACGTCGGCACGCACCTGGTCCATGTCCAGCTCGCGCACCTTGCCCAGCACCTCGTCCAGTTGCCCGGCGGACAGCACGCCCGGCTGGGAGAAGACAATGATCTGCTCGCGGAAGATCATCAGCGTCGGGATGGAACGGATCTGGAACGCCCCGGCGATCCCCTGTTCCTCGTCGGTGTTCACCTTGGCGAAGACGACGTCGGAATGCTGCTCGGAGGCCGCCTCGAAGGTCGGGGCGAACTGCTGACACGGGCCGCACCAGGGGGCCCAGAAGTCCAGAATGACAATGTTGTTGCCGGTGATCGTGGATTCGAACGTATCCTGCGTGAGTTCCTGAACGGCCATGATGGCGGGCTCCAATGAAAGTGTGTGCGAAACCTTAACAGCCCCGCCGCAGGGTTTCAGGATTTCGATGCCGCGAGCATGGCCGCTCGCAGGCGCTCCAGGCGCTCGATCGGGTCGTCCGCCTCCAGCAGCTGCTGCTTGATCTCGAGATCGATCGGCAGCAGCTCCGTCAGCCGTCCGACCACCCAGGAGGAATCGTCAAAACGACGCTCCAGGTGTGACCAGGGCGTGCCGAGCTGGTCCAGCAGCCGCTCGAGCAGATCCGCCAGTGAGGCATAGTCCACCGGCAGGCTGACATCGGGGCGCTCCTGCAAAGGCTCGACCTCCGCCAGCCAGAGGCCGTCCTCGGCGCGGCGCGGGTTGTGAAGCTGGTGGCGACGCTCGCCCTTGACGAGGATCCCGAGCAGGCCGTCCGGCCGCTGGTCCCAGTCGACGATCGCGACCTCGGTCCCGATCGGGTGGAAGCCGACGGACGGGTCCGTCTCCGCCTCCGGACGGGGCGCACCGGACTCGGTGTCCGGCTCGATCGCGACGATCACGAAGCGGTCATCCTCGCGCAGGCAGCGGCGCACCATGTCGAGATAGCGCGTCTCGAAGATCCGCAGCGGCAGCAGCCCCTCCGGAAACAGCACGGTATTCAGCGGGAACAGTGGCAGAGTTGTCATGCCGGGCCCTCCGGCGGCAACGACGCCTCGCCCCAGCGCGGGCCCAGGGCATGTTCGATGTCCAGATGGTCCAGTACTCGCGCCACCATGAAATCAACCAGATCGTCGATGGATTGCGGCCGATGATAAAAGGCCGGGTTGGCCGGCATGACCACCGCACCCATGCGCGCCAGGCGCAGCATGTTCTCCAGGTGGATCTCGGAGAACGGCGTCTCGCGTACCACCAGCACCAGCCTGCGCCGCTCCTTGAGCACCACATCCGCCGCGCGTTCGATCAGCCCGCGCGAGGCCCCGGTCGCGATGGCCGATACGGTCGCCGTAGTGCAGGGGCAGACCACCATCGCCTCAGGCACCGCCGAGCCGCTGGCCACCGGTGCGGTCCACTGCTCCGGGCCATAGCAGCGGATCTGTCCATCGGCAGCCCCATGACGCTCGGCGAAAAAGCGAGCGATCTCGGCCGGACGCCCGGGTACGTCGAGATCAGTCTCCAGCCCCAGCACCACTTGTGCCGGTTTCGACAGCATCAGATGCACCTGCACCCCCGCCTGCACCAGGCACTCCAGCAAGCGCAGCCCGTAGGGCGCGCCGGAGGCACCGGTCAGGGCCAGGGCGATCGAACGCGGCTTTCCACTCATGCGGGGGTCCCCGAGGGTTCACGTGACTGCAACCCGGCGATCAGGCGCTGGTGCAGGCCATCGAAACCACCATTGCTCATAATGACCAGCGTATCGCCGGGGCGCGCCGTGGCAAGAATCCCCTGCAACAGGGATTCGATCTCGCGCGCCACCGACAGCCGACCGCCGAGCTTTCGCTGCAGACCCTCGGTGGACCAGTCGATCTCCGGGGCATGATAAAGATGCACTGCGTCCGCGCGCTCCAGGGCGGCCCCCAGTGCGTCGGCATGCACCCCCATGCGCATGGTGTTGGAACGCGGCTCCAGCACCGCGATCAGGCGTCCGCCGGGGGCGACGCGGCCGCGCAGGCCCTCGAGGGTCAGGCGGATCGCGGTCGGGTGATGGGCGAAGTCGTCGATTACGCGGATCCCGTCGATCTCGGCGCGCAACTCCTGGCGCCGCCGCACACCGCGGAAGGCCGGCAGGGCCGCGATCCCCGCGGCCAGCGGTACCCCGGCATGGCGGGCCGCCCCGAGCGCGGCCAGGGCATTGGAAAGATTGTGCTGCCCCGTCATCTCCCAGGCCACGCGCCCCTGGGCCACCCCGTTGGCCAGCACCTCGAACTCCGAGGCATCGTCATTCAAAGGCCGCGCCACCAGGGACACCGTATCCCCGGTGTACGGGTCGGTGGTGATGCGCTCCACCGGCGTCCAGCAGCCCATCTCCAGCACGCGCTCCAGCGCGGCATCACCTGCGGGCGCCAGGATCAGGCCCTGGCCGGGGATGGTACGAACCAGGTGATGGAACTGACGCTCGATCGCGGCCAGGTCCGGGTAGATGTCTGCGTGGTCGAACTCGAGGTTATTCAGGACCAGCGTGCGCGGCCGGTAGTGGACGAACTTGGCGCGCTTGTCGAAGAAGGCGGAGTCGTACTCGTCCGCCTCGATCACGAAGAACGGGGTCTCGCCCATCCGCGCGCTGACGCCAAAGTTTCCGGGCACGCCCCCGATCAGGAATCCCGGACTCAGCCCGGCATGTTCCAGGATCCAGGCCAGCAGGCTGGCGGTCGTCGTCTTGCCGTGGGTACCGGCCACCGCCAGCACCCAGCGATCATGCAGCACATGCTCGGCCAGCCACTGCGGGCCGGAGGTGTAGGACAGGCCGCGATCGAGCAGGGCCTCGATGACCGGCATACCGCGGGTCATCACGTTGCCGACCACGACCGGCCCTTGCTCCGGCAGGGTCGCCGGGTCATGCCCCTCGTGGTAGTGGATACCGGCCTGCTCCAGCTGTTCGCTCATCGGCGGGTACAGCTTCTGGTCGGATCCGGTGACCTCGTAGCCGCGCGCCCGGGCAAGCTGGGCCAGCCCGCCCATAAAGGTCCCGCCAATACCGAGGATATGCAGCTGGCCCGTGCTCACTACAGCGCTCCCAGGGCCACCTGGGTGATCACACTGGAGACCACCACATACCCCAGCGCAATCAGCATGCCGACAAAGCGGCTGCCTAGCTCCAGGGCCTGTTGCAGGATGTGCCCGAACACCAGCAGCAGCCAGCCCACCAGCGTCAGCAGGGCCAGCAGGGCCCCGGTGGAGACCTCCTCCGGGTCGGTCGGGGCATCGATCAGCATCAACAAGGCCATCAGCAGGCCCAGAAGGGCCCCGGTGCCGGCCATTGCGGTAAAGGTCTGCAGCCAGCGGTCAGGCACACCCCCCATGCGCAGCACCACGACGATAAACATATACAGCACGGCGAGATCGAGCACATTCAGGACCAGGGCCTGGCCCGTGCCGTACATCGGGATGCCGACCGCCATGCCCGTGACCAGGGCAATCCCGAGCCAGAAGATCAGCGTAGCGTTATCGGGCGGCAGGTCCTGCGGGCCACTGCGCAGACGCAGGATGTCCAGCATCGTCCAGAGGCTGTTCAATCCATGTCCTCCTCGGCTTCCATCGCCTCCAGGGCCTCGAGCTCGTCGAGTTCATCCAGCATCTCGGTTGCGCGCTCGTCCGACGCCCCGCGCACCAGGAAGTCGCGGCGCTGCAGATAGGCCTCGCGCATGGCGATGTATCGATCGTCGGAGATCTGCGCCAGCATACGCTCGGTCGGTATCAGTCCGGCGCGCATATCAACCACATCCAGCGCGATCAGGCCCACCCACCAACCGGTGTGATCGGTGCGCAGGTTTGTGTGATAGAGGGGGCTGGTATAGCCGTCAACCAGACGCGCCGGGGCATCGCGCGCGGTACTGGGCCCCAGGAGCGGCAGCTGCAGGTACGGGCCACGTGCCACGCCCCAGGCACCCAGGGTCTGACCGAAGTCCTCGTTGTTCTTCTCGAGGCCCATGGGAGTCGCGACATCGATCAGGCCGAGCAGACCGAAGGTCGTATTGAACATGATGCGCCCGGTATCCGAGGCGGCGTTGTCCAGGTTGCCCTGCAACAGGTTGTTGAACAGGACCGTGAAGTCATTAAGGTTGGAGAAAAAATTGCCTACCCCGGTCTGGACGGGCTGCGGCAGCCGCCGATACTGGACCGCGGCCGGGCGCAGCAGGGCCTGGTCAAAGTCGTCGTTGATCTCGAACACCACCCGGTTGTACGACTCCCAGGGGTCGTCCGGATGACGATCTTCGCTGGGCACGGTCGCACAGCCGGAAAGCGTCAGTACCATCAGGGCCGCCAACCCCATGCGTAAACGGGAAACAACCGACATACGATTCCTTTTTCGCTGCGCCCGACCTCGGGAAACACGGATCAATGTACACGCTCGCGCTCGAGTCGCTTTTGCGTGCGAACAAGGCGCGGTGACCGCCGTGCAGTCATTCTGCACAAGGGGGCCGCAACGCCGTACGCGCGCCCGTTTTTGATAACAACGGGCAGCCGAGCCCCTGCATTGAATGATTTGCGGGGTTGGCACCCCAGGTGCCCCGATCCTGCGTTGCGCCCCGCATTCATCAAAAACGGGCGGGTAGAACCACTACCCGCTACGCACCACGCCTTGTCTCGGAAAACCTGGGGTGCCAACGCGAGTGTGTACATTAATCTGTGTTTCCCTAGGCGTCAGGAACCGGTAATGGGGTGAATATCCGCCTTGCGGGCCAGACCAACCTGGCCCCGCCCCTCGTTCTTGGCGGTGTAACAAGCGCGATCGGCGGCCACGAAGGCCGCATCCACACTCGGCAGCGTCTCGCCCAGTTGCACCACACCCACCGAGGCCCCAATGGTGACGTCCCGCGCCTCGACCTGCAACGGCCGGTCGCCCAACGCACTGCAGATCCGCTGCCCCAGGACCCGCGCCTGCTCGGCATCGGTCTCGTACGCGATCACCGCAAACTCGTCGCCCCCGATCCGGGACACGGCATCGCGCGATCGCGTCAGCTGCCGCAGGATCGTCGCCACCCGGCGCAGAAGCTCGTCGCCTACCCGGTGGCCATGGCGATCGTTCACGGCCTTGAAGTAGTCCAGATCCACCAGCAGCAGGCTCGCCACCGACGAGTATTCCCGGGCATTGTCCATC
This sequence comes from Thioalkalivibrio sp. ALJ4, assembly GCF_000377225.1. Taxonomy (NCBI): domain Bacteria; kingdom Pseudomonadati; phylum Pseudomonadota; class Gammaproteobacteria; order Chromatiales; family Ectothiorhodospiraceae; genus Thioalkalivibrio; species Thioalkalivibrio sp. ALJ4. The sequence continues at coordinate 962,766 of NZ_KB897917.1, read as the reverse complement.
GCGCGCTGCATCTCGCGCTCGAATGCGCGCCGGTTCAAGAGACCGGTGAGCGGATCGTGACTCGCTTCATGCACCAGCCGATCCACCAGCTCGCGCTCCTCGGAGATATCGGCCAGCACGAGCAGGGTGCGCACCGAACTGCCCGCCACCGGATCCAGCGCTGTGCGGTCGATGCGCACGATCCGTTCGTGGCCGCTGGGCGTCACCAAGCGTGCCTCGGTATGCTCGCCCAGATGTTTGGCGAGCGGCTGGGATCGGTCTGCACCCAGCGGCCGATCGGTCCCCATCTCGCGCAGGTCCAGGACCTGATCCAGGCTGCACCCCAGTGCCTGCAGACGGACCAGCCCCGCCATCTGCTCGGCCGCGGGGTTCATATAGACGATCCCGCCACGGGCATCCAGCGTAATCACCGCGTTCGGGATCGCGCCCATCGCCCGGCGCAGGTTGTGCCCGGCGATGCGCATACGGGCATGTACCCGCAGCACGTACAGGAGGATCGCCGCGATACCTGCCGCCAGGACGGCGAGTAACGCCGCCAGGTTGTCGCGCGCCCATCGCAGCACGGCGAACGGCTCGGGGGCGTAAAGCCCCACGCCCAGGTCGTACATCAGGCCCTGCACGTCCTCGTAGGAACGCGGCGCGGCCCAGCCCGTAATCCCGACCGCCTGGCTCACCGGGTGCTCGGCATCCAGCGCCAGAAGGGCGCGCAGCACTGCCTGAGCGATATCCACATCGAGATCGCCGCGCATCGCCAGCGGCCACTCCGGGTACAGACGGGTCGAGGTCCGGTAGGGGAAGCGGGGCACGGCCCGCTCGCCGATCAGACGCACTTGCTCGACCCGTGGGTCGCCCTGCTCGCGCAGGTCTTCGAGGATCCCGGTGCGAAAGGTCGCGGCATCCACCTCGCCCGCCAGCAGCAGATCCAGTCCCCGGGAAACCGGGAAGCCCGTGAATACCACGCGATCCAGATCGGTCTCGACATCCAGCCCGGCGGCCTCGAGTTCCCGCCAGGCCATCCACCAGCCGCCAAAGCCGTCGGGGTGGACCGCGGAGACCCGCTGCCCGACCAGGTCGCTCAGCTCGACCAGGTCCGTGCGGTCCTCGCGCGCGATGATCACAGCCCCAAAACGGTCTTCCTCGCGCCCGACCTCGGCCGGGAGCATGGTCGCGATACGGGAGATGCCGTGACGCTGCTCCAGCATCACGTAGGAGCCGGGGTTGGTCAGGACCAGGTCAAAGCGACCCTCGGCCGCCCCCGCCTGCAGGGCATCATTGTCGACCGGCACCAGGCGGACCTGAATGGCCTCCAGCGCCTGCTCCAGGTACTCGGCGAAAGGCGTCCACTGTTCGCGCGCGGCATCCTCGCCCCGGTGCGCCAGCACCGCGAGGATCAGCTCGCGCTCGGCCACCCCGGCCTTCGCACCGGCCGGCGTTGCCAGCAGCGCGCCAAAGACCAGCCCCCACAGCAGAACGACACCTCCGAGACCGCCCCTGCCGAACCAGGACAGGCAACCAGACGATCGCCGGAGGCACGCACGCGGGCTCATCTCATGTGGGCTTCCGATTGCGGCTGGCGGCGATGCGCAGGCGCAGTGCGTTCAGGCGAATGAAACCCTCGGCGTCCTTCTGGTCATAGGCGCCGGCATCGTCCTCGAAGGTAGCAATCGCGTCGTCGAACAGGGTGTCCTCGGAGCGGCGGCCGGCGACGATCACGTTGCCCTTGTACAGACGCAGGCGCACCTCGCCGTTGACCACACCCTGGGTGTCATCGATCGCGGCCTGCAGCATGCGCCGCTCCGGACTCCACCAGTATCCGTTGTAGATCAGGCTGGCGTAGCGCGGCATCAGCTCGTCCTTCAGGTGCGCGGCCTCGCGATCCAGGGTGATCGACTCCAGCGCCCGGCGCGCCTTGAGCAGGATGCTGCCGCCCGGGGTCTCGTAGCAGCCGCGCGACTTCATGCCGACATAGCGGTTCTCGACGATATCGAGACGGCCGACGCCGTGGGCCCCGCCGCGTTCGTTGAGCTTCGCGAGCAGCTCGGCCGCGCTCATACGCTCGCCATTGATCGAGACCGGGTCGCCCTTCTCGAAACCGATGGTCAGCGTCTCGGATTCGTCCGGTGCCGCCTCCGGGGAGACCGACCAGCGCCACATGTCTTCCTCGGCCTCGGTCCACGGGTCTTCCAGCGGGCCGCCCTCGTAGGAGATGTGCAGCAGGTTGGCATCCATGGAGTACGGCGACTTCGTGCCCTTCTTGGCGTAGTCCACCGGGATGTTGTGCTGCTCGGCGTAGGCCATCAGGCGTTCGCGCGAGTTCAGGTCCCACTCGCGCCAGGGGGCGATCACCTGGATGCCCGGCTTCAGCGCATAGGCCCCGAGCTCGAAGCGGACCTGGTCGTTGCCCTTGCCGGTCGCGCCATGGGCGATGGCGTCGGCGCGGGTCTCCTCGGCGATCTCCACCATCCGGCGCGCGATCAGCGGCCGCGCAATCGAGGTGCCCAGCAGGTACTCGCCCTCGTAGATCGTGTTCGCGCGGAACATCGGGAACACGTAGTCCCGCACGAAGGTCTCGCGCAGATCCTCGATGTAGATCTGCTTGACCCCCAGGGCCTCGGCCTTGGCGCGGGCCGGCTCAACCTCCTCGCCCTGGCCCAGATCGGCGGTGAAGGTGATCACCTCGCAGCCGTACTGATCCTCCAGCCACTTGAGGATCACGGAGGTATCCAGGCCACCGGAATAGGCCAGCACGACACGGGAAATCTTCGAACTCATGGGAATACCAATCCTTCTTTCTTCTTGAGAGTTATAGTCGTTTTTGTGACGGGCTTCACTACCAGCCCGCGGAGGCCGGGGCGCCCCGGGGAGACTCCGGCGCCGCCCGCGGCTCGGCCGGGGGCAGCTCGCGGCCGGCGTCAACAGCGGTTTCCGCAACGGAAGATGGTCTGGCTGCGGCGTCCGCGCCACCCAGCCACCAGATATCCACCCGGCGCGAACCCTCGCGCTCGCCGTCCGCGTCCGGGTCGACACCACCGGCCTCGACCGTCAATCCATCGCCCGGCACACCCGCCTCCACCAGCGCCGCGCGCACCGCCTCTGCGCGCTGGCGACTCAGACGCTCGTTAACCTCGCGCGAGCCTTCGGCGTCGGTCAGGCCGACCAGGCGCACCCGTGGGCCTTCTACTGTGCGCAGGGTCTCGGCCGCACGGGCGACGGTCTCGCGCCCTCTGGAATCCAGTTCGCGGCTGCCGGTTGCGAAGTACACCGACCAGCGATCCAGCGCCCCGACATCCGGGCCCTCGGCCCCGGTGTAGCAGGCCTCGAAGGCCCCGGCACGCTGGGCAAAACGGATGCCGCGAAAATGCACCGCGTCCTCGGCACCGGGGAAATCGATCCGCACGTCATGCCCCACCAGAAGGCGGGCCTGGAGCGCCTGAACATGCGCGTCCGGAACCCGGAAACGATCGGGTCGTTCGGCCCGCAACTCGAGATCCAGGGGCGACTTCGGACTCGCCCCAAGCCACTCCGGGGCCCCGGTGCGCAATCGCGCGGTGGCGCCCTCGGGCATTGCGTAGGGGGCAAGCCAGAAGGCGCGAAGCGCCAGGCCTGGCTGGGTCTCGAAGCGCAGCGTACCGCCGTGGCGAACGCCCTGCTCGATGCGGCAGGCATCGTCCAGTTCGATCACCTGCCAGTCGCTGCGCTCCAGCGATTCACGGTGAGGCACGACCCCCGCCTGAGCCACCCCGTGCGCCAGCCACAGTCCCCCGAAAACCAGGAGAGCAAGACGGCGCAGCACGGACACGAAACTAGCGACTCTTGGGCGGCAGGATATCGGTGATCGAACCGTGCGCGACCTCGGCGGCGAAGGCCACCGTCTCGCTCAGGGTCGGGTGCGGATGCACGGTCAGACCAATGTCTTCCATCTCCGCCCCCATCTCCAGCGCCAGCATCGCCTCGCCGATCAGGTCGCCGGCGGACGGGCCCACCAGGCCCGCACCGATCACCCGGCCATCGGCGTCGAACAGCAGCTTGGTCATGCCGTCCTCGGCACCCAGCGCAATTGCGCGGCCGGAGGCGGCCCAGGGGAACACGCCCTTGGTGTACTCGATGCCGTCGGCCTTGGCCTGCTCCTCGGTCACGCCCATCCAGGCGACCTCCGGATGGGTGTAGGCCACCGACGGGATCGCGCGGGCGTCGAAGTGCACCTTGTGCCCGGCGATCACCTCGGCCGCGACCTTGCCCTCGTGGGTGGCCTTGTGCGCCAGCATCGGCTGACCGACGACGTCGCCGATGGCGAAGATGTGCTCGACGTTGGTGCGCTGCTGGCTGTCGACCTCGATAAAGCCGCGCTCGGTCACCTGCACGCCCGCCGCCTCGGCCTTGATCTTCGCCCCGTTCGGGCTGCGCCCCACGGCGACCAGCACACGGTCAAAGGTGTCTTCTTCCGGCAGGCCCTTGGCCTCGCCCTCGAACTGGCAGACGATCCCGGCCTTGGTGGCCTTGGCCCCGTTCACCTTGCTCTTGAGGAAAATATTCTCGAAGCGCTTTTTCGCACGCTTCTCGAACGGGCGCACGATGTCGCGGTCCGCGCCCGGCATCAGGGTATCGGACAGCTCGACCACCGTGACCTTGCTGCCCAGCGACTCGTATACACAGGCCATCTCGAGGCCGATGATGCCGCCGCCGACCACCAGCAAGCGCTCGGGGATCTCGGCGAGATCGAGGGCATCGGTGGAATCCATCACCCGCTCGTCGTCCCAGGGGAAGCCGGGCAGCTTGATCGCCTGCGAGCCGACCGCGATGATCGCGTGTTCGAAGCCGATCACTTCACGGCCATCATCGCCCTCCACGGCGATACTGTTGGCGCCGACGAACTCGCCCGTGCCCTGCACCACGCGCACCTTGCGCTGCTTGCACAGCTGCTTGAGCCCGCCGGTCAGCTTCTTGACCGTCTTGTCCTTGTAGCCCCGCAGGCCGTCGAGATCGATCTCCGGCTCGCCGAACTTGATGCCCAGCGCGGCAAAGCGCTCAGCCTCGTGCAGCACCTCGCCGGCGTGCAGCAGCGCCTTGGACGGGATACAGCCGACGTTCAGGCAGACCCCGCCGATCTGCGGGTAGCGCTCGACCATCACCACGTCGAGCCCCAGGTCCGCGGCGCGGAAGGCGGCGGTATAGCCGCCGGGGCCGGAGCCCAGCACCAGGACCTGGCACTGGCTGTCGGTATTCAGGTCGGCGGCCGCCTTGGGTGCCGCCTTCTGCGGCTCACTCGCGGCGCCCGATTCCACCTTGGCGGATTCGGTCTTCTCGCCACCGGATGCGGGGGCGTCATCGCTTCCGCCCGCAGCCTCGCCACTGGCCTCAAGATCGAGGAGCTTGCTGCCCTGGGAGACCTTGTCCCCGACCTTCACATGCAGCTTCTTCACGGTGCCGGCCTCTGGGGCGGGCACGTCGATGGTCGCCTTGTCGGACTCCAGCGTGATCAGCGGGTCCTCCGGTGCGATCTCGCTGCCCGGCTGTACCAGGACCTCGATGATCTCGACGTCCTTGAAATCCCCGATATCCGGGACCTCGATGGTCTTGGTCTGGCTCATGACAAAGCTCCGGTCGTTACAGCAGCATGCGGCGCATGTCGGACAGCAATGCGCTCAGCGTGGTGGCAAAACGGGCGCCCAGCGCGCCATCGATCACCCGGTGATCGTAGGACAGCGCCAGCGGCAGGATCAGGCGCGGCTCGAACTCCTTGCCGTTCCAGACCGGCTTCATACTGGAGCGCGACACGCCCAGGATCGCGACCTCGGGGGCATTCACGATCGGCGTGAACTGGGTGCCGCCGATCCCGCCGAGGCTGGAGATGGTCAGGCAGCCGCCCTGCATGTCCGCGGGCTTGAGCTTCTTGTCGCGGGCACGCTGGGACAGGTCCATCAGCTCGGAGGCGATGTCGACCAGGCTCTTGCGATCCACATCGCGCACCACCGGGACGACCAGACCGTCCGGCGTATCGACCGCGATGCCGAGGTTGTAGTACTGCTTCAGGATCAGGTTCTCGCCGGTCGCATCCAGCGAGGCGTTGAAGCGCGGGTACTGCTTGAGCGCGGAGACCACCGCCTTCATCAGGAACGGCAGGAAGGTAACCTTCACGCCCTTCTTCTCGTACTCGGCCTTCAGCGACTTGCGGAAGTCCTCGAGCTCGGTGATGTCGGCCTCGTCGAACTGGGTCACGTGCGGGACAGTGACCCAGTTGCGATGCAGGTTCTTGCCGGTGAGCTTGTTGATCTTCGACAGCGGCTGGGTCTCGATCGGACCGAACTCGGAGAAGTCAATCTCCGGCATCGGCTCGACCCCCAGGCCGCCGCCGGCGCCCTGGCTCAGCGCGCGCTTGACGAAGCCCTGCACGTCCTCGCGCAGGATGCGCCCCTTGCGCCCGGAACCCTCGACCTTGCTCAGGTCCACGCCCAGTTCGCGCGCGAACTTGCGCACCACCGGCGAGGCGTGGGCCTTGCGGAAGGCCAATTCGTCGCGGATGTGCTCGGTCGGCGACGGCCGCGGATCGGCCCGGTCGGCGGCCGTCGATGCCGGGGATGGCTGCGGCTTCTCGGCCGCGGGAGCCGGCTCGGCCGGGGCATCCGTGGAAGACGGCGCTTCCTGCTTCGGCGCCTCGTCCTTGGTAGGGGTGTCCTCGGCGGCGCCCTCGTCGGAGGGCTCCAGCTCCAGGATCGGGTCGCCCTGATTCACGCGGTCGCCGGCCTTCACCTTCAGCGCCTTCACGGTGCCGCCCTGCGGGGCCGGGATCTCGATGGAGGCCTTGTCGGACTCCAGCGTGATCAGCGGATCCTCGGGGGCCACGGTGTCGCCGGGGCTGACGATGACCTCGATGATCTCGACGTCCTTGAAGTCGCCGATATCCGGGACGTGCACAGTAGTCGTGTTGCTCATGTCTGCTCCTGCCTCGGGTCCGGCGGCCTCAGGCCTGCAAGGGGTTGGGCCGTTCGACGTCGATCTTGTACTTCTTGATCGCGTCGGAGACGGTCTTGACCTCGACGGTCCCGTTATCGGCCAAGGCCTTCAGGGCCGTGACCGCGATGTGGTAACGATCCACCTCGAAGTGGCGGCGCAGCGCGGCACGGGTATCCGAGCGACCGAAGCCGTCGGTCCCCAGCACGCGGTATTCGGCCGGCACGAAGGCACGGATCTGGTCGGCATAGGCCTGCACGTAGTCGGTCGCGGCGATTACCGGATCCTCCGAGCCACCCAGACATTCCTCCACCCAGGACTTGCGCGGCTTGGCCTCCGGATGCAGCCGCGCATGGCGCTCGACATCGCGGCCGTCGCGGGCCAGCTCGTTGAAGCTGGTCGCGCTCCAGACCTCGGCGGCGACGCCGAAGTCCTTATCCAGCAGTTCGGCGGCGGCAATGGCCTCGCGCAGGATGGTGCCGGAACCCAGCAGGCGCACCTTCTTCTTTTTGCGCCCCCCCGCCTGGAAGCGATACAAACCGCGACGGATGCCCTCTTCGGCACCCTTCGGCATGGCCGGCTGCGGGTAGTTCTCGTTCATCACGGTGATGTAGTAGAAGACGCTCTCCTGCTCCGCGTACATGCGGCGCATGCCATCCTGCACGATCACCGCCAGCTCAAAGGCGAAGGTCGGGTCGTAGGCGATGCAGTTGGGCACGTTGGCGGCCATCATCAGGCTGTGACCGTCGTCGTGCTGCAGGCCCTCGCCGGCCAGCGTGGTGCGTCCGGCGGTCGCCCCCATCAGGAAGCCACGGGCACGCATGTCGCCGGCGGCCCAGATCAGGTCGCCAATGCGCTGGAAGCCGAACATCGAATAGAAGATGTAGAACGGCACCATCGCCACGCCATGGGTGGAGTAGGAGGTGGCCGCCGCGATCCAGGAGGACATGGAACCGGCCTCGTTGATCCCCTCTTCGAGGATCTGGCCCTTCTTGTCCTCCTTGTAATACATCACCTGGTCCTTGTCCTGCGGCTCGTAGAGCTGACCGACCGAGGAGTAGATTCCCAGCTGGCGGAACAGCCCTTCCATGCCGAAGGTACGCGCCTCGTCGGGCACGATCGGGACGATGTTCTTGCCGATCTTCTTGTCGCGGGCAAGCAGGGTCAGCAGACGCACGAAGGCCATGGTGGTGGACATCTCGCGCTCGCCGGAGGCCTCCAGCAGGCCGTTGAAGGCGTCCAGCCCCGGGATCTCCAGCGGGGTGGCCAGCGGGCGGCGCACCGGCAGATAGCCGCCCAGGTCCTTGCGCCGCTCGTGCATGTACTTCATTTCTTCGGAGTCGGGGTCCGGCTTGATGTACTCGGCCTTCTCCACCTGCTCGTCGGACAGCGGGATGTTGAAGCGGTCGCGGAACTGCTTCATGTCGTCCGCGTCCATCTTCTTCTGGCTGTGGGTACGGTTCTGGGCCTCGCCCGCCGACCCCATGCCGTAGCCCTTCACGGTGTGCGCGAGGATCACGGTCGGCTGCCCCTTGTGCTCCGCGGCCTCCTTGTAGGCTGCATAGACCTTGACCGGGTCATGGCCACCGCGATTCAGGCGCCAGATGTCCTCGTCGGACATATTGGCCACCATGCGCTTGAGCTCGGGGTACTTGCCGAAGAAGTGCTCGCGCACGTAGGCGCCATCGCGCGACTTGTAGTTCTGGTAGTCGCCGTCGACCGCCTCCATCATGCGTTTCTGCAGCAGGCCGTCAGTGTCCTTCGCCAGCAGCGGGTCCCAGTAGCGGCCCCACAGCACCTTGACCACGTTCCACCCGGCTCCGCGGAAGATCGCCTCCAGCTCCTGGACGATCTTGCCGTTGCCGCGGACCGGGCCGTCCAGGCGCTGCAGGTTGCAGTTCACCACCCAGGTCAGGTTGTCCAGCTTCTCGCGCGAGGCCAGCGTGATTGCCCCCAGGGTCTCCGGCTCGTCCACCTCGCCGTCACCGACAAAGCTCCAGACGCGGCGGTTCTCGGTCTGCGCCAGGCCGCGATCCTGCAGATAGCGCATGAAACGCGCCTGGTAGATGCTCATGATCGGGCCCAGACCCATGGACACGGTCGGGAACTGCCAGAAGTCCGGCATCAGCCAGGGATGCGGGTAGGAGGACAGGCCCTTGCCGTCCACCTCGCGGCGGAAGTGGTCCAGCTGCTCCTCGGTCAGGCGGCCTTCCATGAACGCGCGGGCATAGATCCCCGGCGAGGAGTGCCCCTGGGCAAACAGCAGGTCGCCGCCATGATCGTGCGACGGGGCGTGCCAGAAGTGATTAAAGCCGACATCATAGAGCGTAGCGGCAGATGCGAAGGTCGCGATATGCCCGCCCAGCTCGGCCGATACGCGGTTGGCCTTGACCACCATCGCCATCGCATTCCAGCGGATATAGGAGCGGATGCGGTGCTCCACCGCACCGTCGCCCGGATACTCCGGCTCCAGGTGCGTGGGGATGGTGTTCACGTAGGCCGTGTTGGCCGAATACGGGAGATAGGCCCCGCTGCGGCGCGCCTTGTCGACCAGACGTTCCAGCAGGGCGTGCGCCCGTTCGGGGCCGTCGGTCTCCAGCACGGAGGCCAGGGCGTCAATCCACTCCTGGGTCTCCTGCGGGTCGATATCGTGTTCGGTCGCGTTCGGGTCCATGCGTCTACCCCTGAAAACGGGTTGGGAATCAGGATGCCATCACGGCTCCAGGCCACCGGGCGGGCGGGCATTTGCTACCATGCGCCGGTGTTGGGCGGGCATAAAAGGCGCAAGTATCCCGACTGAGCCGCCAACAGGTCAAGCGAAAGCCGCCTATGGCGCCGATCTTCGGGAAAATCTGCGGGAAAAGCCGCAAACATCACGAAAGCCCACGCTCTCGCCGCCAACACCCGCGAATACCGCCCGCCGACCCCATTCAGGACCGAGCACACCGATGGCCGAACCCGTCCAGCTGGACCCGCAACACCGCCCCATGGCAAACCGATTTCGCGGCTTCCTGCCCGTTGTGGTAGATGTCGAGACGGGAGGCTTCGATTGTCGGCGACATGCCCTTTTGCAGGTCGCGGCCGTGTTCCTGCGCCGCGACGAAAACGACCATCTGGTGCGCGACCGCACCGTGAGCCTGCACGTGCGCCCCTATGAGGGGTCGGAGATGGATCCAAAGTCGCTGGAGGTGAACGGGATCGACCCCTACCACCCGCTGCGCGCGGCCTACCCCGAAGATCAGGCCATGGGCCGGCTGTTCAGCGAGGTCCGACGGGAGGTGAAGATCAACCACTGCAAGCGGGCGATCCTGGTCGGGCACAACGCACACTTTGATCTCGGCTTCGTGCATACCGCCGCCGAGCGCTGCGGGATCAAGCGCAACCCGTTCCACCCGTTTTCCAGCCTGGATACCGTGTCCCTGGCCGCACTGGCGTTCGGCCAGACGGTGCTGGCACGGGCGGCCGATGCCGCGGGGCTGGGATGGGATACGGAAGCCGCTCACAGCGCGGCATTTGATGCGGAAAAGACAGCGGATATTTTCTGCCAGATCGCGAACCGCTGGCAGGACGGGGTCGGGGTCCCGCAGAACGCCCTGCGCCTGCCCGACCCGGAAGAGCTGCCGCCGGGGAGCTGACCCCGACCCGGGGTAACACCCACAGATCGCCATGCCCCTGCGAGGCTCGCGATGACACAACCGCAACCCCGTCATTGCGAACCCCGCAGGGGGTGAAGCAATCGCCCGACATTTCGGCGGCGGCAGGGCCCGGGGGCTACGTCAGGAGATCGCCACGGCCCCTGGCGGGGCCTCGCGATGACGGTTTTGGGGTGTGCGACAGCCCTTCGGGCTGACGCACCAGGAGTTCTAACTCGCCGCGCGCTTGGCGTGGGCCTCTTCGACCGCCTTCTTCAGCTCACCGCTTTCGAACATCTCAAGGGTGATGTCGCAGCCACCGATCAGCTCGCCATCCACATAGACCTGCGGGAAGGTCGGCCAGTCGGCGAAGCGCGGCAGGTTCTGCATGACCTCCTGGTCAGCGATCACGTTCACGTAGGCGAACTCCTGCTCGCAGCGCTTGAGCGCCTCGACCGCGCGGCTGGAGAAGCCACACATCGGGAACTGCGGGGTGCCCTTCATGAAGATCACCACCGGATTGTCTTCCACCTGCTGGCGGATGCGGTCCATTACGTCCATCGAAGTACTCCCAAAGATTCGGTGCAAAACAGGGCGAGGCACCAGCGGCACCACACCCGATAATCAATTCGCAGTGTAACGCTCAGACATTGAAGCGGAAATGTACCACGTCGCCTTCGTGCATTAGGTATTCCTTGCCTTCCAGGCGCCATTTCCCGGCGTCCTTCGCACCCTGCTCGCCATTGTTCGCGACGAAGTCGTCATACCCCACCACTTCGGCACGGATGAAACCGCGCTCGAAATCGGTGTGGATCGCACCCGCGGCCTGCGGCGCAGTGGAACCCCGACGCACGGTCCAGGCTCGCACTTCTTTCTCGCCGGCGGTAAAGAAGGTCTGCAGGTCCAGAAGCCGGTAGGCGGTACGGATCACCCGATCCAGCCCCGGCTCCTCGAGCCCGAGATCGGCCAGGAATTCGGCCCGCTCCTCCGGATCCAGCACGGCGATCTCGGCCTCGATGGCCGCACAGACGCTGACCACCTCGGCGCCCTCCTCGGTCGCCTTGGCCTGCACCGCCTCGACCATCGCGTTGCCGCCGGCCAGCGAGGCCTCGTCGACGTTGGCGATATACATCAGCGGCTTGATCGTCAGCAGATGCAGGTCATAGAGCAGGCGCCGCTCGTCCTCGTCCAGGTCCTGGGCCCGCGCCGGAATCCCCTGATCCAGGCCGGCCGCGACTTTTTCGGCCGCCTTCAGCTGCGCGATGGCCGTCTTGTCCTGCGATTTCGCCGCTCGCGCCAGTCGGGTCAGCGCCTTGCTGGCGGTCTCGAGGTCCGCCAGCATCAACTCGGTGCTGATCGTCTCGATATCGGCCAGTGGATCAACCTTGCCGGCCACGTGCACGATGTCGTCGTCCTCGAAACAGCGCACCACCTGGGCGATCGCATCCGTCTCGCGGATGTGAGCCAGGAACTTGTTGCCCAGCCCCTCGCCCTGCGCGGCACCGGCCACCAGACCCGCGATATCAACGAACTCCACCGTGGTGGCCAGCGTACGCTCGGGCTTCACGATCTCGGTGAGCCGCGCCAGGCGCGGATCCGGCACCTCCACCACACCCACGTTCGGGTCGATGGTGCAGAACGGGTAGTTCTCCGCGGCGATCTCCGCGCGGGTCAGGGCATTGAACAGGGTCGACTTGCCGACGTTCGGCAGGCCGACGATCCCGCACTTCAGACTCATGGGGTTTCCTCGGATGTTGCGCGGGCCGCCTTCGACCCGCCGCCATGCAGATTACGTACAGCCTCGTCCCAGCGCCCGGCAATCAGCGCCGGCACCTGGTCCAGCGCGGCATCGATGGCATCCTCGATCGCACGGGCATCGTCCCGACCAGGCCGGTCCAGCACGAACGGGACGACGTCGTCACGATGCCCGGGGTGACCGATACCCAGGCGCAGCCGGGCATAGTTCGGCCCACCCATATGGCGATGCAGGTCGCGCAGACCATTGTGGCCACCGTGCCCGCCGCCCATCTTCAGGCGCGCGACACCGGGGTCCAGGTCGAGCTCGTCATGCACCACGAGAATCTCTTCAGGGGCAATACGATAGAAATCCGCGCACTTGCGCACCGGGAGACCGCTCTTGTTCATGAAACTCATGGGCTTGAACAGCCAGCAGTCGCCCTCGGGCAGAGTCAGCCGCGCCACCTCGCCATCGAAGCGGCCCTCGCTGCGAAATTCGGTGGAATGACGACGAGCCAGGGCATCCACAAACCAGAAGCCCGCGTTATGCCGGGTCTCGGCATAACGCGGGCCCGGATTGCCCAGCCCGACGATCAGGCGAATAGCCATGGGTCAGAAGGGCGCAGGAATGGCCGTGAGGCTTATTCCTTGTCCTCGGACTCGCCTTCGTCGCCGGAGGAGGACGCTTCTTCGCCACCCTCGGCCTCGGCACCCTCGGCCTCGGCGGCTTCGACTTCCTCGCCCTCTTCTTCTTCGGCCTTCGCGGCACGCGGGAGCAGGACACTGACCACGGCGTAGTCGTAGTCCTCGCCGTGCATCAGGGCCACACTTTCCACACCCTTCGGCAGTTTCAGCTCGGAGATGTGGATGGTGTCACCGACGTCCATCTCGACCACATCGATATCGATGGACTCGGGCAGGTCGCCCGGCAGGCACTCGACTTCGATGTCGTTCAGCATGCGGCTGACCATGCCACCACCCAGCTTCACGCCCTTGCATTCTTCCTCATTGTGGAAGTGCAGCGGCACGTGCACACGGATCGGCTGGTTCGCCGACACACGCAGCAGGTCCACGTGGTAGATGGTCGGCTTGAACGGATGACGCTGCACGTCGCGCAGGATCGCCTTCTCGCTCTTGCCATCCAGCTTGACCGTCAGGATGTGCGAGTAGAACGCATCATGCTTCAGGTTGTGCACCATCGCGTTGTGGTCGAGGGTGATCGGCTGCGCGTCATTCTCGCCACCGTACAGGATGGCGGGCAGCTTGCCGGCGCGACGCAGGCGGCGGCTCGCACTCGATCCCTGCTCGTCCCGCTTCTCGGCTTCAATGGTAAAACTCATGCTCATCGTTGCTTTCTCCAAATGAACACGCCTCATCCGCGACCAGATGAGGCGTGAAGTTGGGGGACAATCCCCCGAAATCGTGGCGCCAGTAGCGCCTTGCGCCCGAGGCTTCAGTCCACAAACAGCGAACTGACCGATTCCTCGAGATTAATCCGACGAATGGTCTCGGCCAGCATCTCCGCGACCGACAGCTGCCGGATCTTTGCACAGGCCTGGGCATTCGGCTGCAGGGCCAGAGTGTCGGTCACCACCAGCTCGTCCAGCGCCGAACCGTTAATATTATCAATTGCTGCACCAGAAAGCACGGGGTGCGTGGCGTAGGCGCTCACCGACGCCGCACCGTGCGCCTTCAGGGCCTTGGCCGCCTGACACAGCGTGCCGGCGGTATCCACCAGGTCGTCGATGATGATGCAGGACTTGTCGCGCACATCACCGATGATATGCATCACCTCGGACTCGTTCGCACGCGGACGGCGCTTGTCGATGATCGCCAGATCGGCATCATCCAGGCGCTTGGCAATCGCGCGGGCACGCACCACACCGCCAACATCCGGCGAAACCACGGTCAGATTGCCGGAGACATGCCGCCAGACATCGCCCAGCAGCACCGGCGAGGCGTAGATGTTGTCCACCGGGACGTTGAAGAAGCCCTGCACCTGATCCGCGTGCACATCGATAGTCAGCACGCGATCGGCACCGACCGCCTCGATCATGTTCGCGACCACCTTGGCCGAAATCGGCACCCGCGCCGAGCGCACCCGGCGGTCCTGGCGGGCGTAGCCGAAGTACGGGATCACGGTGGTAATGCGACCGGCCGAGGCGCGCCGCAGCGCGTCCACCATGATGACCAGCTCCATGATGTTCTCGTTGGTCGGCTGCCCGGTCGGCTGGATCAGGAACACGTCGCGACCGCGCACGTTCTCCAGGATCTCGACCTGCACCTCGCCGTCGCTGAAGCGGCCCACAATCGCCTTGCCCATCGGCAGGCCCAGGTGCTCGGCAACGCTCTGTGCCAGGCGGGGGTTCGCGTTCCCCGCGAAGACCATCATTCGGCTCTTGTCGACCACGGTTTTTTCCGGTCTGGGTGGTGCGGAGCGGGTGAACGGGTCACCTGGCTCCAAAATAGACCCCGGCGTGGCGCCGGGGCCGGTGGTGTGTGGCGCGGTGGCAATATCCAGCATCACCACCCGCGTTGTATGGCTGGGCCGGCAGGATTACGGCGCTTCGCGCCGCCCTTCGGGCCGCCGCCAATGGCGGCGTTCTCTCGCGGCTATGCCGCTCGAGTCGAACCCGGTTCTCATCCTGCCGGCCCTTTGGCCGGTGCCGCGGCGCCGTGCGCCGCGGGTTTCGTTGTATGGCTGGGCCGGCAGGATTCGAACCTGCGCATGACGGGATCAAAACCCGTTGCCTTACCGCTTGGCTACGGCCCAATTGCTCGTTGTTGCCTGCCCCAACCCTGCCCAGGTTCCGCCTCCGGAACCGATGGCGGATCGGCTGCCGCCGATCCGGGCCGGCAGGATGATGGCGCTGCGCGCCACCCTTCGGGCGCCACCTGCGGTGGCGTGCTCTCGCGGCTGCGCCGCTCGGGTCGAACCTGGCGCATGACGGGATCAAAACCCGTTGCCTTACCGCTTGGCTACGGCCCAATTACTTGTTGTTCGGCACCCTCGGCGGCGGCGCTGCCCGGGAGCCACTGCCGCAGGGGCGACACGTTCGTCAGCGGCGTCACCCAGCTCCGCCAGGGACGGGGCTGTGCGGCCTGCGCCTGGCGGGCAGCCTGCTCGTTCGGGAACATCCCGAAGATACAGCCCCCAGTGCCGCTCAGCCGCGCGCGCTCCGTTTGCCCGCCCATCCAGTCCAGTGCCTCGGCAACGAGTGGATACTGCCGGCGAACCAGCGGCTCGAACACATTACGAAAGCGCGCGGCATCAATTTCGGGCGAAATTGTCTCGGCGGGACAGTCGCGTGTCAATTCCGCTGAGCCAAACATGGGCCCTGTCGCCACCGAAACGCCGGGGTCCACCAGCAGCAACCAGGCCAGATCCGGCTCCAGAGGAACCAGGCGATCCCCGACGCCTTCGGCCCAGGCCGCCCGGCCGCGCACAAAAACCGGCACATCAGCCCCCAGGCCCAATCCAATCGCGGCCAGGTCATCCTCCAACAGCCCGAGATCGAATAGTCGGTTCAGTACGACCAGCGTGGTTGCGGCGTCGGAACTGCCCCCACCCAGGCCACCTCCAATCGGGATGCGCTTGTCGAGATGCACCCGCACCCCAAAGGATGAACCGCTGGCCTCCGCCAGCGCCCGCGCGGCCCGCAGGCACAGGTTGTGACCTCCATCGAGCGCCCCGGCCGACATCTCGAATCGCCCCCGCTCCAGCGGTTCGAAGCGCAGCGAATCCGCCAGCCCGACGAACTGAAACACGCTCTGCAGCTCATGGTAACCATCGGCGCGCCGCCCCGTGATATGCAGAAATCGGTTGATCTTGGCCGGCGCGGGGAAGGCCACATCGAAATCGCCGCTCATCGCGTCGCCATGTGCCAGTTAGCGATGCGCACACGCAGCTCCACGCCCTCGCGCTCGAGGTCCATGCGCACCGGGAGCGCCATGCCGTCAACCTCATCGAACTCGCCGAACTCGATCACCCAGCCGGACTGCTCGATGCGCCGGGGCAAGCCGTCCTCGTCCACCTCGAGATCGTACTCGGCGCCCGGCGCGAGCAGACCCCGCACCCAGTAGCGCATGCCGGACACCGGTATCGCCTCGTTCGTCAGGTAGGCGACCAGAGCATCCGGGTCCTCGGCCTGATACTGCTCGCCGGCTCGCGTGATCAGCACCGCGGGTTGATCCGGGGCCAGCGTCAGACGGCCACCCCCACGTCCCATGGGACCAGACAAGTCGAGGACATGGCGCTCCTGCTGCACGCGCCAATTCAGCTGCGCGGACCAGTATTCCGTCTCGGTGGAGAGCCCCAGACGGGCCGCCAGGCGCCACTCATCAAAGGCCTTCACGACCTCGGCGCGCTCGTCGAAGGCCTGTCGTGCAGCGGGGTCTTCGGTACGAGGCATTGGGGCCGTACAACCGATCAGCACCAGCGCCACGACGACACCTGACACCCAACGGGTCACTCCCGCCCACGAGGGCGCACGGGACTCTGGGGATCCAGACAACATCACTCGAGAAGTTCGTCACGCACCCGCAGCAGGCGCTCGTGATCCGGCTCGCGCTCCAGTGCCGCCTCCAGAATGGAGCGGGCCTCGTCGCGTTCGCCCCGCTCCCAGAGCACCACGGCGAGGTTGCTCGCGATCTCCCCGTCGTCGGAGAGATCGTAGGCGCGGCGCAGGAAGTCCTCGGCCTCGTCGAGGCGCCCGAGGCGATAGAGGACCCAGCCATAACTGTCGATGATCGCCGCGTCGTCGGGCTCCTGCGCGTAGGCCCGCTCGATCAGATCCAGCGCCTCCTCATAGCGGTCGGTGCGATCAGCCAGGGTATAGCCGAGCGCATTCAGCGCGGCGACGTTCTCCGGATCGTTGTCCAGGATCGCGCGGAAATCCGCCTCGGCGGCCTCGATTTCATCCTGGCGCTCGTGCACCAGGCCGCGCATATACAGCAACCGGGTATCGCCGGGGAACTGCACCAGCCCCCGGTTCAGGCGTTCGCGCGCAGCCGTGTACTCGCCCTTTTCACGCAGCAGGTTCGCCTCGCCGAGATAGGCGCGTCGGGCAAGCTCCGTATCCGGGCCCTGCTGCATCTGTTCGAAACGCTCGCGCGCAGCCGACTCGCCCTCGACCTCCAGCGTCATACGCGCCGCACGCAGGCGGGCATCATCGGCGTGGCTGCCGCCCCCGACTCGCTCGTACGCCTGGCGCGCCCCCTCCGGGTCGTCTTCCATCTCGTGCAGCCGCCCCAGGTAGTAGGCGATGTCGTCCTCGCGCTCGCCCAGGGCGTCCAGTCGCTCCAGATAGGTCCGGGCCGGTCCCAGCTGTTCGGCCTCGAGGTTCATCAGCGCCAGGGCCAGCAGCAGCTGCACATCCTCCGGGTCCTGCTCGACCAGGCGGTCCATCTCTTCGCGTGCCATTTCGCGATCATCGTGCTCCGCCAGCATGCGGGCATAGCCAAAACGGGCCTCTCGGCTCTCGGGGTGGCTGGCCACCGTCGTGCGCAGTTCTTCCAGTGCCTCGTCGGACTGCCCCACCTCGTCCAGGGCACGGGCGCGCAACAGACGCAAAGACACGGATTCCGGGAAGCGCTCCACACCCCGAGCGGTCGCCTCCAGCGCCGGCTCGCCGGGCGCGAAGCGCAGTGCGGCCTCTGCAAATACGCGATGGACACCGACGTCGTCCTGACGCTGATCCGTCAGGCTCTCCAGGGCCCCCAGCGCGGCCTCGCGGTTGCGTGTCTGACCGACCACCGCCCCCAGCGCCGCGTAGGGATCTCCACCCTGCACGGTCTGCAGGTCAATCACCGTGCCCATCTGCTCGGCAGCGGGGTCCGGCTGCCCAAGGTCCAGACGCAGCACCGTGGACAGCTGCAGGGCATCCAGGCTCTCCGGTGCCAGCTGGCGCCAGCGCTCGGAAGACTGCAGGGCCTGGTTGCGGTCCTGGGCGAACAGCGCAATGCGGGTGGCCCGTTCGGCGATAGCCGGGTCGTCGCTGAGCAGGGCCGCGGCGCCGTAGTAGCGCGCGGCCTCTTCGTACTGCCCGGAGCGCACAGCAATCTCGCCGACCAGCACACCCAGCATCAGGGCCGCTTCCGGGTCCTGCGCCGGCATGATCGGGAGGATCACGGGGCGATCCACCTCCGGGGCCTCGCCCTCCGAGGCGCCCAGAGGCATGTGGGCGCAGCCCACCAGCACGAGCGCGGCCAGCGCCGCAAAAAGGGGTCGAATCATTTCGGGTCCGATCGGATTACTCCGTTGCATTCTGGGGAGACTCGGATAAGTGCATCACTTAGTTGCATCACTAATGGGACGCCCATCCCGTGCCACGGTTCCAAACCGGCAACCGTGCGGCACACCGGCTGGACACTGTAACGGACGGCACGGGTCGTTACACTACGCGCGTCGCCCTTGGGGAAGCACAAGTATCCTGGGTGACTTGTATGTTTTGGGGGCCTTTTCCGGGTATTTGCGGCACAATAGCGTCAGCATGCTGTTCACTCTTGGTATCAATCACAAAACCGCCCCGGTCGCGATCCGCGAACGGCTGTCGGTGAATGAAAGCCAGCTCGGCGAGGCCCTGCACTCGCTGCGCTCGGGCGTCCTGTTGCCGGAAACCGCGATCCTGTCGACCTGCAACCGCACCGAGGTGTACTTCCGCGAGGGCGGCAAGCAGTCGGAACATCGCGTGCTGGACTGGCTGGGCGGCTACCACGGCATCGACCGCGACGAACTCAGGCCCTACCTCTACCTGCACCACGATGGCTCCGCGGTGCGCCACACCCTGCGCGTGGCGAGCGGCCTGGATTCGCTGGTCCTCGGCGAGCCCCAGATCCTCGGGCAGATGAAGACGGCCTACCAGCATGCCCACGACGCCGGCACGCTGGGCCGCTCGCTGGAGCGCCTGTTCCAGCACGCCTTTGCCACCGCCAAGGATGTGCGTACCCAGACAGCGATCGGGCAGAGCGCCGTCTCGGTGGCCTTTGCCGCGGTCTCGCTGGCGCGCCAGATCTTTGGCGACCTGAAGCCGCTGACGGCGCTGGTGATCGGCGCCGGGGAGACGATCGAACTGGCGCTGCAGCACCTGTCCGGCCACGGGATCGGCAAAGTGATCGTCGCCAACCGCACCGAGGAGCGCGCCCAGGCCGTAGCCGAGCGCTTCGATGGCGAAGCGATCAGCCTGAACCAGTTACCGGATCGCCTGGCCGAGGCCGACATCGTCATCTCGTCCACCGCTGCCCCGCTGCCGATCCTCGGCAAGGGGGCGGTGGAACGCACCCTGCGCAAGCGCCGTCACAAGCCGATCTTCATGGTCGACATCGCCGTCCCGCGCGACATCGAGCCCGAGGTTGGCCAGCTCGAGGACGTCTACCTCTACACGGTGGATGACCTCCAGGAAGTGATCGACGAGAACATGGCCTCGCGCCAGGCCGCCGCCGCACAGGCCGAGGAGATCATCACCCAGCGCGCCAGCGAATTCATGCGCTGGCTGCGCGCCCGTGACTCCGTGGACAGCATCCGCCAGCTGCGTCAGCGCGCCGAGACCGTCAAGGCCGAATCCCTGGCCAGGGCCGAGGCGATGCTGCGCGCCGGCAAGTCGCCGGAAGAGGCCATGCAACTGCTGGCCCACAGCCTGACCAACAAGCTGATGCACGCCCCCTGCAAGTCACTGAACACCGCCGCCCACGAGGGCGACGCGCGCCTGCTCAATGCCGCCCATCGGCTGTTCCAGCTTCCCAGCCCGGAAGACGACCCCGGCCACGACCCCGAGTCCGGCACCCGTTCGTGAAGGCCTCGTTCCGCACCAAGCTCGAGGGCCTGGCCGAGCGCCATGCCGAGATCGCACAGCTGCTGGCCACGCCGGACGCCGCCGAGGACGCCGACCAGCTGCGCCGCCTGTCGCAGGAATACAGCCAGCTCGAGCCGGTCGCCGCGGCCTGGAAGGCCTGGCACGACAACCAGGCCGCGCTGGAAGAGGCCCGCGCGATGCTCGCGGAGGACGACCCCGAACTGCGCGAAATGGCCGAGGCCGAGATCGCGACCCTGGCGGAACAGGCCGAGGCGCTGGAGGCCGAGCTCCATCGTCACCTGATCCCGAAGGACCCGCACGACAACGCCAACGTGTTCCTCGAGATCCGCGCCGGCACCGGCGGCGACGAGGCCGCGATCTTCGCCGGCGACCTGCTGCGCATGTATACCCGCTACGCCGAACAACAGGGCTGGAAGCTGGAGATCCTCAGCGCCAGCGAGGGCGAGCACGGCGGCTACCGCGAGGTAATCGGGCGCCTGGCCGGCCAGGGCGCCTTCTCGCGACTCAAGTTCGAGTCCGGCGCCCACCGCGTGCAGCGCGTCCCGGAGACCGAGTCCCAGGGCCGCATCCACACCTCCGCGGCCACCGTCGCCATCCTGCCGGAGCTGGACGAGGTCGAGATGCCGGAGATCAACCCGGCCGACCTGCGCGTGGACACCTTCCGTGCCTCCGGGGCCGGCGGCCAGCACGTGAACAAGACCGACTCCGCGATCCGCCTGACCCACCTGCCCACCGGCATCGTGGTCGAGTGCCAGGAAGAACGCTCGCAGCACAAGAACCGCGCCAAGGCGATGACCTACCTCGCCTCCCGCCTGTTCGAGGCCGAACGCGAGGCCCAGGCGGCCGCACAGAGCGCCGAGCGCAAGAGCCTGGTCGGCAGCGGCGACCGCTCCGAACGTATCCGCACCTACAACTTCCCGCAGGGCCGCGTGACCGACCACCGCATCAACCTGACCCTGTACAAGCTGGAACAGGTGATGGCCGGCGACCTCGACCCGGTGATCGACCCGCTGATCCACGAATACCAGGCCGAGCAGCTCGCCACCCTCGCGGAGGCGTAATGGAAACGCCCGCGACGCTGGATGCACTGCTGCGGGAGCTGCGCGGCCGTCTGCAGGCGGCCGGATCGGACGAGCCGGGGCTCGAGGCCCGCCTGCTGCTCGGCGCGGCGACCGGCCTCGACACCAGCGCCCTGATCGCCCGCGGGCTCGATGTCGCCTCCGCGTCGCAGCGCGAACGTGCCGACACCCTGTGCCGGCGCCGCGAGGCGGGCGAACCGATCGCCCACATCCTCGGCCGCCGCGCCTTCTGGACCCTCGATCTCGGGATCTCCCCCGCCTGCCTGATCCCGCGCCCGGAGACCGAGCTGCTGGTGGAACAAGCCATCGCGGCCATCGACGCCTGCGAACGCGCGCATCCCCGGGTACTGGATCTGGGCACCGGCAGCGGCGCGATCATCCTCGCGCTGAAGGCGGAACGCCCGGCCATCGAGGCCGTCGCCACCGACCGCAGCCCGGACGCCCTGCGCCAGGCCCGTGCGAACGCCAACACCCTGGGGCTGGACGTGACCTTCCTGCAGGGGGCGTGGCTCGCCCCGTTCAAGCCCGAGGACGCCTTCGACATGATCGTCAGCAACCCGCCCTATATCGCCCAGGACGATCCCCACCTGACCCGCGGCGACCTGCGCTTCGAACCGAGGGAGGCACTGGCCGCACCGGAAGCCGGACTTGGCGATCTGTACACCATCATCGATACCGCACTCCTCCACCTGCTCCCGGATGCCCCGCTGCTGCTGGAGCACGGGTTCGATCAGGCCCGAGATGTTCGCGCCCGCATGCAACAGGCGGGCTATCGCGAGGTGCAGAGTTTGCGTGACCCCGCCGGGCACGAGCGCATCACGATCGGGAGCCGTCCATAAAAAAGCCCCGGCGCGAACGCCGGGGCCAACCGTGTGATGCGGGTGCTGCCTAGAACGGCAGATGCAGGTGCAGGTTCATCGAGCCGCTGGGCGAGCGGTGCCGCGGGCGGCTGTGGTAGTGGTGATGATGGTGCTGCTGGTAGCTGTGATAGTGCCGGTGATGATGGCCACGCCCGCGCTTATGCGAGCGCTTGGAATGCTTGTAGCCACGATAGCCGGGGTGGCTGCGGGCATGCGGCGGGCCACCATAATGGCCCGGGCGATGATGCACATGCTGCAGGGCATCAGGGTCGAAGGCCGCGGCACCGGTGTGCACAAAGCCGGAGACCGGCTGGGCCGCATGCGCCGGGGCCGCCAGGGCAAACGCCAGCAACGCCGCCGGCGCCAGGGCGATCATCATGCGTTTCATCGTGTACCTCCTTGAACTGCGCAACTGGCAGAATTGCCAAGGTCCAAATTACGGGGTCTTCCTGAACGGTTCCTAACCGAGCCGCCCCAGGAGCGTGACGCCGGTTACACTTTGCCGTACTACGTGACTAAGCCTTGACCCGATTCACACTGGAGAACGCCCCGTGGATGACCCGGAACTGCTGCGCTACAGCCGCCAGATCATGCTGCCCGGTGTCGGAGTCGAGGGGCAGCAGCGCCTGCAGGAAGCACATGCGGTCATCATGGGCCTGGGCGGACTGGGTTCGCCGGTAGCCGCCTACCTCGCGGCCGCCGGGGTCGGACGACTCACGCTGGTCGACCCGGATCATGTCGAGGTCACGAACCTGCAGCGGCAGATCCTGCATACGGACGCGGATATCGGCCGCGACAAAGTGGAGTCCGCGGCGCGGCGCCTGGCGGCGATGAATCCGAACTGCCACGTCGAGACCCGCGCCGAACGCCTGGATGTGGATGCCATGACCACCCTGTTTGCAAAGGCCGGCGTGGTCCTGGACGGCACCGACAACTTCGCCAGTCGGGGCGCGATCAACCGCGCGGCCGTAGCCAGCGGCACACCGCTGGTCTCCGGCGCGGTGATCCGCTTCGAGGGACAGCTCACCACCTTCGACTACCGCGACCCCGAGGCCGCCTGCTACCACTGCCTGTATGGCGAGGGCGGCGGGGACGAGGACACCTGTGCGGCCAATGGCGTACTGGCCAGCCTGCCGGGGGTGATCGGCAGCCTGCAGGCCACCGAGGCGCTCAAACTGCTGATCGGGCTCCCGACCCTGAGCGGGCGGCTACTGATGGTGGATGCGGCCGGCATGCAGTTTCGCGAGATTCGTCTGCGCCGCGACCCGGGTTGCCCGGTCTGCGCACAGCGCCCGGCGCGGGCCTGAGCGGCACGCTGAGTCAGGCGCTGGAACGGGGCCGGAAGGCGACCACCTGGCCACGGGGGATACGCTGATCCTCCAAGGCCAGGGCGGCGGTCAGGCGGTCGGCCATACAGTTCAGGGCGCGATTGGTAACCATGGGCGCCATGGAGTGGTAAAGACGCAGCTCGCAGGCCACCGGGCGATGCAGGTTGTACCGGTGGGCGGCGCGGAAGGCCGTCCAGGCCACCACCGGCATATCGTTGAGCACACGATCCACCACAACCCAGGCATCCGGCTGCAGGATCAGGTCCAGGTGTTTGAGGATTGGCAGGGGCAGACGGATCTCGGGGCCCAGCCGCCGCAGGGCCAGGGCCACCTGGTTGTAATAGCGGGCCTCGACCTGCCATCCGGGTCGGGTATCCAGGGTGGGAATCTCGGTATGCCGGGAATACATGACCAGCCCCCCGCCAGGGAAACACTGATGCCATTACTATCTCTATAGCAAAGACTGCCACCCGGCGGGAAGATTCCGTGTCCGGTTTATTTGCACCCGGCTACTGGCGCGTGTCGGGGGTTGGCGGCTGGGCTGTCTGGGTGGCGCAGAGGGCCTCGGCATCCACCGGGTCGAAGTGGTATTGCGCGTTGCAGAACTCGCAAGTCACCTCGATCTTGCCCTGCTCCTCGATGATGCCGCGGATCTCGTCCTGCCCGAGGCCGCGCAGGGTCTCGGCAACCCGCTCGCGCGAGCAGGGGCAGTGGAACTGGACCGGGGTCCCGTCGAACAGGCGCACGCGCTCCTCGGCGAACAGCCGGCCGAGCAGCGTGCCGGCATCCAGCTTCAGCATCTCCTCGGGGGTGGTGGTGTCGGCCAGGATGTTCGCGCGGTTCCAGTCCTCGGAGTCACGCGTGACTGCATGACCACCCTCACCCGGTACCGCCTGCAGGAGCATCCCGGCCGCGGACTGACCGTTGGCCGCCAGCCACAGCCGGGTGGGCAACTGCTCGGAACGTTCGAAGTAGACATTCATCGCATCCGCCAGGGTCTCGCCCTCCAGCTCGACCACCCCCTGGTAGCGCTCGCCGCCATCGCCCGGGTCCAGCGTCAGCATCAACCGAGCGTTGTCGCCGGCACACTGGGCCAGCGTCGCATCCTCGGGGGGCGTCTCGCGAAAGCGCGCCAGGCCCCGCAGCCGACCCTGGCCATCGGCCTGGGCCACGATCATGTGCACGGGACCAGTGCCGGTGATTTGCAGGATCAGTGAACCATCGAACTTGAGCGTGGCGGCCGTCAGCGCCACGGCCGCATAGGCCTGCCCCAGCAGGTCGCGCACCACCGGCGGATACTCGTGGCGTTCCAGCAGGGCCTGCCAGGCCGCGTCCAGGTGTACCCATTCGCCACGCACCCCGGCTTCTTCCAGCATGAAGCGGTGCAGGGTGTCGGTTTCAAGCATGAAGTCCGCAGCCCTGCATCATCCGTCCAGCTTGGCCTTCAGGCGCTCGTTCACCTGGGCCGGGTTGGCCTTGCCCTGGGTGGCCTTCATCACTTGGCCGACAAAGAAGCCAAACAGCTTGTCCTTGCCACCACGGTACTGCTCCAGCTGCTGCGGATTGTTGGCCATCACCTCGTCGATGATCGCGTCGATCGCGCCGGTATCGGTGATCTGCTTGAGCCCCTTGGCCTCGATCACGGTGTCGGCATCGCCCTCGCCGTTCCACATCGCCTCGAAGACCTCCTTGGCGATCTTGCCGGAGATGGTCTCGTCCTGGATGCGCGCCAGCAGCCCGGCGAGGCCCTCGGCGTTCACCGGGGCGTCGGCCAGCTCGACCTCGGAGCGGTTCATCGCGGCGGAGAATTCGCCCATCACCCAGTTGGCGGCGATCTTCGGCGCGCCACAGCCGGCGGCCACGGCCTCGTAGAAGTCGCCCATCTCGCGCGCGGCGGTCAGTACACCGGCGTCGTAGTCGGACAGGCCGTACTGTTCGACGAAGCGGGCGCGCTTGGCATCCGGCAGCTCAGGCAGCCTGGCACGCACGGACTCGATGAAGGCCTGGTCCACGACCAGCGGCAACAGGTCCGGGTCGGGGAAGTAGCGGTAGTCGTTGGCCTCTTCCTTGCTGCGCATGGAGCGCGTCTCGTCACGATCCGGGTCGTACAGGCGGGTCTCCTGGACCACGCTGCCACCACCCTCGATCACGTCGATCTGGCGCTCGATCTCGTGATTGATCGCGCGCTCGACGAAACGGAAGGAGTTCAGGTTCTTCAGCTCCGCACGAGTGCCAAACTCGGTCTGGCCCTTCGGCCGGATCGAGACATTCGCATCGCAGCGGAAGCTGCCTTCCTGCATGTTGCCGTCGCAGATATCGAGATAGCGCACCAGCGAGTGCAGTTTCTTCATATAGGCGACAGCCTCTTTCGCCGAACGCAGTTCCGGCTCGGAGACAATCTCGATCAGCGGCGTACCGGCGCGGTTCAGGTCGATGCCGGTCATCGACTCGAAGCCCTCGTGCAGGCTCTTGCCGGCGTCTTCCTCCAGGTGCGCGCGGGTTACCCCGATGCGCTTGATCGTGCCGTCCTCCAGCTCGATATCCAGATGCCCCAGCCCGACGATCGGCAGTTCGAACTGCGAGATCTGGTAGCCCTTGGGAAGATCCGGGTAGAAGTAGTTCTTGCGCGCAAACACCGACCGCGGCGCGATCTCGGCGTCAATCGCCAGCCCCAGCATCACGGCCCGCTCGACCGCGCCCTGGTTCAGCACCGGCAGCACGCCGGGCATGCCCAGGTCCACCGCGCAGGCCTGGCGGTTGGGCTCGGCACCGTAGGCGGTCGGCGCCCCGGAGAAGATCTTGGAGACGGTGTTGAGCTGGGCGTGAATCTCCAGCCCGATGACGGTTTCCCATTCCATGCGGCGATCCTCAGGCGAAGGCCGCCGGCACACGGGTGTGCCAGTCGGTTTCTTGCTGGTACTGGTGGGCGACACCGAGCAGGCGCGCCTCGTCGAAGTAGTTGCCGATCAGCTGCAGGCCCACCGGCAGGCCGTCGATCTCGCCGGCCGGCAGCGACATCGCCGGCAGGCCCGCGAGGTTCGCGGCAATGGTGTAGATGTCCGACAGGTACATGCTGACCGGATCGGCCTTGGCGCCCAGGGCGAACGGCAGCTCCGGCGTGGTCGGGCCGAGCAGGACGTCGACGTCCGCGAATGCGCTGCGGAAGTCGTCGGCGATGATGCGGCGGACCTTCTGCGCCTTCAGGTAGTAGGCGTCGTAGTAGCCGGCGGACAGCACGTAGGTACCGACCATGATGCGGCGCTTCACCTCGTCGCCGAAGCCCTCCCCGCGCGAGCGGGTGTAGAGGTCCATCAGGTCCGCGGGGTTGTCGCAGCGGTGGCCATAACGCACGCCGTCGAAGCGCGCGAGGTTCGAGGAGCACTCGGCCGGAGCGACCACGTAGTAGGCCGGCACCGACAGGTGGCTGTTCGGCAGGCTCACCTCGCGGATCTCGGCGCCGCGGCCCTTGAGCACCTCGACGGCCGCGTCGATCACGCCGCGTACCTTCTCGTCCAGGCCCTCGCCGAAAAACTCCTTCGGCAGGCCAATGCGCAGACCCTTCAGGTCCTGGCTCAAACCGGCGGTGAAGTCCTCGGCCGGGCGCTCGACGCTGGTGGAGTCGCGCTCGTCGAAACCGGCCATGGCGTTCAGCATCAGGCCGCAGTCCTCGGCGGTCGCGGCCATCGGCCCACCCTGATCGAGGCTGGAGGCAAAGGCGATCATGCCGTAGCGCGACACGCGCCCGTAGGTCGGCTTGAGCCCGGTAATGCCGCAGAACGCGGCCGGCTGACGGATCGAGCCGCCGGTGTCGGTGCCGGTCGCCCCCGGCACCAGGCGCGCACCCACCGCCGCGGCGGAGCCACCGGAGGAACCGCCGGGGACGCGCTCGGTATCCCAGGGATTGCGCACCGGGCCATAAAAACTGGTCTCATTGGACGAACCCATCGCAAACTCGTCCATATTCGTCTTGCCGAGCATCACCGCCCCGGCGGCGTTCATGCGCTCGACGACGGTGGCGTTGTACGGCGAGACGAACGGATCAAGCATGCGCGAGCCGCAGGAGGTCCGCACGCCTTCGGTGCAGAAGATGTCTTTCTGGGCGACCGGCACGCCCAGAAGCGGGGTCTGCTCACCATTGGCCAGGCGGGCATCGGCCGCTTCGGCCTGCGCCAGCGCGGACTCGGCGGTCACGGTAATAAAGCTGTTGAGCTGCGGATCGAGGCGCTCGATCCGGTCCAGATACAGCTGGGTCAGCTCGCGCGAGCTGATCTCGCGGGCCTGGAGCTTGCGCGCCCAGCCGGACAGGGTTTCCTGGGACATGGTTTCGGGAACTCTTGTCTAATAAAGCGTGATGAAATCGGCGAATTCGGCCAGCGGTGCCCGCGGCTTACTCGATCACGCGTGGCACCAGGTAAAGCCCACCCTCGACGGCCGGCGCAATCGCCTGAAAACCCTCGCGATTGTCGGTCTCGGTGACCGCGTCCGGGCGCAGGCGCTGCTCGGCATCCAGCGGGTGGGCCATGGGTTCCACGCCCTCGATGGGGGCGCCGTCGAGCTGCTCGACAAAATCGAAGATATCGCTCAGACCGCCGGCAAATTCGCGGGCCTTTTCGTCGCTCATCGCCAGACGAGCGAGGTGCGCGATGCGCTGAACTTCGGAGGCTTCTACAGACATGATCGGCAAGGGCCCCTGTATCAGTCGATGGTGATGCGGAATGCGGCTGGCAAACTTACCACAAAGCCGTTATTGCCCAAACCCCGGGCAGTTGCTAGAGTCTCGGGCTTTCCCGCCCGACCACCAACGCAGGTTTCTTCTTCATGCTCAAACGCCTCCTGGGGTTGTTCTCCAACGACATCTCCATCGACCTCGGCACTGCCAACACCCTTATCTATATGCGCGGCCAGGGGATCGTCCTGAACGAGCCGTCCGTGGTCGCGATCCGGCAGGACCGAGGCCCGGGCGGCCCGCGCTCCATCGAAGCCGTGGGGATCGAGGCGAAGAAGATGCTGGGGCGCACGCCGGAGCACGTGGTGACCATCCGCCCGATGAAGGACGGCGTGATCGCCGACTTCACCACCACCGAGAAGATGCTGCAGTACTTCATCAAGAAGGTGCACGAGCGGCGGATCTTCCGCCCCAGCCCGCGGGTACTGGTCTGCGTGCCCTGCGGCGCGACCCAGGTGGAGCGCCGCGCGATCCGCGAATCCGCGTTCGGCGCCGGGGCGCGCAAGGTCTACCTGCTGCAGGAACCGGTGGCCGCGGCCATCGGCGCCGGCATCCCGCTGGATGAGGCCGTGGGCTCCATGGTGCTGGACATCGGTGGCGGGACCTCCGAGGTCGCGGTGCTGTCGATGAACGGCATCGTCTACTCCGAGTCCGTGCGCATCGGCGGTGACACCTTCGACGAGGCGATCATGTCGTATGTGCGCCGGAACTACGGCGTGCTGATTGGCGAGGCCACCGCCGAGCGTATCAAGCATGCGGTCGGCTCGGCCTATCCAGGCAAGGAGCTGCTGGAGATCGAGGTCAAGGGCCGCAACCTGGCTGAAGGCGTGCCGCGTTCGTTCACCCTGAACTCCAACGAGATCCTCGAGGCCCTGCAGGATCCGCTGTACGGAATCGTCTCCGCCGTACGCACCGCGCTGGAACAGACCCCGCCGGAACTGGGCTCCGATGTCGCCGAGCGTGGCATCGTGCTGACCGGCGGCGGCGCCCTGCTGCAGCAGATCGACCGCCTGCTGATGGAAGAGACCGGCATCCCGGTGGTCATCGCCGACGACCCGCTGACCTGTGTGGCGCGTGGCGGCGGGCGTGTGCTGGAGATGCTCGACGAGAAGCAGGTGGACTTCCTGTCCATGGAGTAGACTCCGGGCTGGATCGGGGGATGGGGTGTCGCCCCGCATCCTGGGAAATTGGTGGGGCTCTTCCCATCGCACCTGCCAACCGCGGTGCGGCCCTGACCCAGTCACGACCCGCAACCGGAGGTTAAGCCATCAGCAAGCCGCTGTTCAGACTGGGTGTATCGCCCACTCTGCGCCTGCTCGCGGTGATCCTGCTGGGTGTCGCGCTGATGGCGCTGGATCACCGACTGAACGAGCTGCAGACGGTGCGCAATGCGCTGTCCACGGTGGCCTACCCCCTGCAGGTCGCGGTCGATGCACCGATCCGGGCGGGCAGCCGGCTGCTCGAGTCCTTTACCAGCCGCGAAGACCTGATTACCGAGAACCGCATCCTGCGCGAAGAGAACGCTGAGCTGCGGGCCCGCCAGTTGCGCTTCGATGCGCTGCAGATGGAAAACGACCGCCTGCGCGCACTCCTGAACACCGCCGAACGGGCACAAGAGCGCGTCGAGATCGCCAAGCTCCTGGCCGTGGACCTGGACCCCTTCCGCCAGCAGATCGTGCTCAGCAAGGGCAACCGGCACGGTGTCTACCCGGGGCAGCCTGTCATCCACCCCGATGGCGTGATCGGACAGGTCCTGTCCACCCAAATGACCAGCTCCACCGCGCTGCTGATCTCCGACCCCGGCCACGCCCTGCCTGTGCTCAGTGCCCGTACCGGCCTGCGCGGCATTGTCGTCGGCACCGGCAACCCGCGGCGCCTCGAAATGCGGCACGTACCGCCCCAGGAGGACATCGAGGAGGGCGACCTCCTGCTGACCTCCGGGCTCGGCGGGCGCTTCCCGCCGGACTACCCGGTCGCCCGAGTGACCTCGGTCGAACGCCAGCCGGGACAACCCTTTCTTGATATCCAGGCCGAGCCTCTGGCGGCCCTGGACCGCTCGCGCGAGGTCCTGCTGCTGTGGACCAGCGAACGTCCGGACGCGGACACCGATACCCGCCCGGAAGAAGAAGGGGAAACGACCGAACGGGAAGCAGAACCGGAGGGCGAGGCCGACATTCCGGGGGCGGCTGAGAACCCATGAACCACACGCTGGGCATCCCCTGGCTAATCGCCCTGACCCTGGTCGTCGCGCTGGCCCTGGCCATCGTGCCCATACCCGATGCGCTGCCCCCAGCCCGACCTGAATGGCTCCTGCTGGCGCTGGTGTACTGGATCATGGCCTTCCCTCAGCGCTTCGGGGTGCTGACGGCCTTTGTCATGGGGTTGCTACTGGATGCCCTGTACGGCCAGTTGCTCGGGCAGAACGCCATCGCCCTGGCGGTGGTGGCGTACATCGTGCTGCAGATTCATCCACGCCTGCGTGTTTACCCCGTCTGGCAGCAGGCCATCGTGGTGGCCGTCCTCACGGCGCTTTACAAGCTCCTGGCCCTGTGGCCACAGGGCGCGATTGGACTGCCGCCCGACAGCGCCTGGTATTGGGCGCCGGTGGCGACCAGC
The DNA here is from genome assembly GCF_000377225.1 of Thioalkalivibrio sp. ALJ4. Lineage (NCBI taxonomy): Bacteria > Pseudomonadati > Pseudomonadota > Gammaproteobacteria > Chromatiales > Ectothiorhodospiraceae > Thioalkalivibrio > Thioalkalivibrio sp. ALJ4. Next base: position 932,029 of record NZ_KB897917.1, on the reverse strand, counting down.
GCACTGGTCTGGCCGTTGATCTTCGTGCTGCTAAGGGACATGCGGCGGCGCTGGCTGCTCCACCTGAGCTGAACACGGGCCACCCGTTCTGGTCGAACGCCCCCAAAAGCGACTCATGCGCGAGCGTGTACGTTGATCACTAGTCCCCTGACGAATGGAGAGAGACACGATGGACCCGAAGACCCGCACCGAAATCGAGGCCGCTGTATTCCAGCGCCTCTTGCAGCATCTTGATGAACGCAAGGATGTGCAGAACATCGACCTGATGAATCTCGCCGGTTTCTGCCGCAACTGCCTGTCCAAGTGGTACGTCGCCGCCGCCGAGGAACGCGGCGAGTCGATCGATTACGAGGGGGCCCGCGAGATCGTCTACGGCATGCCCTACAGCGAATGGAAGGAGCGCTACCAGAAGGAGGCGACCGCCGAGCAGAAGGCGGCTTTCGAGGCGAGCCAGAAATCGACCCATGCATGACCACGGACTGATCGAGACGCCCGAGGCCCTGCAGGCGTTTCTCGATTCGATCACCGGGACGGACTGGATCGCGCTGGACACGGAGTTCCTGCGCGAGAAGACCTACTATCCGCAGCTCTGCCTGGTACAGGCCGCCACGCTGGATCAGCTCGCCTGCATCGACCCGCTGCGCCTCGACATCCAGCAGCTCGCCCCGCTGTTCCGGGACGCGCGCATCACCAAGGTCTTCCACGCCGCCTCGCAGGACATGGAGTTGCTGTATCGCGAGCTGGGGTTTGTGCCCAGCCCCGTGTTCGATACCCAGATTGCGGCCAGCATGCTCGGCTACGGCGAGCAGGTCGGCTATGCCAACCTGGTCAAGAACGTGCTCGATCGCGATCTCGACAAGAGCCAGACCCGGACCGACTGGTCCCGGCGTCCGCTGAGCGCGGACCAGATCCGCTATGCCGCCGACGACGTCCGCCACCTCGCGACACTGTTCAACCGCCTGCTGCACGAGCTGGATACCCACGACCGCATGCACTGGCTGCGCCCGGAGATGGAGGCGCTCAGCAATCCGGCCCTGTACGAACCGGACCCGGAACAAAGCTGGCAGCGCGTATCGGGGGTCAAGCGGCTGAAGCCCAAAGAACGCGCGGTACTCAAATGCGTCGCGGCCTGGCGCGAGCGTACCGCGCAAAGCAGCAATCGTCCCCGGCGCTGGGTGCTGTCCGACGACCTCCTGCTGGACATCGCACGCCGCACACCGGCTGATACCCAGGCTTTGCGCGAACTGCGCCAGTTCCCCGGCGGCATGAAGCCCGACCACATCGAATCGCTTCTGGCCGCCATCCGGGAAGGCCAGGCCCTGCCACGCGAGCAATGGCCGCATTTGCCGGAGAAGCCGCGCCTGAGTGAGCGTGACGAGGTGCTGGTCGATATCGGCATGGCTCTGCTGCGCGAGTGTGCCCGCGAACACCAGATCAGCGCCGCGGCGATCGCGCAACGCAAGGATGTGATCGAACTACTGAAGAGCGACGGCACGGAAGGCCGCCTGGCGAGTGGCTGGCGCCGGGAGATTGCAGGTCAGACCATCCAGCACTGGTTCAGCGGCGAGAGCCGCCTGGCCTGCAAGCCCAGTGGTGAGCTTGATATGGAACCCGTTAGCGAAACGATTGCGACGGAATAGCCGCCGCAATCGTCGCAAGATGCAGATGCAACCCGCTCAGGCCGCGGATTTGTACACACCACGGCGCGGGGACTTCAGACGTCCCTGGCGCTTGAGGTAGGCAAGCGTTTGCGAGATGTTCTTGGTATCCAGGCCGGCCTTCTCGGCACGCTCCTTGATCTCCTTGGTCGCCATCTCGGATTTCTCCGCCACGATCTCGACCAGCTGCTGACTGACCGAGCTGCCGCCCCGGCCGCCACGGCGACCACCACCAGCACGACCGACACGGCCGCCCAGTTCACGGATCTGGCGCTCAAGCTCGTTGAGTTCTTTGCGATGACGCGCGATCATCTCTTTGCGCTTTTCCATCAGCTTTTCACGCTTCTTGCGGCGCTCGGCGTCCTGGCGCTCGGCTTCTTCCTTTTCCCGCTGACGGGCCAGTGCATACAGCTCTTCGGCGGAAAGTTCGGAGGCCTTCTTGCTATCCAGACTCATTACTCGTCTCCTCGTTCGGAACTTCTCAATGACCAGAACGGCTTCCAACTCCTCGCACGCCCTGGACGGCACATATCGCACGGGTGAATATGATAAAAATGGAAGTAAATTACAAGAGCCGAGAAATAAATTAACACTCGAAGAAGAAGCGCAAATCCGACAAAAGGTGCGCGAATTCTACATCAAGTCACACCCGGAACAGCCGAACACGGCCCCCGAAGTTCTTTTTAACCTACGAGGCAAAGCCGCCGGGCAATGGCGGCTGCGCAACGGGTACGAGCAGCTACGGTTCAACCCCGAGGCGTTCTGTCAGGACTGGGATTCACACTTCCCGGATACCGTCGCCCACGAGGTGGCGCACTCGCTCGTGTACCGGACGTCCGGGTTACGCCGCGTACGCCCTCACGGCCCGGAATGGCGGGCCTGGATGGAAACGTTCGGCTGCCAGCCACGCGTTACGCACAACACCCCCCTGAAAGGCAGAAACGTCAGGACCTATACCTACCGTTGCGCCTGCCAGACCCACGCGCTGAGTGCGCGTCGGCATTATCTGATTCAGCGGCGCCGATACCGCTATGAATGCCGAGAGTGCGGACAGCGACTACAGCAGGAGAAATAAAGATCATTAGAAAACCTGGCGGGGCGGTCAATGCAGATCATGCAACCGGCTTTCCAACTCGGCCAATACGCATTCCACTGCGCCACGCCCCTCCTCGATCACCGTGCGAGCCGCATCACCCATGGTTTTCCGACACTCGGAGTCTCCCAGCAAATCCGCGACGGCGCGGCCCAGCGCCTCGGCATCCTGCACACGCCACAAAGCGCCTCGCTCCTCGAGGCGCTCGACGGCGAATGTAAAATGCTCGGTGCTGGGCCCCACAAGCACCGGCCGTCCGAGTGCGGCGGGCTCGAGTACATTTTGCCCTCCCAGGGGAACCAGGCTGCCTCCGACAAAAGCGGCATCCGCAGCACCAAGATAGGCCCCGATCTCACCGATCGTATCGCCCACCAGCACATCCAGCGGCGGCCCCGGACATTGCGTGCGCCTCCCGACCGAAAACCCGGCTTGCCTGGCCGCCTCGAAAGCCACATCAAAGCGATCGCGATGGCGCGGCACCCAAAGCAACACGGCGTCGGGATGGGATTCGCGCACCGCGCGATGGGCCTCGAGCACGGCCTCTTCCTCGCCTTCCCGCGTACTGACCGCCACCCAGACCGGCACGCCTTCAGGCGCAACAGTCGCACGCAGATCCGCCGCCTGCTCATGGCCGGGCGGCAATGTGCGATCGAACTTCAGATTCCCCACCACCTGGACACGCGCGTTCGGCGCCCCCAGCTCGCGAAAGCCTCGCGCGGCCGACTCGTCCTGGGCCAGGATCTTCTCGGCACGCGCAAGGGTTTCCCACACCAGTGGCTGCAGACGCCGGTACCGCTTGATTGAGCGTGGTGATAGCCGCGCACTCACCACCCAGAGCGGAATACCGGCCTGTTCGCAGGCACGATAGAGATTGGGCCAGAGCTCGGTCTCCACGATCAGCGCGACGGCCGGACGGGTGCGCCGCAAAAATCGGCGAACGGCCCCGGGCAGGTCCAGCGGCAGATAGGCGTGCTGGACATCGCCCCCGAGGGCCGCTGCCACCCGGGCGGCTCCCTCCGGTGTCGTGGTCGTCATCAGGAGCGCATGCTCCGGATAGCGGCTACGCAAGGCACGTGCGAGCGGTACCGCCGCCTCCACCTCGCCCACCGAGGCGGCATGGAGCCAGATGGTGCCGGATGTTAGCGGCTCCCCGGCTCCCAGCCATTCGCGCCAGCGGGCCACTGGTACCGCGTTTGTCCGAGCGCGGCGCACCAGCCGCGCCAGCAAGGCCGGAGAAGTCAGTCGCAGGAGGGCCGTATAGAAGATGTGGCGCATCGCGGCTAGCGGCTCAGTCGAGCCACGCAATGGCCTCGGGCAGGGTGCGGATACGGATGTCTCCGTCTTCAGTGGGCAGCGGTTCCGCGCCCGAGGGATCAAACAGCAATCGGGCGCCGACCCCGGCGCGCCGCGCGGCCTCGAGATCGGACGCGCGATCCCCGACGAGCACCGAACCAGGGAGATCCAGATCCAAGTCATCCCGCGCCCGCAACAGCATGCCCGGCTCCGGCTTGCGATCCGGACAGGCCCGACGATAGTCGGGCTGCGCATCATGGGGATGATGAGGGCAGTGGTAGACGGCCTCGATGCGGCCACCGCGCTCGGCAAAGCGCTCGCGCATCCAGTCCGTCAGCTGGCGGAAATCGCTGTCACCGTAGTAGCCGCGGCCAATCCCGGACTGATTGGTGACGACCACCACCGGCCACTGACGGACAGTGGCGGCCGCCACGAGCTCGAAGATGCCGGGGACGAACTCGACCTGATCGGGCCGATGCACATAGCCATGGTCGACATTAATCACCCCGTCGCGGTCGAGAAACAGGGCACGCGCACTCACGCCGACCCCGAACGTTCCTGATCGGCCACCAGCGCATCCTCGACGATCCCGCACAACAGATGCCCGATCAGCCCGTGGACCTCCTGCACCCGCGCGGTAGCGGCATCGGGCACCCGCAGCACATGATCTGCGGGATGTGCCTCTGGCAGCCCCTTCTCGCCGGTCAGGGCAACGGTGACCAGCCCACGCTTGCGCGCCATCCCGATGGCCTCGAGCACATTGGGCGAATGCCCGGATGTGCTGATCCCGACGAACACATCACCCGGCTGCCCCAGCGCCTCGACTTGACGCGAGAACACATGCTCGTAGCCAAAATCGTTGCCGATCGCCGTCAGCACCGAGGTGTCGGTCGTCAACGCGATCGCCGCCGCACCCGGGCGCACCGCCCGATAACGACAGACAATCTCCGCCGCGATGTGCTGCGCATCCGCCGCACTGCCGCCATTACCGGCCAGCAGCACCTTGCCGCCTGCCCGCAAACTGCTTAGCCAGGCTTGCGCGACGACCTCGATCTCGGCGACAAAACCCACATCGTCGGCCAGGCGCCCGAATAACCGGCTCGCTGCCGTCAGCTCTTCCACGATCCCGTTGCGCAATCCCATTCTCCGCTACTCCGAACCGGGCAAAGTACCTCTCAGCCTCAACGCCGACAAGCTGCGTAATACGCACTTTGCTTGCGGCCAACGCCAAGGGGTAGCGCCCGCTTCTGGTAGCATGGCGGCTTTTGCCGGGACTGGCCACCAGGCCCGTGATGGCCGGTCCATGGCAAGCACCCCAAGAAGGACCCGGATGAACGGCAAAGGAAAACGCGTCAAGCCCACCCGCCCCACAGCGGGCGCCTCCTGGGAGCTTTACCGGCGCATCTTCGAGTTTATCAAGCCCTACTGGCGCCTCGGCACCCTGGCGATTGCCGCGATGATTCTGGCGGCTGCGGGGCAGACCGCCTTTGCCTGGATCATCCAGCCGCTGGTGGACGGAACGTTCATCGAGCAGGACCCGGCAGCCCGGGTATGGGTGCCACTTGGGCTGGTGGCGATCTTTGTCTACTACGGCGTCACCACCTTCGCTTCCGACTACACGGTCGCCTGGATCGGCCGCAAGGTGGTCAAGGACATTCGCCAGGCCGTATTCGAGCAGTACCTGCGCCTGCCGGCGGCCTTTTTTGACCGGCATTCGCCCGGCACCCTGCTCGCCAAGCTTACGTATAACGTCAACCAGATCAGTTCCGCCGCGTCCCGCGCCATTGTTGTGCTGATCCGCGACTCCTTCACCGTGCTGTTCCTGATGGCCTATATGGCCTATCTCAGCGGCTGGCTTGTACTGATCGTCTTTACACTCGCGCCGGTCGTCGCCCTGGTCATCACCGGAGCCAATCGGCAATTCCGCAAGATCAGCCGACGCATGCAGCGCTCCGTGGGCGACTATGCACAGATTGCGGAGGACGGCATCCGCGGACAGGCCGAGGTCAAGATCTTTGGTGCCACGGATTACGAGGCGGCCCGGTTCGACGACACCAACACGCGCTTTCACCGCCAGGCCATGCGCCACAAGGCGGTGCAAGCCGCGGCCCAGCCGCTGTCCCAGCTCGGCGCGATCATCGCCCTGGCCGTGATTGTGTATCTCGCCACGATGGACATCATTCTGGAGGCGATCACGCCAGGCGGCATGATCTCGTTCATCGCCGCCATGCTGCTGATGCTCCCTTCCCTGAAACGCATCGTCGGAGTCAACGCCGCAATCCAGAAGGCGCTGGCCGCGGGCGAGAGCGTGTTCGAGGTTCTCGACACGCCCGCGGAACCCGACCACGGCCAGCGACCGCTGGGCCGCGCCAGAGGGCACATTGAGTTCAGGCACGTGGGCTTTCGCTACCCCACCAGCCACGAACGCGTGCTGAAAGATATCAGCCTGACCGTGGAGCCGGGCCAGACGGTGGCACTGGTCGGACGCTCGGGAAGCGGCAAGACCAGCCTCGCACGGCTACTGCCCCGCTTCTACGAGATCGAGGAAGGCGAGATCCACCTGGACGGCTACCCGATCCAGGAATACCGCATGCGCGACCTGCGGGCACAGATGGCCCTGGTGAGCCAGCACGTCGTGCTGTTTAACGACACCCTGGGCCACAATATCGCCTACGGACTGGCTCGCGAACCTACGCTCGAGGAGCTGCGCGAGGCGGCACGCGCAGCCAACGCCCTGGACTTCATCGACGAACTACCGAACGGCTTTGACACCATAGTCGGCGAGAATGGGATCATGCTCTCGGGTGGACAACGCCAGCGGGTCGCCATAGCTCGGGCGATCCTGAAGGACGCCCCGATCCTGATCCTGGATGAAGCCACCTCGGCACTGGATACGGAATCCGAGCAGAAAATCCAGAATGCGCTGGAACGGCTGATGGAGGACCGCACCACACTGGTCATCGCCCACCGGCTGTCCACCATCGAGAATGCCGACCGTATCGTGGTGCTGGACCAAGGCCGGATCGCCGAAGCCGGTACACATACCGAACTGCTCGAGCGCAACGGGCACTACGCTGCGCTTCAGATGGCCCAGTTCGAGGAACCCCTCGAACCCTCAGGGGAACCGCGTAACGATGCGCCCAATCTCTGAACCGGGCCGTCAAGCACGCGATGTACAATTAGGTAGCTCCCGACCTTTGCCTGAAAGGACCTCTCCCTCGCGATGAAAGGCGCGCGTAGCGACAATGCCCTGCACCCGTCCAACTGGGGACAGACCACCGCGATCGCGGCGCTGTGGCTCATCGCGCGCCTGCCATGGCGCTGGGCCATTGGGCTCGGAGAAAGTCTGGGCGGCGGCCTCTACCATGTGGCGAAGTCGCGCCGTTACGTCGTACGCCGCAATCTTGAACTGTGCTTCCCCGACCTGACGGAGACCCAGCTAGAGGAATCGGTCCGCGCTAATTTCCGATACACCGGTCGAGGCATGGCCGAAGTCGCTCTTGCCTGGTTCGGCGGCAAGGCCGTCAACCGGATCCCCTGCCGAGTCGATGGCCTTCATCACCTGCATGCCGCCGCCGAGGAAGGCCGTCCCGTGATCCTGCTGTCCGGCCATTTCACCTGTATCGAACTCGCCGGAAGGCTGTTCGGGCAGCGGGCCGAAATGGCTGTGATCTACAAACCGATGGAGAAAAAGCCTGTACTCGAACGCGCGATGAAACAGGGGCGCGAAAAAAGCCTGAGCCGAGCGATCTCCAAGGACGACATCCGCGGCATCCTGCGCACACTCAAGGCCAGGGTTCCAGTCTGGTATGCCGGCGACCAGAACATTCGCCAGGCGGAACAAGTTTTTGCGCCTTTTTTTGGGCAGCCAGCGGCCACTACGACCGGCCTTTCTCGTCTCGCCAGCATGGGCAAGGCACACGTGCTGCCTTTGTTCTATCACGTGAACGCACAGAATGATGGCTACGAGATCGAGATTGGGCCGCCGCTCGAGGGCTACCCCTCCGAAGACCGGGCGGCAGACGCGGCCCGCATGAATGAAGTGCTGGAAGAGGCCGTACGGGCCTATCCGCAGCAGTATTTCTGGGCCCATCGACGATTCAAGACCCAGCCCGAGGGATCCCCGGACCCTTACCCCGAGATCCGACATCGGCACATCGGCCGCCTGCCGTGGCAAAAAAACAAGCTGAAAAAGGCTCACAAGAAAAACAAGCGGAAGAAGCCCGGTGACGGCTCCTGACCACCCCTCGGCAACATCATCGGCTTTAGCACCGCCCCGGGAGATCGCCCTGCTGCGCCTCTCGGCACTGGGCGACACGACCCATGTAGTCCCCGTCGTGCGCTCGTTGCAAAAGGCCTGGCCCGAGACCCGCATCACCTGGATCATCGGGCGTCTTGAACACCAGCTGCTGGGAGATCTGCCCGGCGTGGAGTTCGTCGTGGTCGACAAGGCGCGGGGGCTACGCGCCTACACAAACCTCCGGCGCGCCCTGAAAGACCGCCAGTTCGATGTCCTCCTGCAGATGCAGGTCTCGCTGCGCGCCAGCCTGATGGGGATGCAGGTTCCGGCACGGCGCAAGATCGGATTCGACCGTGAGCGTGCACGCGACTTCCAGTGGCTGTTCACCCGGGAGCGTATCGCCGCACGGCCGCGCCAGCACGTCCTGGACGCCTTTTTCGGCTTTGCCGAGGCTCTGGGCGTACAGGAGCGCGAACTGCGCTGGGACATCCCGATCCCGGCTAGCGCGAGGGAATGGGCCGCTCGGCACCTGCCTACCGACCGCCCCGTCCTGGTCATCAACCCGTGCTCCAGCGCCCGCTTCCGCAACTTTCGCAACTGGGCCGCCGAACACTACGCGGCCGTCGCCGAACATGCCGTGGAGCACCACGGCATGACCGTCGTGCTGACCGGCGGCCCCACCGAACTGGAGCGGGACTACAGCGAAGCCATCGCCTCAGGCTGCCGCCACTCGCTTATTAACCTGATCGGGGCGACCGATCTCAAGCAGCTACTGGCGGTGCTCGAACGGGCTGACGCGGTGGTCTCACCCGACTCGGGACCCGCCCACATGGCCAACGCAGTCGGCACACCCGTGATCGGACTCTATGCCGGTTCCAATCCCGAGCGTACGGGGCCGTACTGCAGCCGTGAGTGGGTCGTCAATGCATACCCCGAGGCCTGCCAGGCGGCCTTCGGCAAGCTACCGGAGGCGCTGCGCTGGGGGCAGCGGGTCCGCGATCCCGCCGTGATGGACCGCATCAAGGTCGCGGACGTCACCGCGAAACTGGATGCGCTGCTGGAGGCGAAGGCGACCAATGCCTGAAACCCCGTCGCCCCGGGTCGCCCTGCTGTTTGCCACCTCGGGGCATAGCGGAGTTGATCGAGTGGTCACCAACCTCGTCCGGGAATTTGGCCACTACTCTTTGGAGTTCGATCTGCTGACCCTGCGCGGACATGGCCCCTATATCGACAACCTGCCCCCCAACGTTCGCCGGGTACCGCTGCGTGCCGCCCATCGCAACACGACATTGCCCGCCCTCATCACCTACCTGCTGCGCCATCGACCACAGGCGCTATACACCGCCAGCCATCGGCTGAACCGCACCGCACTCCTGGCACGCCGCCTGGCCCGGCCCGGCATGCCGGTGGCCATCCGCATGGGCATGTCCATCAGTGCCACCCTCGCGGAGATGAAGCCCTCCCGCGCCCGACGCCTCCAGCGCTCGATGCAGCGCTGGTATCCGCAGGCGGACGCCGTTATCGCGCCTTCCGAGGGAGTCGGCCACGATCTGAACACCCTCGCGGGCGTGCCCGCCGATCGGCTGCATGTCATCCCCAACCCGATCGTAACCACCGACTTGATCAATCAGGCCGCCGCCCCCCTGGAGGATCCGTGGCTCCAGGACAGCCGCACCCAGGACATCCCCGTGGTCCTAGGGGCGGGTTCGCTGGAGCTGCGCAAGGACTTTTCCAGCCTCATCCGCGCATTCGCAAAATTACGGCAGCGGCGCCCCCTGCGACTGGTCATTCTCGGCGAGGGCCGCGAACGCACGAATCTGGAACAGCTCGCCAGAGATCTCGGGGTGGAGCAGGACCTGCGACTACCCGGTTTCCAGTACAACCCTTACGCCTGGATGGCGCGCGCCAACGTATTCGCGCTCACTTCTCGACGCGAGGGATCCGGAGCCGTCCTCGTGGAGGCCCTCGCCTGCGGTACGCCATGCGTAGCCACCGACTGCCCCTCCGGCCCCGCCGAAATACTGGACCAGGGCACCCTGGGCCCCGTTATACCCATAGGCGACATCGAGGCCCTGGCTCAGGCCCTGGACACCCTGCTGACCGCACCGCCAGACCCAACCACACTGCAAGCGGCCACCCTCCCTTTTACCGCAGAAGCCTCGGCGCGGGCCTACCTGAAGGCGTTGAGGCTTGCGCCGTAGAGCATCGTTGAATTGTCCGGCGCAGAAACCCTGTGCTCTAATCTCGCCTCCCGCATGCTCCACCAGCAAGGGCTTCAAAACGCGTGATAATTTCCCACCGTCAACAGTTCGTATTCATCAAGACACGCAAGACCGCGGGTAGCAGCCTCGAAATCGGGCTGTCACGCGTATGCGGTCCTCAGGACATCGTGACCCCGCTCAGCGAAAACCGCGGCGAGGAATCATTCCGGCGCCAGGAAGGGGGCATCGGCCCCATCAATTACCTCAAACCCGTTTCCAGGCATCGCGGCTTCAAGGAGTGGCGGCGGTTGCTCACGCGCGGGCAACGGGCCAGCTACGGTCAGCACACCCGAGCACCCGAGATTCGCGACCTGCTCGGGGAAGACAAATGGAACCGCTATTATCGTTTCACGGTCGAGCGAAACCCCTGGGATCGCGCCCTGTCCCGCTATTGGTGGCAAAAGCACCGCTGGGAGAGCAAGGGGCGTACCGAGTTCCCCAGCTTGAGCGAATACCTGGCCTGGATGGAGCAGCACAAGCCCCACTGGTTGAGCAACTGGGGGCATTACACGATCAATGACGAATTGGCCGTTCACAAGGTGTTGCGCTACGAGACGCTGAGTGCCGACCTGGAGGCCCTGCAGTCCGAACTGGACATGGATGGTGACATCTCGCTACCGACCTACCGCGCGAAGGGCGGCTTTCGCAAGGACAGCCGGCATTACAGCGAAGTCCTTGGGCCAGAGGACCGCGCCATCATTGAGCGCGTCTGCCACCACGAGATATCTGTCCTCGGCTACCGCTTCGAGGATGCCTGAACGTGGCTGCAATCACGCGCAAGCGGGGCCCGGCACGCCGACTGGTCCAACTGATCCGCCGACGCTGGCGGCGCTGGCGCGCCGATGTCCACATCGTCTCCTACCCCAAATGCGGCCGCACCTGGCTGGTCGTTCTGCTCAGCAAGGCACTGGAGCTCCACTACGGCATCCGCCTGCGCAAACCCTTGCGCCTGCGCGGCTACTGCAAGCCATGGCGCGATATCCCGTACATCCTCCAGCACCATGACGGTGGCCCCGAGTTCCAGTACCCCGAGGAGCTTGAAACCGACAAGTCCGCCTACGCCGGCAAGAAGGTCGTATTCATGGTCCGCGATCCGCGCGACGTCCTGGTTTCCTCCTATTTCCAGAAGACCCGTCGCAACGCGAACTACGAGGGGACCATGGACGACTACGTCCACGAACGCCGCGGTGGCATCGAGACCATCGTGGATTTCTACTCCATCTGGGCACGCAACCGCCACGTACCTGAGGACTTCCTGCTACTGACCTATGAGGATCTTCACGCCGATACCGCGGGCGAACTACGCCGAGTACTGGAATTCATGGGCATCCACGGGGTGAGCGGCGCGGTAATCGCGCAGGCAGTCGAGTACGGCCGGTTCGACAACATGCGCCAACTGGAGGCCAGCAATGCGATGGGCTCCAGCGCCCTTGCCGCCCGCGACAAGGACGATTCCGACAGCTACAAGACCCGGAAAGGCGAGGTGGGGGGGTACCACGAATACCTCGATGGAAAGAGTCTCCGACACGTAGATGATGTCATCGCCTTACGCCTGGACTCCTGGTTCGAAAGATACAGGCACCAAGGCACGCCAGCGCATAACGAAGCCGACCGACCCACAACCCCGGGCGCGGCTACGCCATGAGCACCCGAGCACAACCGCCCGTCATCATCATCGGCATGCACCGATCCGGCACGAGCCTCCTCACCCGGGTACTGCAGCAGACCGGCTTCTTCATGGGCATTGGCGCCAGCCGCAACGAGGAAGCAGCGTTCACCAACGCAGTCAATGCCTGGCTTTTTCGCGAAGCCTCCGCCACCTGGGACCGGCCCGAATCTCTGGATTGGCTGCTCGCAGACGAGTCACTCCAGCCCTGGCTTGTGGACTACATGCGCGACATGGCCGACGGCCCGTCCAGTCTGCGATTCCTGGGGCTACAGCGAAGCCTGCGGGGGTGGGGCCTAAGCCGCCAGCAAACCCCATGGGGCTGGAAGGACCCACGCAATACATTCACGCTGCCGCTGTGGCTGGAGCTCTTTCCCTCCGCCCGCGTGCTCCACATCGTTCGCCACGGTGCCGATGTAGCCGCGAGTCTGCGCACACGCCGGCGCGACGTGTTCAACAAGCGCACGCGCCGCTACCGGCAATATCGCCAGATGTATCGGATGAACCCCTTCGGTCCAGGGCGCCGGGGATTCGCGCCCCAAGTTCGTTGCGGCACGCTGGAGGGCGGGCTCGATCTCTGGGCCCTTTATGTGACACGGGCGCGCCAGCACCTGCAAACATTGGGGGACCGGGGTCTGGAAATTTCCTACGAGGCTTTGCTTACCGAGCCAGAAGGCACGCTGGACGCGGCCCTGCGATTCTGCGGGTGTCCGCTCGAACCTGCACAACTGGCCGCCACAGCGGCGAGCTTCCGCCCCGACCGAGCTCACGCCTGGTACCAGAACGCCGAGTTGCGCGAATTTGCTCAACACCACCGACAAATCCTGCAAGACCAGGGCTACGACTCGCGGCCCGACAGCGAATGAGCTGCGCCTGCACCGACAACACAAGTGGCTGCTTAACTAATTAGTGGAGGTCCTGACGCGTCTTACTCGGTGAACGAGTAGCCGAAGTGCTCAATCTCGTGGTGGAACAGCTGCTCCACCATCCCCTGCTCGTCCGGGCCGTAGTACTCCTGCCAGGGTTTGGGGTAGGTACGCCGCTTGGCCGACGACAGGGTATCCACGCCCTTGATCCCAACCTGTGACAAGGCGTGCCGGAAATCGGCCTCCAGGTTTTCGTAACGCCCGACAAAGTCCACGGCCACCTCGTCATTGATGGTGTACATCGGCCAATTGTCATGCTTTTGGCGCCCCGAACGGGCGTCGGCGATCACCTCGCTCAGAAAACCGCTGAAACTCGGGGGCGCTTCGTCCTTCCGCGTGCGATAGAGGTAATCCGACACCGCGCGTTCGTACGGATTCCGGACAAAACAGAACTTGTAGTAGTCACGCCAGATATCGGGCATGGCATCGCGTATTTCCACCGCCGGGGGATGCGACGAGGAGGACAGCCCGAATTCCCGTTTGAAGCGCTTTTTCATCACCTTGTTCAGCGCCGATGACCACCCCCGCCGCTTGAGCATTGCGCTCCAGAGTTCGGAAATACCAAGGGGTGTCAGAAGCTGGCGCCGCATCCATGGCTGCATAGCCCCCTCCGCCTGAATGCTCTCGTGGACACTACCCAGCATCACGTCGTCCGGGCCGAGATGCGGCGCGAGAGAGACCTTCATCGAACTGCCGGCGACCTTGCGGCAGTGGATGAAGATGAAGCGATGCCGATGGCTGATGATCATGCCCGCGCTCCTCGCATAACAACCTGGTTCGCGACTCCCGACCTCAGGAGATTCATGTCGATTTGAGCCCCATCACCTGCAGGTACTGCAGCGCAACCCGTTCACTGCGAAACCGATCCAGCCCATCACGCAGCACATCGTTCCCCGGGGGATCGCAGAGGGTCGCATCCATCGCATGGCACATCGCCTCGACATCTCCCACCGGGACCAGTCGCCCCACACGCCCGTTCCGGAGAATCTCGCGCGGACCAGACGGGCAGTCTGTCGCGACCACGGGCGCGCCCGCCGCCAGGGCCTCCACGATCACGTTCCCGAGCCCTTCATACCGGGACGACAATACAAACAGCGCCGCACGGGCAAAGTACGGGATGGGGTCCGGCACGTACCCGGGCAGATCCACCTCCTCGGCCACGCCGAGTTGCTCTGCCCGCTGTCGAAGCGAGTCGCGTAGTGGGCCATCGCCCAGGATCACCAGTCGGGCTGGCTGACGCGCGCGCAGGCAGGCAAAGGCCTCGATCAGGGTGGCGAAATCCTTCTGCCCGGTCAGCCGGCCCGCACCCACGATCACGGGCGGGCCCTCACCTTGAAACCAGGGGTGGTCGACCGCGTTTGTGGCGCGCTCGGGAATATCGGGCGTCACTGTCGGGTTGTAGATCACCTGGACCCTGTCCGGGGGCATGCCAAAATGCGTGATCAGGTCGTCCCGTACGCCTTCGGAGATCGCAATCACACAATCCGCCTGGCGATACAAAAGCCGCGCCGTCCAGCGCTTGAAGCGCCGCCGGAGCGTCTGGCTCGGAGTATTGGTGACCTTCACGAATACCGGCACAGGGCAGCCTGACAACCGGCGCGCCAGAACGGCAACCTTGGCTGCGTGATCCTTGGCCGTTAGCAGGGCATCGGGCGGATCTTCCCTCAACAAGCGTGCCAGTTTGCGAATGCTGTCCAGCTTTCCGCCACTGGCGAGATCGACCACATCCACTTCGGATGGCATTTCGTCGGGATACGGGACTACACCCCCGCGCGTAAGGATGAGCTGAGGCTGCACCCCCTGCGCGAGGAACTCCCGACACAGGATCACTATTTTGCGCTCAATACCGCCCCACGCCTTGAAGGGCGAGAGGATTGCGACCCGTGGTTTTCCCAACACCTGCCCTCCATTAGACGCGACCGATGATAGCGCAGACGCCTTGGAAACGCTGACCCGCCATCGGCCCGCGGATGGGCATCAGCGGGCCGGCCTGCAGGGGAGAGAGGGGACATGAGCGTGCTACAATTCGTGAACTATGCACGCCTCACGCTTCTTCAGTGAGCGGTTCAATCCGCTCCTATCCAGCCTTGATGGTCGAGTACAGAAGCATCGCGTCAATCCCCGTATCCTGGTATCCACGTCGCAACGCTTTGTGTTTTACCGGATCCCCAAGGCCGGACACTCCACCGTCGGAAACACCCTCTTGCGCTATGATCCGTCGATCACCGACGAACAGCGCGAAGCGGTCCAGGCCTCCGGCGACAAGATCGGTGTTTATCGCCACCCCCGCGACATCGGACTGATGCGCAGCCGCGAGGCCTGGCGCAACTATTTCCTGTTCACCTTTGTGCGTAACCCCTTTCATCGCACCCTTTCTGCCTATCTCGACAAGGTCATGCGCGACCGCCCGCCCGCAGCGAAGAACCTTGGTACTGGGTCAGTGCAGAATGGAGCGCCCCTCAGTTTTGCCGATTTCCTCCAGCGCCTGGAAAACGGTGCCCTGTATCGTGGCCCCCACTGGGCACCCCAGGTCAGCCTGTTGCCTCGCGACCGGACCCGGCTGGATTTCACGGGCAGACTGGAGCGCATCGACAGTGATCTCCCAGCGCTAGTTAAAAAGCTCTTCGGGGCCGAGTCCCTTGCAGAGGTACATAACTGGGATCCTCACCGGACTGGCTCGGCCGACAAATTGGCGGCCTACTATGGCGGACCCGAGATCGACCGCATCCGCAAACTGTATCGTGAAGATTTCGAGGCCTTCGACTACGCACTCGAACCGAACGAATAGCGAATCTGCAAGTTTCCTGCTCACACTAATCGCATGCCCCCCAAGTCCCTTGATCCGCCAGGCTGTCCGCTAGAACACAGGCGGTTTTTTCGGGGGCCTCACTGGCATCCAGCCGCACAACTGGAATCCCTCTGTCGGAGCAGATTTTCGCAGCAATCTCGGTGATGCCGAGAGCCTGCTCAACCATTTCGTGGAAACGTGTTACGTTCGGGTTGCGCTGGCGCAGGCGCGCATTCACGAGATCGGGTGGAGCGAACACCAGAACCAGCGCGTCCGGGGCCGGCATGCTGCCCAGATAGGCCCGGACCTGTTCCGGCGACGCCCCCTGGCCCAGACTAATGGCCCGCTGGGCGAGCCCTTCGTCAAACGGAATCCACGTGTTTCCCGGCAATCGTTCGGTCGCTCGTGCCAGTGCGACACTACCCATGAAACTCTGCATCCGTTCCAGCGCAAGCGCCTCTCCTCCCCGCGACTCGCCACCGCGCACCAGCGCCAGACGCAAGAACTCGGGCCACGGCGATCCGGCATCGCGCAGGGATCGGAACTCGTGCCGCACCATCTCCTTCTCAAGCTTGGGGCGCATCCACCGTTGCAGACCCTTGCGGGCGTACAGGGCCGCCTCAAGCCGTCGCCGGAAAACGCCCGCGCCCTGGCGCTCCTGATAGGTCCACAGCGGAAGTGATCGTGGAGATGCGGCCTCGATACCCCGGCGTTTCCATTCTGCCTGGAGAGGTCCGAGCAGCGCGGTCTTGCCCACGCCAGGCGGCCCCATCAATTCCAGTCGACGCATGCGTTAATCCACCCTGAGAGCAGGGCGCAGCTTTTCGCTGGCACCCACAAACTTGTCTCGACGCTTGTCCGAAGCAGCGCTCGCAAACTGGGGACGAAAGGCATGTGCGAGAGCCATCGACAGCAGCGAGGCAACGCGGTGCTCAGGGCACCATTCCCGCCCGGCGGCATGCCACAAAGAAGCCATCTCCGTGTCGTAGTCGCCCCGCAGGTAGTTTGTGCGCAACGCAGCATTCACCGGCGCGGTCCCGCGCAGGAGCGAAAGCGCATCGTAGAAAAAAGGTAACGGTTGCACCCGTTCCAGGTCGATCAGCACAACACGGCCATCCGGACGAACAAAGACATTCCCGTTGTGACAGTCGCCGTGGCATTCGAGCAGGGGCGTCTCGCGCAGGATATGCTCGACACCCGCCTCATAGTGAACCAGCGCCCTGCGCAACCAATCCGGAAGGCTCCATCGTCGAACCTCGCTCCAGACCCGATCGAGGTCGAAAGAACCCTCGCAATGCTCGACATGGTGCTCGCAACTGGCCAGCAGTTGGCGATATACCGGATCCCATTGTGCTTCGTCCGCATCACGGACAGGGACTCCGTCGACAAAGGACTCGCGGACGGCAAAAGCCCCCGGGATTTCCACCGTGGCCTGGTGAATCTCGGGGCAGGGATAGGAGCGTGCCAGCCACTGTGCATGGCGTAACAGCCTGTCGACCTGCCCCGGACGATCGGTTACCCGAAGCATCCAGCGCCGCTCTCGATCCACCAGCAACGTCCAGTCGCTACGCGCAATCAGCGTATCGCAGGTCCCGGCAGCGCCTCCCGCCTGGAGCCCGCGCTTGCGTCCGACATGACCCTGTCCGGCGGAACGCAGAAGCCTTTTTTGATACGCATCGGGGTGGGTGCCGTCCTTTGGGCAGTAGGCCACACCCGCTGACACCTGCCATTCTCCTCGCGTCAGCTCTGGGTCCACCCAGCGCAGCTTGAGCCGCGTTTGACGCGCCTGCTTCCATTGGGCGAGAAGGCCCTTCAACGTGGCATCCCTTGCCCCGGAGACGCCAGGCCGAAAAAGTCGAGGTATGCCCGGGCGGCCGTTTCCGCCTGAAAGGGACGCACCGCGTCCTCGCGCTCGAATGTGGGTCCTTCGCCGCGTAACGTACGATCCAGGGCATCGGCAAGGGCCTGGGGATCCTGCATCGGCACCAGGATGCCAAAACGACCATCGGCGAGGATCTCGCGCGGTCCACTGGGGCAATCGGTCGACACCACGGGCACGCCGAGTCCCAGGGCCTCCATCACCACATTGACCAGACCCTCCCAGCGAGAGGACAGCGCAAACACGTCGGAACGCGCCATCCATGCATAGGGATTGGAGACGAAGCCCGGCAGATCCAGATCGTCCTCGATACCCAGTTCCCTGGCCAGGGCCCTCAGGGCCGCTTCCTCGCGCCCCTTGCCGACAATGATCAGCCTTGCCTCGCGCCGCTCCCTCAGGCGGGCAAAAGCGCGCAGCAAGGTCGGATAATCCTTTTGCGGCACCAGGCGCCCTGCTGACAGGATCACGGGGCAGGTCTTGTTGGTTAGCCAGGGATGGTCCACGGACTCACGGGCCCGTTGCAGCGTGGACCGGGCCACCGAGCCACTGTAAATACGCTGTACGGTCACCCCTTTCAGGCCCACGGTATCCACGAGATCATCACGCACACCGTCGGAAACGGCGATTACCCCGTGCGAGCGCGGATACCAGCGACGAATCTGGCGGAACTTCCGTTCCCGTCGTAGCGGCTCGGCCGCCAGCTTTTCCGATTCACCAAAGGTATTGGGTACGCTCAGGAAGCGCTTCGCGCCCGTATCCGGGAGCATGCTCACCTGAGCCAGGATCATGTTGGTGATATGGTTCACCGACAGGATCACCTGCGGACGACTTCGTCGCAGGTAGCGCCAAAGGGCCAGGGTGGTTGCGAATTTCCCGCGGGTACCAAGGTGCACGCACGCCACCGATGATGGCATCTCGTCGGGGTAAAACATCTCCCCGTCGCGGAATGTCACCAGCTCCACCGACCAGCCGTCGCGGGTCCACACGTGGATCTGGTTCATCAACCGCCGGTAGGTGCCCCCCCACGGCCGAAACATTCCGAAGAGTACGATATCCGGCACGCAGCGCTACCTGTCTGCGGGAGGCGCATTGATGTGCCGCGCCAGGGCTGCGGCAGCCATCGGGGCCAGAAACATCGTATACAAGTGAATCTGCTTGAAAGAATCAAGGAAATAGGTGCCCAGCATTGCCACCAGCATGAAAGGTACGAAACCGATAGTCGTAAATGCCAACCCCAACCCAACGCGGTCCGTACGGGAGCGCGAACGTATCTGACGAATCGCCTCCCAGATGATGGCAACGAAGAGCGCGATCATCAGTGCGTACCCGATCCCACCGAAACGCGAAAGTAATTCCACGTGGGCATCGTGAAAATGTCCCGAGCGACCTTCGAGCACCGGCGGTAGAGGCCGCTCGTCCATCATGTGGTAAGGGTCCGCTGGTCCCCAGCCCGTCAATGGGCGATCGAGCCAAAGCTGCATAGCAAATACCTTGTACGCGCCGCGCGCCCCGACATTGGGATCCTCGAACTCCCAGGCATCCTGCAGACTCTTCATAGCCAGGATCTGGCCAATCGCGTCCGCCCTCTCCATCGTGCGGCGCTCGACCTCGTCCCAGGCAAAATGGACCCCAGACGCAATCAATCCCGTTACAACCAGCAGCCCTCCCAACACGGATGGACGCCGCAACTCGCGATGGAAATACCAGACCAGCACAATGGCCACCACTGACAGCGCAACGATCAGAGACAACCAGCCCGTACGTGATTTTGTCACAAAAACAGCCATCAGCAGCAAAGCCGCTAGTAGTGCAATCCCGCTGGCGCGCAGTACAACCATCCGGGTCTCGGGCGAGCGCTGACTCGAACCGCTCCCCAAAAGCAAAGCCGGCACAAACATCAACAGTCCGATCAGCATCGCCCCCAAAGCGAGAGCGGAACGCGAGTGGCCCATTCCGAAGATATAACGCGAGGTCCCCGTTAGGGCCTGAAAAAAGTCTTCCCAAGACCAAGTGGGCAACACTTCGAATAAAAGAAATCCGAGCGCCGTGGCCACCAGCGCCCATACGGCATGACGCATCCAGTCACCGGTCGCCACTAGGGCCATGGCGAGAATCAGTATGGGCAACGCAAGGATACGGAACCAATTCCCGGTTTCATCTAAGTGCGCAGATGAGAGACTCGGCTGCTCGAAAAATGCGGCCGAAAACCCTCGCAAAACTACATATGCGACAAATGCCACGGCGATCCAGAACACGGGGCTACGAATTACGCCCCTCCAGTGACTCACCACAACAATGACTGTAATGATCAGCATGCCGAACTGGGCGAGTTGCCCCAGGGTAATGCTGAGTGGTGACAGACCAGCGAACACGTAGATGCAGGCTATAGACGTATAGCGCAGCCCGTTACCCGACGATCCGACAGAATCCTTGGGCACGACAGCCCCATCAATTGTTGGCATCCAAATACCTTTCGCTATCCAGTCAACCCGGTGGGCCCGTGTGGTCACCCTCCGGCTCGGCAAATTGGGGGCCAGTATAATGGGTGTCCGCAGGGGGTACAGCCAATCAAATGGCCAGCCATGCACCCCCTAAAGAGATCCGGATCACAACCAGGGAAACCGGTGCGAGGCGCCAGTTGCGATTACCCAATGCCAGACGATGACCGCACCCACACTCCGAGCAGCCGCCCGCAAGTCCAACCTTGGGCGCCAGAAGCGGTGGGTGGGGACACCACAACGATTAGTGCATGCTTGAAGACATTGGCGCGAAACATGTGGGTCCTGCACGACACCTCGTTGCTCCCCGGGATTACGGAGGAGCTGTTTCAGCCGCAGCAACTCCAACACCAGGGTGCAGTTACCACAACCCGCACCGGGCGTCGCACAACGTACTTCCTGAGATTCAGCGGGCTTGACCTCGTACTTCGGCACTACTGGCGAGGGGGCTGGATCGCCAGGCTATCGAAAGACCGCTACTTATGGACCGGCTTCTCACGCACGCGGCCCGTCAAAGAATGGCTATTGCTCCGAGACCTTGTTGAACTGCAACTGCCGGTTCCTCGACCCATCGCGGCCCGGGTCATGCGCCACGGGTTGCGTTATTCCGGGGATCTGGTCACCGTCACCATCCCTGAGTCCATACCGCTGGATGAGCAGATCCGAAAAAAACTCGACACCCCGGTCCTGTGGCGCCGCATTGGGAGCACCGTGGCCCGATTCCACAATGCCGGGGCGTGGCATGCCGATCTCAATGTTCGCAACATCCTGATTGGACCGGATAACGAAGTGTGGCTGATCGACTGGGACCGGGGTCGCCTTGGTGTCCGCCGAGGCCTGGAAGGCAATCTGGAGCGGCTACGTCGGTCTCTGGACAAATGGCCCGAGACGCGTGAACGGGGCCGAGCTGGCTGGGATGATCTGGTGGGCGGCTACCAGGAGACAAGGAAGCTCAATGACGGCTGAGAGGCTGGCCGTACTGGTCGCCTATACCGGCGACGGTGGCGTCGAGAGGATGATGAATCACCTGCTGCAGGGGTTCGTCGACGCCGGCGTTCCCGTCGACTTGCTGCTGTTGAAGTCCCGTGGCGGGCATGTCCGGGGCATTCCGCCCGGGGTTAATGTCATCCGTCTTGAGGCCGGCACCTCGCTTCTGGCTCTTCCGGCTGTGTACCGGTATCTACGGACCACCCGCCCGGCAGCCCTGCTGGCGGCCAAGGACCGCGCGGGTCGGGTGGCACTGCTGGCCCGGCAACTGGCTCGGGTCCCGACTCGCGTCGTTTTGCGCATGGGCATGCATTTGAGCGGATCGCTGGCAGACAAATCTGCGCTTCAGCGGCTGGCTCGATACCTGCCTGTGCGCTGGCTGTACCCCTGGGCGGACAAGATCATCACCGTGGCTCCAGCCATCGCGGATGACCTGGCCAATATTGGGCGCCTGCCCCGGGAGCGGTTCAAGGTAATCCCTAACCCGACGATCAGTCCTGCACTGGTCGAGCGGGCCCGTCAGACGGCCCACCACGAATGGCTCGCGGACAACGGCAAGAACCCGGTTCCTGTGATTGTAGCGGCCGGCCGACTCCATCCGCAGAAAGACTTTGCCACGCTGATCCGAGCCTTTGCACGTTTGCGGGCCAAACACGCCATGCGTTTGATCATCCTCGGCGAGGGCGGAGATCGGCGGAAGCTTGAACGCCTGAACCATGAACTCGGTGTCGAGCAAGACGTGGACCTGGCAGGGTTCCGGGAAAACCCACTTCCGTTCATGTACCGAGCGGATGTGTTCGTGCTGTCCTCTCGTTTTGAAGGATCACCGAACGTACTGGTCGAGGCCATGGCGCTCGGTACGCCAGTGGTCGCGACCGATTGTCCCAGTGGGCCACGCACACTGCTGGAAGATGGACGCCACGGCCCGCTGGTCCCGGTCGGGGACGATGCCGCCCTGGCGCATGGCATCCTCCAGGTGCTGGACACACCCACCGCCCCCGAGCAACTCAAGGCGGCCGTCTCCGCGTACACTATCGAGGCAAGCACCCGCCAATACCTGGATGCTTTGGGCATCCCTCCCCGGTGAACCGACCTGTTTCAAGCGCATGCTGATTTCCTATCGCAAGAATTTCCTGTTCATCCACATCGCCAAGACAGGCGGCACCAGCATCCGGGCCGCACTGCGTCCGTATCGCTGGGGAGGCTGGTACAGCATTCCGCTGTGGGCGGCCAGCCAGGTCAGCCAGCTGACACGCCCCCGGCACAAACTGGGGCTGAAGTTTCCGCGCCACGCCAAGGCCATTGCAGCCAAGGAGATGCTGCCGGAGCCCGTCTACCGTGACCTGTTCAAGTGCGCGATTGTGCGCAACCCATGGGATTTGCAGGTCAGCTCGTACCACCACATACGGCGCGAGAAGCCGGCGGTGCTGGAGGGTGTGCGGGACTTCGGCGACTTCCTGCGTCTGAAATTCGATCCCGAGCGGCCCTACGACTACATGCTGGACACCTCGGCCGAACTGCAGCACGAATACATCGTGGACCTGCAGGGCCGTGTGATTATCGACTTCATTGGCCGTTACGAACGCCTGCAACAGGACTTCGACACCATCTGCCAGCGCATCGGCATTCCCACGCCACAACTGCCGCATCTGCGCCGCGCGCACGAGCGCGAGGACTACCGCCGCTACTACGACGACGCCCTGGCGGAGATGGTCGCGCAGCACTACCGGCGCGATCTCGAGGTGCTGGGCTACACCTTTGACCCGCCTGAACCAGCCGATGCGTCCACTACCGGAACCGGCTGACCGCATCCCGCTCGCGGGCATCGGGGATCTCGTCCTCGAATGCCTGATCCACGAGTACCCCGGGAAGCGGAGGATTTTTCGCGCCACGCTGAACGGTAGCAACCAGGTTGTGGCCAAGTTCTACCTGGGCCCGGTACAGCAGTGGCCCGAATGGCGCCGGGGCGTGCGTGGAGCTCGCCGACTCCAATCGGCCGGGATCGCAGCCCCGGCACTGCGGCATGCGGGATTCGCGAAGCGGTATCGCGCCTGGCTGTGTGTGCTGGACTGGGTCGAGGCCGACGAGCCGTGGCCGCCCGAAGCCCTGCCCGAACAGCTGCACCAACGCCTGCTACGCACACTGGCCGAGCACCACCAGGCAGGCCTTCGCCAGCATGACTTGAACTGGCTGAATTTCATCCCGCACGACCGGAAGTTGTACGCGATCGACGGAGACCGGGTCCATTGGCAGCGGCGGGCACTGAACCGCCGCGAGGCAAGCGCCCATCTGCTGCGGCTGTATGCCTCGAAATCCCGCCTGCCGGAACCCGAGGTCGCAGGGGGCTACGCGTACTACTGTCGTTTGCGTGAATGGCCGTGCACGCAAGACGACATACAGGCCTTTGTGCAGGCCGTGCGGATCGCTCGCCTGCGGCAAGCGAAAAAGGTCGCGGCACGCGCCAGCCGAGGCTGGAAGCACTACCCGCGCGAGCGATACGGACACATCCGGGCGATACGGGACCGACGCCACCTGGAAGCCGATACTGTCGAGTGCCTGGGGAAGGCACTCCACGCTAGAGGGACCACGGATGGCTGCACGGATACTGATACGATCCGGGCGTGCCGCATCGATCTGCCCGCAGGCCCCATGCCCTCCCTGCTGCGTCCCTGGGTCACACGACAGTTGGCATTGCGCACCTGGCGGCATGCGCTGATCCTGCAGCGCCTGGGCATGCCTGTCCCACGGCCTCTCGCGATCACATGGTCCAGCGACGGGCTCGGCTGGCTGATCCAGCAAAACCCGCCCGGGCTTCGACCGCTGAGCACCCGGCCTGGGAAACCGCACGAAGCTCAGGGCGGAGGGCCCATCCTGGAGCAAGCGGAACGCTCCTGGGGAGAGCTTGCCAAGGCGGGCCTGGCGCTGTCACTCGATTCACCGGAAACGCTCGGATGGGACGGGGAACGCGTGTGGTTCATGGATCCACAGGGGCTGAACTTCGGACGCCCGGATTCGCCCCAACTCAGGCAGAGCGTCGAGCGGGCAGTCAGGGCGCTTCGGGCGCGCCTGAATCCGAACGCGCCTGAATCCGGCCCATGACCGCGCTGGTCGAGCAGCCATCCAGGAATTCCAGCACTCGCACCTCGCCTCCGTTCGCCACTACTGCATCGTGCCCAGCAATGGCCTCAGGCCGATAGTCGCCACCCTTGACCAGCACGTCCGGCAGGGCCTCGGCAATCAGGTCGGCCGGGGTGTCCTCGGAGAACGGGACCACCCAGTCCACCGCGCCCAGGGCCGCCAGCACGGCCATGCGCTGATCCAGCGGGTTCACCGGGCGCCCTTCTCCCTTCAGGCGACGCACGGAGGCATCGTCGTTCACCGCGACCAGCAGGCGGTCTCCCAGGGCGCGGGCCTGGGCGAGATAGGCGACATGGCCGGCGTGCAGGATGTCGAAACAGCCATTGGTCATCACGACCCGCTCGCCCGCTGCGCGAGCCCGGCGCAGCACATCCGCCAGCTCGGCTCGGGACAGCACGCCCTGGTCGGCCGCTCGGGGGGCGTAGATCTCGCGCTCAATCTCGGCCACCGAGACGGTGGCTGTGCCCAGCTTGCCGACCACGATGCCCGCCGCCAGGTTCGCGAGCTGCATCGCGTCCTCGAACGTCGCACCCGCCGCCAGCGCGGCGGCCAGGGTGGCGATCACCGTATCGCCCGCCCCGGTCACGTCGAACACCTCGCGCGCCCGGGCCGGCTGATGCACGGCCGCCTGCCCCTCGCGGAACAGCGTCATCCCGGCCGCGCCGCGCGTGACCAGGAGCGCCGGGATCCCGCAGCGCTCCATCACGTCCCGGGCCGCCCGTTCGAGGCTTTCATCGTCCGGGCAGGGGCCTGCCACACCCTCCAGTTCGGCGAGATTGGGGGTGATCAGGTCCGCGCCCCGGTAAAGGGAGAAGTCGCGGCCCTTGGGGTCGACCAGTACGGGGACCCCGGCGGCGCGGGCGGCCTGAATCAGGGGTTGGGGGTCGCGCAGCGCGCCCTTGGCGTAGTCGGACAGGACGACGGCGCCGCAATTGGCCAGCAGGGGCTCGACCTGTGGCAGCAGGTCGGCGGCGCGGGTGCCGGGGAAACCGTCCTCGAAGTCGAGGCGGATCAGCTGCTGGTGGCGACTGATCACGCGCAGCTTGGTGATGGTGGCCGCACCCGGCTGGCGGCGGAAGTGGCAGGCCACTCCCGCGCCCTCAAGCAGACCGGACAGTTCCGCCGCGGCCTCGTCCTCGCCGGTCACACCAACCAGATCGGCTTGACCGCCCAGGGCGGCAAGATTCAGTGCGACGTTGCCGGCCCCGCCCGGGCGCTGCTCGATCTCGCGCACGTGGACCACCGGGACTGGGGCCTCGGGCGAGATACGATCGGTGCCGCCGTGCCAGTAGCGATCCAGCATCAGGTCGCCGACCACCAGCACACGGGCCTGATCAAACGGGGGCAGGGAGAGCTTCATCGGATGCGTGCGCGGGAACGCCCGGGGCGGGCACGATTCACCCCGGCGCAGATGCCAAGGCGCGGGCCCACGATGATCAGGCGTCGTCCTTCAGGATGAACTGGGTGCCGCAGTACGGGCACTGGTAGCGGCCGTCCGGGGTCTCGTCGATCGGCAGGTAGACGCGCGGGTGCGAGGCCCATAGCGCCATCTTCGGCGTCGGGCAGTGCAGCGGCAGGTCTTTCTTGGTGACCGTGATCTCCGGCTGCGCGTTCGCGGTCTCGTACTGGTCCTGGTGATGAGCGGTATCGGGATTGACCATGGTTTTCGTCTCGCGTGTTGGGGAAACACTGATTAATGCACGCGCTCGCGCTCGAGTCGCTTTTGCGTGCGAACAAGGCGCGGTGACTGCCGTGCAGTCATTCTGCACAAGGGAACCGCAACGCCGTTCCCGCGCCCGTTGTGATCAAAAACGGGCGGCCGAGCCCCGTCTTTCAATAGCTTGTGGGGGTTGGCACCCCAGGTTCCCCGATCCTGCGTTGCGCCGCTTGCGGGTAGGACCACTACCCGCTGCACGACGCGCCTTGTCTCGGAAAACCTGGGGTGCCAACGCGAGCGTGTGCATTAATCAGTGTTTCCCTAGAGGTAGGTCAGCCAGCCGTCGTGCTGACGGTCGCGGCCCTGTACGACATCAAAATAGCGCGATTGCAGGCGTTCGGTAATCGGCCCGCGGGTGCCGGAGCCGATCGGGCGGTCGTCGACCTCGCGGATCGGGGTCACCTCGGCGGCGGTACCGGTGAAGAAGGCCTCGTCGGCAATGTACACCTCGTCGCGGGTGATGCGCTTCTCCACCACGCGCAGGCCTTCCTCCTCGGCCAGGGTGATCACCGTGCGGCGGGTGATGCCGTCCAGCGCGGAGGTCAGGTCCGGGGTGACCAGCACGCCATCGCGCACCAGGAAGATGTTCTCGCCACTGCCCTCGGCCACGTAGCCCTCGGTATCCAGCAGCATGGCCTCGTCGTAGCCGCAGCGGGTCGCCTCCTGCAGGGCCAGCATCGAGTTCATGTAGTTGCCGTTGGCCTTGGCCTTGCACATCGTCACATTCACGTGGTGCCGGCTGTAGGACGAGGTGCGGATGCGGATGCCCTTCTCCATGCCCTCGTCGCCCAGATAGGCGCCCCAGTGCCAGGCCGCGACCATCGCGTGCACATTGAGGTTGTCCGCGCGCAGGCCCATGCCCTCGGAACCGAGGAAGCACATCGGGCGCAGGTAGGCGCTCTCCAGGCCGTTGTCGCGGACCGAGGCGATCTGTGCCTCGTTCAGGTCGTCGGCCGAGTACGGGATGGTCATGCCGAGGATCTTGGCGGAGTTGAACAGGCGCCGGGTGTGGTCCTGCAGGCGAAAGATCGCCGGGCCGCGCTCGGTCTTGTAGGCGCGCACGCCCTCGAACACGCCCATGCCGTAATGCAGGGTGTGGGTCAGTACGTGGGTCTGCGCCTCGCGCCAGGGCACCATCTGCCCGTCCAGCCAGATCACCCCGTCGCGGTCGGCCATCGACATGTCTTGTATCCCTCTAGGCGTTCTTGTTGGCGGCCGGATCCGGCGCGCCGAACAGGTCATTCCAGGTTTCGATTATGCGGTCGCGCACCGCCAGCAGCTCGTCGTCCGGCTCCTCGACCCGGGCCTCCCGGCCCGCCAGCGTCAGGCGATGGATGCGGTTGCGCAAATCCCGATAGGCATCCGCCAGCACCTCGCTCAGGTCCTCGCCGATCACGCCCTCGCGCCCGAGGGTCTCCAACGTGCGGATCTTGTCCGGCCAGTTGCAGACGGCGGGATGGTCGTGGGCGGATACCAAAACCCAGTATTGAACCATGAATTCGATATCAGTGATACCGCCCCGGTCGCGCTTGAGATGGAAGCCCTGGCCCTTTTTCGAGGCGTGCTCGGCCAGCATGCGCTGGCGCATCTCGACGACCTCCGCCCGCAGGGCATCGGTGTCGCGTTCGCGGGTCAGCACCTCGCGGCGCAGGGCATCGAACCGCTTGCCCAGCTCAGGATCACCGGCGACGAAGCGGGCGCGCACCAGTGCCTGATGCTCCCAGGTCCAGGCGGATTCGTCCTGATAACGCCGGAAGGCCTGCAGCCCGCTGACCAGCAGACCGGAGGTGCCGCTCGGGCGCAGCCGCGTATCCACCTCGTACAGCCTGCCGGCCGCGGTAAAGGCCCCCAGCAGATGGACCACGCGCTGCGCGACCCGGGCAAAGAACTCGGTGTTGTCGATCACCTTCGGCCCGGCGGTCTGCGCGTCCTCGCCCTCGGAATCATGCAGGAATACGACGTCCAGATCGGAGCCATATCCGAGCTCGAAGCCGCCCAGCTTGCCGTAGCCGATCACCGCGAAGCGCGCCGGGCGCAGGTCGTCGCCCTCGCCGCAGCGCGGCGCGCCGTGACGCTCGACCAGCTTGTCCCAGGCGAGCTTGAGCACCCGCTCGAGCATCACCTCCGCCAGCCAGGTCAGGTGGTCGGAGACCTTCATCAACGGCAGAAAGCCCATGATGTCGGCCGCCGCCACGCGCAGCGTCTGCACCTGCTTGAACTGGCGCAGGCGGTCCAGCATCTGCTCGTGGTCCTCACCCGGGAACTGCGCGAGCTCCGCCTCCAGTTCCTCGCGCATCCCGTCCCGGTCCGGCGGGGCATACAGGGCACGCGGGTCGAGCAACTCGTCCAGCAGGACGGGGAAGCGCGTCAGCTGCTCGCTGATCCAGGGGCTGGCCGCGACCAGCTTGACCAGCTGCGACAGCGCCAGCGGATTCTCGACCAGCAGCGACAGATACACCGAGCGGCGGGCGATGGTACGTACCATCTGAAGGGCGCGGGGCAGCACTGCGTCCGGGGCATCCATCTCGGCCAGGGCCCCGATCAGCAGCGGCATCAGACGATCCAGCCGTTGGCGTCCCGTGGTGCTCATCGCGCGCACGCCGGGGCTCTCGCGCAAATCCACGAGCCCCTCCAGGGCCGCTCCGGGGTCGTCGAAGCCGAGGGAGGACAAGGCCTCCCGTGCCACATCGTCATCCAGCGAGCCTTGCCACAGGCGATGCAACTGCTGTTCGCGGTCCGCCTCGGGCGAGCTGTCCATGGACTCGGCATCGTCGCGCTGCGGGGCGGTAAACACCTGTTCGAAGTGCGCATGCACCCGGCGCTGCTCGCGCACCAGCGCCGCCTCGAAGGTCACCTCGCTGTCGAATCCCAGCGACAGGGCCAGGCGGGTCCGGTCGCCGGCAGAGCGCGGCAGACGGTGGGTCTGCTGATCGTTGAGCATCTGCAGGCGGTTTTCGACCCGGCGCAGAAAGCGATAACTGCGCTCCAGTTGGTCGACCGCGTAGCCCGGCAGCAGGTCGCGCGCTCGCAGCACCTCCATCACGCCCAGCAGGTCTCGCCGTTGGAGGGCCTGGTCGCGCCCGCCGCGAATCAACTGGAACGACTGGGCGATGAACTCGATCTCGCGGATCCCGCCCTCGCCATGCTTGACGTCCTCGTAGCGCCCCCGCCGGGCGGACTCGTCGTTGATCATCTGCTTGAGTTCGCGCAGGTTCGCGAGCGTGCCGTAGTCCAGATAGCGGCGGTAGATGAACGGACGCAGACGCTTCATCAGCGCATCCCCCGCGGCCGCATCGCCCGCCAGCGGACGCGCCTTGATCAGGGCGTAGCGCTCCCACTCGCGACCATGCGCCTGGTAGTAGTCCTCCATCGCATCGAAGTGCATTACCAGCGGGCCCGAGTCGCCGAACGGGCGCAGGCGCATGTCCACGCGATAGCAAAAACCGTCGGCGGTCACCTCGGACAGCGCCGCGATCAGGGCACGCCCCAGCTTCTGAAAGTACGCACCGTTATCCAGGACCCGCTCGCCATCAGTCTCGCCGGACTGGGCGTAGGCGAAGATCAGGTCGATATCGGAGGAAAAATTCAGCTCACCACCACCGAGCTTCCCGAGCCCCAGCACGACCAGCGACTGAGGTGCGCCGTCGGCCCCACGCGGCTGCCCGTGGCGACCCTGGTAGTGGCGGTCGAGCCAGTCCAGCGCGCCCTGGATCAGGCCCTGGGCAAGCCGACTGAGGTCGTGCATGACCTCGTCCAGGTCCGCGCGCCCTTCCAGGTCCCGCCAGGCGATGCGGATCATCTCGCGATGGCGCACCTCCCGCAGCGCGTGCTTCAGCGGCCCCTCGCCCTCGGCCTTCTCCAGCGCGGCGCCCAGCATCGCGGCAAAGGCGTCGTCATCCCGCGCGGGCACCCGCCCCTTGTCATCCAGGGTGTCGAGCAGATAGTCCGGATGCCGACCCACCGTCTGGGCGAGGTAATGGCTGAAGGCCAGCGGGCTGGCCGACTGACCCGACAGGCTGCCGGGCCAGTCGGCCTTTTCGCCAAGGTCCTGCAATAGGTGCTCGACCTCCTCGTCCAGGAAGGGGGGCAGGGCTTCGGGGGTATCAGGCAGGGGCTTGTCCATGGGCCAAGCTTAGGGAAACACTGATCAATTTACACGCTCGCGCTCGAGTCGCTTTTGCGTGCGAACAAGGCGCGGCGACTGCCGTGCAGTCATTCTGCACAAGGGAGCCGCAACGCCGTTCCCGCGCCCGTTGTGATCAAAAACGGGCGGCCGAGCCCCTTCGGGGTTGGCACCCCAGGTTCCCCGATCCTGCGTTGCGCCGCTTGCGGGTAGAACCACTACCCGCTGCACGACGCGCCTTGTCTCGGAAAACCTGGGGTGCCAACGCGAGTGTGTAAATTGGTCAGTGTTTCCCTTAGGAAACACCGGCCGACGCGCATGCCACCCCCTTGGAAAGGTGCAAAGCCCCAACTCGGTGGCAGAAAATCGTTGACAAGGATGAGAACACAAATAACAATCGTTCTCGTCTAATTTGATCAATGGAAGATTCAGTATGTCGTTTCGCCCCCTTTCCTGGCTGGTGATGGCCGCCGCAGCCGTGGCCGTCTCCATGCCCCTGGTCGGCTGCAGCCCGGCCGACGAAGATGAAGTGAACCTCTACTCGGCGCGGCAGGAGAACCTGATCCAGCCCCTGCTCGAGCAGTTCACCGAGGAGACCGGCATCAAGGTCAATCTGGTCACCGGCAGCGCGGACAGCCTGCTGCAGCGCCTGCGCCACGAGGGACGCAACTCGCCCGCGGACGTGCTGATCACCGTGGACGCCGGGCGCCTGCACCACGCCCAGCAGGCGGGTGTGCTGCAGGCTGTGGAATCCGACACGCTGGCCGAGAACATCCCCGAGCGCTATCGCGATCCCGAAGGCGAGTGGTACGGCCTGTCGCTGCGCGCGCGCCCAATCCTCTATCACAAGGACCGGGTCGATCCGGACGACCTGTCCACCTACGAGGCCCTGACCGACGAGCAATGGGAAGGTCGTATCTGCATCCGCTCGTCCGACAACGTCTACAACCAGTCGCTGGTGGCCGCGATGATCGCGACCGAGGGCGCGGAGGCCGCCGAGGCCTGGGCCGCCGGCATCGTGAACAACATGGCGCGCCGGCCGCAGGGCGGCGACCGGGACCAGATTCGCGCGGTGGCCGACGGGGTTTGTGATGTTGCCATCGCCAACACCTACTACCTGGGGCTGATGCTGGACGGCGATGGTAGCGACCGCGATGTCGCCGAACAGATCGGCGTCTTCTGGCCCAACCAGGACGACCGCGGCACACACGTGAACATCAGTGGTGCGGGCGTAACGGCACATGCCCCGAACCGCGACAACGCCATCCGCCTGATCGAGTTTCTGACCTCGCAGGAGGCGCAACAGTGGTACGCCGAGGCAAACCAGGAATACCCGATCCGGGATGACGTGCCGGCCAGCGAGATCCTGCAGGGCTTTGGCGAGTTCAAGTCCGACGACATCGAGCTGCACCTGCTGGGCGACAACAATAGCGAGGCGGTGCGAATCATGGACCGCGTACGCTGGCGCTGATGCCCCTCGGGTCCACGCGTTTCGCAAGCCCCCGGCTCCGTCCGGGGGCTTACTGTTTCTGCGAAGCCTTTAATGGGGGAGCAGTCTTGGTGGTATTCGAAACAAGAACCTTTATTATTCGCACTCCATGAGCGCCCAGCCCTCCAACCCAGCCCTGCCCGCTACGCGAACCATTTCTCGGGGCCGGCCGCGACTGTCGTTCAGTCTGTGGTCGGTCGTGGCGATTACGGTGGCGCTGGTGCTCGCACTGCCGGTGCTGGTGATCTTCGGGCACGTGTTCATCCCCGCGGGCGAGGTCTGGGAACACCTGCGCCAGACGGTACTGGCCGATTACGTCACCAACTCCCTGGCCCTGCTGGTCGGTGTCGGCATCGGGGTGCTGCTGATCGGCGTCCCGGTCGCCTGGCTGGTGAGCATGTGCGAGTTCCCCGGACGCAGCATCTTTCAGTGGGCGCTGATGCTGCCGCTGGCGATGCCGGCCTACATCATCGCCTACACCTATACCGGCATGCTGGACTTCTCCGGGCCGGTGCAGAGCCTGATCCGCGACCTGACCGGGCTGGGCTACGGGGAGTACTTCTTCCCCGAGATCCGCTCGCTCGGCGGGGCGATGGTCATGCTGATGCTGGTGCTCTATCCGTATGTGTACCTGCTCAGTCGCGCGGCCTTTCTCGAACAATCGGTCTGTGTGCTGGAGGTCTCGCGCACGCTCGGTCAGGGGCCATTCGGCGGATTTCGTCGCGTGGCCCTGCCGCTGGCCCGCCCGGCGATCATCGCCGGGCTGACGCTTGCGCTGATGGAGGTGCTCGCGGACTACGGTACGGTCGCCTACTTCGGCATCAGCACCTTTACCACCGGCGTGTTCCGCACCTGGTACGGGCTGGGCGACCCAGCCGCCGCCGCGCAGCTCTCGGCGGTGCTGCTGACTTTCGTTTTCATACTCATCGTGCTGGAGCGCTGGTCGCGCGCAAAGGCCCGCTTCCATCACACCAGCCGCCGCTACTCCACCCTGCCGCGCTATCGCCTGCAGGGCTGGAAGGCCGCAGCGGCGTTCACCGCCTGCCTGCTACCGGTGGTGCTCGGGTTCCTGCTGCCCGCTGCCCAGCTCACGATCTGGGCGGCACAAACCACCGACCACTGGATGAACGCCCGCTTCGCCGAGCTGGTGTTCAACACCTTCTGGCTGGCGGTGGCCGCTGCCGTGATCGCAGTAGTCCTGGCCCTGGTTCTGGCCTACGCCAAGCGCATGCAAGGCGGGACCTTTACCAACCTCGCCGTGCGCGTGGCGGGCATGGGCTACGCGATCCCCGGCACGGTGATCGCGATTGGCGTGATGATCCCGTTCGCCGCCTTCGACAACGCCTTGGACGGCTTCATGCGCGACACCTTCGGGCTGTCGACCGGGCTGCTGCTGTCCGGCACCGTGTTCGCCCTGCTGTTCGCCTACGCGGTGCGCTTTCTCGCGGTCTCGCTGCAGACCGTGGAGGCGGGGCTGGGCAAGATCCAGCCAAGCATGGACGACGCCGCCCGTTCGCTCGGCATGCGTCCCCTGCAGACCCTGACCCGCGTACACCTGCCGATCATGCGCGGCACCCTGCTGACGGCGCTGTTGCTGGTCTTTGTCGATGTACTCAAGGAGCTGCCCGCGACGCTGATCCTGCGCCCGTTCGATTTCAACACCCTCGCGGTGCGCGCCTTCGAGCTGGCCGGCGACGAACGGCTGGCGGAATCCTCCAGTGCCGCACTGGCCATCGTGCTGGTCGGGCTGGTTCCCGTTATCCTGCTGTCGATGACCATCGGTCGCTCGCGGCCCGGTCAGGGCGCACCCGACCAGCGCCCGGACACCGAGGCCGACGCGCCACAGAAACCGCTCCCCATGCCCGCCGGTACGACCTGACATGACACAAGCCGCTACTTCCAACGCCGCCATCCAGGTCACCCATACGCCACTGCTGGAACTGGATAGCATCGACATCGGCTATGACGGCAAGGCTGTGGTGCACGGGGTCTCGCTGGCCCTGCCCGAGGGGCAGATCGGCTGCCTGCTGGGCCCCTCCGGTTGCGGCAAGACCACCCTGCTGCGCGCGATTGCGGGCTTCGAACCGGTGATGCGCGGGGCCATTCATCTGGGCGGGCGGGCCGTCAGCGAGCCCGGACACACTGTGCCCCCGGAACGCCGTGGCGTCGGCATGGTGTTCCAGGATTTCGCGCTGTTTCCGCACCTGAGTGTCGCCGACAACATCGCCTTCGGCATCCGCGACTGGAGCCGCGATGCACGTGCCGATCGCGTTCAGACACTGCTGAAGCTCGTCGGCCTGTCCGGATACGGCGACTCCTATCCGCACGCCCTGTCCGGCGGCCAGCAGCAGCGCATCGCACTGGCGCGCGCCCTGGCGCCGAAACCCGCGCTCCTGCTGCTGGACGAGCCCTTCTCCAGCATGGACGTGGAGCTGCGCGGTGACCTGGCCCGCGAGGTGCGGCGCATCCTGCGTGCGGAGCACACCACCGCGATCCTGGTGACCCATGACCAGCACGAGGCCTTCGCCTTTGCTGACCGCATCGCGGTGATCCACCAGGGCCGCATTGCGCAATGGGATACCGCCTACAACCTGTACCACCGCCCGGCCGACCGCTTTGTCGCGGACTTTGTCGGCGAGGGCACACTGATCCCCGGCATGGTATGCACCGAGGACCAGGTCGACACGGCCTTTGGCGAGATCCAGGGTTCGATGTCCGAGCAGCTCCCGCCGGGCACTGCGGTGGACGTGCTGGTACGCCCGGACGATATCGCCATCGACAACGAACAGGGCACGGTGCAAACCGAGATCCTGGACAAGGCCTTCCGCGGGGCTGACTTCCTCTACACCCTGAGGCTCCCCGACGGGATCAGCGTGCTGTGCATCGCACCCAGCCACGACAACTTCGTGATCGGCGAGCATGTGCGCCTGCGCCTGGACTTCACCCATCTGGTGGTGTTCTCGCGCGGGAGCGGAGTGGACTGCCCGAGCGTCTGAACCCAGGGGAGACACTGACGTGATCCTTGTCGGGAACTCACGTCCGCGGCAAGACACTGATAGGGACGCCCCCTTTTCCCAAAGCCCTGCGGCTTCCCGCTATCATCGATCCATGACCCTTCTTCCTCGCCCGCATCCATTTTCCCTGCTGCATGCGCATGCGGTTCGGCGGATGAGATGGATCGGGATTCTGCTGGCGCTGCTGGCATTCCCCCTGGCGGCCGACGAGGACAATGGCCCGGTACCGGGCCTGGTGCTGGAGGGCGGCACGGAGCTCCAGCGCGAGAACATTCGCAACAGCCTCAACCTGGCGCGTCAGCCCTGCGACCTGCCCGGCTTTCGCGAGCGCCGCCTGCTACGCGATATGGAGGAGCGAGCCCGCAATGCCCTGCGCGCCGTCGGCCACTACGATGCCGAACTGGACCTGAGTCTGGAACGCGACAACGACGGCTGCTGGGACCTGCACCTGACGTTCGATCCCGGCCCTCCGACCACAGTGGAAACCGTCGACATCCAGGTCACCGGCGAGGGGGTCGGCGATCTCGCGTTCGAGGCCGTACTCAGCCAGACCGACATCCAGGAAGGCGATGTCCTGCGCCATGACCGCTACGACACCCTGCGCAATCGCATGACGCGGATTGCGGCGGATCGCGGCTATTTCGACGCGGACCTGCACACCCGCCGCCTGGAGGTCGACCGCGAAAACCGCACCGCGACCATCCGCCTGCACATGGACACCGGGGAGCGCTACCGCATCGGCCGGGTCACGCTGGACCAGGACATCCTGGCGCCAGAGTTCGTCGAGCGCATGATCCCTTTCGAGGAGGGCGACCCCTACAGCTCCTCGCAGATCATCGCGCTGCAGCGAAACCTGAATGACTCGGGGTACTTTTCCGGCGTACGGGTACGCCCCCTGCGTGACGAGGCCGAGGACCGCCACGTCCCGATCGTGGCCGAGTTCGAGCCTCGTCGGCGGCACAGCTACGAGGCCGGCATCGGCTACTCCACCGATATCGGCCCGCGCCTGCGCTTTCGTTTCGAGAACCGCTATGCCAACAAGCGCGGTCACCGCTATCACGCGGAGCTGGAGGCCTCCCCGGTACGCTCCGGTGTGGGCTTCAACTACGCGATCCCGCTGCGTGACCCGCTGCGCGAGCAGCTGAACCTGTTCACGACCTACCGCACCGAGGACACCGATTCCCAGCAGTCGGACCGCTTCCAGATCGGGGCCAACCGCGTGCTGCAGCGAACCGGCGGCTGGCAAACCACCGAGGGCCTGCGCTACGAGTACGAGGACTACACCGTCGGCGAAGAGACGGATCGCAGCCGCCTGCTGATCCCGTCTTACCGCATCGGCCGCATGGAGGCGGACGACCCGATGACCCCACGCCGCGGCTACCGCTTCGATATCACCGTGCAGGGGGCCCAGGAAGAGCTGCTATCCAGCACCTCGTTCGCTCAGGTGCTGGCCAGCGGCAAAGTCGTACGCGCCATCGGCCCGGGACGGGTCCTGGCCCGCGCCGATGCCGGATTCACCGAGGTGGATTCGGTCCACGAACTACCCAGTTCCCTGCGCTTTTTCGCCGGCGGGGACGCCAGCATCCGCGGCTACGGCTACCAGAAGGTCGGCCCGACCAACGAGGACGGCGACGTGATCGGCGGGCGCCACAAGGTGGTCGGCAGCCTGGAGTACGACATCCCGGTTCGCGGCAACTGGAGCGCCGCCGCCTTTGTGGATGCAGGCAACGTCGTCAACGAATGGACCGAGTTCGACCCGGTCTACGGCGTCGGCGTGGGCGTGCGCTGGCGTTCGCCCGTGGGACCGATCCGCGTCGACTTCGCCCACGGCCCGGATTCCGATGACGACTTCCGCATCCACTTCTCCATGGGGCCGGACCTGTGAGGCGCCTGGGCAAGACACTGCTGTGGCTGATCGGCGGGGTCCTGCTGCTCCTGGTCCTGGTGATCGGGAGTTTGGTCGCCCTGCTCGCCTCCGAGAGCGGCACGCGCTGGCTGGTCGAACAGGCCGAGCAGCACGCCCCAGTGGATCTGCGCATCGAACGCGTGGAGGGCACGCTGTTCACCGAGCTCGCAATCCACGGTCTCTACCTGTCCCTGCCGGACGGCCCCCGCATCGAACTGGACGAGGGCCGCCTGGGCATCGACGCCCGCGCCGGCCTGCGCGGTGAGCTGCGGATCCCGGTTGTACATGCGACCGGGCTGCTGATCGACCTGCCACCCGAGGCGATCGATGACGACGAAGAGCCCTTCGAACTACCCGATGCGATCCGCCTCCCATTGGCCGTGCAGCTGGAGGATGTCCTGCTGAGCGACCTGCGGGTCTACCGCGAAGGCGAGCCGCTGGTCACCATCACGCAGATCGCGGCCCAGGCCCGCGCCAGCGGCGCCCTGATCGAACTCCAGCACCTCGACCTGGACATGCCGGAGATCCAGGCACGATTACAGGCGCGGGTCGAGACTGAAGGTGACTACGCGGTGAACGCCGAGGGCACCTGGACCTCGCCCCTGCCGGACGCCGTGGCCGAAGGCCTCGACACCAGCGAGGCACAGGGGCGGCTGGAGCTGGACGGACACCTGCGTGAGCGCCTGCGGCTGCATCACGCCCTGAGCGCCGGCATGGATCTGACCCTGCAGGCCGAGGTGGTCAATGTGCTGGAGGACCCGCGCTTCGACATCGAGGCCACCTGGACCCCGTTCGCCTACCGTCTCGCCCCGGACCAGACCGCGCATCTCGCCATGGGACGGCTGCGTGCTTCCGGCGAGCCCGACGACTGGTCGCTGGGCCTGGATGGCGGCGCCCGGCTGGACGACATGCCGGCAGTCGAACTCGTGCTACAGGCCCATGGCGATTTGTCCATGGCCGAGATCGAGTCACTGAGGCTGGATTCCGAGGCCGGACGCCTGGCGCTCGCCGGACCCATCCGCTTCGACGAGGTCCTCGACTGGGACCTGCAACTGGCGCTCGACGACCTCGACCCCGCCCCCCTGGGTCTGGAAATGGACGCCGGCCTGGAACGCCTGCGGGCCACCCTGCGGGGCCGCCTCCCGCTGGACGGCGAACAGACACCGCTCGCGGCCCTGGAAGCCGCGATCGACATCGACGAGCTGCGAGGCCACTTCGAGGACCACGCCCTGACCGGACAGCTGGGCCTGACGCTCGCGGACGGTACGGCCCGCCTGCGCGAGAGCGAACTCAAGGTCGACGAAGACGCCCTGACGGCCGCCCTCAGTGGACAGGTCGCGGGGCTGGGCGGGGACCTGTCCGATCCGGGGCACGCGCTGGATCTCGAAATGGATCTGGCACTGACCGCACCGGATCTCGCGCGCCTGCAGGAAGAGTTGGAAGGTCACCTGGATCAGCTGCGCATCGCCGTGTCCGGCCGCTATACCCCCGCCTCGGGACAGCTCCAGGCCCAGCTGCGCCTGGACCCCCTGCGGGCTGAAAGTCATGGCATTGGCGTGACCGGCGACGGGCGCGTGGACCTGACCGAGAGCGGCGCCCGGATCGATCGCCTGCGCCTGGCGATGGACGACGGCGGGCGCCTGGATCTGGCGGGAGACGTGGGCTGGGCCGAGGGTCTCGACTGGGACCTCGCACTGCAGGCCGAGGCATTGGACCCGGCCATCATCACACCCGAGGCACCCGGCCGCCTCGACCTGACACTCAGCACCCGCGGCGGGCAGGCCGAGGACGGCGTACTGCATCTGCAGGCCGAACTGGAGCGCCTGACCGGCACCCTGCGCGAGCAGCCGGTCGAAGGGCGCGGCCGAGCCGAGCTGGAAGGCGATGCCCTGACGGTCGAACAACTGGAGCTGGCGCTCGGCGCCAACACCCTGAGCGCACAGGGCCGCTGGACCGAGGTGCTGGATTTCCGCCTGCGGGTAGATGCCCCGGAACTGCAGCAGCTATGGCCCGACCTTGCGGGACAACTGAACCTGGATGCGCACGTCACCGGGTCTCCCGAGGCGCCACAGGTAGCGGCCGAAGGCGACGGTGCCGGCCTCCGGCTGGGGGATATCGCGCTGGCGCGGCTGCAGCTGAACGCCGAGGCCGGGCTCGCGGAAGACACCCCCGCCCGGCTGGACCTGCGGCTGGAGGACCTGGAACCGGCCACCGGGATCCACCTGGCCGACGTGCACCTGAGGGCCTCGGGGACCGTCGACGACCATCGCCTGGATCTGGACGTGGATGGCCGGGAACTGGGTACGCTGGCACTGGCGATGGCGGGGGGCTTCGACCTCGACGCCACGCACTGGAGCGGCCGGCTGACCCGCCTGGACCTGACGCAACCCCAGGCGGGCGACTGGTCGTTGCCGTCCCCGGTCGGCCTGGAAGGCGGCCCGGAGTCCGCAGACCTCGAGCGTCTGTGCCTGGCCCGGGAAGGCGGGCGAATCTGCGCCGAAGGTCGCTGGCAGGAGGCGACAGGCGGAGACTTCAGTGCACTCCTGGAGAACCTGGAGCTTGGCTGGCTGGAGCCCCTGTTGCCGCCTGAACTGGGCATCGAGGGGCAGATCAATGCCGAGGCCAGTGGCCGCCTGGATGAGCAGGGGCGCATCGACGCGGATCTGGCCGTACACCCGACGGATGGGCGCCTGATGGTGCGCGACGAGGATGGCGAGTTGCAGGATGTGCCCTACCGGGATGTCCATCTCGATGCGCGGGTACGCGACCGCGACGTGGATGTCGATTTTCGACTCGGCTTTCTCGATGGCGGTATCGCACGGGCGACACTCGAACTACGTCCCGACGGCGACGATACGCGCATCGATGGCGATTTCGAGGCCCGCCTCGATGATCTGTCCTGGATTGCGGCGGCAAGCCCCGACATTCAGCGCCTTCGCGGCGTGCTCGATGCCCGGCTGACCTTCGGTGGACGCCTGGACGCCCCGCTGGTCGAGGGCGCTGTGCGCTTTACCGACGGGGGCGTGCTGATCCCGGATGCCGGGATCGACATCCTGATCCCCGAGGTCACCGCCAACGTCGTCTCCGCCGAGGAGATGACCCTGGACGGGCGGCTGGAGTCAGGCGATGGCGCCATCGACCTCGCGGGTCGCGTGGACCTGGGGGACGATGGACCGCGTGCCGAGATGCAGCTGCGTGGAGAAGACTTCCTCGCCGTGAATCGGGTGGACGCCGAGGCGACGATCACACCGGACCTGGAGCTGGTGTTCACCCCCGAGGATGGCATCCGCGTGCGCGGGGAGGTGCTGCTGCCCTGGGCACGGATCCGTCCGCCGGACCTACCCCCGGGCGCGATCCGCGTCTCCGGAGACGAGATCATCCTGGGTGAGGAACTGGAAGAGGCGCAGGCGCTGAAGACGGATATCCGAATCCGTATCCGCCTGGGTGACGACGTGCGCTTTGACGGCCACGGGCTTACTGCACGCTTTGCCGGCGAGGTGGATGTCGAGGAGATTGCCGGGCGCCCCACCCAGCTGTTCGGGGAGATTCGCATCCCCGAGGGGCGCTTCAATGCTTACGGACAGGATCTGCGAGTCGACCGAGGCATCCTGCTGTTCCAGGGGCCTGCGGAAACACCGGAACTGGACCTGCGCGCCGTGCGCACGGTACGCGAGTACAACGTAACGGTGGGCCTCGAGATCGGCGGGACCCCGGACAACCTGCGCTCGAGGGTGTTCTCGGAACCCGCGATGGACGAGACCGAAGCCATGGCCTTTCTGCTGACCGGACGGCCACTCTCGGGGGCGTCGGAGTCGGACGGCAACATGATCGCGTCGGCGGCCGCGGCCTACGGCCTGGAACAAAGCGCGCTGATCACCCAGCGGATCGGGACGGAACTGGGGCTGGACGAGGTCACGATTGATACCGAAGGCGGTATCGAGGAGAGCGCCCTGACCCTGGGGCTGTATCTGTCCCCGCGCCTGCTGCTGCGCTACTCCGTGGGCCTGTTCGACAATACCTCGCGGGTGTTGCTGAGCTACGAGCTCAGCCGGCGGTTGACGCTGGAGACCTCCTCCGGCACCACCGAGCAGACGGTAGACCTCATCTACCGGATCGAACGCTAAGCCAGCCGAACCTTTCGGAAACGATCCCTTAGAGAATGGCCAGGTCGTCCCGAGTCGGCCTGAACGGCCGAGGCATGTGGCCCAGGACCGCTCGTGCATGTAGCGACGGAAACTCCATGTCCCGGTTCATGCGCGCCACCATTGCCGGCGTCCACCCGCGGAACCGAGGGAGAACACGGGCCGACCGCACCGCCCACTGCAGCAATGGCCACGGCAAAGTCACAACGCGTGGCGTGCGGCCCAACGCCTCGAAGACCCGTTCCACCATTTCGCGATAGGACAGCACTTCTCCCCCAGCGAACTCGAACACCCCCGTTACACGGGGATCAGCAACCAGCAAGTGCAGGCATGCCGCCGCCAGATCATCCGCGTGTACCGGCTGACGCTTTCCTCTGGCTGGCCCCTCAACCGGGAAAAAACCAAACCGTTCGATAAAACGTGCGATCGCCGAAACACTCTGATCGCGACCGCCACCCCAGATCAGCGTGGGCCGCAGGATTATGGCTCGCGTGGACAGCGCTCCCTGCATCACCCGACTTTCGCTGTCCGCAAGACGGCGCGCCAGGGCTCGCTCCGACGCCACCGGCGAATCACGCTTGGTTTGCACGCTGGTGGAACTGAACGCCACCAGACGGCGCAACCCGCGCTCGCGCAGTACCGGTAGCAGCTCAGGCAACAGCCAGATCGGCGCGACATGCACAAGCGAAGCGGCCTTGGGCAGGCGGGCCAATTGCGCCGGATCCGCCAGGTCGATTTCGCAACGCTCGACAGTCCCGCCGAACTCCGGCGGATTCCGCCCGACCACAATCGGCTCGAGCCCGCTGGCCTGCAAACGCGGCACAAGGTAATGCGCGACCGCCGAACTCGCGCCGGTTACCAGAACCCTGTTCACGCCCTTCCCTTCCAGCCGCCAGCGGCCTGTCGGGTGTGGACGTCCATCGCGAGCGCGTTGGGAGAGCGGGTCAATTTTCTTGGTTTCTCGAGGGACATGGTGGGAAGCACCTAAAGAGAGAGGAAGGGAAATTGCCCTCCCGCGCTCGCGGCATATCAATCGCAGCTCCAGTCGACAGCAAGCGCGCGATCATACGCTTCCGGTGGCATCGGGTGCAGATGCGCGCGCCCGGCTACCCTGATGTTCTGCGTCACCCCCATGGACCGAGCGCATCACCCGGTCGTGCAGGGAGGCCAGAGGGATCACCTTTTTATCGGCCTCTGTTGCCTGCTCCGCAGTGTCGATCAAGTAACCAGTGGAGTCATGGTGGCCGTTCTTAATCGCCACCAACGAGACGTGAACGGCGAGGTCGGGAATCACTCGACCTGTTGAGCTCACGACTCGCGTCCCCGGGCGTATCTCGTGCGCATACGTCAGGCTCACGAACAGTTCCGCACCGCGATTATCGACCTCCTCGAACAATGATCGCCCCTCTGCGTCACAAGCGTCCCGTAGTACACGTTCTCCAGACCACGCCGCCTCGGCATCCGAAAACCGCACCAGGAAGTCACGCGACATCCGCGGCTCCACCGCCACGACCCCGTCGATACCCATCTGTCGCAGGAAATCGGCATGGTCGGTCAGCCGATAGTAAAAGGTCAGTTCCGGATACGGCACCTGCTGCAGTCCCGTAGCCAGAATCAAACGCACCTGCGGAAAACGGGCACGAAGCTCGCGCAACATACGGTCGTACAGGGCGTACACCTCAAGCACCGGATCTGCTTCTGCCGCCACATACCACTTCGGATTGCGGCGCCCCGTCTCTCCCACCGAGGAATTAAAAAAGTAGTGATGCTGGATATGCGCGCCGGCATTGAGGAACAGCACCGAAAGATCCGGCTGATGCTTCCGGTACAGCACTGTATGGAGGTCAAACAGTAGCAAATCCAGCAGCATTGCCCGCAGCCAATGCTGGCGGATGCCACGGGCGAACAGGCGCGCATAAACCGGATAATGACGTGGCCGCGCATAGCGCAACAGGCCAACGAGCACATCCAGCATAGTTCGTGCCCCTGCCCCTCCTGTTGCGTTGGTGTTCACCGCCTGGGCCACTGCCCCCGCCAGACGCCGCACCAGCGGCGCCCCGGATGCCGGCGTGCCCGTCCATGGGTCGGGAACAAAATACGGAGAACTACGCAGCCGGTTTTCCGCGTTCATGGGCGAGATCGCCCCCACCTGAAAACCTTGTCGCTCCAGGTCTTCGAAAAACTGCGGAACCGGCTTCCCGACGATATCGCCAAGCCGGAATACGCCGTGGTCCTCGTACGGGCGGCCGGTATGCACCGTGACCCACTGAATCCAGGGCTCCAGCCACTCATAACGTTTTTCCGCCTGCGTGCGGGTCAATCCGTGCTCGCGCACCAACTCGCGAAACCCGGGCAGGTACCCGCGCTCCACATATCGCTGCACATACTCGAAGTTGATCTCGTTCAGCCCCAGCAGAATCGTCCGACCCATGCCTCCCCTCCGTGCTCCGCAGCGCGTACGATAGCAGCCGCCGGCTCCTGACAGGGTACGCGCACTGGACAAGTTCACTCGCATTCGACAACTCGCCCGACGACTGGCCCTCAGGGCCGTTCACCGCATGGAAGACGCGATCTCGGTCCGAGCTGAGCGACAGTTCAACGGATTCTGGATTCCCGTCGACCGTCAGGCCCTGAACCGGGACGAGCAAGGCGTGCCTGCCAATCCAAAGCGTTCCAATACCGACTGGCACACAGGGTCATCCATCCAGGCGCATGGGGTATGCCGCATCAAGCAGGCCAGAATCCGTTTCTTTGCGCCCAACCGGTACCCGCACGGAGGGCACCTGGATCGCCGTGGCGTCGTGTTCACCCGCCACTCTCGCCGGGTCGCCTATCCGCACGCCCCTCGCATTCTGCAACGCCAGATCCGCGAGATCGCTTCCCGAGGCTCCTTCATCCCACGCGCCAACACGCACCTGCCCGGACGCGCAGCACTACTG
Source organism: Thioalkalivibrio sp. ALJ4 (assembly GCF_000377225.1). Classification (NCBI taxonomy): domain Bacteria; kingdom Pseudomonadati; phylum Pseudomonadota; class Gammaproteobacteria; order Chromatiales; family Ectothiorhodospiraceae; genus Thioalkalivibrio; species Thioalkalivibrio sp. ALJ4. Next base: position 888,272 of record NZ_KB897917.1, on the reverse strand, counting down.
GGTAACGCCGTCCCCGACGCGAGCAACTACTACCACTTCTGGATCGACTCCATCGGAGACCTGCTGTTCCTGCAAAAGGTGCTTCCCATGGAACTGCAGCCCGACTACTGGCTGATGTCACACGCGGGGCAACCCTGGCAATACGAAATTATGGACATGCTCGGCATTGATCATGACCGCGTTATTCCTTTCAGCGATCACTCGCACATCGTGGCCGACGAATTGCTGGTGCCGGTGCGCGACAAGCGTCTTGAGCATCTCATGCCCGGCCTCGTCGAATGCATCCGCGGCGCCAGCCCCGTGCCGACACGTCATGAGAGCTCCAGGCGGGCTTTGTACATCACGCGTAACGACTCGCGTCGCCGCCCCGTACAGAACGAAACTGCCGTCCAGGACCTTGTCTTGCACCACGGCTTCGAGGTACGCAGCCTCTCCGGCATGTCCGTAGCTGATCAAATCGAACTCTTCGCCTCAGCGGACATCGTGGTGGCCACCCACGGAGCCGGACTGACCAACCTGATGTGGTGTCAGCCCGGAACGACCGTGATCGAACTCCTCCCGAACCGCCACCAGTTTCCATGCTTCTACAACATCTCCCGGCAGCGCAGCCTGCACCATCAGATTATTCACTGCTCTCAGCCGGGAACCGAAAGAGGCCTCACCGCCCCCATGTCCGTCCCGCTGGAGCCATTGGAGATCGCGCTGGAACAACATAGGACCGCCTGAATACAGCTAGCATCACCTAGGGGTTGGCGCCCACGCTCCAGCCTCAAAAGTTACATCCGTCGCGTCGTTACCGCATCGGGGGTGTCCTCCGCCATTGCCCCGTTCGCCAGAGATGGACCAGACGCCGCGCCAGTGAGCGATCGTCCGGCAGCGGGATCGCGGGCCCCGAGGGTGGACCGTCGATCTCGGCCATCGCATCCTGCAACCGTTCCCGCGCCAGTCGGCAGGCCTCCAGACGGATGGCATATGGGTGTGTGCGCACCCGGCTCACGGTCGGGTTGGTGTTGATCTCGTAGACCTGGGGCCGCCCGCCCACCAGCGAAAAATCCGCCCGGCCATACTCCACATAGCCCCGCTCGAAGGCGGGCAGCAGGGCATCGCCATAGGGGTTCCGCTCCACCTGTGCGTATTCCTCTTCGTAATGCGCCTGCCCGGCGATGCCCAGCTCGCCGGACTTCGCATGCCAGCAGGACTGGTGCACGCTGAGCGCCGGCACCGTGCGCTCGCCGACCCGATAGGCGGCCAGTTTCCGGTACAGCCCCTCCGCGAGCGGCGTCGCACAGTACTGCACGACCATCAACTCCCGCAGTGGGATCCCGTCGTCCAGCGCCCGGGCAATGGCCCGCTCCAGGGCCTGCTCATCCACCAGCAGGTCCGTCAGCACCCCGCGATGCGCCGAATCGGTCCGCAGGAATACGGGAAACGCCTCCGCTGGCGGCCGCTCATGCACCCGCCAGACACCAAAGTCGTTCCAGCCGTCGTGCGCCAGATCCCGGAGCAGGCGAAACCGCGAACTGACCCGGGCAGGATCATTCAGGGCCCGCGCACCCGCCTCCCGCACGCGGCGATAGACGCGCGCGGCCATCTCCAGATCCCAGAAGTCCAGCCGGTCGAAATCCGTAAAGATGAAGGTCGCGCGCGGCAGACGCCGCATACGGAACAGCCGCTCGTAGGGGATCACACGGAACCGCATGCGCCGCGACCGCTCCAGGACCCGGTGGGTACGGTCATGCGCCCGGGTGCAGAACAGAACGATCACGGCGCCATCATCCGGCGGCACACTGCATATAGTCCCGGGCACCGGCCATGAGCGCCTGACCGTGCCGGGTCAACTGCCCATGGTCCGCAACCACCCACTCACCGGCCCGGAAATTCCGGGCATCCTCGGCCATCGCCGCCTGCGCCTCGCGCGCCTCCGGCTCGGTCAGCAGGCCGGATGCCAGCAGCCGCGCCATGGCCCAGTGCATGCGCGCGGAGACAAAGGTCGCATGGTAGATACCATCCATCGGCCGGAGATCCTCGCGCAACGGCGACGGATACCGATCGGCGTCCTCATTCAGCACCAGCGGCTCACGCGTACAAAACCCGAACAGCAGGCTGTGGGCACTCTCGTGGGCGATCACCTCGGCCATCGCGATACGCGACCGGTGCAACTGCGCATTCAGAAACAGCGCCCCCCACAACTGGAAATGGGACCCGCCGTGAAACTCGCCGGAATCGTCGGGTCCGCCCACGACCCCCACCACGTCGCGCACAATGGCCTCCACCTCGGCCGCCAGCTCCGGGACGCCCTGGCGCAGCAACCCGAGGCCGGCGTGATAGCGGCGTACGAAGTCCTCCGCCACCGACGGCGGTGGCGGATGCAGACTCAGACCATCCGGCATCCCGCCCGCCATCCGGTCCCGATAGAGACGATCACGATCTGACCGCTCCGGGGGCACAAGCACCCCCACCTGCTGCCCCGCCGGCACCGGCTGCTCACCGCACATTCGCCGCAGCAGCGCCTGCGCCGACTCCAGCTCGCCATCCAGCAGCAGCACGACCAGGTCGTAATAGCGCCCGAACAGTCCGGGCGCATGCGGCAGCCCCGCCTCCAGCCGCTCCAGCAGTGCGGTCACCGGCAGATCCGCCACCCCCGTTACCTGCGCTCGAAAACGCTCGACCACATGCTCCAGGCTGGCACCGAGCTCACGGTGCATGGCCCGATCCAGCGCACGCGCCCGGTCGGCATCCGGCTCGAAACCAAAACTCACCGCATCACCGACCAGGCCCGCAGCCACCTGTGGGCCTGCGCGTCCAGCGCAGACCCGTGATTTCCGTCACTCAGGTTCCCGAGAGCAGGGGTCGAAGCTATGGAAGCGGCTTGGCGCCCACCTTCCCACCAACCTTGGAGCCCAGCAGCACATCGGAGGTCGACTGAGGGCCACCAGGGGGCTTCACACCAACCTTCCCCCCGCAACTGGCGACCCGCTGCAACCGGAAACCCAGCAGACGCGACATATCCAGATCCACCCGCTTCGAATCACTCATCAACACACTCCCCATGTATCCCGTTATGACACCATCATTGCGTGGCGCCCAATCGAGTGTAGTCCAGAGCCCCGTAACCTTGCAGCCCCCCGGTACGCCCGCAGGCCCGGGTCCTGCACCATGCGGGCCACCCCGCCACCAATCCCTGTCCCGCCTGGGAAACCGCCGCCGTCCCGGGCAACCATCAGCCCGCCGGGTCGAGGGTCCGGCCGGGGCGCTTCCAGCACCCGTGCCCGTGTAGAATCCGGGCAGCAGCTCCTTCATCCCCGTCCACCGCAAGAGGCGCCCATGCCACAGCGTCCGCGCAAGCACATCCTGGTCACCGGCGGTGCCGGCTTCATCGGCACGCATCTGTGCACCCGACTGCTGCAGGCCGGCCACGCGGTCACCTGCGTCGACAACTTCTGGACCGGCTCCCGGGACAACCTTCGCCACCTCGCCGGCCACCCGCAGTTCGAGATCATCCAGCACGACATCACCGAGCCGCTGCGGGTCGATGCCGACGAGATCTACAACCTGGCCTGCCCCGGCTCGCCAACGCACTACCAGGCCGATCCGATTCGGACCACCCGAACGAACGTGCTGGGCGCAATCAACATGCTGGAACTCGCAAGGTGCACCGGCGCCCGGATCCTGCAGGCCTCCACCAGTGAGGTCTACGGCGACCCCGAACAGCATCCACAAACGGAGAGCTACCCCGGAAGCGTCAACCCGGCCGGGCCGCGGGCCTGTTACGACGAGGGCAAACGTTGCGCAGAGACACTGTTCTTCGACTACCATCGACGGCACGGTGTCCCCATCAGGGTTGCACGGCTGTTCAACACCTACGGCCCGGGCATGCGCCCGGGCGACGGCCGCGTCATACCGACCTTCATCCTCGCGGCCCTTAGCGACGAACCCCTCACGGTTCATGGCGACGGCAACCAGACCCGCTCGTTCTGCCATATCGACGACCTGCTGACCGGGCTGATCGGAATCATGCAGTCCGAGGACTCCCTCATCGGCCCCGTGAACCTGGGCAACCCGGAAGAAATCACCATCGGCGAACTGGCCCGGCAGATACTCGAGATCACCGGCTCCGCCTCACCGCTTATCCACGCCCCAGCGCTGGCCGACGACCCGAAGAAGCGCTGCCCGGACATCACCCGCGCCCGACAAGAACTGGGCTGGAACCCGGCCACACCACTGGATGCAGGCATACGGCACACCGTCGCCTGGTACGCAGCCCGAAGCGCCAGCAACCCCGCCTGAACTACAACCCGCCCCTAACAGACTGATCAACGACGTGCGCCAGCCTCGCCTTCCGAACAAGACCCTGCAAGCTGGGCGCACACTCCTGCGCCCAGCCGTCTACTGGCTAGAAGATCGTCTTTCGGTGCAGGCCGCCGGACTGGGTGACGAGCACTGGATCGCGCTTGAACGGCATGTCCTGGACAACCCCCCGGCAGCCCGAGCGACCTGCCTTCCAGACGAGGACAGCGACTGGCGGCTACACCCGGTCAGCGACCTGACGGGCATTATCCGGCTCGACCAGGCCAGGGTCCTGTTTCTGCCGAACCGGGTGAGCCAGAACGCCGGCTTCCCGGGCCACAGGGCAGCGGTCTTCAATCGCCACGCCCGCCGCGTGTCATACCCGCATACGCCCAATATCCTGGGCCGCAAGCTCCGAGCCGCGGCGCACGGGCAGTCGTACACACGGGGGCACCCGCCCAAGCACCTGCGAGGGCGCGTGGCACTACTGGGCAACGCCACCTCCGACACCAGCAATTACTATCACTTCCTGATCGATTCCATCGGCGACTTCCTGTTCCTGCAGCAGACCCTGCCCACGGAGCTGCAACCGGACCGTTTGCTGCTGTCACATGCGGCACAGCCCTGGCAATACGAGATCCTGGATCTGCTTGGCATTGAACGCGACCGGATCATCGGCTTCAACGAACACAGGCAGATCGTGGCCGAAGAACTGCTGGTACCCGTCCGCGACAAGGGTGGCACACGCCTGACACCCGGCCTTTGTGACCGCATCCGCGATGCCATGCCCCTACCCCCGGATCGGCAGCACCTCGGCCGCGCGCTTTACATCACTCGTTCGGACTCGCCCCGCCGGCCCGTCCAGAACGAGGCCGCCGTCCGCGAACTGGTACAGCAGCACGGCTTCGAAGTACATGCCCTCTCTGGCATGCCGGTCGCCGAGCAGATCGGCCGCTTCGCCGCAGCGGACATCGTGGTAGCCACCCACGGTGCCGGGCTGACCAACCTGATTTGGTGCGAACCCGGAACCACGGTCATCGAGCTCCTCCCGAACCGGCACCGGGTTCCATGCTTCCAGCGCATCTGCCAGGAGCGAGGGCTAAACTACCAGCTCCTCCCCTGCCCCCAGCCAGGAACCGAACGCGGACTCACGGCCGCCATGGACGTCCCGCTGCCGGCACTGGCCGCCGCCCTCCAGCGCCACTGGACCCCTTGACCACCCAACAGGGCTTCGCGCGCTGGGCGCGCCGAATAAGCACTTGCCAGCAGCACGGGCAGGTCGACTGCCGCGGGATCGCGACCACCTACAAGACCTCCGTGTACAGCTCAATATGCCTGCGGCAGCAGTATTCAAGCGAATAATGCTGCCGCACCCGAGCCTGGTTACGCGCTGCCACTGCCAGCAACTCGCCCGGATTCAAGAGGAAATGGACCAGCGCAGTTGCAAACCCGGGCGCATCATTGTGGATAAAACGGACATCGCCGATCACCTCCTGAGGCCCACCACTGTCGGTACTCAACACGGCACACCCTGAACTCATTGCCTCGACTAGCACCCGCCCGAACGACTCACAACCGGGCTTGGTAGTCAGCACGAAAACATCCAGTTCCTCGTAAAAGCCAACCATGCTCGCGGGCGGACGATTCACCTCTCCGACAAAGCGTTGGCCCAGCCCCCCCTCCAGCGCCCGGAACATCGCCTCCACCGCACGCAACTCCGAAGTCTCCGAACACCCCACAGCCATATGCCATTCGACGACACCGGGGACGCGTTCCTCGACCCGCCGAACAATCTCGACCGCGAGCGGCCAGTCTTTCCAGTCCGCATACCGCCCGGAAAACCCGACCACGAGCCTGCCCCCTGCCGCATCCCGTCGCGGCCCCCTGGGTCCCAGCCCCTCATATGCCGGTCCGGCCGGATTGCCGATCACTTGAATGCGCAGTGCACCATCAACTTGCCGCACAATCGGCTCCCAATACCGCCGATTCAGCTCTGTCGTACATACCATCGCATCCAGGTCGCGCAGAGCCCATCGCAACAGGCCGCGCACCACCGGACCGTACTTGGTAAAAATACCCCGCTCGGTATGCACCAAGGCGCTCCCCCCAGGCAGCACCCTGCACCGACGCAGCAGCACGACCGCCAGCAAACTCGCCTGCCCCTGGGTATGGATCAGATCCGGCCGCTCCTCGCAAACCAGCCGCCGCAGGCGCAGCACAAACGCCAGGACCGAGAAAGGGTTTCGAAATACTTTCTTCAGGCGGTCGCGATGCGCCACCGACCGGTACTCGACTCGATTACGACGGTCAGGCGCCCTCCCCGGCTGCACGACCACCATCCGGAACTGATCCTGCAGATACTCGGCGATGATGCGGGTCGACTCCTGCTCCCCACCCACCGTCTCCAGCCCATTGTCGGTGCACAGCATCACGGTCTTCATACGCACCCCGCCCCCTGTCCAGGCGGACCCGGCCGTGCCATTGCGCTCGCAAGACGGACCACGCCGTGCTGCGGCTGCCTTACCGGCTGCACGCCGGATACTGGCCGACAGCTGGCGAGTTCAGTCACGCCAGCAACACTCGCCTTCCGGAGCACCCAACCCGATCTACACATGCGCACGCAGGATCTCGATGTAACGCCGCACCTGGACATCCACCGCATACGGCCGAACATCCTCCTGGCCCTGCAGCCCCATCTCGCGCCACCATGGACGATCGGCCCACGCACGATCAAACCCCCTGCGAAACCCCCCCGCCGAAACCTGATCAATATGCCAGCCCGACACCCCATCCCTGACCAATCGACCGGGCATTCCTCCCCGACAGCAGAGCACCGGCTTGCCACTCGCGAGGCCTTCCGCTACCGACCTCCCGAACGGCTCCACGCCCTCTCTCCCGTGCACGGCGACATCAATCGTCCGATAGATGCGCCCAACGTCCTTCACCTCCCCCAGCAAATGCACCTGTCGATTTCCACACCGCTCGATCAGCCGAGTTACCCGCCGACCATACCGCGTCTCAACGCCACGGCCCGCTATCACCAGTCGCGCGCCTTCATCGAAAGCACGGGACTCCGAAAAGCCCCGCACCATAGGCTCGACCGCTTTGGCCGCAACCACGCGCGTCAACGATCCGAATACCGGCCTGTCCGAATCCACTCCACAACCCTCAATGAGCAATCCCTCACTCGGCGCAGCATGTTGGGGCGGCTTACTAAATCCCGGATACACAATGCCGACCTTGGGCCAGCGGATCGCATCAGCCGTGAACTCGCTGTTGGCAATCACATGCACCGGGTAGCGCCGCAAAACGGTACCCACAAACATTCTCGCCCCCAAACTCCCAGGCCGCTCCGGAACGTGCCAGAAGGCGGGGATACCCAGATGTTCGGCAAGCGCCCCCGCCACCATCAGGAGATGCGTCTTTCTTACCAGCACACAGCAGACCTGCTGCCCAGCCGGCAGCCGTTTGGCGACCCGTTCCGCTGCCCGCGGACTTTCACGCCACACGTGCGCGCCCTTGAAAACTTTCTGCCAACCGTCGTGCGCCAACGCGGGGAAATTCGGCAACCAGGCATAGTCCGTCCCGAAGAGCTCTCGGTAAGCCGAAGTAGCAGGGCCATCACCCACGATCACCCCGTAAACCGAGACCCCCTCGGCGCGCAATGCCTTTACAAACCCGATTTCGGAGGAAAACACCCCGCCACCATCGCCACCCCCGACCAGTCTGATCACCAGCACATTGGCCCCCTGATAGCTAAAACCTGCCCTCGCCCCCAAGCACTCCGACCGAGGTACGCCGCACGCCCCGGGCTCACGCACGAAGTACTCAGCATTCCAAGCGAACTCCCATGGGTACCAACCCTGAGGGAACGATGGCCCCAACCGTTTCCAGCCGATGCCACTTAACGCGCTCCTCTTGTGAACCGCGAACGCCATGAACCGAACGTAACGCGATCGCTCTCAAGTCAGAGCCTTGACCACAATGCGAGACTCGGAACCAGTGTTCCGCTCGTAAAACCCCTGCGCTGCAAGGCGAAGTGTCGAACTGGACAGAGCCCCATCAGGAATCCTGATACGCCCACAAATCACTATCGATTTCCAGCATCTGCAGGTTCTCCAGCGCACTGCTGAACCAGCTCGCAATCACGGCGGGAAGGCATGCCTCCTCAAACAGACTCAACTCGTACGGGCCATTCATACGCTTGCATTCCACACCCGTGTCTCGACTGACTTGCTCAAGCCAACTGTCGCTTTCGGCGGGATGTGGAATGTAGGTCCAGTTAAGCTCGGGATGAAGCGCCATGGCCTCACACAACCATCGGAGATACTGCTTGCTGGAAACCTCTCCGCGCTCAACGAACGGCGCACCCAGAAAATGGCCGGACGAATCCGCCCCCTTCCGCGCCACCCCGAACATCGAACGAACCCAGCGATACTCGTTAGCCACCACGGGGAATCCAGCCTCTTCCGCCAGCGCCGAGTAGCGCGTGAACATCAGATCCGGCCGACTCCGCAACATGAACCTGCCGTACATCAGCCGATACAGAAGGGCCGCCGCCAGATTCACCAGCCTGCCTCGACTTGCAACACCAAGCCACCAATCCGCACCTGCCCCCCATTCAGCACAGGCCTTGAGGTACGACGCGGTGCTCGTGCCATCGTCGGCGAAAACGGTCTCCGCCCCCGCTTTCGCCGCCATATAACGCATGTCGCGATTCCACTGGTTCGTTACCACGACCCTGTCAATCAAGAAATCGGAAAAGCGTGCCAGTATTCGCAGGACCGCTCGGCGGTTTCGCAACAATGCCGTAACCGCCCGCCAGGGCTTTCCGTCAGGCGCCGGAAGCTCGAGACGCAAAGGGAGCACTTCGTCAAACGCCGCAAACAACGGCTCGGGAAGCGCCGCAGCAGCGGCGTAGTGCTCCCACCGCCGCTGGAACAGGATCAGAACCGGCCTGGCGCTTGCATCGCCGAGTGCATATCGCGCTTCCACTGCGTTCAGCACCTGTAGTGGCGTAGAGGCGAGATAGAGCTCGACACTCGGGGAAGCGTTTGATTCAGACCGCCCCATTGGCCCCATCTTCATGCTGCCGCACCGCATCAAGCAGCGAAGCTCTAGCTCGCGCCGAGACAAATGTCATGGCCAAATTCTTCGCACCGTCCAATGCATCAACTCGACCGGGCTGTTCCCTGAACAACTTGTCCAGCCACCGTCGGCTTCGACGCGCCAGCTCCTTCTCTACAATCCCGAGCTGCGGTCCCTCCAGAAGCTGTGCAGCATCCGCGCGACACCGCAGCAGAGAGCGCCACCAACCGTTTACTTTATTTTCATCTTTGACGCCACTGGTAATCGAACCCGGCGTGCGCCGCCATCGATATACGCATCCACGAAAATGGCTTGTCCGGCGTGAGCGCAGGTGAGCCTGCAACACGACCGGCATGTCCTCGTAGCAATCCCACTCGGGAAACCGCAACCCGGCATCCATCCAGAATGCGCGGCGGTAAATCTTCGCTGTCACAACGGTATCCGCCAGCAGTGCCGGCTGGTCTCTCCAACCCACGAGGCCCGACGGCAGCGTGTTGAACCCCGGAAAGACCTTGCGCACAGGCTGATCCGCCCCGCAGCGAAGCATCCGCCCCAGCACGACGTCGGCCTGATCCCGTTCGGCCACGGACAGCAAACGTCCGAAAGCACCGGCTGGAATCACATCGTCCGAATCCACGAACGCGAGGAACTGCCCCCGGGCCTGGTCCACACCCGCATTCCGCGCGCCACCCAGTCCCTGGTGGGCTGCCTGAACGAGCTGGACACTGCCATGCGTTCGCTGCCACGCGCGGGCTACATCTGCTGTTCGATCCGTACTACCATCATCGACCACGATGATTTCCGTGCTCGGGATTCCGCCGATACGGAGCGAAGCCAGGCATTTCCGCAACCATCGTTCCGCCTGAAAGGCAGGAACAATTACCGATAGCAGCGGGCGCTGGCCGCTTTGGGCACTCACCGTCATGCTTGGCGACAGCACTTCCTGCCCGGTGTCGGCGACAAGCTCTTGCTGCGGCATGGGAACGGGCCGGACATCAATCCCGCTACCGCTCTCGTGCCGGCGATAGAACGCGTCGGCTGCCCCGAAAATGGCCGCCTGGTTCGCCTTGCGCTTTTTCGACAACGTACTTTTGAAAGCGGGAATGCGATAGGCCACCAACTGAAGGTCCGGCAGGCCCACAACCTCAAGATGCTCCAGTGCCGAACAGAACCAGCTGGCCACGACAGCCGGCCGCCGTTGCATGGTGGCCAAGGCAATCTCGTACGGGAGCCCCAGGCTGCGGATCTCGATGTCGAGCTCTTTCGCGAGCCTGCCCAGGAATTCCTCGCTCTCGCGGGGATGCGCCACGTACACCATCTTCCGGCCGTCACTCGAATCCTGCTGCACACGCCGCAGCCAATCGACGTAGTCCGCAAACGGCACACCGTCTCGCTCGACCAGCGGTGCCCCGAGAAAGTGGAGCTCCCTGGCATCCAATGACGCCCAGCTCAGTCGATCGCGCAACCAGCCCAACCGATTGGGTTCCCAACGTCCCGGCGGCAGCGGCCAAGTCTCCGCAACTGTAAAGTAGGTCTGAGCCCTCGGATACGCCTGTTTTAGTATGAGGGGATCGATCCCCATGGTTGGTGCCGTCGAGGGAGGCAATCCCCGCCGTTGTTGGAGGCGCGCATCCGCTGCGCGAATCAGGCTGGCCCCACGCGGGCCAAATCGACGCCAAAGCCAAACAGCCCCAGGGATGCCCTTGATCGACTGACGAACCCGGCGCCGAATGAATTGGCGCCACGTCGCTGCCTTCCCGTTTTTTTTATTGCTCGCTTTACGCTTCTCGGGTCTCACCGACCCTCGCGCCGCATCCTTGCGGACCAGCGTGGGCGTCACGGTGCCGTCATCGAGCCAGATCAGCTCCTCGCCAGCCAGCCAGGCTGCGACCTGACGATTGACCGGCACTCGGTTCAATGCCGCCATGACGAACCTTGCCCCCCGAGCCTTCACCAGATGGCGTTGCCAGTCCGCGCGATGCCGCTCGCGCCGCATCAACGAGGCAAGGCCCGGCAGCCCCGTTTGCAGCACTGGCGACGTCGCCAACCAGACCACGCGGCCCCATTCACCGGTCTCGACAAGCGTGCGTCCCAGTGTCTCTCCATTGACACTGTGCTGTTTGAATACGACCACCCAGACATCCTGAGGTCGCACACCCCAGTGGGCGCAAGCCTCCCGGATTTGCCACGCATGCACTGGAGAATTGATAACGGCCACAGCAACGGGCGCCAAATCCCCGGCACCCGCGGCTCCTTGGTCGTGGCTTGATGCAAGAGCCTCTTTTCGGGCAAAGCGGATTCCGTTCATCCCATTTGCTCCGGGTGCACCGAGTCTTCCGCGAATACTGCGGAGCTACCGGCCTGGTACTCCAGCGCGCGGGCGAGCCGCCGGCCGATCTCTCGATCGTTCTCCGCCGGATCCAGCTGCTCCGGCGGCAGGCACGGATTGATGTAGGCATCCAGATGCCCGGGGAAACTGAGATGAGCCAGCCGGCCCAGATAGCTCCGGATCTCGGCCGGCGACGGTGCACGCCCTCGCCGAATGGCCCTCAGCGCATCGTGCGCCTCCAACCGTGTGCGCACCGGAAAAATGGCCGGGGCCGACTGATACAGAATGTGGCCAAACACAATAGCCGGCTTGCCCGTCAGCCACGCCTCCCAGGCCGCCGCCCCGGTCACCGTCGCCACCGCCCGACTCTCGCGTTGCAACGCGAACGAGTCCCAGTCCATTGGCACAAGGGTAACGCCCGGGGTTCTGGCAACGGCGTCGTACCAGCCTTCCGGCCGCGCGGCGAGCTGCTGGTGCGGATGTTCCTTCACCGCCAGCCGCCAACCGGCCGGCAGGGCCTCCGCCAGCAACCGTACCGCTCGCAGCTGTTCGGAGAAAAATCCGCCCAGCGGGTTCGTGCTGGCCTCGGGCTGCATGTGCAACGGGAAGTAGATGAAATTCTCCGGTAACTTCGCACGACGGGTCAGTTCACCCAGCTGCCGCCGATTACTCCGCTCGGTCGCCAGCAGACTACGCATCAACCGCGCCTTCCGGCGATATGGACCGACGCGTGCCGCCAGCCACCCCCAAGGCCCTCGAACCCTGGAGTCGATAAATGGCCGCGCCCACTGTCCTGGCCGCGCAATGCCACGCTCGTTCAGGCGGAGGGCGGAGAGCTCGCCCAGTGTCTTGCCGCCCTGGACCACCTCGCGGTGAATGTCTTCCAGATCGGCGGGCAAAGGGGCCGACGCCTCACTCTCGGGGATCTCCTCCGGCCGTATGAGACGGCCGTCAGCGCCGTGCACCGCGTGGTGCTCGAACAAACCCGCGGGCAAGTAGAGCCGGGCGCTGACCCCCGGAACGATCGGAAGGCGGTAGGGAAACACGGCCGGCATCCCTTTCCCTTTCGCCAGCAGGTACACAATTAGATCATCGACAAGGTGCGGGCAGTTCGAATTGATATACCCCGTCAACGCCCGTTCCTCCATCAGACGGGCCCAATGGGCGACCCGGTTCCGCAACTCCATCCGCCTTCGCTCGAGCACCTGGAAACCGGACGATTCGACGTCCTTTTGCACCTGAGAAAGTCGTCGTCCCATCATCTCCAAGAGCAGAGACTCGTACGGCGCAATGGCGTTGTACGTGTCTGCTCCCAGCGCTGCACGGCTGGAAGCTGAACCCGTTTCTTGGTCAACCGTTAAATCCCATTGCAGCGGATGGACCCGTTCATCCGGAACGTAATACTTGGCAGAACGGGACACGAGCGTCATCCGGGCATTGAGTTCATCCAGATGCGAACGCACAACGCCGGGACCATTGTCCAAACGCGTGAAAGGCGACGCCTTTATAGGAGAAAATGGAAAACCGAAGGCGATAAGGTTGTCTACGCGAAGTCCCGCTCTATTGCGTGGCGCGCTGGGATGATCCACATCGCTCACGGGATCACCTCCGACAAATACGAAACGCATGTCACATCGTGGCCATCGACATACTCCGGCCACTGCACAAACTCGGAGTATCCGGACACAAACAGGAAGTCCATGCCCCGCCTCACCGCCACCTCATGGTCGTAGCGCGCATCCCCCACAAAAAGAGATGGTTCGGCCCAGCTATGTTCACCGGCCGCCCTCTCCACCAGGTCCGCCTTGTCCTGCGGGTTGCCATAAATCCCGTGGAAGTGCCGGGCCAAGCCCTTTTCCGCCAGCACCCAGCGCACTTCGTCCTCTGCGCCACCGGAGACCACGTAGCGCCACGCATCGCCCGGCAACCGTTCGAGCAACTCCTCGGCACCTTCAGCCACCGCGCAGGACGCCAGGCCCTCCCGCACATACCTGGCGTATCGCTCCAGCAACTCGTGATAGCCTTCTTCGGATCTTGGCTGCTGGCCCACGATCCGCTCGAGGAAATAGCCGAACTTGAGCTGGCGGGAGACACCGCCATGTTCCCGGTGGTAACGCACCAGCTCGCGCGCAGCATCCTCCCCATAGGGAAGCGCTGCCGTGTAGAATGCTTCGGTTTTCACTCGGTTCGAATCCAGAAGGACGCCATCGCAGTCGAATACGAAGGTCCTGTAGTCGTTCAGCCGCCGACGCATGCTAGGCACCTCGCGCCTCCAGTGCCCCTTCCACGCGCGCCACGTCCTCCGGTACATCCACCGCAATTGAACTCCCCGAAACCGGCACCATCTCCACTTCGTAGCCAAGCTCGAGGAAACGGAGGATCTCGATATCCTCTTCGGCCTCCAGCGGGGTCTTGCCCCCATGCGCCTCGAAGTCGCGCAGCGCCTCGGGCGGGAAGGCGTAGATGCATACCTGCTTGTGCGCCCACCGAAATACGCCGTCCTTGTTTCCGGGCAGGCCCGTTCGGCTCATGTACAGCAGGCGTCCATCCTGTCGCGCCACGACCTTGGGCACTGTCAGACTCTGGTAATCCCGCTCGTCCGTAATCCGGCAATACGCATTGACCACCGCACCCGGCCTCGCCTTGGCGGCATCAATCACCTTCTGGATATCCGCGGGCTCGATCAGGGGCTCATCCCCCTGAACGTTGATGTACAGGTCCGCCGGGCACGATGCGGCGGCGGCCGCCAGCCGATCGGTACCGGTCGCACAGCTGCCAGGCGTCATCACCCACTGCATGCCCTTGTCAGCACAGTGGTCCGCGATCCGCTGATCATCCGTCGCCACCACTACGCGTTCCTCGCCCAGAACCGGCACGCACCGTTTCCAGACCCGTTCAAGAAGCGTCGTGCCATTGATCTTCGCGAGCGGCTTTCCCGGAAAACGCGATGACGCGTACCGCGCAGGAATTATGATGACAATATCCATCCTTAACCCTTTCCCCCTGACACTTTACTGGGTTGACCATTTGCACTGGACGACTCTTGACCCACGTAGGCCTCCAGATACTCAACCAGTCGCTTTTTTATTAGCTTTTCCGCCTTTTCTGTTGGTCTGCGAAGCCGGAGGTAAAACCTGGCCACATCCTTCGGCCGAAGCTCTCCAAGCGCACAGCGCACCGTCTCCATTATCCTGTTTGCGATCCCATAGAATGTTGGGCTCGGCTTAATATGAATCAGGGCTTCCTGCGCCGCATAGTGCGCGTACACTCGACACTCCTTTGATGCACTGCGATCCCCACGATGAGCAAGCACCGACGACTTCAACAGAAGAAGCCGGGTACGATTTTCCCCGTGATGGAATGGATTCGCCTTGGTCGATGGCCGGAAGCCATTGAGTGCCCGATCGATGACTGGCTCGATCTCTGCATAGGCACGGCGCATCAGCAATACGTGAACTAACGCCATCGTTGCCGATAGACGAATCTGCTCCCTGTCTTTCCGATGCTCCTTATCGGGCTGAAGCAATTCAATATTCCCAATGACTTCTGATAGCACCTCTTGTGCTAGCACCATACTTGAATCCGGAGCATGACCTTCGACAGATTTATATGCGAGCATGACAGCCAGCGGCGCAGCTGTCTCGCGCCGCCAGTCTGCGTACCGCAGAAGTTGATCCACCTGGAAGGCCAGTGTTTCGTCATCCTGCACCCGATCACCTGGACGGAAAAGCGAGGCCGCGACTTGCTCTTCAGACTCCAACCAAAGACCCGCCACCCGGTGGAGCCCGAACTCGAATGGAACAGCGAGCGAATTTTGGTTTTCCACGCCGAGAACGTTCACTTCGCAAAGAGGCTCATCAAATTCCGGGATCGGGATGGCGCCCCATCCCACAGGTTCCTCTGCCTTCTCCTTATGGCGCCACTCCAGCTGGAATTCCTGTGTACCAGTTAGAAATTGAAACTGGCCCCGAAGCACCCCGGATACTGGCGCCTCGTTCGTTTCAGGGGCGGAATTCAGGGGGTGTAGAAGAAACTCTACACCCCTCTCCCGAATTCGTGTGTCAATGGTAACCATCTTTAAATTCCTGATTCCGTTATATTTGATGCCACTTGACGGGAAACCAACCATAACCAAAAGGCTCGCTACTCCCACATAGGAGCAAATTCCTCACAACCTTTAGTTTGAGGAGCCGGACCCCATCGCCGGCGCCCGTGCATCCTCGTGCGGGGGCACCAGAATCGGCGCATAGACCGTAGATTGTCGGATGGAGCGCAAGGAAGTTGGAGTAATCGCCACAAGCGGACGATGCCCCGGCATTTCTGAGTACAGGCGGAGGGCACCTTCCAATTCCTGGTGCCTGGGGTCAGCAGGCGCATGCCCGTCCACACCCGCTAGAAGGATCGTGGTGGCCCCCGCTGCATTCGCATACGCGGCCGCATACAGCAAGGTTAGCGCTGATGGAACAATGGCGGTTCGATCAGTGATGGAGAACTGCTGCGAATCGACCTGTAGCCCGAAATCCACGTGAGACCACTGCTTAAGCGACGCCCACGCTTCAGCCGGAATAGCCGATCGCGGAGCAATCAGCGTTCCGCTGTTTGCCTCATAGAGATGCTTCTCCAGAAGCAGACGTTCAGGTGTACAGGTGCTCCAGGCATCCACCAAATCCGCAGAAATCCACGGATTCCAGTTGGTGCTGATCACATACGGCTCTTCACGGGAGATGAATTGCTCCAGCGCGGCGCAATGCTTGCTTACCTGATCTCCCGAGCCGAGAATCAGAACGGTACGCCCATCCAGACGCCCGGTTACGTCCACCGCACCTTCGTTCTCTGGAACATGCGCTGAACTTGCGTGGCTCAAGAGGCGCGGGCAGAAACTGCGTGCGTCCAGGTTGCCTAGCCGCTTGAGTGCCGCAATCACGTCGTGGTTGCTGTACCGGTCGCTCGTCAGCATCTCCTGCACGTACGTTGGGTGCACATTGTAGAGGGCCGACAGGTGGTAAAAGATACTGGGCCCCCACCCGTGCTCGTTCTGCAGGTCACCAAACTCTCCCACCACCAGTTCCAACAGGGCGTCAATCTCCTGACCGGCACGAATGCCGCGGCGGTCCAGTTCGAGCAAGAGGGTTTCGGTTCTCAGGTTCCCGGCACCCCGTCCCATGCCGAGGACGGTGGCGTCGAGCCACGTACAACCCGACTCGCTGGCACGCATCGTATTGGCGAGCGCATTACCCATGTTGTCATGGGTATGCACTCCCAGCGCACCGCCCCACTGGCTGCGTAGAGCGTCCATCATCCCCTCGATATCGACGGGCTCCATGTTCCCGAACGAATCGGCAAAGTAGAGAACATCCAGGGGCAGCGTGGCGGCGAACGCCGCTTTCGCTTCGAGCTCTTCCCGCGGGCGTCCGGTGGCCTGCATCAGGTTAAGGCCTACCCGGTACCCCAGGTGCGACAATGCACGAACCGCAGGGGCGCAAGGTTCCACCTCATTAAAATGCGCTGCGATACGTACCAGGCTGACGACTGACTCGTGCCTGGGTGCAAACAACTCATGCACGATCTGCTTCGGGTCGCCCGTTTCGAGAAGCTCCTTGGCATTGCACATGACACCGAGAGTCACGCCTTCGGGCAACGGAAGGGATTCCAGCCACTGATCACTACTAAACGCATAGGGTCCGTAGAAGTCGTCCACTTTGCGGGATCGGAATCCGATCTCAACAATGTCGACACCTGCTTTGCCCATCACGGAAAGGTAGCGCTCAACGAGTGCATCGGGAAAACACCACCCGTTGTAATAGCCACCATCCCGCAATGTGCAGTCCAGTAGGGTAAGTTCCGGGGAACGGGTGTTTTCCATTGGCATTCGTTCCTGAATGGCTTCACAAAGGGTCAACCAAGGGGGGGTCCCCTGACCAGGCAGTTGCGCGCGAGCCTGTGGCCAAGCCGGCGCCATCCCCTAGCGTCCATGACCGTCCCGGGAAGATACCCCAGCGCCCCCAATAACGGAAACGTCACGCCCACCCTTGACACCCCAGCGAGACTGCATACCTCGCATCTATTCCACACCCCGGCCCAACACCAACCAGCGTGCCGCACGCATTGTGCGCCACAGCGGCGGCAGCAATACGGACAGGCGCTTCGCGCGCAAGGCAGGCCGAAGCAACCCGTGGCCACGGAACCGCAGGAAGCAAGCCCCTCACCGGCCGGGTGTCACCCACGCCCCATTGCCCAGAGGGCTTTGCCCGTACAAGCCCGAGCCTCGGATTCGTGCAGGAACCACGCCCTCTACGGGGAATGCTTCGGGATGTAGTGAACAGCCGGAAGCCCGTCGAAATCGGCGTCCTGGGTCCAGAGGCCGGCCTGATGGGCGCGCGCGGTGGCGTAGATGATGCTGTCGGCGAGCGGGAGACCATGCTGGTTACCGAGACTGGCAGCGGACAGTGCCAAGGGCCCCGTGAGTTCGACCAGTTCGCCCTGCTGCATCAATGCGGCCGCCTGCAGGGCCGCCGCCTCGCCTCGTTGCTGGAGTACCCGTTTGAAGACTTCGTAGAGGCTGATCGTGGGGACGATCAGTTCTGCCGTGGTCTCGATTGCGTCTGCAAACGCATCGGCGTTGGGACCGTCCGCAAAGTATTCCAGCCACGCGGACGAATCAACCACGTTCACACGCGATCTCCCTCGCGCGGGATGTCGGGGTCAATACCCTTGAGGAAACCCCGCATCTCGCTCATGCGCCGTTCGGGGATCAGTTCGATGCGGTCGTCGTACGCGACAATCTGCACCTTCTGACCTGCACGCAGGTGCAACGCCTCGCGCACGGCCTTGGGAATGACGACCTGGTATTTGGGGGAGATGGTCAGGGCTTCCATTTCAACACCGCTATCGATAGGTAGATCGTTTTACCAATGTAGCATCGATACCATGGCCGGGCGAAAGCCCCTTCGCCCCAGCAAGAGCCCCATCGCCCGGAGGGTCGGGCTCCTGCGTGTCACAGAGCCCGGTACCCGCAGGAGGCGAGCCCCTCCCCGATCAGGTACTCTCCGGGTCGGCAGGCGCCAGCCGCTCGAGGGTGCTGCGGATGGGCTTGAGTGGCTTGAGGGCTTTGCTGAAACGCTGGCCATTCAGCTCCTTTTCCAGTTGCGCGGTGAGTGCGGACAGGATCAGTTGCTGCTCGCTGGCTTCGGCCAGCGACGGGCGCTGATTGCGGGCGCCGGCCAGTGCTTCCCGCAGCGCCTCTAGTGCCTTCGGGTTTGTCCGCCACCCGGCCCCGGCGGGCTCCAGTGACCAGCGCCCCCAGTGCAGCACCATGAGACCCTCCGCTTCGGGCGCCTCCAACAGGTTTTCCGGGTTCAGGTCGGGGTTGAGAAAGGCTAGTGGCGTGTCGCGCAAGTGCGTCTGCCACTCGGGCAGGCTCGCGCGCAGCACCTCCAGGTGTTGTTCGGTTGCGCCGCCGGTGGCGGCCCGCAGCGGCTCGAGCAGGGCGTCGTCCAGCCGCTGCCACAGGAATGCGCGGGAGCGGGCATACCGCTGAACCAGAGCCTTGTCCGGCTGCAACGGCAGCAGGGCCTCGCGGACCCGATCGGCTGCATCGTCCGTCTGGCCGGGGCCCTTGCCCTCGGCGGGCAAACGCAGGACGTGGCACTGGAATCCTCGCACTTCGGTGGCACCTACCCATTCGGGCGCCGGAAGGCCCACGGGCGGGTCGGTCAGCAGGGTCGCCTCGTGTCGAGCCTGGCCGGTGTGCCGGGCACCGAACAGCTTGACCAGATAGCGCGGCCCCTCCGGTGTGCGGCAGTCCAGTGCAAATACCTCGCCCGCCGCCAATTGGTGCCAGCGGATGGTGCCGTCCGCTGGCCAGGGCTCGCCGGTCAACGCCTCCAGCACGGACGGAACCCATTCCTTGCGACGCTCCGGCAGGAACAGCGGGGCCAGTGCCTTCTTCGTATCCTGCCCACTCGGCGCAAACGCGCGACGATGAAAGAACAGCGCGTCCAGCCGCGCTCGTTCCTCGTACAGCCTGGACAACGCCGGCACCAGGGAGGAAAGGCGCGTGAATGCCTGGCGCGACAGCAGCAGGGCGATGATCGCAGGGATCAGCCCGGGCGGGTCGCGATAGAGAAAGTCGGCCACCAGGTAGACAAAACTCAGCATGAAACCGACCGCGCCCAGCACGGACAGGGTCACGCCAAGCTGTTCCTCCACCCATTCTCGGAAGCGAGAACTAAAGACCTGCCCCAGCAGGAGTGCCACCGCGACCACCGCGGAATACACCAGCATCAAGCCGGCCACGGCGGGGTAGAGCCAGAGAAGCAGGACTATGACCAGGAATACAAACAGCCCGCCCGCCAGCGCGTTGGCGTAGCGCTTGTAGGCGCTGGAGGCGACCTCGTCCTGCCCCTCGAACAGGACCATCTTGCGACTACGGGCGAGGAGCTGGCCCGCCCCTCGTTCGGAACCCAGCGCGATGATGCGGTCCGCCACCAGATACAGGCCGTAGAACCCGACTGCGGCCAGACTGAGCCAGACGATCAGCGCATCGCGCTCCACCGCCGCAAACGCCGGGGGGAAGTAGCGGGGGATCCCTTCGGACCCGAGCAGGATGATGACCTTGAGGGGCAGGAAGAATGCCAGCAACATCGAGACCTGCCCCACCAGGGTGGCCAACACCACGGCGCTGGTCGCGCCGGGCACCGCCCAGAAGAACTTGGCCCCCAGCCGCGCGCTCCAGCGAATGCCGTCTTTGAGCCCATACAGCATGGGAAACCGCTCTCGAAGCCTGAAAACCGCGTCATTCTAGCCCGAATAGTGACTGCGCCGTTGATCCTCAAAGTGGCGGCGGAGGAATTCAGCGTTGATCTAGTTTCCAATGCATGGGTGAAAACAGCATCTTAAGGACATGCCTTACGTGTAGTGCCTCAGCTTAGCCATCGGTCGCGGGCATCCCGGGGTGTCGAGCCTTTCACGCCGGCGACAGACCGGAGACAGCACCCCTCATTTACCGCCCCTGGCGACCGTCAGCCTGTCGCAGCGCACACCCATCCAATCCGCACACAGCAATACGGCCCATGAGGCGATGACCGGCACGAGAGGCAGAAGATGCCGGCCGAAGCCCGTTCCGTCGAGCAATCGGTCGACCTCCACCGTGCCGGCATAGACGACAAAGGTCATCAACCCCACCGATACCACCAGGACCCAGGCAAACCGGTGCGCTGCATCTCGCCAGGCGGCGGGAACAGCGAACACCACCACCGCTACGCTCAAGAGGAATAACAGATGCCAGGAGCCTTCCAGAACCAGGCGCTGAAAGAAGAGCCCCCACTGCGGGTCGAGTGCGAATTCGCCACCGCGCGGCAATACAATGCGCTCCGGCTCGAGAATCACCGGGCCCAGCAACGGGATGTTGAATTCCAGCCCTACATACAGGACGACCAGCACGACCCCGAAAACGATCAACGCCAGCAACACGAAGCCCCAAGCCACAGGCAACGCGGCAAAAACGAAGGCCGCCAGCACGCATGCCACGAACAGGATGCCCGCCTGCTTGAGAAACGGCATCGCGAGCATGGCGGGCACCAGCACAATGGCTTCCTGCCAGCGACGTTCGGTGAACAGCGCGAACAGCCCAAGCCCGGCGATGGCCATCGCGCCGACCATCCAGATATCGGCGTACCCCCCCATCCCGATGTGCATCCCGGCCAGCGGAACCGACAGGGTCAGGTAGACACCCAGCATGGCGAAGAAAATACCCAGGCCCAGACGCCGCAGATAGCCGTACACCAGTAGCCCCAGTGCCACACCCGCCAGGAACCAGGGCAGATTGACCAGCGACTCGTGCCACCGCCCCAGGGCAAGCGCGGACCAGAGCTGAATGAGCGAGACCAGTGCCGGGTGGCGATATCCCTGCCCGTATGCATCCACACTGTCACGCCACATCGTCCAGGGCGACACGAAGGCATCGGCCTCGCCGTGCTCCAGGAACCCGCGCGCTCGATAGCTCCAGTAGTACCAGGCATCCCAGGCATAAACGGGCCGCAGAACCACTTCCAGCAAGAGTCCACCCAGTCGGATGACGACGAGGGCCAGCAATACCAGCACCACCAGACGGATCCACCATGGCGCGGAAAGCCATCCAGCACTCAAGGCATGACGCTCTACCGTTCGCGGTAGCGGCTGTGACGCCTCCCGCCAGCACAGCCAGATCGCAAGGACGAGCAACCCGGCGCTGGCTGCAAGGACGCCCGGGTAATGCCACTCACCCAGCAGCCGTTCCGCCACCAGCAAGGC
This sequence comes from Thioalkalivibrio sp. ALJ4, assembly GCF_000377225.1. Lineage (NCBI taxonomy): Bacteria > Pseudomonadati > Pseudomonadota > Gammaproteobacteria > Chromatiales > Ectothiorhodospiraceae > Thioalkalivibrio > Thioalkalivibrio sp. ALJ4. The sequence goes on along the minus strand of NZ_KB897917.1, from coordinate 866,278 downwards.
CGCCGCAACCGCCAGCATGCCGAGGAAATACCCCGCACCCAGCACTCCCGGCCACCGACCCGGCATACCGGCCGGCCACACCCGCAGCAACAGCAGGCTGGCGGCCAGCCAGGGGGTCCCCAGTGCCAGGGTCAGTCTCAGTGCATCGAGCATGCAGCCCCCTCCCCGGGTCGATGCGTACCAGCCGGGACTTTCACTGCAGTTCCAGCAACAGGCCAAGTTCGTTGTACATCACCAGCCGCCCCGCTCGATGCGGGGGCTGCCCCTCATGCGACGTCATGTACCATTCATCGGCATTATCCGGGTACTCGAGCCGGAACCCCTCCACATGCGTACCCGCGGGCAGATTGCTCAGCCGGAATTCCAGCTCCCCTCTCGTCGGCAGACCGAATCCAATAGCGTGTTCGTGCACCCCCTGCTCGGGCAGCGCATCGAGTACGCGCTCGGCAATTGGCTCGCTGGAGCGTCCTCCATCGGGCCCACCGACTCGCTGCAGCACCTCAAAGTGAATCCGATCCGCTGGCTCCGGCACCTCCAGGCGCACCACGGCGCGATAGACCGCGGCCGGAAACGCCTGATCGGCCTGGCCTACCAGGGTGTCCGAGGCAGCCCCCTGGTAGGCGAAAACTTGCCCACCCGCGGTACCCCGGGATGTGGCCTCTCGCAGGACACCGGGTCCCCGCATCTGCTCGGGACCGACCCCCAGCGGAAAGCGCGCCCGGTAGGCGAACGGCAATTCCCGCCGCAACCGGGCCACATTGGATGCGGCCTCGCCTCCAAGCAGCAACAGCCCGTCCCCCGGTCGCGCGAACTGCAAAACATCGTTGCTGATTTCATCCTGGACAGATCCGGCCAGGGGCATAAGCCGGTAGCGGGCGTACAGCCCCATGCCGTCGGCCCCAGAGACGATCAGCACACGCGAGCCCTGTGGGAAATCCGCCCGGGCCCGAGTGGTCAACTCGAGCAAGTCCTCGCCCCCCAGCGCAGGAAAACTGCGCTGTTCCGCCGGAACGCCCTGAAAGGCCTCCCAGGTGGCGCGATGTTCGCGAACCAGATCGACTTGCCAGCGCAAATCCAGCGCCAGCCACGCGAACAAAGCGATCACCAAGGCTCCGGTTATCGAGAATGGCTGATGGCGGAGTAACCGGTAGCCGGATAGAAGCAACAGGGCTACCAGGAGCCAAAGCGCCGCCGCCAGCGTCGGCGGGACCAAGGTCGGCTCCCCGGAGGAGGGGATCACGTTAATCGTGCTCTGGGAAAACGGCATCGCCCGCCCCCAGGACCTGAACAGGTCGCTCAGCACCTGCCGGAAGCCGGGATTCGCCTCCCTCAATACTATCGATTCGAGCCGTGTGCCCTCGACCTGAGAACCCTCAAGGCCAAGCCCAAGCAAACCCAACTCGTCCAGCCAGTCCGCTACGTCCTCCAACGCAACCATGCGTTCACCAGGGGGCAACACGTGGAAGTGCTGGGCGGTGGTGGATCCCACCTCGCCCCAGATCAGCGTCAGCCCTGGCCGCTGACCCGGCGAGTGCAAATTGATTTCGAGGGTATCGAAGCGGGCGATATCGGATAGCTCGGGGGGAAGCGTCACCAGTAGCGCCGCTCGGTCACGCGCCCCGGTGTCGAGCAGATGAACCCCATCGTCGCTCTCCGCCGCCTCGCCTTCCACCAGGCTCATTGTCTCGGCGGGGATCTCCAGTGCGGCGCCCGGAACATGGCCGCTCCGATCGCCGGTGGCCAGCCACACCCACAAGCCACCCACGAGCAGAAACAGCGAAACGATGCCGGCCACCAGCGCCTGCATAAGCACATGCCACTGCCGTCCCGCACTGCGTGGATGCACCTGCCCTGATGTCACCGGACACCCCCCCGCGGAATGGATTGACGGCTCGCGTGCAGGCCCCATAACCCAGCTATTGCACATCCAGGCGGCTGCGAAGACGCGGCAAACCGAACTCCATCATGAGCAGGTGGACGCACCCCAGCGCTACGAAGGCCCAGAACAGCACAACACCGGGAACCCCCAGCAACCAGCCTGTTACTCCAACGCCTCCCAGCAAAAAAGTCACCAGGAGCAACCAGCAGGTCGCTGCGCGCCGAGACAGCCCGAACCACAGCAGGTAGTGGTGCAGATGCTCCCGGTCCGACTGCAGTGGGTTGCACCCCCGCCACAGTCTCCGAATCATCAGCGAGGCGGTCTCGATCACCGGCAAGGCCAGGACCCAGGCAAATACCATGGGCGGCACATGCTCGCCATGGGCAAACGCCAGGTCGACCGCGAACCAACCGAGCGCCAATGCCAGCGCCATGCTCCCGGCATCGCCCATGAAGACGCGTGCCGGCCGCGCGCCCAGCCACGGAAAGTTCCAAACCAGAAAGCCCACCACCGCACCCAGCAGAATGGCCGGAGCCAATAGCGCCTCTGGCAGGCCCGCCAGAGCCCCCACCACCAGCAGCCACCCCAGCATGACCATCAGCATCCCGCCCGCCAGACCATCCAGCCCATCGGACATGTTGATCGCATTCACCAGGCCAACCAGACACAGGATGGTGAACGGCACCGCGGCCCAGCCCAGCCCCAGAGATACCGCACCCGTCACCCCGCCGACATGGGGTAGCAACACCCCACCCACAACCACGGCGAAGGCCGCCACGGAAAGCTGCACTACAAGCCGCACTCCGGTCGACAGAAAGTGAAAATCATCCAGCGCCCCGAGCAAGAGCATCCCGATCATCGCCGCCAGCAATGGCCACCCCAGCGGCATCCCCGCCAGGCCCCAGACCATGGCAAAAGCCAGAACCACCGCCAGCCCACCCACCAAAGGGACCTCACCAACATGGTCCTTGCGCCCCCCCGGGCGGTCCACCAGACCCACCCGACGTGCCGGCCCGGCGAACGCCGGCACCAGCAGAGCCGCAAGCAACCCCGCCAGCGATGCATACAGAAAAGTGGACACAGCGCGGTCGCCCCCGGGAATCGATCGCGAAACAGGCTAGGATTCTGCACGAACCCCATCCATTATTCACCCGCGACCCCGTCGCCGAGAGGCCTGCTTCCCGCACGGCCGGAACTTGCGATCTCTGCTGCCCCGGCTCTTGCCGACGAGCCAATACCTCGCCGTCGATCGCGACGAACAAACACCAAACTCGACACATTGCTGGTGTGCCACGTCCGCGCCAACAACTGGCTCTGGTATGCTCGCACCCGGTTTGCGAACGGTCGGACCCAGGATGCCAGGTGAAGGCCGTCGAACTTCGCCGCATCAAACACATGGGCAGCGCGACCGTAGTCCACGATCGGAACATCCCGTAGCGAATTGACGGATCGTTCGAAAAACGTGGCGTGACGTATATTCGCTTGCGCTGGCAGCCCGCATTGCCGAGACAAAGCGCAACGACCAGATATCGGGGAAACACTGAACCAATGTGCCCGCTCGAACGCGAGTGCGCACACCAATCGGCGTTTGCCGAGAATATGACGAAATGATCCGGCACAAAGACGAAATCGCACGCAACCTGTTCGAGAGCGACCGGGTCTATTTTGAATTGGGCGCTCGAGTTTCGCGTATCGGACCCGCCTCGATCGCCTGGATGCCTGGCCTGGCTCACACTCCTGCTGGCTGCGTTTGTCAGAGAGTCCCTTCGTCGGCTTTCCAGGATCGGTCACGGACAGGGGATCCGCCCCCATGGCTGGATGAAGTCCAGTCTGCACACCACGCCAGGCGAAATCCGATCGTCAGACTTTATACTCTGGACTTCGAGGGTCCGCGGGCACTGCTCGCGGCGGCCGGTTTCGCATGCCGCGAAGAGATCGGATTTGCATATCAGGGGGCCGCCACCGCGCGGCCAGGACGAATCCGCCTGCACCCCATCGAAACTCCCTTGGATTGGCTGGAAAAATTGCGCCTGCACGAGGCCTCTGCGGAGTTCTCCGATGGGCATTCATACCTGGCTCGCGAGTGGGTGGAGCTGGAACGCAGAAAGTGCCTAACGGGCAAAATGGAGTGTTTCCTGATCGAGTACGAATCCGAGTTCCATGGATCTGTCTGTCTCATGCGCGAAGGGCGGGCGCTACGGATCAAGAACCTCTACCTGCAGCCGGCCTCGCGTGGGCACGGCATTGGCTCGCTGACCCTCCAGGAAATATTCGGAGCCTATGTGCGCTCGGCGGATTCGGCGGCGGTTGTTTACGCAATGAGAGGGGAACCCGGCGAGCACCTTTATCGTTCCCGGAACATGGTCGAGATTTGCAGGCAGTACGAATGGACACGGCGAGTTCGAGTACCGCCAGAGGGCGCAGCCCTTTTGCGACGGACCGCCTAGGGAGGCGCTGATTGGACCGAGACAACACCCGCGTGTGGCAGCGACATGCCGCACAATGGAATGCGGTCGGGGCGCCCCTGAAGCCTTCGCCCGAGGACCTGCAGATGCTCGGGCAGGAGATTGGGCACGCCGAAGGTGCGTTTGGAGAAACACCCTGGTGTCTGCTACTGGGAGTTACCCCCGAACTGGCACAGCATCGATGGCCAAAAGCGAGCCGCCTGGTGGCCGTCGACCAGAGCGCCGAGATGATTGGAACGGTCTGGGCCGAGAACCCGGGCATATGGTCACGCCCCTTGCGGGGCCGCTGGGAACAACTCCCGCTGCCCTCTCGAAAGTTTGCCGTAATCGCAGGGGATGGCGCTCTGAATGTGCTGGCGACAGCCGAGCAAACCCGGCTGGTGGCTGGAGAACTCGCCCGGCTGCTCTCTCCGCAGGGCCGACTCGTCCTGCGCTGTTTTGTCCGGCCAGACGTACCCGAATCCACCGCCGCTGTGTGCGCCGAGGCCATGGATGGACGCATTAAAGGGTTCCACGCGTTCAAGTGGCGTCTTGCCATGTCACTGATCGATCCGAGCCATACCACGGTCGTCGTCGAAGACATCTGGAAAGCATTTGAACGCCTTATCCCCAACCGCGAGGATCTGGCGAGAAGGTCCGCGTGGCACCGATCCGAGATCGACACCATCGATGCCTATCAGGGCAATCGCGCGCGATACACGTTTCCCACCCTGGCCGAACTGCACTCGACCCTGAACGATGTGCTGCACGTCGAGTCAGTCCGCTGGGGCACTTATGAACTAGCCGAGCGGTGTCCAACCATCGCCCTGTCCAGGAGGGAGCCATGAGCTCGCCACAACCCCCGATGCAGATTGCCGCCCCCTCCGTACGCGTCGAGGGGTACACACTGGGTCTCAGTCATCCCACCTGCTGGGTTCCCGTCGTCGTCAATCGAGGAAGCATTTCACGCGATGCCCTCGACATTCTCCAGGAGCGTTTGGCCGCAGACCTGTCCGAGCGTTTCTGGTCTCCGCTTGATTCGTTCACGCTGTCTTCGGCCGACCCCGGAGAACTGACAGCGTTCGTGCTCCGCTGGGTATTCAACTTGCAACAGGTGGCAGGTCTGTCCGTGTTCGAACCGGGGCAGCCCGTAAGCGTGGGCAGTGAAGGCCACCGCTGGTGGCTGGCAGCCACCACCAGTGCCCACGCCCAGCCCGCTACGGAAAGGGCCGTCGCCTGGCTGATCGAAACCCTTGCTCAGTCCGCGGCGGGAGACCCGCAGGACCCCAGCCTGGAAGGGCTCGAGACGCTGCTCGAGTTCATGGGACAGTTCGCTGCCCCTGCGTCCAATCTGCCACGCTTTCTGCGCGCGGCTTTCTCGGAGGACATCCCCGTTGCGAGTATCGATGGGCAGGTCTACCAGTTCGGACAGGGCATCCATGCTCGCCGAATCGACGCCGGCTTCACCGATACAACCTCGAACATCGCCGTGCGTCTGGCACGTCACAAGCGTCTCGCGGCGATCGCTCTGCGGCGCCTCGGAGTTCCTGTACCGCCGCACCTCCCCGCCCGAAACAGCGACGATGCACGAGAGGCGGCTTCCAGGATTGGGTATCCAGTGGTCATCAAGCCGGCGAACATGGACGGTGGTGTCGGGGTCACTGCTGGCATCCGGGGGCCGGAGTCGGTTCCCCAGGCCTACGCCAGAGCACGCGAACATTCAGATGACATCCTCGTCGAACGTTACGTGGAAGGCCGCGATTATCGCTTGCTCGTTTTTCAGGGCGAGCTCATATGGGCTGTCGAACGCGTCCCCGGCGGCGTAACAGGGGATGGCCAGCGGACAGTGGCCGAACTGCTCGACCTGCTCAACACCGACCCACGCCGAGGGCGCAACACACGAGCACCGAGCCGGAAACTGGTCCTGGACCGGGAAGCAAGCGAACTGCTCGCCGAAGCAGGGTTGTCCGAGCACAGCGTGCCCCAGCCGGGCGAGTTCGTACGTTTGCGGCGGACTGCCAATATCGCAACCGGCGGTACGCCGATTGCGGTCTTCGACGATGTTCATCCGGACAATGCCGAGCTGGCCGTTCGAGCTACCGCCGCGGTGGGACTCGACCTGTGCGGAGTCGACATGCTGATCCCCGACATCCGCAAAAGCTGGCTCGAAGGCGATGCCTGGGTCTACGAGGTGAACGCCCAACCGGACATGGGGCAAACCACCTCGACCAGGCAATACCCTCGGGTTCTGAGCGGACTAATCCAAGGCCGGGGCCGTGTGCCGATCGTGGTGCTGCTGGGCGACACCCCGGATAACACCGGCATATCGCCCGAAATCGCAACCCGGCTGATGCCAAAGGGGTCCTCGTTCGGACGGCTGGATGCACACGGGGTTTTCCTGCGGGACCAGCTCATGGCTCCGGGGCGGTCGAGCTTGTTCCATGGGGGATCCATGCTCCTGTCACACCCACGGACCGAATGCCTGCTGGTCGCCATCAATGACGCAGAGCTGGTTCGCAGCGGCCTGCCCTTTGATCGATTCGATGCACTGGTCCTGGCCGGCACGCACATTTCGCCGGCAGAACAGGAAGGCGACGCTTCCAGCGAGCAAACCTTTTCGCGAATCCTCTCGGCATTGCTACCGCATTGCGCAGGCCCTGTGCTACAAGTCTCCGACGGGAGCGGGCCGGCGTTGCAGGCCGCACCCGGCACTGCCATGGCTGACAAGCTAAGAAGCTGCAAGGATCGCGAGGAGTTGCTCCAGGCCACACTGGATACCCTGAGGGGAACGTAGTTCCATGTATTGGCCGCCCCCGGGAACTATGGCTGACCGTCAACCGGCCCCCAGCCCGACGGTGGCCTGGTCTTACCTGGACGCGCTGCCCGTTCCGGGCGAACCGCGAGCGCCGATGCAGCGGCTCACAGCTCGTCGGACGCGGGAGGGATAAAGCCCGCGCGTCCCCAGTCGAAGCTTACGGGCTCAGCCTTCCCGGCCAGCAATTCGGCGATTCGTCCCTCGCCCACAGGGTAGCCGAACTGACCGTTACGCATGTGGATACGCAGCCTGCTCTGCTGGACCGTCATATCGCGAAGCTGCACCCAGTCCTCATCGGACAGAGGGTCCTGACCCAAGCCGGCAATACCTTCGAGCATATGCTCCCACTCGTCTTCGAAGACGAGCTTGCTGGCAGCAGCGATGGCCTTCTCGCCGGAAGTCGCCGAAGCGTCTGCGCGCTGGGCCAATTCCATACCGGTGCTGTAGAGCGTGCAGTAGCCACCTTCGGTAAAGGCGTGGGCCCGCCATCCCAGATCGGGCCGAGCCTCGCGATGCGTCTTGCGCAACGCCATGAGTTGTTCGTTCTCGGGCCAGTTGCCGGCCAGGAGAGAGGCCATGTCGATCGACGCCGACGAATCCCTCGTTACCGCGCGCAACGCCTCGGCATAGGCTAGGAAATGGGCGAGCTCGGTACAGGTCCCTTCGTCCGCAGCGACACCTCCGGGTGTCAGCTCGTCCAGTCGGAAATCCCCCTGCATTGCCAACATGCGAAACAAGGCGCCATCAATCAGTTCCTTGTAGCACTGGCGGGTAATCCACAGGCGATCCGTGGTGGCATCACGGGCGGGCGAATGAAAATAAGTGCGACAGACCTCGGCCTCCGCACCCCACAAAGGTGCGTTGGCCTCGACCACCGCGCGCAGCCCATGAGACGGCCGAATACTCATGGCCGCACCGCCACAATCTCCGCATACTCCGCGCCCTGGGCGGTCCCCGGTGCCGAGGCCCCTACCGCACCCTCCAGGGTACGCACATCAAGGCGCTGCACATTAAGGCCCGCCCCTTCGAACGCCGCGCGAACCTCTTCGACGGACCCCGTGGGGTGACTGTGCCCCGCACGAACGAAACGCCCAGCCCAGTCCCGCAATTGCCGGGCTGGCAGTTCACAGCGCTGCGCGCTGGCGGCGTCCAGTACACACTGTACAAACTGGTTCGCCTGCATCTCGGAAACCGCCGACACCGAGGACGAGAGCCGGGTCACGGTGACCACCGCGCCACCAGGACGAAGCCGGTGGTACCAATTGCGCAGTAGCCTCTGGCGGCCCGCCGAATCAAAGTAGCGCAACAGCGAATGCGTGGTGATCAAGTCAAACTCCTCGTCCTCAGGCAACGCGGGTAAAGCCCCGGACCGCCCTATATCGGGCTCGCTCAAATCCCCGCGAACCGTACGCACAGGCAGTCCCGTCATCGCCCCATACCAGGCGCACAGCATCAGCGGTGTCGCGCAGAGGTCGACAACGGTTGGCTCCAGGAGATGATCCCCAAATGCCCGATGCACGATCTCGAGCATCCCGAAGTCGGCGCTTCCCGCGATCAGCACCCTGCGGTTTCCGGCCACGGCCTGGCGTGCGAGCTCCGTCCGGAAAAAAGCCTCATGCCGCTCAGGTCCGGCCGCCAGCCCGAGTTTTCGCAGTGCCTGCCAGGGGGCATGAAAGTCCGCACACGAACCTTCTCCCAGCCCCGAGCCACACACCTGCTCGGCAAACTGCCCCGACCAGCGGCTGGATTGCCCCAACAACGCCTCAGGGCCAAGTCTTGTCACCACACGTCACCTCTCTCTCCCGGCATTCTGTTCTAGGGAGACGCTGATTTAATCGCACGTCCGCGCTCGAGTCGCTTTTGCGTGCGAACAAGGCGCGGTGACTGCCGTGCAGTCATTCTGCACAAAAGAATCGCAACGCTGTGCGCGCCCGTTTTTGATCAACAACGGGCGGCCGAGCCCCTGATTTCGATAGCTTGTGGGGTTGGTGCCCCCTGTTCCCCGATCCTGCGTTGCGCCGCTTGCGGGTAGAACCACTACCCGCTGCACGACGCGCCTTGTCTCGGAAAACAGGGGGCACCGACGCGGACGTGCGATTAAATCAGCGTCTCCCTAGAGGTCTAGCCCGTTTCCGTGACGGGCACCGAAGGAACCATCAAGTGAAAGACTCTCGCCTGCCGGCGAAGCAAAGGCACTCCGACGCCAAACCCCCCAAATAAATACGGAATACTCGCAGGCTCCGCCCGACCGATCAAGCCACTTCGGAATCCAGCCCCGTTGTGCTCGAACCGCCCATTGCGGGCGCACGGGGGGTCGTTCACGGCCGTCCGGCCACCCTGGACCACGGCACGACATAGCCGTGCGCGCGCTCACCACCGTAGCCCAGCGCCGTGCCGTAACTCATGAACTCCACCACCCACCACCACCCCCGAATTCCCGATTGCACTAGCGCGCGGATGAAAACCATTCACGCCACAAATCTACCCTGAAACCGGTAGCTCACATCATCAAGCACCTGTACCTCAACATCGTGCGGCCCCGGGCTCACGGCTCCGGCGGGCCACTTGAACGAGAATCCACATTTGCCCGTGGGGTGAATGCCCGCATGAGCCACATCTGGGCGCTCACGCTCACACCGGGCCCGCCCCACAGGGACCCCATCCAATATTACTATCACTTCCAACCCGTCCGAAGGATCCGAACATCGAGTCACCCATCCCCACAATCCACGGCCATCAGCGCGATCGACCCACCCCCGGAAACGAGGCTTATTACCACCACCAGGATTCCTTATTTCGCCGGATGGCTTCGTTGCCCCCACCGCGGTGCCCGACACTGACTGCCTTACCTGACGACCGGTTAACCGTTTCATCAGCCCTCCGGGTGGAGCCGCATTGGTGTGCTCTACCAGCTTTCTCAACACAACCTCAAAGGCCTCTTCAACACAAGGGCTCTCGGTGACAACTTTCTTTCCTTCCGGCGAGAATATTTTAAGCCGATGATCACCAAAATAACGCTCATTCACGCGCCGGACTTCCTCGCCAAAACGGCTCTCAAAGCTTTCCAAAACGTCTGAATCAAGAAAGACCTCTGTCTCGCGCTCTGGCGTTCTGTAAATGATGGAATCCGAAACATCTGTACTAAAGGCCCGCCCCCCGTCGGACACGACCCCCCCCACAACACCATTCGCCCTGCGCAAAACCTCCGCCTCCACAACGCTCAACGATCGATTAACGGTGCGACGGTCCATGGGCGGCACGCGGTCAGCGCTCACGCCCAGCGCACGAAGAAACGCCCGATCAATACCCAGCTTTCTCTCCGAATCGTAGTGAAAAACACGAATATCATCAAAAATGCCCTCATAATCACGCAATACCTTGAACTGCTGAGGCATACCAACACCCAGCCCGAATTCATGAAATCCCCGAGCATAGCCTTGCCGCTTAACCAGCTGCAAATACAGTGAATACATTACATCGTATAGATCTCTGACAAAAATTATTACTACCGTATCCAAGCCAAATTTTTCGGCACTTTCTCTAATGCGAACAAGCTGACTTGGCTTGATATTCTGCAAGCGCTCAGATGAGTACAAAATGTCACGCCCGCCAGAGCCGATGTCATGCTCAATAATTTCCCCCGCATTCCCGGACAAAGCAGCCTCATGGAGTCGGACACCATTGCCGGAAGTAATCTCGTAACCATCTCGACGACGCTGACCTATAATCGACCATGATCGGGCCTTTTCCTGTGCGTGCAAGGGGTATGAGATCCTTTCATTCCATAACTGTCGCGAGTTCTCGCGAAGCCAGTTCTGCAAAGCAGACGACCCGGTCTTCCCGCACCCAACGTGGAGAAATAGTTTCCTTCGAGGATCCATATAGCCGCCTTTTTTAACAAGGTTCACTTGCTGTTTACAGTTTTTTATAAATAACAGGACACAAGAAAATGGATGCCCACGGTTAACATGTGATATAGATCGACTGACTAAAGACACGCGAAAGGTTGGGCAACTAGCGTCATTGCACGAGCATCGCTGATGCAGCCGAGGGAAACAAGGGGGGCACACGATTAACAAGCCTCAAGACGCTGGCACTTGTCACCCAGAGGCTGCGGCACCTCCTGGAGCAGCTCAATAGGACAAGACATTGCCCATCATGGATATTTCGCATGGTCGCGCACCCAAGCCCCCTTGGTAGCAGGCGGTCTACGGGCGTTGGTAAGATGTCGGTAACGAAAAGGGATCAGACGAAACGTTGTGATCGTAATCGGCAGACGAAGAGGCGGGGCAACACCAGCACAAAGTGCGCCCAGACAAGCAGGCATGCAGCCGCAAGCGCAAGGCGGTCCGACAGTGCGGAACCACTGAACTTGCGGTAGTAGCGGACCATCCCCCGGTGTTTGTGCCATTCGGTGCGCATCGGGCGGCCACTGCTGCTCGTGCCCTTGGCGTGGGTGGCAATCGCGTCCGGCACAAACAAGACTTGATAACCCGCGTCACGGAAACGGTGGCACCAGTCGAGGTCCTCGCCGTGCAGGAAATACCCTTCATCCATGGGCCCGACGCGGCGTATTGCCTCGCGTTCGACCAACATGAATGCCCCGGAGATCGCCTCGACCGACACAGGCCCCGGCGGCAGCGGATGATTGGCCAGGTTGAAGCCCTGTGGAATGCGCCCCAGCCAGCGCAACGGGCGGTCAAAGGCCCACTCCAACGCCCTTTGCGGCGTCGGGTCGAGCCGTCGACATCCCGCCTGCTCGCTGCCGTCCGGATTGCAGACTCGCGGCCCGGCCATCCCGGCCCGAATATCCCCGCGTAGCGAATCAAGGACCCGCTCGATCGTCTCCGGCTGCACCTCGCAATCCGGATTCAGCAAAAGGACCGTAGGCTCGTCGCTCTGCTCGATGGCGCGGTTGACTGCCGTCGCAAATCCGAGATTTCGACCATGGGCGATAATGCGAACCCGGTCATCCCCACCCCAGCAATCCCGTACCCGCGTTATGCTTCCGTCCGTAGAACCATTGTCCGAGACGATAACGCTGACCGGAATCGTAGACTCGAGCACGCGAGTTATCGCCCGGTCCAGCCAGGCACCACTGTTGAAGGCGACGATGACGACTGCCACCTCGGCGGGCGGTCGACCACGAACATGTGACTGCATCAGGGGCTCGGGCACCCGGACTCCTCGTAAAACCAAGGTGTTTCAGGCTGAGCCGGAGCCTCGCCGACGTTGAGTGGCGGGGCTCCGACGCGGAACAGAATCCTGGATCGAAAGCCCGCATTCTACACGGCGCAGCGTGCCTTTCGCCGCGCGCTGCGCAGGGCCGACCGCCAATGGTACGGAGGCCAGGCGGCCACTGGCTGCGAGAACGGGATGCGAGCCCTGCCCCAACCGATACAGAAACAAGACAAAGAAGACCTTGGCGCCCACGGCCTTCCCCGATATCATCCGCGCTCCGGAGGCGCCATGACCAACCATCGCCGGATAGAGGTTCTCCTGTCCGCGTTCAACGGCGAGCGATATATCGCCGAGCAGATCGAGAGCATTCGACTTCAAACCGCAGGCAACGTGGTGCTTCGCATCCGTGACGATGGGTCAACGGATTCGACGCTCTGGCTGCTGAACGATCTCGCCCGCGCGCACGACTGGATCAAGGTCGAGCGCGGGGAGAATGTCGGTGCCTCAGAAAGCTTTTTCAGGCTGCTTGAAACCGCTTCTTCCGACACCGCATTCGCAGCCTTCTGTGACCAGGACGACTGGTGGCACCCTGACAAGCTGGAACGCGCAATCAAGCGACTTTCCGAGCTCCCCACCGACGTCCCAGCGCTGTACTTTTCGGCCATTCGGCGAGTCAGCCACGCGGGCGTCCCCCTGCAACAGATCCCCCAGGACCGCTATCGCCCGGGACTGGCGAACGCGCTTGTTCAGAACATTGCCCAAGGCTGCACAATGGTCCTGAATCGCGCCGCCATCGATCTCCTGAACGCGGCCCGCCCCGACATGAAACACGTGGCCATGCACGACTGGTGGGCCTATCTAGTTATCTCCGCCTGCGGGCAGGTAATCCATGACCCCGTACCAACCCTCGACTACAGACAGCATCGCGACAATCTCGTCGGAGCGAAAACGGGTACAAAGGCTTGGGTCGACCGCATCGCCCGTTTCCGGGCGCGAGGAAAAACACCGCTGGTCAGACAGGCACAAGAACTGCTCGACACGCATAGCCAGAACATGCCCACCAGCAATAGGAGACTTTGCGAGGAATTCGTCGCCAGGGCCGGCAGTTCACGCATGCTGGAACGCCTGAAATATGCGCTTCGGACACCCGTCTACCGGCAAAGCTGTCGCGACAACCGGATCATGAAAATCCTCATGATACTCGGGTGGCGCTGAGCGCCCTCTAATCATCGTCTCACCGGCGCACGCCAGATCATTCCCCTCCCGAACGACCTACCGTTCGATTCCTGGCCCATTATTCCGCTGAGGCCAAATCGCTTCTCGCCAAGGTCACAAACGAGATTCGAGCACCACAAAATAACCGGCAAGAAGTCACCTGAATATTTCAAGGCCCGGAACCGCAGGAGCAAAACAATGGTTGACTGGGAAACAGTTTTCATTAAAGAACGGTACGGGATCGAACCCCAGCCTGGCGATTCCATCCTGATACTCTCCGACCTGAGTGAAAAGCAGTTCTACCATCAAGTCATAGAGCGAACAGCGGAACCGCCAGAAGAAACGCCATCAAAATTGATGCTCGGAACAATCGTGCCGGGCGCCCGCCTTGCCGAGGTCTTCGCCGATCGCATCCGAGCAGCCGGCCTGATTGTCGTTGACATACTTCACACGGAGTCGCTCTCGCGCGCTACCGCGCGGAATATTGAAGAGCTTTCCGGAAACTCCAGCGAGTTGATCCTGGCAACTCCTGCATTGTCTTCGGTGTCAACGGAATTTGACTGGGTAGATTCAGAAGACTTCTGTGGCTGGATTGCTGCAGAAGGGCTGATAAGGCAGCTGTTCGCGTCGGTCACGCTCCGGAAGATACGGGGCTCGCGATGGCAAGGGGATGTCGCCACGTTTTATGCAGGAAACCGGCGGCCAACCGTGAATCTGATCTGTGGAGTCAAGGGCACAGGGAAAACGACGCGCTACGATATCGAGCTCCGGTCGGGTGCCATCGGTGTCCGCGTGGACAGCCTCCTCAACAAACTCGACAAGAACCTGAACAAGAACTTCTTCTCCCAGGAATTTATAAGCCACATCAAAACCTTCAAAACCATTCAGGAACGCGAGGGCCGGTCTCCACGACTTCTCCAATCACAGATGTCATTCGCGAAATACATCTTGGCCACAGAGGTTCTGGAGGAGTTTTTCGATCTCCTGGCCAAGCCGGTTCTTGATGCCGACTTTAACTACGTTTTCGAAGGAGGGATCCTGACGAATGCCGAGCTCCGCAAAGGGTTCAGGCGACATCTCGAGACCGAGAAGAATTGTCTGGTATGGGTCTCGCTGCGCGAGACAGGCTAGGGAGGCGCTGATCAACATACGCGCTCGCTAGGCGGCGCAGGTTTACCGGGACAAGGCACGCCGAACAGCGGTAGTGGTTCTACGCTCCGCCCATGATTGGTTCGGGGCGCGACGAAGGGGCTAGGAACCCGGGGTGCCCTCCACGGGATTACGCGCAGCGAGCGACGCTCGTTGTCGACAAGGAGAAAGCCAACTGTAGCGTGGCGAACGGGACCCAGCATTGCAAGCCGTGCGCGAGCCGTCACGGGTTGAAGGTCATTGCCCCGAGACCTCCGACCACTCATTGCGCACGAACAGAGTCTGATACCCCTCCGGATCCGCGGACTTGAGGTCGGTCGTCGCCTTCTGCAAGAAGTGGTAGACCTTCGAGTGCGGGGTGTACACGATGGCCCTGTCGGCGATCTGCCGCACGGCTTCGCAATACAGGCGATCGGAACGATAGTGGGGCCCGTTCTCGTGATCCAGCGGGCCAATCGTACTGATCGTGTCGCGCGGAATATACACGGCGAAGAAGGGCGCAAAAGACAAACCGAAATACCCCTTTGCATGGCCCAATCCCGCCTGCAGGACATTGTCATGATGCAGGGACAGATTGACGTCCGCTTCCCTGGACGCATCCATGACCGGATTATGCACGTCAATGGTTTTGGTCCCGGGCAACAACACCTGGCGGGGCACGATCAGACCTGCATTGGGGACGTCGCGCATGGCGGCCTGCAGGGCCACGGCCCACCCGGGTGTTACGACCGCATCATTGTTCAGCAGGATGACATCGTTTTCCGGAGCGGCCAGCTCGATCCCCTGATTCACGGCGTAGGTAAACCCGAGGTTGTTGTCGTTCTGGATCAACCGCAGACGCCCGGCCTCGGCCTGCCCACGCAGGTAGTCGCGCACATCGTCGGCTGATGCGTTGTCTACCACGATCAGCTCGAAGGGCGACTCCGTGAAGCGATGAACAGCCTCGACGCAGACTTTCAGATAGTCCAGACAACCATATGAGGGAACCACGATGCTGACAGGGGCCGGGGCGTCCACCTGAGGTCTGTGGCGGGGAGGGTACATCCGCTCGACCCCGTCTACCCCGACAGGCCCCAGCAAGTCCGACAGTCTCGCCTGCGCGAGATACTCGTCGACGAACGTAAGGGCCTCGAAAAACGGCCGCTCGCGCGTAATCTGATTCTCGGCCGCATCGTGAAAATAGGTACTCAAGACGCAGGGCACCGGCTTTGGCGCACGCGCTTCGGTCGCGCGCAGAAGGAACTCCCAGTCCATCAGTCGCCGCATCGACTCGTTGAAACCGCCAATACGCTCGGTGAGTTCGCGGCGATGCAGGATTGCCCCAAGATCGATGAAGTTGCGGTTCTCCAGTAGCGACCGACTGAACTGTGCAAAGCGGACACCTTCCTGGATCGCGCCCTCGCCCGTCCCCCGAAGGAGCGATTGCGCACAGTAGACCATATCGAATTCGGGCTCGGACTCCAGCACACCCAGGAGAATCCGGACGAAGTCCGGCTCCATCGTGTTGTCGGTATCGAGATACGTCACAAACTTGCCACGCGCCTTTTCCAGACCGAGGTTTCGCGCGACCGCGGCCCCGCGATTGCGCTCCATCCGGAAATACCGAATGCGTTCGTCGTCAAACCCTCGCACGACCGATTCGGTCGCGTCTGTACTGCCGTCATCCACGATGACCAGCTCGAAACGCTCATGGGATTGCGCCAGCGCGCTGGAGATGGCCGCGGCAATGCAGGACGCACGGTTGTGAGTCGGCATCACAATCGAGACCAACGCAGTGCTCGGGGTCTGCTCGAAACGCATCGCAAGATGCTTTTGCACGCCACTCATGTGGCCGAGCACGCGACGGTCCTCTTCCGAGAACGGGGCATCCAGAGTCAGGGTGAAGATCGACAGCCGGTCAAAGCCGCTGAAGTCCTGATAAGCACCGGCGGGGGCGCCACCTGGGCCCGACCACGCGGGCTCCGAGTCCGCTGCGTCCTCGCCGACGGACCCATTGGCACGGCCACCCCCGTGCGCCATGTAGTGCGCCAGCGGATTCAGCCCGCTACCGGACACCTCGGGATGCCGGGAAAAATACCGCAGGGTATTGAAACCAGGCCCCGGATTGCGGCCCTCGGTCGCGCCGTGCTGCACAAAATGGAGGAGTGGATGCGTACGGGCAGCGGCGACGTCGGGGTATCGCCGGATGTACCAGGAGGTGTCGAACCACGGGTTGGGCTTCAGTCCTTCGCTGACCCCGTGCCGCAGATAGTGCAGCAGAGGGTCCAGACCACTCTCACGAACCTGGGAGTATTGCTCGAGATAATAGTCTCGATCGAAAAGGCCGGAGTCGCGAAGCCGCTCGTAGGTATCGAATTCCGTCGGCTTGACGCCTATCTGGCGCAATTCGCGCAGGTGCCGCGCGTAGGCCGTCCGGCGCCCAAGGCGCTCCAGTCGCCTCAGGGGGCCCGTCACCCGCCACGAGAGCGACCGCATGAGCGCATCCTTCTCTGCCTGCAGGCGTTGTCGCTCCCGGTGACTCAGCCGCAACTGAGCGGACTGGTCATTCAGCCGCTTTCGGGTCTCGTTGTGTTGTTCACCCAATGCCTGCAGCCGCGCTCGAACCGAGTCGAGCTCACGCTGCATTCGGGAACGCGCGGATTCCGCCTCACGCAACTGGTCGACAAGAGCACGCCGACGCAATTCGGATTGCCAGTGCCAATGATCATACGACTCCAGCAAACCGGATGCGGCCTCCAGCTCGCCAGCACTGGCGGCTGCCCGCGCCTGAAGCTGGTTCTCTGCATCCTCATCGGGCTGCCCGGTCAATGCGCCCAAAGATTGGAAAAGGCGGGCGACAGAGGCCGGGATGCCGGAGTCGTCCAGCACACGCTGGTGACGGTGTCCCTCGGACAAGAAGGCCTCGACCTCGGGGCAGCTCTCGGACAGCGAACGCGGCCAAGCGATCCCGAGCCGCTTGGCGATATCCGAAACCGTTTGCTGCCAGTCCGCCAGCAGATCGTCGTAGCTCACGAAGCAACGGGAAAGGTGCCGGGTAGACCGTTCGGCCTCCAGCATGTATCGCTCCCAGAGGCGCAGACCGACCCCATACGGGACCTCCATATCGCGCCGTGCCTCCAGCGAGCGGGCAACCTCAGCGGGATGCCGCAGCATGATTACCACGCGCGCGCGGGCGCCAAAGTCCGACAGCACAGCCTCCCACAAGGGCATCAGGCGACACATGCGCGGGTCCTTCATCACGAACAGGTTCGAGTCCGCGAAATCCTGTTCGAGGTAGTCCCGCAACCTGGCGCGCAGCTCGCGAATGTCCTCACGTTCCCACCACCTGTCGGGCAGCGAATGCAGGCTCTGCCAGCGCTGTCCAAGCCGGTTGAGCACCTCGTCCTGCAGCTCCACCAGGTCGCGGGATTCCCAGAAGCCGGTGCGGTTGTTCTCGGAGGGTGGCAGCAGGTTTCGGGCAATGTCCGCGCCCTGAAGGTTCAGCACACGGGACAATGCCGACGTCCCGCTACGGTGCATTCCCAGGATAATGACGGCGGTTCGGTCGTTCACGCATTCTCCTTGCGGCATCACTCCCCCCTCGCGCGGCCACCCGCGAGTTCCGGGGCATTCAGTTCCCGGCGGCCCGCAAATCTCCCGGTGCGGGGAGGAAAACTGCATCGTCCCCGCTCGTCGGTAGTGGACAGGTTCGGGCTGCCAAAGGGATCTTCGTAGCCCTGTGTTCCCCACCTCGACTGCAGAAAGGCCACCTCCCGCGCCGCGCGTTCGCGCTTTTCGGGGCTCGCCGTTTCCGGCCCCCGAGTGGCGGACTCGTGATGGAACAACAACGCGTACGGGGTGTACCGGTTGCGGTACCCATGTGCGCGCAGCTTCAGGCACAGATCCACGTCGTTAAAGGCCACCGGCAGGCCCTCTTCCTCCAGCCCTCCGACCTCCAGAAACACCTCGCGGCGCATCACCATACACGCCGCGGTCACGGCAGTGAATTCCTGTGCATCCAGAACCCGCGACGCGTTGCGGCCTTCGCCTGGATGGGTATAACGCATGAAATGTCCCGCCACGCCACCAAACCCCACCGTAACCCCGGCATGCTGGATCGTTCCATCGGGAAACAGCAGGCGCGCCCCGACCGCGCCCGTTTCCGGACGCAGGGCATGGCCCACCATGTCGTTTAACCAGTGGCGGTCGATCACCTCAATGTCGTTATTGACCAGCGCGATCAACGGAGAATCGCACCGGGCGACCGCTCGGTTGTTCAGGCGGCTGTAGTTGAAGGGGATATCATCGCGGAACACCCGTACGCGGTCCGCGTAGGGGCCCTGCGCCAGTGAGTCGAGGTAGGACAACGTCTCGGGATCATCGCTGCCATTGTCGATGATCTGGATCTCGTAGGACGGGTACGCCGTGCGCTCAAGGATACTGTCGACGCATGGGCGCAGAACGTCCAGACCGTTGCGCGTGGGGATGATCATCGTCACGCGCGGAGCAGGACCGGGGACGGGATAGCACACCCGAATGCGTTGCGGATCCAGAGGGGACCTCTCCACCGTCGCAGCGCAGTGATGACGTGACAGATATCGCTGTACCGCATCGGCGTCGGCGGGTCCGAGCCCGCAGGTCAGGTGATGCTGCAGAACACGCGGGAGATGCACCAGCCCATCCTCTCCCTTGGCTGCCACGAAGAGACTGAGGGCATGGACACCTCCGCACTCGTCGGCGCGAACGGCTGCCTGGAACAGTCCCCCGGGGACCACACAGAAACCGCCAGCCAGGTTGCGACCCAGGGCGAGATCGGTATTCCATTCCGGCTTGAAAAACGGGTCATAGTGTCGACCTTGTCTGTCGAGCCGATCCTCGTCCGTATACACCAGTCGGGCGTCGGCGCGCTGCGCGAGGGTGTCGCGGATCAGCCAGAGCGCGAGCGGATGCAGCCGGACACCTGGTTCCAGCAACATGACCGCCGGCTCTGGCTGCCCGAGCTCGGTCGACTCCCGTTCCCGGCGCTCGACGCACTCGGCGAAGGACCGTACCCACACGATCACTCCATCGCCTCGACTTCGGCGCAACCCGGAAAAGGCCGGAAACGCGCCCGCGTCCTGCACTACGAGCCAGATACGCCAGCCGCCACCCAATTGTTGCCGTACCGAATCCACTGTACCGCTCAGGAACTCGGTCTGGTGCGCCGCCAGCGGGACGACGACGTCGAGGACCGGCGATGCCCGCTTCCCCTGAAGCTGCCGCTGCACCCAGAGGCGCTGGGAAAGTGAAACCCGCCCGAATCGCCGCCACCAGCGCCGGTATTCATCCGCGCGCTCCGGTGGACGCCGAGGAAACAGCCGCCGGACGGCCATCCATACCCGCCGAACCTTCACGGCGAGGTAGCTGCGAGCATGCGACGAAGAGAACGGCAAACGAGAATAGACCGCGCGAACGCGCTGCTTCCAGCCGCCATTTCTCGGCTGCGTTACGGGGTCGTTCACGCACGCCCCCGGCGAAAATGGCGCCAGCGGAACCAGCGACGGGATGGCCGCAACATTTCCGGCACCACCCAGTCCCAGTAGCCTTCGCGCCAGGCCTGACGCACCAGTTCGTAGAGCTTCATGTCCAGGGCGTTGTTTTCCAGGATGGCGTCGATATCATCGTTGCTCACCGGAAAGCTGCGCCGGCCCCGGTTACGGTGCTCGGCCAGGTCAAGGCGAAAGGACAAATCCTCGCTGGTCATGAGCAACCCATAGTCGCCCAACGTACCGAGGAGGCCTCCGTGATACCCAACTGATGGGCCTGAAGATTCCGCTGCTGAATGGCGGCAGCGAATTCCTGCAGCGACAGCTCGCCGGTCATTACTCCTGTCGCCAGAGAATCGCCGGGCGCGCCACCATGGGACAGATAGTGCTGGTAATGGGAGATGCACCGGTCCACCGGGTGGCGCAGGATCGACATGACCTCTCCGGCTGAGAAGGCCTCATTCCAGAGCGGGTAACGGGTGTGCCCGTAAAGCACTGAAACACCGTCGCGCTCGAGGGCCGCGCGCAGTTCACCCTGAGAACGTCCGGCCGGGGCTTTCAGCTCCGGATGGGTCGACGGGTGAGTGGGACCATAGTCGCAGGCCAGTCTGGATCCGAGGTTGGCCTTCAGTCGATACCGGAGGCTGGTGCCGGCCGTCTTGGGGATATGCACAAACAGCTTCAACGAGTACTCCCTGCAAAATTCGCTTCCGAGGCACGCGGCCACTTCAGCCGAGCTCGTGAACCGGTATCGCCCTTGCGATGCCAGAACATGCGCCGGGCGCTCGCCACCGCCTTTTCACAGGCGCGGTACTAACGATCTTTTGGCGCACCATACACGGCGCCCCGGTCGTTGATCGGCCCTTTCGCGCGCGGCGCGTCAGTGTACCGGGATAGCCACCGCAAGCGGTACACGGTGGTACCGTTGTGGCCCGGTCACTCAAGCCACGGTCGAGGGTCCCAGTCGATCTCGCCCGCCAGATCCTCCACCGAATCGGCGTAGAGCTCGCACAACACGTCCCTCAGGTGCCGGGGGAGTGGATGCGCCTGCCCCGCGAATACCCGCTGGCTCAGGGCGTCGGGCGTCCAGCCCGGGTGCCAGTCGAGACCCGCGAGATCAGAGACCTGCCGCAGCAGACCTTGCGGGTCCTCCCGAATCTGCTCGAAGCGAAGTACGCAGACCCGCCCCGTGCCATAGGCGCCTCGCCACAGGCGCAGGGCACGAGCATAGTCCCCGCGCAGCCGCGAACCAAGCGAACGAAAGTGATCGATAAACCACTGATCCGAAGCCTCGTCGATCGTCATCTCGGCCCGGCCCAGCGCCATCAAGGCCGACGACCAGGCACGTTCGATCGGGTTGCGCAGCACGAAGACGACACCGGCTTCCGGTACGGCGCGATAGCACGCGCGCACCGCGTCCTCGCGCAGCGTGGAATACGCAGGAGTAATGTCGCATTCGCACCGATCCGGGTCGGCCGAGAACAACGCCCGGTATGCCTCTTCGCCGCGATCCGGAAAGTTTCGATCCCAGAAGTGGACTTCCTTGCCGGCCGGAAACTCGACCGCAGGGTGCCGCGCCAACTGGCGGTGAAGCCAGGTCGTGCCGGCTTTCTGAGCCCCTATGCCAATCAGCCGCAACATGCGATCACATCCTCAGGGTTGCGTAGCAGATGGAGGGGCCGGTTTCATGGCAAGAGCGCTAAGGCCCAGGCGGTGTAGCGCGGTGTGTCCAGCAGACATACACAAGCTCAAACCGGCTTCTCCGACGATACATATTCGCGAAGGCGGGGCCAGAGGCGCAGGCCATCCGCCATGGCGGCGCAGCTCGAGCGCATGGCCTGGAGCCATGTCGTGTCCGGAGCACAGCGGGCGCCCATCAGGTCCTCCAGATTGCGCGCATAGCGCTGGACCTCATCACGCATCTTGCCCTGAATGCGCTGATCCTCCAGGTTGGGCGCCAGCAGGCGCAACCGGAATGCAGTAGAGGACACGCGCGACTCGTCGACCGACTTGCGCAGATCCGCATCGTTCATCCGGGCCAGACGCCGCAGGTACGCGACGATTTCGGTCAGTCGGCTATCCGCCGACGTCCCCTGAAGGCCGGCGACGAACTGCTGAAGCAAATCGCCAAGCTGCTCCACCGGCGGGGCAAGCGCCTTGCTGTCCCGCTCATCGGGATGCCGCCAGGGCGCCGGTTCATCGAGACGATGAGGCAGCGCCCAGGCGAACTCGAAACGAGCCTGGTCCGGGTGGATTCCGGCCATAAGCGCTCCGAGCACATCGTCGTTGGAACCACGCCCCGCAGGCGGCACGCAGGGGAGCAGCGATCGATTGTCCAATCCAAGGAGGATACTCATGAGCGCCGGATCGAAATAGATCGCGGGTCGAGCAAGCGTGCGCCAGAAAATGCGCTGCGGGTCGCCCTCGTCCATACAGCGGTTGAAGTAATCGGTGTTGCGCAGCGCCGCATCACCCGAGCGCGCGTAGAAGGGCAATTCATCCGGCGTTCCCGGATCCCCCGCAAGCCCGTTCCGGGTGGCGGCAATTCGGGTCGCCCGCGACAGGTGATCGAGGGTGGGGGCATCGGCATTTTGCAGCCAGCCCAGGTCCTCGTTTGCCTGACCAAGGCGCTCCAGAGCATCAAACGGGTGAGTCCCCAGGGCGTCGAGATGTTGCTGCAGTGGATTGACATCCAGCCGCTCCGAACCCTTCATGAGCTCTTCTACGGAGCCCAGTGCGTCGTGGCTCCGGGAAAGGCGGCGAAGCTGGACCTCCTGGCCGGCATCCGACCGCACACGCGGCGCCAGCTCGCAGTCATCGTCCATCGCGATGATCCGAAGGCCGGGCGTCAACAAGGTCATCAGGTTGCGAACCTGCCCAAAGGTCTGCGCCGACTGATCGAGCGCGGAGGGCGCCAGCAGCCAGCGAATGCTTTCGGCTTCGGCCGGGAAGGCATCCGCAAGCTGTCGGGCGAGACTCTCCCGGCGAGCACGATCCCAGTAGTCCACCGGGAACCCAAGCGGGTCCAGGAGCTCGACCGCACGAGCCCGATTCTGGCTAATTGAGTCCTCCGACCGCGAATCATCGATCACGATGATTCGTTGTGGGGCTAAAGCGGTGGCCAGGTGGCGGGTGGCGCTCTCGGTGGCCCGAGCGAACCAGCCTGGCCGGTCGCAGGTCGTCAGGACAAAGGCCCAGGGGCCCGTCTCGGTGGGCCCGGGGTCCATATGCTCCAGCCAGGTTCCGGCGGACACGAGGATCCCGGCGCGGCTCAGCTCGTTGACGACGGTCGCGACCTGCTCGAACGGCACCTGACTAGCGGCGAGCCTGGCATGGATCGCGCGCGCGTGATCGTCCAGCGTGCGGAATACCAGTAGATCATTGAGCAAGGGCAGGAAAGAAGCGGGCAGTTCGCCACGATGCCCCGTACGCCGATTGACCAGCAGACAGCGGCCACCGGGGAGATCGTAGGTCGCTACATCATCCAGCCGAAACCACGGCGCCGTGTTCGCGGGCCCCGGCTCGCTCACGCTGGCGAAGCGAAACAGGTTATGGTCGGATTGTCGGAAATTTGCTTCCATCGCGCACTTCCTGATTCACGAAGAGGGTGTGCGAGCACCCAGAGAGGTGGCGCAGGAGCGAGACGTTCCGCTCCCGGAAAGCCGCCAGTCAGGCGGCAAGCCACATCGATCCGCCATCGGCGCCACTGACGCACGTGCCCCGCCGTGAATCGGAAATACGGATTCATCGGCTTGGCGGGCAACCAACGCGCGGCGACTGACGTGCGGCCATTCTGCACCAGGGAGCCGTAACGCCTGCTCTTGGTCAACATCAGGCGACCGGGCCCTGCTTGACTGGTTTCGTGGGGTTGGCATCCGTGCTTCATTTGGCCTGGGCTGGGCTCCAACAGCATCCCGTCGCACGCACAGAATCAACGCTCGCAGTCCGGCACCCCTGGTAGCGGGGGTGACATCGGCATCTGCGTTGGCGCCCACATGAAACCCTGGCTCACGAAAAAGCGGTATACGCCATCACTTGAACGTTAGGGCCCGGGTCGGGAACGATTCCCTGCGGACATCGCCCCGGCCCGGGACTGCGGTCAGGGCTGTTCCGGGACCATCAGCTCGTCAGCGACGTCGGGCTCCTGATCTTCCAGCTCTTCACGCATCGATTCGATCACCGCGACGATCGCCTCGTCGTCGATTTCTGCGTCACGCGGAGAGCCAACCGAGGTCAGGTAGGAGGTGAGCTCCTCTTCGACGTATTCGGCGCGCAGGCGATCTTTGATGCGCTCCTCGACCTCTTCGAAGGCCCGAGGCTCGCCACCCTCGACGTCGCGCAGATACACGAGGTGAAACCCGAAACGCGTCTCGAGCAACTCGACATCGCCCGGCTCCATACCGAACACGACTTCGTCGAATTCCTCGACCATGCGGCCGCGCTTGAAATACCCAAGGTCACCGCCAATTTGCCGGGTACCGTCCTCGCCGTGCTCTTGTGCCACCTCCGCGAAGTCGGCGCCATCGCGAAGCTTGGCCAGGAGTTCTTCCGCTTCTTCGCGCCGGCGCTCCTTGCGCTCATCGTCCGGGGCCCGCAGCAGGATGTGCGACGCGCGGCGCTCTTCTTCGACCATAAAGTCGTCCAGGTTCGCGTCGTAATACTCACGGGCCGCGTCGGAGAAGTCGGGGAGCTCGATTTGTTCGACGAAGCGACGCGGGACGATCTCCCGATAGAACCGCTCTTTCAGCCGCTTGATCTGCGCCTGCACGATCTCTTCGTCCGCGTATCCCAGCTCTTCGGCGAGCACCGCCATGCGACCGCGGAAGTACATCTGATGAATCAGGTCGCGGCCCACCTCGGGGTTTTCCAGGAGCTCCCGGCGCTGATCCTCGGGGATAATCCGAAGCTCGTTGGCCAGATCGGAACGTTCGATGACCACTCCCGGGCCGGAGGCGACAGGATCGGCATCATCGGTACCGGTAGCGCTTGCCCCCACGGGGAGCACCAGCAACGAGACGGCGACGAAGAGTGCAGTGCGTTTCATGGAATCCTCTACAGATAAAAATGTTGAGTGTACGTGACGTCACACGGGAGAAAAAGGTTCCCGTTCAGGCCCGTCAAGGACCGCCTGGCGTCTTGCTCAAGCGCCCACCCTGAGACCCGAATACTCGGGCGCGCCACAACAAAAAGGCCGCCACCCGAAGGTGACGGCCTTTATTGATGTCGCGACCCGTGGGGCCGCGACACCCTCAATCAAACCGACTTGAGGTTTGCCTACAGACCAGGCTCCGTTTTACCGGGGCTCGTTGGTGTCGTAGGCGTGCTCGGTCGCCTGACCGTAGTTGCGGCTCGGATCCCCGAAGTCACGCTGCTTGAAGATGAAGCCGGTAACCGGCAGCGCGGAATCGAAGGAGATCTCGGCCCAACCGGTGTTGGAGTTGGACACCAGCTGGTTGGTATCCACCGAGCGGGCGATCGCGGAGTTCAGCGCGGATTCCATCTCGCTCGCGTTGCGCGCGATCTTCACCACGTTGGCCTCGTAGATCAGGGTGTCGATGGTCACTTCGGGCGGCGGGGCCGGGGACACGGTGGTGCCATCGGTCTCGACGCGGAAGCTACCCTCTTCGCGGTCGTAGATGTCGTAGCCAACTTCGATCACGGCCTGGCCGTCATCGTCGTCCTGGAAGGTCGCGCTACCGAAGATGTTGGCCGGGCAAGCCGAGCCATCATCGAACGCACCGCCACCGGTACCGGTGTTCCGGTAGTCGTTACAGGCGGCCTGAATGTTGCCGCGGTCCACGTCGGTGTAGAAACGCTTGGTCGGGAACGTCAGCACCCAGTCGGTGGCCGCACCGGTCTGCGGGTTGGAGGCCCACTCGTTGGCCACGGTGCTGCTGCCGATCGCCGCCGTGAAGTCGTCGAGGCCATCCATGGACCAGAGCGTGTCGCCGGAGACCAGGGTCGGCTCCAGGAAGTACGGGAACTGCTGAGCGGTGATGAAGTTTTCGCCGTTGCCGAAGTCCGCCAGGTGCAGCGACTCGACGCCCGCGGCAATACCGCGACGCTGGTTCACCAGCGAGGCATTGACCTTCAGCGGGGTGCTGCTGGTGATCGGGCCATAGCCACCTTCACCGCGAGCGGCCGGGTCACCGGAGCCCTGTTCGCCCGGGATGGTAGAACCGAAGTCAGCCGGCGCCCAGGATGCGTCCGCAACAAAGGCCTGATCGACCATGCCGCAGTCGCGGGGCGTGCCGTCAACGTGCTTGGCCGCCCACGGGAGGGTGTCTTCGTCATCTTCGGCGCCCGCCTCGGCTTCGCCCATCGTCAGGATTTCGATGTAGCCTTCGGACATGCGGCTGATGTCGCCGTCGGTATCCGTGTGATCGCTGAAGGTACCGGAGTAGGCCAGCTCGTTGGCCGTGGCGCCTTCGTCGCGAACGCTCAGCGGGATGGTGCAGGAGGTGTCTTCGGTGCGCAGGACCGGACGGCCGTCTTCGTCGGCGCTGATCCAGGCGGTCCAGACGTCACGCGGGCTGAGGGCGACGTTGAAGTCGAGCACATCGCGGGAGTTGCGGGCTTCGTGCAGACGAACCTTGATCACCATCGAGTTGTCGGTGGTGTTGGTAACGTTCAGCAGGGTGCGCCAGCCTTCGTTAATGGTGTAGTACGGCACAACCGCAGCACTGCCGGCGCCGTTGTCGGACACAGTCACCGCACTGGCATGGACGCCAGCATAGAGGTGGACATGAGCCCCGCGGCCAGCAGGGCCGTCGTAAGCTTGCGAGTTTTGAAGATCATTCGAGTTTCCCTCTTCTTCGTGAACATGGAAATACTACTTCACGGGTTTTCCACCCCTGCCGGATCGCCCTGCGACCCCGAGTCCGTATTAAAGCCACACTGTTCAGTTTATGCAATCCCCCAATGGGAATCGGGGTGCAACTAATACATGAGGCCTCGGGATGCGCAGTTTGTCGACTAGGTCACGAAATCCCCTGATAGTGCCTGGCCAACGGCGGGCCCTTGCGGGACCGGGAGGCATACGCCCCCTTACCAGACCATTCTCCGTTTCCGGCCCCGCCAACCGCGCGGGTTCGGGACCACCGTCAACCCCGGGAGGAAATCCCGACGGGTTCGAGTGGAAGCTACACGAGCCGCTGACAAAAAACAACACCCGCGAGCTTCGGTTTCTACTTATTCTGCGCGAAGAAGGTGACATTTTTACGACACCTGCCGTTTGAGGGAGGCAACACCTGGCTCAGGCCTGCGAATGCACGCATTCGATGCGCCATCCGCCCCAAAATGGCGCGTTCCATCCGGAGCGGGAACGGCCCTCAGTTCGCGCCTTCCAGGGGCTGCGGTTCGGGTGCGCCCGGCGTGTCGCCCGACGCAGCACCACTCCCTACTTGCTGGCGCTCCCATTGCTCGCGCAGGCCGCCCAGGCCACGCATGCGCTCCTTGAATTCTTGAGTGATGGCGCGCGTATCCCCGGAACTCTCGGCCACTCGGGGGGTGAGCAAAACGAGGAGCTCGGTACGGCGCGAGGTCTCCGTTGTGGTGGAGAACAGGTTCCCCAGCACCGGAAGGCGCCGCAAACCCGGTATGCCGATCAAGCCCGAGGAAGTCTGGTCACGCATCAGTCCGCCGAGGACGATTGTTTCGCCACTTTGCACCGCCACGGAGCTTTCGATCAGCCGCTGCTGGATGGTGGGCGAGTCAATCCCGGACGATGTGGTTTCGGAGACATCGTTGACCTCCTGCAACACATCCAGGGACACCATGCCGCCCGCGTTCACACGCGGCGTAACCTGCAGGTTCACGCCGGTATCGCGGAACTGGATATTACTGATCGCCACAGGATTATCGGTCACCACGCTGGTGGCCTCGGAGGTCCGGACCGGGACCTGATCACCCACACGAATGGTCGCGCTGTGATTATCCAGCACCATGACCGAAGGCGTCGACAGGATGTTGACCATGGAGTCCTCGGCGAGGGCGCTAATCACGGCCCGCACCTGGCCCGCGCTGTCGACCAGGGAGTAGTTGAACCCGGGAAACTGACGCGACAGGGAGTCACTGCGGCCGAAGATACCCTGCCCCTGGTAGCCCCGAACACTGTTCTCCAGGAACCACTGCACGCCATAGCGAAGCTCGTCCTCGAGCGTCACCTCAATGATGCTGGCATCCACCAGAACCTGGCGGGCGGCAATGTCGAGCTGCCGCAGGGCCCGCTCCAGGACTTCGTAGTCCGGTGTGTTGGCATAAATCAGCAAGCTGTTGTTGCCGTCGTCGGCCACAATACGAGTACGACCCGAGAGCGGGCCATTGTCGTCGTCATCGCGGTTCGAGGCGCCGTTTCCGGAGTTGCCGCCCACACCACTACTGGTCGATCCGGGATTACCGCGATCATTCGCACGCGCGTCCTGCTGCGAGAGATCGGAGAACCCCTGCTGCCCCTCGCGCCCGTTGCCACTGCCGATGAGCGCGGGCTCCGCACCCTGTGCCAGCCCGCCGCGGGTATCCCGTTCGGTACGCTCTTGTCGTGCCGTGCCGGTCTCGGCCCCGAAAACCTCACCAAGAACCTCCGCCACATCGCTCGCGCGGCGGTGCTGCATGCGATACACGTGCAGGCGGGAGGCCTGCATGTCCCTTGTGCGGTCGAGACGCTGCACCCAGGTCTCGGCATCCTCGAGGTAGCGGGGTTGCGGGGTCACTACCATCACGGCGTTAAGGCGCTG
This sequence comes from Thioalkalivibrio sp. ALJ4, assembly GCF_000377225.1. Classification (NCBI taxonomy): domain Bacteria; kingdom Pseudomonadati; phylum Pseudomonadota; class Gammaproteobacteria; order Chromatiales; family Ectothiorhodospiraceae; genus Thioalkalivibrio; species Thioalkalivibrio sp. ALJ4. The sequence continues at coordinate 837,356 of NZ_KB897917.1, read as the reverse complement.
GATGGGGATCACCCGGAACATGCCGGCCATCGGCGATTCGCCCTCGGCGTTCATGAGCTGGTCGACCTCCTCGGCCAACTCGACCGCATCCGCGTTCTGGAGCGTGAACAAGCCGACCGACATCCCTGACAGCCAGTCGACGTCGAAGATGTCGATCGTTTCCTGCCAATTCGCGAGCTCGCGCCGGGTACCCGCCAGAATCAACAGATTGCGGGCACCATCGACCCTGATCAGGGAACCCTCGTTCAAAAACGGTTCGAGGATAGTGGCCATCTCGGCCGCGCCAATAAACTCGAGCGGCACGATGCGAACGTTCAGGCCTGCCCGGTCGCTGCCCAGGCGGGGCGTTGCCTGACCACGCAGGGCGCCCGCCCGCGGGGTAACCCTGACCATACCGTCGCCCTCAACAAGCGTGGCACCATTGATGCGGAGGAGTTCTTCCAGGACCGCCAGCAGCGAAGATTCCGGCAAGGGGCGAGTGGTCTGCAGGGTTACACGGCCTTCGACTGCGGGATCAATCAGCACGTTGCGATCCAGCATGTCCCCGAGAATCAGGTTGGCGACCTCGCGCAGGCTGGCATCTTCGAAGTTGAGGGTGTACTCGCCAGGCTCGTCGCTCAGCGCGATGCTGCCAGCCGCCACCTCGCGATCGAACAGCTCACCGGTGCCCGGATAGATCTGGACCAGATCGCGGGCAGGCTCATCGTCAGGGCGCTCGATGGGCTGGACATCCTGAGCAGGAGCAGAGGCCGGGGCATCACCGCGTTCCAGCGCCTCGAGTACCCCCGGAGAGATCGAACCCCGATCTTCGGGTGCGTCCGACGGCTGCATTCCGGAACAACCCGCAAGCACGGCGGCCAGCAGGGCAGCGCCGAGCAGCCTGCCAAACCCCACGGTGACTCCAAAAATACTGTTACGCGTTCGTCTCATAGCCATTCTCTGGGCGTGCCTTACGCCAAGTGGATCGCGGCAGCCGCATGACCTCCGGACCCGGGGGTACATGCGGGGAATCAGGGCAGCGGCGGAGCCGGCTGACCGAGCGGTACTCGGTCGATACCCAGCGAGCGGGAACGCTGCGGACGCAATGGTACACGCTGAGTCTTGTCTTCGCTGGAAAATTCGGCCGCTCCGGCATCGAGCGATTCGAGAACCCATCCTTCGAATTCGTCGCCGACCCGCAGGCGATGCAACCGCTCTTCTTCTTCGCGCTGCACCCAGATATGTTCGTCGTCCGGAGTCATCACCACACTGCGCAACTGGATTGCCAGCGGCGCGTCTTCGTCCTCCTCGGCCGCGTCCTCCTCGGACTCGCCTTCTTCCGGCTCGTCAACGGGCGGACGCCGCGAAGGGCTGAACAACGGACGATCCACGAAAGCAGCCATGCTGCCCGGCTCCGGCCATCCCGAGGCATCCGGCATGGGCAGGGGCGCGAGATCGGCCTCCGGCACGGCGTCGTCCTGAACGAGGCGGTCGGGCGTGTATTGATCCATCCAAACCCGAAGTCCCGTTATCTGGGCGAAAAACCCAAACATCAGCAACACGGCAACAAGGATCAGGAACGTACGCAACCTCACGATGCCCCCCCGCCGCCGTTTGCGGCAGAACTGTCACTCTGCTCGGGCCTCCAGTAGGCGGAAAGCTCGATGGTCACGTCGGTCTTGCCCCGATAGTCGGCCCGCCGTTGTCGATCGAACTCGCGGCTTGCGCGCACGTTGATGTTGTCGACAAACAGCAGGGGTCGCGCCTGATCGATCGCGTCGAGAATACCGGCCAGCGACTCGGTGCGCGCCTCGAACTGTACGCGGACAGCGATACGCTGCAGGCCGCCGTCTTCGGAAGCGGACTGGACCCGGGTCGACTGCACGTTACCTTCGTTTGCCGAGATGATGTCCGTTACACGCTCCTGAAGGGCCGCCGTGGCGAGGGACTCGCTCGTTTCCCGCTGGGTCAGCCCCTGATCGTCGAGCGCCCTTTCGAGCGCCGAAACCTCCGCCTCAACGATTGGGAGTTGCGCCGCGGCCTCTTGCACTCGCTCCAGCCGAAAACCCGCGCTGGCGACCGATTCGGCCGTCGAAGCCAGCTTCTGTACGATCGGCACGACCCCCCCAAGAAGCGCGATCAGGACGAGCGCCACAAGGACCCCTACCGCCAGGATTCGCCTCTCCCTCGGCTGCAACTGCTCCAGTCGGTTCATGGCGCGCCCTCCAACGGCACCGGGACATCACTACCCATCGGCGCGATCGGGACCACCTCTTCGGGGGCATCACGGTCCAATGCCGGCCCCACTTCAGCCATTGGGCGCAACCGGGTCGTCAACTGGAAGCTCTCACGACCCCGATCGTCACGGCTGACCGGGGCCGTGAAACTCGTACGCTCGAAATAGGGCGACGCTTCTATCAGCGCGATCAGGCCCGATGCAGCATCGGACTCTCCGTGCAGGGTGAGCCGGTCCCCTCGAAACTGGAAGGTAGTGAGCCAGGTATGGTCGGGCAGGATCCGCGCCAACTCGGTCACCGAGTCGGCCAGTGGCGGGTACTCGGCCTTGAGCTCGGGCAACCGGGTCAACTCCTGCCGCAGCTCTTCCTGCCGTTCCCGTAACTCCTGCGACTGCACGGCCTGGGACTGGAGCCTCTCGAGCTCCACACGCAGATCCGAATGACGATCACGCATCAGCCACCACGGCGCCACCACCATCGCCGCGATGAGAAGGACGATCACCCCGGCGAGCCATACATTCGGGCCAGGCAGGCCACCCCTTCGACGCCGAAGATCAGCCGGAAGGAGATCCACGTCCGACTCGCCCGCAGCTCGGACGGCTTCGGGATACAGCCCCCAGTCGCTCAGCCGCAACAACCAGGCGTCCAGCATTTCGCGCGGAATCACCACAAGGCGCACCCGGATCTGCCCGGTCGCCGGAAGCTGTTCGATGAGACGGTATCCAAAGTGAACGCGACTGGCCGGAAATGGTGTATGCCGGTCCATCTCGTATTCAAGCACGCGTTGCAGGTTGGCACTGGCCGCCTGCGGCAGGGTGATATCCCGCACCAGGGCGCCGGAGGCCCTGGTCAGCTCCAGAACGCGGCGGCATTCAAGCCGGGCAGCATTAAAGGCGGGATCGCTGGCATCGGGCAGGCCCGCAGGCCGAGATTCGGAGTCATCGTGCGCCTCGAAACGGGCCAGGACCTCGGAGCTGGCCAGCCTTCGACGCTCAAGGACACCCGCCGTACCATCGCAGCGCAACACCAGCTCGTCGCGGCCCAAGTGTACGTGACCCCGCCACGATTCGGGCAGCAGGCCGACCAGCTCCCGCAACCACCAGCGCAGGAAGGTAGCCCCCTGCTGCTGCCATTGCAGGATCCTTGGGCGAAGCACCGAAAGGTTCAGCATAGAACGCTTCCAGCATCGCTACAGAACCGAAAACGAACAGCAAGCCGACCGCAGGCCGGCAGAGCACGCAGCCGCTTCGGGCACATGTTCAGGACGGGGGACATCGAGTCATCAATGCGAATGCGCATATGGATTGACGCCCCCCCCTAGTGAGCCTGACGAAAGTGAATAATCCGGAACGGCTCTGGATCCGTTGAATCCGCTTCCTGAATGACCGCCCGCACAGTGTAGCGGGCACCGGAAGGGAGCTGAGCCGTGGACCGCACAGTATGCACTTCCGTTCCACCCGAAACCACATGACGCGCCTCCAGGTCCGGTGGCTGACGTTCTTCCCGAAGTGCCCGCGCCCGATCCGCCCGCCATCGATCCACGGTCTCCTGGTCAAGATCGGGGAGCGCCCGAATGACTTCAGGCGGCGCCTGCGATGGGTCGACTCCCCGAGCGCCCGAGAACGTGGTCACCATCGGCCGCAGCGCCCTGAACTCAGCGCCGCCAATACCGGGGATCAAGAGCAACTCCTCAACTGCACGGAACGGCTCCCCTGCGGGGCCGTATTCGAGCCCAAGCCGAGCGTACTCCGACACCCCACCCCCATCGGGATCACTTCCCCCGCGCCATTCGATGATGCGACCGGCAATGGCTTCGCGCATCGACTCGGGCTCAACACCTGCCTCGGCCAACGCCGCCTCGAGCAAGTCCCGCGGCGCTTCGTTGATGTCGATACGGCCGGATTCCAGCGCAAGTTCGATCTCGAGACTGACTCCTTCCCATACCGTTCGGCGCACACCCTCCCCGGGCGCCCATCTTTGCTCGCGAGCAGGATGCGCCAGCCCCAGCATCGCAAGCCGTACCCCGGCCTCGGCCATCGCACGCGCCTGAGATTCCTCCACAAGATGCTGAGCCGCCCCGGCGTCCCTTCGGACGCCCAGCGAGAAACTCGCCGCAACGACAGACAGCAGCGTAATAATCCACAGGACAAGGATCAGCGCCATCCCGGACCGAGATCGACGCCCCGCCAGGACACGATGAGCGGTGGTCATCGCACCTCCCACGGAAACAGCGGCCCGGTATCGGCTGGGCGATGCCCGGACCGAGACGCCAGCACGAGTTCCCGGCCATCATCCCGCGTAAGCAGCAGCGCGATCAGGTGCGGCATGTCTTCGCCCCCCCACTGATCGTGCCAGCGATATGAATCCTCGTCACCGGAACGGCCGTAATACCGCACCGTGAGGCTTTGCACACCCTCGAGCAGGAGCTCCGTGTCGCGGCGGCGAGGCTCGCCTCCATCGAATGTATCGGGATGGAAGAGGCTATGGCGCAACAGCAGCCCCCGCCCGCGATCAGTACGTCCAATTTCGAGCTCGACCCAGCGAAGCCCCCCACCCCCAACATGCGCTGGCAGTGTCGATACGAAACCGACCCGCTCTTGCTCTCCGATAAACGCAAGGCCCGACTGGCCGCCCTCGGACTCATGCCAGTCCACCTGCAGGGCGTAGGAAAGGCGTTGCTGCAGAAAACGTGCAGCAATGGCCCATTCCGTCGACGTCTCGACACGGTTCTGGGCCGCGTCCCAGCTCCCCGCCCCCATCCGAAGCCCGGAAAACAGGATCACCAGCATCAGGCTCAAAACCACAAGGGCGATGAGCGTTTCCATGAGGGTAAACCCTCGGGCTCTGGCGCGACGGTGACTCTCACTGAACCGGGGCGAGCACACCACAGGCTTCATGGCGTCTGCTGCAGCCGGATAGTGTCGAGCACCAGCTCACGCTCGCCTCGCCCGGACGGCCACCAGACACGCACTGACACGTGATAGGCGGCTACACCTTCCGGACGCGGGAGGTCCATCTGCAACGTGCGAATCTCCTGCTCCCAGCGAAACTCCGTTCCCTCGAACTGCCCGCTCCGAGATCCCGCCTCCAGAGGAGGCGTGTCGGCAGCAAGCGCCAGGCGCCCCTGGGCCAGGGTAGACGCCTGCGCATATTCGTCACCCGCCGTGGTCGTCCGAAGTCCGGACCCGAACACCTGGAAAAGAACCCCCAGCGTGAGCGCCATAACAACAAACGCGACCAGGACTTCCAGCAGGGAGAACCCTTGTTGTTTGCTATAACTGGCCATCATCCACTGTCCGGTGGAGGCCCGGGACGCAAGTGCACCCGCCCGGTCAGCCAGGCGACTTCGATCGTGTACTGTCCGGCGTCGGAGGTGAGCGTCACATGGCCACCAGTCGAAGACCCATCAGGGAAAAAGCGGATCAAACCCTCGGTTTCCGACAGCAGTGACGTGCGATCGGTGAAAAGCTCGACGGCGATCGTGCTCGAAAACGTGTGGGTGCTCTCCCCGGAAAAACCAACCAGTCGATACCGCCGATGCTCGACGTCCACCGCCACGCCAGTTTCCTGCTGAGTCGCAATCGCACGTCCCCTTGCAGCCCGCAGCGCCGACGCCACATCGCGGGCAGCAGCACGAGTCTCCATGCCGGAAAGGGCGCCCTCGAACTGGACCACCATCAGACCCGCAACGCCAGCCAGAATGGCAAGCACCACGAGCAGTTCGATGAGCGTGAACCCGCGCGCGCGTCGAGCCATCAGGAGCCCACACCACGCAACACCCTCGGAACCCAGGACGAAATCTCACCATTCAGGCAGACAGGTCGGGCCGACTCTGCGCAGTCCGATCGCGGAAACCACGAAACAACAGGGCAGCGGCTCGCCTTCACGCCCGTTGCTCGTAACGCCGTGGAGAAGCTTCCGCGTTAATCCCAGTTGGTAACGGGCTGGTTCTCACCCTCACCACCCGGCTGCCCATCGGCGCCGTAGGTCCAGATATCAAACGAGCCATGCTCGCCCGGGCTGCGGTAGTTGAAGGGATTGCCCCAGGGGTCGAGCGGGACCTGGCTGCGCCGCAGGTACGACCCGTTCCAGTTCCGAACGCCTTCCGGCTCATTGACCAGCGCCTCAAGACCCTGATCCGAGGTGGGATACGATCCGACATCAATCCGATACAAATCGAGGGCTGACTCGATTTCCTGTATCTGCAACGCGGCTGTCTGGGTTTTGGAATCACTGAGATACCGCATGACCTGCGGCCCCACCAGACCGGCCAGCAGCCCGAGAATGACGAGCACCACCAGAAGTTCAATCAGGGTAAAACCGGCGGAGCGCCGGGACGTGCGGACTTGCAGATGACTCATGGATCTTTGTTTCCTGCCTGAGCGGCCTTGGCGTGAAAGTTTGGGCACCGGGATGGTGATTGTAGGCGGCACGGGGAGATAATCAATCCATTCCCCCACATCGAATACACCCGGCGGATCTCAGAATGCCAGCTCGTTCACGCTGACGATGGCTACCAGGATCGAGATAATGATCAAGGCGATCACAACTCCGAGCGTCACGATAAGCAGCGGCTCAAGGAGCGCCAGCATCCTCTGTACAGCGGTACGCACTTCACGATCATACAGGTCGGCCACCTGAATCAGCATCCCTTCAAGCTGCCCCGTTTCTTCTCCCACCTGGATCATCTGCATTCCCAGCTTGGGGAGCAGGCCGCACTCTTTGAGCGGTTCACTCATCCCCTGGCCGCCACGCAGGCCTTCGATGGCCGAATCAACGCCACGCACCATCAACCGGTTGCTTAGAGTCTCGCGCACAATCGTTAACGCAGAAAGAAGCGGTACGCCGTTACCCAGCAGCGTACCTAGCGTCCGACTGAAACGCGCAGCCTCGAGCCGCCGCACCAGCTCACCGACTAGTGGCAGGCGAAGGGTTAACCGGTCCCAGCGCTCGCGCGAAACCGGATTTCCCAACTGGCGGCGCATATAAACCCCGCTCAGGAGAATGACCAGCGGGATACTCCACCAGTAACTACCCAGCCAGTCGGCCGCCCCCACCACCATCTGCGTCAGCAACGGCAGCGCCTCCCCTGCGTCATCGAACAGCTGCGTGAACTGCGGCACCACAAAGATCATCAGGATCAGCACCGAGAGCAGCGACACCGTCAAAAGGATCGCCGGGTACACAAGCGCAGAGACAACGCTGTCCCGCAACTCCCGAGATCGGACAAGATAATCGGATAATCTCTGAAGCACCTGATCGAGACTCCCGCTCATCTCCCCGGCGCGCACCATGTTCACATAGAACCTGGAGAACGTACCGGTTTGCGCTTCTAGCGCATCCGACAAAGTGCCACCGCCCCGGACGAATTCGAGGATGCGCGATGTCACCTGGCGCGTACGCGGATGATCGGCAAGGTCGATAAGGATCTGGAGGGAACGGTCGAGCGGAAGGCCCGCCGCCAGGAGGGTAGCGAGCTCCTGAGTGAAGATCTGCAGCTCCTGCGACCGCAAACGCCCCCCGGTCGACCAGGACGCCCACTTGATGCCGCCCCCGGCAGCGACCCGAATGGGAATGTGACCAGCCGCCTGGAGCTGGGTAACGGCAGCCGCCTCGTCCGCTGCCTCAAGCTCACCCTCGGCGGTTTCACCGCTCGAGGTTGCCACCTTGTAGTAGAACGTCGGCATGGTCAGTCGGATGTTACCCGAAGCACCTCTTCCAGAGTTGTCTCGCCACGCACAACCTTTTCCAGACCATCTTCATACATGGTCCGCATACCCTCCGCCCTCGCGGCACGATCAATCTCGTGAGAGGTCGCGTGACGCATCACCAGACTGCGAATTTCTTCGGTCAAGACAAGGAATTCGACGATGGCCAGACGCCCTCGGTACCCCGTGTGGGAACAGGCCTCGCAACCTACCGGCCTGCACATTCGAATCCCTTGATCGGACACCCCGGGGGCTTTGGCCAACTCGTCTCGCAGGGAATCGGGCACTGACTGCTCTTCACGGCAGTCGGGGCAAAGCCGCCGGACGAGACGCTGAGCCAGGACGCCGTTGACGGTGGAGGTCAGCATGTAATCGTCCACACCCATGTCGAGCAACCGATTCACCGTACCCGCAGCATCGTTCGTGTGTAACGTGCTCAAAACAAGGTGCCCGGTCAGAGCCGACTGCATGGCAATCTGTGCCGTTTCCAGATCCCGCATCTCGCCGATCATAATGATGTCCGGATCCTGACGAACGATACTGCGCAGCGCAGCGGCAAAATCGAGCCCGATCTGGGGTTTGACCTGGATCTGGTTCACGCCTTCCAGCTCGTATTCGACGGGATCCTCAACAGTCAGGATCTTGGCCTCGGGCGTGTTGAGCCTGGACAGCGCGGTATAGAGGGTCGTGCTCTTGCCGCTACCCGTGGGCCCCGTGACAAGGAGGATGCCATGGGGCAGCGATAGCACTTCGAGAAAGCGATCCAGCACCTTGCCCTCGAAACCGAGGCGGGCGAAGTCGAAAATAATGCTGTCCTTGTCCAGCAGACGCATCACCACACTCTCGCCGTGCATCGTCGGGACGCTCGAGACGCGAAGGTCGAGCTCTTTGCCCAAGGCTCGAACCTTGATCCGACCATCCTGCGGCAGCCGGCGCTCGGCAATGTTCAGTCTTGCCATGATCTTGACGCGAGAGATAACTGCCGCCGCGGACCGCGAAGAGGGGGCCTCAATGTCGTGAAGAATGCCGTCGATTCGAAGGCGTACCTTGAGCTTGCCCTCAAACGGCTCGATGTGGATGTCGGAGGCGCGGGATTCGACTGCACGCTGCAGGATCTGGTTGACGAGGCGGATAATGGGTGCCTCGCTGGCCATGTCGCGCAAGTGCTCCACGTCCTCTTCGCGAATATCGTCCTCGCCTTCGAGGTCCGCAACGGCTTCCGTACCACCTTGATCAGGATGGACAACGCGCTCCAGAGCCGATGCAATATCGGCCGGAACACCAACAGCCGGTACCACTTCAGCGCTCGTGGCCAGCCGCACGGCCTCAATCACGAACTCATCTCGGGGATCCGCCATCACGAGGTCGATCGTGGCCTCGTCACGCTTGACCGGCAGGACTCTAGTCTCCGCAAGAAAGCGCCGCGAAATACCGTCCGGATGCTCGATCACGTCCGGGAAATCGTCCTGCGTCCAGAGACGCCAGGGCCCCACCGAGCCCAGCGCCTCGGCGCGATCGCGCTCTGTAATCACGCCAAGTCGGAGCAGGACCGCCATCAGGTCGAGCCCCTCGCTGCGCGCAAGGCGCCGACCCCGCCCAAGATCAGCATCCCGAAGCCTGCCGTCGGCAATCAGCCAGGCAGAGAGGGCCTCGTCATCGACAACACGCTGATCGGGTTCGGGCTGATCGGTTTCGGAGAGGGACGTTAGAACGCTCATCGGCGACTCACTGGATCGGAGGTGACGACTGTCGAATGTCTGATTCCGGGCAAACGCGCTTGGCAAAGCGTGTCAGGCAATCCCCAATCATACCGCCAGATTGCACCTGGAGAATACGTTCCTCGACCAGCATCCGCTCTTCCGTGCCCGACCAGGGCCCGACCCGGGACCAGCAAATGCCGAGGCCAGCCGAGGCAAAACATGCGAAACGCCAGCCAAGGCCCCTTCGTTCCGGCTCCGGATTGCGACGCACCGCACAATGGAGCACGTCCGTCACCATCCCCTCACCCGTCCGGGCCATCCACCCACTGGACGCAGGTGGTACACTTCCGCGCTCACTCGGCGGCAGCATCATTCCGCCGTTGACTAACGACCGAATTGTTTACAGCACCATGCCCCGAACCATACTCGTAACTGGAGGAGCCGGCTTCATCGGGTCGGCCGTCGTGCGGCTGCTCCTGGGAGTGCCCGACACGCGCGTGGTCAATCTGGATTGCCTGACTTACGCCGGCAACCTGGATTCGCTTCGATCAGTGGCGAGTTCACCAGCCTACGCCTTCGAACACGCCGATATTCGTGATTTCGAGGCAGTTCGTGAGGCGATTGCCCTACACGAGCCAGACGCGATACTTCACCTTGCGGCCGAATCGCACGTTGACCGCTCGATCGCCAGCCCGGGTGATTTCATCTCGACGAATATTACGGGGACGCACCATCTACTCGAAGCCGCCCGCCACTACTGGATGCGGCTGACACCACCGAAACAGGACCGCTTTCGCTTTTTGCACGTTTCGACGGACGAAGTCTATGGAACTCTGGGCAAGACGGGCGCGTTCAACGAGGACTCCCCCTACCGCCCCAACTCACCGTATTCGGCCAGCAAGGCGTCCTCTGATCACCTTGCGCGCGCCTGGTTCCACACATACGGATTTCCGGTAATGATCTCGAACTGCTCGAACAATTATGGGCCCTACCAGTTTCCGGAAAAACTGATTCCCCATATGATCCTGAATGCATTGAGTGGCCGCCCCCTACCCGTCTACGGCCGAGGCGAGAACGTTCGGGACTGGTTGTTTGTCGATGACCATGCTCGGGCACTAAGCCACATCTTGGACCATGGCGAGCCGGGCGAAACCTACACCGTTGGAGGGCGAACCGAACGGCGAAATCTGGATGTCGTTGAAATCATCTGCAGTCTAATGGACGAAGCCATTCCGGCGAACCGCCGAAAGACGCCTCGACACCGGGACCTTATCGAATTTGTTGCGGACCGGCCCGGACATGACTACCGCTACGCCATCGACGACCAAAAAATTCGCTCGGAACTCGGCTGGCACCCACTGGAAGATTTCGAGAGCGGATTAAAGAAAACAGTCCATTGGTATCTCGAAAACGAGTGGTGGTGGGATCGCGTTCTCTCAGGCGAATACCGCCTGGAACGCGCGGGTCTACCCGCAGCCCGGTCAGCCACCCACACCTGACCCACCCAGGGTCAGCTCTCCGAAACAGAACAGGCGACTCATGTCAGGGTTCCCCGAAACCTCATCCCGTCGACGCGGCATTATCCTGGCCGGCGGAGCGGGCACCCGACTCTATCCGGTCACTCAGGCGGTCTCCAAGCAGCTGCTGCCGGTTTACGACAAACCGATGGTGTATTACCCGCTGAGCACCTTGATGCTGGCCGGTATCCGCGACATCCTCCTCATCTCCACCCCTCAGGACACGCCAAGATTCCAGCAGCTTCTGGGGGATGGCCAGCAGTGGGGGCTATCGATCCAGTATGCAGTACAGCCACAGCCTGGTGGCGTAGCCGAAGCGCTGGTGATTGGCCGGGATTTTATCGATGGGCATCCAAGTGCGCTGATCCTGGGAGATAACATCTTTTATGGAAACGACCTCTCAAGCCTGCTGAGGAACTCCTGCACGCGGTCTCGAGGCGGGACAATCTTTGCCTATCCCGTCCAGGATCCGGAACGATATGGGGTCGTGACGTTCGATGACAAAGGAAATGCGGTCGCACTGGAAGAAAAACCGGCAAAGCCGCGATCGCGTTATGCCGTCACTGGCCTTTATTTCTATGACGAGCAGGTGTGCGGACTGGCATCCGAGATTGCGCCGTCCAGTCGGGGCGAACGCGAAATCACGGACATCAACCGTCTTTACCTCGAAAGAGGATTACTGGACGTGGAGATGCTGGGGCGCGGTATGACCTGGCTGGACACAGGAACGCATGAATCACTGCTCGAGGCCTCGAGCTTCATCGAGGCAGTCGAAAAACGGCAAGGTCTCAAGGTGGCCTGCCCGGAAGAGATTGCTTTTCGCTGCGGATACATTGATCGCGCACAGCTCGAAACGCTCGCTCACCCGCTTAGCAAGAATCAGTACGGCCAATACCTTATGGAACTCCTTGATGAATTCCCGGCGGTGAACCCGTGAAGGTTACCGAAACCTCCCTGCCCGGCGTTTTGATTGTCGAACCCCGAATATTCGGGGATCGCCGCGGCTATTTTCTCGAGACGTACCACCGCGACCGATATTCGGAAGCGGGGATTCCCGGCCAATTTGTCCAGGACAACCTGTCATTTTCGTGCTGTGGAACTCTGCGCGGCCTGCACCTGCAACATCCACATGCACAGGGCAAGCTCGTCCAGGTCCTGCAGGGCGAAGTGTTTGACGTGGCGGTGGATGTACGGAGAGGGTCCCCAAGCTTCGGCAAATGGACCGGAGTCTGGCTGTCAGCCGAGAACCATCGGCAGTTCTGGATACCGGAAGGGTTCGCCCACGGGTTCTGCGTTGTATCCGAAACGGCCCTGTTCAGCTACAAATGCACCGACATCTACCATCCGGATTGCGAATTGAGCATCCGATGGGACGACCCGGATATTGGCATTGACTGGCCACCAGTCCGTGTCTCCCTTTCAGACAAGGATTCCGCCGCTGCAAATCTCGCGGCTGTCCCGGAAGACGCGCTCCCCGCATATCGCGAGGGGCCTCCATGACCCGGATACTCATCACCGGATGCCGTGGACAACTGGGCAGAGAATTGGTTGAACGCCCCCCTCCGGGCGTGGAGCTTTGCGCGCTGGACCGAGCCTCACTGGACATCACATCGGAAGCGTCGGTCACCGACACTATCTGTAGCGTGCGCCCCGACTGGATCGTCAATACCGCCGCGTACACCGCCGTGGATCAAGCAGAAGATGATCGAGAACAGGCCTTTGCGATCAACCAGAACGGGCCGAGCCATCTCGCACGAGCAGCCGCGCGGGTCGGGGCACGGCTTGTACAGGTCTCTACCGATTACGTTTTCGATGGCACACTGGGCCGCCCCGCGCGTCCTGATGACCCACCACGGCCCGTCAACGTCTATGGTGCCAGCAAGCATGGGGGCGAAAACGCGGTACTTGAAATTCTTGGGGACCGCGCGGTCGTCCTGCGTACCGCCTGGGTTTATTCCACGCACGGCCACAATTTCCTGAATTCGATGCTGAGGCTCATGGCCGAACGGGAATCTCTGACGATTGTGGAAGACCAAATCGGTTCCCCCACCTCCACTGCGGGACTGGCCAAGGTTATCTTTTCCGTGATCCAATCGGACATCCGCGGCGTCCATCACTGGACCGACGCCGGCGTGGCTAGCTGGTTCGATTTCGCAGTTGCCACCCACGCGCGCGCTCGTTCCGCAGGCCTCCTGTCGCGCCCATGCCACATCACCCCCATCCCCTCGAGCGACTTCCCGACCCGGGCACGGCGTCCGCTCGACTCACGGCTGGACAAGTCCTCCTTGCGCCAGGCATTGGATATGCCGGGTGACGCCTGGTCGGACGCACTTGATCAAATGGTCGCTCGGATCCAGAAGTAGCCTGGCCGCATCGACTCGAGGGGCAGCCGCTCGCATAGCCCCGCCGTTCACGGCACCAAACGATACTTCACGACGGCCCGAGGGGCGCTCGTTGAAGCGCATGATCGAATCAGCAGCCCAAGCCGCGGCCAAACGAGCGCAGATGCAGCAGCCGAGGATTAACTCGATTCCCCGTTGTAGCGGATGGCCTGCTGGATGCGCTGACGGATCTGGCTGCGGTAGAGCTGCTCGTTGGGGATACCGACTAGCGGCTGGCCCACCGGATTGCCCTCGGCGTCAAAGGCCATGATGGTCGGGACCACACGCGCCCCGTAGGCACGGCCCAGCTCGTGACCGCGGCGCACCTCGCCGTCGAAGTCGCGCACCTCGTCACGGTTGAGGATGACCTTGCGAATGTGGATACCCTCGTAGCTCGCATCCTCGCTCATCGGACCCAGGTGCTGGTGTTCCGCCCGATCACAATAGGGACAGCCGTCGGAGGCGAACATGATCAGGGTCGGCTTGCCGTCCCCGTTCTGCACCAGGGACTGCAGATCCGTGGCCCGCTCGATCCCATGCGCGGAGGCGGCGCCAGACAGCAACATGCCCCCGAGCATCAGGACGATCGTCAGGCCGACCAGACGGATGCCCTTGTGTAGCTTGAGCGTATGCAGATTCATGATCAGTAAGGTCCTCCGGTTTTGGAGTTAGTCTAGGACGGAAGGCTTAACCGGAACTTAACGCGCCCCCGCGCCGCAACCACATAACCAGGGCTCCAAGACCCTTCATAAAAAAGGCCCCGCCGAGGCGGGGCCTGATTCCCGGACCATCGGACGAACCGATGGCCGGATACCGACAGCTATAGAGACCTTAGTCGGCGCGCTGACGCACGTCGGAGGTCACTTCCACGCGACGGTTGGCCTCGCGGCCTTCGCGGGTGGAGTTGTCGGCGGTCGGGCGGTCCTCACCGTAGCCCACGGTACGGATGTCGTCTTCACGCACACCTTCGCTGGCCAGGAAGTCGGCCACGGACTGGGCGCGACGCTCGGACAGGCCCTGGTTGTAGTCGGCCGGGCCGATGGTGCAGGTGTGACCTTCGACCAGCACCGAGCTGTACTCGGCGTCGTCGGCGGTCAGGCTGCGGGCCAGTTCACGCAGGGCATCGCGGCCTTCCGAACGCAGTTCGGCGCTGTCAAAATCGAACAGGGCCTGGGCGCTCAGCGTGGTGGTTTCAAACTCGGGCTCGGGCTCGGGCTCGGGCTCGGGGGCCGGATCCGGCTCGGGGGCCTCCGCGGTTTCCTGGATGTAACCGGCGCACTCGGAATGACGGACGTTTTCCGGTGCCCAGGAACGGGTGCGCACGCACTCGCCAGAGCGATCCATCACGACATTACCGCTGCGGTCGGTGACGTTGGCCGCCGGCGGCTCCTGAGCCACTGCCTGGCTCGCGGTACCGATCAGCAGCGTGGCCACGGACGCGGCCAGAATATTCTTAACCAGCTTGTGATTCATGTTCATAGCCTCCTTGTAAAAACAAACGACGACTGATCAGAGACAAGCGCGTTGCCGAACGGTTGACTCCCGACCGGAATCTGGAGCAGCGAGCGCCAAGCCCTCTACAGCAGCTTGATAGTGGCACATGCTTTCCGGTTTTGCACGCATTCCAGCCAAGAATTGTATCGGCATCACAACGTTGTCACATTAAGGAAACACCTGCCTGTGATCAGGCGACTCCCTTCTTCTGTCTGATCAGGGCAACTACCTGCCCATCAAAACGCCGACCTTACCTAGAACCTTGTTCCCTTAAGGACACACAGATTACTTGTGGGTTCCGATGTACAAGAACAGGGTGGCGCGATCCAGACAAAAAGACCCCGCCGCAGCGGGGTCTCCTGTTGCTTGGCGTCACAAAAGGCCGAGCGGCTTACATCATGCCGCCCATGCCTCCCATACCGCCCATACCACCCATGTCGTCCATGCCGCCACCGGCACCGCCGTCGTCCTTCTTCGGCAGCTCGGCCACCATGGCCTCGGTGGTGATCAGCAGGGCGGCCACGGACGCGGCGTTCTGCAGCGCCGAGCGGGTCACCTTGGTCGGATCCAGGATGCCCATATCGATCATGTCGCCGAACTCGCCGGACGCGGCGTTATAGCCGTAGTTACCCTTGCCTTCCAGGACCTTGTTCAGGATCACGGAGGGCTCTTCGCCGGTGTTGTAGACGATCTGGCGCAGCGGCTCTTCCATCGCGCGACGGGCGATGTTCACGCCGGCGGTCTGCTCGTCGTTGTCACCCTTGAGCTTGGCGATCGCCGCACAGGCACGCAGCAGGGCCACGCCACCGCCGGGGACCACGCCTTCTTCAACCGCCGCACGCGTGGCGTGCAGGGCGTCCTCGACGCGGGCCTTCTTCTCTTTCATCTCGACCTCGGTCGCGGCACCGACCTTGATCACCGCCACACCACCGGCCAGTTTGGCCACGCGTTCCTGCAGCTTTTCCTTGTCGTAGTCGGAAGTCGCTTCCTCGATCTGGGCACGGATCTGGTCGACGCGGGCCTTGATGTCCTTGTTCTGACCCATGCCGTCGATGATCGTGGTGTTTTCCTTGGTCACCTGCACCTTCTTAGCACGACCCAGGTCTTCCACCGTGGTCTTCTCCAGCGACAGGCCGACCTCTTCGGAGATCACCTGGCCGCCGGTCAGCACGGCGATATCCTGCAGCATCGCCTTGCGGCGGTCGCCAAAGCCCGGGGCCTTCACGGCGGCAACCTTCACGATGCCGCGCATGGAGTTCACCACCAGCGTGGCCAGGGCCTCGCCCTCGATGTCCTCGGCGATGATCAGCAGCGGCTTGTTGGACTTGGCCACACCTTCCAGGATCGGCAGCAGATCACGGATGTTCGAGATCTTCTTGTCGAACAGGAGGATGTAGGCGTCGTCCAGCTCGGCGCTCATGTTCTGCTGGTTGTTGATGAAGTACGGCGACAGGTAGCCGCGGTCGAACTGCATACCTTCCACGACATCCAGCTCGTTCTCCAGCGAGGAGCCTTCCTCGACGGTGATCACGCCTTCTTTGCCGACCTTGTCCATCGCATCGGCGATGATCTCGCCAATCGCGGTGTCGGAGTTGGCGGAGATCGAGCCGACCTGAGCGATCGCCTTGTGCTCGGTGCACGGCTTGGACAGTTTCTTCAGTTCCTGGGTCGCGGACTTCACGGCCTTGTCGATGCCGCGCTTCAGGTCCATCGGGTTCATGCCAGCGGTGACCGCCTTCATGCCTTCACGGACGATGGACTGAGCCAGCACGGTCGCGGTGGTGGTGCCGTCACCGGCGGCGTCGGAGGTCTGCGAGGAGACTTCCTTGACCAGCTGGGCGCCCATGTTCTCGAACTTGTCATCCAGTTCGATTTCCTTGGCCACGGACACGCCGTCCTTGGTGACAGTCGGGGCGCCGAAGGCCTTGTCCAGGACCACGTTGCGGCCCTTGGGACCCAGGGTGACCTTCACGGCGTTGGCCAGGGTGTTCACGCCCTTGGCCATGCGGGTGCGGGCGTCGTTACCAAAACGGACTTCTTTAGCACTCATGTCTCGTTCTACTCCTGCAAAAAATGGGGATAGGGGCGGATCCGCGGGGCTTAGCCCTCGATCACGGCCATGATGTCGTCTTCGCGCATCACCAGGACGTCTTCGCCTTCGACCTTGACCTCGGTGCCGGAGTACTTGCCGAACAGCACCTTGTCGCCAGCCTTCACGTCCAGGGCGCGGACTTCGCCGCTTTCCAGGATCTTGCCGTTACCGACCGCAACCACTTCGCCGCGAATCGGCTTTTCGGCCGCCGAGTCCGGGATCACGATGCCGCCGGGGCTGGTGCGTTCTTCTTCCATACGCTTCACGATGACGCGATCGTGCAAAGGCCGCAGGTTCATGGTGCGAACTCCTTATATCGATGTTCTTAACAGGTTGGAGGATGTCGGGTAGGCGCCCTGTTAGCACCCACCCCGAACGAGTGCTAATAATAGGGGCACACCAAGCCGAGTCAAGGGCGCGGGGAAGGAGAATTCTCAGCGGCGGTCGTCGTGGTCCAGGCGATCATCGGGCGCGGACTCGTCGCCGGCGTCGTGGCGACGGAACTCCCCCTCGATCGGGCCGCCCGGCCCGGCCGGACCCGAGCCACTCGTGCGTGCCCGGATCATGCCCCGACGCAGGATGCCCTCGGCCGCCCAGCGCCGCAGCGGCGGCACCAGCAGCACAAAGCCCGCCGCGTCGGTGAAAAACCCGGGCAACAGCAGCAGGACCGCCGCCGACATCAGCAGCCAGCCCTCGACCAGCCCGCGCGCAGGCATCTCGCCGCGGGCCAGGCTCTGCTGCAAGCGGCGCCAGTGGTAGAAGCCCTGCAGGCGAAACAGCAGCAGACCCGCCGCGGCCGTCGCGATCACCAGCGCCACCGTGGCGAGCGCCCCGACAGCGTCGCCCACCCAGGCAAAGCCGAAGATCTCGAGCAATACCAACCCGAGAAAAACAAACAACGGGAGGAAGGGGCTGCGCATGAATAACGGGTTCCATACAAGAAGAGCAGAACATTGGAACACGCCCCCAAACCGCTGTCGAACAGCCCTCTCAGGGGGCATGCCACCAACGCTCGCTTCGCTCTCTTTTCCTTGCAACCGAGAGGGAATTGAGGGACGCTCTGGCCCGTCTTAACTGTGAACGTCTTCAGAAATCCGGAGCCCAGCCGCATGAGACCGCGCCGCATCATTTCCCTGCTCCCCGCCCTGCTGGCGGCCCTGCTCCTGCTGCTCCCGGGATTGGGCAGCGCTGGCGTGGAAGACCCGCGCGATCCGAACCACCACTTCTTCGACCCGACCTTCGGCGACTTCCAGGAAGAACTGGAAGAGGCCCGCGAGGCCGGCAAGAAAGGCATCCTGCTGTTCTTCGAGATGGATGACTGCCCGTTCTGCCACCGCATGAAGAATCAGGTCCTGAATCAGCCGGAAGTGCAGGAGTTTTACAAGGACCGCTTCCGCATCTTCGCGGTGGATGTCGAAGGCTCGATTGAGGTCGTCACCTTCGAGGGCGATACCAAGACGATGATGGACTTCGCCACCCGCGATTTTCGGGTGCGTGCAACGCCGGTATTCCAGTTCTTCAACCTGGAAGGCGAACCCATCGCTCGCTTTACCGGGGCTACCCGGGATGTCGACGAATTCCTGCTGCTGGGCGAGTTCGTCGCCGAAGGGCATTACGAAGACGGCAATTTCACCCGCTTCCGTCGCGAACGCGCTGGACGATAGGTACCCCGATGCATCCAGCACATGCGGCGCGCCGGCAAGCGCGGCGTCGAATCGTAACGCCCCTTCTGGCCAGCCTCGTCGCACTCGGCGTTGCGCTTTTGCCTGCCACCGGTGGCGCACTGGACACTCCGGCAGATGGCGTGATCGATCCCGAACCACTGCCCGAGCCGTTGCGGCTGCAAAGCGCGCTGACCGCGGTCGACGCCCTCCACCCACAGGTCCGACGGGCGCGGGCGGAACGCGAGATCGCCGAACAGGAACTGGCCGGCACCCAGGCCGGGCGCGACGTCACGGTGAATGCGCGGCTGGAGGCTCGCTGGATCGAGCCCAATGACCTCGCCCCGGATCAGAGCCGCAACGACTCGCGGGCCACCATCGTCGCCCGCAAGCTGCTGAGCGACTTCGGCCAGTCGAACGCGCGCGAGGCCGCCAGCACCCAGCGCCTCGAGGCCGCCCGCGAGATGGAGGTTCTGGCGCACGCCCGGCACTCGCTGCATGTCATGGAGCGGTACTTCAACGTCCTGCTCGCCGATCTCGGTTTTGCCCGCGACACCGAGGCCATGGCAGCCGCATTCGTCAGCAAGGAGCGTGCGGAAGAACGCGCCGAGCGTGGACAGGTCTCGGATATCGAGGTCTTTCGCCTGGAGTCGGAGTACCAGACCCTGCGCGTGCAGCGCCAGCGCGCGCTGCAGAATCAGCGCCGAGCCCGCGACGAGCTGGCCGAGGCCCTGAACCGACCCGGCGAGCGCATCCGCACCGTCCTGGCACCCGCCCTGCCGCTGGATCTCCCGGACCTCCCGGGCCTGGACGACCTGATGGCCGAACTCGACAGCGCCAATCCAACCCTTGCCGCCGAGCGCCTGCAAGTAGAGGCCGCCGCACGCGGCGTGGATGCGGCCCGCGCCCAGCGCCGCCCACGCCTGTATGCGGAGGCCGAGACGGGCTACTGGAACCGCGAGTTTGGCGGCGATCGCAACCCCTTTGCCGCCGGGCTCGTGCTGGAAGTGCCGTTGTACGAGGGGCGCCGCCAGGACAGCCGGGTCGGGCATGCGGTCGCGGCCCGGCAGCGCGCGGAGGCGGACCTGGGGCAGGCACGGATCGAGGCCCGCAACCGCCTGCGCGAGCTCTATCACGAGGCCCAGGCCCTGCGGATGCAGCGTGACGAGGCCGAATGGCGCATGGATTATCGCCAGCTGTATATCGACCGCGCCCGCTACCTGTACGACATCGAGGACCAGGCCGATCTCGGCGACTCGATGGTCCAGCAAAGTGCGGCGGCTTATTTCAATGCCCAGACCGAGTTCGAACTGGCTATGGTCTACGAGCGCCTCGCGCTGCTGACCGGCCGCAGCGACCTGAGCCCCTTTCGCCTGGCCGGCACGGCCATGGCAGAACGGGAATAACGAATGCGCGCCCGCGGGCGCCCCGAGGGAGAACACCCGATGTCCATCGATCGCCTGATCCCGGGCAACCCAGGCCGACGACTGCTGCTCTCGGCGCTCGCTTGTTGCGCCCTGCTGGTACTGCCCTCCACGGGGTTGGCGACCGACGACAGCGACGCACTTGAGGGTCAGCTCGACTGGGGCCAGACCTACCGCATCACAGCACCGGTGGCCGGCAAGATCGAGGTGATCGAGGTCCGCCCGGGCGAGCATGTCGACCAGGACGCCGCCCTGTTCCGCCTGGATACGCGGAGGGTCGAGGCGGACCTGCGTGCCGCGCAGGCCGCCATCGAGCGCCTGCAACTGGAACTGGACGAGGCCAATCGCGAGGTCGAAAAGGCGGAGGACCTGTACGACCAGACCCTGATCGCCTTGCGCGAGGTGGAACTGGCACGCATCCAGCAGGCCACCGTCGCCGCGCGTCTGGCCGAGGCGCGCGCCCAGCGCGACCGGGCGCGCGCCGATCGCGACGACGCCACAGTCCGCGCGCCGGCCAGCGGCCGCGTCACGCGTATTGATGTCTCCCCCGGCCAGTTCGTGAATCCCGCCCTGGCGCCGGCCGTGCTGGCGGTACTGGGGGCCGGGGACACCATGCGGGTCCGCGCCCTGGTGGCACCAGAGCGTATTCAGTCGCTCAGCGAGGGGCAGGAGGTCACGATTACGGTTGGCGAGTACGAGTTTTCGGGCACGATCGACCGGATCGGCTGGGAACTTGTAGGCAAAGACGACGATCAGGGGTATCGGATCGAGGCCGAATTCTCGCCGAGCGACGATGCCGTGCTGCGCCCTGGCCAGCCGGCCCGGATCGAACTTCGCACAAACTCCTGATGCCCAAGAGTCGATGATGCCGGACAAGGAACCCGACAACTCGAACGTGCGCGCCTGGCTGGTACTCACCACACTGGACGACCCCACCGAGGCCGAGACCCTGGCGGGTGAACTGGTCCAGCGCGGCCTGGCAGCCTGCGTGCACATCCTCCCGGCCGGACGCTCAATTTACGTGTGGGAAGGGAATATCGAGACCGATTCCGAAGTCACACTGCTGATCAAAACCTCCGTCGATGCCCGCGATGAGTTGCAGGCCCACCTGACGGAACATCACCCGTATGAGACCCCGGAGATTATCGCCGTGCCGATCACGCACGGGTCCCCGGATTACCTGAACTGGATAACGCAATGCACCTCCTGAATCTGCGCAACTGGCTGGCGACCTTCCTGGTCGCGTTCCTGCTGACCCCGGCCCTGGCGAACGCCATCTTCGATGACGATCTGCTGGACCCGGATGATGCGTTCAGCCTGAGCGCGGAGGCCATTGACGCCGACACGATCCGCCTGACCTGGGAGATCGCGGACGGCTACTACATGTACCGCGAGCAGTTCGAGTTCGAACCCGAGAGCGAAGGGTTGGAGCTCGGCGAACCGAACATCCCCGACGGCGAGAAGAAGACCGACGAGTTCTTCGGCGAGGTCGAGACCTATCGCGACGAGATCAGCATCGAGCTTCCGATCCTCGCGGCCGAAAGCACCGAAATCGAACTGACCGCGCGCTCGCAGGGTTGCGCCGACCTCGGCGTGTGCTATCCGCCTCACTTCCAGACCGTATCGCTGGAGCTCCCGGGCCTGCCAGGCGAGAACGGTGAAGAGGCGACCGAAGCAGAGACCACCGAAGACGCAGCCGCAGACGAGGAACGCAGCGCCCTGGACGAGATGGGCGACCTCTCCGGCGACCTGGGCGCCGCCGATGACCTGCTCGAGCCGGAAAAGGCCTTCGCCGCCTCGCTCGAGGCCATCAGCCAGAATGCGGTCATCCTGCGTTTCGAAATCGCCGAGAACTACTACCTCTACCGCGATCAGCTCGATGTACGCATCGCCGAAGGCGACGGGATCGAACTGGGGCCGGTCAACCCGCCCGAGGGCGAACGTCACGAGGACGAGTTCTTCGGCGAGACCGAGATCTATCGCGACCAGGTCGAGATCCTGGTCCCGGTACTGCGCGACGCGGACGACGTCTCCGAGATCACCCTGGCGATTGACTACCAGGGCTGCTGGGACGGGGGCGTGTGCTACCCGCCGCTGACCCAGGAGGTCTCGGTCAGCTTCGACTCCGACCTGGCCACGGAGGCCGACGAGGACGCCCTGCCGGAGACCGGCGACGAAGCCCTGGACGAGATCGAAACCACCGACGCCGCCCCGGAAGAGGACGACGAGGCGGCAGCCCCCGTCACCCAGCAGGACCGCATCGCGGCCCAACTGGCCGACGGTCAGATCTGGCTGGTGGCGCTGGCCTTCTTCGGCTTCGGGCTGCTGCTGACGTTTACCCCCTGCGTGTTCCCGATGATCCCGATCCTGTCGAACATCATCATCGGGCAGAAGAACCTGACCACCCGCAAGGCATTCCTGATCTCGCTGGTGTTCGTGCTGGCGATGGCGCTGACCTACACCATCGCCGGGGTATTCGCGGGGCTGGCCGGGGCCAACCTGCAGGCGGCCTTCCAGAACCCCTGGATCATCGGCACGTTCGTGGCGATCTTCATTGCACTGGCGATGTCGATGTTCGGCTTCTACGAACTACAGATGCCGGCCAGCGTGCAAAGCAAGCTGTCGCAGATCAGCAACCGCCAGGAAGGCGGCACCTACATGGGCGCCGGGGTCATGGGCTTCCTGTCGGCCCTGATCGTCGGCCCGTGCGTGACCGCGCCGTTGATTGGCGCCCTGCTCTACATCAGCCATACCGGTGACGCCGTCCTGGGCGGCATCGCCCTGTTCTCCCTGAGTATGGGCATGGGTGCCCCGCTGCTGGTGATCGGCACCTCGGCCGGCCGCCTGCTGCCGAAGGCCGGCCCGTGGATGGACACCATCAAGGCGGTATTCGGTGTGGGTCTGCTGGCGATCGGGATCTGGCTGCTCGAACGGGTGATCCCGGGCGAGGTAGCGATGTTCCTGTGGGCCATCCTGCTGATCGTGACCGCGGTGTATATGGGCGCGCTGCGCACCCTGCCAGAGGGAAGCTCGGGCTGGTACACGCTATGGAAGGGCCTGGGTGTAGTCCTTCTGATCTACGGCATCCTGCTGATGCTGGGCGCGGCCACCGGTGGCAAGGACATCTTCCGCCCGCTGGCCACGCTCAATCAGCCGACGATGACGGCCAGTGGTGAACGCTCCGGCCCCACGGAGATGGAGTTCACCTACATCGACAGCCTCGATGACCTGGAACGCGAGCTGGAACAGGCCCAGAACAACAACCAGCCGGTGTTCCTGGACTTCTATGCCGACTGGTGCGTGGACTGTGTGCGCCTGGAACGGACGACGTTCCAGGACCAGCGCGTGATTAGTGCGATGGCGGACGTGCACCTGCTCAAGGTGGATGTGACCGACAACACCTCTGAACACCGTAGCCTGATGCGCGAGTTCAACCTGTTCGGGCCACCCGCGATGATCTTCTGGGATTCCGACGGCAACGAATTGCGCAACTATCGCAACGTGGGTTACCTGAACGCCGACCGCTTCCTGGCCCATGTCGAAAATGCACTCGGGGTGACGCCATGACGCATCGCTCGCACACCTTCGGCGGGATCGCCCTTGCCGCCGCCAGTGCCTTCTTGCTGGCCGGTTGCGAGGAACCCACACCGGAAATGGATACCGCCGAGGCGAATGGGGGTGAAGCCGCGGAGGCCGCCGCCGAAGAGGCCCAGGGTGACCGCCGCATCGACTTTACCCTTCCGGACCTGGACGGCAACGACCGCCAGTTGAGCGAATGGGATGGCGACCTGATCGTGCTGAACTTCTGGGCAACGTGGTGCCCGCCGTGCAAGAAAGAGATGCCTCTTTTCCAGGAGACCTGGGAAGAGCACCGGGACGATGGCTTCACCATCGTCGCGGTCGCCGTGGATGAGCTCAGCGCGACCCAGCACTTCGTCGATGACTTCGGGATCGAATTCCCGATCCTGATCGGCCAGGACGAGGCCGTGGAAGTCGGGCGCGAGTACGGCAACCGGATCGGCGCACTGCCCTACACGGTGCTGATCGACCGCGAGGGCATCATCCGCGATACCCATCGCGGCGAGGTCGAGGAAGAAGACCTGCAGGCCTGGCTAGACGATTACCTCTAAGGGCGTGCGACGTCAGCGGCGGCCAGGCCATCGAATCCCGCCTGCTGGAGCTTGCGTTCCGTCAGGCGCACGGCCGCCACAAGCGCCTGCTCGGGGGGCTCGCCCGAGACCAGTGCGTTGATCAGCCCGGCATTGAAGGTATCGCCAGCTCCCACGCTGTCGACGACACACAGGCCCGGGGTGGGGGCGCAGTACACCTGTAGTTCACCCTGTGCGAGCCAGGCACCCTCGGCCCCGGCCGTGACGGTCACGATGCGCCCGGGGTAACGGCGGGCCAGTTCGGCCGCGGCCTCTTCCGGGCGTGCGGCAATCCCCTGCGCCCAATCGCGCGACAGCATCAGGACATCGGCCCACTCCAGACACGCCTCCAGCCCTGGGCGTCGCTTCTCCAGCTCCAGTGAGATCGGCTGATCCGTTACGGCTTCGCGGACCCGGGGCAGAATCTTGCGCAAGGTCTCCGGCTGACGTCCCTCGAAATGCAGCCAGTCGTACTCCTCCCACGCGATCCGCCGTAGATCGGCTGCACTCAACTCGGGCAAGTCGCGGTGGTGCACGATGGTACGGCTGCCCGAATCACGCGACCGCAGGATATGCGAGGTCGGGGTCGCGCCCGGGTGCCGCACACACGCGCCTGTATCGACGCCGCTCGCCTCAAGGCGTTCCCGCAGCCAGTCACCCGACCCATCCTCCGCGAACACGGCGGCCAGGGCCGCACGATGGCCGAACTGCGCAAGGATGCGGGCAGTGTTGGTCGCGTTGCCCCCTGGCTGAGAGGAGCTGGCCAGGGCGCGAATTTCGTCGTCCTCGCGCGGATAGCGCTCGACGTCCAGAGTGTGATCCAGGGTTGCAATGCCCGTTGTCAGGATGCGCGCCATGCTGCTCTCGTCATTCGACCGGGCTGTATTGTGCGGGCCTCGAGGCCCGGCGTCATCCGCGACATCCCGACGACAGCCTGCGACAATGTGGCCTCACCCGATCACGACGAGCGGCATGGCAACCTTCCCCTCCCCGGAAACCGCCGAGGCGGCGTTCTACGAGGCCTTTCAGGCAGGCGACTCCGATGCCATGCGCACGATCTGGCTGGACAGCCCCGAATGCGTTTGCATTCACCCCGGGGGCGAGCGCCTGCTCGGGACCGACGTCATCCTCGAGAGCTGGGACGACATCCTGCCGAATATGCGTGGCGTCGTGATCCACCGCACCGAGCTGAACGTCATCCCGGGGCAGGACCTGGTGATCCACACCCTGCGCGAGAACCTCTACGTCAGCGGCGAACGCCGCGGCGTGATGCTGGCCACGAATGGTTACCGCCTCGAGGGCGAAAGCTGGCGGATGTTTCTGCATCATGCCAGCCCCGATCCCGACCCGCCGCCAGCCTGGGATACGGGACGGGTGCACTGATGGGCGGGGCAAGCGACGAACGTCTGGCGGCCTACTACGAGGCCTTTCGTGCCGCAGACATCGAGCGGATGATGCGGTTATGGGCCGAACGGCCGGATATCGTCTGCGTGCACCCGGGCAGCCCTCGAGCCCATCGCGGGGTTTCCGAGGTGATGGAGAGCTGGCTGCTGGTATTCGCACGCGAGCTGAATATCGGGATCGAGCCGCGCATCGTCGGGCGCCAGGAAACGGACGAATGCCTGAGTCTCGTGATCGAGGAGGCGATTACCCGCCCCGGCGATGTGGCAGCCACCGGGACCATCCTGATCAGCCAGACCTGGCGCCGCAGCGGCGATAGCTGGCGACTCCAGTTTCACCACGCCTCGCACGGACGCCGCGCCCCGCCCTCGCAGCAGGGGATGTTCGTACCGGATGGGGGCGGCTCCACCCGGCACTGACGCGCAAGCGGTCCTGGCGCGGGAAGTTCAGCCCTCTGAACGGGGCTGGCACAGATCCGGCCGCTGGACCTTCAGGGCATCACAGACCCCGCGAACGGCATCGCGCACGCGTCGTCCCCGCCCCTCCAGCGTCATACTCGCAATCTCCCGATAAAGCGGATCACGGCGCTCGAACAACTCCTGCAGCTTGGCCCGTGGGTCTGCCACCTCGTTCAGCAGGGGGCGTTTGCGATTGCGGCGCGTGCGCCGGAACTGCTCGTCCACCGGGACGCGCAGGTAGATCACGAAGTGCTCGCGCAGGAGATCGCGGTTCTCCGGGCGCTCGACGATTCCGCCGCCTGTGGCGATTACCGCTCCATCGCGTTCCAGTAGCGATTGCAGCATCGCCGACTCGCGCTTGCGAAAACCCGCCTCGCCCTCGAACTCGAAGATCGTGGGTATATCCACGCCGGTACGCCGCTGGATCTCCTGATCGGTATCGAAGAACGGGCGCCGCAACAGCCCCGCCAGCCCGCGCCCGATCGTGCTTTTGCCGGCCCCCATGGGCCCTACCAGGACAATGTTCTGCATATGGACAGGCTACCGGCCTCACCCCACGAAAAAAAGCGCGGACGGAGGACTACCCCCGCCCCGCGCCCTTTTGCGGACAAGTTTCAGCCTATCCTGTTTACTATCGCACTCCCGGTCGGACGCATTCTCCAGTACCGAAGGGACCAGGGCACAACTTGCAGAGAGAGTGCGGCCGCCGCTTGCTGACCGTCACCGGACGAAACAGTGACGCCGATGGAATACGAACCAGCCTCCGGGTCGGACCAAGAAAGCACGCCGCTTCCGGACAATTCCAGGCCGTCCGCGCCACCATCGGTATCAAGCGTCCACTGATAGGGGCTTTCACCACCGGAAGCTTCGAGAATGGTCGCGTAGCCGACGCCTGCTTCCGCTTCGGGGAGCGTACTGGTCGACACCGAAAGCGTGGCAGCAGGAGGCGGGTCCCCCTGTACGTCGATGCAGAAGGACTGGGGCCCCGCCGATTCCGGCGCCGGCGATGTGGAATCCTGGACTCCAGCGATGAAACATGACTCCCCGAGTTCAACCGGCGTCCCGGAGATCACCCCCGTTGAGGAGAGATCCAGCCCGGATGGCAAGGAGGTTCCTCCGGCCAAGCTCCACGAATACGGTGGCCGGCCCCCGGAGGCCTCAAGCAGGGTCGCGTATGGCCGACCGCGTTCGCCCGAAGGCAACGACGAATCCGTTTCGATCGTCAGCGGCGGCCCAATTCCAGTGGTCGTTACCACGATGGACGAGGCGCCAAATACCGGACTTGTGATCGCGTTATCCACATTGTTGTCGAACTGGTCAGCCGTCACTCCCAGGACGATGAATCCAGCATCGAAACCACTGACCACCTGGAAGTCGGCAACTCCGGATGATGTGGACAACAGCAAAGCCGAGCCCCGCAGGATGTCGCCATCGGCGTTTCTTCCGACCAGGTATTCACCAGCTCCCGGACCGGACAGGATCTGGACCAACAGATTGTTGGTCCCCTGTTCGGGATCATCGACAATGCCTCGATTCTCGTCGAACAGGAACACATCGACCGAGTCCGTCTGTGGTTCATTGAAGCCGGGTGGCCAAATCAGTCCGGTGCGCGGAAGCAAGAAAATTTCCGTTGGGTCGCCACTTCCTGCTCCACCCCCAATCTCGATGCTCGTTGAACCTTGTCGAGTTTCGTCGAAATTGGGATCCTCCACGGTACAGTTCACTCGCGCCCGTCCCGGCTGATTACCCGCGTGCAGGTGGAAGGTGGCGCCTCCAGCCGTTACAGGCAGGGTCACACTGCGCCTTGGCTCTCGGACCTCCACAGTCTCACCTGTGTCTGGGTCCGTTTCATCCCGGAACTCGTCCCTCGAATTATCCATGAAATAAAGTGCGGCCACATCGACGCTTGCCCCCTCCAACAAGCAGACAAACTCACCACTGTTGAGCGGCCCTTGATCATTCTCTGCCTTGACCGAAATCGTGGCCGTAAACGGCCCGCCAATGCGAGGCCCGAAATTTTCGACATTCAGGGGCAGGTGATTGACACCCTCGCTACTAACACTGATGCGGAGGGGTTCATTCGAGAACGAGCCACTGCCGCCGCTACTACCTCCACCGCAGGCAGAGATTACGAGTCCTCCAGCCAGCAGCGCCAGCGAGATCGGTGCCCATTTGAACTGAATCATCACTTCTTCACCTATCCTTATGTCCGAAGGGGGGCCCGCGACCTAATCAAGAACCCGGGGCGTCACAAAAATCAGCAACTCGGCCTTGGTATTCTGGGTCGAGCGGTTTCGGAACAAATTGCCCAGGAACGGGATATCTCCGAAGAACGGGACCTTTTCGAGCTGGGTGCGGCTGTCGATCTCGTAGACACCCCCCAAAACCACCGTCTCGCCGTTGCCGACAAATACCTGGGTCTGAACCTCCCGCTTGTTAATCCCCGGAACGCCCAGAACCTCGCGTTGGCTTGGTTCATCCTTCGTTACCAGTATGTCCAGAATGACATTGCCATTCGGCGTGATCTGCGGGGTAACCTCTGTGGAAAGCACCGCCTCGATGAACTGCGTCGAAGTTGCGCCCGAGGCGGTTGCCTCCTGGAACGGGATCTCCTCACCCTGCTTGATCGTGGCCGTTTGGCCATTGGCCGTGATGACTCGAGGACTGGAGATGATTTCGCCGCGTCCTTCAACCTGCAGGGCCGACAATTCGAGGTCCAGGAGCACATTGGGGCGCAGGATACTCAGCCCGACAGAACCAGCGGCATCGGACTGAGCCGGCAGGGAAGAATTCAGGCGGTCGCCCAGGCCAGGCACCCCCGTCTGCCCAGACGCGCCCCTTTCGGCAATTCCGCTCGAAGCGTCCGCCGAACCCGACAAGCCCAGCGAGCTGCTGCCGGACCGGCGCCCGGCGCTCACACCAAAGCGAGCCCCGAGATCACGCTGGAAACTGTCGTCGGCAATGACGATCCGCGTCTCGATCAGTACTTGCTGGACCGGCACATCCAGAGTGGAAACCAAGCGCCGCACGTCTTCGATACGGTTCTGGGTGTCCTGCACCAGCAGGGTGTTGGTGCGGCTGTCGATGGTGATGCTGCCGCGATCGGACAGGAACTGGCCGGTCTCGTCGCCACGGATCAGCGAGGCGATCTGCTCGGCCTGGGCAAAGTTGATCTGCACGAATTCGGTGCGCAGTGGCTCCAGCTCCTGGCGGTCGCGCTGCGTCTCAAGCTCCAGGCGTTCGCGCGCTGCGATCTCGTCGCTCGGGGCTACGTAGAGCACGTTGCCCTGCATGCGCTTGTCGAGGCCGCGGGCCTGCAGAATGATATCCAGGGCCTGGTCCCACGGGACATTGTTCAGGCGCAGAGTGATGTTGCCACCCACGGTATCGCTGACCACGATGTTGAGATCGGTAAAGTCGGCCAGCAGCTGGAGGACCGAGCGCACCTCGATATCCTGGAAATTCAGCGACAGGCGCTCGCCCTCGAACTGCTCTTCCTCGCGGCGCCGTGCCTCGAGTTCCGCCTCGGTAATCGGCGCCACTTCCAGCACAAAGCGGCGATCGCTCTGATAGGAGAGGACTTCGTATTCGCCATGTGCGCCCACTTCCATGCGCACACGCTCGCGCTCGGCCACGGTGTCGATGGTGCGAACCGGCGTGGCAAAATCGAGCACGTCCAGTCGGCGCTCCAAGGCTTCGTCCACACGAGCGCGCGGGAAGGTCAGCTCAACCTTGCCCGCCTGCTCGCGCACGTTAACCTCGGCCCCCGAGCGCGACAGGTCGATCTCGACTCGGCCCTCGCCCTCGGAACCACGCCGAAAATCGATACCGGTAATCTCGACCGGGCGGGCGCTCCGCGTCGCGCGTTCGGAGGGCTCGCCGGCCCGATCAACCACCTGCTGGACATCGCTGTCGGCCTCGGAAACCCCGCGACCCAGGGTCAGAATCAGGTTGTTGCCTTCGACCCGGGTCTGGTACTCGGAGGGCTGGGTCAGGTTCAGCACCACGCGCGTGCGATCACCGGATTCGACCGCCGTGGCGGTCAGCAGCGGGCCCACATTGAGGTCCGTCTCGCGGCTGCGCAGCGCATTGCCAGCATCCGGCAGGTCCAGTGCGATACGCGGCGGGGAGTCGATGGCAAAGGCCCGCACGTCTTCGGGCGGAGTCCCGGAAAAGCGCAGATTCACCTGCACCCGGTCACCGCTAATGCTGGCCGCCCGAATCTCTTCCAGTTCGGTCGCCGCCACCCCCTGCGAAACCATGAACAGCAAAGCCGCCATCACGGTGCCCGCCAGCGCACGCATGGAAGAACCCATGTGTAACCCCCTGTAGTTGTTGCCGGTCTTGCGGCCCATTCGGTTCATCATTGTTCTGCTCCCCCAACCGCTAGTCGGCCAGCGCCACGGAGTTTTCGCGTTCCACGTACCCGCCGAAGGCATCCGGGACCACCTCGACCAGCTTCACCCGGGTGGCTGTGATCTCGACGATACGGCCGTGGTTTTCACCCATGTAATTGCCAACTGTCACGCGCTGAATACCCCGATCGGGGGTACGAACCAGGGCATAACGCACCTCGTCCTGCTCCAGCGATCCCACCATGCGCAAGGAATCCAGCGGGAAGCTCTCGAGAAACTCGCGGGGGCGATCCGGGTCGACCTCGGCATCGCCGGGCTCGCCCTGGGCTGCCGCCAGCTCGGGCTGCGCAATCACGGAGGAATCGAACGGGGAGCGGGTGTGCCCCGGATACAGGTAGGGCTCGTGCGGCTCCAGCGTCGGGATCGGGTCGATACCGCTGCCCGGACGGTCATTGATCTCCGCAATGTAGCGCTCCAGGTCGCTCTTGTCGGGGGCGCAACCCGACAACCCGAATGTGGCCATCAGGCCCAGCGCCAGGGCCGCCCCCAGGGATCGCTGTGCAGGGTTCCGCATCAGTGGTCCTCCAGGTAGCGGTAGGTACGCGCAGTGGCGTCCATCAGCAGATCGTTATCGGAATTGCCCCGACGAATGTGCATGTCGTGCATGGTGACGACGCGCGGGAGCGCCGAGGTACCGCTGACGAATTCGGCCAGATCCTCGTAGTCGCCGCGCACCCTCAGCCGAATCGGCACCTCGGCATAGAAATCCCGTCGGTTTTCGCCGCGCGGCTCGAACAACTCGATCTCGAGCCCGGCCTGCAAGCCGGTCTGCGAGATATCCACCAGCAGACTGGGGATCTCGGCGCTGCTCGGCAAGAGCTCCAGCAACGAGGCAAACATCCGCTCCATCTCTTCGAGCTGTTCCTCGTAGGCCCCGAGATTCGCGGCCCGCTGCTGCTTGTCCTCGAATTCGGCGCGCAGTTGCTCCTCGCGATTCTCGGCGCGTTCCAGATCGGTGCGCTGATCGCCGATGAAGAAGTAATAGGACAGCCCCAGGATGGCCAGAACGATGACGACCAGGATCAACGCCTTTACGGCCCAGGACGCCTCGCCAATGTTATTGAAGTCGATCTCGTTGAGTTCCTTGATATTCATCAGGAATCCTCCTCGACATCCGAAGGCCGCGCCTGATTGGCGTCGAGGCGGAAGTCACGTACCTGCAGGCTACCGTCTTCACGTGTCTCGATGATCTGCAGGTTGGAATCGGCCAGCCAGGGCGAGGCGTCGATGCGGCGCATCAGCGTCGAGATCCGGGTGTTTGATTCGGCCCGCCCCGTCAGACGAATGCGTTCGCCCTCCTGGCGCACCTCGTTGAGGTAGGTGCCGTCCGGCAACGTCTCCACCAGCTGATCGAACAGATGTACGGCCTCTGGGCGGCGCGCCTGCAAGGTCTGAATCACTTCCATGCGCGCGATCAGGGCCTGGCGCTGCTCGTCCAGATCGCGGATGCGAGCAATCTTTCGATCCAGCTCGCGGATCTCGCTCTCGAGCATCTGGTTACGCGACTGCTGGTGGTCAATCAGCGCACTCATAAAGGTGTGCGCGCCGAACGCCAGCAACACGCCAACCACGAGCGCGCCGCCCACGGCACCGAAGAATTGCTTGCGCCGCTGCTCGCGGGCCTTCTCGCGCCAGGGGAGGAGATTGATGTAGATCATCCGGCGTATCCCCTGATGGCCAGACCACAGGCCGTAAGCAGCGCGGGGGCATCATTGGCGAAGCGCTGCTGATTCACACGACGGGAAAGCGCCATGCCACGGAACGGGTTGGCGACGGATACCGGGGTCCCGGAACTTTCCTCGAGCAGCTCGTCGACACCCGCGATCGCGGCACAGCCGCCACCCAGCAGGATGTGGTCGATCGAGTCCTGCGGGCGGGTCACGTAGAAGTACTGCAGCAGACGCTGGATCTGATCCATCATCGTCTGCTTGAACGGCTCGAGGATATTGCTGACGTAGTCGGCCGGAAGATCACCGCTCATCTTGGCGGAGCCGGCCTCCTGATAGTTCATGCTGTAGCGGCGCATGATCTCCTCGGTCAGCATGCGGCCGCCGAAATTCTGCTCGCGGGTATAGATCACGCCCTCGGTCTGGCTGACGACATACACCGCCGTTACCGATGAGCCGACGTCGACAATCGCGACGATGGGCTTGTTCTCGCGATCGGGGATCTGCTCGACCAGTCGTTCAGAGGCGTGCTCGATCGCGTAGGCCTCGACATCCACCAGCCCGGGGGTGAGCTTGGCGGATTCGGCGATCGCCACACGCGATTCGACGTTCTCGCGCCGCGAGGCGACGACCAGGACGTCGACCAGCTGGGGGTTCTTTTCGTTCTTGCCGAGAACCTGGAAGTCAAGATTGACCTCTTCCAGGGTGTAGGGGATGTACTGATCGGCCTCGACGAAGACCTGGCCCTCGAGCTCAGTGTCGCTGAGCGTGGCCGACATCTGGATAGTCTTGGTGATCACCGCCGAGGACGGCACAGCCATGGCGCAGTGCTTGAGCTTTGTGCCGGAGCGCTTCACCGCGCGGGCGAGCGCGTTCCCTACCGCCTCGGTGTCCTGGCAGACCTTGTCCACCATCACACCATCCGGCAACGGCTCCACCGCAAAGGCCTCAACCCGGTAGCCCTTACCTTGCCGAGCCAGCTCCAGCACCTTCACGGCGGCGGAGCTGACATCAACGCCCAGCAGTCCCTGCTTGCTCTTTCCGAGACTCAGCACACATCCCCCTGTATACCCCAATGAAAGTAACTGGTAGCGTTACAATCACGTATGCTAGCGCCTTCACAATATACACTCCGAAATCCGGGTTGCAAGTTGCTTTGAAAGCTGATTCTTAACTTGGCCCTACTTTTTCTACAGTCATGAAGCCGATTCTCAAGATTTTTGCGGCGTTGCTGGCCCTGATCCTGGCGGCCGGAATCGGCGTATCCGCCGCCATTGCGGCCCTGTACGTGCACTACGCGCCGACCCTCCCCGAAGCGGAGGCGGTGCGCGACGTGCGCCTGCAAACCCCATTGCAAGTCCGCACCGCGGACGGCCTGCTGATGGGCGAATTCGCGGAAGAACGCCGCATTCCCCTGCCCATCGAGGACATCCCCGAGCGCGTCCGCCAGGCGTTCATCGCGGCCGAGGACGAGCGCTTCTACGACCACCCCGGGGTCGACATCGTTGGCCTGGCACGAGCGGCGATCAACGAGATCTCCACTCGCGGCGAACGCAGCCAGGGGGGCTCCACCATTACCATGCAGCTGGCGCGCAATGTCTTTCTGACCCGCGACCGCACCTACGAGCGCAAGCTGCGGGAGATCTTCCTGGCCATTCGCATGGAACAGGAGATGAGCAAGGACGAGATCCTTGAGCTGTACCTGAACAAGATCTACCTGGGCCAGCGCGCCTACGGGATCGAAGCCGCCGCTCGGGTCTACTACGGCCGCTCGATCGATGAGCTGGAACTGGACGAGATCGCCGTCCTCGCGGCCCTGCCGAAGGCGCCGTCCACAACCAACCCCGTTGCCAGTGCCCAGCGCGCGGAGATCCGCCGCAATTACGTGCTGCGGCGCATGCTGGATATCGGCGCGATCAGCGAATCGGAATACGAGGAGGCGGTGGCCCGCCCGGTATCGTCCGAGCGGCACGTGGCCGCGACCGAGGTCGATGCCCACTGGGTGGCGGAGGCGGCCCGCCAGATCGTCTTTAACCTCTGGGGCGAAGACGCCTACCGGCGCGGCCTGCAGGTCCATACATCGATTGACTCACGCTACCAGGAAGCCGCCAACCAGGCCTTGCGCGAAGGCCTGCTGGAATACGACGAACGCCACGGTTATCGCGGGCCCGAAGATCAGCTGAGCGACGAGACCATGGCCGACGCCGAGGCACGCCAGCGCGCCCTCAAGGCACAGGGCGTACACGGGCGCCTGCTGTTTCCCGTGGTCGTCGTGGAACGCGACGGAGTCGGCACGCTTCACGTCGACGGCGGCCAGATCGGCGAACTCACCATCGAACCCCGCGATCAGGAATGGGCACGCAACCCCGAGTTCGAGCCGGGCGACGTGATCCGCGTCAGGCCCCACACCGACGGACGCTGGCGCCTGGCACAGAAACCCGAAGTCACTGGTGCGGTAATCGCCCAGTCGCCGGCCGACGGGGCCATCGTTGCGCTCGCGGGAGGCTTCGATTTCTTCGAGAATCGCTACGATCGCAGCACCCAGGCGCAACGACAGCCCGGCTCTGCGTTCAAGCCACTGGTGTACGCGCTGGCGCTGCAGGATGGCTACCGCCCGGACGGCATGCTGGTCGACGCCCCGATGGTCTTTGACGACCCCGCGCTGGGTGCGGAGTGGCGCCCGCAGAACTACTCGCGGCAGTTTCAGGGCGAGATGAGCATGCGCGACGCCCTGGCTCAGTCGCGCAATCTGGCGTCGATCCGCCTGCTCAACAGCCTGGGTCCGCAACGCGTGCACGAACAGCTGCCGCGGTTCGGTCTGGATCCGGACAAGCACCCGAGCAACCTGTCGATGGTGCTCGGCACTGGCGGGGTCACGCCCTTGCAGCTGAACAATGCCTACAGCGTTTTTGCCTCCGGCGGGAAACTGTACAGCCCGTGGATCATCACGCGCATCGAGACGGACGACGGCGAGGTCCTCTACACAGCCCCGACCGAACGCGCCTGCCCCGAACCCTGCGAGAACCCGGCCGGCCAGGACCTGTACCTGAACGCCAGCGGGGGTCCGCTGCAGTATACCGACCCGGCACAGGTGCTGGACCCGGGTGCCGCCTGGCAGATGAGCAACATGCTGGGGCACGTAATCACCGCCGGAACCGGGCGTCAGGCGCAGCAGCTGGGACGCTCGGATCTCGCCGGCAAGACCGGCACGACCAACAGCTATCGCGATGCCTGGTTCTCGGGGTTCAACGCCGACATCGTCGCGACCGCCTGGGTCGGGTTCGACGACAACCGCGAACTGGGCAGGCGCGAGAGTGGTGGGCGCACGGCGCTGCCGCTCTGGATTCGATTCATGGACTCAGTGCTGACCGACACACCGGAGCGCCCCGTGGAACGTCCCGATGACCTGCAGCGCGTGGCAATCCTGCCAGACGGCCGCCGCGCACCAAGCGAGGAGACCCCGGGGGCGAATATCCAGTGGCTGATCCCGCAGCAGGTACCGGAACGCGGCCAGGCCCCGGCGGGCCCCCGCGGGGAGAATGGTCAGGGCCCGGCCGAGTCGGTGTTCTGATGAGCCCCTCGCGTATTCGCCAGGAGCTGGCACAGGAGGCCGCGCGGATCCTGCTCGACGATGGCATCCGCGACTTCGCGCTGGCCAAGCGCAAGGCTGCCGAGCATCTGGGTGTGGAACCGCGCCACGAGATGCCGCGCAATATCGAGATTCAGGAGGCTGCGATCGAACGCAGCCGCCTGTTCGCAACGGACGACAGCCGCCAGGCCTACCGCGAACGCCTCGAGGCCGCCCGGATCGTCATGGAGCGGCTTTCGGCACTGGAACCCCGCCTGGTCGGCCCGCTGCTGGACGGCATCGTCGAACGCCAGCCGCTGGTCAATCTGCATGCATTTGCCGAGACGGTGGAGGAGGTCATCCTCGACCTGGGCGAGCGCGGAATCCGCTGCCAGACGGGCGAACGCCGCTATCGCAGCCGGCAGGGGCGTGAGCAGCGGGTACCGTTTCTGAGTTTTCGCGGGCCGAATGACACGGACATTGAACTGACCGTATTCCCGCTGGATGGGCTGCGCCAGGCGCCGCCGTCGCCGGTAGACGGCAAGCCCATGGCCCGCGCAGGGCGCGCGGACGTGGACAGGCTGCTGGCCGCCGCGAACGCCGACGCACCAGCGGCGGCCGACGCGTCCTGACGCCAGGAAGGCGCCGCTGCCTTAGTCGCGGCGGTAGGAGGTGACGGTCTCAACCAGGGTTGCCACCCGTTCCGGGTCGATCCCCGGATGAATCCCGTGCCCCAGGTTGAAGACATGACCGGTGTCCCGGTCGAAGCCGTCCAGCACCCGCAGGGCCTCCTCGCGCACCACCGCATCCGGCGCGTACAGCACCGACGGATCCAGGTTGCCCTGCAGCGCCACGCGATCGCCCACACGACGGCTGGCCTCGGCAATCTCGATCGTCCAGTCCAGCCCCAGCGCATCGGCACCGGTCTCGGCCTGCGCCTCGAGCCAGGCATCGCCACCCTTGGTGAACAGGGTAACCGGCACGCGACGGCCGTCGTGGTCCCGAATCAGGCCATCAATGATGCGCTGCATGTAGGCCAGCGAAAATTCCCTGTAGCCGCGCGGCGTGAGCGAACCGCCCCAGGTATCGAAGACCATCACAGCCTGCGCACCGGCGCGAATCTGGGCGTTCAGGTATTCGGTGACCGCGCTGGCGACCTTCTGCAGCAGCGCGTGCATCGCCTGCGGTTCGCCGTACATCAACCGCTTGGTCTCGGCGAAGTCGCGCGAGCCCTGACCCTCAACCATATAGGTGGCCAGCGTCCACGGGCTGCCGGCAAAGCCGATCAGCGGCACTTCGCCATTCAGTTCGCGGCGGATCAGGCGCACCGCGTCCATCACATAGCGCAGCTCCTGCTCCGGATCCGGCACCGGCAGGTTCTCGATCGCCTCGAGCGAACGGATCGGGTCGCGAAAACGAGGGCCCTCGCCGGTCTCGAAGTAAAGCCCCAAACCCATCGCATCCGGGATGGTCAGGATGTCCGAGAACAGGATCGCCGCGTCCAGCGGGAACCGGCGCAGCGGCTGCATGGTGACTTCGCAGGCCAGCTCCGGGTTCTGACACAGATTCATGAAGCTGCCGGCCTGGGCGCGGGTCTCGCGGTACTCCGGCAGGTAGCGCCCGGCCTGGCGCATGATCCAGATCGGCGGGCGATCCACGGGCTCGCGTAGCAACGCACGCAGCAGACGGTCATTCTTCAGGGTCTGGGACATCGAAAAACTCAAACGCCGAGGTATTCAAGGATGCCTTCGGCGGCCTCGCGGCCCTCGAAGACGGCGGTCACAACCAGGTCCGAGCCACGCACCATGTCGCCGCCAGCAAAGACCTTCGGGTTGCCGGTCTGGAAGGCGTGCTCACCGACGGCCTGTACACGCCCGCCCTCGTCCACGCCGATCTTGTATTCGGCGAACCAGTCCGCCGGGGACGGACGGAAACCAAAGGCGATCAGCACGCGGTCGGCCGGGATCACATGCTCGGAGCCCGGCACCGGCTCCGGACGGCGGCGGCCGCGCTCGTCCGGCGCACCCATCTGGGTGCGCACCACCTTCACGCCCTCGACCTTGCCGTCGCCGACGATCTCGACCGGCTGCACGTTGAACTCGAACTGCACGCCCTCTTCGCGGGCATGCACCACTTCCTTGCGCGAGCCGGGCATGTTCTCTTCGTCGCGGCGATAGGCGCAGGTCACCGAGGCCGCGCCCTGGCGGATCGAGGTGCGGTTGCAGTCCATCGCGGTGTCGCCACCGCCAAGGACCACCACACGCTGGCCGGCCACGTCGATGAAGCCGTCTTCATCGTGCTCCCAGCCCATCACCTGGCGGATATTGGAGATCAGGAACGGCAGCGCCGGGTACACCCCCGGCAGGTCCTCGCCGGGGAAGCCACCCTGCATCGCGGTGTACGTGCCCATGCCGAGGAACACGGCGTCGTATTCCTCCAGCAGGGTCTCCATCTGGATGTCGCGGCCGATCTCGGTATTCAGGCGGAACTCCACGCCCATGCCCTCGAGGATCTCGCGGCGGGTGCGGATCACCTGCTTTTCGAGCTTGAACGGCGGGATACCGAAGGTCAGCAGGCCACCGATCTCCGGGTAGCGGTCATAGACCACTGCCTGCACGCCGTTGCGCGCCAGGATATCGGCGCAGCCAAGGCCGGCCGGCCCGGCGCCAATCACGGCCACGCGCTTGTCGGTCGGGGTGACATCGGACAGGTCCGGGCGCCAGCCGGCCTTCAGGGCCTCGTCGGTGATGTACTTCTCCACCGAGCCGATGGTGACCGCGCCAAAACCGTCGTTCAGCGTGCAGGCGCCCTCGCACAGGCGGTCCTGCGGGCAGACGCGGCCGCAGACCTCGGGCAGGGAATTAGTCTTGTGCGAGAGCTCGGCGGCGGCGAACAGGTTGCCCTCTTCCACCAGCTTCAGCCAGTTCGGGATGAAGTTGTGAACCGGGCACTTCCATTCGCAATACGGATTGCCACAGGCCAGGCAGCGGCCCGCCTGCTGCCCCGCGGTCGCCGGGTCGAACTGACCAATGATCTCCCCGAACTCGTGGATACGAATCTCGGCAGGGGTCTTCTGAGGGTCCTGGCGCGGCAGGTCCAGGAACTGCATCGGATTGGAAGCCATGGATCACTCGCTCCGACGGGAACCGGCGGCATGACGCCACGGGGTTCAACCGTTCATGCGTTCAGGAAAGGAACGTTTCGCTCAACCGAGCGTAACGGTCAAGAAATCTCCAGGGTAACGCGGGTGAATGTACGCATTCGCGCTCGAGTCGATTTTGCCTGCTGACAAGGCGCGGTGAGCGCAGTGTAGCCGAGCCACATAAGCGAGCCGCAACGCCGTCAGCAGGCAAAATCGGCCGAGCCCCTCGCCCAATAAAATGGTGGGGTTGGAGCTGCCTGTTCCCCGATACAGCGTTGCGCCACTTGCGGGTAGATCCACTACCCGCTGCACGACGCGCCTTGTCTCGGGAAACAGGCAGCACCAACGCGAATGCGTACATTCACCCGCGTTACCCTAGCGCTGCACGGACCTTCTGACTGACGACGCCCATGTCCGCGCGGCCGAAGACCCGGGGCTTGAGCACGCCCATCACCTTGCCCATATCGCTGGGACCGGCCGCGCCGGTCTCGGCAATCGCCTCGCCGATCATCTGCTCCAGCTCGGCGTCGCCCAATTGCTCGGGCATGTAGGCCTCGATCACCGTGATCTCGGCGGCCTCGCGCTCGGCCAGGTCCTCGCGACCGCCCTTGCGGTACTGGTCGATGGAGTCGCGGCGCTGCTTGAGCATCCGGTTCAGGATGGCCAGCACCGCGTCGTCGTCGGCCTCGCGCCGCTCGTCGACCTCGAA
Source organism: Thioalkalivibrio sp. ALJ4 (assembly GCF_000377225.1). Taxonomy (NCBI): domain Bacteria; kingdom Pseudomonadati; phylum Pseudomonadota; class Gammaproteobacteria; order Chromatiales; family Ectothiorhodospiraceae; genus Thioalkalivibrio; species Thioalkalivibrio sp. ALJ4. The sequence goes on along the minus strand of NZ_KB897917.1, from coordinate 797,655 downwards.
CTGCGAGACCTCGGCCTGGATCAGGCGCAACGCCCCAAGGCGTTCCTTCTCCCGGGCCCGCATGGCCTGCTTCACGTCATCCTGCAAACGGGCCTTGAGCGACATTGAAGGGTCCTCGATCCGGGCCTGAGGCCCGAGAGACGATTCTTAGTACAGACGCACCCGACGGGTCATATCGCGGGAATTCTTCTTCAGCTGGCGTTTCACCGCTGCGGCGGCCTTGCGCTTGCGCTCGGTGGTCGGCTTTTCGTAGTACTCGCGGCGGCGGACTTCCGCGACCACGCCGGCCTTCTCACAGGTGCGCTTGAAACGGCGCAGGGCAACCTCGAAGGGCTCATTCTCGCGAACTCGTACGTGCGGCATACAATCTCCGGATGCGAATGCTGATTCGTCTACCAAAACAAAAACGCCACCCGAAACACTCCGGGCAGCCATGCAGAACTCCCTATGGTAATCCAACCGGCGTCATTTGCAAAAGTCCGTGAAGCGATGCCCATCCTGACCGCGCACACGCTTACGCCCAAAGTGGCACGCACGCTATGATGCCCCTGATGAACGCACCCGGCACACAGAACCTGAACGTCGAGCTGGGCGAGCGCAGCTACCCCATCCGGATCGGACCGGGCCAGCTCGCCGCCGCCGACACCCTGCGCCCGGCGCTCGAGGGCCGCCGCGTGGCGGTGGTGACCAACACCACCGTGGGCCCGTTGTACGGTGAGGCTCTGCGCGAAACGCTCGGCCAGTGTGAGATCGCCGGCGAGATCCTCTGGATCGAACTGCCCGATGGCGAGACCCACAAGACCCTGGCCACAGTGGAATCGATCATCACCCGCCTGCTGGAGGCCCGGCTTGACCGAGGCAGCCGCATCGTCGCGCTGGGCGGGGGCGTGGTGGGCGATATCGCCGGCTTCGCCGCTGCGATCTACCAGCGCGGGATCGACTTCGTGCAGGTGCCGACCACCCTGCTGGCCCAGGTCGACTCCTCGGTGGGCGGCAAGACCGGGGTCAACCACCCGCTGGGCAAGAACATGATCGGTGCCTTCCACCAGCCACGCGCGGTGCTGATCGACACCGACACCCTGAAGACACTCCCCGAGCGCGAGCTGCAGGCCGGGCTCGCCGAGGTCATCAAGTACGGGCTGATCCGCGACGCCGAGTTCTTCGCCTGGCTGGAAGCGCATATCGACGAGCTGCGCGCCCTGGAACCCGAGGCGCTGGCCTGGGCCATTCACCGCTCCTGCGCCTGCAAGGCCGAGATCGTCGCCGCCGACGAACGCGAAGGCGGCATCCGCGCCCTGCTGAACCTGGGCCACACCTTCGGCCACGCAATCGAGGCCGGCATGGGCTACGGCGAATGGCTGCATGGCGAGGCCGTGGGTACGGGCATGGCGATGGCCGCGCGCATGTCGGAACGCATGGGCTGGCTGAGCACGGCCGAGCGCGAACGCGCCGAGGCCCTGATCCAGCGCGCCGGCCTGGCTCTGGATCCACCGGACAGCATGAGCGCCGAGCGCTTCCGCGAGCTGATGGCGATCGACAAGAAGGTCGCCAGCGGCCGTCTGCGCCTGGTGCTGCTGAGGGGGGTCGGCCAGGCCGAACTCACCGACCAGTTCGATGTGTCGGCGCTGGACGCGACGCTGCACGAGGGCGCCCGTGTCGCCTGAGGCCCTGGCCACCACACCCCGGGTCGACCGGGCCTCCGGGCTCGCGTCGTACGCCGCCGACCCCGCGGCCTCGCGCGGGCGCGCCCACCCGGAAGCGGCGCCACGCCACCGCAGCGATTTCCAGCGCGACCGCGATCGCATCGTGCACTCCAGCGCGTTTCGCCGCCTGGAATACAAGACCCAGGTCTTCATCAGCCACGAGGGCGACCTGTTCCGCAACCGTCTGACCCACTCGCTGGAGGTCGCGCAGATCGGGCGCTCGATCGCGCGTGCCCTGTGTCTGAACGAGGACCTGGTCGAGGCCATCGCCCTGGCGCACGACCTCGGCCACACGCCATTCGGCCATGCCGGCCAGCATGCCCTGAACGACTGCATGAAAGGGTACGGCGGCTTCGAGCACAACCTGCAGTCGCTGCGCATTGTCGACCTGCTGGAGCGTCACTACGCGGAATTCGACGGCCTCAACCTGACTTTCGAGACACGCGAGGGCATCCTCAAGCACTGCTCGCCACAGCGCGCTCGGGAACTGGGCGCGATCGGGGTGCGCTTTCTCGAGAAGCAGCAGCCCTCGCTGGAGGCGCAGCTCGCCAACGTGGCCGACGAGATCGCCTACAACAACCACGATGTCGACGACGGCCTGCGTTCCGGGCTGCTCGACATGGACCAGTTGACCGAGGTCCGCCTTTTCCGCGAGTGCCTGGAAGCGGTTCGCGCACGTTACCCGGACCTCGAGCCACGACGGGTTCAGCACGAGACCGTCCGCCGCATGATCGACGCCCTGGTCTCCGACCTGATCGAGAGCAGCCAGGCCGCGATCGATCACCAGCGGCCCGACACCCCGGACGACGTCCGCCAGGCCGGCCAGCCGCTGATCCGCTTCAGCCCGGAGATGGCCGAACAAGCGCGCGAGCTGAAAGCCTTCCTGCGCGAGAACCTGTACCACCACCATCAGGTCCACGCAGTGATGCACAAGGCCCGCCAGCTGATTCAGGAGCTGTTCGCCGCGTTCGACTCCGAGCCGCGACTGATGCCCGAGCACTTCCAGCGGCATGCCGAGCAGATCGCCGCGGCCGATCCGCATGCGCCGCAGCGCGCGATTGCCGACTACATCGCGGGCATGACCGACCGCCACGCCATCCGTGAACACCACCGCCTGTTCGATCTGGGCACGCTGACCTGAGACTGAGACCCATGGCGCTCTCCGACCAATGCCTGAAACAGCTCGGCCTGCACACGGCGCCGTTCGACGAGACCCCGGATGAACACTTCATCTACAGCGACCCGTTGCTGGACGGGCTGCTGGAGTCGGCGCGCGCCGCCCTCGATGCGCCGGGCGCCATCGTGATCATGACCGGCGAGAACGGCTCCGGGCGCAGCCTGCAGTTGATGCGCCTGCTGGCCATGCTGCCCGAGCCCTTCGAGCTGATCGCCTTTCGCGCCCGCATCAACACCCAGTTCGAATCGGTGGACAACACCATTCGCAACTACCTGCGCTCGCACAACGCCGATGACCCGGATCGCCCCCTGACCGAACTGCTGGCCGAACGCGTCGCCGTCGGCCGCGACCCGGTGATCGCGATGGACGACGCCCACCTGGTCGGCACCGACATCGTGAACAACCTGATGCGCATGCGCAGCGAGGTGCTCGAGTCCCAGGGCCGCGCCCCGCGCATCGTGCTGGTGGGCTCCGGCGGCCTGCTCCGCCGCCGCCTGTACCTCCCGGACCCCTCCGACGAGGACCAGGTCACGCGCGTCAACCTGCGCGCCTTCAACCTCGAGCAAACGGCCGCCTATCTGCGCCACCGACTGCAAGCGGCGGGGCTCGACGACCCGGAGCGCCTGCTCGACCAGGACACGATCCATCATCTGCAGACCACCAGCCAGGGGCTGCCGGGCAACCTGAACCGCGAGGCCAACCAGGTCCTGGAGCGCCACTGCCGCAGCGAACGCCATGCCGCCAGCGCGACCGGCACCACAGCGCCCGGCATCGCGCTGGGTGACGAGGCCGAGCGCGAAGAGGAGCCGTCACCCACGACACCCGAGGCCGCCGGCGTCACCATCGACTCCGACGCCGGCCTCGACCGCGAAACCGACACCGAGCCCGTGCTTCGTGCCCAGCGCGAAGAGGACGAATTCACTCCGGCCGCCGAGGCCCTCGCGCACTCGGATGCCGATGACGAACCGGACTGGCCGCCGGAGCCCGACCACGAACTCGACGAACCCCCGGAGGAAAAGCGCACCGCGCCCTTCTGGAATCAGCGCTGGTTCGTGCCAGCGGTTGCCGCCACGGTCGCGATCGGTATCGCCGCACCCGTCGCTCTGCAGTTGATGGACGGTGGCGAAACCGAGGCGGAACAGGAGGTCGTCGAACTCCCGCTGCCCGAAACCCGCCCCCCGGCATCCCCCGAGCAGGACGACCTGGTCGCGCCCGACCCGCTGGAGCATGCGGACGACACGCTGACCAGCCCGGGAATCGAACCCCTGCCCGGCCAGGAACGCCCGAGCGGCGATCCGATTGCCGGCATCGAGGCCGAACCCGCCGCTGAACCTGAGCCACAGCCCGAGCCAGAACCCGCTCCGGAGCCCGAACCTGAGCCACAGCCCGAGCCAGAACCCGCTCCGGAGCCCGAACCGGAACCCGAACCCGAACCAGCACCAGAGCCGGAACCGGAACCGGAACCGGAACCGGAACCGGAGACGACGACCGAGGCCCTGGCCGACGAGGATGGTGACAGCGAGCGCCTGCGCGGCGATCTGGAGTGGCTCGGCAACCAGTCCTCCGATGCGTTCACCATCCAGTTGATTGCGGCTCCGGACATGTCCACTGCCCGTGGCTATGCCGATCGCCACAACCTTGGCGGCATCCGCTACATCCCCACGCGAGTGAACAATCGCGACTTTGTGGTCGTGCTGGCTGGATCGTTTACCAGTCGCGAGGCCGCCGAAGGCGCGGCGTCCGACCTGCCCGAGGCGGTACGCAACGAAGGCCCCTGGATCCGCTCCATCGGCTCCGTACAAGGCGTGGCACGCGAGTAGACTCGCCGCCTCGGCACCCGCCAACCCGCACCTCCCCGTGCCTACTTGACCGGCCCCGGTTTGCCGGGAGAATGACGGTTCGGCTATATTCCTGCGCCTTTTTTCGTGTTCTTTTCCAGCCCGACGGCCCGCCTTTCGCGCGCCGTGACCGGAGTTCACCGATGCGACAGAACCAACTGAACGGCACCCTCTACCGCCCCGAATTCGAGCGCGACAACTGCGGCTTCGGCCTGATTGCGCACATGGACGGCGTAGCCAGCCACTGGGTGGTGGACACCGCGATCAAGGCCCTGGAACGGATGACCCACCGCGGCGCGATCGCCGCGGACGGCAAGACCGGCGACGGTTGCGGGCTGCTGATGAAGACCCCCGAAGCCTTCCTGCGCACCCTGGCCTCGGAGTCGAACATCGAACTGGCCGAGCGCTTCGCCGCCGGTATTGTGTTCATCAACCCGGACAAGATCGCCGAGACACGCGCCGCCGTGGAGGGTGCGATCGAGCACGGCCCGCTGAAGCTTGCCGGCTGGCGCGAGGTCCCGATCAACCCGGAAGACGCCTGTGGCGCCGAGGCCCTGAAGAGCCAGCCGCACATCCTGCAGGTGTTCATCAACGCCCCGGCCGACATGGACGGCGACGCCTTCGAGCGCGCGCTGTTCGTAGTGCGCCGCCGCGCCGAGATCGCAATGGGCGACGACCCGGTGTTCTACGTGCCGAGCCTGTCCGCGCGCGTGGTCTCCTACAAGGGTCTGGTGATGCCGGAGAACCTGCCGGTGTTCTACCGCGACCTGCAGCGCCCGGAGCTGGAGACCGCGATCTGCGTGTTCCACCAGCGCTTCTCCACCAACACCTTCCCGCAGTGGGGCCTGGCGCAGCCGTTCCGTTTCCTCGCCCACAACGGCGAGATCAACACCGTGCAGGGCAACCGCAACTGGGCGGTTGCGCGCCAGCACAAGTTCGCCACCGAGAACCTGCCGGAACTGGCCGAGCTGGAGCCGCTGGTCAACCTGGAAGGCTCCGACTCGCAGAGCCTGGACAACATGCTCGAGGTCCTGCTGGCCGGCGGCATGGACCTGTTCCGCGCCATGCGCCTGCTGGTCCCGCCGGCGTGGCAGAACGTCGCGCACATGGACTCCGACCTGCGCGCCTTCTACGAATACAACTCCATGCACATGGAGCCCTGGGACGGCCCGGCCGGGATCGTGCTGACCGACGGCCGCTACGCCGCCTGCACCCTGGACCGCAACGGCCTGCGCCCGGCGCGCTACGTGATCACGAAGGACCGCCACATCACCCTGGCCTCCGAGATCGGCGTGTACGACTACGCCCCGGAGGACGTGGTCGCCAAGGGCCGCCTGAAGCCCGGGCAGATGCTGGCGGTGGATACCGAGTCCGGCGAGCTGCTGCAGCCCGAGGACGTCGACCGCATCAACCGTACGCGCCAGCCCTACCGCCAGTGGCTGCGCGCCCACGTGAAGCACCTGAAGAGCCAGCTGGACGACAACCAGCTGTTCTCCGGCGAGCCGATGCCGGCCGAGCGCCTGGACACCTACGAAAAGCTGTTCGACGTGACCTTCGAGGAGCGCGACCAGATCCTGCGCGTGCTGGCCGAGGCCGGTCAGGAGGCCGTGGGCTCGATGGGGGATGACACCCCGTTCGCCGTGCTCTCCCGCCACACCCGCTCGCTGTTCGATTACTTCCGCCAGCAGTTCGCCCAGGTCACCAACCCGGCGATCGACCCGCTGCGCGAGAGCATCGTGATGTCGCTGGAGACCTGCTTCGGCCGCGAGCAGAACCTGTTCGAGGAGACCCCGGACCACGCCCACCGCCTGGTATCCGACTCCCCGGTGCTGTCCGAGGCCAAGTTCCGCGAACTGTGCAACCAGACCGAAGACGCCTTCCGCGTCGAGCGCATGGACCTCAACTACGACGTCCATGCCGGTTCGCTGGAAGACGCCGTCAAGGCCCTGACCGACAACGCGGTACAGGCCGTTCGCAACGGTGCCGTCGTATTGGTGCTGTCGGACCGCGGCATCGATCCGGAACGCCGGCCGATCCCGGCCGCGCTGGCCGTAGGCGCGGTGCATCACGCCCTGATCCGCGCCAAGCTGCGCACCGACGCGAACATCGTCGCCGAGACCGCCACCGTGCGCGACCCGCACCACTTCGCCGTGCTGCTGGGCTACGGCGCCACCGCGATCTACCCGTACCTGGCCTACTCCGCGCTGCACGGCATGTGCGAGTCCGGTGAGATCCCGAACGCGGACCCGCTGACCCTGGCGCAGAACTACCGCCGCGGCATCAACAAGGGCCTGTTCAAGATCCTGTCGAAGATGGGCATCTCCACCATCGCCAGCTACCGCGGCGCGCAGCTGTTCGAGATCGTCGGCCTGGCCGACGAGGTCGTGGACACCTGCTTCACCGGCACCACCAGCCGCATCAAGGGCACCCGCTTCGCCGATATCGAGGCGGACCTGGAGACGCTGTCCAGGCGCGCCTGGAATCCGCGCAAGAGCGCCGGCCAGGGCGGCCTGCTGAAATATGTCCACGGTGGCGAGTACCACGCCTACAACCCGGACGTGATCCAGACCCTGCACCGCGCGGTGCAGTCCGGCGACTACGGCGTATACAAGGAATATGCGGATCTGGTGAACGAGCGCCCGGTGACCGTGCTGCGCGACCTGCTCAAGGTCCGCGACGACATCGAGCCGATCGCGCTGGACGAGGTCGAGTCCGAGGCCGAGATCCTGCCGCGCTTCGACTCCGCCGGCATGAGCCTGGGCGCGCTGTCGCCGGAGGCCCACGAGGCCCTGGCCACCGCAATGAACCGCCTGGGCGGGCGCTCCAACTCCGGCGAAGGCGGCGAGGCCGTTTCCCGCTACGGCACCGAGCGCATGTCCAAGATCAAGCAGGTGGCCTCCGGCCGCTTCGGCGTGACCCCGCACTACCTGGTCAACGCCGAGGTGCTGCAGATCAAGGTCGCCCAGGGCGCGAAGCCCGGCGAAGGCGGCCAGCTGCCGGGCCACAAGGTCAACAAGATGATCGCGGAACTGCGCTACTCGAATCCGGGCGTGGCCCTGATCTCACCGCCGCCGCACCACGACATCTACTCCATCGAGGACCTGGCGCAGCTGATCTTCGACCTCAAGCAGGTCAACCCGGATGCGCTGGTCTCGGTGAAGCTGGTCTCCGAGGCCGGTGTCGGCACCATCGCGGCCGGCGTGGCCAAGGCCTACGCCGACCTGATCACCATCTCCGGTTACGACGGCGGCACCGGCGCCAGCCCGCTGACCTCGGTGAAGTACGCCGGCACCCCGTGGGAGCTGGGCCTGACCGAGACCCACGCGACCCTGCGTGGCAACGACCTGCGCGACAAGGTGCGCCTGCAGACCGACGGCGGCCTGAAGACCGGCCTCGACGTGATCAAGGCGGCGATCCTGGGCGCCGAGAGCTTCGGCTTCGGCACCGGCCCGATGGTCGCGCTCGGCTGCAAGTACCTGAGGATCTGTCACCTGAACAACTGCGCAACGGGTGTCGCCACGCAGGACAAGGTGCTGCGCATGAACCACTTCATCGGCCTGCCCGAGATGGTCATGCACTACTTCCAGTTCGTCGCCCGCGAGACCCGCGAGTGGATGGCGAAGCTGGGCGTGCGCAGCCTGACGGATCTGATCGGCCGTACCGATCTGCTGGAGATCCTGCCGGGCGAGACGCCGAAGCAGCAGCACCTGGACCTGAACGGCCTGCTGGCCAGCGGCGACCTCGACGACAAGCCACGCTTCTGCAAGGAGCCGAAGAACGAGCCGTTCGACAAGGGCGAGCTGGCCGAGAAGATGGTCGCCGAGATGCTCGAGGCCATCGAGAACAAGGCCGGTGGCGAATACCGCTTCGACGTTGCCAACACCGACCGCTCGATCGGCGCGCGCCTGTCCGGCGAGATCGCCAAGCGCCACGGCAACCAGGGCATGTCCGATGCCCCGATCACCGTGCGCATGAAGGGCACGGCCGGGCAGAGCTTCGGCGTCTGGAACGCCGGCGGCCTGCACCTGTACCTGGAAGGCGATGCCAACGACTACGTCGGCAAGGGCATGACCGGCGGCAAGCTGGTGATCCGTCCGCCGGAAGGCTCGGGCTTCGCCAGCCAGGACACCACCATCATGGGCAACACCTGCCTGTATGGGGCAACCGGCGGCAAGCTGTTCGCGGCCGGCCAGTGCGGCGAACGCTTCGGCGTGCGCAACTCCGGCGCGATCGCCGTGGTGGAAGGCATCGGCGACCACGGCTGCGAGTACATGACCGGCGGCGTGATGGTGGTGCTGGGCAACACCGGCATCAACTTCGGCGCGGGCATGACCGGCGGCTTCGCGTTCGTGCTGGACCGGGAGAACGACTTCCCGGACCGCATCAACAACGAGCTGATCGACCTGCACCGCCTCGACACCGAGGACATGGAGGCCCACCGCAACTACCTGGAGGAGCTCATCACGGAATTCGTGCACGAGACCGACAGCGCCTGGGGCCGCGAAATCCTCGAGCAGTTCGACCACTACCAGGGCTCGTTCTGGCTGGTGAAGCCCAAGGCCTCCGAACTCCGGGGCCTGCTGGCCAACCTGCGCCAGGCCGCCTGACCCGCCACCCGGCGGAACGTTCAAACGGGCCCCTGACGGGGCCCGTTTTGTTTGCAGTGCCCCAAAACCCGTCATTGCGAGCGCAGCGAAGCAATCGCTTGATGCTGTGTTCTGGTGGCAGTTCCTGGAGATTGCTTCGCTGCGCTCGCAATGACCTGGCAGCACCCTGACACCATCCCGCGACCGGAGGCTGACGGATAGCGATTGCTTCGCCGCCCCCGGCTCCTCGCAAGGACGGGGAGGTAGAAAGTAGCGTCATCGCGAGGAGCGAAGCGACGTGGCGATCTCCACGGGCAACCCCGGCGTCCGCCCCGGAGACCACCGGGGCTCGCCGCATCGGCTGCGGCGTCCCGCAATGACGTGTTGCGCCCCGACCCTGGGCTATCATGCGAACCTGACGACGAGCACACCCCCGAGGAATAGCCGGCGAAACCATGGCAGGTCTCATCCCCCAGGCATTCATCGACGAGTTGCTCGAACGTAGCGATATCGTCGAGGTGATCCAGCGCCGCGTGAGCCTGAAGAAGGCCGGGCGCGAGTTCGCCGCCTGCTGCCCGTTCCACGGCGAGAAGACGCCGTCGTTCTACGTCTCTCCGCAAAAGCAGTTCTACCACTGCTTCGGCTGCGGGGCGCACGGCACGGCCATCAGCTTCCTGATGGAGTACGAGAATCTGAGCTTCCCCGAGGCGGTCGAGCAACTGGCCGAGCAGGCCGGACTGGAGGTCCCTCGCGAGGCCGGAGCGGACGACAAGCGCGAGGCCCACGCGCCGCTGTACGAGGCCCTGAACGCGGCCGCCGACTACTACGTGCAGCAGCTGCGCCAGACGCCGAAGGCAGTCGAATACCTGAAAAACCGCGGCATCGACGGCACCACCGCCCGCGACTACCAGATCGGCTGGGCCCCGCCCTCGGGCCTGATCGAGGCACTCAAGCCACGCTTCACCCCGCAACAGCTGGTGGAAGCCGGCCTGGCCGCCCGCCGCGACGACGGCGGCATCCGCGAGCGCTTCCGCGCGCGCATCATGTTCCCGATCCGCGACCGGCGCGGCCGCATCACCGGCTTCGGCGGGCGCCTGATCGAGGACGGCGAACCGAAGTACCTGAACAGCCCGGAGAGCGAGGTCTTCCACAAGGGCCAGGTGATCTACGGCCTGTTCGAAGCGCGCAAGGCCTGCACCCGGCTGGATGACATCGTGGTGGTCGAGGGCTACATGGACGTGGTCGGGCTGGCGCGCGCCGGCTTTCGGCGCGCGGTGGCCTGCATGGGCACCGCCCTGACCCGCGCCCACCTGGACAGCCTGTTCCGCCTGGTCTCGCGCATCACCCTGTGCTTCGACGGCGACGCCGCCGGGCGCCGCGCAGCCTGGCGCTCGCTGGCCGAGGCCCTGCCCGCGATCCAGGGCCTGCGCGAGGTGCGCGTGCTGTTCCTGCCCGAGGGCGACGACCCCGACAGCCTGGTGCTGCGCGACGGCCTCGCCGGCTGGGAGGAACGCCTCACCGGCGCCCTGCCCCTGTCCGAGACGCTTGTGCGGCTGTTGCGCGAGGAACACCCGACCGACACCGCCGAGGGCCGCACCCGCTTCGCGCATGCCGCGATGAAACTGGTCTCCACCACCCGTGACCCACTGTTCCGCGACCAGCTGGTCGAGCGTGTCGCCCAGGAGACCCACCTGAGCCCGGAGCGGCTGGGCGAGCAACTGCGCGAGGCCGAAGACGGGAACGCCCGCGCGACGGGCCCCGTCTCCGCACCGGCGGACATCCCCGATGCCCCATCCGCCGAGCCGGCGGGCGCGGCGCAGGAGACACCCTCCGCCCTTTGGGGGGCGCTGCTTGCGCGCATCCTGCAGCACCCCGAGCTCGAGTGGTCCCAGTCCGAACTGGCCGACCTCACGGCCTTCCCCGGCACCGCCGCGCAAACGCTGGGCAAGCTGCTGGGAGCCCTGCAAGAGCGTCCCGGCTGTAGCAGCGCCCATCTGCTGGAACGCTTCCGCGACGATCGCCACTTCAACCGCCTGCAGGCCCTGGCCGCCCGGGAACTTGGCGATGGCGACCCGAAGGTGACCCAACAGGTGGCCATGGACTGTGCCCGCCAGCTCCTGCTCCAGCAGGCACGCACGCGGATTCGTGAACTCACGCGCGCAGACGGCGGGCTCGCTACGGAACAACGCGAGGAGCTCGCGCGTCTTAGTGCACTACTGCAGAAGAGAAACCCCGGTTAGATTCCCCCGTAGCACGCGGCCCAGAGGCCGTAAGCGATTGAAATTGAAAACTCCGCCCCCAGAGTACTTACCGGGATTTCCGCGACCCGGCAGAGGGTTTGGCGGGAGAATCCCGGCAATATAAGAATCTTCTGCTACAATGTAGGATTGATTTTTCTGCGACCCGGAATGATCCGACCCATTCAGCGACCCAGGCACCTCGGAGTACGACCGTAATGAATCGTGAAGAGCAACAATCCCAGCTCAAGGAACTGATTGCCAAGGGCAAGGAGCAGGGATACCTCACGTATACCGAGGTCAACGACCACCTGCCCGACTCGATCATCGACTCCGACCAGGTCGAAGACATCATTGCGATGATCAACGACATGGGCATCGCGGTGCACGAGCAGGCCCCGGACGCCGACAGCCTGCTGCTGTCCGATGGCTCCGTCTCTGCCGACGAAGACGCCGAGGACGCCGTGGCCGCGCTCGCCTCGGCCGATTCCGATTTCGGTCGCACCACCGACCCTGTGCGCATGTACATGCGCGAGATGGGCACGGTCGAGCTGCTGACCCGAGAAGGCGAGATCCGCATCGCCAAGCGCATCGAAGAGGGCCTGATGCAGGTCCTGTTCGCGCTCGCCCATCACCCGGGCGCGATCGAGCGGCTGATCCACGAGTACGATCAGATTGTCGCGAACAACGGCCGCCTGACCGATCTGGTGGTCTCCTTCATCGACCCGAACGACCACGCCAACGGCGAGGCCGTGGCCCGTGGCCTGGTGACGCCGGAACAGTCGCAGAAGGCCCAGGACGAGCAGAAGGCGGCGGCCGCGGCCGCCGCCGAACAACAGGCCAGCGCCGAGCTGGACGCCATCGTCGACGAGGTGGAGGACGCCGAGGAAGACGACGAGGCCGCCGAACCGGTCGACACCGGCCCCGACCCGGAAGAGGCCCGCGAACGCTTCGAGAAGCTGCGCAAGCTGCACGCCAAGGCCCACAAGGCCTTCGAGAAGGGCAACCGCGAGGCCTACGCCGTCGCGCGCGAGGCCACCGCCAAGTACTTCATGGAGTTCAAGCTGGTCCCGCGCATGGTCGACCAGCTGACCAGCCAGCTGCATGGCAGCATCGACCAGATCCGCCGCCATGAACGCCGCATCATGGAACTGGCCGTAAATCAGGCGCAGATGCCGCGCAAGGCGTTCATCGACAGCTTCCCGAAGAACGAGACCAACTTCGGCTGGATCAAGGAGGCCTGCAAGGCCAAGGGCAAGTACACCACCGCCCTCGCCGAGCACGAGGAAGAGATCGTGCGCCTGCAGAAAAAGCTCGCCGAGACCGAACACGAGGCCAGCCTGAACATCTCCGAGATCAAGGAGATCAATCGCCGCATGTCCATCGGCGAGGCCAAAGCTCGCCGCGCGAAGAAGGAGATGGTCGAGGCCAACCTGCGCCTGGTGATCTCCATCGCCAAAAAGTACACCAATCGCGGCCTTCAGTTCCTCGACCTGATCCAGGAAGGCAACATCGGCCTGATGAAGGCGGTGGACAAGTTCGAATACCGCCGCGGCTACAAGTTCTCGACCTATGCCACCTGGTGGATTCGCCAGGCCATCACCCGCTCCATCGCGGACCAGGCCCGGACCATCCGCATCCCGGTGCACATGATCGAGACCATCAACAAGCTCAACCGCGTCTCCCGCCAGATGCTGCAGGAAATGGGCCGCGAGGCCACGCCGGAAGAGCTGGCCGAGCGCATGGAGATGCCCGAGGACAAAATCCGCAAGGTGCTCAAGATCTCCAAGGAACCGATCTCCATGGAGACCCCGATCGGCGACGACGAAGACTCCCACCTGGGCGACTTCATCGAAGACGAGAAGGTCGCCTCGCCGTCAGACTCCGCCGCGCGCGAGAGCCTGTCCGAGGCCACCCGCGAGATCCTGTCCACGCTGACCCCGCGCGAGGCCAAGGTCCTGCGCATGCGCTTCGGCATCGACATGAACACCGACCACACCCTCGAGGAAGTCGGCAAGCAGTTCGACGTCACCCGCGAGCGCATCCGCCAGATCGAGGCCAAGGCCCTGCGCAAGCTGCGCCACCCGACCCGCGCCGAACTGCTGCGCACCTACACCGACGCCGAGTAACACCCGGCCGGCTCCCCGCCGGCCACCCTCTGCGGCGCCATCTCTCCCTTTCCGGGTAGAATGGCGCCGCAGTCGTTTGTACCCTCCCCGATTACGGGCCTGTAGCTCAGTTGGTTAGAGCAGGGGACTCATAATCCCTTGGTCGCTGGTTCGAGTCCAGCCGGGCCCACCATATTTACAGATACTTACACCGCACCACCAAAACCCTCGGCACCTATGTAGACACCATGTAGGTAGCTCGTCCCCTCCGATGTGGTACTTGACACTCACGCCGCACAAACCGAAGATCGCACAGAGTAGTGGCTGCAACCTGAGCCGTGACCGCATCGACGCATAACAGCTCTAATTTGGCCCTATTCCTTCCCTAATTCGTGATCAACCAATCTCTCCCTAAAGGGCTCCGATTACAGTGCCTTCGCATTTCAACCTAAAAGAGCACCAGCGCCGGGACCTCACATCCCTGGTTTCCCTAGGCCCCGAACGCCTAGACGAAATACGTGTCGCCATAGAGCGAAGCCAAGAGGCGCCGCTCACCCCCTCAGAAATCGAATCCATAATCGACCCGACACTGAAAGACCTTGAGGTCACTGGCGAGATCGTAACTCGCGTGCTTGTTTCCATGGCGATAACCTGCCGCACCGCTCGTATCTCAACCGCAGAACTCATGGACCGCCTTCAAGCGTCTATTACCTCGGAGTCCGCTAAAGGATATGAGGCCGAATGGAGCAAAGCCCGAAAACACATAGAATCGCTCATAGACCTTGCGCCGATACGGCGTGTCGCAAAAGCTCTTGACCTGTCTTACGATCACGAAAATCTACTTAGCTCTACGCGCATTTTGTGCGACGTTCGGCCGGTTTTTTCCGATGATGATGCCGAGATTTCGGGTGCCGTAGTAATGCAAACACTGTCACTCGAGTACCGGCGCAACGGAAGAACCATGACATTGTCGCTTGCGGTCGATTCAGAAGACATTGAAAAGCTCTCGGCCGAATGCGAACGCGCGAGAAAAAAGGCGTTCTCGGCACGAAGAAAAATGGACGCCTGCCACATAACCTCGTTCATTGTCGGGGAGGAGAAAGGCAATGAGAAATGAATTCGCTTTTCATCCTAGCGATAACGATCAAGAACTCTACCGCCCGGAGGCTTCGGATATTCCCAACCGGTTCGACGAAGTTCAGAGAACTTTATATTCGAAGACGTTCGACACCATACCTAACTTCCAGCTATTTTTTTTGGCCGCAAGAGCATCAGGAACGTCTTCTAGTGACGCTAGGCTGGGGGCGTATAAGATATTCCTGGAAGAAGGCGCGACGGAAGTTATCGATTATCCCAAGGAAGCGCTCAAGGGCAATACCGAGGAGATCCGCACGAGGGCAAGCGAGCCGCTCATTTCCAATGTAGATCGTACTATATCGATCGATTGGCGTATCTTCTTTATGTATCAGATGTTGCCCACGCTTTTTGTGGCCCTAGGATTTTCTTCACTGGCTTTGAGTGTGGGCTCCGCGATAGCAGGGAACTGGCTGGCGTTTGGGGCCTCTTCGGTGATTGGTTTGATGTCCATATTATCTGCCGGCATCGGCGTTTCTACATACAGAAAGATAAAGCTCGACAATAGCTGAGGCTATGAAAAGCTGGACTACTCGTAACCGGGACATAGGAGCGGCCCTTACTTATGGGTCGGCCTTTGTCATCCTCGTCGCGTTCTTTTTACTCCTGCTTGCACCCGACCAATTCACTGAGCGTTTCGAATCTGTTAGCGTAAAGATTACTCTGTTTTTTTTCGCCGTAGCTTTCGTTGGTCTGAGCGGTATTATTTTGTATCTTTTTTTGCATACCCCCCCGGTTCGGCGGCTATACATTGGATTTGTTCGATTCGCTTTTTTTACTGGACTGGTAGCCGGCCCGGTTAGCCATTTTTCTAGCTTCTATGTCCAGGCAAATACGCTGGATGTTGAAATAACCTATGGACAAGCAGCATGGGTGTCTCTGTTAATATTTCTTTTTTCATTGGGTTTTATCGCGTACGTTTTGGCCTGTTATCGCGACGTTGCAGAAAAGGAAAAGAAGGATGGCGCACCGCTTCTGTGACCGCATGTTTCCGCATTGGCCTACCCGTCTCTATAAATCACTCTGGATGTGATTCGTACAGTTATTGACAGAACTCCAAGGCGGCGCGTCCTACGGACGCCCCGCTACCGGGCGCAACTCCCAAGTGGGAGTCCGAAGGGTCAGACCTTGCCTTTTGCCTCTCTGGTGAAGGTGGGTCAAAAGGCAAGGCTTGTCCCGACCCACGCTCAGGCCGCCTCGGCAGTGACGAGGCCGCGCTGAAGGTCGACGGTGATCCGTTGGCCCTCGATGACCGTGGCGCAGGCCAGCAGGAAGATTTCCACGAACTCGTTGCGCTCCTCCTCCGGCATCTCCGAGGAGGTGTTGGAGGCATTAAAGGTACCGAACATGGTGTCGTGGGCGCCGGCCGAATACAGGATCAGGCGCTGCATGGCGGCCTGGTCGTCCGGCGATGGGGCCGCGGTATCCAGGACCGGCTCGCCGAGCTTCTGCTTGATGGTGGAATAGAGATGAAACAGGTATTCCGCCGCGCTCTCTCGGCCCCGCCGATCCTGCAGGGTGAAGTTAGCCGAAACCGCCTCGCCACTGCGAGCACGCAGGAGGATGTGCTTCGGCTCGGGCTGATCGTCGGCGTACGGGTTCAGGATGTTGACCACGATGTCTCCAGCGGGGTTGGACAGATGGCGGGCCAGAGTACGAGACCGCCTGCGAGATTTCCATGACGCCCCCGCCAGCCATGTAGCTATCCACTGCGGGGGGATACGCAGCCATGCTGGGTCTGCCTCCACCGAACCCGGCGCGCCTGCTCACACACCTCGACGAAGGCACTTGAAGGGACGCACCCTTGCTGGCACGTTTCAAGTCAAAAGCGTGTTCGTGCCGATTCCGGAGTGGAGCACCACGATGGCGAAATCCGTTTTGATGTGTCGTCCGGAACACTTCGCCATCCACTATGAGATCAACCCCTGGATGGACCTGGAGTGCCCCGTGTGCCCGGACGCAGCGGCCCGGCAATGGGAAGCGCTTTATCAGCTGTACACGGAGACCCTTGGCTGGGAGGTCCATCTGATCCCGCCCGTCGAGGGGTTTCCGGATATGGTCTTCACGGCCAACGGCGCGCTTGTCGTGGGTGACAAGGTGGCGCTGCCCACCTTTCGGCATCCAGAGCGTCAGGGCGAGACCTGGTGGTTCGAAAGCTGGCTGCGCGAGCAGGGGTTCACGGTGCTCTACCAGCCCCGCCACGATTTCGAGGGCGAAGGCGACGCGCTGATCTGGAACGACACGTTCTTCGCCGGCTACCCATGGCGCAGCGATCAGGCGGCGCATGCCGAGCTCGCGTCGTTTCTGGATCTGGAAGTCGTCAGCCTCCAGCTAACCGATGCCCGCTTCTACCACCTCGACACGGCGTTCACGGTGGTCGACCGCCAAACCGTTGCACTCTATCCGCCTGCATTCACCCGAGAGAGCCTGGAGGCGGTACGGCGTCGGGTGCCCAATGTGATCGAGGCGGACGAGGCCGATGCCATGGCCTACGGCCTTAATGCGGTCAGTGATGGCGAGCGCATCGTCCTCAGCGACCGCGCCACGGGCCTCGCCGAACGCTACCGGCAGCACGGCATGGAGGTGCACCCGGTCGCGATCGACGAATTTCAGAAATCCGGTGGCGGCATGAAGTGCCTGACCCTGGACCTGAAAGGAAGACTGCAAGGCCGATAATCAAGACTCTCGTCCCTGGCACTGCGAGCCGCGACAAGCGGGGCAACCATCGATGGCGCCAAAGTGACCGCCTGGATGGAATGTGCCACTCCAATCCGGACGGTTCGCAGCGGTTTTCCTTTAGACACCCATCCTGGTGCAACCGACCCTGCCTTTACGGGGTTGCGGCAAGGTTGGGATACTGCCGGTATGTGATGGCGCGCACGGTTTGCGGGCGGTCGCCGGAAACTCACCTGCCGACCGAGAGAGCGACCTCCGCCGCCTCCATGCGCCTGCTCAAGCACCCTGTCTTCTTCGGCTGCCTGCTGTTCCTGGCTACGGACGCCGGGGCGAGCAGCCTGCCTGCGGAACCCGGCAACGGCGTCGCGGGGCCCGACCCGGTAGTCGGCTCCGGCGATCAGTCGGCGGACGGGCCACTGAGGCTCACGCTGCGCGATGCACTGCAACTGGCCATCGCTCGCAATGCGTCGCTGCGCAGCGCGTATCTAGGCCGCGTGCTCGATCGGGCCAACCTGGATCTGGCCGAACGCACGTTCCAGCCCCGCAGCTCGGTATCGCTCGAGGCGCGGGAAGACCGCTCGGCCGGCTTGAACGGCACACGCACGCGGACCGCCAGCGTGGCTCCGGGAGCCAGCATGGCGCTCCCAACAGGTGCACAGGCCAGCCTGAACTGGCGCGTGGAGCGAGTGCTGCAATCCAGCGCGCCCGATGGGACGGAGGACAGCACGTCCGAGGTCACGCTGGACATCAGGCAACCGCTACTGCGCGGCGGCGGGCTGGAGATTGGGCGGGCCCCCGTCGAGCGGGCACACCTGAATGAAGAACGGAACGTGCTGGTCCTGGAGTCGCAGGTCACCAGCACCCTCGCCCAGGTGATCCAGTCCTATCGCACGCTGATTCTGGAGAACCAGCGGGTGGAGCTGGCCGAACTGGCCCTGGAGCGCAGTCGCCAGAACCTCGAAACCCGCAGCGAACTGGTGAACCGCGGTCGGCTTTCCGCGGCCGACCTGGCGCCCGCGCGCGAGAGCCTCGCGCGCCAGGAACTGCAGCGCGAGCAGACCCTTGAGCGCCGAGACCAGGCCGAGCTGGAACTGGTGCGCCTGATCGGACTGGAACCGGGGACGAGGGTCGAGCCGGAAGACACCATCGATATCCGCTCTGTAGAGGCGCTCCATACCGACGCACCCAGCCTGGACCAGGCGCTGGATATAGCCATGGAGCAGCGCCCGGAGCTGCGCCAGTCGCTGGTTTCCCAGCAACTGGCCGCGCTCGATCGAACGCTGGCCGAGGATGCCAACCGCTGGCAACTGGACCTGTCCGCCTCGGTCGAGGTCAGGGGCGATGCCCCTTCCACCACGCGCGCGATCGAGCAGGGCTTCGAGGAATCGCCCGGCCATGCGGTAGGCCTGCAACTCAGCATCCCCTGGGGCGACCGCCCCGCTCGCCAGCAGCGCCTGGGTACGGCGCGTGTAGAGCAGCGCCAGGCGCGCCTGCGCACTGAAGAGCTGCGAACCTCTATCCGCATCGAGGTGCAGCGCAACCTGAACGCCCTCGAGAGTCGCTGGGATCAGCTGCGCCTGGCGGAGCAATCGCTGGAGCTTGCGCGCCAGGCCGTGGCCGTCGAACAGGAAAAACTCGGCGTGGGGCGATCCTCGGGATTCGAGGTGGAAAGCGTAGAACGCGATCTTCGCGAAGCGGAACAATCCCTGCTGGATGCCGCCATCAACTACCAGAATGCCCGAACCGATCTCGATCGCGTCATGGGTGTCGTGCTCGAGCGCTGGGAACTGGCGATCCCTCAGCCGACGAGCTGACTCGGTCTCCCACATCTCCCCCGAACGCCCCGTGTACAGCAATCCCCGGGGCGCTCCACCTCACGCCGAACTAACCATTCCCGCGGGGATTACAACCTTGCTGTGCTAGGTTGAGCCACTCCACTCGACAGTCCGCACGGAGGCCACCCCCGCATGATTGATCAGCCGCTTCGACGCGCCGCGCTAATGGCAGGCGTTGTGACCGCCCTCACGGGCATCTCGGGCTCGGCTATGGCCTCAGGCGTATCCAGTGCGAGCGTGGGCGACACGCTCCGCGCCGGGGACTCTGTAAGGGTCGAGGCCGCGATCGGTTCCACGGGTTGCATGGGCCTGCGCGGGCTGTCCGACAGCGAGGTCCACGGATACCAGTTGATCGTCTCCTACAGGGGAGGGGACCCGATCACCAAGCAGCGGGGACGCGAGAGCTGGAGGGAAGGAGAAACCAAGCGCTTCGACTTTCGCACCTCCGAGATCCGTGTGCTGTCCGGCGCCGTAGAGATCACCGAGATCAGTAATAGCGGTGGCGGCTGCCCCGACCGGCTTGGACTGCGCGTCAGCTGACCGCGGCCGCGCAAAACAAAACCGAACCCACCGAAACAGGATCCGGAATGCCAAAGATCACCCAAGCTCTTGTCGCCACGGCCCTGCTCTCGATCGCCGCTACCTCGCCCGCAGCCGCCTCGGGGGGCGGAAGCTCGGCCAACGAAGGCGATGTCCTGCGCAGCGGCGATCGCGTGCAACTGGCTACGCAAAGCTTCGCGACCGGGTGCATCGGCTTTCGCGGGCTCGAGTCCAGCGAGCTGCAGGGATACGCATCCGTAATGGACGATGACTACCCCCACCGGGAACGGATGACGCTGGAGGCCCGTGACCGGGAAAGCTGGCGTTCCGGCGAGACCAAGCGGCTCGACTTTTCCCACCGCTCGGAGATTCACGTGGTCTCCGGAGAGGTCGAGATCACCGAAATTCGCTATAGCGGTGGCGGCTGCCCGAACCGCCTCGGCATACGCTGACCCGCTCGATCTCCCCGACCGGGGAGGCCGCCCGCGCGGCGGCCCTATCCCCGCCGACTGCCCTGTTTGCGCTCGCCCGCGGTGCGTTGCTGGCGGGCTCCGCGATCCTCTTTCACCTGAGTTTTGCCGAAGGGCCGCTCCCCGGGGTCTTCACTCTGTTCTCCATAAGCCTGCTGGGGCTCGCGCTTCAGGGGCTTAGGCCGGGGGCGGCCGCCGCGGCCGGGCTGCTCGCCGGCCTGGGCTACTGGTTGCCATCGGTGGGATGGGTGTTACCGGGCATGGAGGCATGGCTGGACCTTCCGTGGGCAGTGGGCGGTCTGACCGTGCTCGGGATTGCGCTGTTCCAGGCGCTCCCGTATGCCGCGTTCGCCGCGACGGCCTCGCTCCTGGCGCTGCGCCTGGAGCGACCCGCGCAGGCCCTGCTTGCGGCGGGTCTGCTGACCGTCATCCTGTCGTTCTCGCCGCAGATCCTTCCCGGTCATTTCGGCTATGCCCTGCTCGCCCATCCACACCTCGCTCAAGTGGTCGATGTCGGCGGCATCCCGCTCCTGCTGTTTTTTGCGGCTGCGCTCGGCTTTCTCGCCGCCGGCATCCTGACCGGGCTGCACCGTCGTACGCTCGCGCCGGCTGCACCGCTGCTGCTGGTACTACTGCTCGCCGCCCTGCTCGCATACGGAAGCTTTCGCCTGGACGCGCTGGACCAGGCCGCGCCGGAGCACAGCTCACGCCTGGGGCTGGTGCAGCCCAATATCCCGGTCCATGCGCGGCGCGACGACATGCCAGCGGCCGACCGCGACAACGACATCGAGACCGCGATCGAGATGACTCGACGGCTGCATGCGTCCGACCCCGACCTGGATCTGGTGATCTGGCCCGAGGCCGCGATCACGATGCAGGCGGCGCCGGAATCCTGGGGTCATCGCGCGCTCGCCGATCTCGCCGACGAGATCGGGGTGCCCATACTGGTCAACGGGACCGAGCAGCGCCGCGACGGGGATCATGTCGTCCACAATGTCGCCCTGCTGTTCGAGCCCGACTCTGGCCTGTCCGGGACCTACCGCAAGCGCAAGCTTGTGCCATTCGGGGAATACCTGCCTCTTGAAAAGCAGCTCCCCTGGCTGCGCACGCAGCTCCCGCAGGCCTCGCGCTTCAGCCCGGGATCGATGGCGGCGCCGCTGACTGGCCCCGATGGCATACCCCTCGCTCCGGCGATCTGTTTCGAGAGCCTGTTCGCTGACCTGGTGCGGGAAAATCTGGCCGGGCAGGCCGGCCTGATCGTGAACATCAGCAATCACGCCTGGTTCGGCTCCCCACGGACAGCCGATGCCCACCGGGCCATCGCCCGTGCACGCAGCCTGGAAAACCGCAGCCCGTTGATCATGCTGCACAACACCGGGGGTGGTGCCGTGTTCGATGCCGCCGGCCGGGTCGTACCCGGAAGCGAGACCCCGCATTGGGAAAGCACGACCCGAAGCATCGATG
The DNA here is from genome assembly GCF_000377225.1 of Thioalkalivibrio sp. ALJ4. NCBI lineage: Bacteria > Pseudomonadati > Pseudomonadota > Gammaproteobacteria > Chromatiales > Ectothiorhodospiraceae > Thioalkalivibrio > Thioalkalivibrio sp. ALJ4. The sequence continues at coordinate 775,887 of NZ_KB897917.1, read as the reverse complement.
TACACACCGTAGCGGACCGGCCGTTCTATCAGCGCCATGGCGATCGTGTCCTGCAGGGCCTGGCCGTGCTGGTGATGCTGGCCGGGCTCTACCGGGGATGGCGGCGGTTTGCGCGGCCTACTCGCTGCGCAACGCGATGATCGGATCCAGCCGCGAGGCCTGCAACGCGGGGTAGTAGCCGAAGGCCACCCCGGTCAGGGTCGACACGGAGACGCCCAGCGCGACCGCCACGGGTGCCGCCACAAAGGCATTGCCGGTGAAGTGTGCGAAGCCGTATGCCACGCCGGTACCCAGTACGGCGCCGAGCACGCCGCCCAGCAGACACAGCAGCACGGCCTCGACCAGAAACTGCCGGCGGATGTCGGCATTGCGTGCCCCGATGGCCAGACGGATTCCGATCTCGCGACGGCGCTCGGTCACCGACACCAGCATGATGTTCATGATGCCCACCCCTCCGACGATCAGGGCGATGCTGCCGATCGCACCGAGCATGACGGTAAACATGCGGCTTTGCGCCTCCATGTTCTCCAGCAGTTGCTCGGCGCTGTTGACCTCGACCCGCAGCCCCGGGACACGATCGGAAAACCACTCGATGATCTGCTGCCCCAGGGCGCTGTGATCGACCTCGTTGTGCACCCGTGCAAGGATGCCGTCCAGGTCCCCGTCCGGCTCGAATCGCTGCAGGGCCTCCAGCGGCAGAAACACCGTGCTGTTCGGTGACACCGGGCTGACACCCCCGCCCCGCGGGTAGGGTTCGAGGATCCCGGCGACGGTCACATAGTACGCCCCGATACGGACCCGCTCGCCCACCTCCAGCGGACTCCCGGCCTCGCGCGCATAACGCTGCGCCACCTCGGCGCCGAACACCCCCTGCAGGCTGACGCCATCGATATCCGATATCCAGCGACCCTGGGCGAGACGCACCCGCAGCAGGTCGCGCAGCGATTCGGTCGCGCCCGTCAGGCGCAGGTTGTGATTGTCCGCGCCCATTTGCAGCTGGGCGCTACCGGTACTGAACGGCGCCACGCGCTGCAGGCCATCGGTCTCGCGCCCCAGATCAAACGCCAGCTCCGGAGTCAGCGATACCGCTTGGCCATCCTCTTCGCGCTGAAAGCGCTCGCGGATATTGACCACATTCGTGCCCATGGCACGAAACTGCTCCAGCATCGCGTTCTGCATGATCGTGCCGACATTCAGCATCGCGATCACCGAGGCCGTGCCGATCACGATCCCCAGCAGGGCCAGCAGCGATCGCTGCTTGGTCGCGGCGATGTTGCGCAGGGCCTCGCCCAGCAGCACACGGGGCCTCATGCGCCATCCTCGTCGACCACCCCGTCGCGGATGACCAACTGACGCCGGCACTGCCGCGCGACATCAGTATCGTGGGTGATGATGATCAGCGTGACACCCTCCGAATTCAGCTCGAGGAACAGATCCATGATCTCCTGCCCCACGCGGGAATCCAGCGCCCCGGTCGGTTCGTCGGCCAGCACCACCGAGGGGCTGCCCACCAGGGCGCGTGCAATCGCCACGCGCTGACGCTGACCGCCGGAGAGCTCGTTCGGCCGGTGATCGCCGCGATCTCCCATGCCGACTCGCTCCAGGATGGCGCGGGCACGACGTCGCATCTCGCGCTTGCCGACATCCTGATACATCAGCGGCAAGCCGACGTTGTCGACCGCAGTCAGGCGTGGCAACAGGTGAAAGGTCTGGAACACGAAGCCGATCTGGTGATTGCGATAGCGGGCGAGGTCGTCGGCGGTCATCCGGGAGACATCGTGGCCGTCGAAGTGGTAGTCACCGGCCGACGGGCGTTCCAGCAGCCCGGCAATGTGCATCAACGTGGACTTGCCGGAACCGGACCCGCCCATCAGCGACACCAGCTCGCCACGCTGGATGTCCAGGTCGACCCCGCGCAGGACGTGAACATCGGATGGCCCGACGCGGTAGCGACGGTGTACATCCCGCATCTGCACCAGGGGCTGAGCGCTCACGACCCGCCACCGGGCGGCGCGATCAACCGATCCCCGGCCTCCAGCCCTGCACTGACCTGTACGCCGTCAAACCGCGAATTTCCCAGCTCGACCGCGATCCGTTCCGGCTCGCCATCGTCGCGCTGGCGCCATACCCAGTACTCGTCGCCGTCGCGCTCGACAAAGGCGTGCGGGATGACAACCGCATCGGGTTCCTCCTGGGTGACCACATCCACCGAGGCCGACATCCCGACGCGAATCCGCTCCAGCGCCTCGGCGTCCAGATCGTCGATGCGGGTAATCAGGCGAAACACCGGCAAGCCACGCCCACTCGACTCCTGTGCCTGCGAGGAGACATACGACACTCGGGCCGGAAACTCCTCGCCGCCCCCGCGTGCAATCCGCACACGAGCGGACTGACCAACGCGCACGTCGTGGATATCCAGCTCGTCCACACTGCCCTCGATCTCCATCGACGACAGGTCGCCCACCGCCAGCAGGGCCTCGCCGCTGTTCACCCGCGACCCGGACTCGACCCGGCGATCGCCGTCCTGTTCGTCGTCGATCGGGGCCAGCACGATACCGTCCACCGGCGCGATGACCCGCTTGCCCTCCATCTGAGCGCGCACCTGCTCGTATTCAGCACGCGCGTTCTCGGCCTCGGCGCGCGCGCGCTCGAGCTGGCGCGTACCGCCGCGGCGCTGGGTCTCGGCCATGTCCTCGCGCGCCGCTTCGACGCGCACTTCGGCCTCCTGCACTCGGTCCTCGGCCGCGCGCAGCTCGCGTTCCGGCACGATGCCACGCTCGAAGAGATGCTCGACGTCATCCAGCTCGCGACGGTCATTGTTGAGCGAGCGCTCCGCCTGGCGCAGGCTGCGCCGGGCGGAAGCCATGTCCCGGCTCTGCTCCCAGTCTTCCAGCGATTCCACCTCGGCCTCGGCATCCGCCAGATCGCTGCGAGCGCGGCGGTAACGAATGCGGACCTCGGTGGGGTCCAGCTCCAGCAGTACGTCGCCTTCGGATACGCGTTCGCCATACTCCACATGGCGCGACAGGACGGTGGATTCGAACGGGGCGACCAGCGTAATTACATCGCCCGGCCGGAAGCGCCCGGAAAAGCCTGTCGTGGATTCGAGCGAACGCGCCTGCACCTCGAACACACCCGGATCCACAACATCCGGCGCAGCGCGCGAAGCCGTGGTCTCGCCAAAGTCCGGTAGTGAGAGGCTGGGCATGGCCCAGTACGCGGCCAGGGCAAACACGCCGATCACGGCGACGGTGGCGGCCAGACGCAGACGGTGAGTGCGCCGAAAGACATGCTGCAGGGCTTCGTTGCTGGACTCGACCTGCACATAGGCATCCTGCAACTCGCGGTGCTTGCTGCGCAGCTCCTCGGCCAGTGCGTGTTCGCTGCGCCGGGCGGCCTCGAGATCGGTGACATCCGTGAATACGGCCAGGACCGCCCGCTCCCCGCCGGCCGCCCCCTCGTCGAGGTAGGACGTGGTCAGCTTGAGGGAACGGGTCTCGCCGCCCAGTTCAACCGCCACCACACGATCGGGCACCATCTCGCCGGAGTAGATGGCCTCCAGCAATACATCCACGAACTCGCCATAGCCGGATTCGCCGAGGAAGACCTCGGCCAGACTGCGCCCCAGGGTGGACTCCGGCGACAACGAGAGGATGCGGGCCGCAGCCGGATTGAGCGTTCGAATCATCCCGGCGGCGTCCACGACCAGGACGCCATCGGCCATCGCATCGAGGATGTGCTGACTGACCGGTTCCTGTTGACTCATGGCATGACTCCGGCTTCGGGGAGTGCCAGGCCCCAGGTGTCCAGCGTGGTGCCCAGCACACGATCCAGCACACTCTGGGCATTCAAATACGCCACAACCGCATTGAGCAACGACTGCTCCGCCTCCCGCAGGCTGCGTTCGGTGGCATTGACCTGAAACGAGGTGCTGCGCCCCACCGACAGCTTTTCGCGCTCGATCTCGAGGCTCTCGCGGGCTAGCTCCAGCGATTGCCGGGCAAAGCCGATCTGGCGCCAGCGGCTATCAAGGTCGTTGAGCGCGCGCTCAACCTCCAGACGCAGTTCGGTCTCGCGTTCGGCAAACTGGATATGCGCCTGCTGCAGGCGGATCTCCGATTCCAGCAAGCGCACCGGCCGCTCCGGATCGAACAGCGGGACCTCCATCTGCAGCCCGGCGCTGTAGCCGGGACGCTCGTCAAAGGTGGCCTCAAGAGCGCTGCGCGCGGAATCCCCCTCGCCACCGGCACCAAGACTGGCCACCAGGTCCAGCCGCCAGAGATGATTGTTCTGCGCCAGCATGCGGTTGACGTCCTCGATGGCGCGCCCGAGACGCAGGCGCAGGTAGTCAGGGCGATTCTGCAGTGCGATATCCAGCGCTTCATCGACCGCCGGGGCGTCCACGCGCAGGGTATCCAACTCATCGAGGTCGATGGTGTCCAGGAGCCGCAGCCGCGTGTCGCGCCCGAGGTTCAGCAGACGCAGCAGCTCCAGCTCGGCCTGTTCCAGAGTCTCCTCGGACTGGCTCACATTGAAACGCTGATTGGCCAGACTGGCCTCGGTCTGTACCAGTTCATTGCGCGCCATGCGCCCGCGCTCCACCATCGCCCGATTGCGTTCCAGCTGATCCTCGGTGCGCTCCAGTGACAAACGGGCGATCTCCAGGCGCCGCTGCTCCTGCAGCAGCGAACGGTACGCGTTGATCACGCTCTCGATCACCGTGACAACCTGTTCTTCAAGGCTCAACGCACTGATCGCTTCCTGGATACGCGCAATCTCGAGTGGCGCACGCCCAACCGCCAGCCCGCCTCCGCGCAGCAGCGGCTGCGAGAGATCCAGCGACAGGTTGGAGACTCGCGAGCTGGCTGCGGCCAGCCCGGTCTCGCCATGCGACTGGGCCAGGTTCCAGCTAAAGCCGATCCGGCCGCCGGTTCGCAGTTCCGCCTCCAGGGTGGGTGACAGGGTCGAGCTTCGCTGCGTCTCGGCATCGTCGCCGGGCGATCGGCTCTGCTGCGCCGACAGGTCAATCGTGCCCTGCGGCCGGAACTGCGCCTCCGCCACGGCCAGGTTGAGCTGATCCACGACCCGGTCGAGATAGGCGCTTTGCAGCTGCGTATTCCGGCGCAGAGACAACGCCACGGCCTCCGCAAGCCCAAGCTCGATGGTGCTGCCCGCGAGCGGGGCCGGGGCATATTCCATCGCCTGTTGTTCGAAGGCATCGGTGCCCGCTACGGCCTCGACAGCCGGGCCCAACAACAGCAAAGGGCTGAGCAGGAACAAGCCCCGCACAGCCCACCGAACGACCCATTCGATCCCTGTCCCGTTTTCAGTCACTCAAAAGATCATGGCGCTAATAGAGGCATTGATTGACGCGCTTCCCGACGGCCGGTGGCCACAAACACCGGCCCTGGCCTGCCGGCAAACGCCACGCAGCTGAATCGGACAGGAGGGCGCCGGCGCGCCACAGATGGAGAGATCGATGCGGATCAGGGCCAGTAGCAGGGCTCGCCGCACTCGATCTCGTGTTCCACCCCGTCGTCACCGTCGAAATAGGTGATCGTGATGTCGTTCGACAGGTAATCGCGGTTGGGAAAACGGGACTGAAAGCGCACCACATTGGGTGACTCGCCATCCAGGTTGTACACGTATTCGTGATACCAGCCGTCCCATTTCAGATCCGTTCGCGCCCCCGGGGCGAGATTAAAGGAACGCTCGGTGTAGCTGGAGAGTTCCAGCACCGAGCCCTGGATCGACTCGCTGGAGCGATTGTCGACCTCAACCACCGAGGAATCGGCCGCGGCGATCGCGCCGACGCCCAACATCGCCGCACCCACGGCAACCGCCGCACCCCACTTCGCCTTCCGCCCCACATTATTCATGCGCTGTCCTCGTTGCCTGAAATGTGCCCCCACGAACCGAGACTGGGCGACCAGGACCGTTGCACCCCTGCCGCCGCGTCTGCACCCGAATCGGGGATCCCGGACCCTGTGTATCACCCGGCCGTGGGTGGGCGCAAAACGCGGCATCACGACGGGCTAACGTCCGCCGTAGGAGGCCGCCCCTCAACGACCGATAACGCGCCGGGTAATCCTTACCCAGGAACCATGCTCAGCACTTCGAGTAGCCGCAGTCGCGACAGGTGGGGCAGCCGTCGATGATCTCGAGATGGCCATCGCACTGCGGGCAAGGGGTGACAGTGGCCACCAGGTACGGGGCTTCCAGGATGCCGGAGGCTTTCGGAGTCCGGTCGCGGTAGTTGGCGACCAGTTCGCGTAGCGGGCGGGGGTGGCCGTCGGGATCCAGGAAGCCGCGGCGCTGGAGGATGCGCTGCAGGGCGTGGGCGATCGCGGCGACCTCGGAGGGGTGGTACAGCGGTTTGCCGTATTCGTTCTCGCCGCAGCGAACCGGGCTGCGGTCCCAGTTGACCTTGCGCAGGTCGCGCAGGGCGCGGGCGGCGTAGCCGCCACGGGCCGCCAGCGACAGGCTGCGCATGGTCGCGGAGATCCACTGGTAGGACTCGGAGTGCTGCCCGGTGGGCAGGAAGAATTCGATCGGGCGCTCGATGGTCACGCGCTCGCCGCTGACCGTGCCGGAGACGGCCACGAAGCTGACCACCAGATAGACCGTCTGTGGCCCGTCCTGTGTCCAGTAGCGCACCTTCTCGGTGACCGACTCCAGTTCGCCCTCGGGGCGCGACGGGATGCGCTTGCCGAGCGGGTGGTCATCCCCACCGGATGCGCCCTCGCCCTGCGGGGTGTCCGAGCGGCGAAAGGCGATGATGGGCTGGTCGATCCGGTGCATCGTTTCCTCCCCGACGGCGTCAGACGTCGTCGTAGTAGCCCTCGTCCAGCGCGGCAAAGAGATTCGCGGCGGTGTGGATCTGGCCTTCGTATTCGACTTCTTCGTCGCCGCGCAGGGTCAGCTCCCGGCCGTCCGCCAGGGTGAAGGTGTACCAGGTACTGCGCAGGCGTTCGGGGTCCATCAACACGCCCATCTGCGCCTGCGGGTTGGGCCGGTAGGTGGTGCAGCCCTTGAGGCCAGCGCGCCAGGCCTGCAGGTAGACCTGCTGGAAGTCCTCGAACGGGATATCGGTCGGGACGTTGAGCGTCTTGGAGATGGCCGAGTCCACCCAAGGTTGCGCGGCGGCCTGCATGCGGATGTGGGCGTCCACACTGACCTGGTCCGCAGTGATCGCGTGGGCGGGCAGATCCCACGGTCCCGCCTCGGCATCGACCCAGGCGCGGTAGGCCAGCAGCTCAAACGAGTAGCAGTCCACGGCCTCGCGGGTGCGCCGCCCGGGGCGGCGGATGTTGCGCGTGGTGTGATGGAGAAAGGTCGGTTCGATGCCGTTGCTCGCGTTGTTGGCGACCGAGAAGCTGATGGTCCCGGTGGGCGCGATGGAGGTGGCGTGGGTAAAGCGCGCGCCCTCCTCGGCCAGCGCCGCAACCAGCGCCGGGTCCTCCTCGGCGATGCGCTGCATGTAGGGGCTGAAGCGGGCATGCAGCTCCCGACCCTTCAGCACGTCGCCCACCTGATAGCCGGCCTCGGCCAGCGCCGGCTGACGCCGGAGCATGTCCGCGGTCAGCGTGAAGTCCTCGTCCATGATCGGGGCCGGACCCTTCTCGCGTGCCAGATCCAGCCCGGCCCGCCAGCTCTCCAGCGCCAGGCGGCGACAGACCTCTACGGTGAAGTCGGCGGCCGACTCCGAGCCATAGGTCTCCCCCAGCATCGCCAGAGCCGACCCGAGCCCGAGGATGCCCATGCCGTGGCGGCGCTTGCGCAGCATCTCGGCGCGCTGTTCCGGCAGCGGCAGCCCGGAGATGTCCGCGACGTTGTCCAGCATGCGCGTGAACACGCGCACCACCCGCTCGAAGCGCGCCCAGTCGAAGGCGGCATCGGCGCTGAACGGCGCGGACACGAACCGGGTCAGGTTCACCGAGCCCAGCAGGCAGGCCCCGTCCGGCGGCAGCGGCTGCTCACCGCAGTTGTGCGCATGCAAACCGTTAGCATCAAATGCGTGCACATCTGGAACAGACACATCAAAAACTTCTTCAATCCCGCCGGGTTCGGTCTTCGTAACCCGTGCGACGAAACGCTCACGGTTCAGGCCGCGCTTGTATCGGGCCAGGGCTTGTTCCAGACGTCGTTTCTTGTCCGTGTCCGCGAAGCCGACTTGCTGGAGAAAGCGTTGGAGGTTCTCCCCCCTGACGATCAGTTCGTGCTGCGCTTTGATCGCATACTCCTTAACGCCGCCGTTACCGTCTGGCAGGTGGCGCATCCCGTCCGAACGGCGGTTTCTGTAGATTGATGACGCAATCCCCAGCCTCAGAAGCATCCGTTGTACGGCTTCCAAACACGACATATCAGACTGTGAGAGGCGAACGCTGACACCCTTCTGCTGACCGCCCTGAACGGAACCATCAGCGTCGAACATACCCCGGAGAAATCCTCGACAAAACTCGCTTGAAGCTTGCTCCATAGCCGGAGTAACCGACTTCGCGCCCGGCCCCATGCCAACTTCTTCTGCCAGAGACTTTAGGGCAGCCAGGCTAAGCCTGAATTCGTTCCGGCCAGCCACTTCCTGCCATCCTGAAAAATCACTGCGATGTGGCAAGCTCCGGGCAGACCTCATTACCTCTGCCATAATCCCTTCCACCCCCGCCGGGGAAACCGCATCGGGACTGTTGCCAACAACAGCGGCCGGCTTCCAAACCGATAGCACCGCCTTGTCCTTCTTGAGGGTGCCGTCACCGACCAACATACCCAGCAAATAACCTTGCTCATGGGTGTATTCACCAGGCCACTCGGCGTGGGCGCGATGGTCGTTGAGCAACACCCGATCGCCTTCGCGCAGCCGCGCCGCCGCACACCATTCTGTTTCCGTGACATAACGTGTGTAGCGGGTAACGCGACGCAACCGGTGATCGGCCGTCAGTTTCAACTGATAACCCTCAGCAGTAGCCAATCGAACGACCTGCTTTACCCCAGTCGGGACGAAACCTTGTTCGCCCGTTGTGTAGTCTCGGCCATCAACCCTCACGCGGAATTGCTGTCCCAACAGATCTCGCACCTGACGCGGCCCGATAGACGTGTGGATCCATGTGTCTGCCGTAATGCAGGGGTTGGTGGCGCGGATTACCTCGTCGAACCAGGCGTTGTTCTGGCGGTTGACCTGGTCGATCAGGATGACGCCGGGCTCGCCGACGTCATAGGTGCTGCGCATCAACGTGTCCCACAGCTCGCGGGCACGCACGCGACGGTAGATGCGGCAGGCGACCCGGCCCTGGTCGTCGACGCGGTAGCCGTCCTCGACCACCGGCCAGTCGCGGTAGATAAGCTCGGAGGCGGCCACCCGGTCCTGCTCGACGGGCAGCAGCGGGAAGGCAAGCGCCCATTCGTCGTCGCGCTCCACGGCCTCCAGGAAAGCATCGCTTACCAGCACGGACAGGTTGAACTGGGTCAGCCGCCCCTTGCGGCGCTTGGCGAGGATGAAGCGCTCGATGTCCGGGTGGCCGATGTCCAGCGTCGCCATCTGCGCCCCGCGGCGACCACCGGCCGCGCCGATGGTGCGGCAGGTCTGGTCGAAGATCTGCATAAACGCGACCGGGCCGTTGGTCGGCGCGCCCGCACCCGCGACCAGCGCACCCTTCGGGCGCAGGGTGCTGAAGTCATAGCCAATACCGGCCCCGGCCTTGAGCGTCAGCCCGGCGGCGGTATTGGCATCGAGGATGGCCTGCAGCGAGTCGCAGATCGTGCGCGAGACGGTGCAGTTGATCAGCGTGGTCTGCGGCTTGTACGCCTCGGCCCCGGCATTGGCCAGTATCCGCCCGGCCGGGATGGCGCCGTTGTCCAGTGCCCAGCGGAACTCGGGCTCGATCGACGCGCGTTTGTCCGGTGCCTCGACTGCGGCGAGGGCCCGGGCGACACGGTCGAACATCGCCTCGGCCGAGGCATCCACCGGCTCGCCCTGGGCGTCACGCAGTTGATACCGCTCGGCCCAGATCGAATGGGACGAGGACTGCACCGCCAAGCGCTCCCGGCTGGCGCGCTTTGGGTAATTCCCGTTGTCCTTGTCGCTCATAGACCCGCCCCGCCGATGGCTTGTAGCCCGGCCCCGCAATTTGGTCTCCACCCATCAAAAACGACGCGACGCGTCTTATGATAGATTTTGAGCCAAAGTGGGCGAATTCGCATATCGCTAGATGCGAACAACCTCTTCGAACGATCGTCGCGGCTTCATTCCGCGCCCGACGTCGAGACCCCCCTCAGAGCCATCATGCTAAGCAAAACGATCGGAGCCACAGCCTTCTCTGGTGCTCGGCCAGACTCGACCCAGCAATCCATTCGGGAATCGTACACCCGAACAAACCGCGCACCCCGCTGGCAATGACCCTGTTACCCCGACTCGCGCCCAATTATCTGCCCTGGACACTCAGTGCCGGGCTGCTTGCAGCCAGCGCATGGGTCATCGCCGGGCTGGCGTGGACGATCACCACCCCAGGCCACAACTACGCACCGGATACCGCAGAATACGTAGATCGAGCCGCCACCAACCAGGCCAGCCCGTCCCCAGCAAGCGCCAAGCCCACACGGTCCGGCTTCACGAGAAGCGCGGACTTCTATCCGTTCGGGAACCTCCAGCAAGACAAGTCCGAGGCAATAAAACAGGCCCCTGACACGCGCCTGAGCCTCGGACTTCTCGGGGTCCTGGCGAAGGGGCAGGGCCGCGGAAGCGCAATCATCTCCGCCGGCAGTTCGGACGTAGCGCTCTACCAAGTAGGCGACACGATCGGGAATCAGCTGGCGACACTACATCAGGTTCATCCGGACCGGATCATCCTCGAACGCGAAGGGCGGCTGGAAACACTCCGGCTTCCCCGGGGCGAGGATCTGCGGGACGGCAATCGCAGGACCGACCCTCTCCCGCAATCATCCCAACCAGCCGGTTCCACAGCACCGGTCACCGCGAGCGTAAGCCGTTCCCGCTGGCTCAAGGACCCGGAGCAGGCCATGAACTCAATGCGAGTGCAACCAGTAATTCGCGATGGCACGCTCACGGGCATCCGAGTCACTCCGACGCGCAACCAACGCGAGTTCGAACGGGCTGGACTGATGGAAGGCGACATCATCACTTCGATCCAGGGGCAGCAAATCGGCGACATCGACGACCCCGATCAGATCCTCGCTGGACTCGATGGCATTGACCGGGTCAACATCACCATAGAACGTGACGGGCAAACCCTGCCACTTGCCATCGAGTTAACCGAATGAACTTCCGACTGCGCCTCTTTACCCTCGCACTATCTCTTTTCTGCGCCTCGGGGCCTGTCGCGGCGGACGAGCTGACCCTTAACCTCCGCGACACGGACATTGGCAACCTGATCGATCTGGTGTCCGAGGAAACCGGGACCAATTTCATTGTGGACCCGCGGGTACGCGGAAACATCACGGTGGTTTCCAGCCGCCCCGTGCCCCGGGATGACCTCATGGATCTGTTCCATGACATCCTCAAAATCCACGGATTCGCCGCCATCCCCGGCGAATCATCGATGCACATCGTGCCCGACGCCCAAGCCAAACAGAGTGCTCCGGCAGTCCTGGACATCGAGGCAGAAACCGGCCCCGATATACACGGCGGAAACATGGTCACCCATGTCATGGCACTGCGCCATGTGGCCGCCGCCCAGCTCGTACCGGTCCTGCGCCCGCTGATCCCCCAAGGGGGGCACCTGGCTGCGGCTACTGAACCCAACACACTGCTGATTTCGGATACACGCAACAACGTGCATCGGATCCGCGCTCTGGTCGAGCGCATGGACCAGCCGTTTGCGGATGATTACGAGGTAATCGAGCTCCGCCATGCGCGCGCCGGGGAACTCTCCGAGCAGCTGCGGATGTTGGCCCAGGAGGGTTCTGAGGATCTCGGCTCACCGCAGGTCCTCGCCGATCGCCGCAGCAACGCCATCATCCTCTCTGGGCGCGAGGAGTCTCGTTTGCGTCTGCGCGGGCTTGTTGCCCAACTCGACCGCGAAATGGAGGAAGGCAACGTGCGGGTGCATTACCTCCGATATGCGCGCGCCGAGGAAGTAGCCGAACTCCTGCGCAACATCGCTGAACAACATCCAGGTCTGGACGCAGATGAACCGACAGGAAGCGGAATCCATATTGAGTCACACGAACCCACAAACGCCGTGGTGACCTACGGCCCACCCGACTTTATCCGGGATTTTGACGTCATCGTGGAGCAACTCGATATCCGGCGGGCACAGGTCCTGGTCGAGGCCGTCATCGCCGAAGTTTCGTCGGACCGCGTGCAGGACCTTGGCGTTCAATGGGGGGCCATCGGAAGCAGCGGTGCCGGTGTCCTCAACTTCTCTGAAGCCGGTTCGGGCGGAATCCTTGAGCTCGCCGCCGGTGTGGAGGCATTCCTTGACGGGAGCGTTTCCTCTCCCCCAGGCGTCGGGGACGGCCTCACCGTCGGGGGGGTAGGGTCGACAGGTAGCACCCGGATTGCAGCCCTAGTCAACATGCTGCAGCGCGACAGCTCAAGCAACATCCTGTCCACCCCTAGCCTTCTGACCTTGGACAACGAGGAAGCCGAGATCGTCGTAGGCCAGAACGTGCCGTTCGTCGTCGGTCGATCGATCGAGGATTCGGGACAGGCCTTCGACACGATTCGTCGCGAAGATGTAGGGGTAAAGCTCCGCGTACGCCCGCAGATCAACCAAGGCAATGCGGTGCGGCTAGAGATTGAACAGGAGGTATCGCAGCTGGCGCCCGGCACCTCGGGCGCCGCCGACCTCATTACTAACACCCGAACACTGAAGACGCACGTCCTGATTGATGACGGTGACATGCTGGTCCTCGGAGGACTCATCGAAGAGCAACAAACGGACAGCGAGACACGCGTTCCCGGACTGGGAGGCATCCCCGGGATCGGTCGCCTGTTCCGAGCGGATCGGAGCCAGACCGAGAAACGGAATCTGATGGTATTCCTGCATCCACGCATTGTCAGGGACAGTGCTCGCGGCGCCGAGTTGACCAGTGAAAAATACAGCTTCATTCGCGGCGAACAACTGCGCGAGCAAGCGCGAACTCAACGCCAGAGTAGCCCTACCCTTCCCGAATGGGAGCGCCTGACCCAGCTTCCCCCGAGCTTCGAAGATGTGCATGGCAAACGTGACTGAACGGCCAAGGCTACCCCGGCCATGAATATGGAGGAGCCCCGGCAAGAGATGCCAGCCGAGCCACATACCTCTGAGGTGTCGGGTCCCGATGCACTCGCGGTGAGCTACTCGTTCGCCCGCCGGGTTGGCGCGGTACCCGGCGATCTTGTGGAGGGCCGGCTCCGGATATTCCTCCGCCGTGACGCAGACCCGCAAGGACTACTGGAGCTGCGCCGACGCAGCCCGGCCCCCCTCACGTTGGAAAGTGTTGATGAAAAAACCTTCGAACAGCGTCTGCGCGAACGCTACGAGTCGTCCAGCTCGCACGCGATGCAATCGATCGAGGGGTTCGATGACACTCTCGACCTGTCCAGCGTGGCGGAGTCCCTCGCGGAGCCGCAGGATCTTCTGGAGGCCGAAGACGATGCTCCTATTATCCGGCTCATCAATGCGCTGCTGACAGAAGCAGTTCGGGAAAACGCATCGGACATCCATATCGAACCCTTTGAAAGCCGACTGGCCGTTCGTCTGCGCGTGGACGGCGTGTTGCGCGAAGTCCTTACTCCGCCTGCAGGCCTGGCTCCTCTCATCGTCTCGCGCATCAAGGTGATGGCTCGCCTGGACATCGCGGAAAAGCGGCTGCCTCAGGATGGACGGATCTCCCTGAAAATCGCAGGACGCGCCGTGGACGTGCGCGTCTCCACCCTGCCCTCAGGTCACGGGGAACGGGTGGTGATGCGACTGTTGGACAAACAGGCCGGGCGCCTCGATCTCACCCACTTGGGCATGGATGCGGCTACCCATGCCGCACTGGAACGCGTGGTGACCCGGCCGCACGGCATCGTGCTAGTGACCGGCCCGACCGGGTCGGGCAAGACCACCACGCTGTACGCGGCGCTGACCCGGCTTAATGACCGCAGCCGCAACATCCTCACGGTTGAAGACCCGATCGAGTATTACCTCGACGGTATCGGGCAGACCCAGATCAACAGCCGGATCGACATGACCTTTGCCCGAGGGCTGCGTGCCATCCTGCGCCAGGATCCGGATGTCGTAATGGTCGGCGAGATCCGCGATGTTGATACCGTCCAGATCGCAGTGCAGGCGAGCCTGACGGGGCATATGGTCTTCTCGACACTGCACACCAACTCCGCGATCGGTGCCATCACTCGCCTGCGCGACATGGGCGTGGAACCGTTTCTCCTCTCATCCACCCTGAACGGTATCCTTGCCCAGCGGCTGGTAAGGGTCCTTTGCAAAGATTGCCGGGAACCCCACGCAGCCTCGGAACGGGAATGCGAACTCCTTGGTGTCACCTCTAGCCAGCCCCCCACTCTTTACCGTGCGAGCGGCTGCCCGGCCTGCAACGAGCTGGGCTACCGGGGACGGACCGGGATCTATGAACTGGTGGAGGTGAACGAACAGATGCGCACGCTCATTCACGACAACGCCAGTGAGCAGGCCATGGTCCGGGCCGCCCGCGAATACAGCGTCAGCCTACGCGCCGATGCCTGCCGCCGCGTGCTCGACGGCACCACCAGCCTCGAGGAAATGCTGCGCGTCACCGAGGCAGGCTAGGGTCGTGCCCGCCTTCGAGTACCAGGCGCTGGACGCCGCCGGGCGGACCCGCAAGGGCGTAACCGAAGGGGATACCGCTCGGAGTGTCCGGTCCCAGTTGCGCAACGAAGGCCTGACCCCGCTCGCCTTGCACGAAATCGGCGAAACCTCGGTTTCCACTCGGGGCAGCCCCCTCCCCTCCGGACGCATGGCCGGCGGTGTAAGCGCGCTCGACCTGGCACTTGCGACGCGCCAGATGGCCACACTGGCGCGGGCCGGATTGCCCGTCGAAGAATGGCTGGCGACCGTCGCCCGCCAGTCGGAAAAACAGAAGCTCCGCAGTATCCTGAGCGCTGTCCGCACGAGGGTCATGGAAGGGCACTCGCTTGCACAAGCACTGGGCGCATTCCCCCGCGTGTTCCCCGAGATCTACCGCAGCACCGTCGCGGCCGGCGAGGCCTCGGGGCATCTGCACCTGGTGCTGGAACGCCTCGCCGAATACCTCGAAAATCGCCACGCGCTGCGGCAAAAAGTCATGCTCGCCCTGATCTACCCGGTCATACTGACCCTGGTGGCCCTGGGCGTCACCGTGGGTCTAGTCGTCTATGTCGTGCCCGAAGTGGTCCAGGTCTTCGAGGGGCTGGACCAGCAGTTGCCCACCCTGACCCGCGTGCTGATCAGTACCAGCGATCTCCTGCGCGCCTACGGCCTGTACGCACTGATCGCCCTGGGCGTTTTGCTGGCATTGCTCACCCGCTTGCTGCGCCAGCCCGGCCCGCGCATGCAGTTCGACCGGCTGATCCTTCGCCTTCCCCTCCTGGGCCGCCTGGTCCGCGGGCTCAACACCGCCCGTTTTGCACGCACCCTGAGCATCCTGGCCGCCAGCGGCGTATCGCTGCTGGAGGCGCTGCGCACCGGGGCCGAGGTCATCAGCAGCCGCCCGATGCGCGCTGCCGTGGAGGAGGCCTCGCTACGAATCCGCGAGGGCCGCAGCATTGGCCAGGCCCTGGAAGAGACGGGATACTTCCCTCCGATCACCGTACACTTGATCCGGAGCGGCGAATCCAGCGGGCGACTCACCGAGATGCTGGAGCGGGCCGCTGAGACCCAGGAGCAGGAGGTCGAATCGCGCATCAGTGTCAGCATGGGCCTGTTCGAACCCCTGCTCATCCTGACCATGGGCGGCATCGTCCTGACCATCGTACTCGCCATCCTGCTTCCGATCTTCGAACTCAACCAGCTGGTGAACTGAACATGCAAGACTCCCGCTCTGCCTTTCCTGCGCGCCCCCGCCCTCGCGGCGCCCAGGGTTTTACCCTGATCGAGATCATGGTGGTGGTGGTCATCCTCGGCATCCTCGCGGCCATCGTGGTCCCACGCGTCATGGACCGACCGGACGACGCCCGAATCACCAAGGTCAAGCAGGACATACGCACCATTGAGAGCGCCCTGAATCTCTACCGTCTGGACAATTTCCGCTACCCGACCACCGACCAGGGGCTGGATGCGCTGGTGGAACGGCCGCGCAGCGGGCCCGAGGCCCCTCAGTACCGCCAGGGGGGCTACATGGACCGCCTGCCAAGCGATCCCTGGGGCAATCCCTATCAGTACCTGAACCCCGGGCGCCATGGCGATATCGACGTCTTTAGCTTCGGTGCCAACGGTCGCCGTGGTGGCGAGGGTATCGAAGGCGAGATCGGCAACTGGAACATGGACGAATTCTGACAACGCCCATGGCGACACGCCCGAACCGCACCTACGGCTTTACCCTGATAGAACTGCTGGTCGTCATGTTCGTGATCGGCGTCGTCGCCAGCATCGGCGTGCTGTCCATGAGCCAGCTGGGCAGCCGAAACCTCGAACAGACCGCACGCCAGCTCGCGTCCCAGATCGAACTGGCCCGGGAGCACACCCTCCTGACCGGACAGGCACTGTCCATTGGCGTTGGCACCGAGGGGCTGGTCATTCTGGAACGCCAGTGGATCGACGACACCCGGGTCACCTGGATCCCCATCGAGAGGGGACCACTGGGGCCGCACGACTTCCGGCAGCACGGGCTGCAACCCCGGCTCTACGTGGACGGCCGCCGGAGCGATCTTCGCGAGTCTCCGGAGCACAACCGCATCGCCATTAACGGCAGCGGTCACATCGAGCCCTTCGAGCTCATCCTGGAGCACCCCGACGGACGAAGCGGCTTCGTGCTCCGCCTCGAACGGGGTCAGCCCCTCCAGGCCTTCGAGCACCCGCCACCGGCCGGCGGCGAACCGCGACGCCTGCTGGCGCAACGCCCGTGACGGCACGAGCCCCAACACGCGGCTTCACCCTGCTCGAGGTGCTGATTGCCCTGGTCGTACTGGGGGTCGCTCTCGGTGCCCTCATCAAAGCGGGCAGCGAACACGCCCGCAATACCGCATACCTGCAGGAGCGGACGCTCGCCGGGTGGGTGGCGAGCAACCTGATCGCCGACTACGAGGCCGGGGTGCGCCGGGTCGAGCCCGGCACCGAGCGTATTCGGTCGACCCTCGCCGATCGCGAATGGGAAGCCCGCGTCGAGATCAGCGACACCGTCATCGACGCCCCGCTGCCGATGCCGTCGGTGCGCCGTATCGAGGTCCGGGTGTGGCCGCTGGACGGCGATCCCGACCACCCCCTGGCCCAGGCGACCGGATATGCGCTGCCCTGATCGCCCGGCCCGTTATACATTCGCGCCTGGCGCATCCCGCGGCTTCACCCTGCTCGAGCTGCTGGTCGCGGTGGCGGTGTTCGCCACCGTGGGCGTATTGGCCATTGGCGGGCTGCGCGCGGTGCTGGTGGCAGACCACGCTACACAAGAACAGAGCCAGCGCCTGACGGAACTCCAGGTAACGCTGGCTGTACTGGAGCGCGACCTGCGCCACAGCATCGAGTTGCGCCCCCGGGATGGCTACGGCGATCGCCTGCCACCCTTGCGTTACAGCTCGGTCACGGAACCACGGCAGCTGGAACTGGTGCGGGCGGGGAACGGGGAACACGACCGCCTGGCACGCGTCGCCTGGAGGATCACGGAGCGCGGGCTGGAGCGAGTCACCTGGCCGGCTCTGGACGGCGCGCTTGCAGAATCCGAGCAAGTACACCTGTTTATGACGCCAAAAGTGCGCGATAAAGGACCCTACAGTGCTCGCCGTGAAGAGACTCGTGATCCGGATCAAGAGCTGCAAATCCGCTTCGAGTTTGTCGACGGCCAGACCCAGGACGTCGCGGATAGCTGGCCACCACTGGATGCCAGCGGGCGACGTCCGACTCAGGTGATTGTGAGCCTAGTCGTTCCGGGGCTGGGTCTTATCGAGCGGCGCATCGCCCTGACGGGGGTCAGGTGAAGCGCGAAACATCCGGGGCCGCCCTGATCACGGCGCTGTTGGTGGTCGCGATCGCCAGCGTGGCGGCAGTCACCATGACCATGCGCGACAATCAGCAGGTATTCCGAGCGGCGACTATTCAGGATCAGGACCGCGCCCGGCGTCTGACCCAGGGGGCGGAAACCGTCGCTCTCCACATGCTGGAAAGGATGGAAAACTACGACGATCTGCCGTGGGATAGCTGCGTCTCACCCACGATACCTCTGGAGGTAGAAGGCACCGGCGTCCGTGCTCGCCTAGAGAATCTTCATTGCCGCTTCAACGTCAACAGCCTCGCGCGGGCCGACGACCCGCCCCTCGATGCATTCGCCGGCCTGGTCGAGCACGCCCTTGGGCAAACCGAGAGTTCAACGGGCAACGCCCAACGCCTGGCATTCGCCGTACATGACTGGCTGAATCCGGAAACGGATGATCCGGTGTACCGGGGGATGGAACCGCACCGGCTCAGCGGTAACCGACCCATGCGGCTTGCGTCGGAGCTGCTCCAGGTCCACGGTTTCAGCCCGGACCTCTGGTCGGCACTGGCACCCTACGTAGTGGCCAGGCCGGGCACGGACAACGCCATCGACATGGACCGGGCCCCGGACCCGGTCCATGCAGCAGGTCTGGACCAGGCCACCGAGGAAACCCCTGAAATTCGCTACTTCCGACTGCAACTGGTTGTCCGCATCGCCGGACGGGATTATTTTCACTGCGCGACCTTGGACGGACCCAACGGACGTACCATCATTCGCGAACAGACCCCCTGTGAACCCTGAACAGGAAGAACGGATGCCAGCAGACGCTTTTCATTGGCCGGAATCGGAATGAAGTGGCTCGTGTTCCAGTTGCCGGAACCCGAGATGCTCGGCGCGGATGCGACGGTACGGCTGCGCTGGCTTCGCCTGCACAAGAACGGGGCCCTAGCTGGACAGGGCGAGGCAACACCGGAAGAGCTGTGTACCTTGATGACTCCGGACGACCGGACTGTTGCACTGCTGCCGGGAGAACGCGCGCCCCTGCATCGAGTCTTCGTCCCCGGCAAGTCGAACCGTGTCCGGCGCCGGGCGCTGCCGTTCGCCCTAGAGGAGCGCCTCAGCGAGGACCTGGAGCAACTCCGGGTTCTCGCCGGCCCGCGTCACGGCACCGAGACCACGGCCAGCGTGGCTGCCCGCCGCGACCTGGAACACTGGGAAGGCTGGCTTCACGAGCAAGGCATCCATGTCTCGCACCTGGTTCCGGACCTTTCTCTCGTTCGGGGTCTGGAAATCAGTGACCAGAGCTTTCTGTTCTCGGGAACACAGCGCAGCATTGTGCTCTCACCGGAGGCCGAACCCCTCGCGATGCCAAGCGAGGTCGCCAGTTGGTGGTTGCAGCAGCACCCCGTCTCCACACCCTCCGACGGCGCCCATGGCGAGGCGCAGCCTTCTCGGCGCGCGACTCGTATAATCGAACCAGGCTCGGAACCGGACCCGCGCACACCCATCCGCCCCCCACCCGACTGGTCAGGAGGTATTCTCGAACTCCTTCTGTCCGGGGTGCAATCAGGCGGCATCCCGCCGTCCTGGCTGCAGCGGGCTCTGCGCGACGCACTGGCCTTCGATTTCGCATCTCCCATCGAGGGTCCGGCCTCATTCGCGGCGCTGCCCACCCCCTGGCGCGCGCCCGCCGCCCTGGCGCTCGCGTTGATCGCGCTCTGGATAGGGTCCCTGTGGCTGGAAAGCACACAACTGGAGCGTGAATATCGGGCGACCGAACGCGATATCGCCGAGCTGTTTGAGGCGACCCTGCCGCAATCCCGCATGGTCGACCCGGTCGCCCAGTTCGAGGCTCTGCTGGGACAAAGCGGTTCGGACACGACAACGCCAACCGTGCTGAGCCCACTCGGGGAATCCATAGCCGGCATCATGGAGGGCCTCGACCCGCGCGATCTAGCCCTGCAGCGTCTGCGAGGCGGACCGGACCGCCTGGAACTTGAACTGGAAGGCAGCGAAATCGCGGAACTGGAACGCCTGCGAGAGGAGCTGCGCGAAGCCCTGACCGCACGTGTCCGGATCGTTTCGGCAGAGACCGGGGAACGGGGCGTTCGGGCACGCATGACCATCGAGCAAGAACAATGAAAGCCTTCTGGAACAACCTGCGAAACCGGGAGCAACGCCTCCTGCTGGTGGGCGGGCTGATACTCCTGATCGCAGCGGGGTTCCTTGGTGTGACGGAGCCCCTGCTGGACAGCCGTGAACAGTCCCGCGAGCGGCTGGCAGAGGCCCGGGCAGAACTCGCCTGGATGCAGGCCAATGCCTCTGCGGCCGCGGATGCGGCCTCCCGTGACCGGGGACCAGACCAAGCCGACCAGCGCTCGCCTGTCGAAGGCGGATCGCTGATCGCCCATGTGGATGCCTCCGCCCGGGCCTCCGGCCTGGGCGAGCACCTCGCTCGGGCGCGGCCGAGCGAGACCGGCGTGAACGTACACCTCGAAGCCGTGCCCTACAGCGCCCTGATGCGCTGGCTCGGCGAGCTGGAGCTGGAAGACGGCGTCGTCCCGGGTCGCATCATGCTTGAACGCGTCGCCGACCCGGGGCGAGTCAATGCTGAACTCTTTCTCACCAGCGAGCCCTAGTGTGAATACAGGCCGAGACAACCAGGCCGCCCAACGGCAAGGGTATCGCGCACCGTGGTTCTCGCTGGGGGTCTTTTTCGTGCTCGCGCTGCTGGTCGCACTGGTTGCGCGCCTGCCGGCCTCCGTCGTGCTGGCGGCGGCCGAACGATGGGCCGGTCTGCCGGATAGCATCGCCTGGGAGCAGGTGCACGGATCAGTCTGGCGGGGCAGCGCCAATGGGCTCCAGTCCCGGGTGGGGCCCATGGGGCATCTGCAGTGGGAGATCCGGCCTGGCGAATGGCTTCGTGGCGGTCTGGCGACCGACCTCCACTGGCTCCCGCCCGGCGGAGGCGAGCTCCGTGGGGTCTTGCGGGTCACCCCCGGCAGCCTGCAACTCTCGGGGCTCGAAGGCTCCCTGCCCGCAGCCGCCTTGCATCAGTGGGATACCGGTATCCCGCTCGTGCTGGACGGCCGCCTGCTGGCAAGCGACCTGCAATTTCGGATCCTGCGGGACGGGTCGGTGGAGCACGCCTCGGGACGGGTCAACTGGCAGCAAGCGGCAGCGGGCTTCCCGCGTCCCTTGCCTCTGGGCGAACAACGCGCCACTCTGCGCGTCGGGGATGGGCTCTTGGGAATCGAGCTCGATGCCTCACCGGAGGCCGAACTGGCGATCATCGGCAACCTCCGCCTGGACCTGCGAACGAACCCGCCGGGCATGGACGCGCAAGTACGGCTGGGCCCACGCGACCACGCCGATGACAGCATCAAGCGCTTACTCGAAAACAACCTCCGTCGTGATGATCAGGGACGGTATTTATGGACCGCAGGATCAACCCCGTGACACCTGAACAACCCACGTTCGCAACACACGGCCTCCGACTTTCGCTTGCGGCTTGCGCACTGTTCGGCCTGACTCTGACCGGTTGCGCCACGACCCCGCCGCAGGGGGCCGGCTCCCCTCCGGCGGATATCCAGAATGCGCTGGACCGCGGGGAATGCCGGGCGGCCTACGATGCACTCGATGCCACCGATGCGGAGGCCTCGGTCGACGTCCGTCTATCCGTTGCCCGCGTGTGCTTGCAACGCGGGGAGTTTACGCGCACACGCAACCTCGCCGATGCCATTCTTGAGGACCACCCGCACCACCCAGACATCGACTACGCCGCCTACCTAGGCTCCCTGGCGCAGCTGGGAACCTGGAATCGGGCCTCTTCCGTGCCGCCGAAGCAGCGCAGCGAGCAAGGCCGTCAGGTCTTCCTGCGGCTCGCCGCCTTCCTGAACGACTACCCCATGTCGGAATACACGGAGTCCGTCGCCCCGCGCCTCGCACGCCTGCGCGAGAATCTGGCCGAGATCGAGCTCCAAATCGCCGACCAGTCCGCCGCGGACGGAAACCAAGAAGAGGCCCATGCACGCACCGAGTACGTGCGTGACTACTATCCCGGCACCGCGGCTGCAAAAACCGCCGCCGATCGGCTCCAAAGGCAGGAGGAGGATGCCGGGGACTAACCGTTAATCGGAAGCGCGACATCAAGGACTCAGCCACGCGCACTGGATACCCCGCGCGCCATAGTTACCGCAGCCGGCGCCCGCCTCGGAAAGAAAAAAGCCCGGACCTTTCTGCAGGATTCGGGCTTTTTTGGATGCGATTCCCGAACGATTCAACTGGACGCCTACGCCAACCTCAAGTGTTGAAGACGATCATTCCACAGGCTGCAAGGGCCTGAAGACAATGGCATTCGGATTGGAAACCACAATCTGCAGAATCTCCCCCAAGCCTGGGTCATCCAGCAACGCCGCGAAGCCGGCATAGGCGCCATCGAATGCACCACAGGAATGACACCCATATCAACAGAGTAAAGGTTCTTGTCCGGATTCAGAGAACGGGCCTCACCGAGATAGGTACACCCGTCAGTATCTTGGGCGAAGAAGTCGCCCGAATCTTCGATCGCAACAATCGCCTCGTACCCCGGTTCGCCATAACGCCACAATCCTTCGATCATGGATGTATCCGAAGGCTGGTCGTATTGAGCGTCGTACTCGAGAGAAACCGAACTCTCGGTGCCGAGTGTAGTTTCAAACTCTAGACCCATGGATTCGGACGGCCCCACTGCACCCTCCAGATCGGCGTCTGCGAAGTACCAGCCATTAATCTGATAGGCACGGACTGACGCCTTTATCGAGTCACCCGTTACCGAATACTCCCCATCGTAGATAACACCGCCGTCCTGACTGATCGCAACCACCCGACCATCGTACAAAACCTTGGGCATCGAAAGTCCCAACCCCGTCTTCGGTGAAGGTGCCACGCCAGATCCCTTCCGCAGACGCTGCCCCCTGAGCATCGTCCTTCTCATTCCCGCTGGATGAGCCGCCATCATCGGACGCCCCCCGCACCCCGCACCCCGCACCCCGCACCCCGCACCCCGCACCCCGCACCCCGCACCCCGCACCCCGCAATCAAAGCGAGCGTCACCGCTACCAGCCCAAACTTCCATGCCGATCCTTGGACCATTTTCGGATTCCACATCCTGTCATTCTCCCTGAACGTTTTTCCCTTGAAGGTCTTGTGGCCTTAGAAAGGTCTAAAGACCCCGATACCCGATCTCCACTCTGGACCACACACCCGGCCCCGGCAGAGTCAAGGGCAAGCGGCTTGATGGATATCGAAAAAGAGAACTCGCCCGCACGGTGGGCGGCCCGGACCAACAGCCACCCATTAGCATCCGTGGCCTCTCGGAAGAAAACCTCGTGCGACAACATGTGGTGCCGGAAATTCGACAGCTTGCTGGCGCCCTCTGGACAGTGTATATAAAAACCTTACGCACAAAGGGTGTTGTCAGAGCGAGGGCTGAGGGGTGTTAATTAATCTGCGAGAGTTTTCGGGGCGCACAATCTTCATTAGCGTTGCGCTGATTGCGTTGGTGCTATCGGGGTGTGGCGGTGGGTCTAGCGGCGGCGGATCGAGCGGTGATGGATCAGCAGGCGGGGATACCGATGGCGGCACTGCCGTTTCTTCCAACCCCCAGCCCACAGGCGTCTTCGTCGATGCACCAGTAGCGGGGCTTAATTACACCCAGGGTGACATCACGGGTGTGACGGACGAGTTCGGCGCCTTCGTCTATGACCCCGACGGCGGACCCATTACCTTCTCGGTGGGCCCCATTCAAATTGGGCAGGCAGCCCCCGATGGGAGAATCACTCCGGAAGACCTGTCGGTGGACGCTGTGCCCGTGAATCCGGTCAATGTTGCCCGCTTTCTCCAGAGTTTGGATGAGGATCGCGATCCGAATAACGGTATTGATGTGAGCGCGGCTGCGGAATTCCTTGGGTCCGCCAGTTTCCTGGCTCTGGACTTCACCCTTTCACCCAACGATTTCGATAGCATCCTCGATTCCTTCTGGGTACAGGGGGGGTTCGCCAATGAGGGGTTTGGTGACAATCCTGTCCCACGTGAGGAGGCAGACAGCGCCCTGACGGAAGGAACCATAACCCGCTTCCAAGATAGCGATGTGGCCAATAGCATCTTCTTCTATCAGGTGGCCGGCACGGATGGCGTCCAGGATTCCGGCCTGATCGCGTTCGAAGGGGATCGAGGGATCATCAACCCGATGTCCGACTTCCAAGAACACGGCGGCACCGGTGTTGGCGAGAGCGACGGCGATCGCGAATTCACTTGGTCGATTGAGGACGGAGAGGTGGTCCTTACGCTACGCCGAGGCGGCGAGGCCAGACTGACGCGGGTATCGGCCAGCACGCTAAACGGCATCCGGCGCTTTAGCGTCATCTATTCCGAGCAGGGCTTCCGATCCGATGATGACCGAGTCTTGGTGCACCTAACCCGCGGCCGGGTACCGGCCACGCCGAGCCGCTATTTCCTCCGCGGCCTGACCGGGGAGCGGTTCTTGGTGTATCCAATGGGGAATGTCGAGGTTCCCTGGGCGGTTGATCAGCCGGATATCGGCATAGACGTCTGCGCACAGGGGAAGGCCGGCCGTACGCCGGACCTTAGCTGGCACGGCGGGGATGCCATCACAGAGGTTCGCTGGAATATACGGGCCCTGCGGCAGATTCGCTTCGACGAGACCCAGGAGCCATTCAGTCCGGGGCAATACATGATGCAATTTGGCGGTCTCACCGGTGGCTACAACATCCTGTTTGTGGAAACCTTTGACGGGTCGGACACCGACGGATGGCCGGGCTGGATCACCTACTTCTGGGCGCGCGCGGAAGCCACTACGGCTACCAGCTGCCCTTGAGCTCAGAACCACAGGCCCCGGATGCTATCCGGGGCCTTTTGGGTGCGCCAGATGGAGCGCTTGTACAAGTGCTGGCTAAGTGAAGACACAAGATTCGGGCGCACTCGAGCGAACGCACAGGAGACTGTCGCTTGCGTGGTCCTGCTCACCGACTTGCCGA
The DNA here is from genome assembly GCF_000377225.1 of Thioalkalivibrio sp. ALJ4. Taxonomy (NCBI): domain Bacteria; kingdom Pseudomonadati; phylum Pseudomonadota; class Gammaproteobacteria; order Chromatiales; family Ectothiorhodospiraceae; genus Thioalkalivibrio; species Thioalkalivibrio sp. ALJ4. The sequence goes on along the minus strand of NZ_KB897917.1, from coordinate 750,775 downwards.
AGCCCAAAGGTGCGGGCCCGGCGGGGGGATCGAGGGACCGATCAAGATGGTAAGGCGCTCATCCCCTCGCACGAAACGCAAATGGGTCTGGATGCCACGCCTGCGGAATCGGTGTTTGCAGCCTCAGTCGTTATCGCGAGTAGCCAGACGCTGCTTCAAATTCTGAATGCGGCGCCAGGAACGTTCAATGCGCTGCTCGCTGATCGCGCCAGCCTCGACTCGTGCGACGATGTGTTGGATCGCCCGCTGGGCCAAGGTCGGGTCGTAGACGTCCGCGTTGTTGGCCAAAACCAGCAGGTCGTTGCCCGCATGGATGGCGAGTTCGAGCGCCTCCTCAAAGCCGTAATACTGCACGATCGCGCCCATCTGCATGTCGTCGGATACCACCACGCCGGTATAACCGAGATCCTCACGCAGCAGCCCCTGCAGAACTGGGCGTGAAAGGGTCGCCGGGTGCTGGCTGTCCAGACCTTGATGGTAGACATGCGCGGTCATCACAAGATCTACACGCTTTTCGTCGATCAGCGCGCGGTAGGGTTCGAGCTCCAACGGGTCCCAGCTTTGGGTCACGTCGGTGAATCCGTCGTGGGAATCCTCACTGGAGCTGCCATGCCCAGGGAAATGCTTGAGGGTAGTCAGGATGCCACGTTCATGATGGGCATCGATGTACGCCCGTGCGTGCCGGGTCACGGCCCCGGGGTCGACAGAAAAACTACGCCCCCAGCGTGCGATCACCGGGTTGTCCGGATTGGTGTTCACGTCAACGACCGGTGCAAAATTGATGTTGAAGCCATGGGTTGCGAGGGTCTCGGCGATCCCCGCGGCTGCGGCATGGGTTAGCTCCAGGTCATCCTGCGCGCCGAGCTCATCGTGCGAGGGGCTGTCGGGAAAACCGTCGGTCGGGGTCAGGCGACGGATAACCCCCCCCTCCTGGTCTATCGCAATCAGCAGCGTGTCGTCCGGCCGGATCGACTGCAGCGTGGCGTTCAGACTTGCCAGCTGCGCCGGCGACTCGACGTTGCGCGGTAGCGCAAAGCCGGAGGGTACGTCGCGGTTAAACAGAATCACGCCGCCGAGGTTGCGCTCCTCGATATCCCCCCAGATCCTGTCCGAGGCGGTGACCTCGGTGCCGCGGAAGCCCACCATCAGCATCTGCCCGACCTGCTCCTCTAACGCTGGGGTATGGTCGTTGCTACTCAGGCAACCGCTCAGTAGCCCTACAATGCTCAGCATGCAAAGGCGCGCAAGGACGTATGACCTGATTCCGGCATAGCTCATAAGAGTCGTGTCTCCAAGGGGACGGCGGTCCAGTCTGCCGCGATTACTTATCGAAGATGGGGGATAACGGGGTTAAACAGGCATGAGCGTCCGGCAAGTCACTCTTGGGCTCGTTCCCACCTCCTTGATCAAACCAAGGTGGGGCTTTCGTCCGGCGTCACCATAGTCTGGCCCCGGGACGGCTTCTGTTGCTTGTTGACTTGGTCGAGCCGCGCGCTCAAGCAACCCAGTCGCCGGTGCCGACGGTTGAGGCTTGCTGCCTCAGGCTCTATGCCAACCTGATGGTAGCCCGACACCAGCGGGCAATGCAGCCCGAAGAGCATCCATCGCAGGGAGCAGCCTTCAAAAGCACTGTCATTTAAAAGGAAATACCTTGTGAGACTCCACACACGGCCGGCTTATCCTCCTCGGTAACAACAGAACCCGCGTGAGCACCGGAAAATCCGAAACCGCTCACGAAGGCACAGCACCCGACCTTCAAACTCGGTCAATGCTAGCCAACGGACCTGACAGGTCGCGCACGCGCATCCAGGAGGCGATGCTGGCGCGCCAGCGGCGGGTGGGCAGCACCGCGTGCGGCGCGCTCTGGCTGAGGAACATCACCAGCGTGCCGGCCGTCGGCTGGATGCGCTGGCATTCGCGGTCCGCATCGTCATAGATCGCGAGCTGGCCGCCGTCCCGCTCGTGCCAGTCGCGGTTGAGGTAGAACACCAGCGACAGCCGGCGGCAGTTGCCGGCCTGGAAGGCATCTACATGCCGGGCGTAATGGGTGCCGGGCGGATACAGGGCAAAGTGCGATTCGGTCTCGAACAGGCCCGGGATCAGCGTGCGGCTCACCTGCAGACGGATCTCATCCAGGCGTGCCATGAACGCCTGCTGCGCCGGGCTGGCGCCATCCAGCCAGTGGATCCAGTCGCCGCGAGTCGCCCGGTCGCGATGCCGCTCGCCACCCCGACCGATCCGCGCCTGCGCCAGCTGCGCGGCATCACGCAGGGCATAGACCTCGTCGTGCAGCGCATCGACCGTCTCCTCGGGCAGGAAATCGGGCCAGACCACGGGCTCGCCAACCGCAAGTCCGCGCAGCCAGTCGGGAACGGAAACATCTCCGAATGCCCCCTCCCTGGGCATTGCCGCAGGAACTACAGCCCTGGACACCGCGATCGGCGGAGTGGTTATCTCGGGAGCGGGGATCACTAGTTCAGTTTTCAAGCCCTTGTAGCCTCGTCCAACATCGCACGGGGATGCGCGATCAGTAATTTCTGATGCCAGCCGTGTTCAATTATGCGGCAGCCGCCGGAACGGCGGGTCGAAAGCACCGAAGCCTCCTGCCAACCCGCTATCGAATGCAACAACTGCTTATACACCAGAACAGGGCGAAACAATGACAACCGCCGACGAGGTCATTGAGATTTTCCTGAGCCAGGGCGTCATCGGCAGATCCAATGCCACCTGACGTCGCGTTCTCCGACGCTGCCGAACATCGGTCTTCAGCTCTTCGGCTTTACAACCACCAGGGCAATACCACCCAACACGACAACGCCGGCGAGCACCAGACGCAGGGTCAACGGCTCCGCGAGGAGGCCAATCCCTGCAATGGCGGTGATCACCGGCACGCTCAGCTGGGCAACCGCAGCGGTGGAGGTCCGAATGAGCTTGAGCGCGGCGTACCAGACCGCATATCCCAGACCGGAGGCAAGGGCACCCGACGCGGCGGCCAGCAGCACGCCCGGAACGTCCACGACGGCGCCTGGAATGAAAGCCATCGCCAGGACCAGCGCAGGCAAGCTCGCCAGGAGGAAATTGGATGCCGTGACCCGGGTCGGATCACCACTGCCGCTCGCCCGCAGTGTGTAGACACCCCAAGCGACGCCGGCCACGATCATCAGTGCAGCAGGAATCGGGGGCGGTGCCGAGAGCCCGGGCGACAGCAACCAGAGGAGTCCCGCTAACGCCAGGGCGAAGCCGACCCATTGGCGAGACGTCAATCGTTCGCCGGTCGCCAGATACCAACTGACCATGGTCACCTGGACCGCTCCGAACAGCAGCAGCGCTCCGGTCGCCGCCGTCAGGGAAATGTAGGCGAACGAGAACCCGATGGCGTACACGAAGAGCGCAAGCGCTGACCCCCAACTGCCCCTCCCTTCGGGAAGGACCGGCTGGGCCCGAACGATCAGCCACAGCATGATCGCGCCGGAGACAATCCGGATTGCGGTAAAGCTGACCGGATCAATGGAGGTCGAAGTGAACGCGGCACGCGTCAGGATGGAATTGGCGGCGAACGCCACGAGCGCCACTGACATTAGTGTTACTACGCGCACCGGCATCGTCGTCGGATTCCTTTGATGTGATGGAAAAATGCGATGCATCCACACCCAGCGGGAGGCGAAGATGGCCGAACAACCCGAGCGGTTGAGTGACAAGCAAGGCATGGCGGCGAAAATCGCACCGCGACCGCGGCGGGGTACGGGGGGCGGATTGCTCCCTCGGCTTCACCGCAGCGTATGCGACCCGCCGACCCCGTTTCAGGAAAAAAGCCATGGCCGATCGGATCGGCCATGGCTTCCTCAGACAAGCGAGTCGGATAACCCGCTAAATGGATTGCACCCTAATAACGAAGGACGGCCAGCTCAACCGTGGTGCCACCGTTCTCGCTGGCATATTCCTCGGCGTCACCCGCCCGCATGAAGGCGACGTAGTCGTCGTCGGTTTCCACAAACGAGGCGACATGGCCGAACAGCTTAAGGCCCGTGCCGTGGTCGTAGACATACGTCGCACGAACCTCGTCGGAACCGGATTCCTCGACCTCTTCAACCGCGGCCAGCATCTCGCCGATGGAGTCGTACTTGATGATACCTTCTTCGGCAAACCAGACCTCGGCCGGCGGAAGCCCGCCCGCGCCCGGTTCGGAGCGGGTGATCTTGCCTAGTTGCTCCTCGTAGTCTTTGCCCTGAGCCTCGTAGACTGCTCGCACGAAGCGGTCGTCCACCCAGCGATCAAAGTCTAGATCCGGGACCGAACGCTCCCGCTGCAACGTGGAGTGGTGGTACTTGAGCGCATCGACCCACTCGGGCTTCAGGGTCGGATCGACCGAGGTAATGCCACCCTCGCTAAAGTACAGGTACAGGACCTCTTTCTCGATCGTGGTCCACTCTTCCAGCTTGGTCGCCGCCCGCTTGGGGTCTTCCATGATCCATTCCTGAGCCTCCATGGTCGCCGCGATGTACGCCTCGACCACACGCGGATGCTCTTCCGCGAAGTCATCCCGCACTACGGTCCCGTGGAAGGTCGGCTGGCCAACCTCGCTGCCATCGAAGACCTTGCGGCCAAAGCCGCGATACTCCATGACCTCGGACCAGGGCGTGAAATTCGCATGGGCATCGATGTTGCCAGTGCGGATATTCGCCACCCCGACCGGTGGCCCCTGATCCCGAAGTTGCACGTCATCCGCAATGCCGGCCTGGCTCAGTGCGTCCAGGGTCATGCCCCAGGCGGCACTACCGAACGGCGTCGAAAGCTGCTTGCCGGCAAGATCTTCCAGCCGCTGCGCAGGGGAATCGACGGGGACGACGATACCGTTGCCCGTCCCACGGGCGTTGTAACCCGTCATAGCAACGAACAGGGACTCGGCACTGCCGGTATTCTGGAAGTTCGCACCGTTCACGATGAGCGGGTAGTCACCCATGACGCCGAACTCGAGCTGCCCGGCGATCATTCGATTGGTAATCGGCGGGCCGGAGTCGAAGTCGGCGTACTGGACGACAAAATCGACGTCCTCATATTTGCCATCCGTCGGCAAATGTTCCTCGAATAGACGCAGGCGTTCGATGACGACCCCGCCCGATACCGTATTGGTGACCTGACTCTGGTGCCCGACCCGGATCTGGATCGTCTCGGCCACCGCGGCCCCGGAAAAAGCCGCGATTGCTATACCGGCAACTATTGGCTTCCAACGCATGGTTCTTCTCCCAAAAAAGTGTCCGCCAAAATGGCGCATCCAACGTCTGACCAGTCGACTGACCCCGGCGTGAGGACTTGCCTGTACTAACAGGCCATGACTGATCTACCGGATACGCAGCAGGTTCCGTGCCGTAGCGATAAATCGAGAGAAAATGAACTTCAATTAATTGTTTTTAATGGCTTATCTTTTTCAACCCGTGGCGCATTAGCATCAACCATCAGTCGCGATACCGCCCCAACCTGGGGAATCCCTGCGCCATTGAAGTGCCGTATCACTGGATTGAGCGTCGGCAAGCATGACAAGCAATACACCTTCCGCATGCAGCGCTCCCACCGCCGGCCTCACCACTCAGCCACCCCTCCGTTCCACTACCCATCTCACCCCTTCTATGACACGATATGATGAGTCGAATCGAGGAACGAGACGCGCCCATGGAATCCAGCACTCCGGACCGCCAAACGCTTCAGGAATCCCCGCAGCCCCTGTATGTCCAGATCAAGGAAGCGTTGCGTCAACGGATCCTCGACGGCACCTATCAGCCGCACCAGAAGCTCCCATCCGAGAGCGAGCTTACCCGACGCTTCGGTGTCAGCCGCATTACCATTCGTCAGGCACTGCGTGACCTGCACAACGAAGGCCTGATTTTCAGCTCACAGGGCAAGGGCAGTTTTGTCAGCAAGCCGAAGGCGGTGCAAAACGTACGACGCCTGGAAGGCTTTGGCGAGGCCATGGCGGCCCAGGGCTACGAAGCAACGGCGCGGGTCGTTTCGATCGAGGAAATGGTCCCACCCAAGAATGTGCGCGACGCACTCGACCTTGGGGGTGCAACAAGCGGCTCGGTGGTCGAAGTGAAGCGGGTGCGCTACCTGAACCGGGTGCCGGTTTCACTGGAGATCAGCTATTTCCCATTGGATGTGGGGCGCCCCTTGTTCAATCAGGACCTCTCGGGCGATATCTTCCCGATCCTGGAAAACCTCTCGGGCATCCCGCTGGGTGCGGCCAACATCAGCATCGATGCCGGGCTCGCGAACAGCGAAGTACAGAAGGAATTGGGCCTGTCGGAAGCCGACCCGGTTCTACAGGTGGAACGTCTAACCCACGATCGCTCCGGACGGCCCATCGACTACGAGTTCCTGTTTTTCAGTGGCGACTCGTTCAAGTATCGATTCGAGATCGATCGATCCTGAATCGACACAGTCGCGGCAATACCCGGACGCACCTGGGCGACCCAGGGCTCCGGTGACAAGAGGTCCGGTCACTGCCATGGGGGAGGGGCTAGATACTCACGCGGATCATGTTGAGCGCGACGAGCAGCAGGAAAAACCCGAAGACCTTCTTGAGTGGCCGGGGATCGAGGGCGTGGGCCAAACGGACTCCGATCGGCGCACTGAGATAGGCAATGCTGACGATGCAGGCAAACGCGATCAGGTTCACGGCGCCGATGCTCCCGGGTGGCTGATGGGCCGGCTCGACGTTGACCAGCATAAAACCAAGCGCAGCCGGCCCCGCAATCAATATCCCCATACCTGAGGCCGTCGCGACCGCACGGCGCATGGATGTCCCCAGGGCCGTCATCAGGGGAACGGAGAGCGTGCCACCCCCTATGCCCATGATCACGGACACCGATCCGATCACCGGAGGTGCCGTTCTAATAACGGCACCTTCAGGAAGGTGCGTGATGATCCGAAACCGCAGGTCGCCGACCAGCAGATGGATCGCAATCAACAGGGCCAGCACCCCGAAGATCACCTGCAGCACCTCGGACGAGAGCTGCGCCGAGATCCAGACCCCGAGAATCGCCCCACCAATGATGCCGGGGCTCCAGCGCCGAAGGATGGCCCAGTCCACCGCCCCGCGCGCGTGATGGAGAAAAGTGGATCGTGCCGAGGTGACCACGATGGTGGCCAACGACGTCCCCAGGCAGATCTGCATGAGCTGTTCGCTGGAATAACCCAGCAGCGAAAAGATATGAAACAGGCCGGGTACCAGGACGATGCCCCCACCCACCCCCAAAAGCCCCGACAGGATGCCGGCGATGCCGGCCAGCACCACGAGCAACACCGCCATCCAGACGATCAGACCGGGATCAGGCACGGATCAGATCCGGGAACGGCGGGGCACGTGGCCCCACCCGCTCGGGTATCCGACACAACGGCTCGGATTAGTAGCCAAGCGCACACCCGTCCTTGCGGTGATCGGAGGCCCCCACGAGCGTCCCGGCCGCATGATCAATCCAGATGGCCTGCGAACCGCCAATCGGACGTGGTGGGAATATCAACCGATGGCCACGATCCCTCAAACCCTCCAGCACTTCGGGACGGAAGGTGGACTCGATTTCGACCATCCCCTCTCCCAGAATCGGGAACAGGCGTGGCAGGTCCATGGACTCCTGCAAATCGAGCCCGAAGCGCAGCAGGTTGGACAACATGTACGCATGTCCAGCTGACTGGTAGTGCCCGCCCATCACTCCGAACGGCATCACCGGCCGACCTTTGTGCGACAGCATGCCCGGGATGATCGTGTTCAACGGACGCTTGCCGCCATCCAGCTGGTTCGGGTGCCCCGCCTGCATGCTGAAGCCCTGGCCACGGTTGTTCAAAAGCACGCCATGCCGTGGTGTAAGGATGCCGCTACCAAAATTCAGGAACAGCGAGTTAATCAGGCTGACCGCATTGCCGTCGCGGTCCACCACGGCGATACAAACTGTATTCCCCGCCACCGGAGACAGCGGCTGGACGGGCACGGAGGCGGCGGAATCGGGATCAAGGCTTTGACGCATCCGGTCCGTGTACGAGTGCGCCAGTAATGGCTCGAAACCGGCTTCCATGGCATCCGGTTCGGCGACCCACTCATCCCGCGCGGCATAGGCGATACGGGCAGCTTCGATAAAATAATGGAGGCGTTGAGGGCTCAGCGGATCACCGCAGCCTGCCTCCAGTGGCTCCAGCATCTGCAGCAACATGAGCGCGATAATGCCCTGGCCATTCGGGGGGCACTCGTGGACCTCGTATCCCTGGAATGTCGTGGAGATCGGGTCGACATACTCCCCGCGAGCGAGCGCGAAATCCTCGAGCGAATGGAACCCGCCCAGTTCACTCAAGACCGACACCATCTCCTCGGCCACGGGCCCGTCGTAAAAACCGGATGTCCCCTGCTCCGCGATGCACTCGAGGGTTCTGGCGAGTTCGGGTTGCCGATGAACGGACCCCACTGCAGGGGGCTGGTCGTCGGGCAGGAAACGTGACCGGGTGGGTGCATGGGTGCGCAATAACTCCTGATGGCGGCTCCAGTCCCAGTGAACGCGTGGCGAGACGGCGTACCCATCCCCCGCCAGACGGATCGCGGGGGCCAGGATTTCACGCATGGAAAGGCGCCCATGATCGGCCGTCAGCCGACACCAGGCCTCAACCGATCCCGGTATCGTCACGGCATGGGCAGAGGTCCGCTCGATGTCGGCCAGCCCCATGTGCGCAAGTCGCTCGAGACTCGCAGCCGCCGGCGCGCGCCCCGAGCCGTTATAGGCCACGGGACGTTCGGATCCCGCCGGCCAGATCATTGCAAAGCAGTCCCCGCCAATACCCGTTGACCCCGGCTCGACTACACACTGCACGGCGCAGGCCGCCAGGGCCGCGTCCATCGCATTGCCGCCATCACGCAAAACCTGCAGCGCTTCGACACTGGCGAGCGAATGGGAGGTTGCCACCATGCCGCTGGTCGCATGCACCGTGGAGCGGCCGGGTTGCTCGAAGTTTCTCATCCTCTACCTCTTTACGATCTCAAGGAGTGAATGGCACTGGATTCGGTGCGGCCCCGAAGCACGCTACGCACACCCGCCACCACCGCCATGAGCAACAGCAAGACCGTCGCGGCCAGGAAAAACATGCTGATCCCACTGGAAACAAAGTATTCCGCCTCGCCACGGCCCAGCTGAATGGAACGGCGGAAGTACCGCTCCAGCATCGGCCCCAAAATGAAACCAATCAGCACAGGCGCCATCTCGAATCCATAGCTCCGCAGGAAGACGGCGATCACGCCCAGCATCAGCGCGAGCCCGACATCGAAGGGGCTGTTGTTGACGCTGTAAACACCAATGCAGAGCAGCACGATGATCATGGGAAAAAGCAACTGATAGGGGATCTTGAGAATCCTTACCCACAGCCCGATCAAGGGGATGTTCAGAAGGATCAGCAGGAAACTGCCAATCCAGAAACTGGCGATCAGCGTCCAGAACATGTCGCTGTTCTGGGTCACGAAATTCGGTCCCGGTGTAATGCCGTGAATCATCAGGGCACCCAGCATTAGAGCCATGGTGGCACTGCCCGGTATGCCCATCGACAGCGTTGGAATGAAGGCGGTCAGCGCCGCGGCATTGTTGGCCGATTCCGGCGCACTAATGCCCTCGATCGCGCCCTTTCCAAAGCGTTCCCGGGTTCGTGAAACCCGTTTCTCCACCGCGTAGGCGACGAAGGACGCAATGGTCTGGCCGGCACCGGGGAGCGTCCCCAGGAACGAGCCAACGGCCGTGCCCCGAACCATTGGGAAACCCGAAGCCCGCAGATCCTCGCGTGTCGGAATCATCGACTTGAGGCTGACCTGTGCCGTGGCAAGATGCCCGGAACGCATGACCATGGAGCGCATGATCTCGGAGATCCCAAACAGGCCCATCGCCAGAACGATCAGGTCAATCCCGTCGAACAGTTCGGGTATGCCAAACGTGAACCGGGCGACCGCCGAGTTCTGGTCCATCCCAATCAGTCCGAGCAGCACGCCAACGGCCACCATCGCCAGTGACTTCGCCGTACTGCCGTTAGTGATGGTCGATGTCGCTACCAGGCCGAACAGGATCACCGCAAAGTACTCGGCAGGTCCAAAATTCAGTACCAACCGTCCGAGCGCCGGGGCCGCAAAAGTCAGAAAGAAGATCGCGACTGAAGACCCCACCAAAGAAGCCACTGCCGTGATGAGCAAGGCCACGCCTGCCCGTCCGGAGAGCGCCATCGGATGCCCATCCAGGCAGGTCACCGCCGAGGAAGGCGTACCCGGGATGTTGAGCAGAATCGACGTGATGGAGCCACCGTACTCGGCACCGTAATAGACACCGGCGAGAAGGATCAGGGCACTGGCCGGCGGCATGTAGAAGGTAATCGGCAGGAGCATGGCGATGGCCGCCATCGAACCGATTCCGGGGAGCACGCCGATGAACGTCCCAAGCGTAACTCCGAGAAGAACATAGAGAAGATTCTGCAGCGTGAAGGCCGCTGCAAAACCACCGGCAAGGCCGATCAGAACATCCACGGCATGTTCCTGGGGAACGCGCGAAAGTGCAGATCAAGCAGGACGACGAATACGATCCAGATCGCCGCCGTATTGAAGGTGGCAAGCGCCACCGCCGACAGGGGCCGGAAAGGTGGGCGCGCGATGGACGAGATCAGTGACGTCACGAAAGCCGCAATCACAAGACCCAGGCTCGGTAGCAAGGCCATGAAGGCCAGCACCCCACCCGATATCATCAAGATCCCGCGCAGCCCCTGCCAGTCCAGGTCCAACGCATCCAGCCGAGGCTTGATGCCGGGACCGAACATGCCCCATATCAACAGGCCGCCTGCAATAAGCAGTGCCACGGCCAGGACGAGGCCCGGGACCATTCCCGGACCTATTCGTTGCAACGTGCCAATCGGAAGCCTTTCCAGGCCGAGAATGAACGGTGCGCACACCAGCAGGAGCAAGAATCCGGAGCCGGTATGGGTATTGAACAACCAGCCCCAGCTCAGCCGGTTCCGCAAACGCTCCGCCACGACGGCAACATCGATGTACGTACCCGCATAGGCCCGAGCCTGGAATTTCGGGCGCTCAGTAATCTCACTTCTCATGGCGTCATCGAACATGGCGTTTACCTGCGTGATCAATCAGGATCGATCTGTACAACCATTTCGGTCTCGATAGGGGCCTGGAAAGCCAGACCCGCCACCACCACGATGGCCCGGGCGTGCTGGCCGCGCTCCGGGCCCAGGACCTCGACCAGAAGATCGGAAGCCCCGTCCGCAACCCAGGGGCCTCGGTCAAATCCCTCGACCCCATTCACGTACCCATTGATCTTCACAATTCGCTGAATGCGGTCGAGATCACCGAGATAGTCCTTGAGCCAGGCGAGGTGATTCAGGGCGCAGCGACGCGCCGATTGATAACCCTCTTCGTCACTGATCTCACGTCCCAGCTTTCCGGGCTTGGGGATCCTGTCGGCACCGCTTTCGTCCTTGACGGTGCCGAGCGTTCCAGAAACCCACACCAGGTCGCGTACCTGCACGCAGGGAATGAAGTTGGCGGGGACCGTTCGCGGTTCCGGCAGATCGATCCCCAATTCCTGCAAGCGCTTTTCGGTATGCATGGTGGTTTTTACCTGTGCTTTCCGTGTCACTGGGGAATGGGGCTACTGCGAACCTTTCAGTCCAGCGTCTTCGAGGACGATCGCCCACTTCGCGATTTCATCGGCAACATGGGTTTCAAACTCGCTCGCCGTCGAACCGATCGTTACAAAGCCCTGCGATTCAAGCGTCTCGACCACATCGTCGGACTTCATGGCCCACTGAAAAACCTCACTCAACCGCTCGACGATCGCATCCGGTGTATTGGCGGGGGCCTTGATTCCCCACCAGCCATAGGTCTCGAAATCGTCCAGACCCGATTCCATGGCGGTCGGCACGTCGGGCAACAGGGTGGAGCGCTCCTGGCTCGTGACCATGACGGCATGCAGGTCGCCACTTTCAACGAAGCCTTTACCCGAAGAGATGTTGTCGAACATGAAGTCGACGCGACCCGCAATCAGATCCTGCAGGGCCGGGGCGCTACTCTCGTAGGGGACGTGCTCCATCTCTACGCCCAGGGTGCTCGCGAAGAATTCAGCCGCCAGGTGCAGCGGACTGCCGATACCGGAGGAAGCGAAACGCAGGGTGTCGCCTTCAGCCGCTGCGATCAGGTCATCGAGAGACTCGATACCGGAATCGGTGGGTACCAAAACCAGGTGAGCCTGGGAGGCCAGCAGGCTGACCGGCGCGAAGTCCTCGATCGGGTCGTAGGGGAGCGACGCAAACAGGGACGGCGTCACCGCGTGGGTGGCGAAGTTTGCAAACAGCAGGGTGTAGCCATCGGCCGATGCATTCGCCACGGTATTCGAAGCAACGGAACCACCCGCGCCCGGACGGTGTTCAATCGAAAAGCGCTGGCCAAGCTCTTCCGAAGCCTTATTGGTGGCGATTCGCGCCAGATTGTCAGTCGCTCCACCGGGACCCAGTGGAAGGTAGACAGAAATCGGGCTGTCGGGATAGTCGGCCGCCGCGGACGGAACTCCAGCCATGGCCCCAACCAATGCAAGGCTCAACACAACGCCTCGCAGGTTCAGTCGCGCAAACTCAGGGATCTTCATTGGTCAAGTCCTCTCATATGTAAAAACGGTCGCGATCGCAAATGCACGGCAGCAGAACCCTCAACCAACCGGAGGTGCGGGATGTCATGCGTTCTTGATGCGCAATAGAGTTATTGCAAGGGGTGTGCCATTCGAATGAAAAATTTCAAGTTACTGAATTTAATCAGTATTTAAATTATCGAAACGAAGCAAAGAATCCACAAAGGGGCATGCGGCGGGAAGATACAATTGCAACCTGGAGAGGGGTCGAAACAACAAACGTCAAGCACGGAATGGCAGCCGGACGATTTTCGGTTGGGAAGAGACAAGCAAAAAGCCCTTTTGTCGAGTTCGGCCAAGTGAAGGGGTGCGTCCAATATGGTGCACAGCGCACCATTCGAGCGCAGCAACACAACCGGTCGAAGAAACAATCGGGGAACACTGAGTTTATGGCACTCAGCACTGGGAGGCAGACTACAGGCGGGCACCACCGCGGCGGTTCTTGATCCGCTTCAGGAGTGTCTGGCTCTCGACACTCGAGACATCCGGCTGCGTGGAAACCTGTGATTGAATCAGGCTGTAGAGATCGTCATAGGAATCCACGAGTACATGGACGTGCAGGCTGCGCATGTCGGTCATGATGTAGAGACTGACCACTTCGGGCTGCTCGGCCAGATGTCGGGCCACTTTCTCCAGACCCTGGGGGACTACCTTAATGTCCAGAAAGGCGGAAACCGACTTGCCGAACTTTTCCGGGTCCACGATCGCGGCGAACTTCTCGATGACCCCTTCATCCTGAAGCTGCTGCACCCGGTGCTGCACATGCGCGCGACTCACACCCAGCTGGCGTGCGATCTCGGCGAATGACATGCGTCCATCCGCGACCAACAGGCGAACGATCTGTGCGTCCAGGGAATTCACGCTTGCCCCTCCGGCCATTCAGTCGACGTGGCCGACGACCTATTCATGAATGTACCTGATCTGGCGTCCAGTCGGGTCAGGGCACAGTCGGTTCGCACTCGCTTTGGGTATCGAGATACGTGAACGGCGTCGCCTGCAGGAAGGGCTTCGGTCAGAAGAGGCGCACCTAGCCGGTGCGCCCGGCTGGCAGGCATACAGGGACACCCACCCTCCGGGCCGGCCGGTACCGACATCAACCCTCGGCGAGTTCTGGCTTGGCCTCGCTTCGCAGCTGCCGGATCTTCTCGTGAAACTCCGGCAGGATATCGAACAGGTCGCCGACCAGGCCGTAGTCGGCCACGCCGAAGATCGGGGCATCCGGATCCTTGTTGATGGCGACGATGACCTTGGATCCGGTCATGCCGGCGAGGTGCTGAATGGCGCCGGAGATACCCACCGCAATGTATAGCTCCGGTGCGACCACCTTGCCGGTCTGTCCCACCTGACAGTCGTTGGGGGCATAACCGGCATCCACGGCTGCACGCGAGGCGCCCACGGCGGCGTTCAGATCCGCTGCGAGCTCCTCCAGCAGACGGAATTTCTCCAGGCTGCCGAAGGCTCGCCCCCCGGAAACGACGATCCCGGAGGATTCCAGTTGCGGCCGGTCCGACTCGTCGAGTTGGAGTTCGACCTCGCGGGACTGGGCCTGGGTCTCACCGACGTCAATGCGTTCCAGTTGGGCCTTACCGCCGCCCACCACCTCTTTGGCGAACGCAGTCGGGCGTATGGTCAACAACTTGTGCGGCTCCAGCACCCGCAAGGTTTCGTTGGCATTGCCCGCGTAGATCGGGTGCACGAACGTCTCCGCGTCCTGGATCACGGTGACATCCGAGACCATCTGGATGTCGACCAGCGCCGCCACCCGGGGGAGCAGGTTTTTCCCGAACGTGGTGGCGGGCGCCAGCACATGACTGTAGTGCTCGACATGTCCGGCCACCACCCCGGAAAGATCCTCAGCAAGGCCGCCTGCCAGATGGGGCGCCTCGGCGAGCAGCAAGCGGCGGACCCCGGCCATCGAGGCGAGGCTTTCGGCCGCCGCCGCGGGGCGTGCGCCCGCCACCAGGACGTCGATGGGACCGTCCAGTTCGCGGGCGGCCGTCAGGGTGGACAAGGTGCTGGCGGCCAGTGTATCCCCTGCCGTCTCCGCTACAACCAGTATCGTGTTCGTCATCTCAGATCACCCCCGCTTCGTTGCGCAGCTTGTCCAGCAGTTCGTCCACGTCCGCGACCTTCACACCCGCCTCGCGGGGAACGGGCTCGGAAACCTTGACCCGCTCCACCCGCGGACGCATATCCACGCCCAGGGCCTCGGGCGTGCGCTCCTCGATGGGGCGTTTCTTCGCCTTCATCATCGCGGGCAGCTTCACGAACCGGGGCTCGTTAAGTCGCAGGTCCGCTGTCACCACGGCAGGCAGCTCCAGTTCAACGGTCTGCTGCCCGCCATCGATCTCGCGTGCTACCCGCGCCCGGCCCTCTTCGACGGTCAACTCGGACGCGAAGGTACCCTGGGGCCAGCCGAGCAATGCAGCGGTCATCTGCCCGGTCTGGTTGGCGTCATCGTCGATCGCCTGCTTGCCAAGAAGCACCAGGTCGACGGCTTCCTCGCGCGCGACCGCGGCCAGCAACGCGGCCACGTTCAGGGGCTGCGGCGATTCCGGCACATCGATCCGGACCGCGCGGTCCGCGCCCATTGCCAGGGCACTGCGCAGAACCTCCTGACTGGCCTCGTCACCCACCGTCACCGCCAGCAATTCGCTGCAGATGCCAGCCTCTTTCAGGCGTACGGCCTCCTCCAGCGCAATCTCGTCGAAGGGATTGGCGGACATCCGGACATTTTCCGTCTCGACACCGCTGCCATCCGTCTTCACGCGGATGTTCACGTTGTAATCGATCACGCGTTTCACGCCGACCAGTACTTTCATCGCATTCACTCCCGTTGACTTTGCGGCCCGGCAATCGGCCTCGATGCGGCCTACATGCCCGAATAGATCGGGCCCTCGCCGCCTTGCGGTACCTGCCACTGGATATTCTGGGTGGGGTCCTTGATGTCACAGGTCTTGCAGTGCACGCAGTTGGCTGCGTTGATCTGCAGGCGCGGCCCCTGGTCGCCATCGACAATCTCGTACACCCCGGCCGGGCAGTAGCGTGTCTCCGGCGCTCCGAATTCGGCCAGGTTCACCTGGATCGGGACATCGGGATCACGTAACCGCAGATGGCAGGGCTGGTGCTCGTCATGGTTGGTGTTCGACAGGTGCACCGACGACAACAACGGGAACGTGAGCTCCCCGTCCGGCGCCGGATACTCGATGGGCGAGGCCTCCGACTGCCGCTGTAACTGCTCGTGATCCGCGTGCTGGGAGAACGTCCATGGCGCACGGCCACCGAACAGGTAGGTGTCTGCGGCGGCATACGCCAGCCCGCCCCACAATCCCCAGCGGGCGAAGGCGGGGCGGATATTGCGCGCGCGCCTAAGCTCGGACCAAACCCAGGAATCCGCCAGCGCCCGGTCCACGCCAGTGGCCGCCGCCGGCTCGGGTGCGTTCGCCCAATGCTCGAACACCGCCTCCGCCGCCAGCATCCCGGACTTCATGGCGGTGTGGGTGCCCTTGATGCGCGCCACGTTCAGCAGGCCCGCGGCATCCCCCACCAGCATCCCGCCCGGGAATTCCAGCTTGGGGCAGGACTGAACCCCACCCTCCACCAAGGCCCTCGCACCATAGGACAGGCGGCGCCCACCCTCGAGATGGCGGCGAATCTCCGGATGGGTCTTGAACCGCTGCATCTCCTGGTAGGGCGAAAGGTTCGGGTTGACGTAGTCGAGCCCGACCACGAACCCCACGGACACGCGGCGCTCGTCGAAGTGGTACAGGAAGCCGCCGCCGTAGGTTCGAGCGTCCAGGGGCCAGCCGACGGTATGCACCACGGTGCCCGGCCGGTGGACGGATTCATCCACTTCCCAGACCTCCTTGATGCCAATCCCGTAGGTCTGCGGATCGGCATCTTGATCCAGTTCGTAGGCGGCAATCACCTGCTGGCTCAACGATCCACGGCAGCCCTCCGCCAGCAGGGTTCGCCCGGCCACGATCTCCACACCGGGCTCGTGCTGCGGGCCGGGCGTACCGTCCGGCTGCAAGCCGGTGTCCGCGGTGGCCACACCACGCACGGCACCCTGTTCGTCATACAGCACCTCGGCCGCCGCGAAGCCCGGGTAAATGTCCACGCCCAGCGCCTCCGCCTGCTCGCCGAGCCAGCGGCACAGGTTGCCCAGCGAGCCCACATAGTGGCCCTCGTTGCGCAATGCAGCCGGGGTGGGCAGCCGCAGGCTTCCATGCTCGCGCAGCAACAGGAAGTGATCGTCGACGGCCGGCGTTTTTAACGGCGCTCCTAGATCGCGCCAGTCGGGAATCAACTCGTCCAGTGAGCGCGGATCGATCACCGCACCGGAAAGGATATGCGCCCCGACCTCGGGCCCCTTTTCCAGTACGCAGACCGAGAGGTCGTCCCGGCCCTGGTCCTGCGCCAACTGGCGCAGCCGGATCGCGGCCGCGAGACCCGCAGGCCCGGCACCGACGATGACCACATCCATCTCGATCTGCTCGCGTTCCATGGTGATCTCCCGCTCAGTCGGCGCCGCCGGACTACTGCTCGACAAAGGCCCGCTCGATCACGTACTCGCCCGGCACACCCGTCTTGGGCGAGGCGGTGAAGCCCATCTGATCCAGCAGGTTCGACAGGTCCTCGAGCATCGCCGGGCTGCCACAGATCATGGCGCGGTCCTGTTTCGGGTCGAGCTGCGGCAGACCGAGGTCTTCGGCCATCTTGCCGTTCTCGATCAGGTCGGTGATGCGGCCCTGATGCACGAAGTCCTCGCGCGTGACCGTTGGGTAGTAGAGCAACTGCTCCTGCGCGAGCTCGCCGAGGTATTCGTGGTTCGGGAGCTCATCGGTCAGGTATTCCTGGTAGGCCAGCTCACTCTTGAAGCGGACACCGTGGACCAGGATGACCTTCTCGAAGCGCTCGTAGGTCTCCGGATCGCGGATGATGCTCATGTAGGGCGCAAGTCCGGTACCCGTACCGAACAGATACAGGTTCTTGCCCGGTAGCAGATCGTGGATCACCAGCGTGCCAGTCGCCTTGCGGCTTACCAGGAGCTGGTCACCCTCATTGATGTGCTGCAGGCGCGAGGTCAATGGACCATCCGGCACCTTGATGCTCAGGAACTCGAGGTATTCCTCGTGGTTCGGGCTCACGATGCTGTAGGCCCGCAGCAAGGGCTTGCCCTCCACCTCGAGGCCGATCATCACGAAATGACCGTTCTCGAAGCGCAGGCCCGGATCGCGCGTGGTCTTGAAGCTGAACAACGTGTCATTCCAGTGGTGCACGCTCAGCACTTCTTGTGGGTCACAGGCTGCCATGGGGTCTACCTCCCAGATTCGAGTCGGGTTGTGCTTCCATCATTGATTGAATGGGCCGGGGCCCGGGCGCTGCTGATCTCCCACAGATAGCGCCACGGATAGATGCCCTGCTCGTGACCATCGGAGAACACGAAACGCACCCCGCTGATCCCGAACGGAACGATGTCGACCACGTCCACTTGAGCGGCATCCGTTACCGGCTCATCCCTGCGCCGCGCCACGGTGCAATGGGCACAGCGACAGGCCAGGCGCAATGCCTCGAAGCGTTTGCAGGTGACCTCGCCGGACGGCCAGCAGAACTGAACCTCGCCGGTCTGCCCCTGCAGACGGATCTCGTCGGGCGGTTGCATGCTCATTACGCGCTACCTCCGGCGGCCATCGGGCCGCCCTCCACAGGACAGGTTCGGGCGAGTTCCGCGAGCACGGTCTCCTCGATCACCAGGGTGGTGACCGGCGGCCACAACAGGGGGTTGTCCGGGTCGTCCACCGGACGCGCCCCAAGCAGGGTGGCCACGCCGGTCAACCACGCCCCCAAAAAGGCGCCGCGCGTTACCCAGCTTGTAATGACAAGATGCGACATAATGAATCAGCGCTCCAGCTCGGCCAGCTTGCCCGTGCGCTCGATCCACTCTTCCGCGTCGGGCAGCGGGTCTTTCGCAGAAGTTATTACCGGCCAGATAGCCGCCAGCTCGGCATTCAAATCGAGGAGATGTTTCTGATCCTCGGTCAGCTCGCCCTCTGGCTGAATGGCCTCGGGCGGACATTCCGGAACACACAGGTCACAGTCGATGCACTCCACCGGGTCGATCACCAGCATGTTGGGACCCTCGTGGAAGCAGTCCGCCGGGCACACCTCGACACAATCGGTGTACTTGCACCGGATACAGTTTTCATTCACTACGTAGGTCACGGTCGTCTCCGTTCGGCTGCAGGGAACACTTGGGGAAACACGCGCGGCGAATCAGCTCGCCACGCGCAGTTTCGACTGGGCCCACAGGGCCGTCTTGCGGACGTCGGGGTCGGGGTCGTCCAGGGCGCTTTCCACATACGCGCTGGCCCGAGCGTCACCGATCTCGCCCAGCGCGCCGACCGCGGCCTTGCGCAGATTCGACACCGGGTCATCGGTGCAAACACCCACCGCCTCGACCGCCTTCGGATCACCCAGGGTGCCCAGCGCCTCCACGGCCTTCTCACGCACCTGCCAGAAGGCGTCGCGGGTCGCCTCGATCAGGCTCTGGAGTGCGGCGCGCAGGCGCAGCTTGCCGATCATGGAGGCCGCCTCGGTTCGAACCTGCCAGTTTTCGTCTCGCAGGCCACCCAGCAACGCATCCACAACGGAGTCGGGATCGCCGTACGACAGGGCACTCACCGCCACCCGCCGAACATCCGGGTCGGAATCCTCGCGGGCCCGCTCCATCAACACCGGAAGGTTGGCCGGCGACCGCAACCACCCGAGCACGGAGACCGCTTCACGGCGCACCCCTGCATCGGAATGTTGCAGCATGGCCAGAGCGGGTTCGCAGCTCTCGGCGAGCCGCATGGGCTTGAGTGCCCCGAGCACACCGATAATGACGAATGGGTCGTCACTGCCCTTCAGGGCATCCAGCAACGGCTGGGCCGCGTCGGTATCTTTCAGGTCCGCCAGGGCGTGGGCGGCAGCATTACGTACCGCCTCGTCGCTATCGCTGAGCGCCGCGAGCAGGGCATCGGCGATATCGGCCGACTCGAACTCGTCGACGACCTTGGCCGCCTCTCGGCGGACCGAGGGGTCGGGGTCTTTCAGGGCCTGGGTCAGCAGGTCGGCCGCTTCGGGCTCCGCACTGTCCACCAGGGCCAGGACCCCGACGCGGCGCATCTCCACGTCGTCGGAGGCCAGCTTGTCGGCAATGTCCTGCAGTTCTGGATCGTCATATTCGCTCATCGGGTTCACCTTCAGCTCAGCAGATACGGAATGTTCACAGTGACTGCGTCGGTCGGGCAGTCCTTCTCGCAAGGCATGCAGTACCAGCACTCGTCGTAATGCATGTGGGCCTTGCCCGTGACCTCGTCGATCAGCAGGACATCCAGCGGGCAGACGTCGATGCAGACCCGGCACCCCTTGTCGGCGATGCACTTCTCTTCATCAACGACCACCGGGACGGTCGTCTTGTGGTTGGCTACAGGCATGTCACTTCCCCTTTATTCAGCCGGGACTTCATCGGTGTTTTCGATCCGCATGGACTGGTAGGCCGACAGCTCGTCGTCGTCCAGCGGGATGATGTAGGGGTCCACCGCACGCGTACCGGTGCACATGGACCCGTCCTCGCCCTTGTACAGGCGGCTGTGACAGAACCAGTTCTCGTCGTCGCGCTCGGGGTGGTCGATGGAGTAGTGGTACAGCCCCCAGCGGGATTCCTTGCGCGCCATCGAGGCACGCGCCGCCATCTCGGCGCAGTCGACAATCGCATGCACCTCGAGGGCACGCAGCAGTTCGTGGGGATCCCGGGCGTGGAGCTTGGCCAGGTCCTCGCGCACCTGCAGGATGCGGCTGAGCCCGATCTCCATCTTCTTGGTGACCTTGGGCGGCTGCAGGTAGTCGTTCACCAGACGGCGCACCTTGTATTCCATCTGCTCCGGCGGAATACCGTCCTCCGCATTCAGCGGTGCCATCACGCGTTCGAGTTCCGCCGCAATCAACGACTCGTCCAGTGGTGCGTCGGTCCAGTCGCTGACGTAACGCGTCGCGCTCTCGCCGCAGATCTGGCCGTATACGAATGCGCCCAGCATGTAACTGTGCGGCACCGAGCCCATGTCCCCGGCCGCATACAGGCCCGGCACCGTGGTCTCGCCGTGTTCGTTGATCCACACCCCGGAAGCCGAGTGGCCGCTGCAGAAACCGACCTCGGAGATGTGCATCTCCAGCATGTGCTCGCGATAGTTGGTACCGCGCCCGGCATGGAAGCGTTCTCGCGACGGGCGCTCGTTGGTATGCAGGACCGTCTCGATCTCCTGGATGGTCTCCTCGGCGAGGTGATCCACCTTCAGGTACACCGGGCCCTTGCCCCCTTCCAGCTCGCGGTAGAACTCCAGCATCATCTGGCCCGACCAGTAGTCGCACTCGATGAAGCGCTCGCCCTGGGCATTCGCGGTGTAGCCGCCCAGCGGGCCGGTCACGTAGGCACAGGCCGGACCGTTGTAGTCCTTCAGCAACGGGTTGATCTGGTAACACTCCAGGTTCGCCAGGTCGGCGCCGGCGTGATAGGCCATCGCATGCCCCTCGCCCACATTGGTCGGGTTCTCGTAGGTGCCGTACAGATAACCGGAGGTCGGCAGGCCCAGGCGCCCGGCCGCACCCGTCGCCATGATCACCGCCTTGGCGCGGATCAGCAGCGGCTCGGAGGTCCGGGTGTTCACTGCGAAGGCCCCGGCGATCTTGCCGTCGCGATCCTTCAACAGGCGGGTGGCCTGATAGCGATTTTCCACCTTGACCCGGTTACGGCGCAGACGCCGATACAGGATCTTCTTGACGTTGTGGCCCTCGGGCATGGGCAGCACGTAGCTCCCCATGTGATGGACCTTCTTCACGTCGTAATCGCCAGTCTCGTCCTTCTGGAAGTGCACCCCCCAGGAGTCCAGCTTCTGAATCATGTCGTAGGAACGCTCGGCATAGGCCAGGACCGCCTTCTGATGGACGATGCCGTCATTCGCCGTGGTGATCTCCTTTACATACTGCTCGGGCGTGGCCCGGCCCGGGATGATGGCGTTGTTCAGGCCATCCATCCCCATGGAGATGGCGCCGGAGCGTTTCACGTTGGCCTTTTCCAGCAGCATCACGCTCAGGTCCGGGTTTTCCTCCTTGACCGTCACCGCCGCCAGCGGCCCGCCGGTCCCGCCGCCGATCACCAGGACATCCATCTCGACTGTTTTGATTTCGCTGACTTTCATAGGTACTCCTCATTGGGATCCGTACGGAACTTGCAGTTGAAGGTGTCTTCGCGGAACGACAGGCACTCCACGTCAAAGGCCCGACCGCTGCGGTCGAGAAAGACACGGGTGAGTTTCAGGACAGGGGCCTCCACCGAGAGCGCCAGCGCTTTCTGGACCCCAGGCTCCGGGTGACAGGCCTCGATTTCGATACGGGCACTCCGCACCCCGAGACCCAGGCGATTCTTGAGAACGGACAATGTGTCCACCGTCAGATCCCGGCTGAAGATCCGCCGGCCGATGGCCAGGGGCAGAAAACTCTCGCTGACCATCACCGGCTCCGAGCGCACATACTGCACCTGGCGAATACGGGTAACCGTGTCGTCGGGCGCCAGGCCCAGCTCGCGCGCCACCCGCGAAGGCGGGGTCATCTCCTGCATGGAAAGCAGGCGCACATCGGCCTCGCCGATCTGGCTGGTCACCGTCTCGCCGAAGGCCTCCATGCGCCGCAGCTCCTGGCTGACCCGCGGTCGGGCGACGAATATTCCACGCCCCTGCGCCGTCACCACCAGGCCTTCGGCACACAACTCGCGAAGCGCCCGACGCACCGTGATCCGGCTGACCCCGAAAGCCTCAATCAGCTCTTTTTCAGTGGCCAGGCGCTCGTTTGGCGCGCGCACACCCTGAAGGATCTCGCGGCGCAGGCTGTCGCGGACCCAGCCGTAGAGCGGTCTGGATCCGCCGGACCGGCCAACGGGACGCGGAGGTACCGTGCTTGCAAGCCCTATTTGGCGGTGTATATCCAGCATATGTACTACCCTATCATAACAAGTTATGAGGAGCATACGGATCCAGTGCCCATATGGCTCTAGACCGACTGCCCCTGCTGCTCGAATGCCCGTGTCGTCTCGGCCCGAATCAGGTCCAGGCACTGTTTTTTCAGCTCAACGAATCGGGGCTCGGTCACCACCTCGTGGGTACGCGGGTGCGGGATGTCGACGCGAATATCCTTGATCAACCGTCCCGGGCTGGCGCTCATCACGATGATCCGGTCCGCCAGGAACACGGCCTCCTCGATGTCATGCGTAACGAACACGATGGTGGTGTGAAACTCCTGGCGCAGATCCACCAGGTTTTGCTGCATCATCGCTCGGGTCTGGGCATCCAGCGCCCCAAACGGCTCATCCATCAGCAATACGTCCGGGTAATTCGCCAAGGCGCGCGCGATGCCGACCCGCTGCTGCATGCCCCCGGACAATTGCGCCGGAAAGTGATTCTCATACGCCGACAGCCCTACCATCCCGAGAAAGGTACGCGCGATGCTGTCGGACTCGGTCTTCGAGTGACCGGCCATGAGGGGGCCAAAGGCGACGTTCTTGCGCACACTCTTCCAGGGAAACAACGAGTGCTGCTGGAACACCATGCCCCGTTCCGGCCCCGGCCCGCGGACCCGCTTGCCATCCACTTCGACACGCCCCGACGTGGGCGCGACGAATCCGGCCACTGAATTCATCAAGGTCGACTTGCCACAGCCTGAAGGCCCCAGCAGGCAGATGAATTCGCCCGGCTCGATCTCCAGATTCGCGCCATCCACCGCCAGGTTGCGACGCCCACTGGTGTTGAACTCGATGGACACGTCCGAGACCTGAACCCGACCCGCCGCTGGACGCCCCGTCAGCGTCCCACCAGGTGCGGATTTCTTGCGTGATGGCCCCTCGCCGAAGGCCCAGAGGTTTCCAATTCTCATTGCGCTATCCCGTTGCTTAGCATGATCCGAAAGAGGTGCGGTTGGCCCTAGCGCTGCCAGCGCAGGAACGGCCGGGCGCCATAGCGCACCAACAGCGTGGACAGGGTCCCCAGGAGGCCGATCGTTACCATCCCGACAATGATCTGCGGGTACTGAACCAGTGAGTAGGAACTCCAGGTGAAGTAGCCGATCCCGTACTGGCCACTGATGATCTCGCCCGCCAGCAACGAGAACCAGGCGATGCCCATGCCAATGGCCATTCCCGCCACGATGCTGGGCAGGGCCGCCGGCAGGACGACATGAATCAGAATCGAGCCACTGGAAGCGCCCAGTGCGCGGGCGGCCCGCACGAGGTCCTTGGGCGTCTGATCAACCCCGTGCATGGTGTTCAGCACGATCGGGAAAAAGGCCCCAAGAAAGGTAATAAAGATGATGCTGCTCTGTTCTGTTGGGAGCATCAGGATCGCCAGCGGGATCCAGGCCACCGCCGGGATGGGCCGAAAGATCTCCACGTAAGGGGAGAAGACATCCTCCACAAATCGATTCCGGCCCATGAAGACACCAAGAGCAACACCGGAGACCGTGGCCAAGCCAAAGGCGATGGCGACGCGCTCGACGCTGGCACCGATATGCCGATAGAAGAGATCCGACGACAACAGATCCAGCAGAACCGCGCCCACAACACCGGGTCGAGGTACATTTTCGAAGTTGAGGAGCAGTCGGAAGTCATTGACGGAAGCCAGATGCCAAAGGCCAATCAGCACCACCACCGAGAGCGCGCGGACGCTGTAGCGTGCCCACCAGGTACCGCTCAAAACCTTCAGGCGCTCGCCGATAGAGACGTCACCCGTTCCACCAGACGGGGACGCGCCCGCTCGAGGGGCTTCCAGCGACGAAGGCGCAGTATCCGTTGTCTGGGCCGTCGATATCGTGTTGTCAGACACGGAAGGAGTGGTCTCCACCGTCTCGTCTGCTACAGGCACAGTCTTGTTTGTCATTTGAACCCCTTCCCTCGCGGCCACCAGGTCTTGCCCAATGGATTGATCTGTAACGCCACGACTCAACTTGTTCTGACGTGTTCTTACGCCCTGAAGTGAGAGCAGCATCCATGCCAATACCCCCGGGGCACCTAGAAAGAGGCTTAAGGCGCTGTTTCCAAGGGGCTTTGCGGTACAGAGGGAAAAGGATCCACATGGCGGCGCGGGCCCCATGCATCACGTACGGGCGAACACGCCCCAGGACGGGGCACGCAAACCCGAAATTGCGAGGCTCATGATGACAAGTGCGGCAAGAACCGGCTGCCTGCCGACCACCAGGGAGACGCTGATTGAATCACGCGTCTCCCTGGGACTCAGCAGGGGGTCAAAAAACCCGCCGCGATCAAGGACTGGCGCAGCGCGGCCTGCCCCTCGGTGACGCGGGCGCGGGGGCCGCGCAGGCCCAGCTCGACCTGCGGGGCCTGGCGGTCCATCCGTGGCAGACAGGAGATGCGCAAATCGGGGAATGCCGCCTCCATGGCCTCGAGCACCGGGACCAGGCGGCTCTCGGTCACGTTCTCGAGCACCAGCACCTCCTCGACCGAGCCGGCGGCGGCATCGCGCCCGGGGAAACGCTGGTCCAGCACCCAGCGCACCATCGGTTCGGCCATGACCGGGAATCCCGGCACGCAGTGATGCCGCTGGCAGCTGAGCCCCGGGATGCCGTTGACCGGATTCGGGATCAGGCTGGCCCCTTCCGGCAATTCGGCCATGCGCACGCGATGCGGCCAGGCCTCTGCGCCAAAGCGTTCCTCGAGGATAGTCATGAAATCCGGGTGCGGCCGCAGGGGAAGCCCAAGCGCCTCGGCGAGGCAGGCGCGGGTGCGATCATCCGGCGTGGCCCCGATCCCGCCAAAGCTGAAGACCTCCGCCCCGGTTGCCAGCGTCTCGCGAAAGGTCTGCGTCAGGCGGCCGGCGTGGTCCCCGACAATACGGATCCAGGCCAGCTCCAGCCCCTTCTCCGCCAGGGCCGCGGTGAGGTGTTCCTGGTGCCGGTCACGGCGCTTCCCGCTGAGCAGCTCGTCGCCGATGATCACGGCGCCGATCTCGGTCTCGCCGGGTTCGCCGACTCGCCCGGGCGCGGTGGTCTCGTCCATCGCGGCCTACTGCTGCGCGCCCAGGGCCAGCGCCCGTTCACGGGCGGCGGCGCGTGCCTCGGGGGCATTGTCCGGATCGTCCAGCCACGGGGCGATGTGCTGGCGGGCCAGTCCGGCCAGGAAGTCGAGGTGGTCGGACCGGTCGTTCAGCGCCGGGATGTAGTGGAAGCGTTCGCCACCGGCCTTGAGGAAGATCTCGCGGTTCTCGTCGCCGATCTCCTCGATGGTTTCCAGGCAGTCGGCCGAGAAACCGGGGCAGATCACGTCCACCGTGCGCACGCCCTCCCTGGGCAGCGCCTTCATCGTCTTGTCGGTATAGGGCTTCAGCCACTCCTCGCGGCCGAAACGCGACTGGAAGGTCACCTGCCACTGGTCGTCGTTCAGACCCAGCCTTGCAGCCAGTTTCTGGCCGGTGGCATGGCACAGGCAGTGGTACGGGTCACCCTTGAGCAGATAGCGCTTCGGGATGCCGTGGAACGACATCACCAGGCGGTCCGCCCGGCCGTGCGCATTCCAGTGCTCGCGCACGCTGCTGGCCAGTGCTTCGATATAGCCGGGCTCGGCGTCGTAGGCGGCGACGAACTGAAGATCCGGAACCCAGCGCCAGCCCTTCAGTACGTCGGCCACCGCGTCGAAGGTGGAGCCGGTGGTGCTCCCGGAATATTGCGGGTACAGGGGCAACACGATCACGCGGCGAACGCCCTGGCGGCGCAGCTCGTCCAGGCCCGCCTCGATGGAGGGGTTGCCGTAGCGCATCCCCAGCGCGACCGGTACCTCCTCGCCGACCTGTTCGGCCAGACGCTTGCGCACGCCCTCGGCCTGGCGCCGCGAGATGGCCAGCAGCGGTGAGCCGTCGTCGGTCCAGACGGTGGCGTACTTGGCGGCCGAACGCTTCGGGCGGATATTGAGGATGATGCCGTTGAGAATGAGCCACCACAGCGGGCGCGGGAACTCGACCACGCGCGGGTCCCAGAGGAATTCCTTCAGATAGCGCTTGAGCGCCGGGGCGGCGGGCTCGTCCGGCGTACCGAGGTTGGTCAGCAGTACGCCCGCCTTGCGCGGCTGGCCGTGGCGGTAATCCGCTTCTCCGAAGTACTTCATGGTGCTCCCTGCGGCAATAGAGGGTGGATGACTCCTGTCGGAGTCACGCCAGTTGCGTTGGTTCCCTGCCAAGGATAGCGCGAGCCGCGCACGAGGCGCGCGGGTGCGATCAGCCGAGGCGGCCGCGCAGGGGGCTGGTCCGGGGGAAATGCGCCAGCAGGAACTCCATCTGGTCGGCCAGCACCCGCTTGCCTTTCAGATAGATGTACTCCGCGTGGGTGGGCGTGAACGGAATCGCCAGCAGCTGCATGTCGGCCTGCTCGGGGGTGCGCCCGGCCTTGTGGTTGTTGCAGCGTTTGCAGGCGGTGACCACGTTGTTCCAGGTATCCGCCCCGTTCTGGCTGATCGGGGTGACGTGGTCGCGCGAGAGATCACGCTCGCAGAAGTGCTGGCCGCAGTACAGGCACAGATGTGCGTCGCGGCGAAACAGAGTGGTGTTGTTGAGCGGCGGGATGTAGTGATTGAAGCGGGACTGGCGGGTGCCGAAGGTGGCGATGATCGAGTTGACCTCGACTCGGGACTGCAGCCCGGTGCGGGCGTTGATGCCGCCGCGCACGCGATACAGCAGACTCCCGCAGGCGTAGGCGACCTGCTCGGTGTAATAGAGGCGCACGGCCTGTTCCAGGCCGATCCATTCCAGTGGCATGCCCGCAGCGTCCGTACGCAGGACCTGATGCTCGGTCGGCAACATGACCTCGTCCCGTCTCCAAGGAAACACGGATTTGCTCACGCGGAATTTGAGCAGGCCCGACGCCGCCGGGCGTGAGCAAATCCATGTCCCCTTCGCCGAGTCGACCGCTGGCGCGGTGCGGGATCGCACGAAACTTGCTTGACAATAAACAGGCCGGGCGTTCAACGCAATTACAAGGGCATAAATACCGGTTTGAGCCGCCGGCGGTGGCCCGGAATTCGCGACAAATGGGTGGGCTGTTTAAGCGCGAAGGCGATTCCGCTACACTTGCTGGCCGTTTTTTCCGCCGAATGGGCCACAAAAGCCTTATTCGGCGTCCTTATTACCACCCGCGAGCGCGGCCGAACGTCCCGGAGGGATTGCGGGAACGCTTGGCCCGGGGAGAGAGCGCATGGCAATCAAATTATCCGTTCCCAAGGAGAGTGCCAGCGGCGAGCGCCGCGTGGCCCTGGATCCGACGGTGGCGGCCAAGTTCGCCCAGTTGGGCGTCACCGTGCAACTGGAGAAAGGGGCTGGCACCAACGCCCATTTCCCGGATGACTCTTACGAGTCGGCTACCGTAGTCGACACCGAAGCGGCCTACGGCCAGTCGGACCTGATGGTCCGCGTGGCGCCGCCGACGGTGGAAGAGGTCAATCAGCTGCCGGAGGGCTCGACCGTCGTCAGCCTGTTCCACGCCCACCGCAACCCGGACGTGGTCAAGGCGATGCAGGAACGCAAGATCCTGAGCTTCGCGATGGAACTGATCCCGCGCATCTCGCGCGCGCAGAGCATGGACGTGCTGTCCTCGCAGGCGGCCGTGGTCGGCTACAAAGGTGCGATCATGGGCTCGGATCTGTCCTGCCGCTTCTTCCCGATGCTGACCACCGCGGCCGGCACCATCCGCCCGGCCAAGGTTATCGTGATCGGCGCCGGCGTGGCCGGGCTGCAGGCGATCGCCACGGCCAAACGCCTGGGCGCGATGGTCGAGGCCTACGACGTACGCTCCGCGACCAAGGAGCAGGTCGAATCGCTGGGCGCGAAGTTCCTGGATCTGGGCGTCTCCGCCGAGGGCGAAGGCGGCTATGCCCGCGAACTGACCGCGGAAGAGAAGAAGCAGCAGCAGGACGCCCTGGGTGAATACATCGCCAAGGCGGACGTGCTGATCACCACCGCCGCGATCCCGGGCCGCGAGTCCCCGAAGCTGATCCCGAAGGACATGGTCGAGGGCATGAAGCCAGGCGCGGTGATCGTGGATCTCGCAGCCGAGGGCGGCGGCAACTGCGAGCTGTCCAAGCCGGGCAAGACCAGCAAGCACAAGGGCGTGGTCATTCACGCGCCGCTGAACGTGCCTTCGCAGGTCCCGCTGCACGCCTCCGAGATGTATGCCAAGAACCTGCTCAATTTCCTCACGCCGATGATCGCCGAGGGCGGCGAATTCAAGCCGGACTGGGAAGACGAGGTCATCGCCAAGAGCGTGCTGACCCGCGACGGCGAAATCGTGCACGAGGCCACCCGTGAGGCCCTGAAGGGAGCGCAATCATGATCATCGAAGGCTTTATCGCGCTGTACATCTTCATGCTCGCGGCCTTCACCGGCTACGAGATCATCTCCAAGGTGCCGGTCATCCTGCACACCCCGCTGATGTCCGGTTCCAACTTTGTCCACGGCATCGTGCTGGTCGGGACCATGGTCGCGCTGGGCCATGCCCAGACGCCGCTGGAACAGGCCATCGGCTTTGTCGCCGTAATCCTGGCCGCGGGCAACGCCGTGGGTGGCTATGTCGTCACCGAACGCATGCTGGAGATGTTCACGACCAGCAAGAAGGACGACAAGAAGGGAGATAAGGCATGAGTCTGATCATCAACCTCGCCTACTTCGCGGCGGCGGTGCTGTTCATCGTCGGCCTCAAGCAGATGTCCTCCCCGACCACCGCGCGTCCGGGGATCATCTGGGCCGGCGTGGGCATGGTGATCGCCACGCTCGTGACCTTCGTGCACCCGGAGATCTCCGGCGGCGTGAACTACACCCTGATCATCCTGGGTATCGCCATTGGTGGTGCGCTGGCCTGGTGGAGCGGCAAGAAGGTCGCGATGACCGACATGCCGCAGATGATCGCGCTGTACAACGGCATGGGCGGCGGCGCCGCGGCCGGTATCGGTGCGATCTACCTGCTGCAGGCCACCCCGGAAACCGTCACCAATACCGGTCTGGCGATCGCCGTGACCGGCTCGCTGATCGGCTCGGTGGCGTTCTCCGGCTCGCTGGTGGCCTACGCCAAGCTTGAAGGCCTGATGAAGAAGACCTTCACCTTCGGCGGCCAGCAGGTCGTGAACATCGCGATCTTCGCGATCACCGTGCTGCTGGGCTTCATGATGGCCACCAGTGGCGGCGAGATCGGCTCGTTCACTCTGCTGCTGTTCTTCGTGCTGTCGCTGGCCTTCGGCATACTGATGACCCTCCCGATCGGCGGCGCCGACATGCCGGTGGTCATCTCGCTGTACAACGCGCTGACCGGCCTCGCGGTCGGCCTTAAGGGGATCGTCCTCGACAACCCGGCCCTGATGATCGCCGGTATCGTGGTCGGTGCGGCCGGTACGCTGCTCACGCAGCTGATGGCCAAGGCGATGAACCGCCCGATCAAGAACATCCTGTTCAGCCAGTTCGGCGGCTCCTCCGGGGGTGCCGAGGAAGAGATCGAAGGCACGATGAAGGAGATCCAGGCCAACGATGCCGGGATCATGATGGCCTACGCCGAGAAGGTCATTATCGTGCCGGGCTACGGCATGGCCGTCGCGCAGGCGCAGCACAAGATCTGGGAGTTCACCCAGCTGCTGCAGAAGCGTGGTGTGGACGTGAAGTTCGCGATCCACCCAGTCGCGGGCCGTATGCCCGGGCACATGAACGTGTTGCTGGCCGAGGCCGGCGTGCCCTACGACATCATCTTCGATCTTGACGAGATCAACGAGGAGTTCAAGACCGCGGATGTCGCAATGGTGATCGGCGCGAACGACGTCGTGAACCCGGTGGCTCGGACCAATCCGGAGTCGCCGATCTACGGCATGCCGATCCTGAACGCCGACCAGGCCCAGAACGTCATCTGCGTGAAGCGCGGCAAGGGCGCGGGGTTCTCGGGCATCGAGAACCACCTGTTCTATGCCGACAACAACCAGATGCTGTACGGCGACGGCCAGAAGGTGGCCGCCGAACTGGTGGCCTCGGTCAAGGCCCTCGGCTAGGCCCGGACCGGGCCTGGCGCCCGGCCCTCGCTTGCGAGCCCGGCCCCCGTTTTCGGCGGCCGGGCTTTTTTGTGCGCAGCCCTCCGGCAGATCAATACCGGACCAACACCTGTACACGACCTGTACAGGATACCCACAGGCGGATACAAACGATGGCAGTTAGGTGACACAACAGCCAACCGATATCACCAATACCTCACAAGCTGTTGATCTAAATACACAAAAACACTTTGGTCGCTTTTTGGCCATTCTGATACGAACCAAGCAGCAACAGGCGTTTAGCGCGTTTCACCCCATTTCCTCCACAGAGTTATCCACAGGTTTTGTGGATAACGGTCACACTCTTGCGCCCCTGCGGACTGGCGTAGACTAGTCG
Organism: Thioalkalivibrio sp. ALJ4; assembly: GCF_000377225.1. NCBI lineage: Bacteria > Pseudomonadati > Pseudomonadota > Gammaproteobacteria > Chromatiales > Ectothiorhodospiraceae > Thioalkalivibrio > Thioalkalivibrio sp. ALJ4. The sequence goes on along the minus strand of NZ_KB897917.1, from coordinate 719,595 downwards.
CATGCCCGAGAACGGAATTGCCCAGGTCGTACTCGACCGACCGCTGGACCGCCTGTTCGACTACCGGATCCCCGACGACACCGATCTGAGACCCGGGCAACGGGTCCGTGTACCCTTCGGGCGTGGCGAGGCGATCGGCATCGTCGTCGCACTCGCGAACCAAAGCGACGTGCCCGAGAACAAGCTGCGCGAGGCACTGCCCTCCCCCGATCCGGGGCCGATCCTAACGCCGACGGTTCTGGAACTCCTGCGCTTTGGTGCCCGCTACTATCACCACCCGCTGGGCGAGGCCCTCCTCGGCGCGCTGCCACCCGGCCTGCGGCGGGGCCACCTTCTACCCACCCTGACCCCTGAACCCCTCTGGCGGCTCACCCCGGCTGGCCACACAGCGCTGGCGGAAGGGCAGGTACGGGGCCGCCGCCAGCTCGCCATCCTTCGTGCCCTGCCCGCGCTCGGGGCCGCGCTGGACCGGACGACGCTGTCCACCACGGCCGCCCTGCAGATCACCGCCAAGGACCTGCGACAGCTGGAGGCACGCGGCTGGCTGGAACAGACGCGTGCCAATCCACGCGCCCCAGCGCCCCCCACCGGCATCGGCTACACCCTGACCCCCGAGCAGGAGACGGCCATCGCGGCGGTGTCGCCGGACGATCCCCGCCCGATGCTGCTGGAGGGCGTCACTGGCAGCGGCAAGACCGAGGTCTATCTGCGCATGGCCGCCGATGCGGTCGCGTGTGGCCGTCAGGTCCTGTTCCTGATCCCGGAAATCGCGCTGACGCCGCAACTTGCAGGGCGCATCCAGCAGCGCTTTCCGGGACAGGTCGCACTGCTGCACTCCGGCCTGGCCGAGGGCGAGCGCCTGCGCGCCTGGGAGGCCGCCCGTCTCGGGGAGCGCCGCATCGTCGTCGGGACCCGTTCAGCCCTGTTCGTCCCGCTACCCGAGCCGGGCCTGATCATCGTCGACGAGGAACACGACAGCGCGTTCAAGCAGCAGGACGGTTTTCGCTACAGCGCGCGGGATCTGGCAGTCAAGCGGGGGCAACTGGAACGCACCCCGGTCGTGCTGGGCTCGGCGACGCCCACCCTGGAGACCCTGCACGCCGCGCGCCAGGGCCGCTACACCCATGTACATCTGCGCACCCGCCCGGATGGCACGCAGCCACCTGGCGTGGAGACGATCGACACCCGCGTGCACAGCCCGGACGAGGGCCTGACCGCTCCACTGCTGGATGCGATGCAGCAAACCCTGGCCGAGGGCCAGCAGTGCTTTGTCCTGCTCAACCGGCGCGGCTTTGCCCGGGTGCTGACCTGCGAGGCCTGCGGCTGGGTCGCCGACTGCCCGGACTGCGATGCCCACCTGACCGTGCATGCCCATGATCGCCGCGCGATCTGCCACCTGTGCGGGCACCAGGAGCCCCGCGCCGAACACTGCCCGGAATGCGGCGAGACCCTGGCCCACCGCGGGCTGGGCACCCAGCGCCTGGAACAGGCGCTGGCTCGGCACTTCCCGCAGACACCAATCATCCGTCTCGACCGCGACAGCGTGCGTCACAAGGGGGCCCTGGAGGCCGCACTGGATCGCATCCGGCAGCTGGATGCCGCAATCGTCGTCGGCACCCAGATGCTGGCCAAGGGGCACGATTTCCCGCGCGTCGGACTGGTCGGCGTGGTCGACGTCGATCAGGGGCTGTTCAGCGTGGACCTGCGTGCCACCGAGCACACCCTGCAACTGATCGTGCAGGCCGCCGGTCGCGCGGGCCGGGGCGACGGGGGCGGGCGGGTACTGCTGCAGACCGGCCACCCCGATCACCCCCTGATGCGGAGGCTGGATGCCGGTAACTACCCGGCGATGCTGGAGCCGCTGCTGGCCGAACGCGAGGCGGCCGGGCTGCCGCCGTACGGGCACCTGGCCCTGGTCCGCGTCGAGGCCGCCGAGGCCGCGGCGGCGCATCGCCACGCGGAGACCATCGCGGGACACCTGCTCGCGACGCGGCACGGGGACCTGCGCGTGCTGGGTCCGGCGCCCGCCCCGCGCCACCGCGTGAACCGGCGTTTCCGCGAGCAGATCCTGCTGCGCGCAGCCGAGCGTCAGGCCCTGCACCGGACGCTCGCGCAGGCGCGGCATTCCTGGCAGACCGAGGATCTGCCGCGCGGGGTTCGCATCGCGATCGACGTGGACCCGGTCTCGCTCGCCTGAAACCCGCATCCAGCGGGCACTGGCACCGGATTCTGGTTAGAATGCGGGCCTTTTGAGACGACGGACCCGGTTCCCTTGAAAGACGCCCTTACCCAGGCCCTCGCGGCCGCCCTGGAGACCCTGGTGGCCGATGGCCGCATACCCGCCGATCACGGTGTCGAGGTGCAGGTGACGCGTGCCCGCGACCGCGAACACGGCGACTTTGCCAGCAACCTGGCGATGCAGCTCGCGCGCCCGGCGAAGACCAAGCCCCGCGACCTGGCCGAGGCCCTGTGCGCCGCGATGCCCGAGGTGCACGGCCTGGCCGGTACCGAGATCGCCGGCCCCGGCTTCATCAACTTCCGCCTGGCCGCGGATGCCCGCACCCAGGTGCTGGGCCGCATTGCCACCCAGGCTGCCGACTTTGGCCGCTCGAGCGTAGGCAACGGCCGCCCGGTGCAGGTGGAGTTCGTCTCCGCCAACCCCACCGGCCCGCTGCATGTCGGCCACGGCCGCGGCGCGGCCTTCGGCGCCACCGTCGCCGACCTGCTGGACTTCTGCGGCTTCGACGTCACCCGCGAATACTACGTGAACGACGCCGGGCGACAGATGAACATCCTCGCCGCCAGCGTCTGGCTGCGCTACCTGGAACAGCACGGCGTACAGGTCCCGTTCCCGGCCAACGGCTACCAGGGCGACTACATCTATCCGGTCGCCGAGGCCCTGACCGCACAGATCGGCGACCAGGCCGTGCACCCGACCGAGTCCGTGACCCGCGACCTGCCGCCGGACGAGCCGGCCGGTGGCGACAAGGAGGTCTATATCGACGCGGTGATCGCCCGCGCCCGCGAACTGCTGGGCGTGGAGCTGTACCGCACGGTGTTCGACTGCGGCCTGAACGCGATCCTTGAAGACATCCGCGACGACCTGCGCGAGTTCGGGGTCGAATACCAGTGCTGGTTCTCCGAACGCAGCCTGGCCGACTCCGGTGCAATCGATGCCGCGGTGCAGGACCTCGAGGCGCATGGTGCGCTCTATGAAAAGGACGGGGCCCTGTGGTTCCGCTCCTCCGACTACGGCGACGACAAGGACCGCGTGGTGCGCCGCGAGAACGGCGACTACACCTACTTCGCCTCCGACATCGCCTACCACCGCGAGAAGTTCCAGCGCGGCTTCGAGCGCGTGATCAACATCTGGGGCGCCGACCACCATGGCTACGTCCCGCGCGTGCGTGCCGCCCTGCAGGCCCTGGGCCTGGAGGCCGATCGCCTGGACGTGCTGCTGGTACAGTTCGCGATCCTCTACCGCGGGGGCGAACGCCTGCCGATGTCCACCCGCGCCGGGCAGTTCGTCACCCTGCGCGAGCTGCGCGACGAGGTCGGGTCGGATGCCGCGCGCTTCTTCTATGTACAGCGGCGCTGCGACCAGCACCTGGACTTCGACCTGGACCTGGCCAAGTCGCAGTCCAACGACAACCCGATGTATTACATCCAGTACGCCCACGCGCGCATCGCCAGCGTGCTGCGTACCGCCGCCGAGCGCGGCCATACCGCCAGCGCGCTGGACGACGCCGGGCTGTCCGCACGCCTGACCGAGCCGCAGGAAGACGACCTGCTGGATCGGCTCGACCGCTTCCCCGAGGTGATCGCGGCAGCCGCCGAGACCTGCGAGCCGCACCAGATCGCCCAGTACCTGCGCGAGCTGGCCGCCGGCTTCCACACCTACTACAACGCCGTGCCGTTCCTGAATGCAGAGGACGCCAACGTCATCGGCGCGCGCCTGGCGCTGCTGACCGGCATCAAGCAGGTGCTGCACAATGGGCTGCGCCTGCTCGGCGTCACCGCCCCCGAACGGATGTAGCCCATGGCCCAGGCCCGCCGCAAGCGCCGCAAGACGACCCCCGCCCGCGCCTCGCGACCGATCCCGGGCTGGGTCTGGATGTTCGCCGGCCTGCTGATCGGGCTCGGGATCGCCGCCGTGCTCTATCTCCAGGGGGCCGATCGTTCACCCGACATCGGTGCCCTGTTCGGCGAACCGGAGCCCCCGGTCGAGCGCGCACCGGCAGCGGAGCCGGAGCGCCTGCCCACCGATGACGAGCCGCGGTTTCGCTACTACGAGCTGCTGCCCGAAGACGAAGTTCGCGTCCCCCGGGGCGAACGCGAAGTCCCGCAGGATCAGGTGGTCCCGCCCCCGGCCTCCCCGGCCGAGGGCGATCCTGTGATCCTGCAGATCGGCTCGTTCCGGCGGTTCGAACAGGCCGACGAGATGAAGGCCCGCATCTCTCTGCTGGGCCTGAGCCCGCAGGTGCACGAGGTCGAGATCGAGGGCGATACCTGGCACCGCGTCTTTGTCGGCCCCTTCACCCAGGAGGACGACGTCAACCGCGCCCTGGACCGCCTGCGCTCGGAGAACATCGAGGCCCTGCGCCTGCGTCATCGGGACGGTTGATGGCCGCGGCCGGCCCGGACCTGGACGCGCTGGCGAGGACCGTAGAGGCCCTGCCGCAGGGCAGCGAACGCCGCGAACTGGGCGAACTGCTGCGCCGGGCCCGCCAGCGGCACAAGCGCGGCCAGCCCTGCGACCGGCTCGTCTCCACCCTGACCGAACGCCTTGCACACGCCGAACAGGGCGCCGCCGAACGCGAACGCCTGCGCCCGCAGCCCGTCTATGCCGGCGACCTGCCGATCCATGCCGAGCGCGAACGGATTGTCGCCGCGATCCGCGAACACCCGGTGCTGGTGCTGTGCGGCGAGACCGGCTCCGGCAAGACCACCCAGCTGCCCAAGCTGTGCCTGGAGGCCGGGCGCGGCGAGGCCGGGCTGATCGGCCACACCCAGCCGCGCCGTATCGCGGCCCGCTCGGTCGCCAGCCGCATCGCCGAGGAGCTGGGCACCACGCTCGGGGGCGACAAGACTTCCACCGTCGGCTTCAAGGTACGCTTCTCCGACCAAACCGGGCCGAACAACTGGGTCAAGTTGATGACCGACGGCATGCTGCTGGCGGAGCTGGCGCATGACCCGGAACTGCGCGCCTACGACACCCTGATCGTCGACGAGGCGCACGAACGCAGCCTGAACATCGATTTCCTGATGGGCGTGCTCAAGCGCCTGTCGAAGAAGCGCCCGGAGCTGCGCATCATCATCACCTCCGCGACGCTGGACCCGGAGCGGCTGTCCGCGTTCTTCGACGACGCCCCGATCCTGACCGTGGCCGGACGCACCTATCCGGTGGAGCTGCGCTACCGCCCGATCGAGCCGGAAGAGACTGGCGAGGACGAGAACACCGGACGCGGCGAACGCGACCTGTTCGACGGCATCCGCGACGCGGTCGCCGAATGCGAGCGTGCCGGCCCCGGCGACATCCTGGTGTTCCTGCCCGGCGAGCGCGAGATCCGCGACGCCCACAAGGCCCTGCGCGGCCAGGTGCGCGCGGACACCGAGGTCCTGGCGCTGTACGCGCGCCTATCCGCCCGCGAGCAGTCGCGGGTCTTTCAGTCCCACGCCGGGCGGCGCATCGTGCTGGCCACCAACGTCGCCGAGACCGCACTGACGGTCCCCGGCATCCGCTTCGTGATCGACTCGGGGCTGGCCCGCGTCTCGCGCTACTCCTGGCGCTCGCGGGTGCAGCGCCTGAGCCTGGAGCCGATCTCGCAGGCCGCCTGCGACCAGCGCGCCGGGCGCTGCGGACGGCTCGGCCCCGGCATCTGCATCCGGCTGTTCGCGGAGGACGACTACAACCTGCGCCCCCCGTTCACCGACCCGGAGATCCAGCGCTCCAACCTCGCCTCGGTGATCCTGCAGATGGCCGCGCTGAAGCTCGGCCAGCCGCGCCAGTTCCCGTTCGTGGACCCGCCCGACCCGCGCCTGGTCAAGGACGGCTACCGCCTGCTGGAGGAGCTGGGCGCGGTGGATGCGCGCGGGCGCATCACCCCGCGCGGCCGCCAGCTGGCGCGCATGCCCATCGACCCGCGCCACGGCGCGATGCTGCTGGCCGGGGCCGATCACGGCTGCGTGACCGAGACCGCGACCATCGCCGCCTTCCTGTCGCTGCAGGACCCGCGCGAGCGCCCGGCCGAGGCCACGCAGGCCGCGGACCAGGCCCATCGCGAGTTTCAGGTCGAGGGCTCCGACTTCATGGGCATGCTGAGGCTGTGGGAGGCCTGGCACACCGCACGCGAGGACCTTGGCTCGAATGCGCTGAAACGCTGGTGTCGCGAGCACTTCCTGAACCTCCTGCGCATGCGCGAGTGGCAGGAGCTGCGCGTGCAGCTCCTGCGCCAGGCCCGCGAGATGGACCTGAAGCCGAACCACCAGCCCGCCGACGCCGAGCCCGTGCACTGCGCGCTGCTGACCGGACTGGTCAGCCAGATCGGACAGAAGACCGAGCGCGGCGACTATCTAGGCGCACGCAACCGCCGCTTCCAGATCCATCCCGGGTCGGTCCTGGCGAAGAAGAAACCAGCCTGGGTGATGAGTGCGGAGATCGCCGAGACCACGCGCGTCTACGCCCGCGACAATGCCCGTATCGAGCCCGACTGGATCCTGGGCGCGGCCCCACATCTGCTCAAGCACCACATCTTCGAGCCGCACTTTCAGCGCCGCAGCGGGCGCGTCGGGGCCTTCGACCGCATCACCCTGTACGGCCTGGTCGTCGCCCCGAAAAAGCCGGTGGACTTCGCAAGACACGATCCGGCCGAGGCGCGGCGTATCCTGATTCGCGAGGGCCTGGTCGGCGGCGAGCTGCGCACCCGCTCGAAGGGGGTGCAGGCCAACCGCGAGGCGGTGGCCGAGATCGCCGAGCAGGAGGCGCGCGGACGCCGGCGCGACCTGCTGGTGGAAGAGGATCGCCTGTTCGACTTCTATGACACCCGCCTGCCGGCGGAGATCACCGACGGCACCAGCTTCGAGACCTGGGCGCGCAAGACCGAGAAGCGGGACCCCGACGCCCTACGGATCGACCGTGCGGAGCTGCTGAACGAGCCGGACACCGCACTCCCGCAGGGGGCCTACCCCGACCACCTGGAGCTCGAGGGCCTGCGCCTGCCACTGGCCTACCGCTTCGAACCGGGCCAGCCGGACGACGGCGTCACCGTAACCATCCCGATCGCGGCACTGAACGCGGTGCCCGACTGGCTGGGCGACTGGCTGGTGCCGGGGCTGCTGGAGGAGCGCGTGACCGGCCTCTTGCGCAGCCTGCCTAAGGGCCTGCGCCGCCAGTTCGTGCCCGCGCCGGACTTCGCGCAGGCCGCGCTCGCGCGCATCGAGCACCGCCAGGCCCCGCTGATCCCGGCGCTGGCCGAGGCCCTGCGCGCGATGACCGGCACCGAGATCCCGCTGGATGCCTGGCGCCCGGAAAACCTGGAGCCGCACCTGGTGATGCGCTTCCGCATTCTCGACCCGGAAGGCCACGAGCAGGCCAGCGGCCGCGACCTGGCCGCGCTGAAGCGCCGGCTGGGCGACAGCGCCGAGGCCCACTTCGACGCCAGCCGCCCGGACGAGATCACCCGCGAGGGGATCACCGAATGGGACTTCGGCGCGCTGCCGGAGAGTGTGGAGTTCGACCACCAGGGGGCGCAGCTGCGCGCCTTCCCGATCCTGGTCGATCGCGGTGACGCCGTCTCGCTGGAGCTGGAACCGGACCCGGCGCGGGCCACGCGCGCCCACCGCGCGGGGCTGCGCCGGCTGTTCCTGCTGGGTGCGCGCAAGACCGCGCGTGACCTGCGCCGCCAGCTCCCGGAGATCGAACGCGCCTGCCTGAACTACTCGACACTCGGCAGCTGCGAGGCTCTGCGCAACCAGGTCCTGGAGGCCGCGGCCGACCGCGTGTTCCTGACGGAGCTGTGGCCGCGCGATGCCGAGGCCTTTCGAGAGCGCCTGGAGGCCAGCCTGCCCGAGTTCTCGCCGACGGTGATGGAGCTCTCGCGCCTGACCGCCGAGATCCTGCGCCACTGGCACGACCTGCGCACCCGGCTGCAGGGGGATCTGCCGCTTTCCTGGATCGAGGCCGCACGCGACATCCGCGGGCAGCTCGAGGCCCTGGTCCCGGCCGATTTCCTGCTGCGCACCCCGCATGACGTGCTGCCCGAGCTGCCGCGCTACCTGCAGGCAATCGACAAGCGCCTGGAACGCCTGACCCAGGCGCCGGACAAGGACCGCGCCCGTCGTGTGGCGGTCGAGCCGCTGTGGCAGCAGGCCCAGGAGCTGATCGCGCGGGCGCCGGACCACCCGGACGTGCTCGCGTTTCGCTACCGCATCGAGGAGTTTCGCATCTCGCAGTTCGCCCAGGAACTGGGCACGCGCGAGAAGGTGTCGCCGAAACGGCTGGAACGCGAATACGCGGACGTGATCCAACGACTGGCAAGTGGTACATGAGCGTTCTTGATAAGGGAAGCAGCGGATGCGCGTAGTCGTGATCGGGGCCGGCGTGATCGGTGTGACCACCGCCTGGTACCTGCAGGAGGCCGGGGCCGAGGTCGTGCTGGTGGACGCCGCCCCCACCCCCGCCACCGGCTCCAGCCAGGCCAACGGCGGCATGCTGCATGCAAGCCACGCCGAACCCTGGAACACCCCCGGCGTCGGGCTGGACCTGCTGCGCTTTCTCGGCCGCACCGAGTCGCCGCTGCTGCTGCGCCCCCGCGCCCTGCCGGGGCTGGCCGGCTGGGGCCTGCGCTTCCTGTGGCACAGTCGGCGGGAATTGTTCGAGCAGCACACCCGCCTGAATGCCCGCCTGGCCGCGTTCTCGCTCCGGGAGATCGACCGCCTGCAGCGGGAACTGGCGAGCGCGGGGCTGGACTTCGACTTTCGCCGCTGCGGCATCCTGAAGCTGTTCCAGGACCCGGCCAGCCAGGCCCACAACCGTGCCGCCAGCGAGGCGATGCGTGATGAGGATGTGCGCTTCGAGGACTGGGACGTGGAACGGATCATCGCCGAGGAGCCGGCATTGGCCCCGGTGCGCGACCGCCTGTGCGGCGGGCTGTTCTTCCCCGGGGATGCGATCGGCGACGCCGCCCGCTTCACCGAGCAACTGCTCGCGATCGGCCAGCGCCGGGGCATCCGCTATTACCCGAATGTCGCGGTTCGACGCCTGCGCACCCACCGCGGCCGCATCGATGCGGTGGAGACCTCCGAAGGGCCGATCGCAGCGGCGGCCTGCGTGGTCGCCAACGGCTACCACGCCCCGGACCTGCTGCGCCCGCTGGGGCTGCATCTGCCCGTCGCCCCGGTGAAGGGCTATTCGCTGACCCTCCCGATGAACGCCGACTGCCAGCTGAACCTGCCGCTGATCGATGACGCCAACAAGGTGGTGATGACCCCGCTGGGGGAACGCCTGCGCCTGGCCGGCACCGCCGAATTCGCCGGCCGCGATCGCCATCTGAATACCAAGCGCGCGGCGAATGTCCTCGATCAGTGCCGGCGCACCCTGACCGGCCTGCCCGCGACCTTCGACCCGCAGACGATGGCACCCTGGACCGGGCTGCGCCCGATGAGCGCCCGTGGCACGCCGATCCTCGGCCCGACCGCCATCGAGGGCCTGCACCTGAATACCGGGTCCGGGCACCTGGGCTGGACGTTTGCCTGCGGCGCGGCAGCGCTGGTTCGTGCGGGGGTGCTGAACGAATCGCCGTCCCTTCCGATGGAAGACCTTAGGCTTTGATCTCGGCCCGGGGCGATGCGTTTCGCTGCGCTCAACACATCCTACAGCCCGCCCTGCCTATCGTAGGATGCGTTGAGCAACGCGAAACGCATCATGAGGCAATGCAGGCCACCCGGTTTAAGACGCCGGGAACACCATCCGGATGCGGGCACCATGCAGCTCCGGTGCCTGTTCGATATGCAGCTCGCCACCGTGGTCCTGCACCAGGGCCTGGATGATGCTGAGCCCCAGGCCCTGGCCGGCCTCGGCATCGCCGCGCACGTCGGCGCGCTCTCCCCGCTCCAGTACCCGGGCGCGATCCGCTGGCGCGATGCCGGGCCCATCGTCATCAATGGTCAGGGTGACGGACTGCGGCGTGCAATGCGTCGAGATCCGCACCCGGCTGGTCGCATGGCGGATCGCGTTGTCCAGGGTGTTGCCCAGCAGTTCGAAAATCGCACCCGGCTCCATGCGCAGGGCACAGCCAGGGTCGAGCTCGCTGTCCAGGTCCACGCCCTGCTGGCTGGCGAGCCGTCCGAGCGCCTGGCAGGTACGCTCGATGATGGGGGCCAACGGCTCGGGCGCCTGGAACGGCGCCGGACCCAGGCGCTGCGCCTGACTGAGTTGGTGCTGCACCATGGCCTGCAGCCGGTCGACCTGGCGCCGCATGTCCTCGGGGTCGGGGTTCTGGCTCTCCAGGTTGAGACGCAGCGCGGAAATCGGGGTCTTCAGGCTGTGGGCCAGGTCAGCCAGGGCGTTCTGCTGGCGGTTCAGCCGCGCGCGCTCGAACTCGATCAGATCGTTGATGCTTCCGGTCAGGGCCTGCACCTCGGTCGGGTACGGGCCCTCCAGTCGCCCATGATCCCCGTGCCGCAGCGCCTCCAGGTCGCCCTGTACGCGGCGCAGCGGCCACAACCCCCAGAACCACAGCGCCAGCCCCAGGGCGACGATCAGCGAGAACGTCATCGTCATCAGCCCCTGCCAGAGGCTGGCGCGATACTGCTCCACCTGTTCCTCGAAGGCCTCTCGGTCCTCCAGCATCTGGAAGGTCAGCCCGACCTGGCCACCGTCCAGCTCCCACTGCACGGGGAGGCTGAAGGCGAAGAAGTCGTCCTCCGACCAGCCGCGCAGGGAGACCCCCACCGCGGACGGGGAGCGCCAGAGCGTGCGACCGTCGGGACCGAGGATGCGGGCATAGAGGCCACTGGCGGGCAGTTGCAGGCGGCTCTCGGGCAGCATATCGGGGACGCGGACCTCGTTGCGCCCGACGACCTCGACCAGCCCCATCAACAGCAGGACCTGGGCCTCCAGGCGTGTCTCGACGGCATCTGCCGCGTTGTCGCGAAAGGCGGCCTCCAGCACCCAGGCCGTCAGCAGGGAAAACACCAGCACGGTAGCCCCCGCGACCAGTGCCAGGCGCAGGGTCAGGCTGCTGCGGATCTGGCGCAGGGGGCGTCTCATGAGATGGCGGACGAAGGGGCGATGCAGCCTGTATGCGGCGTCATGAGTCCGAGGTGGAATCGGACGGGGTCGTGGCATCCGCCTCGCGCACGAAACGGTAGCCCCGACCGCGCAGGGTCTCGATCAGGCCCAGGCTGCCGTCCGGGTCCAGCTTGCGGCGCAGGCGGCCGATCAACACCTCGATCACGTTGCTCTCGCGATCCTCGTCGTGCTCGTAGAGGTAGTCCGCCAGCACCTCCTTGCTTAGCACGCGCCCCGGCTGGCGCACCAGCGTCAGCAGCAGGCGGTACTCGAAGGTGGTCAGCGAGACCGGCTCGTCGTTCAGGCGGACATCGTCGGTGGCGGTGTCGATCACCAGCGGCCCGAACAACAGCCGTTCGCGGCCGGCCTGCAGGCTGCGGCGAGCCAGGGCACGCAGGCGCGCGACCAGCTCCTGGATGTGAAATGGCTTGGTCAGGTAGTCATCGGCCCCGGCCTCGAGCCCTTCAACCTTGTCCTGCCAGCGGTCACGGGCCGTGAGGATCAGGATGGGTAGTTGTGGCTTGACCTCGCGGGCCTTGCGAATGACGTCGAGCCCGTCCATGCCCGGCAGCCCCAGGTCCACCACCGCGATATCGCAGTGGTACTCGGTCAGCAGGTACAGGCCGGTGTCGCCGTCCGAGGCGGTATCCACGCGACAGCCATTGTTCTCCATCTCTTCGGCGATCTGGCTGCGCAGAGCCAGGTCGTCCTCGATAACTACCACGCGCAGATTCATGGGTCGAGCTCCGTCCCTTCCTCGATCTTGATCGTTCGTACCTGCTGGTTGTCGGTCAGGATACGCACGATAAACACGCGATTCCCGTACTCGGTCAAATCTTCGCGTGCGGACAGGACTCGCCCCGGGTAGTTGGCCTCCACCCGCGACACCGCCTCGTCCAGGGTCCAGACGGCCGCGCGCGGGTCTTCGGTGATGAACTGGGCCTGCGCCGCGAAGGGCGCCACCAGGATCGCCAGCAGAAGCCCGAGCACACCCGCGCCGCCGATGACTCGGCGTCTCCGGCCACCGCCTTTGGCAACGGTCTCCGGTCCGGGGCGCATAGCGGTAGTCTCCGTGACGGTGTGGGCGAACAAACTCTTGCAGCTACAAGGCTATAGGCCTAGCCTGAACGTTATCTGAAACCGGATGTTCCCGTCATGACCCAAGCCCCTGCCCCCTCCGAACCCGAGGTACCCCTGGAGGAAGAAGCCGGCCCCCTGCGCTGGGACGAACTGATGCCGCATTTCGCCCGTGGTGTGGTGATTCGCGTGGCCCCCGAACTGGACCTGATCGAGGTGGCCCGCGCAATTCGCGACGATGCCACGCATCAGGTCAGCGAATGGCTGGCCAGTGATCAGGTCGCCCGTGCCACAGATGACGACGCACGGCGCTGGGCGGCGAACAACCCCGTCTTTACCGCCATCGTCGCCGCCCCCTGGGTACTCGCCCAGGAGCGCAGCACGGCGCACTGACCCGGCCATGGCCTCCCCCCTGGGCATCGAGGACGACACGCTGGCCCGCCTGATCCAGGCGGCGCGGGAGTTCCACGCCAAGGAGGAGGTCGTGTTCCCCGACTCGAACCCCGACACCTCGGACGATGACTGGGCCATGCAGGTCCTGGCGGACCACGCGGGCGATCTGACCCTGCGCGAGCTGGAGGACACAATGAGTGGGCTCGGGCCGGAATACCAGGCGGAGCTGCAAGCGCTCAGTGCGGTCGGCCGAGGCGACTACGCAGTCGAGGAATGGGAAAGCGCTCTGGAGGATGCCCGCGACGACTGGAGCCCGGACACAGCCCACCGCCTGGTTGCCAATCCGATGATCGCGGACGAATGGGAGGCCGGGCTGGAACAGATGCAGGCCGCCGATCAGTAAAAAGCGCTCCGGGCTCAGCCGGAGTCGAATTACACCCCCAGCGCGGCAGAATCGAACTGTACGGCGACCCCGTCTTCCATCACTCGCACCACCTGCGCCTGCACCCGCGGCGGTTCACCGCCATCCCCCAGCAGGCCGAACACCTGCAACATAAACTGATCGCCCGGACTCAGCCCCTTCAGGACATCAATCCCGGCCTGATCACGATCCTCCCAGGCCAGGAAGGCCCCACCGCCGGAGATATCGTTTGTGGTGAGCCGTACCTGGCTTCCATCACTGCATTCCGCCACCACCTCGACGGTCATCGGGATGCGCGGATGGCGCCGACGTTCCCCTGTCATGGCCTCTCTCCTGCTGCAGATGCCTTCTCAAGGCATCGAAAAGATGGATACGTTGTGCTATATCCCAGAACAATGATCGTTCCATCACACGATCAGGCGCAACTCCGGGCGAACACACCCGGAAGTGCATACCGGCCCGGCAACCGCACCGGGCAGTAGAAACAAGGCAGTACCGAGATAGCTGTCGCCATATAACAAAGTCACTTCACGACGGAGGAGTCCGTTCACATGAAGCAATCACGTTTGTTCGTGGCGGGGCTGGTGGCCTCGCTGGCGATGGCGGGTACCGCATCCCAGGCTATCGCCGACAATGACGAAATCACCCGTGGCCAGCTGATGGCCGCTTCCTGCAAGGCCTGCCACAACGCCGCCGGCGCCGAAAAGGGCGTGCCCGATCTGGGCCGAATCCCGCCGGAGGTAATCCAGAGCCAGATGCGCGCATTCCGCGATGGCGACCGTGACGCGACCATCATGGATCGTCACGCCAAGGGCTACACGGACGAAGAGATCGAAGCGATGTCGGTCTACTTCTCGCGCTTCTGATCACGGGGGATGACAACAATGCACAATTTTACTCGACGCCATTTCCTGAAGGCCTTCGGGATCACCAGCGCGGCCGCCCTGACCGGTATTGGCTGCGCCCCGCGTGCCGCCCGTAACGGCGCCAAGGCCCATGTGGTCGTGGTCGGGGGCGGCTCCGGCGGTGCCACCACGGCGCGCTACCTGAAACAGTTCTCTCCGGACATGATGGTCACGCTGATCGAACCCAACGCCACCTACGTCACCTGCTACGGCAGCAACTGGGTGATCGGCGGATTCGAGAGCATGGATGCAATCACGCACGGCTACGACAACCTGCGCGACCGTGACGGCATCGACGTGATCGAAGACAAGGTCGTTGGCGTGGACGCCGACAGCCGCACCGTCCGGCTCGAAAGCGGCGACAGCCTGCAGTACGACAAGCTGGTCATGTCGCCGGGAATCGACTTCAAGTACGACGACATGCCCGGCATCGAAGAGGCCGACGCGGAGACGATCCCGCACGCATGGAAGGCCGGCTCGCAGACCGAGCTGCTGCGCTCGCAGCTACTGGAGATGCCGAACGGTGGCGTGTTCGTCATGGTCGCGCCGCCGAACCCGTTCCGCTGCCCGCCGGGGCCGTACGAACGCGTCTCGCTGATCGCGCATTACCTGAAGGAGCACAAGCCGCGCTCCAAGATCATCGTGCTCGACGCCAAGGACAACTTCTCCAAGCAGGGCCTGTTCGAGGAAGGCTGGGAGATGCACTACGGCGACATGATCGAATGGCGTGCCGCGTCGGATGGTGGCCTGGTCGAGGAAATCGATGTCGGCGAGATGACCGCCCGGGCCGACAGTGGCTTCGAACGCGTGCGCGCGGACGTGATGAACTTCATCCCGGCGCAGCGGGCCGGCCAGATCGCCCACGATGTCGGCCTGACCAACGACGAAGGCTGGGTCCCGGTCGACCAGCGAACCTTCAAGTCGGAGATGGACGACAACATCTACGTACTGGGGGACGCCAGCGTGGCGGGCGCCATGCCGAAGTCCGGCCACTCGGCCAACAACCAGGGCAAGATCGTCGCCGCGGCGATTGTGCGCGAGTTGATGGACCAGGAGCCGCTCGATCCCTCGTCGGCCAACACCTGCTACAGCCTGATCACCCCGGAACACGGGATCAGCGTGGCGGCCGTGTACAAGTACCAGGATGGTGCTCAGGCAGGCGTCGAAGGCTCTGGCGGTGTCAGCCCCTCGGGCGAGACCTCCAGCTTCCGCGCTCGCGAGGCCGCGTACACTCAGGCGTGGTACGCCGGGATCACCCAGGACATCTGGGGCTAGCCTCACTCACAGCCATGACGGCTGTAAACGACGGATGAAGACGGCGCCTGGGGGCGCCGTCTTCTTTTGTGGGGCGGCTCAGGCGTTCAAGTCAGGGATCAAGCGACTGCGCAGCCGCTGGATGGCGTCTTTCAGCTGCAGCTTGCGCTTTTTCAGCCGCTGGATCGCGAAGGCATCCGGCGCCGGTTGCTCGTGCATCACCGCGATCGCGGAATCCAGCGCCCGATGCTCGGACTCAAGCTCCGCCAGTCGTGCACGAATCTGACTCTCCGTCTCCAACAGCCCCTCCTCGCTTGTCTGTGCGGTCACGAGATACTTCCAGCTCGCGTATCATCGCAGACCCACCCCGCCCGGACCATCCCGAGCCCATGGCCATCCGCAACACCAGCCTGCCTATCGACACCCCCCGCGGCATCCGACTGAACGGCGTCCTGGTCGAACCGCATGACGGCCCACTGCTGGGCCAGGCCTGCATTGCACACTGCTTCGCCTGCTCCAAGGACTTCCCCGCGACCGTACGCCTGGCGCGCGCCCTGGCGGAGGAAGGCATCGCCACGCTGCGCTTCGACTTCGCCGGCCTGGGCGACTCCGAAGGCCGCTTTCGCGACAGCACGCTGGACACCTATTGCGAGGACCTGAACGCGGCCCTGGACGCATTGAAACAGGCGACCGGCGAGCCCACCGACCTCCTGATCGGCCACAGTTTCGGCGGGGCCATGGCCATCCACGTCGGCAGCCAGCGCGAAGAACTGGGCGGCATTGTCACCATCGCCGCACCCAGCCGGCCCGGCCATGTCGCGCACCTGTTTGGTGACATCGCTGACACCATCGAGCGCGAAGGCTTCGCCCGCGTCAATATTGGCGGCCGCCCGGTCGAGATCGGACGGGCATTCCTGGATTCGATCGAAGAGCCGACACTGGACAGTGCCCTGGAACGCATGACGCAGCCGCTGCTGCTGCTGCACGCCCCCGGCGATACGGTGGTGAGCGTCGATCACGCCCGCCGGATCTTCCAGCAGGCCCACCACCCCAAGAGCTTCGTCGCCCTGCACCAGACCGACCACCTGCTCTCGCGCCCGGAGCACACCCGGTATGTCGCCGGGCTGATCCACGCCTGGGCCGCCAACCTGCTCGATTAGCCCCAGCGCACGCCGAACTGTAGGAGGCCAGCCCTCTGGCCGATCGGACGCCGGAAAAAACCATCGGCCAGAGGGCTGGCCTCCTACACCATGACCCAGGGCCTACCAGTAATTCTCGGTGGTGATGTGTCCCGGCTTGCGGCGGCGGTTCTTCTCCAGCCCGCGCTCGCGGAGGATGGTGGCGGTGTCCTTTACCATGGCCGGGTTGCCGCACAGCATCACCTGCGAGTGCTCCGGCGCGATCTCGAGCCCGGCGTGATGCTCCAGGCGGCCCTCGGCAATCGCCGCGGGGACGCGGCCCTCGAGCCCGCCCGGGCAGGGTTCGCGGCTAACGAACGGGATGTACTGAAACTGTTTCGGGGCGCGTTCCTGGAACTGCCGGATCGTATCCTGGTAGGTCAGTTCGTCCGCCTTGCGCACGGCGTGGACCAGCCGGATGTTCTCGAAGCGCTCCCACGGGGTGTCGGTCTTCAGCATCGACAGGAAGGGCCCCAGCGCGGTGCCGGTGGACAGCAACCACAGGTCGCGACTGTCCGGCAGCTCGTCCAGGGTGAAGAACCCCGTGGCGCGAGGCATCAGCTCAACCATATCCCCGGGCTCCAGCTGCACCAGCCGGTTCGACAACGGGCCCTCCGGCACCGTGATCAGGTAGAAATCCAGCGGGGTTTCGTCCGGCGCGTTCACATAGGAATAGGGGCGTGCGACCGGCTCGCCGTCGATCTCCAGGCGCAGCCGGTTGAACTGCCCGGCCTTGAACGGCTCCACATCCGCCTCTACCCGCAGCGAGAAGAGGCGATCCGTCCACTGTTTGCACTCCTGCACGGTCCCCGTGACCCAGCCCATATTTCCGACTCCATGACTCAAGTATTATCCAGACTGGTGCCGCGCCCGGATGGTTTCAAGCTGTCCTTCAGACGATGCGGATTAATCCGCCCCGCCCCAATCCGTATAATCGGCGCCCGAATCCCCAATCAAAGCTTAACGGAGCAACCATGGCCCGCACCCCCTCGCAGATGATCGAACTGGGCACCGAGGCCCCGAACTTCTCCCTGCCGGACGCCATCTCCGGCGACACCATCAGCCTCGACAGCTTCCCCGACGCGAAAGGCTACATGATTGCCTTCATCTGCAATCACTGCCCGTTCGTGCAACTGATCCGCCACGAGTTCGCGCGCTACGGCCGCGAATACTCGGACAAGGGCATTGCGGTGATCGCAATCAACTCCAACGACATCCAGGCGGTACCGGACGACGCCCCGGACAAGATGCGCGACGACGCCCGTCGTTTCGGCTACAAGTTCCCCTACTGCCTGGACGAGGACCAGTCCGTGGCCAAGGCCTACCACGCCGCCTGCACCCCGGACCTG
This sequence comes from Thioalkalivibrio sp. ALJ4, assembly GCF_000377225.1. Classification (NCBI taxonomy): domain Bacteria; kingdom Pseudomonadati; phylum Pseudomonadota; class Gammaproteobacteria; order Chromatiales; family Ectothiorhodospiraceae; genus Thioalkalivibrio; species Thioalkalivibrio sp. ALJ4. The sequence continues at coordinate 701,728 of NZ_KB897917.1, read as the reverse complement.
TACCTGTTCGATGCCGACCGCAAGCTGTACTACCGCGGCCAGTTCGACGAGACCCGCCCCGGCTCCGACACACCGGTCACCGGGCGTGACCTGCGCGCCGCCAGCGATGCCCTGCTGGCCGGCCAGCCGGCCCCCGAGCCGCAGCATCCAAGCCTCGGCTGCAACATCAAGTGGCGCCCGGGCAACGAGCCAGACTACTACGGCTGACGCACCTGCCGGAGCGGGCCGGCCCGCGCAGCGGCCGCGCCCGCCGTATACTGAACGCACACCCTGAACCATGGCCACCGCATGCCGCCCAGCAACGTGATCGACGGCCCGCGGGTCGCCACCTGGCGCTGTCCCTCCTGCCAGGAGGCCGTCCCGCGCCTGCTGCCCAATGGCGAGAGCAACCGCATCCCGATCCCGCCCGCGCGCATGGTCTTGCCGGACAATACCGTGCGTCAGGCCTGTGAACGCGTGCAGGGGTTGCGTGCGCCGGAGATCTGCTTTGCCTGCGGCCAGGCCTACCATGAGCTGCTGGGCACGCTGGTACGCCCGCCAGCCGAGTTGGGCGATGCCCGTGGCGAGCCCGGGCTCAATGACACCGGGATCATCGGGGCCCTGCTGCCGATCGCCGACCAGGGCACACAGATCCTGATCTTCAACGTGGTCGACCAGGAACTGCGCTGCACCGAGATCGAGCGCCTGGCCAGCTTCAACCCCGACCGCCTGACCTACCCCGGTTCGCGCGGCGCCATCGCTCCGCGCATCTGGGCCCTCTACGAAGACCACCTGGCCCAGTTGCACGCCCGCGCACCGGTCCCGTACCACCCCGAATAGCACTTGTCACCGCGAGGCGCGCAGCGCCGTGGCCATCTCTTGGAGCAGCATGAGTCCATGCCCTCTCGCCGTCATCCCGGAAACCGCGCCGCGGTTATCTAGGATCTCGTGCGCCAAGGCGATGGGAACCGCGGGAGACTCCGGCTCTACGCTGCGCTCCGGCCGGAATGACACGGGAAGCGCACTGACCGGAAAAAGACAGTGCCTCAGGCGTCGTCGTCAGCATCCACGCGCGCCAACATGCGCATACCGCCGACCATGCAGCGCAGCGCCTCCAGGGTCTGCAGATCGAAATCTGCCCCGGTCTCGCCGGGCAACTGCCAGTACTTTGGCCGGCAGGTCGCGGGGCGCTGTGACGGTATGGCGCGGGCCGCGGCCGTATCCAGCGCCACCAGCAGATCGGCCCAGGCCAGATCGGCGTCCGTCACCTCGGCCATCGCCTGCGCCGGGCGCACCTCGATCCAGTTCTCCAACTCGGCCGCCGCGGCCAGCTCCGCCACTCGCGCGGCGCGCCCGTCGGGGCGTTCCGCGGCCACCAGCAGCCGCGCACGACGCTTATACATCTCCGCCACCGGGCAGGTGCTTTTGAATGGTACCGCTGACCACCGTCAGGCTATAACGCAAATGATCGAAACGGAGAACGGACGGCATGGCCCACCTCGACTGGTCGCATTATCCGGTGAATGAACTCAAGCTCGTCTACAGCACGCTGCACGCGCAGCTTACGCTGGCGCCGGAGTTGATGGATTCCGAACTGATGGCCGACCTGCAGACCCACCTGCAACAGGCCGCGAAGGCCGACGGCGTGGACGTCTCCACCCACTCCCAGTGGGCCGCCTGGCTGAACGACCGCTGAGCCCCAAGGGCATCACTGCGCACAAGTGCCCGATCGGCCAGAGGGCTGGCCTCCTACAGGGGGTGCCACCAACGGCGGCCACATCCACCCGGAAACCCGCAGCTTGCGCCGCCCCCGAAGATCGCATCGGCGCTGCGCGCCTCGCGATGACGGGCAGCCCCTAGGCGTCGCCTTCGGTGGCCTTGCGGTGTTCGGCGGCGAAGTCGAGCATGCGCTGCGTGGCCACCAGGGCCTTCTGGCGCGCGGCTTCGTCGACGAAGATCTCGTTCTTCGCCGGCTCCGCCGTATCTTCCAGCGTCTCAGCCAGCGAGACCAGGTCGTTCATGGCCATCCACGGGCAGTGGGCGCAACTGGTGCAGGTCGCACTGTGGCCACCGGTGGGGGCCTCGATCAGGGTCTTGCCCGGGGCCGCCTGCTGCATCTTGTAGAAGATACCCTTGTCGGTGGCAACGATGAATTCCTGCTCCGGGCGGTTCTTCACCGCCGCGATCAGCTGGCTGGTGGAGCCCACCACGTCGGCCTGATGGATGACCTCGCGCGGTGACTCCGGATGCACCAGCACCGCGGCACCGGGGTGGCGGCCGCGCAGGTCCTCCAGCGCCCAGGCGCGGAACTCGTCGTGCACCACGCAGGAGCCGTCCCACAGCACCATGTCGGCACCGGTGGTGCGGCGGATGTAGTCGCCCAGGTGTTTGTCCGGCGCCCACAGGACCTTCTTGCCCTGATCGCGCAGATGCTCGACCAGCGGCACGGCGATGCTCGAGGTAACGACGTAGTCGGCCTGTGCCTTTACGTCCACCGAGGTGTTGGAGTACACGACCACCGTGTGGTCCGGATACTGGGCGCGAAATTTCGCGAACTCCTCTGCCGGACAGCCAAGATCCAGCGAACACTCGGCCTCCAGCGTCGGCATCAACACGCGCTTCTCCGGGCTCAGGATCTTGGCCGTCTCACCCATGAAGCGCACCCCGGCAACCACCAGCGTCTCGGCCGGGTGTTCCTTGCCGAAGCGCGCCATCTCCAGGGAGTCGGCTACGCAGCCGCCGGTCTCGTCCGCCAGCCGCTGCAGCGACTCGTCCACGTAGTAATGGGCCACCAGCACGGCGTTACGCTCGATCAGCAGGCGCTTGATGCGGCGCACCAGCTCGTCACGCTGGGCATCGCTCAACGAATGCAGCGAAGCCGTCACGTGATCCGTGCGCGGAACCTGGAAGATCGGAATTTCGGCCACCGGTGCGGTCATGGGTCCTTAACACCCCGGCATGCGGGGCAAATTATCGTTGGCTAATAGTACGACAGGCCCCAGGGCGCTGTCGTTCCTACACATTGTGGGGGCGTGCCCGCGCATCCCAACCCGGGCGCCTATAATGCCCACGCGATGGACGACCTCACCCGCCAATACAAGGCGCTGTCATTTGAAGAGCGCATGGACCTGGCCCTGTCCGCGGACTTGGAGGCGCACTGGCGCCCCCTGCTGGTCCGCGACCAGCACGCACAGGTGAAGGCCTACTTTTCCCGCCGCATGGACCTCACGCCCGAGGAGGTCGCCCTGCTGCTGGCCGACCCCAACCAGACCGTGCGCCTGAACTGCGCCAAGCGCCCCGACCTGACACCGGAACAGGTCGAGGCCTGCGTGAACGACCGCGACCCGAACCTGCGCTACTTCGTCGCGCGCAATCCGCTTCTGACCGAAGCGCAGCGGGAACAACTGATGGATGACGAAGACGAACTGGTGCGCATTGCGGTGCGCAAGGGCCCGAAAAAACGCGGGACCCGCGCCCGCCCCGGACAAGCCGAGATGATCCGTTGACCGAGACTCGCCCCGAAAAACCGCAACGCCCGAAGCCTTCCCGGCGCCGCCGCGCCTTGAGCTGGGGCGTCCAGATCGGCATCGCGCTGTTGATCTTCCTGGCCGTACGCGCCTGGATGGCGCGCGACATGGTCGAGGGCCCGGCACCCGAATTCGAGGCACAACTGCTGGATGGCACGCCAGTAACGCTCGCCGACTACGCGGACGAGCCCATGCTGCTGCACTTCTGGGCCACCTGGTGCCCGATCTGTCGCCTGGAGGAAGGCGAGATCGTGCGCCTGTCGCAGAGCCACCCGGTGCTCACGGTCTCCATGCAGTCCGGCACGCCGGAGGAGGTGCTGGAGCACCTGAACGAACGCGAGCGCGAACTCGCCGTGGTCAACGACCCGCAGGGCGCACTCGCTTCGCAATACAACGTCCGCGGCGTACCCGCGACCTTCATCATCAACCCCGACGGCGAGATCGTCTTCCGCAAGCAGGGCTACGCCCCGCCCCTGGAGTTGCGCCTGCGCCTCTGGCTCGCCCGCTGGCTGTAGCCCTACCGCTCTACGGTGCAGTTCGCTGCGCTCAGTGCACCCTACGCATCGCCAAACAACCGTAGGATGCTGTTGAGCGCAGCGAAACGCATCTCGCTCAGGCAACCAAGCATCTAATCATCCAGCTCCCGCAGAACGCGGAAGCCGAGGTTGGTGTCCATCTCGTCGATGTTGCGGCGGCGCCGGGCAGCGCTGCGGGTGTTTACGGCCGGGTCGAACCACGAGCCGCCCTTGACCACGACCCACTCGTTGTCCGGGTCGCGACGATAGACGCCATCGCGCGGCAGGCTGGCATGGTTGTCATGCCAGGGTGAGGAGGTGAACTCCTGCACGTTGCCGTGCATGTCGTACAGGCCCCACAGGTTCGGCTGGAAGCTGCCGACATCCAGCGGACGGGACAGCGGGAAACAAGCCGGGATGTACCACCTGCGGCGCTGGCGGCGCTCCTCATAGGGAAACAGGGAGTTGAAGTGCACGTCGCGGCAGCCCACCACCTCGCCGAAGGCAAAAGGCGTGCGCGTACCGGCCCGGCAGGCGTATTCCCACTCCGCCTCGGTGGGCAGGCGGTAGCGCTTTCCGGTCTCCTCGCTCAGCCATTCGAGATACTGCTGGATCGACGCGGGCTTGATGTTGAAGATCGGCGTGCGCGGGGTCCGCGGCCACACCAGCCAGTCCCAGGGCTCCCAGCCTGCCGCCTCGGCGAAGGCATCCCATTCCTCGCGCGTAACGGCAAAGCGGCCCAGGGCAAAGGGCTTCTCCAGCACCACATAGCGCCGCGGCGACTCGTGCTCCTGATGCCCGTACTCCGAGGCATCCGCACCGATCTCGCCCTCACCCGCCGGAATCACCTGCAACTCGGGCGTCAGCGCACCCGAACGCGCCTCGTCACGAAACGTGACATCCAGCCGCGCCTGGCGCGCCGCCCGCTGCTGCAGATCCAGCAGATCCGCCTGTTCCATCGCCTGAACGTTGCGTGTTACCGCCTCAACCGTCATAGCACCCTTTCACCGAATGGAATGAAAGCCCCATAAACATGAGCCCTCGTCCAGATAGGCAAGCCAAGTCCCAAACCGTTCCGTGGCGGGCCCAGAAAGCAGACAAGCCACACAATGGTGGCTTGTTCCTGCCGTCAACGCGTTGAGCGAGAGCCGCTTAGAAAAGGACTCCGTGGTCGAGCTGGAGACGAGATACGCTACCAGCACTCCTCCGGCGTCCGGGTGGTTTCGCCGGTATCGCGAGTAACGGTCACGACCATCGGGTCACAGGTAGAATCTGTGCGCCCGGAAACCTTGTCTGCCTGCACCGTAAAAGCATTGGAGTCCGAAGAGGTAATCGTCAGCCGCCACCGTTCCTCATCGCTGTCGTACGAGGTTACCTGTGACTCACTGTCGAGCCGAAGCCCGTTCTCTGACCCAAAGTTATTCGTGTACTGGGGATTGTTGGCCCGGAACCGCTCCTGGCGCAGCAGGACGTCCGTCAACGCGTTTTGCCCATCCGCTCGCTCGGCCCGTGTGACGTAGCGGTCATAGGCAGGGAAAGCAATCGACGCAAGAATGGCCACGATCACAACGACGATCATGACCTCGATGAGTGTAAACCCGAGTACTCTGTGCTTTGCATCCATGATCGTGCCCCCCTACCCGGCGATTTCCCTTCCCCCGAGAATACCACCGGATTCTCAGTCTTCCGGAGCTCTCCCGCGAGCGGGGCATTCGCCCCCATGAGCGGTCAACCCATACCCGCTCGTTCAACCCATACTACATATACGAAATCGTATACCCGGCGAGGTCAATCCGCATGCCGCTTGCGCCCACCATCTCTGCAAGCCGAATCACCCGCAGGCCCCAGTCCAGCACGGGCTTCACCTTGATCGAACTGATCGTGGTGGTGTCCGTGCTTGCAATCATCGCGACGCTCGCAGCTCCCAACCTGATCAGCTTGCTTGACAACCGGCGTCTGAACGGTGCTGCCGAAGCGGTCCTGGCGGAGCTCCAGTTCGCACGATCGGAAGCGATCATGCGCTCCGGCGAGGTTACGCTGGAACTACCTTCCAACGGAGCCTGGCTTGTGGTCCGCGATGCCAACAATCAAGACATCCGACGGATCAACAACGATGACTTCCCCCGCATCCAGATCGCCGCCAACGAAACCTGGGATGACGGGATCCTGATGGACCCCGTGCGCGGTCTGGCGCTTCGCACGACCAACACCGATCAGGTGATTTCACCGGTGGCCTCCATAACGGTGTCCGACCCGCGCGGACGATCCCTGGAAATTCGCCTGAACGCGCTTGGCCGGTCATGGATTTGCCAGCCCGATGGTAGTGGGCGTTACGGGGCCTGCACCTGATGCGGAAAGAAACGACGAAATACACGGCCGTCACCAACCCAGGGAAAGGAGTCCCTGGGCGGCGGACTGCTCAGCATGGTGTGACACTGATCGAACTGATGATTGGTCTCGTCGTGGGCCTGATCGTGCTTCTCGCACTTTCCACGGTTTACATCGTCACCGTGAGTGCCAGCAACGAGACATTGTCATCCGTTCGTCTGAATCAGGATATGCGTTCCACCATGCTGATCGTCTCATCGGACATCCGACGGGCCGGATACTGGAACCAGAATCTGAACGCGGCCAGCCCTTTCGCTCAGGGAACCGGACAGGGCTTGCAACTGGACGACTGCGCTTCCGAAAGTACCAACTGCGGGCGCCTGGATTACGCCTTCGACCGAAATCGTGACGGCACCATCGGCAGCAACGAGTTGTACGGGTTTCGTCTTAGCGAAGGATCGGTCCAGATGCTGAATCCGTCATCGGCCCCCGATGACGAAGAATGGGTGGTACTCGTCGGCGGGGCCAATGACCCAGTGGAAATCACCAGCCTGACTTTTACTGCGATCGCAGATCCGGGGCAGGAAGGTCAGTTTCTCTGCCGGAATATCTCCACGGGCGAAGGGAGTTTTTCATCCTGCTCTGCGGATGCCAGCGACGCCGGCGACCCAGGACAGACCATTCTGCAAAAGCGCCGCATTCGTATTGTCATGGAGGGTCGGCTTGGTGACCACCGGGTCACGCTTACCGAGACCGTGCGGGTGCGCAACGACCGACGGGTAACACTGCAATGAATCGCGTGACCCAAACCATGAGACCGACCCGCATGCGAAACTTTCCAGCGCTGTCGTCGCCTCCGAGGAGACAGGCCGGCGCCATGGCGTTGGTCGTCGGCGTCATTCTATTCTTCGGCGCCACCCTGATCGCCCTTTACACCACTGACCCTGTTCGCACCGAGCAGCAAATGGCGGGCAACGAATACCGGTCGTTTCAGGCCCTGAACGCGGCTGAGGCTGGACTGGGTTACGTGCAGTCCATTTTCGTTTCCTACGATGTCGACAGCCTCGATTGCGGCCCTCATTTTCTCGGTTCCAACGATGCCGGCCCCAACAATAATCGAGGAAGCTTCGAGGTCGTCCGCATTGATGGTCAGGCATGCTCCGATTTCGAAGCGCCATCCGACGTCGCCGCAATCGGCTACGTAACCCTCGATATCGAGGTGGAAGGCCGTAGCGACGATGGATCCGCCGTTCGCCAGTTGTCGCAAAGCGTGTTCCTGATGGACTTTGGCGAAGGCGCTTCAGAAGGGAGCCTGGCTCCCCTCAACTTTGCCGGCGACGTCGACTTCGACGCACCGAACAGTAACTCGTTTCGGGTGGATGGCGCTGGCGGGCCGGCCATCTCGCTCCAGGATGCAGCGAACCGCGACGCGGTAATCAACGCGATCACCGAAGTGGGGCGTGCGGACAACTACGACGGCCCCATCTCGGACGGTGGATTTGGCGACCCTTGGGACAATCCCAACGCCCTGAATGACTTTGTCAGTGCCATCGAAGCAGAGGCCAATGTGATATCCGGCAATCATTCGGTTGGCGGCAACAGCAGTCTCGATGGCGTGAACGTCGTGAATGGAGATATGGAATTCAGCGGCAACGCGGGAGGGTCGGGTGTCCTGGTGGTGAAGGGGGGCCTGACCACATCCGGGACACCGCAGTTTGACGGACTGATCATCGTCCTGGGCGGCAGCTACACAGTGACTGGCGGCGGCAGTGGCGGCCTGGAAGGCTCCATGTTCGTCTCGAACTTGATTCAGAACAATGGGGGTTATGAATACGGCGAGACCACCTTCCAGAGCTCGGGGGGCGGAACCGCCGACTTCAATTACAACTTTGCGGCGCTCAATGCCGCCCGTGACCTCCTGAGCCAACAGGCACGGGACCTCTGGTATCTGGAGGACCCCACCGGACCGTCCGGGCCCAATATCTATGGCGCGGGCATTCAGACAGGCATCATCGCAGGCAGCTGGGTGGACTTCGAATGAAATACTCTTTCTATCGCACGGGCGATGCAGCGCTGCCAAAGGCGCGCACCCACGGCTTTGCTCTTCTTGAGGCCTTGATTGCGTTGATCGTTTTCGCGGTAGGCCTGCTCGCGATCGCGCAGTTCCACGGCACGTTGATGCAGACGAGCGGCCAGAGCAAAGCCTCAAGCGAAGCCCTCTATCTAGCCCAGCAGAAGATTGACGAATTGCGATCCGTCAGCTGGGAAGAAATGGAAAGCGGTAGCGAAGCTGGGCTCGAAGGGACCAACGACGTCTTTGAGCTAACGTGGGAGGTGATCAAAGACGGCGATCTCGCCGATATCAGGGTACGCGTAAACGGCTCGGAGATCGATGGCATACAACTGTACACCTCAATTTCCCGCGTCGCCGACATCGCACTCGCGCAAAGCGACGGAGACGGCACTACCGGCACGTATCGAAACGAAGATGGCGAAGTCGAATTACCCACTGATGCCCATGAAGGGCAAACGGTCGATGGCATGATGGTCCGCACGGACGAAAGCGGGGAGATCACCGAGATCATTGACCCGGATACCGGTGACTTCCTGGAAGTTCCGAACGGCAGTGCGCGCATTAGTGGGAACATCTTTTTCCGAGGGGACGACTTCTTGGACAACGGACTCCCTCCAATCCAGATTACAGCCACGGGGAACACCCTTTGCCGTGTATTCCCCGGGCAGGGGCTCAGCCACAGCACCACATTCGGTAGCTATGAGGCGATCGGATATTCGTGTTACGTGTCCAACGGCTGGCTGGGCAATATCGTGGCCTTCCCGCAGGACCCGACGACACAGGTTTGCATTGGTTCGCCCAACGAACGGCCTCAGGCATTTTCCGGCGGACTGGGCGGGGCCGTGGAACGCCGTTACTTTGGCAATCGCATCACCGAAGAGGACACGATTGTCGAAATCGGGATCACGGGCAGCACCATCGAAGGGAAGGCCAGCATCGGCACGGTATGCGATCGCGACGGAGACTGCCGCGACACGGAGGTTGAATATTTCGTCCCCGGAGGTCATCACTTCCTGGTAAAAGACGACTCCAGTGACTGCGAGCAAGCGATGCTCCAGTTCAGCGAGGAACACGTCGGGCACGAAAATCACCAAGCCGACAGTGCGGACAACCCAAATAACCCGTTCTACGACAACCCGGCTGGCCTGGTGTGCACCACTCGCCCCACCTGCGGGGCCGTAACGCAAACACGCACCACCTTCCGCACCCGAATGAGCGGATTCCTCGACGCGGACAGCAACGTCTCGACCGCCGATGCACGGATGTCGGGTGGCTCTCTCGAATGTCAGACGTTTGGGCGCCTCGGGGACGGGGATGGCAGCGGAGCCTACTGGTGTCCGGTTACCGACCCCATGCGCAATTCCGCCCAAGGCGTGGTCGGTGCGGCCTCCGGGTCCGGAGTCGAGGTCGATGAACTGTGGGGCTACCGAATCGAGCGCGACGGACAGGGCGAGCTCATCGAAAAGCGGGCCGGGCGCTCGGCTTCCTCTCTCAACATTGAAAAAATACTCGACTTCAACAACCTGGGGTTCGTACTGGCCGCCCGCGACAGTGGTGTCGAAGACGATGATGATGACGACCCGCCCCCGTCCGGATCGGAATGCACGACCGTGGTGCAGGGCAACCGCCAGAACCAGAACTGGAGCGTTTCGGTCGACCTGCCCTCGTCAGGGGGTTCCTGCTCCTACCCGAGCAACAGCACCTATTCCTGCTCCATTGAAGCGCTCGAAGGAGAGACGATCGAACTGTTGGCTTCGGGGCCCGGCAATCAACTGCGTGAGTTCCGCGGAACAACGAACTGCGGAACGATCAACTATAACTTCTAGCATCATGAGACGAAGTTACGTCACGAGAGCAGGGGGCGTGCCCGGATGACGCGAGCATCAGAAAGGTAGCGTGCTCGCTCCAGTAGCGATAATTCACGCAAACCATTAGAGTCATCGCTCAACCTACTCAGGGAGGAGTCTGGTATGCGCAAGGATGCGCTCGGGCTGACGCTCGTAGAATTGATGGTGACGCTGGTGATGTTCGCGGTGCTGATCGGCATCGCGGCGCCCGCTTTCGGCAAGCTGGTCGAGCAGAATCGCGTGACCGGCGCGACGAACTCCTTTCTGACCACCCTGCACCTGGCGCGTAGCGAGGCGATTCGTCGCGGCTCGCCGGTCACGCTGTGCACATCCCAGAATGGTTCTACCTGTTCGGCAGCCGGCGACTGGGACGGCGGCTGGATTCTCTATCAGAACGCTGGACTGGCCACACAGCCGCCGGGGCCTGATGCGATCGTGCGCGTGGGGCCTGAGGCCCCGCGCGTCGAAATCGCCGGCAACACCCCCACCCGTCACTACATCAGTTTCGACGCATTAGGGCAGTCGCAGCAGCTCTCCGGTGCCTGGCTAATGGGGACCGTCCGTGTCTGCGCGGGCGAAGACTCGGGGCGGGCGATCGTGCTGTCGAATACGGGGCGACCACGAGTGGGAGAAGCAACATGCGGCTGAAGTGATAAAAACACCGTCCATTGCCGTATTTGGACCGCCGGTTAGAACAGGACTACTCGCGGCCCTTCCCATCATCTAGAAATGAGCCCGTCATGGAAGACTCGGCTATCCGACAAACCCGGCGAAAGGGATTTTCGCTGGTGGAGCTGATGATCACGATTACCGCGCTGGTGATCCTGATCAGCCTCGCCATCCCGCACTTCTCCACCCACGTGGAGAACCACCGCACCTCGGCGACCACCAACGAACTCGTCAATGCCCTGAATCTCGCCCGCAGCGAGGCAGTCCGCCGCGGGCGGCCCGCAGCCGTATGCCCGGATGGCAACGACTGGGAGGGTGGCTGGGAGGCACGGGTGTTTGCCGTGGACGAAGACCCGAACGACTGCAGCCAGGGCACGGCCATGCGGCAATGGTCAGGCCCGGCCAGCCCCATTCGGCTCGCGGCCAATGGCTCACTCGCCTTCGACGCCCTGGGTGCCCAGTCCAGTCCGGAACCGACCGATGCCGCTATTCGCGTCTGGCCGCAAGGCTGCAACGGCGAGCGCGCGCGTTCGCTGCATGTCGAGCCGGGCGGGCGCGTATCGACACAGCCCGACAGCTGCCCGGAATAGGCCACGTCGATGCCATCACATTCACTCCCCGTTGTCCGTTTGGCCCGCGCCCGTGGCGTCACCCTGATCGAGGTACTCGTCGCCCTGGTGGTGCTCTCCATTGGCGTCATTGGGCTGGCGGCCCTTCAGGCGCAGGCGCTTCAGATGAACCAGGGTGCCTACATGCGTGCACAGGCGACCAACCTTGCCTACGACATCGCCGATCGCATGCGCACAAACCGGGCGGCCGCCCTGGATGGCACCTATGACACGAGCTTCCAGTCACCACCCGATTGCGAGGCCCCGGGAACGGGGCCCGACCTGGCAAGCGCCGACCTGACGCAATGGCGGGTGGCGCTGGCCTGTGCCCTTCCGGAAGGACAAGGCCGCATCGAACGCAACGGTGATGTTTTCACCATCACCATTCGCTGGGACAACCGGCGCCTGGTGGAGGACGGCGAAGAGCCCTTTGAAGAGTTCGTCACGAGGACCGGGATATGAATGCCGGCCCCTCATTTGGCCCGACCAGGAACCGTGTGCGCGGCTTCACCCTGGTGGAGCTGATGGTCGCGATGGTGCTCGGACTGTTGATCGTGGGCGGGGTCATCGCCCTGTTCGTCTCCACCCAGCAGACCTCGCGCACACAGGAGGCCATGTCGCGCGTGCAGGAAACAGGGCGCTTTGTCATCGAACGCATCGCTCGCGACGCACGGGAGGCCGGGCACCAGGGCTGCCGTGGCGGCAATATCAACAACCTGCTCGACACGGCTAGCACGGATTTCGACCCCTGGTCGCACACGGTCGAATCTGCATTCCTGCCCCCGCAGCCACCCAGCGACCATCTTCGTGGTGACGTCCTGACCCTGCATGGCATGACCTCGATCGGGTCGGTTGCCGTCGCGGTGCCCAATACCACCGCGCCGATCAACACGGTGGACCCGGTCAATGTCTCCCAGGGCGAGATCGTGCTGGTCGCGGACGAGGCCGGCACCACCTGCGAGCTGTTCCAGAACGCCCCAGCCCAGCCCGGCGTGCTCAGCCGTGCGACCGGCGCGAACATCTCGCCAGGCAACGTGGGCGGAGACCTCACGGACTTCTCCGGGCCCGCCACCCTCTCGATCTCCCGGCTCGAAACCATCACCTATTACATCGGCGAATCCTCCGCCAGCCCCGGTGTGACCAGCCTGTTCCGCCGCAGCACGGCGGATACCGATAGCAACGGCAACCCGGTGCGCCGCGAGATCGCCGAGGGGGTGTATGACATGCGGCTGGAATTTGGGCAGGACACCAACGACAACCAGCAGGTCGACCGCTTCGTGGCCGCGGGCAATACCACCAGCTGGAGCGAAAGCGACTGGGCCCGGGTCGCCGCGGTGCGCGTCCACCTTCTCGTCTACAACGGGCTGGACAACAACGTGGTGGATCAGCCCCGCAGCGGACTGCTGTTCGCGAACGAGTTGTTCGATGCGCCGGACCGGCGTCTGTACCAGGTGTTCACTACCACCGTCGCCACGCGCAACCGGCTGGAATGACCATGAACGTGACACCTCGAAGCGCTTCCCGTCGGCATCGGCAGCAGGGCTCGGCCCTGATCGTCGGTCTGGTACTGCTGCTGGTGATCACGCTGGTCGCCGTCACCGGCATGCGCAACACCATTCTGCAGGAGCGGATGACCGGCAACATGCTGGACCGCAACCTGGCGTTTCAGGCCGCCGAGGCTGCCCTGCGGCATGGCCAGATGAATCTTGATCCGGGTGCAGCGGCGGAGCCCGTGGACGCACCAGCCGATCCTCTCGCCTGGGAAGAACGACTCGCCAACGGCGGCGGAACAGCCTATGCCCCGCCGGACGCAGAGGGCTTCGGGCTGTACGCGATGCCGCGCTACTACATCGAGGCCGTGCCAGTTCCCCCGGTGGATGCACTCGCCGCAGACGAAGCCCTGCCCAACCAGGATCTCTACCGGATCACGGTGCGCGCGCAGGGCGGATCACCCGAGGCTGTCGTGATCCTGCAGGCCACCTTCCGCCACTAACCCTCGGCCACCGCATGACGCAAGGATGCCCATGACGCCAGGAATCTCCACGCCGCGAGCCGCGACCCGCCACACCCTGGTTACAGCTGCGCTGGGCGTCGCGCTAGCCAGTATGCCGGCGATCGTGACGGCACAGGTCGCCAACAAGCCGCTGTTCCTCACCGGGCCAGGCCTGCCGCCCAACGTACTGCTGATTCTCGACAACTCGGACAGCATGCAGGAGGGCCTGAGCCAGGGCCGGGTCGCGATGGACTGGGATCAGTGTGCCCCGGGCGAGGACCTGGAACCCGACACGTGCCCGGCCGGTGCCCGCTACGAAGACAGCAAGGGCAGCATCGTCAAACGTGTAGGACAAAACCTGATCAACGAGTATCGAGGGCGCATCAACCTGGGACTGATGGCCTATCAGCAACATCCGCCCAGCAACGCCCGCAACGACGTCTTCATCAGCGCGGTAGACGACCCAGCCGATCTGGGCACCGTGCTCTGGCGTCTGGTCCACCGCCCGCATGACGTGCGCTACGCCCCCACGCCGAATCCCGATTTCTACGATCCGGACCACGAGGGCCCATGGGATTCGGATACCAAGCGCTTCCGCGAGCCCCACCCCACGCGCGACGATGTCTGGGTCTTTTATAACGTGGCCGTGCCCGGCTATCAGTGGATCACGGCGGAGGATGGGGCGACCGGCTTTCCCGAACACGACGAGACCTGGTTCTGCGAATACACCGGAAACTTCGCCGAGGACGACCTATTTCCGTTCGACTGCTACCGCGATGTCGCCACGGGTTTCGGCGGGCAGCCCGTTTATTCGAACCAGATCCCGCTGAACCTGCTCGGCACCCTGACCGACAGCATGCGCCAGCGCGGTGTTACGCACTGGGGCGAACACATGATCTTTTCCCAGCTCAATCAACCGGAATGGCGCGCCAACCATTCACCGGGCCTCGGCTATCTGCATGTACCCATCGGCGGGTTCGACGCCGACGGCAACGTGGACCCCGACCACTGGGAAGCGATCGAGCGCAAGCTGGAGCCTCAACGCCACGACTGGTCACCCGGCGATGGCAATGTGCTGGTGGACCCGGACTGGCCACTGATTGCCGCCGGGCTCACGCCACTCGAGGGGACGATGCGCACCGCGCGTGACTACTTCCTCGGACAAACCGAGCACTTCGGCAGTGATCAGGGGAATCTCGATACGCCCGAGATCCCGCGCAGTTGCGATGTCAACGCCGCGGTCTGGGTCACCGACGGCCTCCCTTCGGTGCAGGCCGACGGTACCGAACTGGGCGACGACCCGGCCACCGCAATCCGCCAGGCGTCCGACGCGATCGAGGACTTCCACGCCACAACCGACGTGGACACCTACATCGTGGGCTTCGCGCTGCCGCCCGGAATCGAGGAACTGGACGACGACATGCCGGAGAACCCGCTGAACCTTCTGGCCGAATCCGGGGGCACCGGCTCCGCCTTTGACGCGGCCAGCGAGGACGGCCTGCAGGACGCCATGTCGCGGATCTTCGAGGGCGTAATCGCGGAGGCGACCGGCAGCTCCGCTGCCGTGGCGGCCAACTCCACCAGCCTGCAGGCCGGGTCCGCGATCTTCCAGGCCGGTTTTGACTCCAGCGACTGGTCGGGAGAGTTGCGGGCCTTTCGGCTGACCAGCCCCGCCCTGGATGGCGGCGAACTGATCGAATCGAGCCCAGCCTGGGATGGCGAGGCCCAGCTGCCATCACCTGCGGGGCGCGACCTGCTGACCTGGGCACCCAGCGAAGAACCGGATGATTTCTCGCCGACCTGGAGCCAGGGCGAAACCGTCGCCTTCGAATTCTCGGCACTCACTGATACCCAGCAGGAAGCCCTGGGCGGAGACGGGACCGGCCCGCAGCTTCTCGACTGGCTGCGTGGCGTGTCAGATAACGAGGGTTTTGGCGCAGACCAGTTCCGCCCCCGGCAGCGCCTTCTGGGCGATATCGTGAACTCACGCCCGCTGTTTGTGCATGCGCAGGACTTCGGGTATGGGCACCTTGAGGGCATCGGCGAATCCTACAGTGACGCGCTCGATTCCTGGAGGGCCCAGGCCCCGCTGGTGGCCGTCAACGCGAACGACGGCAAGTTCCATGCGTTCGACGGCCGACTCCCCTGTCAGGACAACCTCCCCGAACCCATTGGTGGCTGCTCCTCGGAAGGCGGACACGAGGTCTTCGCGCTCGTCCCCAACGCCGTCTATGGCGACTTCCAGGACCTCTCCAGACCCGATTACGACCGGCGCTATGTGCTGGATGGCTCACCCCGGCTCGGTCACGTGCATGACGGAACCGGCTGGCGGCGCATCGTGGTGGCCTCGCAGGGGGCGGGTGGAACCGCCGTGTTCGCGCTGGATATCGACCGGCAGGAAGTTCTGTGGGAGATCGACCACCGTCACGAGGCATTCGAGTCCTCTCTCGGCCGGGTCATCGGCGACCCCGTGCTCGGGCGCGCCGCCAGCGGGCAATGGATCACCGCGATTCCGAACGGCTACGGCAGCGAGAACGGCCAGGCTTCAATCCTGATTCTCGACACCCTGAGCGGCGAACAGCTGTCCGAATGGATACCGAACCACCCGGACAACACCGCAGACAACGGCATGTTCAGCCCCGTACCCGTCGACACCAGCGGCGACCGCAAGATCGACCGCATCTACGCCGGGGATCTGAATGGCAACCTCTGGCGTCTGGATCTGGGTGGAAACGGTCCCGCGCAGTGGGGTGCCCCGGGGTTCCTCACTACCGGCAACCAGACTACACCGCTATTCCAGGCCCGTGATGCGAGCGGCACCCGTCAACCGATCACGGCGCGTCCAGCGGTCGCGCGCGACGACAGTGGGCACGTGAACCTGTTCTTTGGCACCGGCCAGTATTTCGAGGTCGACGACAACAACCCCGACAACAGCTCCACGCAGAGCCTGTACGGGGTACGAGATCGCGACGAGGGCATCGTCGAGCGCGCCGATCTGCTGGTCCAGGCGATCCGGCACGAGGTCCAGGCATTCGGCTTTGATCTGCGCGTTACCAGCGATCACACCATGGAGGACAGCCACGCCGGCTGGGTGATGGATCTTGTCTCGCCGCTGTTCGGTTTTCAGGGCGAACGGGTGGTGGAAGATGCCCTGATCCGGCACGGCGACCGCGTCGTCTTTGCCACCCTGATCCCCGAGCCCAGCAGCGATCCCTGCGACCCCGGTGGCGGGACCGGCTGGATCATGGAGTTCGATGCCTTCAGCGGCGGCCGGCTGGAGCGATCGCCCTGGGACCTCAGCGGCGAAGGCTTTGGCGAAGAAAGCTTCGTGGAAGTCCCGGTCGAGAACGAGGATGGCACCGTGGAATCGATCGCCCTGCCCGCCCACGGAATCCGCTCGCCAGTCGGCATTCCCTCGCGGCCAACGGTGGTCGAGGACCAGCAACGGCGGGATCGCGAATACAAACTGCCCGTCGGCTCCGGAGGAGAGGTCTGGCAGATGCCGGACGAGGAACGCCCGGGCTTCACCTGGCGCAGCTGGCGTCAGCTCCGCTAACAGGAGATACAGGATGAACAAACCGGGAACAACCTTCCCCGCGATGGGCCGCCGACGGGCGATCGGCGTGCTGGTTGCGTTGGGTCTGACCCCGACCTTCGCGATGGCCTACGTCGAGCAGGAACGCACGGTTGAAGGCGTGCTGGAACGCAGCCTTCCGGAACAGAAGCAGGTCGTCATCAATGGCGAACGACTGCGCCTGCATTCGCGTCTACCGCATCCGAAGCATCGTCGCACTCATGGCGACACGAGTCCGGCGGTCGGCGACCGGGTACGGGCCACAATCGCTAACGGCCGAGTCGTGCAGCTGGAGCGAAAGCCATGACCCCCAAAGTACCTCGGGGCGGTCTCGGGTTCACCCTCATCGAGGTAATGGTGGTGGTCGCCGTCGTGGGCATCCTCGCAGCGATTGCCTACCCCTCCTACCAGAACCATGTGACCAACACCTGGCGGGGCAATGCCGCCGGCTGCCTGACCGAGGCCGCACAGTCGATGGAGCGGCGCTACACCCGTGAAATGAGCTACGAGGGCGACCTGCCCAGTCGCGGCTGCATGACCGAAAGCGGCATGCCGGATCGGTACAGTTTCCGTCTGGCCGAGGTCGACCGGGCCTCGTTCCGGCTCGAGGCCGTACCCCAGGGGGTCCAGGCCAGCCGTGACACCCGGTGCGGCACCCTTACCCTGAACGAGCGCGGCGAACGCGGTGCCAACGGTACCGCGTCCGATTGCTGGTGAAATCGACGGGCCAGCCCGAACAAGCCCCGGCGATCCGATGCCCAAACAAAAGCGCCCGGCGGGTAAACCCGGCCGGGCGCCTGTTATTGCCTTGCCCCTTGTAGGAGGCGCTGGCGTTGACCGTTACGCCGAGGCGGCGCGGGCGGCCTTCTTGCGTTCGTGCTCGAGCAGGAACTTCTTGCGGATGCGGATGTTTTCCGGCGTGACCTCGACGAGTTCATCGTCGTCGATGAACTCGATGGCCTGCTCCAGCGTCATGCGGATCGGCGGGGTCAGCTGGATGTTCTCGTCCGTGCCGGCGGCGCGGATGTTGGTCAGCTGTTTGGCCTTGAGCGCGTTGACGACCAGGTCGTTCTCGCGCGAGTGCAGGCCGATCACCATGCCCTCGTAGACCTCGTCGCCGGGGCCGATGAACAGCTTGCCGCGATCCTGCAGGTTGAACAGGGCAAAGCCCAGCGCTTTGCCAGCGGCGTTGGCGATCAGCACGCCGTTCTGGCGCGAGGCGACCGCACCCGGCTGGTAGGGGCCGTAGTGGTCAAAGATGTGGTGCAGGATGCCGGTGCCGGAGGTCGCGGTCATGAACTCGGTCTGGAAGCCGATCAGCCCGCGCGACGGGATGATGAAGTCCAGGCGCACGCGGCCCTTGCCGTCCGGGACCATGTTGGTCATGTCGCCCCGGCGTTCGCCGAGCTTTTCCATGATCGTGCCTTGGTGCTGTTCCTCGACGTCGACGGTGACGGCCTCGTAGGGCTCCTGCTTAACGCCGTCCACTTCCTTGATGACCACTTCCGGGCGCGAGACGCCCAGCTCGTAGCCTTCGCGGCGCATGTTCTCGATCAGGATGCCCAGGTGCAGTTCGCCACGCCCGGAGACCTTGAACTTGTCAGCGTCGTCGGTCTCTTCCACGCGCAGGGCGACGTTGTGCTTGAGCTCTTCCAGCAGGCGGTCGCGCAGCACACGCGAGGTCACGTACTTGCCTTCGCGCCCGGCGAACGGCGAGGTGTTGACCTGGAAGGTCATGGTCACCGTCGGCTCGTCCACGGTCAGCGGTTCCATCGCCTCGACGTTATTCGGGTCGCACAGGGTGTCGGAGATGTACAGCTCGTCCATGCCGGTGAAGGTAATGATGTCGCCGGCGCGGGCCTCCGCGACCTCGACACGCTCCAGGCCATGGAAGCCCATGATCTGCAGCATGCGGCCATTACGCACCTTGCCCTCGCGGTCTACCACCTTGACCGGGGTGTTCGGCTTGATGCGCCCGCGCTTCACGCGGCCGATGCCGATCAGGCCCTGGTAGGAGTTGTAGTCCAGCGAGGAGACCTGCATCTGGAACGGGCCGTCGGCGTCGACGTTCGGCGGGGACACATGCTCGACGATCGTCTCCAGCAGACAGGTCATGTCGCCTTCGGTGACACTGGAATCCATGCCGGCGAAGCCGTTCAGGGCGGAGGCGAACACGATGGGGAAGTCCAACTGTTCGTCGGTCGCGCCGAGGCGATCGAACAGGTCGAACACCTGGTCCACGGCCCAGTCCGGGCGCGCGCCGGGGCGGTCGACCTTGTTGACCACCACGATCGGCTTGAAGCCCATCGCGAAGGCCTTCTGGGTCACGAAGCGGGTCTGCGGCATCGGGCCGTCGACCGCGTCCACCAGCAGCAGCACGGAGTCGACCATGGACAACACCCGCTCGACCTCGCCACCGAAGTCGGCGTGTCCGGGGGTGTCGACGATGTTGATGCGGTAGTCCTGCCATTCGATGGCCGTGTTCTTGGCCAGGATGGTGATCCCGCGTTCTTTCTCGATCGCGTTCGAATCCATGATCCGCTCGCCGTGGTCGCCGCGCGCATCAAGCGTGCCGGACTGGCGCAGGAGCTGGTCGACCAGCGTGGTCTTGCCATGATCAACGTGGGCGATGATGGCGATGTTGCGAAGCTTCTCGGTCATGGAATACGAACTCTGGATACTGGCAAAAGGGCCGACACTATACAGACTTATTCGTGACCGCGCTGCGACTTCCCTGTTTTGTGCGCAGGCTCCTTCGCCTTCACGCGCCGCCAGCGCAGCACATCGACCACCTGCCCTGCATCGGTAGCCGGCGCCCTCGGCCGCAACCGATTCACCTCGTTACCCCGCCCACAGTCACCCTGCCCCGGTCATCCCGGCCGCAGCGCAGCGAAGAGCCGGGATCTCCCGCGCCGGATCGGCCTCAAGGGTTGGGAATACCCCGACGCATGAGATCCCGGATAACCGCTTGGCGGTTTCCGGGATGACCGTGTGGAGGCTTCGAGGGTCCGGGATAGCCCGAGCAAGGGTCGGTTCGAGGGGGTTGGCGGCGCCATGTGCGGGCGACCGCGCGGGAGATCAGGTGCTGGGTTCGTCTTCCGGGGGCGGGAGCTGGAGGTGAAAGCCCTGCTCCTTGAGGTTGGCCAGGACCTTTTGCGGGTCTTCCTGGGCCAGGCTGCGCTCCGGGGTCAGTTCGAACTCCAGGGCGAACTCGAGGCGCCCGAGTGCACGGGTCAGGCCATCGGGGAGTTCGGAGAAGTCGTCCTTCTGCGGCAGGTAGACGTAGGTATCGGCGCGCCGGGTCGCGCGGTAGACATAGCACTGCATGGGTTCAGTCCTCGAGATAGGTGTAGCCGGTCAGGCCCTGTTCCAGCTCCGCCAGCAGCCGGCCCGCGGCCTCGCCACGCAGGCCGGCGGCGTCGATCTTGGCGCGGAAGGTGCGGCGCAGGTCATCCGGGGCAAAGTGCACATAGGAGAGCAGTTCGTCGACGGTGTCGCCCCGTTCCGGGTCGACCAGTCGGTACCCGCCCTCGGGCAGCAGCTCAACGTTCACGGTATCCGTGTCGCCGAACAGGTTGTGCAGATCCCCAAGGATCTCCTGGTAGGCGCCCACCAGGAAGATGCCGAGGTAGTACGGCTCGCGGTCGTTCCACGGGTGCAGGGCGAGCGTGGTATGCGTGCCCTCGCGCTCCACGTAGTGCTCGATGTGGCCATCGGAGTCGCAGGTCAGGTCCTGCAATACCGCGCGCCGGGTGGGCCGCTCGGCCAGCCGGTGCAGCGGCATGATCGGGAAGATCTGGTTGATCGCCCAGGTGTCCGGAATCGACTGGAACACGGAGAAGTTGCAGAAGACCTTGTCCGCCAGCTTGTCGGTCAGTTCCGCGTGGATCTCCGCCGGCAGGGCCTCGGGCCGCGCCAGCAGGCGCTGGCACAGGGCGAAGTAGATCGCCTCGGCGCGGGCACGGTCCGCCAGCGACAGCATCCCGCGGGCAAAGCGTGCCTGCACCTCGGACAGGCCGTAGGCGGCATCGTGGTAGATCTCGGAGGCCGGGCGCTCGCCGTCCTCCAGCAGGGCGCGCATGGCGGCGATCTCGGGCAGCTCGCCATTCTCGGCGGGCGGGACGTCGCCATCACCCGGGGCCGGCTCGCAGTCGATCACGTTGGTGATCAGCACCGCGTGGTGCGCGGTCAGGGCGCGGCCGGACTCGCTGAAGACCTCGGGCATGACCAGGCCCTGCTCCTCGCAGATGCGCTTGAGCGGGCGCAGGATGTTCAGCGCGTACTCCTCCACCGAATAGTTGATGGAGCACTCGTTGCGCGAACGCGAGCCCTCGTAGTCGATTCCGAGACCGCCGCCGACATCCACCACCCGCAGGGCCGCACCGGCCTCGGTCAGCGCGGCGAAGTAGCTGGCCGCCTCGCCCATGCCATTCTGGATGTCGCGGATGTTCGCGATCTGCGAGCCCATGTGGAAGTGCAGCAGTTGCAGCCGGTCCAGCCGGCCAAGACCCCGCAGGCGCTCCAGGATGCCCAGCACATCCGCCGCGGACAGGCCGAACTTGGCCTTCTCGCCACCGGTGTTCTGCCACTTGCCCTTGCCGATTGAGGCCAGGCGCACGCGCAGGCCCAGCAGCGGCTCGACCTGCATGGCCTCGGCCTGGCGGATCACCTCCTCCAGCTCGGAGGGCTTTTCGATCACGATATACACGCGATGCCCGAGCTGCCGGCCGATCAGCGCCAGGCGCACGTATTCGCGGTCCTTGTAGCCATTGCAGATGATCGCCGCACCCGGGCGCGACTGCGCCAGCACGGCCATCAGCTCCGGCTTGCTGCCGGCCTCCAGCCCCACGCGTGGGGTCAGCCCCTCGGCATCCGGCTGATCGCCGGCCGCCAGGATCTGATCCACCACGCTGCGCTGCTGGTTGACCTTGATCGGGTAGATGGCGGTGAACGTACCTTCGTACTCCAGCTCGCGCGCGGCGGTATCGAAGGCCCGCGCCAGGCGGCGCACCCGGCCGTCCAGCACATCCTGGAATCGCACCAGCACCGGCGGACCCACATGCTCCTCGCGCAGACGACCCGCCAGCTCGTACAGATCCACGCCGGGGTGATCCGGCCAGTCCGCACGGCGCATCGCCACGTGGCCCGCGGCGTTCACCTCGAAGAAGCCACCGTTCCAGTGATCGATACCGTAGGTGGCGCGGGCCTCATCCAGATTCCAGGGCGTGACGGTCATGGTATTCCCGGATTTTAAAAGCTAGGAAAGCCCCGTCATTGCGAGGAGCGAAGCGACGTGGCAATCGCCTTCATCATCCACCCGAACACCAGGGGCGATCAGGGCAACCAAGCGCACTGCCCTCATTCAGGAGATTACTCGCTACGCTCGCCCTTCGGGCCGGCCGGCGGCCGTTCAACGCAGCTTCGCTGCTTTTGTACGTCGTCGCCTACGGTTCCTCGCAATGACGAGAAGAGCGGAGTTGCCCGCAGGATACAGGGCACTATCATAGCGGCGCATCATACCGTCCACCGCACCGGCAAGGGGAGCCGCCAATGGCACTCGACAACAACTGGTTCAGCGAACCGCACGAAGACATGGCGCTGTCCCTGCGCATCAAGCAGAAGCTGCACGAGGAACAGACCCCGTACCAGAAGATCGAGATCTACGAGACCGAGGCCTTCGGCAACCTGATGGTGATCGACGACTGCGTGATGCTCACCGGCCGCGACAACTTTATCTACCACGAGATGATGTCGCACCCGGTGCTGTACTCGCACAGCGCCCCGAAGAACGTGGTCATCATCGGCGGCGGCGACTGCGGCACCCTGCGCGAGGTGCTCAAGCACGACGAGGTCGAGCGCGCCGTGCAGGTGGATATCGACGAGCGCGTCACCCGCCTGTCCGAACAGTACTTCCCGGAGCTGTGCGACGCCAACGACGACCCGCGCGCCGAGCTGCTGTTCGATGACGGTGTGCAGTACCTGAAGGACGCCGCCCCCGGCTCCATCGACGTGATCATTGTCGACTCCACCGACCCGGTCGGCCCGGCCGAAGGCCTGTTCTCCACCGCGTTCTACAAGGACTGCGTGAAGGCCCTGGGCGCGGATGGCCTGCTGGTGCAGCAGAGCGAATCGCCGCTGCTGCACACCGACAGCATCATCCGCCCGATGCACGACAGCCTGCGCGCGGCGAATTTCATCGACGCCCTGACGATGCACTTCCCGCAGGCCACCTACCCCTCCGGCTGGTGGACCTGCACCATCGCCGCGAAGGACTGCCCGGTGTCATTCCTGCGCGAAGAGGCAGCCGAGGAGCTGCCGTTTGTCACGCACTACTACAACGCCGCGATCCACCGCGCCGCCGGTGCTACTCCGGAGTTCTTCCGTCGCAAGCTGTTCGCCTGATCGCGCGCCAGGCCCCTGGCGGGGCCCTTCAATAACCCGTCATTGCGAGGCCCCGCAGGGGCCGTGGCACAAAAGCGCGAAGCGCGTTGAACGGCCGCAGGCCGGCCCGAAGGGCGAGCGCAGCGAGTAATCTCCCAACGAAACCCCCGACGTCTGCCCCGGCCGGCGTCAGGGCGCCCACGGAGATCGCCACGGCGCTGCGCGCCTCGCGATGACGGGCACCACAAACGCCGCAGGGTGCACCAATCCGGGCGTTTTCTTGCTGGCAATTCGGGCGCGCGCTACCATTGCTACATTTGTAGCAAAAGGAGCAGGCCATGAGTTTGCCCGTCCGCATTGATGAAACGCTCTACCAGCAGGCCCGCGCCCACGCGAAGGCCGAGCACCGGACCATCGCCGGCCAGATCGAGTTCTGGGCCGAGGTCGGGCGTACCGCCATGGACAATCCCGACCTGCCCATCGACTTCATCTGTGAACTCCTGATCGCCCGTGCCGAGGGCCGGGAACTGGCCACGCCGTTCACCCCCGAAGGCCAGCGCGACTGATGACCACGGACCTGGAGGTGCTGCAAAGCACCCGATTCCGACGGGCTTACAAGCGCCTGCACCCTGCCCAGAAGGCGGACGTGGACGACGCGGTCGCCGACATCATCCGCGACCCCGAGCTGGGTACCAGCAAGAAAGGGGATCTGGCGGGGGTCATGGTTTACAAGTTCAAATCACGCGGGCAACTGATGCTG
This sequence comes from Thioalkalivibrio sp. ALJ4, assembly GCF_000377225.1. NCBI lineage: Bacteria > Pseudomonadati > Pseudomonadota > Gammaproteobacteria > Chromatiales > Ectothiorhodospiraceae > Thioalkalivibrio > Thioalkalivibrio sp. ALJ4. The sequence goes on along the minus strand of NZ_KB897917.1, from coordinate 677,473 downwards.
CTCGCCTATGAGTACGATCCTCGCACGCGCCACCTGCTCCTGCTGGGGACACACGAGAACTTCTACCGGGACCTGAAACGCGATTCTTAATGCCGCCCGGACGTGTATCTGACCGATGCGGTTCGCTGCGCTCAGCGCATCCTACGGGGCTTCAATAACCCGTCATTGCGAGGCCCCGCAGGGGCCGTGGCACAAAAGCGCGAAGCGCGTTGAACGGCCGCCGGCCGGCCCGAAGGGCGAGCGCAGCGAGTAATCTCCCAACGAACCCCCCGACGCCTTCCCCGGCCGGCGTCAGGGCCGCCCACGGAGATCGCCACGGCGCTGCGCGCCTCGCGATGACGGGCACCACAAACGCCGCAGGGTGCATTGAGCTCGTGACTAGGCGTGGCGGCCGGCCTTGAGGCGGTCGAGGCGCAGGCGCTCGCGGGTGTCGAACAGGCGGCGGGAGGCGAACCAGACAGCGCCCAGGGTGCCGAAGCCGGTACCGGCGGTGATCAGGAACATGATCAGGATCTGGTACTTCACGGCCTCCACTGGCGGGGCGCCGGCCAGGATCTGGCCGGTCATCATGCCCGGCAGGCTGACGATGCCGGCGGCGGCCATGGCGTTGATGGTCGGCATCAGGCCGGAGCGCGCGGCCTCGCGGCGCATGGTCGTGACCGCCTCGCTCCAGGAGGCCCCCATCGCTAGCCGGCCCTCGATGGTGCGGCGCTCGCGCCAGACGGTCTGGGTTAGTCGGTCCAGCCCCAGCGCGATGCCGGTCATGGTGTTGCCGAGCAGCATGCCCAGTAGCGGGATCGCGTACTGCGGCTCCCACCAGGGGGTCGGGCCGACCATGGTGGTCAGCGCCAGCACCGTGACCGCGAACGCCGAGATGAACATGGTCACGGTGCCGATCCCGTAGCCCCACAGCCCGGCGAAGCGGCGCTGCTGGCGCGCCATCACCTCGTAGCCGGCCACCGCCAGCATGACCACGGCCATCAGCGCCACCCAGCCAAGCTGGGCGTGGTCGAACAGCGTCTGCAGGATCAGCCCGACCAGCAGCAGCTGGATCACGGTGCGCGCTCCGGCGATCAACAGGCTGCGCCCCAGCCCCATACGCGCCCAGACGGTCACCCCGGCCAGCGCGACGACCAGCAGCGCCGCCAGACTCAGATCGAATGGGGAAAGCGAGATCAGCTCCATGCGGGGGCCTCCAGCTTGCCGTTGCTGATGGTCAGGATGCGTCCACCGAGGCGCTGGCGTTGCAGCGTGTCATGGCTGACCCAAAGGGCCGCCGCCTCTTCCTCCGCTAGATATGTGCGTACCGCGCGTTCGATGCGCCTAGTGTTTTCCAGATCAAGGTTGGCGGTGGGCTCGTCCAGCAGGAGGACACGCGGCTGGTTCAGCAATGCGCGCAACAGGCCCAGGCGCTGCTTCTCGCCGCTGGAGAGGCGTTCGACCTCCCAGTGCAGGGACTCTTCCGGAAGGGCAACCTGCTCCAGCAGGTGCAGCGCCGTCTCGCGCGAGAAATCGGCGGGTAGGTGCTCGTCCACGCGCTCGCTCCACCAGGCGGTCTCGGCCGGCACATAGGCGACCTGCCGGCGCCACTGCACCGGGGGCATCGAGTCGCGGGGTGCACCAGCCAGACGGACCTCGCCAGTGTTCGGGTCCAGATCGGCCAGCGCGCGCAACAGCAGGGACTTGCCGGAGCCCGAGTCACCGGTAAGTTGCACCAGTTCGCCGGGCTGGAGTTGCAGTTCCAGCGGGCCCAAGTGGGCCGTTTTCAGCTCGTGTGCTTCGAACAGGCGATCCATGCTGGCGGTTCCGGTCAGGCGAAAGCGGAATCGTAACCGAACCCGCGGGGCTTCGCGGGGGCAAAAAAAGAGGGCGCCGGGGAGGCGCCCTGAAAGCCAACATCCTTGAGTCCTGGGAGACTGTTGTTGTCGGCGTCGGAGGAGACACTTTTGGGGTTCGGCCCGGCCCTCCGGGCCGAACCCCTACTCGCGTTTCGAGCGTTTACTGCTTCCCGGTGAATTCCGGGTAGGCCTCGAGGCCACACTCGGTGATGTCGGCACCGATGTCCTCGTCCTCTTCGCTCAGGCGAATGCCCATCACCGCCTTCAGGATGGCCCAGACGATCAGGGAAGCCGTGAAGACGAAGGCGAAGATGGCGAGCAGGCCCGCGATCTGGCCGAAGAACGTCGCGTCCGGGTTGGACAGCAGCACTGCCATCACACCCCAGATACCGGCGGTACCGTGCGCGGAGATCGCCCCGACCGGGTCGTCGATCTTCAGCTTGTCCAGCGCGACGATCGAGAAGACCACGATCACGCCACCAATGGCACCGATGATCATCGCCAGGAACGGGCTGGGCATCAGCGGCTCGGCGGTGATGGACACCAGGCCCGCGACCGCGCCGTTCAGCGCCATGGTCAGATCGGCCTTGCCGAACACCAGACGAGTGGTGATCAGGGCAGCGATCACACCCCCGGCCGCGGCCAGGTTGGTGTTGGCGAACACGGCGGCCACGGCGTTGGCGGATTCGATGTCCGAGACCTTCAGCTCGGAGCCGCCATTGAAGCCGAACCAGCCCAACCACAGGATCAGCACGCCCAGAGTGGCCAACGGCATGTTGGAGCCCGGGATCGCGTTGATCTGGCCGTCCTTGCCGTACTTGCCCTTGCGCGCCCCAAGGAGCAGCACACCGGCCAGCGCCGCAGCGGCACCCGTGAAGTGGACGATGCCGGAACCGGCGTAGTCGAGGTAGCCGATCTGGTCGAGGAAGCCTTCGCCCCAGCTCCAGAAGCCCTGGATCGGGTAGATGAAGCCGGTCAGCACGACCGCAAAGGCGAGGAAGGCCCACAGCTTCATCCGTTCGGCTACGGCACCCGAGACGATGGACATCGCGGTCGCCACGAACACGACCTGGAAGAAGAAGTCGGCACGATCGGAGTAGTAGATGTCGCCATCACTACCCAGCACGTCACCCACGGCGTTGTCGCCCGTGATCAGGAAGCCCAGGCTCGGGATCACGGAGCTCAGGCCATCGCCGTACATAATGTTGTAGCCGATCAGCATGTACATGATGCTGGCGATCGAATACAGGGCGATATTCTTGGTCGCGATTTCGGCGACACTCTTGGTGCGCACCATCCCGGCCTCGAGCATGGTAAAGCCCGCGGCCATCCACATCACCAGTGCACCGGCCACCAGAAAATAAAAGGTGTCCATCGCATAGGCGAGTTCGACAACTTGTTGTTCAATTTCCATGATTGAAATTCCTCATTCGATGGAAGAGGGAAAACCCTTAAAGGGCTTCCGGGCCGGTCTCGCCCGTGCGAATACGCACGACCTGCTCCACCGGGGTGATAAAGATCTTGCCGTCGCCGATCTTGCCCGTACTGGCAGACTTGGAAATGGCCTCGACCACCTGATCGACCAGGTTTTCGTCGACAGCCACTTCCAGTTTCACCTTGGGCAGAAAATCGACCACGTACTCGGCGCCGCGATAGAGCTCGGTATGGCCGCGCTGACGACCAAAACCCTTTACTTCGGTCATGGTCATTCCTTGCACGCCGATCTCCGAGATCGCCTCGCGGACATCATCAAGCTTGAACGGCTTGATCACGGCGGTAATCATCTTCATGTCGGACTCCTTGAGCGGGGCCGCCTGAGGGCGGACCCGCAGTTACTTGAGTGGAAAAGCCGGGTTTAGAACGTCTTGGTCCAGCCCACCCAGGCGCCAACGTCCTCGTCGGACTCGTCGACGTATTCAAGGTTGAAGCTGAACTCGCCCCAGTCGCCCGCATCGCGGGTGAGGCTCGCGGTGTAGTGGGTGTAGTTGTCGAGATCGGAGTCATCGAAGTTGGTGCGGCCCACGAGGAAGCCAGCGCTATAGACATCCATGAACGGGATATCCAAGCCGGCGTAGTAGTACATATCCTTTTTCTCGAGCGCGGAATCACTGCTGTCGTTCACGACATAGGCCATACCGGCGTACAAACCAACGGGCCCGGTATCGAACGAAACTTCACCGTAGACTTCGCCGAAGTCGGCGCTCAGGGAACCGCTGTCATCGCGCGCATCGGGGTAGGCGTAATACAGATACCCAACATCGTAGCCAAAGCCATTGTCGAACTCGTCGGCAAAGCCGAGATAAAGATCCATTTCGTAGCTGGTGTCGTCGCCAAAGTCGACGTTGGAGAGCCAGGTGCCGACGTAGAAGCCGGATTCGTGCTCATAGTCGATACCGCCCTGAATTGCGGCGCCATCATCGGTTTCGGAAAAGCCGCGGAAGTAGTAGTTGGAAACCGCCCCAATGTTCACGGAAAGCTCCGCGGTGGCAGCAGAGGTAAAGGCCACACCACCGGTGGAGCCGACAGTGACGATGGCGGCGGCCAGCGCGGAACGAGTGAACTTCTTCATATTGTGTTCTCCCAGTTGTGCAATCGAGTGTCGCGTAGTCGACACCCGGTCCTTGCACAGGCCGTGCCATATCGGGAAAACGGAGCCAGATCGGCTTTTCACAACACCTGTTGCAGGTGAACGACGCCAGCACGCACAAAAGCGGTGCGCACTAAAAGTGCACACGCACCATATTGGGTCAAGGAATGATAAATCTGTGACCGGCCGCACGGCCGGGGTCGAGGCGAACTAGGACAGGAACCGACGCAAAGGGATCAGGTGGAGGCTGGCAGGGTGCCGCGTTCGACCACGATGCCGACCTCGGCCACACCGGCGACCGCGCCGGGCTTGCCCAGCTCGATGCGCACCCACGGGGTGCGAAACTCGGCCATCAGGGCCTCCGCGATCTCCTCGGCCAGGGATTCCAGCAGCGCGTGGGGTTCGCGCGTGACGATCGCGCGCACGGCATTGGCCACCGCCTCGTAATCGACCGTGTCCGTGATCTCGCCCGAGTGCGCGGCGATGCGCGTGTCGGTAGCTAGCTGGATATCAAAGCGCAGGGGGCGCTGGATGCGCTGCTCCCAATCATAGACGCCGACGACGGCATCAATGCGCAGATCCTTGAGGTAGATTCGATCCATCCCGTACCTTTGCGGTCCGGCCCTGGCGGCCGGCGCCTATCGTACTGGCTTGCCCACAGCAGGTACACCGAACCGGTATCATGGCGCGGCAGCTTCCCAAGGACATTCCTGATGCCCGAGCGCTTTCACGATCTGCCCTGGCCAGACAATCCGGAAGGGTCACCCCGAAAGGTCGGCGTGGAGATCGAGATGGCCGGCGTCTCGCTCGAACGCATGGCCGAGGCCATCCGCGCCGAGTTCGGCGGGCAGGTCCGCTGTGAAAGCCCGTTCGTCGCCCGGGTCTGCGATACGGACCAGGGTGATTTCCAGGTGGAGCTGGATGCCCGGGTACTGAAGGACCGGGCGTATCGCAGCCACCTGCGGCGGCTGGGCATAGAGCTCGACGACACCGACGAGGCGGCGCTCGACCGCTGGCTGGCCGATGCCGCCGGGCGCCTGGTACCGCACGAGATCGTCGCACCACCGATACCGGCCTCGGCGCTTCCCCGGCTGGATCGCGTTCGGGCCGCACTGCAGGAAGACGGTGCCCTTGGGACCGAGCGTTCGCTGCTCTACGCGTTCGGGCTGCAGCTCAATATCGAGGTCCACAGCACCGATGCCGCCTGGATCCTCGATGTCCTGCGGGCCTTCCTGCTGCTGTACGAGATGCTGACGAACGCGGGCGAGATCGACCTGGCCAGACGCCTGTCGCCCTACATCCGCGCATTCCCCGGCACCTTCGTCCGCGAGACCCTGAACCCGGACTTCCAGCCGGACCAGGGGGAACTGATCGACCATCACCTCGCGCACAACACCACGCGTAATCGGCCGCTGGACATGCTGCCGCTGTTTGCCGAACTGGATCAGGAGCGGATCGACGCGGCCCCGGTCGAACATGAGCTGGTCAAGGCCCGGCCCGCGTTCCACTATCGTCTGCCCAACTGCGAGATCGACGATCCCGAATGGAGCCTGGCCCACCCCTTTAACGGCTGGGTCGAAGTGGAACGGCTCGCCGCGGACCGGGAACGCCTGCAGCGGATGAGCCGTGAATACCTGGAACGCCCCACCCAGGCACTGGGTCGCTGGGCCGACGACTGGGCCAGGAAGCTGCGTGGCTGGTTCTGAGTACGACACCATGAGCAACGCCGGACCGGCGCGGCGTCCGGTGGTCGCGATCACCGGACCCGACCAGGGCGGAGGCCCCGCCTGGCTGTTCACCGCGCTGGCCGTCTGGCGCGCCGGCGGTCGACCCCTGCGCGTACGCCCCGGCAAGCCGCGCCCCCATCAATCGTTCGACGCACTGGTGGTCGGGGGCGGTGCGGATGTCGATCCCGAACTGTACGGGGAGTCGCTGCCTCAGGGCCCGAACCCCGAGGCCATTCGCGGCGCGGAACGGCGCCTGTCGCAGCGGCTGATCGGGTACCTTTTCTATCCCGCGCTCTGGCTGCTGCGGCGGCTGTTCCAGTCGCATGGCGGCGTGCTGGATGTGGAACGTGACCGGCTGGAGAAGGCGCTGATCCATCGCGCGCTGGACGAGCACCGTCCTGTACTGGGGATCTGTCGCGGGATGCAGCTGGTCAACGTGGTGCGCGGCGGGACGCTACAGCAGGATCTGGCCGAGTTCTATGTCGAGACCCCGCAAGCGCGCAGTCTGCTGCCGGTCAAGCCGGTCTTGCTCGATGGCCGCAGCCATCTGGCCGAGATACTGGGCGCGGGCACGATCCATGTGAACGCGCTGCACAATCAGGCGGTGGACCAACTGGGCCAGGGGATGCGCATCGTCGGACGCGAGGAGACAGGTGTCGTCCAGGCGATCGAGGCCGAACACGGCTGGTGTATCGGCGTACAGTGGCACCCCGAATACCTGCCGCAAAAACGCCGCCATCAGCGCCTGTTCCGGGCGCTGGTGGCGGCAGCGAAGGAAATCGCCACCTCGCGACGCTGACCGACACCCTCAGCGGCCACCCGCCGGTGCCGCTCTGGCGGCCCCAGCAACAGCAGCGCCAGGATCGCGATGAGGCTGATCGCCCCCAGCCCCAGCATGATGTTGCCCAGCATCAACTGCTCGCCCAGGAGATACGCATTGCACAGCCTGTCCGGGGCCTCGCGGTAGAGCCAGCCCATCACGAAGAACATGGCCGTACCCTTGACCCACAGCACGCCCCGCACCAGTAATGGGAGCCGGTGTGCCGTCAACCCCAGCGGTATCCCGGCCAGCAGCACGAGTGTCACGATCTTCATCCAGCCCGCCCCGGCCTCGAGTACGGCCGCATCCAGGTTGCGGGGCAACAGCCAGTAGACAACAACGAAGAGCGCCAGAAGCAGTCCCAGCACCCCGTACGCATCCAGGCGCGCAGCCCGGATGCGCCAGGCCTCCGGCAGCGACCGGGCGATCAGCGCACCCGCCAGCACCAGCAGCGGGATCTGCACCAGCATGTGTCCGATCAGGCTGGCCTCCAGCCAGGGCCGCAGCGGCGTCAGGACGAGTACTGCCAGCAATGCCGGCCCCGCCCAGACGGTGGACGGCCGCATCACCAACGCGGCTCCAGGTAGGCCAGCACGTCGTCCACCGCATCGATGTCGTGAATCCCGGCCACGCGTGCGTCTGGCTCCACCACGTAAATGGCACCGTTGTGCACGAAGTCCTCGCCGTCCGGGATCACCACCACCTGGAAGTGGCGCAGTAGGCGATCCAGGTCCTCTCGGGTTTTCGGGCGTGCGAGATGCCAGGCCTCGGGGTTAGCCGAGAAGCGCTCGCCATACTCGAGCAGGCGCGCGGCATCGTCGTTCTCGAGATCGAAGGTGATGCTGAGCAAGGCTACGCGCTCGCCCAACACATCCTCCGGCAGCGCCTCCTGGATGCGGTGGAAGCTTGCCCCCAGCGTGGTGCAGGCGTGGTGGCAGCCGGTGTAGATGAAGTCCAGTACCACATACCGATCGCCCAGCTCGGCCAGGTCCAACTCCCCACCCCGCGCATCCTCCAGCGTCATCGCAGGCACCGGCGCCGGATTCTCGCGGGCGGCGAGGCGGCGCGCCTCCTCCGCAGTAAAGGCACGAAAGCCGTCGGTGGCCAGGGACAGGGTGGTAAAACCACCCAGCCCGAGGGCGATGATGGTCAGCCCGTAGATCGCATTACGCCACATTCTTCGCCACCCGCTTCAGTCCGAGGAAGAAACGCAACGCCAGCAACAGCGTTCCAAGGATCACCAGAGCCGCGGCAACCGAACCCAGCTGGGCATAGGCCGCCCATTCGGGCAGGTGCTCGGCGAAACGTCGCGGCACACTGGACGCGCCGCTGTAGAGGAACACGGCCACCAGGGCCAGGCCGCCACCGGTAAAGGTCCAGAACCCCAACCGGTCGAAGAAGCCATCGCCCTCCGCCTGCGAACGGGTCAGCCACGCCATGAAGCCGAACATCATCGCGACCACACCCAGCAGCAGATAGAAGTGGAAGTGGCCCGGGACCCAGAGGGTGTTGTGCATCACCGTGTTGACCACGATGGTCGCGTCGATGATGGCCGGGATCACGCCGGCCGCCCAGCCGAACACACCGAGGAAGACGAAGCCGGAGGCGATATCCCAGCGGATGCCCGAGCGGTAGACGTTGGTCAGCGCGCCCCAGGCCGTCACCAGCAGTACCGGCAGACCACTCGTGTAGGAGATCACCTGCCCCAGCACGTGCAGCGAGGTCGGCTGCGAGAAGTCCATCAGCAGGTGGTGCGGGTAGACCAGCAGCACCATCACGGTAGAAGCCGCCCATGCCGCCAGGAACACCCGCGACACCTTCCAGGGACGCCCGGTGTAACGGGGCAGGATTTCGTAGACCCCGATGACCGCCATGTAGATCGTGGCGTTGATGAACACGTGGCCGAAGAAGTAGGTCAGGTTCTTCGCCCACAACGAATCAATCTCGAACCCCGGCTGGTAGAGGTTGATCAGGCTCATGCTCAGAATCGCCGCGCCTGCCACGATGCCGAGGGTGTTCACGATCAGCACCATGGTGCTGGCCACCACTGCGGGCGGCGGCGGATCACCCGCCCGACCGAACAGCTGCGGAAGACCGAGCGAGCGGCCCAGCCCGCCATAGTTCGTGATCAGCGACCGCGCGATATCGATGTACAGCAGCAAGAAGCCGACGCCGATTGCCAGCAGCCCGAGGAAGAACGACGCCGCGGCGGCCTGCGTCCACAGGCCCATCGGGGTCTGCGGCAGCGGGTAGAGGAAGGTCCAGGCGCCGGCAAAGCCGCCAATGAAGATGCCGCCCAGGATCAGGACGGCACCCAGCAGGAACAGCGCCAGATTGAGCAGGAACACGCCGGTGGACAACTCCACATGACGACGCAGGAAATACCACATCACCGCGCTCGAACCGAGGGCCACCGCCCCGACCATGCCGGCGCCATGCGCCGTCAGCACCTGGTAGAAGCCGGCGGCTCCCATCAGGTCCATGCCCGCCTGTTCCAGACGCATCAGCAGCCCAAAGACCATCATCAGCAGCAGCACGACCACCGTGGTCGCCAGGTAGGTAATCACCGCGTTGCGTGCGCCGCGCGGCACGGCCGGTTCCATCGTCGTATCACTCATGACCGTTTACTCCGTGACGGTGAGTTCGGCGACCATCGCATGATGCGCGACGCCGCAGTATTCAAGGCACAGGACCTGGTACGTACCCGGCTGCTCGAAGGTGTACTCGAGGATGTTCGTGTAGCCCGGCATCGCCTGAGTCTGGGTCAGCAGGGTCATGTCCTCGTCGTAGATGGCGAACCCGTGGTTCACGTCCTGGCTGGTGACGCGGAACTGCACCGGCTCACCGACGCGAAATTCGTCCTGCGACAGCTCCCAGCGCCACATGTGGCCGGTCACGTTGACCGTCTGAACCCCTTCGGCCTCCGCGTCGGCGGCGTAGGGCATCAAGGTCAGGGTGTAGAGAAACACCGGCGTGACCACGGCCAGCAGAACCCAGAAGCTCCAGTCACGCAGGCGATAGGAACGGGCCGCCAGCTCACCGGCATCGACCGGGGTCGGCCGCGAAAAGGCGGCCCAGAGGAAGACGGCCGTAACCGGGACAACCAGCAGGATCGTCAGCAACAACGAGACGGATTGCAGCATCGCAAGCTCCCTTTTGTTATAGATACAATGCAGCTTTATACCGGGGCGCCACTGAATCGTCAAACGATGTATATGCTATACATGTTCATGGCGGTGGCCGCACGAAAGGCGATTGGCAGTGGTAAACTGCGCCCCCTATTGCGCGGACCACCGAAACGCCATGGATACCCAGACGGCCCATTCCGTAGCCCATGTCCTGATCGAGGCGCTGCCCTATATCCAGCGCTTCGCGGGCAAGACGATCGTGATCAAGTACGGCGGCAACGCCATGACCGAGGACCACCTGAAGGCCTCGTTCGCGCGCGACATCGTGCTGCTCAAGCAGGTGGGTGTGAATCCGGTGGTGGTGCATGGCGGGGGGCCGCAGATCGGCCAGCTACTGGAACGGCTGGGCAAGCAGACAGAGTTCGTCAACGGCCTGCGCGTGACCGACCGCGAGACCATGGACGTGGTGCAGATGGTGCTCGGCGGGATCGTGAATCAGGAGATCGTCTCGCTGATCAACCGCTTCGGCGGGCGCGCGGTGGGCCTGACCGGCAAGGACGGCCAGATGATCCGCGCAAACCCGCTGCGCGACTACGGCGCGTCCGAGGGTCAGCCGACCGTGGACCTGGGGCACGTGGGCGAGGTCGAGGGCGTGGACCCGGCGATCGTGCATACACTGGATGACAGCGACTTCATCCCGGTGATCGCGCCAATCGGCTTCGATCGAGAGGGCAAGGCCTACAACATCAATGCCGACACGGCGGCCGAGAAGCTCGCAGTGGTGCTGGACGCGGAAAAGCTGTTCCTGCTGACCAACACCCCGGGGGTACTGGACGGCAACGGGGAACTACTGCCCAAGCTGTCGGCCCCGCAGGTGGACGAGATGATCCGCGACGGGACGATCCACGGCGGGATGATCCCGAAGATCCGCTGCGCGCTGGATGCGGTGCGCAGCGGCGTCAATGCCACGCATATCGTCGATGGCCGCGTGGAACACGCGGTGCTGCTGGAGCTTCTGACCGACGAGGGCGTGGGCACCCTGATCAGTCGCTAGACCGACGGACGTTTACGGGCGTTTCTAGCCTTCGCCGTTGCCGACCAGGCGCTGATAGTCCTCACGGTCCAGATCCAGCCTCTGCTGGATGGCGGCAAGGCGGTCTTCCTGCCCCCGGCGGTACGCGCGCTCGCGGTCAATACGCGCCTCCAGATCCTCCAGCTGCACCTCGAACCGTGCGCGCGCCGAAGCCGACTCGCTGGATTCATACTGACGACGAATACGTTCGCGCTCGCGCAAGAGCGTGATCTCCTGCGCCTCGGAGCGCGCGATATCCCCGCCAATGGCCGCCACACGGCGCGCGCGCAGCTCTTCGATCTCGTCCAGATTCTCGTAGGCCTGACGCAGCTGACGCTCGCGCGCCGCCTGGTCGGCCCGCGCCTGGCGCGCGGCCTCCAACTCCTGCTGCGCACGTTCCTGTTCGGCCCGGGCCTCCTCACGCTCCTCGGCGGTAGGGGGAGCGGGTATGATCTCCCGCATCAGGCCACGGGAATCAAACACGCGGCGCTCGCGCTGGCTGGCCTCGGGCTGTGGGGTGTTCGAGTAATGCACGGTGCCGTCATCATCGACCCAACGATAAATATCCGCGTGCGCCGGCAGCGCCAGCACCAGTGCCAGCACCCCCCAAAAAACGCCGCGCCACCACACGGAACCGCGCTTTCTGCCCCCTGACATGACCATACTCGAACACCTCGGCCTGCTCTTCATCGCCATCCTGGCGAATGGATTCTCCGCCCTTGCGGGCGGCGGGGCCGGCCTGTTGCAGTTGCCGGTCCTCATTTTTCTGGGACTCCCCTATCCCGTTGCCCTGGCCACACACAAGATCGCCACCGTCGCGCTGGGCGCCGGGGCCAGTCTGCGGCACCTCAAGCAAAGCACATTCGAACCGGCGCGCCTAGCCGTCATTCTCGCGGCCGGTCTTCCCGGGGTGCTGATCGGTGCCTGGCTGGTATTGGGAATCCCTCCACGGGCCGGCGAGATCGCCCTGGGCCTGCTGACAATTGCCCTGGGCTGGTACTCCTGGCGCCGGCCGCAACTAGGGCAGGCCGTGCGCGAGACCGACAAGACCCTGCAGCACGCCGTGATCGGCGCACTGGGGCTGTTCATCATCGGCATCCTGAACGGCTCGCTGGCCTCCGGCACCGGACTGATGGTGACGCTCTGGCTGGTGAGCTGGTACGGGATGAGCTACACCCAAGCGGTTGGATACACCATGGTGCTGGTGGGACTGGTCTGGAATGGCGCCGGGGCCCTGTTGCTCGGCTCCTTCGGCACCGTCCAGTGGGATTGGCTGCCGGCGCTGCTGGTCGGCAGTTTCATTGGCGGCTATCTGGGGGCGGCCCTGGCCCACCGCTACGGCAATCGACTGGTCAAGCGGACGTTCGAGGTGGTGACCGTGCTGACCGGGATCGCGCTACTGGCCCCGGTGCCCTGATCACGGGCGAACACGCAGACAAAAAGAAGCCCCGCACGAGGCGGGGCTTCCGTTAGCGGCACATCTTGCAGCCGATCAGGCGGACCGGGCCTCGCGCTCGGCCTTGGCTTCCGCCTTGGCCTCGTCGCTGTCGTCGTAGCCGATGTTCGGCGCGAGCCAGCGCTCGGCATCTTCGAACGACATGCCCTTGCGCTTGGCGTAGTCCTCGACCTGGTCGCGGTTGACCTTGCCCAGACCGAAGTAGCGCGACTCCGGATGGGCGAAGTACCAACCGGACACGGCCGAGACCGGCAGCATCGCGTAGCTCTCGGTGAGCGTCATGTCCGCGTGCTCTTCGGGCTGCAGAAGCTCCCAGAGCGTGCCCTTCTCAGTGTGCTCGGGGCAAGCCGGGTAGCCCGGGGCCGGGCGAATGCCCTGGTACTTCTCGTCGATCAGGTCCTCGTTCGGCAGCGCCTCGTCCGGGACATAGCCCCAGTAGTGCTTGCGCACGTACTGGTGCATGCACTCGGCAAAGGCCTCGGCCAGGCGGTCCGCCAGGCTCTTCACGAGAATCGCGTGATAGTCGTCGTTGGCCTTCTCGTATTCTTCGGCCTTCGCGTCGACATCGCCACCGGCGCTGACCGCAAACGCACCCAGGTAGTCCGGGCCACCGGCCTCCTTCGGCATCAGGAAGTCGGCCAGCGAGTGGCTCGGCTGACCGCGGCGCTTCTCGGTCTGCTGACGCAGGTGGTGCAGCTTCTTCAGCACCTTCGAGCGGCTTTCGTCGGTATAGACCTCGATGTCGTCGTCATTAACGGTGTTCGCCGGGAAGAAGCCGACCACACCACGCAGGGTGACCCACTTCTCCTCGATCATGCGATCGAGCATCTCCTGGCCATCCTTGAACAGCTTGCGCGCCTCTTCGCCCACCTTCTCGTCATCGAGGATGCGCGGGTAGGCGGCGTGCAGCTGCCAGGAGTGGAAGAACGGCGTCCAGTCGATGAAGTTCTTCACCTCGTTCAGGTCGAAGTCATCGAAGCGCAGCAGCACGGAGCCGTCGCCATGCGGGTGCAGCAGCTTCGGCTCGCCCGGCAGCTTGTCGGTCTCCAGCGCCTTCGGCTTGGTCGGGGTGTAGCTCGACCAGTCGATCTGCGGCTTGTTGGAACGCGCCTTCTCCAGGGTGACCCACTGGGTCTTCTTCTTGCGCCCGGCGTTCTGCACGCGCAGTTTTTCGTATTCCTCGCGAATCTCGGCGGCGTAGTTCTCGCGCAGTTCGGGGCTGATCAGGCTCTGGGCCACGCCCACGGCACGCGAGGCGTCCTTCACCCAGACCACCGGGCCGGAGTAGTTCGGCTCGATCTTGACCGCGGTATGGGCGCGCGAGGTGGTGGCACCGCCAATCATCAGCGGTGTACTCATGCCTTCGCGCTCGAGATCAGCGGCGAAGTTGGCCATCTCCTCCAGCGACGGGGTGATCAGGCCGGACAGGCCGATGACGTCCACATCGTGTTCCTTGGCGGCCTTCAGGATCTCGGCACCCGGCTGCATCACGCCGATGTCGATGACCTCGAAGTTGTTGCACTGCAGCACGACGCCGACGATGTTCTTGCCGATGTCGTGGACGTCGCCCTTCACCGTGGCCATCAGGATCTTGCCGTTGTTCTCGGTGCCGGTCTTCTCGGCCTCGATGTACGGGATCAGGTGGGCCACGGCCTTCTTCATCACGCGCGCGGACTTGACCACCTGCGGCAGGAACATCTTGCCCTCGCCAAACAGGTCGCCGACCACGTTCATGCCGTCCATCAGCGGGCCCTCGATCACCTGGATCGGGCGGTCGTACTGCTGGCGTGCCTCTTCGGTATCCTCGACCACGTAGGTGTCGATGCCCTTGACCAGGGAGTGCTCGAGGCGCTTGGTGACTTCCCATTCACGCCACTCGAGGTTCTCTTCCTTCTTGCCGCCGCCCTGGCCCTTGTACTCCTCGGACAGGTCAAGCAGCCGCTCGGTCGCGTCATCGCGACGGTTCAGGACCACGTCCTCGACCGCTTCCTTCAGCTTCTCATCGATGTCGTCGTAGACCGCCAGCTGGCCGGCGTTGACGATCCCCATGTCCATACCCGCCTTGATGGCGTGGTACAGGAACACCGCGTGGATCGCCTCGCGCACCGGCTCGTTGCCGCGGAAGGAGAACGACACGTTGGACACGCCGCCGGAGACCAGCGCGTGCGGCAGGTCCTGCTTGATGCGACGGGTGGCCTCGATGAAGTCCACGCCGTAGTTGTTGTGCTCCTCGATACCGGTCGCGACCGCGAAGATGTTGGGGTCGAAGATGATGTCCTCGGCCGGGAAGCCGACCTTCTCGGTCAGCAGCTTGTAGGCGCGGGTGCAGATCTCGACACGGCGGTCCTCGTTATCGGCCTGGCCGTCCTCGTCGAAGGCCATGACCACGATCGCGGCGCCGTAGCGACGGCACAGCTGGGCCTGCTTGATGAAGTTTTCCTCGCCCTCCTTCATGGAGATCGAGTTGACCACCGGCTTGCCCTGAACACACTTCAGGCCGGCCTCGATGATCTCGAACTTGGAGGAGTCGATCATCACCGGCACGCGGGCGATGTCCGGCTCGCCGGCCAGGAGGTTCAGGAAGCGCACCATCGCGTCCTGAGACTCCAGCATCCCCTCGTCCATGTTGATGTCGATGATCTGGGCGCCGCCCTCGACCTGGTTCAGCGCGACTTCCAGCGCGACGTCGAATTCCTCGTTCTGGATCAGACGCAGGAACTTGCGCGAGCCGGTCACGTTGGTGCGCTCGCCGACGTTCACGAACAGCGAGTCGTCGGTGATGTTGCACGGCTCGAGGCCGGACAGGCGGCAGGCCGGGGCAATCTCCGGCACCTTGCGCGGGGCGTGCTTCTCGACCGCCTCGCGCATCGCGCGGATGTGCTCCGGCAGCGTGCCGCAGCAGCCGCCGATGATGTTCAGCATGCCCTGCTCGGCCCAGGGGCCGACGTCCTCGGCCATCTGCTCCGGGGACTCGTCGTAGTCACCGAACTCGTTCGGCAGACCGGCGTTGGGGTGCGCGGACACGTGGGTGTCGGCGATGCGCGACAGCTCTTCCACGTACTGGCGCATTTCCTTCGCGCCCAGCGCGCAGTTCAGGCCGATGGAGACCGGGTTCGCGTGACGCACCGAGTTCCAGAAGGCCTCGGTGGTCTGCCCGGACAGAGTACGGCCGGAGGCGTCGGTGATCGTCCCGGAGATCATGATCGGGAGTTCCTTCCCGAGCTCGTCTTCCAGGGTCTTCACCGCAAAGATCGCGGCCTTGGCGTTCAGGGTGTCGAACACCGTCTCGATCAGCAGCAGGTCCACGCCGCCCTCGACCAGGGCCTCGGCAGCCTCCTTGTAGGAATCGACCAGGGTGTCGAAGTCGACGTTACGCGCACCCGGGTCGTTCACGTCCGGCGAGATCGACGCGGTGCGGTTGGTCGGCCCGAGGATGCCGGCGACAAAGCGCGGCTTGTCCGGGGTCTTCTCCGTCCAGGCATCAGCGGCCTTGCGCGCGAGCTTCGCGGATTCGCGGTTCAGCTCGGGGACCAGGTCCTCCATGTGGTAGTCCGCCATCGCGATGCGGGTACCGTTGAAGGTGTTGGCCTCGATGATGTCGGCGCCGGCCTCGAGATAGTCGTTGTGGATCTGCTCGATGATGTCCGGACGGGTCAGCGACAGCAGGTCGTTGTTGCCCTTCAGATCGGACTCCCAGTCCTTGAAGCGCTCGCCGCGGTAGTCGGCCTCCTCCAGCTTGTACAGCTGGATGGTCGTGCCCATCCCGCCGTCCAGAATCAGGATGCGCTCTTTCAGCGCTTTCTCGATGTCGTTTCGCGTTGCCGTCATGTGCGGTACACCATTGTGTTGAATG
Source organism: Thioalkalivibrio sp. ALJ4 (assembly GCF_000377225.1). Lineage (NCBI taxonomy): Bacteria > Pseudomonadati > Pseudomonadota > Gammaproteobacteria > Chromatiales > Ectothiorhodospiraceae > Thioalkalivibrio > Thioalkalivibrio sp. ALJ4. The sequence goes on along the minus strand of NZ_KB897917.1, from coordinate 660,992 downwards.
GATTCATGGTCATGGCCGGGCGTCCCGGCCCGGCGGGAACCCGCCTTTGGGGCGGTGTTCCGGATATTGATGCACGGGCCCGGTCTCCTCTTTTGCGCCCGTCGCGAGTCGTGTCACGATAGCCGTATGCAGGAGCACCCGATCCGTTGGTTTGTTACGGCCCCACAGGCCTGTCCCTATCTGGACGACCGCGAGATGCAGAGCCTGCTGGTCGACCCCGCGGTCAGCCTGGGCGGGGCGCGCTATGGGCAACTGCTCGCCGAGGGCTTTCGCCGCAGCGGCCAGTTCGTCTATCGCCACCACTGCCCGACGTGCTCGGCCTGCGTTCCGGTGCGGATCCCGGTTGCGGATTTCGCACCCAGCCGCAGTCAGCGCCGCTGCCTGAAACGCAATCATGATCTCGCGGTCACAATTACGCGCCCTCCGGACCAGCCCGGGCATACGCCCTGCGCGGATCTCGACGAGCACATGCCGCTGTTCTCACGCTATCTCGCCCACCGCCATACCGGCGGCGGCATGGAACGCATGGGGCGCGACGATTACGCGGGCATGCTTAGCCACCGCAACGGTCCGGTGGATATCCTCGAATTCCGCCGGGACCACAACCTGGTGGCCGTTGCGCTCACCGACCGCACCCCACAGGGGCTGTCGGCCATGTACAGCTTTTTCGATCCGGAGACCCCGGATCGCGGCCTGGGCACCCTCGCCGTGCTTACGCAGATCGCGCATGCCCGGCGGCTGCGCCTGCCGCATGTGTATCTCGGGTACTGGATCGACCAGGCCCCGAAGATGGCCTACAAGACCCGCTTCCGGCCCATCGAGGGCCGGGTGAACGGGGTCTGGAAGCGGCTGACGACCCACCCGTAGCGGCCGCCAGCCCTCCCCGGTCGACTTACTCGGCCGGCTTGCGGAAGCGGAAGATGCCCCAGGTCAGATAACCCGACTGGCCGCCATCCACCCAGTGCTGCAGACCCTGCTTCATGCGGTCGATGTAGTCCTGGGAGATATAGCCACGCAGCTCCTCTTCGCGCGACTCCAGTTCCTGCTTCACACGACCATAATGCGTCGCGATCTGGTTGGAGTGCTCCTCGAAGCTGACCTCGTAGAGCCCCGCTTCCTTGGCCGCCTCGCGATAGAGCGAGGGGCTGGCCAGCGAGTCGAGGTGGATGCGGGCCAGGATCGGATCGAGCACGCCATCCGGGCAGTTGTCGGTCTGCATCGGATCGGTGAAGATCAGCCAGCCACCCGGCTTCAACACGCGCGCGGCCTCCTTGATCACTTCCTTTTTCTTGTCGTTCTGGCTGTGCAGGAACGAGTCCTCCGACCAGACGACATCGTAGGAGGCATCCGGCTCGTCGACCTTCTCGAAGGAGCCGTCGACCACGGTGATCTTGTGGTCGAGATGACGCGCCTTGTTGATCTCGCGATCACGCTCGTTCTCCTTCTCGGAGAGATTGAGCGCGGTCACGTCACAGCCGTAGTTCTCGACCAGGTAGCGGGCCACGCCGCCATACCCGGCACCCATGTCGAGCACGCGCCATTCCGGCTGCGGCTCGCCGAGCAGGTCGGACATATGGGCGACGGTGCGCCGGCTGGCGTCACCGATCGGCTCACCCTGGTACTCGTACATGCCGATGTGCAGGTCTTCGCCACCCCACACCAGCTTGTAGAAGGTATCGGCGTCTTCGCTGTTGTAGTAGTCGCGCGCCGTCTCGACGACGTCGGAATACTGGTTGCTCATCGGTTCTCGTCCTCGATGTAACGCTTGTCGGCGACGTGAATGAAGAAGTCCGGATCCGTCTCGCGGTAGGTTTCCTGGAAATCGCCGTAGGTCTCGATCTGCTGGAAGCCGACCTCGCGCATCAGGCGACGCACATAGGCCTTGCGCAGCGGGAACATGTTCAGGAAGTACTCGGAGCCATCCGGGAAGCGGTACTGGAAGCGGGCCAGCCCCTCATCCACATGCGCCGGCTGCACCTGGACGTCGTCGCCGCAGTAGTAGTACGTATGCTTGGACGAGTAGCCGTGATCCATGATGGTGTCGTAGTTGCGCTGATCGAGGATCAGCACGCCATCGTGGTTCAGGGCGGAGTAGAACTCGGCCAGGGCCTTGCGGCGGTCGTGTTCGTTGAACAGGTGGGTAAAGGAGTTACCCAGGCAGACCACCGCGTCGTAGCGGCCGTAGATGTCGCGATTCAGCATGCGCCAGTCGGCCTGCACGGTGCGCAGGATGTGACCCCGCTTGCGACCGTTTTCGAAGGCCTTGGCCAGCATCTCCGGGGCACCATCGGCGGTCACCACATCGAAACCGGCCTCACGCAGCTGCGCAGAATGGAAGCCGGTCCCGGCCGCCACATCCAGCACGCGTTTGGCGCCACGCTTTTTCAGCTCTTCGATGAAGAAGGTGCCTTCGCTCTTGGCACGGTTATCCCAATCGATCAGGTCGTCCCACTTGTCGACAAAACCGGTGGTGTATTCGTTGAGATAGTTCTCGGTATCGCGACGTTCGGTCGGCTTCTCGCCGAAATCCTGATCATTCTTGATGTTCGCGGACATGCTGATTCCTCTTGGCTGTACTGCGTTATTCACGCGGTCCAGCCGACCTTCGGCCGGACCGCCGGAACCAAGCCCACCGGACGCCGTCGCGTACCTCGCTCGGGCGGCACATCGACGATGATCCGGACCGGGCTGACTGCGCCCGGCGATCAGGCGTCCTCTCCCGCAAGCGCGTTGTCGGGCAGCGCCTGCGGCCGGCCTAGGCCGGTTTTCCCTCGCATCCGGAAGGGCAATCGGGCCCGGATGCCGAACCGTGGTCTGGCGGGCCCACCCGCCTGGTTCGGGGAAACGGTAACGGCGCCTCGCAACGCGTCGGGTCGCGGGCGATTTGGTTCCGAAATCGTTTTAATACCCTGAAGGTTTTGCACAAAAATTACAAGTTGTTTTGCGCAAAAGTACGAGCGAGCGGCCGCCACGGGGGCCTCGAACACGGACCACCCCTCCCGACGAGCTTCGCTATAATGGGGGCTTTTGATCCTTTCCCAGAGGCCCCCGAATGACCGCCAGCCGCCCCGTCCGTCGCGCCCTGTTATCCGTATCCGAAAAGACCGGCGTAGCGGAGCTCGCGCGCGCCCTGCACGAACGGGGCGTCGAACTCCTGTCCACCGGCGGCACCGCCCGCCTGCTGGCCGAGGAAGGCCTGCCGGTGACCGAAGTCTCGCAGCACACAGGCTTCCCCGAAATCATGGATGGCCGGGTGAAGACCCTGCACCCGCGCATCCACGGCGGGCTGCTCGGGCGGCGCGATATCGACGCCGACGTGATGGTCGAGCAGGACATCCCGCCGATCGACCTGCTGGTCGTGAACCTCTATCCGTTCGAGGCGACGGTCGCGCGGCCCGGCTGCACGCTGGAGGAGGCGATCGAAAACATCGACATCGGCGGGCCGGCGATGCTGCGCGCGGCGGCCAAGAACTATCGCGACGTGGCCGTCGCCACCAGCCCGGACCAGTACGGCGCCATCGTCGATACCCTGACCGAGCACGGCGAGGTCCCGGCGCCCCTGCGCTTTCGCCTGTCGGTGGCGGCCTTCGACCATGTCGCCCGCTATGACGCGGCGATCAGCAACTACCTCTCGGCGCTGGACGAGGACGGCGAGGCGGAACCCTTCCCGGGCCAGCTTAATGCCACCTTCGAGCGTGTCGAGGCGCTGCGCTACGGCGAGAACCCGCACCAGCGCGCCGCGTTCTATCGCGATCCCGCACCGGCACCCGGCTCGCTGGCCAGCTACCGCCAGCACCAGGGCAAGTCCCTGTCCTACAACAACCTGGCCGATGCCGACGCGGCCTGGGAATGCGTGCGCCAGTTCGAGGCCGGGGCCTGCGTGATCGTGAAACACGCGAACCCCTGCGGCGTGGCCGTCGCCCCGACCCAGCTGATGGCCTACGAACGCGCCTTCCAGACCGACCCCACCTCGGCCTTCGGCGGCATCATCGCCTTCAACCGCCCGCTGGATGGCGATACCGCACACGCAATCGTCAGCCGCCAGTTCGTGGAGGTCGTGATCGCCCCGGAAATCACCCCGGGCGCGCTGCGCGCCCTCGCCACCAAGAAGAACGTCCGGGCACTGGAGATCCCGCCGGCCGCCACGGCCCCGGGGCTCGACTACAAGCGGATTGGGGGCGGACTGCTGGTACAGGACGCCGATCGTGGCTCGCTCGCGGATGCGGAACTGAAGACCGTGACCGCGCGGGCCCCTTCCGAGCAGGAGACCCGGGACCTGTGCTTCGCCTGGCAGGTCGCGAAGTACGTGAAGTCGAATGCCATCGTCTACGCGCGTGACGAACAGACCATCGGGGTTGGCGCCGGCCAGATGAGCCGAGTCTATTCCGCGCGGATCGCAGGCATCAAGGCGGCGGACGAGGGCCTGCAGGTCGCCGGTTCGGTGATGGCCTCGGACGCCTTCTTCCCATTCCGCGACGGCATCGACGCAGCCGCCGAGGCCGGCATCACCGCCGTGATCCAGCCGGGCGGCTCGATGCGCGACGATGAGGTAATCGCCGCCGCCAACGAACACGACATCGCGATGCTGTTCACCGGCATGCGCCACTTCCGCCACTGAGGTCCGTGATGAACGTACTCGTTATTGGGAACGGCGGCCGCGAGCATGCCCTGGCCTGGAAACTGGCCCAGTCCTCGCGCGTACAGCGCGTGCTGGTCGCCCCCGGCAATGCCGGCACCGCGCGCACGGACAAGTGCGAGAACCACGCGGTGGACGTCACCGACATCGATGGCCTGCTGGCCCTGGCCGAGCGCGAAGACATTGCATTCACGGTAGTCGGCCCGGAGGCGCCGCTGGTTGCCGGCGTGGTGGATGCCTTCCGCGCCGCGGGCCGGCGCTGCTTCGGCCCGACGGCGAAGGCCGCGCAGCTCGAGGGCTCCAAGAGCTTCGCCAAGGACTTCATGCAGCGCCACGGCATCCCCACCGCCGCCTACGGCAGTTTCGAGGACGAGGCGGCCGCGCTGGACTTCATCAAGACCCACGGGGCCCCGATCGTGGTCAAGGCCGACGGGCTGGCCGCCGGCAAGGGCGTGATCCTCGCGCAGACCGAGGACGAGGCCTGCGCCGCGGTGCGCGACATGCTGGCCGGCAACGCCTTTGGCGAAGCGGGTCATCGTGTGGTGATCGAGGAATTCCTGCGCGGCGAGGAGGCCAGCTTCATCTGCATGGTGGACGGCGAGCATGTGCTGCCGCTGGCCTCCTCACAGGACCACAAGGCACGCGACGATGGAGACCAGGGGCCGAACACCGGCGGCATGGGCGCCTACTCGCCGGCCCCGGTGGTCACAGACGCGCTGCACGCGCGTATCCTGCGCGAGGTCATCGAACCGACCGTGCGCGGTATGGCCGCCGATGGCGAACGCTATAGCGGCTTTCTCTACGCCGGCGTGATGATCGACGCCGAGGGCAATCCGAAGGTGCTGGAGTTCAACTGCCGCTTCGGCGACCCGGAGACCCAGCCGATCCTGAGTCGCCTGGAGTCGGACCTGACCGATCTGGTCGAGGCCGCGCTGGACGGGCGCCTGGACCAGATCGAGGCACACTGGGATGCCCGCGTCGCCCTCGGCGTGGTACTGGCCGCCGGAGGATACCCGGGCGCCTACCGCAAGGGCGACGCGATCACCGGGCTCGAAGCGGTGGAGAATGACCCCGAGGCCTACGTATTTCATGCCGGGACCGCAACGCGCGAAGATGGCGCGGTCGTGACCGCCGGGGGCCGCGTGCTTTGCGTCGTGGGCCTTGGAAGGGACGTGAGATCCGCCCAAAAAAAGGCCTACGAGGCCGTGCACCGGATCCACTTCGAGGATATATACTGCCGGACAGATATCGGCTATCGCGCCGTCGCTCGCGAGGGGTAACCCAAGGCGGCGGCCCACACCCCAGGGAAACACTGATCAATGTACACGCTCGCGTTGGTACCCCAGGTTTTCCGAGGCCAGGCGCGTCGTGCAGCGGGCAGTGGTTCTACCCGCAAGCGGCGCAACGCAGGATCGGGGAACCTGGGGTGCCAACCCCGAAGGGGCCCGGCCGCTTCTGCGCGCGCACGGCGTTGCGGCCCCCTTGTGCAGAATGACTGCACGGCAGTCACCGCGCCTTGTTCGCACGCAAAAGCGACTCGAGCGCGAGCGTGTACATTGATCAGTGTTTCCCTAGTTCTGGAGACCATCTGATGGCCGCCCCCGAAGTAACGCACCTGCCTCACCTCCCCAATGACGTGGAGGGCCTGCGGCAATCGATTCGCGATGCCATCGTCCGCGTGGTGGGTGAAGACCCGCGCAAAGCCACCCACCGCGACTGGCTCGAGGCCCTGGCCTTCGCCATCCGCGGGCGCATGGTGGAACGCCGCCTGCTGACCCGCCGCCAGTTCGCCGAAGAAGACGTCAAGCGCGTCTACTACCTGTCGATGGAGTACCTGATCGGGCGCATGCTCGAGGCGAATCTGCGCAACATGGGCATCCTCGACGAGGCGCGCCAGGCAATGAGTGACCTCGGCGTGGATCTCGACCAGATCGTGGATCTCGAGGACGACGCGGCCCTGGGCAACGGCGGCCTCGGTCGACTCGCGGCCTGCATCCTGGAGTCACTGGCCACCCAGGGCTATCCCGGCTATGGCTATGGCATCCGCTACGAGTACGGCATGTTCCGCCAGGAGTTTGAGCCCCACCGCCAGGTCGAACACCCGGACAACTGGCTGCGTTACGGCAACCCCTGGGAGTTCCCGCGCTCGGATCGCAAGTACTCGATCCACTTCTACGGCTACGTGGTCGAGCACCATCATCCGAACGGCGAGACCCGTTACACCTGGGAAGATGGCGAGGAAGTCCTGGCCATGGCCTACGACTATCCGACCGCGGGCTACGGGCGGCGCAACGTGAACAACCTGCGCCTGTGGGCCGCCAAGGCGACCCGCGACTTCGACCTGCGCTACTTCAACGAAGGGGATTACATCCGGGCGGTCGCGGACAAGAACGAGTCCGAGACCATCTCCATGGTGTTGTACCCGAACGACGCCACCGCGATCGGCAAGGAACTGCGCCTGAAGCAGGAATACTTCTTTGTTTCTGCCTCGCTACAGGACGCCCTCGAACGCCACCTGGGGCTGGGCTACCCGCTGGATGCCCTGCCGGACAAGGCCGCGATCCAGCTGAACGACACCCACCCTGCAATCGCCGTGGCCGAACTGATGCGGCTGCTGGTCGACCACCACGAAGTGCCCTGGGATCGCGCCTGGGATCTGACCCGGCGGACCTTCGCCTACACCAACCACACCCTGATGCCCGAGGCGCTGGAGACCTGGTCGGTCCCGCTGATGCAGCACGTGCTGCCGCGCCACATGGGCATCATCTACCAGATCAACCACGAGTTCCTGGAAGAGGTCCGGCATCGCTACCCGGGGGACAATGACCGCCTGGCGCGCCTGTCGATCATCGACGAGGAAGGCGAGCGCCGGGTCCGCATGGCGCACCTGGCGGTGGTCGGCTCGCACCACATCAATGGCGTCGCCGCACTGCATACGCGCCTGCTGCAGGAGACCCTGTTCGAGGAGTTTTTTGAGCTCTGGCCGGAACGCTTCGTCAACGTGACCAACGGCGTGACGCCACGGCTGTGGATGATCCAGTCCAACCCGGCCCTGACCGAGCTCCTGGGCCGACGTATCGGCAACGACTGGCAATACGACCTGGAGCGCCTGCGCGCACTGGAACCCTACGCCACCGATCCGGAATTGCAGCGCGAATTCATGGCGGTGAAGCGCGCCAACAAGGCCCGGCTCGCGGACCTTGTGCGCGAACGCACCGGCGTGGAGCTGAACCCGGACGTGCTGTTTGACGTTCAGGTGAAGCGCATCCACGAGTACAAGCGCCAGCTGCTGAAGCTGCTGCACGTAGTGGACCTCTACCGTCGCATCCGCGCCGGCGAAGACATCCCGCCGCGCGTGGTGCTGTTCGGCGGCAAGGCCGCACCGGGCTACGCCCGCGCCAAGGCGATCATCCAGGTGATCAACGAGGTGGCCGACATCGTGAACCACGACCCGGCCGTTGGCGATCGCCTGAAGTGCGTGTTCTTCCCGAACTACGAGGTCAGCTCCGCCAGCATCATCATCCCGGCCGCGGACATCTCCGAGCAGATCTCCACCGCCGGCTTCGAGGCCTCCGGCACCGGCAACATGAAACTGGCGCTGAACGGGGCCCTGACCATCGGCACGCTGGATGGCGCCAACATCGAGATCCGCGATGCGGTTGGCGACGAGAACGTCTTCATCTTCGGGATGACCGCCGAAGAAGTGGTCGAGCACCGCGCCCGTGGCGAACAACCATCCGCCATCCTGAAGCGCACACCCGACCTGGCAGCCGCGGTGGACATGATCGAGTCGGGGTTCTTTACCTGCAACGACGCGGATACCCACCGCGAACTGGGGCGCTACCTGCGCGAAGACGATCCGTTCTTCGTACTGGCCGACTACTCGGCCTACGCGGAGGCCTGTGATCGGGCCGATGCCCTGTACGCGGACCCGGCCGCCTGGGCCGAGGCGGCGATCCACAATGTCGCTCGCATGGGCTTTTTCTCCATCGACCGCACGGTGCGCGACTACGCCAACCAGATCTGGGACGTCACCCCGGAGCCGGTTGCCCCCTCCAAGACCAACGGGGCCGCTTGACGGGTCAGTGTGCCGAGGGCTCGGGGGCGATCGCGCTGTAGATCGCGGAGTAGTCGGCGTTCGCCAGCCCGCGATCCTGCGCCTGCTCCAGTAGCTCCGCCAGCAGTGGGAGCCACGGGCCGATCAGTTGCGCGTCCTCTGCGGCGCGCTCGGCCAGGCGCACGTCCTTCAGCAGGTGCTTGACCGGGAAGTTCGCGGTACCGAAGTCACCGGAGAGCATCTTGTCCAGCTTCTTGTCGAAGGTCGGCGCATACAGCGCCGACTCGCGCAGGATATCCATGAAGGTATCAACGTTCGCCCCTTCACGGCGGACCAGCCCCAGGCTCAGGGAAAAGGCGGCGGTCAGACTGGCGATCAGCTGGTTGAATGCGAGCTTCAGGGCCGCGCCCTGCCCCACCGGACCGACATGCCGCGGGTTCTCGCCCAGCGCCGCGAGGACCGGACGCGCGCGATCGAAATCCGCCTCCGTATCGGCGCCGGCCATGACCAGCAAGCGGCCCTCGCGCGCTTCCGGGATCGACCCCAGTACTGGCGCCTCGACATAACAGGCCCCAGAGCGGCGCAGGTGCTCGGCCAGCTGGCGGCTCTCGGCCGGCAGGATCGTCGCCATCTGGATCACGCAACGCCCGTTCAGCGCGCCTTCCGGCAACGCCCTCAGCACCGCCTGGATCGCGGCGGCATCCGAGAGCATCAGCACCAGGGTATCGGCTCCGGCGACGGCCGCCGCCGGCTCGGTGTGTACCGTCACCCCCTCGCTGGCCAGGTCGCTGGCACGCTCCGGGGTGCGGTTGTAGGCCTCGACGGAAAAACCGGCGCGCAAAAGACGCAGGCCCATGGGTTGCCCCATGAGCCCGCAGCCCAGCAGCGCCACGCGGGACGCAGCCATAGTGACCTCCTACTTGATCTTGTCGTCCAGGTCCTCCGTATACCCCAGCAGGGTATGCGGCGGTGGCGCCTCTTTCTGGTACTTGGTGGGCGTCACGGCCTCGGTGGAATGCAGGCTCTTCCACAGCCCGACCACCATCACGAGCATCACCACCGAGAACGGCAGGCCGACGCTGATCGCCGCCGCCTGCAGGGCGGCAAGCCCCCCCGCCAGCAGCAGGATCGACGCCACGATCCCCTCGAGGATCGCCCAGTAGACCCGCTGGGTCACGGTCGGATTGCGCACGTCACCCGAGGCCAGGGTGTCGATCACCAGCGAGCCGGAGTCCGAGGAGGTGACGAAGAAGGTGACGATCAGCACCGTGGCCGCGGCCATGGCCAGCACCGCCAGCCAATCCCACAGCGGCATGGCCTCGATGGTCGCGAACAACGCGGTGGACACGCTCTCCTCGACCGCGCCGGAGATATTGGCCACGCCACCCACCTCGTAGCCCATCGCGGTACCGCCGAACACCGAAAGCCAGACGAAGGCAGCGGCCGTCGGCGCCAGCAGCACGCCGGCCACGAATTCACGGATCGTGCGCCCGCGCGAGACACGGGCGATGAACATGCCGACATACGGGGCCCAGGAGATCCACCAGCCCCAATAGAAGATGGTCCAGGCGGTGGCCCAGCCAGTCTCGTCGATGGTATCGGCCCACAGACTCATCTCGGGCAGGTGCTGCACGTAAACACCGGTCGACTCCACCAGCAAGCGCAGGATGAACAGTGTCGGCCCCATGATCAGCAACAGCGCGAGCAGGATCACCGCCAGCCCGATATTGAAATTGGAAAGCCGTTTGATGCCGCGATCTACCCCGAGGGCGACCGAGCCCACTGCGATCAGGGTGATGATCGCGACCAGGATGATCTGCATGGCCGTGGATTCCTCGATCCCGAACACGTAGTTCAGACCCGAGTTGATCTGCATGACCCCGAGGCCCAGCGAGGTGGCCACCCCGAACATGGTCCCGAACAGGGCCACGATGTCGATCAGGTGCCCCCAGGGGCCATAGATGCGGTCCCCGATGAACGGATAAAGCGAGGAGCGAATCAGCAGGGGCAGGTTATGCCGGTAGGCATAGTAGGCCAGCGACAGCCCAACGACGATGTAGATCGCCCAGGCATGCAGCCCCCAGTGGAAGAAGGTGTAACGCATCGCTTCGGCCGCGGCCGCGCTGGTCTCGCCATCGGCATGCGGCGGATCCAGGTAGTGGTACATCGGCTCGGCAATGCTCCAGAACAGCAGCCCGATCCCCATGCCTGCGGAGAAGAGCATCGCGAACCACGCGGCGTAGCTGAAACGCGGCGCCTCGAACTGGTCTCCGAGCCGTATGCCCCCGTAGCGCGAGAACATCAGGTACACGGAAAAGACCAGGAAGACCGTCACGACCAGCACGTAGTACCAGCCGAGATACTCGGAGATACCGGTCTGCAGCTTCTCGAAGATGCGCTCCGCCGTGTCCGGGAAGATCGCCCCGAACAGGACGAATGCCGCGATCACGGCACTGGAGATCCAGAACACCGGGCTGCAAATGATGCCGAAGCCGGCGATCCGGGTCTGGTTCAGCCCCGGGCTTGAAGACGGTTCTTCCATGCTTGGCTCCCCTATTCTTGTGTTGCGTTCAAACGCCGCACCGGCGTGTTGGGCACACCTCGGGACCTTGCATCCCGAGCCTTCCCGTGCACCTGACGTTCGGGGACGCGCTCAGCCGGCGAAACAGGGCCGGCGGACGACGTTCCTACCGTAGCCAATGACCCGGCAAACTGCAAAACACTTCACGACTCGTCCTCGGCGCGACTGCGCGCAAGCAGGAGGCCCCGCGCCTGCCCGCAAACGCGTTCGCGCTCGATGTCCCAGCCGCCCTCCTGCACACAGCCCGGATCGGCCTCCGACTCCAGTTCGGCGTAGACGCGTGCGCCGGGGCTCAGCCAGCCCTGGGCGGCCAGCGCGGCCAGCGTCGGTGCCACCCGGCCCTGACCAAAGGGAGGGTCGAGAAACACGACATCGAAGGGGCCCGCCTCCGGGGGCTGTCCCAGCAGGCGGGCCACATCATCACGCCGGATGTGCACCTGGGTAGCCCCCAGGCGTTCACGGTTGGCCTCGAGCTGGGCCGCCGCCCGCGCGTCGCGCTCGACCAGCCAGACTTCACGCGCACCCCGCGAGGCGGCCTCGAAGCCCAGGGCGCCGGTGCCGGCATACAGGTCCAGTACTCGCGCACCCGGCAGCTGCGGCTGCAGCCAGTTGAACAGGGTCTCGCGCTGGGCATCCGCGGTCGGACGCAGCCCCCCGACGGATGGCACCGGCAACCACTGGCGGCGCCAGGCACCCCCAATGATGCGGACGCGGGCGCTGCGCCCTGGCGGGCCGCGCCTAGTCTTCCTGGCCACCGACAATGACCGTGACCAGGGCCTCGGGGTTGAGCCGGTCGGCCAGCTGGGCGTTCATGGTCTCCAGCTCCACCGCCTGCATGCGCTCGACATAGCGCTCCAGATAGTCATCGGACAGTCCGTAGAAACCGATCATGCCGAGCAGGCTGACGATGTCGCTGTTGGAGGCCAGCGACAATGGGAACGAGTTGATCACGTTCTCGCGCGAGGCCTCCATCTCTTCAGGATCCACACCCTCGGCGTGCCAGCGCAGGACCTGCTCGCGCAGGACCTCGACGGCATCGTCCGCCTGGTCCACGCCCGTCTGCATATTGATCACGAACGGGCCTTCGACCGCCATCGGCTGGAAGCGGCTGTGCACCGAGTAGGCCAGCCCGCGGGCGCTGCGCACCTCCTGGAACAGGCGCGAGGTAAATCCGCCCCCGCCCAGGGCATGATTGGCCAGCGTCAGGGCGAAGTGCGCCTCGTCGCCGCGGCGCAGGGCCGGGGCCCCCATAAAGATGTGCGCCTGCTCCGACGGGAACGCGATGCGCTCCTCCACCGGCTCCTCGCGCAATGGCACCGGCGGCAACGGGTCAACTGCATCGCCACGGGGCAGCGCGGCCGAGATCCGGGCGGCCAGCTCCTCGGCCTGCTCGCGGCTTACCCCGCCGGTGATCGCCAGCGAGCCGTTCCCCGCCGCGTAGTGACGCTCGAAGAAGGCCCGGGCATCATCGCGCGTGATCGCCTCCAGCGTATCGACCTCGCCGCCCGGCCAGCTGCCATAGGGGTGGTCTTCATACATCAGCTCGTAGAATCGCCGGCTGGCCACCACGGCCGGTTCCTGGCGCTCGCGCTGCAGGGATTGCAGGGCCTGGCGGCGGCTGCGCTCGAAATCGGCCTCGGGGAAGGCGGGGGCGGACAGTACGTCGGCCAGGGTGCCGACCGCTGTCTCCATCCAGTCCGGTTCGGTCAGCGTGCGCAGGCTGACGATCGCCATATCCCGCAGGGAGCTGGTACCGAAGCGGGCGCCGACCGACTCGAAGCGTTCGGCCAGTTCGGAGGCATCCATGTCCTCGGTGCCGTGGCGCAGACCACGGGAGGTCATCATCGCCAGCCCGGGCAGATCACCGTCGCGCGCCGCGCCACCATCGAAGGTCAGGCGCAGATCCACCATCGGCAGGTCCGGCGCCTCGACATACAGGACGCGCAGACCCTCGTCGGTTTCCCAGCGATCAATCTCCACCGCCTGCACCGGCATCACCAGCAGGGTCAGCGGGACCAGGGCCAGCGCCGCCAACCGGGAACGACGCGAGAGTTTCTTGAGTGCGTGCAGCATTAGTGATCCCCCTCCGGATAGCCGCCATCGAGATCCGGGGCGCCGTAAGGCCCGGGTGCCGGGGCCTCTTCGTCATCCATCGGCTGCGGGTCGAGGATCCCGACCGTGCGCCGCTCGGGCACCAGGTACTCGCGCACCACGCGCTGGACATCTTCGGCCGTCACCTCGCGTACCCGCTCCAGGAAACGATCGTTCTCCCGCCAGCCAACGCCAACAGTCTCGAGCATGCCCAGCTGGAAGGCCTGGGCACGCACGGAATCGCGTTCAAAGACCTCCGAGGCGATCACCCGCGCCTGCACGCGCTCCAGTTCGCGATCATCCACGGGTTCCTCGGCCAGGCGATCGATCTCGTCCAGCAGGGCCCGCTCCAGGGTCTCGACATCCGTGTCCGAGGTCGGCACGGCGGCGACCATGAACAGGTCGTCCAGCCGTGCGAACGGGCTGTAGCGCGCCGAGGTGGCGCTCGCCAGCTCCTGCCCCCGGACCAGCTCGCGCGCGAAGCGCGAGGCCTCGCCCGAATCCAGGATCCCGGCAGCCACCAGCAGAGCGTAGGCGTCCTCGTGCGAGTCCAGTGTATTCAGCACCGGGGTCTTCCAGCCCATCATCAGAAACGGGACCTGGGCCGGGGCCTGCACCGTAATCCGGCGTTCCCCGGCCTGCGGGGTCTCCCGGCGCGGCTTGGCCTCGGGCACATTGCCGCTGGGGATGGCACCGAAGTGCTTCTCGGCAGCCGCGATGACCTCGTCGGCATCGACATCGCCGACGACGACGACCACCGCGTTGCTGGGGTGGTAGTAGCGGTCATACCAGTCCTGCAGATCTTCCAGGGTGTAGGCCTCGATGTCGGTCATCCAGCCGATCACGGGCTGGCCGTACGGGTGGTTGAAGAAGGCCGTCGCCATCAACTGCTCGCGCAGCAGAGAATTCGGCTGATCCTCCACACGCAGGCGCCGCTCCTCCTGCACGACCCGCAGCTCCGGACGGAACTCGTCTTCCTGCAGCTTCAGGTGCCGCATGCGCTCGGCCTCCATGGCCATCACGGTCTCCCAGTGGTCGGAGCCGATCACCTGGTGGTAGCCGGTATAGTCGCGCCCGGTAAAGGCGTTCTCGCGCCCGCCCAGGCGCGCAACGATCCGCGAGAACTCGCCCGGCTCGTACTTCTCCGAACCGCGGAACATCATGTGTTCCAGCATGTGCGAGATACCGGTGATGCCGCTGTGTTCATCGGCGGAGCCGACGCGGTACCAGACCATGTTGGCCACCACCGGTGCACGCCGGTCCTCCAGGACCAGCACGGTCAGACCGTTGTCGAGCGTGGCTTCCACCACATCCGATTCGATCTCCAACTCCCCGGCCACGACACTGGCACTGATCAGCCAGACGGCCATCCATCCAACGAGACTTCCGAGCACTGCTCTACGCATTGCAATACGATCCCCGTGCTAGCATGAACACTTTCTACTGGACCACCTGAAACATGTTCGGTTTCCGCAAGAAGAAATCCGAAGAATCCGCCACGCCCAGCCCGGATACCACGCCGGAGGCCCCGCCGGAAACCGCGGCGGCACCCGAGCCGGAACCCGACGCGCAACCGGCCCGTGGCGGCTGGTTCCAGCGCCTGCGCCAGGGCCTGGCCAAGACCGGCCAGGCCCTCGGCGGCGACCTCAAGAGCCTGTTCCGGCGCAAGATCGACGACGAGCTGTTCGAGGAACTGGAAGAGCGCCTGCTCCTGGCCGATGTCGGCCTGGATGCGACCCAGCGGATCATGGATCGTATCACCCGCGAGGTAAAACGGCGCGAGCTGGACAACGCCGACGCGCTGATGGACGCGCTCGAGACCGCGATGGTGGAGATCCTGGAACCGGTCTCGCGGCCGCTGGATATCCCGCAGGCCGAGCGGCCGTTTTCGATCCTGGTGGTCGGCATCAACGGTGCTGGCAAGACCACCACGATCGGCAAACTGGCGCATCGCTTCAAGGACGAGGGCCGCTCGGTGCTGCTGGCCGCCGGGGACACCTTCCGCGCGGCCGCGGTGGAACAGCTGCAGACCTGGGGCGAACGCAATGGCGTCCCGGTGATCGCCCAGGGGACCGGGGCCGACTCGGCCTCCGTGGTCTACGACGGCCTCCAGGCCGCCCAGGCGCGCAAGACCGAAATCCTGATCGCCGATACCGCAGGACGCCTGCACACCCAGACCAACCTGATGGACGAAGTGCGCAAGGTGAAGCGCGTGATGGGCCGGCTGGACGAAAGCGCCCCGGACGAGGTGCTGCTGGTGGTCGACGGCGGCACCGGCCAGAACGCGCTGAGCCAGGCACGGCAGTTCCACGAGGCCCTGGGGCTGACCGGGATCGTGGTCACCAAGCTGGACGGTACCGCCAAGGGCGGCGTTCTGTTCGCGCTGGCCGAGCAACTGGGGGTACCGGTGCGCTTTATCGGCGTGGGCGAGAAGGCCGAAGACCTGCAGCGCTTTGATGCCCGCGCGTTCGTCCGGGCACTGCTGGGTCGCGAGGAAAACTAGCCGGCATGATCCAGTTGCAGCGCGTAACCAAGCGCTTTGGCAGCGCGGCCGATGCGCTGTCCAATGTCAGCCTGCGCGTGGATGCCGGCGCGATGGCCTTTGTCACCGGCCCGTCCGGGGCCGGCAAGAGTACGCTGCTGCGCCTGATCGCCGGTCTGGAACGCCCGACCCGCGGCCGCATCCGCGTGAACGGGCACGAACTGGACCGCCTGTCGGCTCGGGCCATCCCGCGCTTTCGCCGCAGCATCGGCCTGGTCTTCCAGGACCATCGCCTGCTGTTCGACCGCCCCGTGTTCGACAACGTCGCCCTGCCGCTGGAGATCCTGGCCTACCGTCGCCCGGAGATGCGCAAGCGGGTGCGCGCGGCGCTGGACAAGGTCGGGTTGCTGCACAAGGAGACGGTCAACCCGCGCACCCTGTCCGCAGGGGAGCAGCAACGCGTCGGCATCGCCCGGGCCATCGTGCACCGGCCGGTACTGCTGCTTGCGGACGAGCCGACCGGCAACCTGGACCCGGCCCTTTCGGAGGAGATCCTCGCGCTGTTCGACGACTTCAACCGCGTCGGCATGACCGCCCTGATCGCGAGCCATGACCAGGAACTGATCGGCCGCATGGGCAAACCGGTGCTGCACCTGGAAAATGGCCGCATCGAGGCTCGCGGCGGGGCGAGCGCATGAGACCCGGGCGCCGCCTGATTGATGCCCTACCGGCCTGGCTGGACAGCCACCGCGATGCCGCCCGGCGCAGTCTTGGCCGGCGACTGCAGGCCCCGGTCCTGAGCCTGATCACCATCGCGGTACTGGGCTTCATCCTCGCGCTCCCTGCCTATCTCTGGGTCCTGCTGGACAACGCGCGCGCCCTGTCAGCGCATGTCGACCACGACCCGCGCATCGCGCTCTATCTCGATCATGTCGACGAAGAGACGGCCGGGCGGCTCGAGGATGCGCTGGACGATGACGAACGTGTTGCTCGCTGGGAGCGCATCGACGCCGACACCGCACTGGGCGCCTACCGCGACAGCCTGCCGGACCCGGAACTGCTCGACTGGCTGGAGGACAACCCGTTACCGGACGTGATTGACGTCGTTCCCGCCAGCACCCAGCCGGATACGGTGGCGGCGTTGCGTGACGACCTGCGGGCGTTAGCGCCCGAGGCCGGGGTAGTCGCCGACGACGAGTGGGTGCGCCAACTCAACAGCCTGCACGAGCTGGGCCTGCGCATCCTGTCCGTGGTTGCCGCGCTGCTGGGGCTCGGCGCCGTACTGATCCTGGCGCTCGCCACCGCCTCGGAACTGCGCGAGCGCCAGGAAGAAATCGCGATCTCGCGCATCAGTGGCGCCACCCACCGGTTTCTGCGCCGTCCGTCGCTGTACGGGGGTGTGCTGACCGGGTTCGGTGGGGGTGTTTTCAGCGTTATCCTGCTGCTGGTGGGGGTCGCGCTGAGCCGCGAACCGCTGACCGAGGCGGCTGCCGCATTCGACCTGGAGTTCACCCTGCGCCTGCCGCATGCAGGAGATCTTCTGGGCCTGATCGTGGTGGGCCTGATACTGGGCTGGCTGGGTGCCCGACTGGGCAGCGGCCACGCGCTGCGCGACGCGCCTTGAGCGCATGCGAAACAGCAATAACTCCCGGAACTTTCAGCGGGTTTAGCACTCTACTGACACGAGTGCTAATCTCTGGCTTTATTCTCAGGAGGCATCCATCACGATGAACAGCAAGGCCCTGGCAACCGTGCATGCAGACCTGCCCGTTCCCGTCGGGAACCTGGACCATTACATGCAGGCGGTCAGCCGGATCGAGGTTCTGGACCCGGAACACGAGCGCGAACTCGCCCGGTCGCTGCAAGAACGCAGCGACCTGGACGCGGCGCGCCAGCTGATCCTGCACAACCTGCGCTTCGTCGTGCATGTGGCCCGCGGCTACCAGGGCTACGGCCTGCCCCTGGGCGACCTGATCCAGGAAGGTAACGTCGGCCTGATGAAGGCCGTGCGGCGCTTCGACCCGAACCAGGGGGTGCGCCTGGTCTCGTTCGCGGTGCACTGGATCCGCGCCGAGATCCACGAGTTCATCCTGCGCAACTGGCGCATTGTGAAGGTGGCAACGACCAAGGCGCAGCGCAAGCTGTTCTTCAACCTGCGCAGCGCCAAGCAGCGCCTCGGCTGGATGTCGAACGACGAGGTCTCGGCCGTCGCCCGCGACCTCGGGGTCTCCGAGAATGACGTCTGGGAGATGGAGCGGCGCCTGTCCAGTCAGGACGCAAGCTTTGATCCCGCGCCCGACAGCGACGACGAGCACAGCTACCTGGCCCCGGCGCAGCGCCTGAGCCTCGAGGACATGAGCGACGACCCGGCGCAGGTGGCCGAGGACGAGGACTGGGACCGCCATTACCAGGAGCGGCTGGCAAGCACCCTGGGCGAGCTGGACGAACGCTCCCGCGACATCCTGGCGCGCCGCTACATGAGCGAGCCCAAAGCGACGTTGCATGAACTGGCGGCCGAGTATGGCGTCTCCGCCGAGCGCATCCGACAGATCGAGAACAACGCGATCAAGCGCATCCGCACCGCCTTCGCCGACTGATTCGCTACCCAGGCAACCCCCCAACGAAAAAGGCCCCGACCGCTTATGCGATCGGGGCCTTTTTGATGGCTTCCGGCGCCGCTCACGCGGCGCGCGGGAATCCCTGGCTCAGCCGCCGAACAGGATCACCGAGAAGAAGCTGATCCAGGACCAGATGATCAGGGCGGCAGTGAACGTCAACGGGAAGTTCGCAAAGGTAAACCACTCACGCATAGCCAAAGCCCTCAACACACATCGATTTAAGAATGGGTAAAGGTTAAGCGGCAGGAGGCCCCGGCGCAAGTTTCCGGATCAGCGCGGTCGGTCTTCCGGGCGCTGCGTCTCCCTGGAAGTCTGGTCCTTCTCGTCGTCTTCGGTAGTCGGGATCCGCGGATCATCGTCATCCATCAGGATACGGTGCGCCGGACCCTCGAGGTCATCGTACTGACCCGACCGTATCGCCCACAGCAGGACCATCCCCACGACCAGGGCAAACAGCATCGCCAGCGGGATCAACAGGTAAAGAATCGACATGGCGACCAGTCTACTCGTCCTGCGCCGAGCCTCAACCCGGGGGCGAGGCAGACGCCTCGGCAGGCGCACGACTGGCGTGCTCGCGCGGAGCGGCCACACGGTCGCGCCCCGGACGCAGACGCAGGGCATTGCCCACCACCAGCAGGGAACTCATCGACATCCCCAACGCGGCCAGCCAGGGCGTGAGCAGGCCGGCAGCGGCAAACGGCAGGGCGACTGCATTGTAGCCGATGGCCCAGGCAATGTTCTGGCGCACGATTCGCGTCGTGCGGCGGGCCTGATCCAGTGCTTCCGGCAACCGATCCAGGCGGTCGGAAGTTAGCACGAGATCGGCCTGGGTCTGCGCCAGACGGGTACCACCACCCATGGCCAGGGAGACATCCGCCCCCGCGAGCACCGGCGCGTCGTTGATTCCCTCCCCGGCCATCAGCACGGTGCGGCCCTCAGCCTGGAGGTCGCGTACATGGCGCAGCTTGTCCTCCGGCGTCAGGCCGCCATGGAACCGGTCGATACCCAGGTGCTCAGCGAAGCGCTGCCCCGCCTCCGGACGGTCGCCGGTCAGGAGTATCACCTCGAGCCCGCGCGCGCGCAGCGTCGCGACCGTCTCGGCCGCCTCGGGTCGTGGTGTGTCGGCGAGCCAGAAGGTCGCAACCGGCTGACCATCCACCACCAGCCAGACCGGCGAGGCGAACGGACTATCCGCCGGGGCCTCGGCGGCCGGAGGGCCCGCTTGCGACAGCATTCCACGCCCCCCGATCGCCACCTCGCGCCCGTCAATCTGGCCGACCAGTCCACTGCCCGGCTCGTTATGGACGGCCCGGGCAGCCACGCCGGGGGCGGGCACGGCCTCACGGAAGGCCCGCGATAGAGGGTGTTCCGAATGGGCCTCCAGCGCCGCGGCCCACGTGCGCCAGTCCTGCCCTGGTGGCGGCGCCACATGATCCTGCTGTGCCACGAGGCGCGGGCGGCCCTCGGTCAGGGTGCCCGTCTTGTCGAGGCAGACGGTATCGACACGCGCCAGGGCCTCCAGGGTGCGGCCGCGCGTTACCAGGAGCCCCAGGCGTGACAGCGTGCCCGTGGTCGCGGTGAGCGCGACGGGTGTTGCCAGCGCCAATGCGCAGGGACAGGTGGCGACCAGCATCGCCACCATCACCCACAGCGCCCGGCTGGGGTCGATCCAGGCATACCAGACGAGGCCTGCGAGGGCGGTCAGGAGCAGGACCGCCCCGACAAACCAGCCGGTCCCGGTCTCGGCGAGACGGGCGATCCGGGGTTTCTCGCTCTGCGCGCGATCGAGCAGGCGCTGGATCGCGGCCAGCGTGGTCTCGGCGCCGACGCGGCGGACCTCCACGACCAGCGGCCCATCGACATTGACGGTGCCGCCCACGACTTCGTCGCCCGCGGCAACCGGCTCGGGATCCGGTTCGCCAGTCAGCAAGGCACGGTTAATGGTGGAACGCCCCTGGGCGACCACGCCATCGGCCGGGACCGACTCTCCGGGCCGGACGCGTACACGGTCGCCGGGGCTCAGGTCGCCAAGGGCCACGGGCTCCTCCTGGCCGCCGGCATCCAGTCGATGGGCCAGGGCCGGCACCAGTCGATCCAGGCGATCGATGGCCTGGCTCGCATGCTGTCGCGCGATCAACTCGAGGTAGCGACTGGTCAGCAGGAAGAAGACAAACATGACGACCGACTCGAAGTAGACATGCTCGCCGGTCCCGAGCAGGACCGCGTAAAGACTGGCCAAGTAGGTCACGATGATCGCCAGGCTCACCGGAACATCCATGCCGAGCCTTCGCTGGCGCAGATCGCGCCATGCGCTCTGGTAGAACGGGATAGCCGAGTAGAAGACCACAGGGGTAGTCAGGGCCGCTGCCACCCAGCGCATGAACTGCATCAGGTCGGCGTGCTGGGCGTCGTCCTCGCCCAGCCAGATGGCCAGGGCCAGCATCATCACCTGCATCATGCCGAGCGCGGCCACCCCGATCCGGCGCAGCGCCACACCGCGTTCGCGGGCGATCGCCTTCTCGCGGGTGCCCGGATCGTACGGGTGGGCGTGGTAACCGATATCGCGGATCGCCTTGAGGATCGCGGACAGGGCGATGCGCTCCGGGTCCCAGACCAGGCGGGCGCGATGGGTCGAGTAGTTGATGCTGAAGGCGATCACGCCCGGCAGGGACTGCACATGGCGCTCGTTCAACCAGACGCAGGCGGCGCAGGTGATCCCCTCGAGGATCAGTGCGGCCTCGAGCCGGGGGCCGCCGCTGGTGGCGGCGTCTGATGCCGGTGTCACGAACGAGCGCTGGACGGCCTCGGTATCGAAGAGTTCGAGCTCCCGCAGCTCGTCGGGGACCAGGGGTTCGCCGGCCTGCCCGGGCGGCGCCGGACGATGGTGATAGTAAGCGCCCAGGCCGCGCTCGATGATCGCGCCGGCGACGGCCTGGCAGCCGGGACAGCAGGTTGACTGCTCGCGTCCCTCGAACAGGACCGGGTAATGCGCACCGCCCGGAATCGGCAGACCACAGTGAAAACAGCCACCACCCGTGTCAGCGGGCGTGGCCGTGGAATCGGGCTCGGGGCGTGATCCGCTCACCGGCGGTCGGCGAGATTAGCTGGACTGGCCGCGAACGCGGGTGCGCGCCTGCTGTTCGACCAGCTGGCCGTCGTGTTCGATATGGAAGCGCAGGTCCCAGCGCCCCGGCGATGGCAGTGACAGCTCGACCTGATAGAGCCCTTCACCGATCGACTGCATCTCGAAGGCCTGGTCGCGGCGTTCGTCGGCGACCCACATGAACAGGCCACTGATATCGGCATCGGAGATCGGACGCCCCTCGGCATCCAGGACTTCCACCTGGAAGGTGGCGCTCTCCCCTTCGACCGGGGTTTCCACCCAGCCCTGGCGCACCTGCCAGCCCAGTTCGCGCTGTTCCTGGAGCCGCGTCATGCGGTGCACGGCGAGGGCCTCGTCGCGCTCCTGGATGCCGCCGACCGTCCCGGGGAAGGCCGAGGTCACGCGCTCGGCCGGCGTCTCGGGCTCGGGCAGCAGGGTGCCGATAAAGCGCTCCGGCATGCCGTTGTGGGCGAGCGTGATCAGGACCGCCTGGACCGACGCGATGATCGTAAAAAAGCCGACAATCACCAGCGGGGCCCAGTGCAGGCTGAACGATCCCTTCTGTCCGTCCTCGGCTTCCGCCTCCTTCTGGGTGAGGATGATGCCCAGCCCGTAGGGCACGATGATGTACAGCGCGAGATGGATCGCGAACACATCCGCGCCCTGCCAGGTGAGGATGGAGGTCGGGATGAACACGAACAGCATGATCGCCACCACCACGGCGGCCGTGTTGTAGGCGCGCAGACGGGTGAACTTGTAGATCAGCGCAAACAGCAGCGCGAGCGCGGCGCTGCCCAGTCCAAGGGAGATGACGAGATTGCTCATGATGTCTTCATCGTGTCGTTCCGGCGCAGCAGGGTATCACTCGGTTGGCGGCGCGCCAGTTTCGCCAGCCGGATTGTCGTAACTTACAAAAGCGCCGAATAAAGCCGTCCTGGCTTTCAGAGCCGCACGCGGCGCTTCACAGTCTTTCTGCCTTTGCACGAGCAAAGGGATTTGCAGCTTGCTTCGGCATCAACCACCTGCGGTGGTCGATTTCCGGCGGCACGTCCATGTGCCGCAGGGAAACGCCGATAATTCAGCGTTTCCCTGGCCGCGCGGTCAGCGGTGGCTGAAGCGGGCATCGGCCTCGACCGGGTCGATCCGTCCCTCGCGATCGCGGATCACGAAATAGAAGCGGAGCGGCGAATCCGCCCCGGCCTCCACGTCGTGGCGTATGCGGGCCAGTACGGTCAGCCGCTGGCCGGGTTCAAGCCGGATCTGCTCGACCTGGCCCAGGTCGAGCGTCGCGCCCTCGAGCCCATCGATATCGAGCGTAAAATCGAGCTCCTGGTCGGAGACGTTGTTCAGGCGCAATTCGTAGCTGTTCTGCACCCGACCGTCGGACATCTGCACGAATAGCGGCTGTCGCACCTGGTTGACGTTCACATCGACTGGCGGGCGCTCGAGGATGCTGAAGACCAGCGCGCCGATGACCACCAGCACCGCCGCCCCGTATCCCAGGGTCTTGCCCTTCAGCCAGCGGGTCTTGCCGCCTTCGAGCTCGCGCTCCGACGAATAGCCGATCAAGCCGCGGGGCCAGCCCTGTTTGTCCATGATGGTGTCGCAGGCATCAATGCACAGGGCACAGTGGATACACGAGACCTGCAGCCCATCGCGGATGTCGATCCCTGTAGGACACACCTGGACGCAGTACCCGCAATCGATGCAGTCACCGACCCCGGCCGCCTGTCGCTCCTCTCGGGTCTTCAGGCCCGCTTTCACCTTCGCGCGACCCGCTGAGCCCTCGCCGCGGTTCTGGTCATAGGAAACGATCAGGGTATCGCGATCAAACATCACGCTCTGGAATCGGGCGTACGGACAGATGAAGGTACAAACCTGTTCGCGCGCCAGCCCGGCAAAGGTGTACGTGGTGGCGGTCAGGAGTCCCGCAGTCACGTACGCGGCGAACCGGGCATCACCGCTGAAGAAGTCGCGTGCGAGAGTCGGGGCATCAGCCCAGTACAGTACGAAGCCGAGCCCCGTGGCAAAGGCGACGAGGAGCCAGGAGAGGTGCGTCGCGCCCAGTTTCCAGAGCTTCTCGACATTCCAGGGCTGCTTGGACAGGCGGAGACGGGCCGGCCGCTCGCCCTGGATCTTGCGCTCCAGGTACATGAACACGTCGGTCCAAAGCGTCTGGAAGCAGAAATAGCCACAGAAGACCCGACCCAGCACGCCGGTGACGAAGAACAGCAATAGCGCCGCGACGACCAGGAAGCCCGCCAGCCAGAAGATGTCCTGGGCGTAGACGACCAGATCAAACAGGAAGAACTGTCGGTTGGGGATATCGAACAGCACCGCCTGGCTCGGACCGTAGTCTCGGTCCCAGCGCAGCCAGGGGAGGCCAAAGAACACCCCGTAGGCCAGGAGAAGGATCCCGGTCTTGAGGTTGCGAAAACGGCCCTTGACCGATCGCGGGTGGATCGGAATGCGAGCCTCGTAGATTGGCTGGCCTTGCGCCATGAATCCTCCCGGGAATGAACCCGGCGTGCGCACACCACCATGTGCGAGGGAGTGTCTCCCCAACGGAAGCAGGGGCCCGGACGGCCGTCAAGAAACCCGTGCGGAACCCCTGTAGTGCGAACCGGGATTCACCCGCTGGTGAACCCCGGGCGCAATGCGTTTACTGACCGCCGCCCAGCGAATGGACGTACGCCGTCAGCATCTTGATCTCGTCGTCCGACAGGCGGTCGGCAAATCCCGGCATCTCGCGCTGGATGCCATCACGGACGAAGTTGGCCACCAGGCGCAGGCGCTCGGAGTCACTCTCCGCACCCTGCACGTCGATAAGGCCCCAGATGTTGTTGGTCAGATTCGGCGCGCCCTGTGAGGCCAGGCCCTGGCCATCCTCACCGTGGCACTGGAAGCAGCCGCCTTCCATGCCGGCGAAAATCCGCTCGCCGGCATCGGACATGTCGGAGTCAACGTCGTAATCATTCAGCGACAGGACGTAGGCCGCCACTTCGTTCATCTGATCGCGGGTCAGCGTGTCGCGATACCCCGGCATGTAGCCCAGACGACCTTCACGGATGGTGTGCTCGATCTGCTCGACCGTGCCGCCCCACTTCCAGTGGTCGTTGCGCAGGTTCGGATACTGCCCGATCACACCCGCGCCGCCGACCTGGTGACAGGCCGCACACCAGGTCCCGAAGGAACCCTGGGCGTACGCGTTGACGAAGCTCATGGAGTCGGCATCGGCCAGGATCGTCTCGTAGTCCTGGCTGGCGACCTGCTCCAGCATCTCGCGCTGGCGCACCGCGTACTCGCCGGTCTGCATGTCGCGCGCCAGCAGGGCACGGGTGTTCCAGTGCGTGGTGCGCTCTTCGCCGTTCACCTCGTAGGTGATGGTGGCAAAGCCCTTGGTGAAGCTGTCGCCGATAGGCCAGGCCGGATAGATCAGCCAGTAGACCAGCGCGAACACGACCGTGGCGTAGAAGCCCCACAGCCACCAGCGCGGGAGCGGGTTGTTGTATTCCTGAAGGTCCCCGTCCCAGACGTGCCCGGTGGTCTCGACCTGGTTCTTATCGCGGTTGTCCTGTGTGCTCATTGCTTTTCGCTCTCGGTTTTGTCGCGCCGGGCCGTGGGCTCCAGGTGCGAATCATCTTCTTCCAGAGGAATGTAGCGATACGTCTCGAACTTCTTGGCCCGGCTCGGCTTGGCGAACAGGTAAATCACGATCCCGATGAACGTGCTCATGAACAGCACCAGCGCAAACATCTTGCTGTTGCCGAGATCCGTAATCCATTCCCAGGCTGCTGCCATGTCTCCCAACCTTGGCCGGGCCGAATTCCCTAACGGAATTCGGCGAAGTGGCCGTCGTCGTATTCGCTGAAATCAACCATGGTGCCGAGCACCTGCAGGTAGGCCACCATGGCATCCATCTCGGAGATGAACGAGGAGTCGCCGTCAAAGTTCTCGGCCTGCGCCTGCTCGATCAGCATCTCTTCGGCGTTGTTGATGTCGAACATCCGGGCGTGTTGTTCGCCGAACTTCTCGACATTGGCCTCGTACTCTTCCTCGGTAATCGAGTACGGAACGCCGACGCGCTTCAGGGCACGCATGCGCGCCGCGACATCGGAGTAGTCCAGCGGCGTGGTCGCCAGCCAAGGATAACCGGGCATGATCGACTCGGGCACCAGCGACTGCGGGTCAATCAGATGCTGGACCTGCCATTCGTTGGAGTACTTGCCACCGACGCGCGCCAGGTCCGGCCCGGTACGCTTGGAGCCCCACTGGAACGGATGGTCGTACTTGGACTCCGCCGCCAGCGAGTAGTGGCCGTAGCGCAGCATCTCGTCACGGAACGGGCGCACCATCTGCGAGTGGCAGGTGTAGCAGCCCTCGCGGACAAAGATGTCACGCCCGCGCTGCTCCAGCGGGGTGTACGGGCGCACGCCGTCTACTTCTTCGATCGTATCGTCGATGTAGAACAGCGGGACAATCTCGACCAGGCCGCCCACACTGATCACCGCGAGCGTCAGGATGATCAGCAGGCCGGCATTGGTTTCAACGCTTTCGTGCTTCATGGATCTAGTCTCTCCCTATCAGGCCGTGCGGGCTTCGGCCGCGCGGGCTTCTTCACGCTCGCGAGCTTCGGACTTGATGCCCATGCGGACAGTCATGGCGACGTTCCAGGCCATGATCAGCATGCCGGCGAGGAAGAACCCGCCACCAATGGCACGCACCACATACGGACGATGCAGGAACACCACCGACTCGGTGAAGGTGTAGGCAAGGTTCCCGTACTGGTCGAAGGCACGCAGCATCAGGCCCTGACCGATACCGGCCACCCACATCGCGGTGATGTACAGCACGATCCCGATGGTCGCCAGGAAGAAGTGCACGTACACAAGCTTGAGGCTGTACAGGTTGACGCCCCACAGACGCGGGATCAGGTGGTACAGCGAACCGAAGGTGATCATCGCCACCCAGCCCAGCGCACCGGAGTGCACGTGGCCGACGGTCCAGTCGGTGTAGTGCGACAGCGCGTTCACGCTCTTCAGCGACATCATCGGACCTTCGAAGGTCGACATGCCGTAGAACGACAGCGCGGTGATCAGGAACAGCATGATCGGGTCGGTGCGCAGCTTATCCCAGGCCCCCGACAGGGTCATGATGCCGTTGATCATGCCACCCCAGGAGGGCAGCAGCAGCAGGATGGAGAAGGTCGCCGCCAGGGTGGAGACCCAGTCCGGCAGGGCGGTCCAGTGCAGGTGGTGCGCGCCCACCCACATGTACAGGAACACCAGCGCCCAGAAGTGGATGATCGACAGCTTGTACGAGTAGATCGGTCGACCGGCCTGCTTGGGCACGAAGTAGTACATCATCCCGAGGAAGGCCGCGGTCAGGAAGAAGCCCACCGCGTTATGGCCGTACCACCACTGACGCATCGCATCCTGCACGCCGGAGAACAGCGGGTAGGAGTGCGAGTGGAAGATGCCGACCGGCACTTCCAGGTTATTGAAGATGTGCAGCAGGGCTGTCGCCAGGATGAACGACATGAAGAACCAGTTCGCCACATAGATGTGCGGCTGGGTCCGGCGCAGCAGGGTCTGCAGGTAGATCCAGAAGTAGACCACCCACACGACCAGGATGATCAGGTCGATCTGCCAGTTGAACTCGGCGTATTCGCGACCCTGGGTGATCCCCATGGTGTAGGTGATCACGCCGAGGATCAGTGCCAGGTTCCACCCGTAGAAGGTGAAGCTCGCCAGCGAATCACCGTACAGCCGTGTCTGACAGGTGCGCTGGACGACATAGTACGACGTCGCAAACAGGGCATTACCACCAAAACCAAAGATGACCGCCGTGGTATGTACCGGACGGAATCGGCCAAAGGTGATCTGGGCGATATCGAAATTCAGGAACGGGAACGCGAGCTGCGAGGCAATCCAGACCCCGGCCGCCATGCCAAACACGCCCCAGAGGACGGCGGCAATCGCGAAACGCTTGACGATCGCGTAGTTGTACTGCTCGGTTGAAGCGACTGACGTTGCGGGTACGGAACCCGCCGTAGTGGCTGCTTGCGACATGACTTTTTCCACCTTGCTGCGGGGAACACGGATGTCCCGATGGTTTCGGGGGGCGTGAACTTTACCCCATTCCAGACGCACAAAAAACCAATACCGCCTGTAACACTCGGAATTAGCCCCAAGTCAGGCGGAACTTTCAGCGCCAGAGAGAATACATCTTTATGGCCTTGCTCTGCGAGGGGCCAATCGCCCCGGGTTGATCTGGATCAAGAGACGGGCCGAACGGGAATCACCCGGCCTTGCGGCTTCGAGGGCGGCGGAGCCTCCGGCACCCAGGCATGGCCGTACACAATCTCCCAGGTCGCCGGCAGTCGACCCTCGACCGCAAACGCCCGCGCATAGGCCTCGGCCACGGCCTGCAGCCGACGCGGACCCAGCAGCCCGCGCCCACGCCCAGCCAGCGCATTGCGCACCCCCACCCCACGCAGATCACGCAACAGAGTGTCGAAATCGCCATAGGTGAGCGTCAGGCTCTCCTGATCCATCACCGGGTCCGCGAACCCCGCACGCACCAGGGCATCACCGATGTCGTGCATATCGACAAAGGCATTCACGTGTTGCGCGTTCCCGCCGTCGACCTCGGCAAAGGCCGCGCGCAGCTCACGCAGGGTATCCGGGCCGAAGGTGGAAAAGGTCCACAGCGCCCCCGGCGCCAGCACACGCCGCACCTCGGAAAAGGCCTGATCGAGGCTGGAACACCACTGCAACGCCGCACTGGAGATCGCCAGATCGTAGTGCGCCTCCGGCAGGGGCAAAGCCTCGATGTCCGCACACACGGCCAGCGGCCGTCGCCACCAGCGGCCGCGGCGCTGCACCGCCGCGACCATCCCCGGGGCAAAGTCGACACCGGTCAGTTCGGCCTTGCGGTAGCGCCGCCGCAGGAGATCCAGCGCCTCCCCGGTCCCGCAACCCAGATCGAGCACGCGGGCCGGTTGCAGCTTGACCAGATCGAGTCGCTCGAGCAGCCGTCCTTGGACCTCGCGCTGCAGCACCGCATGGGCCTCGTAGCCCGCAGCCGCCCGCCCGAAGGCCTCGCGTACGCGCGCCTTGTCCAGTGCGTATTCATCCGCCCCCGTCATGGATCGCCGATCACTCCAGTGCCGCTAGAAACTCGTTTATAAAGGCCGCCACGGGCGCCGGGTCCTGCCACCACTGCGCATGGCCCCCGGGCCGCACGACCAGCCGGGCGTCCGGGCGCAGGCCGCGCAGGTCATCCGCCACGGTGGACGGTACCAGCGCGTCTCCCTCGGCGAGACAGGCCCCGAGCGGCACCGAACTGGATTGCCAGTAGACGCGCTGGTCACACTCCATCAGGCAGGCCAGCCCGGCCGCGAGGCCCTGGTCGGTCGCCGGGGCACCCTCCAGCTCGCTCGTCAGATCGGCGGCCAGCGAGGCCGCTTCCGGCGAGCCCCTGGCGCAGAGCATGGCCAGTCGCCGGTGCAGTCGCCGCCGGGGCCCCTCGAGGGCCAACTGAAAGTCCGCAAGCTCCGCGGCCGGCAGCGCATGGCCCCAGTCCGGGGCCGCTGCAAAACGCGGCGTGGAATTGAGCAGCACGAGCCCCCGGGTATCCGGTATCTGGCGCGCCAGCTCCAGCGCAACCAGCCCGCCGAGCGACCAGCCCAGCCAGATGGGGCGCGACAGCGGGCGCGGCAGCTGAGCCCGGATGGCCTCGCAGGTAGCCACAGGATCGCCCAGGGCCTCTCCACCAGCGAGTTCCCCGTGCCCCGGCAGGGCCGGCGCGTAGATCTCGAACCCGGGCAGCGCGGCACGCAAAGGCGCCCAGACTGCCGGGGAGAACCCCCAGCCGTGCAGCAGCACAAGGGTCGGGCGCGTCATCGCGGGCCAACCCGCCGCCACCCTGAACGCAGCGCCCCGGCTTGCGTATCATGGGCGCCGTTTCGCGCCACACCCCACCCAACCGAATCTTCAGGTCGAGTTTGCATGGACATCGTACTGGGCATTGTCATCGCGTATCTGCTGGGATCGCTTTCCACGGCCATCGTCGTGAGCAAGTTGCTGCGGCTGCCGGACCCACGTCACACAGGCTCGGGCAACCCCGGTGCGACCAACGTACTGCGCTACGGAGGCAAGAAGGCGGCCATCATCACGTTGATCGGGGATGTCGGCAAGGGCTGGCTGCCGGTGTTCGTCGCCGCCCAGCTCGGCATCTTTCCGACCTGGGCCCTCGGCCTGATCGGCCTGGCCGCCTTCCTCGGACATGTGTTTCCCGTGTACTACGGCTTTCGCGGCGGCAAGGGCGTGGCCACCGCGCTGGGCGTGCTTCTGGCACTCAACCCGCTGGTCGGCGGGCTCACGCTGCTGACCTGGCTCGTGGTCGCCGCGATCTGGCGCTACTCCTCGCTGTCGGCCCTGGTCGCGGCGACGCTGGCACCCGTTTACTTCGTGTTCCTGGAACCGGATTTCTGGCTCGCGCTGATCGTGGCGGCCATGGCGGTGGTGCTGTTCATCCGCCACGACACCAACATCCGCCGCCTGATGCGCGGGGAGGAAGGGAAGATCGGCTACAAGAAGGACGAGGCGGCAGAACCGCCGCGAGACTAGCGATCTGCCTCAGGCGGAGAGCTCCGCCAGCGGCCAGCGGGCACGCGCCGTGATCGCCGGGGCCTGGTCGTCGGGCGCCCAGCCCGCCTGCAGGCGGCGCAGCCCGGCGAGCGCGATCATCGCCCCGTTGTCCGTGCAGAACTCGATCCGCGGGAAATACACCGGCACCCCCTGTTGCGCGGCCATCGCCTGCAGTCCCGCGCGCAGCCGGGTGTTCGCGGCCACCCCGCCGGCGACCACCAGCGCCGGGGCCTGACTCTGCTCCAGCGCCCTCCGGGTCTTCTCCACCAGGGTCTCGCTGACCGCCTCCTCGAATGCGCGCGCGACATCCTGCGGGCGGTATTCCTGCTTGTTCAGGGCAGTCAGCACGGCCGTCTTCAGGCCGGAAAAGCTCATGTCCAGCCCCGGCCGGTCGAGCATCGGGCGCGGCAGACGCAGGGCATCGCTCACCCCCTGCTCGGCCAGGCGCGACAGGGCGGGACCACCAGGATAGCCCAGCCCCAGCAGCTTGGCGGTCTTGTCGAAGGCCTCTCCAGCGGCGTCGTCGATACTCTCGCCCAGCAGCTCGTAGTCGCCCAGGGAACGGGCATGGATCAGCTGCGTGTGCCCGCCGGAGACCAGCAGCACCAGGAACGGGAAATCCAGCCCGGCGTCTTCCAGGAACGGGGCCAGCAGGTGACCTTCGAGGTGGTGCACCGGCATCGCCGGCACGCCCCAGCCCCAAGCGAGCGAGCGCGCGACCGAGGCCCCCGTCAGCAGGGCCCCCAGCAGTCCCGGCCCGCCGGTATAGGCGATTGCATCCAGCTCGGGCCCCTTCACGCCCGCCTCGTCCAGCACCGCCCGCAGCAGCGGCAGCAGGCGCCGGATGTGATCGCGCGAAGCAAGCTCCGGTACCACGCCGCCGTAGACCGCATGCAGGTCGGTCTGGCTGTACAGCCGGTGCGCGAGCAGGCCGCGCTGATCATCGATCAGCGCCACGCCCGTCTCGTCGCAGGAGGTCTCGATACCCAGGACTTTCATAGGAGCAGCATGCCTCGGGGCGCGGGTACGGGGAAGGATTCCGGGCGAACCGGACGGGATTGCGAGTCCCTCACAGGCGGCCGCGCCGATCGGGGATCGCGGAGAAGTCGAGCGCAGCACAGGCGCGACCCAGGGTCATCACCTGAAAGCGCTCGCCCATCTCTCCGGGCAGGGTCAGCATGCGCACGGCCTGGGCGGCCTGCATGGTCTTGCGGGCATCCTCGCCACTGCCGACGCGCGCCTCGAAGCGCTCCGCCAGGCCCGCACCCAGCAGGAACTCGCCCTGCGCGGCATAACCGAGCACATCGAGCCCCGCCACATCCGCGGCCTCGGCCACCGCAGTGAAATCGACGCTGGCCGTCAGGTCCATCAGCCCGGGCTGCGCCAGGGGGTCCAGCATCATCTGCTGACGGTAATAGCCAACCAGCGTGCCCTGGTGGCGCTCCGCGGCGTAATACGCGGCCCGCGGAAACCCGTAGTCGACCAGCAACGCTACACCCTGCTCCAGACAAGCGGCCACGCTCGCAACCCAGGCCGCCTGAGCCGGACGCCACTCGGAGGTGTATCCGTCGGGCCAGGGGCCGTGTGCCGCCTGCAGCTCGCGCACGACGTCCGCCAGTGGCTCGGGGGCCGGCTGTTCCGCCAGCACCAGCCTGCCGTCGCCATCCACTGTGACACCCATCTGCCAGGGCTGGCCCTCGCGCCAGCGAAAGAGCTCCACCGGCAGTGCGTCGAGCACCTCGTTCGCCAGCACCACACCCCGGATCGGCTCCTCGGGCAGGGTATCGAGCCATTCCACCCGGGCGTACTCCTCCGGCTCCAGGCGTTCCGCCAGGTGCTCCTGCTGCATGGCCCGCAGGTCCGGGCTGACCTCGATGATCTTGTAGCACTGCCAGCCCACGCCCAGCTCGCGCAGCGTCACAAGCACATCGCCGGCCAGCCGGCCGCTGCCCGCGCCAAACTCCAGCAACTGCCCGCCGCCCGCCAGTTCGTCGCGCAGCAGCGGGGCCAGCCAGCTGGCCAGGGTCTCGCCGAAGAGCGGGGACAGCTCCGGCGCGGTCACGAAATCACCGCCCGCGCCCAACTTGCGCGCCCCGTTCACGTAATAGCCGAGCCCCGGCGCATACAGCGCCTGGTGCATGTAATCGACAAACGGGAGGAACCCGCCGTGCGCGGCGATACTCTGTTGCAGGGAGTCGTGCATCTGCCGCGCGATGGCGGCAGCCGGGTCGTCCGGCGTGGGTGTGCTAGGTTTCGGCGGCAGCATGGCGACAAATGGTACCAAGGCGAGGCATGACGTGACGGAACACACACAGGGAGAGCGATCGGAAACCGGCGTGGTGCTGGTCACCGGATCCGCGCGCCGGGTCGGCGCGACCATCGTGCGCTGGCTGCACGGCGAGGGCCTGCGCGTGCTCATTCACTATCGAGGGTCGCGCGACGACGCTGCCGCCCTGGCCGACTCGCTGAATGCCCGGCGCGAGGACAGCGCGCGCATCCTGCAAGCCGACCTGCTGAACCTGAACGACATCCAGCGCCTGGCACGCGAGGCGGAAGAGGCCTGGGGGCGGCTGGATTACCTGGTCAACAATGCCTCGACCTTCTACGCGACCCCGGTCGGCGCGATCGATACGCAGGCATGGGATGACCTGGTCGGGTCCAACCTGAAGGCCCCCACATTTCTGACCCAGGCCTGTGCGCCGGCGCTCGCGCGCACCCGGGGCGCAGTGGTCAACATCGTGGACATTCATGCCCTGCGCCCGCTGAAGGGTTACCCCGTGTATTCCGCGGCGAAGGCGGGACTCTGGGCCCTGACCCAGGCCTATGCCCGCGAACTGGGCCCGGACGTGCGTGTTAACGGCGTCGCACCCGGCGCAATCCTCTCGCCCGAGGATCCGAACAATGCCGGGACGCACGAAGCGATGGTCGAGCGCACCGCCCTCAAACGCGAGGGCCACCCCGACGACATCGCCCGTACGGTACGCTTTCTGCTGCTGGATGCGCCCTACATCACCGGACAGGTGATCCCGGTGGATGGCGGGCGCTCCGCCTCGCAGTAACGATCCGCGCGACGCGCTACACTAAATACATCCTCGAATCAAAAGAAGAGAACGGCCCATGATCGACCCCAAACGCTTTGACGATCTCGCGCGCCGGATCACCGAGAGCCTGCCGGAGTCGGTGCGCCATATGCAGGAGGATGTCCAGCGTCAGGTCCGCTCGTCGCTGCAGCACGGCTTCGAGCGCATGGACCTGGTCACCCGCGAGGACTTCGACGTCCAGGTTGCGCTGCTGGAACGCACCCGCGAACGCCTGGCCGAGCTGGAAGCCCGCGTGGAGGCCCTCGAGGCCGAACGCAAGACCGCGGAGTAACACACTCCCCATAGAACCACCGGGCACGGAGGCCCGGACCCGCAACAGGGAGGGCAAGGATGCCCATTGCCATCAGCCATGCCCGTGCGGTCGCCGGGATCCAGGCACCGCTGGTCACCATCGAGACTCACCTGGCCAACGGCCTGCCGTCATTCCAGATTGTCGGCCTGCCGGAGGCGGCCGTGCGCGAGAGCCGCGACCGCGTCCGCGCGGCCATCCAGACCAGCGGCTTCGACTTTCCCCGCCGCCGCATCACCGTCAACCTGGCCCCGGCCGACCTGCCGAAGGATGGCGGGCGTTTCGACCTCGGCATCGCATTGGGCATCCTCGCCGCCAGCCAGCAGATCCCGGGCAGCGCCCTCGAAGGGCGCGAGTTTCTGGGCGAACTGGGACTGGACGGGACCCTGCGGCCGGTCGGCGGGACGCTGGCCGCCGCACTGGCAGCCGCTAATGAGGCGCGCGAGCTGATCGTGAACCCCGAGGACGGGGCCGAGGCGGCACTGGCCAGCGCCGCGCGGGTGCGCACCGCCGACCACCTGATCGCGGTCTGCGCCGGGCTGCAGGGTCAAGGGGAGCTGGACGAGGGCCGACCCGTCGAAGCGGAACCGGATCGCTACCCCGACCTGGCCGATGTGCGCGGTCAGCACCAGGCACGTCGCGCACTGGAGATCGCGGCCGCGGGTGGCCACCACCTGTTAATGGTCGGCCCGCCCGGCAGCGGCAAGTCCATGCTGGCCGCACGCATACCAGGCATCCTGCCACCGATGTCCGAGGCGGAAGCACTGGAGACCGCCGCGATCCACAGTCTGCGCGACACCGGCCACCTGCAGCGCGACTGGCGCGCCCGACCGTTCCGCTCGCCCCACCACACGGCCTCGGGGGTCGCACTGGTCGGTGGTGGCTCCACACCACGCCCGGGCGAGATCTCGCTGGCGCATCACGGCGTGCTGTTTCTGGACGAGCTGACCGAATTCCAGCGCAGTGTGCTCGATGTCCTGCGCGAGCCGCTTGAGACCGGGACGATTCATATCGCCCGAGCCGCCCGGCAGGCCGAGTTTCCCGCCCGGTTCCAGCTGGTAGCGGCGATGAACCCCTGTCCACAGGGCTTCGACTGCGACCTCGGGGCGCGCTGCCAGTGCTCCCCGGAACAGATGGCGCGCCACCGGCGACGCCTGTCCGCGCCGCTACTGGACCGCATCGACCTGGCGATCGAGGTCCCGCGCATCCCGCCGCCCGAACTGGCCTCGCATGGCGAACCCGGCGAAGACTCCAGGACCGTCGCGCAACGCGTCGCCCTGGCGCAGGAACGCCAGCGGCAACGCCAGGGCTCCCTCAATCGCGAACTGGCGGGCCAGATGCTGGACCAGCACGCCACCCTGGAGGCAGGCGACCGCGCCCTGCTGGACCGCGCTGCGGAGCGCTTTCGCCTGTCGGCACGCGCCTACCACCGCATCCTGCGCCTCGCGCGGACGATCGCCGACCTCGAACCCAGCGACCCGATCACGACCGGTCACCTGACCGAGGCGCTCAGCTATCGCGCGCTGGATCACTGGCGCACCCAGTAACCAGGCAAAGAAAAGGCCTGCACGGCAGCTGCCGACGCGGGCCTTGAGATCGGATCGAAACCGATCAGTCTTCGAAGGTCGCGACGTACACCGCCAGGTCGGCAATGTCCTGGTCCGACAGGCGGGCCGCATTCGGCGCCATCAGGGCCGTGCGGTCACCCACGGTCTCGCCGGCACGGTAGCGCACGAGCTTGTCGGCGGTGTACTCGGCGGTCTGGCCGGCAATCTTCGGGAACGCGGGGGAACCCTGACCCTGGGCACCATGGCAAGCGATGCAGGTGCTGTACAGGGACTCGCCACGACTCACGTCACCGGTATCCAGGGCAATCCCTTCCAGTGCTTCGTCGTCCTCGACAGCGGCATCGTCATCTTCGGTCACGGCCTCGCCGTTACCGTTTTCGTCACCATTGCCGTTCTCATCGCCGTTAGCGTCTTCGGGCTCCCAGCCGTGATCAATACCGGCTTCGTCCAGCATGTAGACCACCACCAGCTTCACTTCCTCGTCACTCAGGCTGGAATCACCGCCGCGAGCCGGCATCGCACCTATGCCGTTGATGGAGTTGTCGAACACCTCGTCCAGGCTGCGCTCGTCGAGGCGGGCGGCCCAGGCGTCGGAGTCGCCCTTGATCGGGGCATCGGAGGCCCCGGTGTCGTGACAGGCCGCACAGACATTGCTGTAGATGTCACCCGGACTCAGGTCGGCGGTCTCTTCCTCCATATCGACCGGACCGGAGGCCACGCGACCGATCGGCTGGATGCGTTCGACGATCCGATCGCGCTCGGCCTCACTGGGCTCGCCTAGCTGGAGCCCTCCCATGAAGTTCGCCAACTGGATCAACAGGTAGATCACAGTGGCGAGCAGCGCCACGGATGCGATGAACATCAACACCTTGTTACCGGTGTCCATCTTGATCGGTTGATTCGCCACTTGCTCTCCCTCCGAAAGGTGCGGGCCGCGCGCGGCCGTAATGGTTCCTAGCCCAAGTATTCCCACGCGCCAGGCGCGCAAATCGGGCGCCGAGTATAGGGCATCGTCCCTCTCGAGACCACAAACCCAGTAGGGCAGTCAAAAATGCGCTGGACGGACCCGTTCAGCGCCCCGTATCATTACTCGTCTTGCGCCCGTAGCTCAGCTGGATAGAGCGCTGCCCTCCGGAGGCAGAGGTCAGAGGTTCGAATCCTCTCGGGCGCGCCATCATAAAGAAGAAGGGCCCCTAGCGGGCCCTTCTTCTTTATGGGGGTGTGCCCCGAGGGCCCGATGAGAACCTCCGTTCGAGCCGAGGCCCGCGCAGCGGGCCGACGCGCGGTACCGCCGCAGGCGGTGCCGGCCCGAAGGGCCAAGCGACCGCAGGTCGCGCAGCCATCCTCTCGGGCGCGACGTTTAAACGCCCTCGGAGCCAACCCCGCGAACCTCCGTTCGAATCGAGGCCCGCGAAGCGGGCCGACATCGCGGTGCAGCCAACGGCTGCACCGGTCCGAAGGACCGAGCCGCCAAAGGCGGCGAAGCCATCCTCTCGGGCGCGCCGCCTGAACACCCCCGAGCCCAACGCCGCGCCCCCGTCGAATCAAGGCCTGCGCAGCGGCACGGCATCGCAAGTCACCCCCTCGGCGACAGCCTCGGGGCGTTCGCCGGCGCGAAGCCGTGCTTCGCGAAACCCCGGCTCACCCTCTCGGGCGCAACATCAGTTCCGCTTCCAACATGCCCTGGCCCGGCCAGCGCGGCGATCCGGCATCCTGACCGGCAAATGCCGCCACTCCCTTGATCCAGATCAAATCGAAGCCCCGGCAGCAGCGCTAGCTTGAAGGTGACCACTGCAACCGGGAGTGCGTGATGTTGACTGAAATCATGTTTCAATCGCCCATCGGGATCCTGACGATCCTGACCCTGGTGGGCATCGTGGCGTTCTTCGTGTACGTCGGCTACTTCATCCTTCATGGCATGCACGAGGACGACAAGGCGAAATAACCCGCCTTGGGGAAACCAGGCACCATAAAAAAACGGGCCAGCATGCTGGCCCGTTTTAGTTGGGTATTCCCTGACGAGCCCCCCCTCGGTGGTCACCCGGCAACTGCGCCCGGCAACCGCCGAAGGCCGGCTGACATCAGGAGCCGGAGCCCCCGGGGGTATCCCCCAGCTCCCAGCGGCGCGCGTCGGTCGGGTCCGTGACCGGCGCGACCGAGGTACGGCCGCGAGCGGGCTCGGCCAGGGAGTTGGTGCAGGTCTGGGCACCGTGGTACAGGCGCACGACGTGCTTGGCCTCGGCGAAGAACAGCCACCGCTCCATGCCGATACCGATCAGGCTCGAGACAGCGGCCAGCCAGGCGATGCCGGCCGGGGCGCCTGACAGGATCGACGCGAACACCAGGACTGGGGCCACAAAGCCGAGCAGGAAGACGCCCATCTTCACGTTGTCGATGGTGTCCTTGCGCGGGTCGTAGCCGAACTCGTCGGTCAGGAAGGTGCCGGCGGTGTGGCCGGTATCCAGCAGGCGCACGGTCGCACGGTTGAAGGTGGTGGCGGTATTGATCGTCGGGCCATTCACGCGCGAGATCCAGAAGTAGTAGATCGCCTTCAGCACGGCGGCAGCAACCAGCGCGACCATCGCGACACCCGCATGCATCGCCGTGGCATTGCCGAACACGGTGGCAATGGCGGCAAACAGCGTGGTGCCGGTCGCGATGCCCAGCATGATGTAGTTGGCCGGGGTCAGCGCGGTGTTCCACTGGCGGATGGTCTTCAGACAACCGTAGATCATCCCCGTGGAGAACAGGGTGATCACGGCCAGCACGGCGGCGATCACGCCGGCCAGCGCCGGCAACGGCCCGATGGCCGCGCCCTGCAGCAGGACGCCCAGGCCATAGATCCCGGCGAAGGGATAGAACAGCACCGCGAACACGGCCTCGCGCGACAGCCAGGAGGTCTTGAAGCGCATGAACGAGCGCCAGGCGTTCTTCTTGTTCGCCAGGTGGCCGGTGGAAAGCATCAGCCCCAGGGTGATCATCCCCAGCGAGACCGCGCCGTGTGCCAGCAGCTCGCCGTGGCTCATGGCCGGACCGATGCCCGCGAGGTGGAAGGCCGCCAGCAGGATGAACAGGCCGTAGCCCGCACCGGAGATGACGGTAAACAGGATGACGGAAAATGCCGGATGCATATGAATTCTCCCGATCGGGCCGCGCCTAGCGCGCGACCATCTTGTTGACCCAGTCCTTCACCGAGCTGACCAGACGGTTGGCCCGCACGTCGTCGATGGGGATGGGACGGGTGATACGCGGGGGCAGATAGGTGTTGACCGGCTTGTAGCCCAGCTCCGGCATCTGCTTCACGCCGCCACGCTCGCGCACCAGGCGGCTGACCTCGGAGTTGTCGTCGTCGAAGTCACCGAAGAACCGGGCATGGGCCGGGCAGGTGATCACGCAGGCCGGCTGGCGTTCTTCCGGCGGCAGGGCCTCGTCGTAGATGCGGTCCACGCACAGCGTGCACTTCTTCATCACGCCGTCTTCGCGGTCCAGCTCGCGCGCACCGTAGGGGCAGGCCCAGGCACAGTAGTTACAGCCCATGCACTTGTCCTGGTCGACCAGCACGATGCCGTCTTCCGGACGCTTGTAGGAAGCGCCGGTCGGGCAGACATTCACGCAGTCGGCATGCTGGCAGTGCATGCAGGACATCGGGATGTTGACGGTCTTGTTGTTGGGGTAGTCCCCGACCTCGTAGTGGCGCACGCGGTTGAACCAGACGCCGCTCGGGTCCTCGCCGTACGGGCGATAGTCGGTCAGCGCACCGGTGGTGCCGCTGGTGTTCCACTGCTTGCAGGCCACCGCACAGGCGTGACAGCCCACGCAGGTGTCCATGTCGATTACGAGTCCAAGTCGCATACAACTACTCCTCAAATTTCCTCGGGCCGCCGGCCGGGGCCGGCGGCATGGCCCGGATCCGTGATGCCTAGCGGTCTTCGTCCAGCGAGCCGCGGGTCAGCACGTCACGGATGGAACGATTCAGGTGCACCGGCTTGTGCGCGGCGTAGCGCAGCTGATCCGGGGCCTCGGACATGCCGGGGGCCGGCTTGACCGTGTCGAAGTCGGGCCAGGTGCTGGCCTCTTCCGGATCGGCCGGGGTGATCTTGACCTTCAGGTCGTACCACGCGGCCTGGCCGGTTACTGGGTCGGAGTTGGTGATGTTGTCCACCGGATCGCCCTTCTTCGGCAGCAGCTCGCTGATCAGGTGGTTCATCAGGAAGCCCTTGTTGGACTCGTTCGCGTCCGGCTTCAGGCCCCAGGCGCCCTTCTGCTTGCCGATCGCGTTCCAGGTCCAGACGGTGCTCGGCTCGCAGCCCTCGATCAGCTTGACCTGCACACGGACCTTGCCGTTGTGCGATTCCATCCACACCCAGGACAGGTCCTCGATGCCCATGGACTCGGCCTTGCTGCGGTTCATGTACAGGTAGTTCTGGGCGCAGATCTGACGCAGCCAGGCGTTCTGCGAGTCCCAGGAGTGGTACATGAACATCGGGCGCTGGTTGACCGCGTAGAACGGGTACTCGTCCTCGTCGATACGGGTCTGCTCCAGCGGCTTGTGCCAGATCGGCAGCGGATCGAAGAACTGGGTCAGGCGATCCTTGTGCTCCTGCTTGGTCGGCTGCGGACCGTCATACAGGCCCTGGCCGGCCAGCTTGAAGCGCTGCTGGGTCTCGGAATAGAGCTCGATCGTGATCGGATCGGTCTTGCCCACCCAGCCGGCGTGCTTGGCCAGCTCCAAGTACTCCTTGTTCGCGTAGCGGTAGAACTGCTGGTTCGGCGCCAGGTGATGCACGAAGAACCCCTGGTTCTCGATGTACGCCTCCCACTGCTTCGGGTTCGGCTCGCCACGCAGGTGGGTCTGGCCGTCCTTGCCGCGGTAGCCGGACAAAAAGCCGATCCCCGGCTCCTTCTCGAAGTTGACGATGAAGTCCTTGTAAT
The DNA here is from genome assembly GCF_000377225.1 of Thioalkalivibrio sp. ALJ4. Taxonomy (NCBI): domain Bacteria; kingdom Pseudomonadati; phylum Pseudomonadota; class Gammaproteobacteria; order Chromatiales; family Ectothiorhodospiraceae; genus Thioalkalivibrio; species Thioalkalivibrio sp. ALJ4. The sequence continues at coordinate 620,880 of NZ_KB897917.1, read as the reverse complement.
CGTCGAACTTGCGGCTGCCGTCGTCGTTGGTGAACGCCGGGAACTTCAGACGACCGGCCAGCTCGACCATGACCTCCTGCCAGGGACGCACGTCGCGGTCGACCTCGAGGATCGGGTGGCGGATGGAGTCCGCCGCCGCGGCCGGCTCGGAGATCGGGCGGTCCAGCATGGAGATCGTGTCGTAACGCTCCAGATAGGTCGTGTCCGGGAGCACCAGATCGGCAAAGTTGACCGTCTCCGAGTGGAACGCGTCCGCGACCACCAGGAACGGGATCTTGTACTCGCCGCTGTCGTCCTTCGCCCGCAGCATGTCCATCACCTCGGCGGTATTCATCGAGGAGTTCCAGGACATGTTCGCCATGAAGAAGATCAGCGTGTCGATCGGGTAGGGATCGCCGTTGACCGCGTTGGTCACCACCATGTGCATCAGGCCATGGTTGGAGATCGGGGCATCCCAAGAGAAGGCCTTGTCGATGCGCAGCGGGTTGCCGTCGTCATCGATGACCAGGTCCTCCGGCGCGGTCGGGAAACCGAGCGGCGGGCTCTTCAGCGGGGTGTTCGGCGCGCATTCCTTGGCCGGCTTGATGCCCGGCGGGACGTGCTTGGGGTACGGCGGCTTGGCCAGGTGACCACCAGGGCAGTCCACCGAGCCCAGCATGATCTGCAGCAGATGGATCGCGCGGCAGGTCTGGAAGCCGTTGGAGTGCGCGGAGATGCCGCGCATCGCGTGCATGGAGACCGGACGGCCGAACACCTTGTCGTGCTTGCGGCCCCAGGAGTCGGTCCACTCGATGTCGAGCTCGATCGTCTCCTTGAACGCGACGTGCGCCATCTCCAGCGCCAGACGCTCGGTCTGGTCGGCCGGCACGCCAGTGATCTTGGCGGTATTTTCCGGGGAATACTCCTCCGACAGATAGCGCTCGGCCAGCAGCGTCATCACGGTCTTGACCGGGCGGCCATCGGGCGCGGTGTACTCGCCGAACAGCGCCGGCTTGATATCGACTTGGGTGCCGTCGACGAACGCTTCCTGCTCCAGTTCCCAGACCAGCGGGTTGCCGGCCTCGTCACGCAGGATCAGGCCATCGCCCTTCTGCCCCGGGGTCTGCACGACCAGCTGGGTGGCGTTGGTGTAGCGCACCAGGAAATCCCAGTCGAACTGATCGTTCTTCAGCAGCACGTGCAGCATCGACAGCGCGAACAGGCCGTCGGTACCGGGCTTGATGCCCACCCACTCGTCGGCGATCGCCTGGTAGCCGGTGCGCACCGGGTTGATGGCGACAAACTTGCCGCCGCGGCGCTTGAGCTTCTCCAGCCCGATCTTGATCGGGTTGGAGGCATGGTCTTCCGCCACGCCCCAGAGCATGTGGTACTTGGTGCGGTCCCAGTCGGGGTCGCCGAATTCCCAGAACGCGAAACCGGTGGTGTACAGGCCGCCGGTGGCCATGTTGACCGAGCAGAAGCCGCCGTGGGCCGCCCAGTTGTAGGTACCGAACTGGGTCGCCCACAGGCCGGTCAGGGCCTGCATCTGGTCGCGGCCGGTAAAGAACGCCAGCTTGCGCGGGTCGGTCTCGCGGATCTTCTGCAGACGCGTGGACAGCATGTCCAGGGCCTCGTCCCAGGAGATCGGCTCGAACTCGCCGGCGCCGCGCTCGGTACCCGGCTTGCGGCGCATCGGCTGGTGCAGGCGCGCCGGGGACTGTTGCTTCATGATGCCGGCGTTGCCCTTGGCACACAGCACACCCTTGTTGATCGGGTGGTGCCGGTTGCCCTGGATATAGCGGACCTTGTTGTTCTGGACCGTAACCTTGATGCCGCAGCGGCAGGCACACATGTAGCAGGTGGTGTACTTGATCTCCTGCTCGCTGTGGTTCTCGAACTCGGGTAAGGCACTCATTCAGGCGACCCCATAGATTATGGTTTGCTTATTCACGCTGGGCATATTGGCCATAAAGAAGCCTTTTGGCTAACGAAAAGTTCTTATCTAGGAATAAGCAGAAATAATCTGCGAGAGAATTTATTTATTGCCGCATCGAATCTGGGGCCTTGTTGTGGCAATCACGGAAAAGTGGTCTACGATGTGTACCATGAAACATATCGCCCCCAGCGGCAGGACGGGACACCGTATGCAACACGCCCTCAAGGACGAGAACGCCCTGGTCGACGCCTTCGGCCGCCGCATCGAATATGTCCGTCTCTCGGTTACCGACCGCTGCGATCTGCGCTGCTTCTACTGCATGCCCAAGGGCTTTCGTGACTTCGAGGAGCCGGAGCACTGGCTGAGCTTCGAGGAGATCGAGCGCGTGATGGGGGCCTTCGGGCGACTCGGCACCCGCCGCGTGCGCCTGACCGGCGGCGAGCCGCTGGTGCGCAAGAACCTCCCGGATCTGGCCGCGCGCCTGAACGCCCTGCCCGGCATCAACGACATCTCGCTGTCCACGAATGCCACGCGCATGGCGCGCCATGCCCAGGAGCTGAAGGACGCCGGCGTGGCCCGCATCAACGTCAGCCTCGACTCGCTCAAACCCGAGGTCTTCAAGGAGATCACCGGCGGCAAGCTGGAGAAGGTGCTGGACGGCCTGATGGCCTCCAAGGCCGCCGGGCTCGACCCAATCAAGATCAACATGGTGGTGATGGGCGGGATCAACGAGCCGGAGGTCGAGGACATGGTCGACTTCTGCATCGAACACGGCTTCACTCTGCGCTTCATCGAGACCATGCCGATGGGCGACACTGGCCGCGAGGCAAAAGAGGGTCACTACGTGAACCTGCAGGACGTGCGCGCCCGTCTGGAGCAGCGCTACAACCTCGTCCCCGGCGTGATGCCCGGCGGCGGCCCGGCGCGCTACATGCAGATCCCGGATACCGACGTGCGCATCGGCTTCATCACCCCGATCTCGCAGCACTTCTGCGACACCTGCAATCGCGTGCGCCTGTCGGTGGATGGCACCATCTACACCTGCCTGGGCAACGAACACAGCCTGAACCTGCGCCCCTACCTGCGCGAAGGCTGCAGCGACTCGGAGCTGGAAGACCTGGTAATCCAGGCGATCAACCTGAAACCCGAGCGTCACGAGTTCTCGGAACGCCCGGAGAAGGTCATGCGCTTCATGTCCATGACCGGCGGATGACACCACCGCAAGGCTTGCTAACAAGAAAGGCCCGTCCAGCGAGACGGGCCTTTCTTGTTAGGGGGGCCGCTTTATTAGGGCCAGGGCTTGCCGCCTCTGCAGCTAACCGAGCAACCCGCGCAGAATGAAGAAGAACACGATGGCCAGGATCGCCCCGGCCGGCAGGGTCACGATCCAGGACATGAAGATCATGCGCACCAGGCGCAGGTCGATCGCGGCGATCCCGCGCGCCATGCCGACACCCAGGATCGCCCCCACCAGCGTATGGGTGGTGGAGATTGGCAGCCCGGTACCGGAGGCCAGTACGACGGTCGCAGCCGCCGCCGCGGTGGCCGCGTAACCGCGGCTGGGCGTCAGCTGGGTGATGCCGGTGCCGACCGTGGCGATCACCTTGTGGCCATAGGTAAACAGCCCGAACACGATCCCGAAGCCGCCCAGCAGCAGGACCCACATCGGCACCACGGTCTCCGGGTCCACCTCGCCAGTCTGGATCACGTCCACCACCGCGGCCAGCGGCCCGACCGCGTTCGCGACATCGTTGGAGCCCAGCGCGAAGGCCATCGCACAACCGGTGACGACCATCATCACGCCGAAGACCTTCTCGACATCGCTGAAGTGCGAGCCGTGGGCTTGCAAGGAGGCCTCCTCGAAACGCAGGCGCCGGATCGCGAAGAGTCCGACCACCACCACCGCCACGCTGATCAGTACGGCGAAGCTGTAGGCCTGGGCGGTAGTGAGGTCCAGCCCGACGTGCGTCAGCCCCTTGAACATCGTGACCAGCGCAGTCACGAAGGCCGTCAGAAAGATATACAGCGGCGCCCAGCGCTTGGCGTTTTTCAACGGGTCGACGGTGTCGAGGATCAGCAACTGGATGCTGCGGAACAGCGCGAAGGCGATCATCCCGCCGATCATCGGGGACAGCACCCAGGAGATCGCGATGGTCCCGACGCGCTCCCAGCGCACCACTTCAAATCCGAGGCCCACCACCGCAAAGCCGATGATCGCGCCGATGATGGAGTGCGTGGTGGAGACCGGCCAGCCGAAATAGGAAGCGGTCAATAGCCAGGTGCCCGCCGCCGCCAGCGCCGCGAGCATGCCGTAGACCAGCAGCGAAGGACTGTCCGCGAGCAGTGCCGAGTCCACCATCCCGCTGCGGATGGTCTGCGTCACCTCGCCGCCCGCCAGCCACGCCCCGGCAAACACGAACACCGCGGCCACAAAGACCGCCTGGCGAATGTTGAGGGCCCGCGAGCCGACCGAGGTACCCATTGCGTTGGCGACATCGTTGGCGCCAATACCCCAGGCCATGAAGAGCCCGAAGATGACTGCAAGGCCGAGCAACAGGGTGCCGTATTCCATGCGGTCCTCGGTACGTGGTGCGAGTGGTTACTTGGCCAGCATCAGCTGCAGGCGGCTGCCCACGCGCTGGGCCAGATCGGCCAGCTCGCCTATGGAATCAATCACGCGATACATGAAGATCACATTCACCGGGGGCAGCTCCGCCTCCTGGGCAAACAGGATCTCGCGTACCTCGCGCTGGGCCTCGTCGGATTCGTGCTCGATCTGGTCCAGCTCGGTCAGGATGTCGTTGACCACCTCGACCTCGTGTCCGCGAAAGCCCGCCTCGACCAGCTCGTCCAGCTCGTTGACCGCGCGCCCGGCCTGATTGACCGCATCCACACTGCGATCCAGAAAGCGCTGCAATGGACCCTGCATATTGGCCGGAAACTGCATCTGGCGTCCGAGCATCAGCCCCGCGATGTCCTTGGCCATGTTTGCGATGCGGTCCTGGATCAGCAGGGTGTCGAGCACGTCGCGGCGCGACATCGCCAGCATCATCCCCTTGGGCAGGTGCAGCCGCAGGTCCTTCTTCAGGCGGTCGGCCTCGTGCTCGAGCTTGACGATCTTCTTCTGCTGAACGCGCGCAGTGTCCCAGTCATCCCGGGCCATGGCCTCGATGAACGGCGGGAGCTCGGCGATGCAGGCGCGCACCTTCTCCATGTGCGCCTGCAGGGGGCGCACCGGCGAACGGCCAAACAGTTCGAAGACGAAGTTCTTGGGGCTCATGGCGGCGCGAAGAATGTCACAAAGGCGCAATGTACCGCAAAACAACCCTCGATACCCTGTCGCCTGCAGGCGAATGTGTGCCGCGTGCGCTACAATCGTGGCCCAGAGCTGGGGGTGCCCGTACCACATGTCGGGCTGAGAGAGTCCCCTTGAACCTGAACCGGTTAACACCGGCGGAGGGAAGCTCGGTCAACGGTCTGCTGTACTTGGGGTTCCTGCCCCCGCGATCGCCCTGCCCGCGCTCCCTTCGCCCCACGCGTCAGCAGAGGTCCGATCATGAGCGCCATCCCCGAGTCGTTTGCCCGCAAGACCGCCGAGGTCTCCGCGGAGGTCACCCGCCCGTTCCCGAACTCCGAGAAGCGTTACGTCGAGGGTTCGCGCGCGGACATCCGCGTGCCGTATCGCGAGGTCGCGCAGACGCCGACGATGACCTCCGGCACCCCCGAAGAGAACCCGCCGATCCCGGTCTACGACACCTCCGGCCCCTACACCGACCCCGACGCAAGCATCGACCTACACCGGGGGCTGGCGGACCTGCGCGGCCCCTGGATCGACGAACGCGCGGACACCGAGTGGCTGGACGGCCCGAGCTCCGAGTACGGCCGCGCCCGCGCCGCCGATCCGGAACTGGCCCGCCTGCGCTTCGAGCACATCCGCCCGCCGCGCCGCGCGAAGGCCGGCGCGAACGTCTCGCAGATGCACTACGCTCGCCAGGGCATCATCACCCCGGAGATGGAGTACGTCGCGATCCGCGAGAACAACCGCCTGCAGGAGCTGCGCGCCGACCCGCGCTACCGGAAGCTGCTGCGGCAACACGCCGGCGAGTCGTTCGGCGCCGCGATCCCGGACGAGATCACGCCCGAGTTCGTGCGCGAGGAGATCGCCCGCGGCCGCGCGATCATCCCCGCCAACATCAACCACCCGGAACTCGAGCCGATGATCATCGGCCGCAACTTCCGGGTGAAGGTGAACACCAACATCGGCAACTCCGCGGTCACCTCCTCGATCGAGGAGGAGGTGGAGAAGCTCGTGTGGTCCGCGCGCTGGGGCGGCGACACCCTGATGGACCTGTCCACCGGCAAAAACATCCACGAGACCCGCGAGTGGATCCTGCGCAACTCGCCGGTGCCGATCGGCACCGTGCCGATCTACCAGGCGCTGGAGAAGGTCGACGGCAAACCCGAGGATCTGACCTGGGAGCTGTTCCGCGACACCCTGATCGAGCAGGCCGAGCAGGGCGTGGACTACTTCACCATCCACGCCGGCGTGCGCCTGCAGTACGTGCCGCTGACCGCCGACCGCGTGACCGGCATCGTCTCCCGCGGCGGCTCGATCATGGCCAAGTGGTGCCTGGCGCATCACCAGGAGAACTTCCTCTATACGCACTTCGACGAGATCTGCGAGATCATGCAGGCCTTCGACGTCTCGTTCTCGCTGGGCGACGGCCTGCGCCCCGGCTGCCTGGCCGACGCCAACGACGCCGCCCAGTTCGGCGAGCTGGAGACCCTGGGCGAGCTGACGCAGAAGGCCTGGAAACACGACGTGCAAGTGATGATCGAGGGCCCCGGCCATGTCCCGCTGCAGAAGGTGAAGGAGAACGTCGACAAGGAGCTGGAGGACTGCTTCGAGGCGCCGTTCTACACCCTTGGCCCGCTGGTGACCGACATTGCCCCGGCCTACGACCACATCACCTCCGGCATCGGCGCGGCCAACATCGGCTGGTACGGCACCGCGATGCTCTGCTACGTGACACCGAAAGAGCATTTGGGCCTGCCCAACAAGCAGGACGTGCGCGACGGCATCATCACCTACAAGATCGCCGCCCACGCCGCCGACCTGGCCAAGGGCTTCCCCGGCGCGCAGCTGCAGGACAATGCCCTGTCCAAGGCGCGCTTCGAGTTCCGCTGGGAGGACCAGTTCAACCTGGCACTGGACCCGGAGCGCGCGCGCGAATTCCACGACGAGACCCTGCCGAAGGAGGCGCACAAGGTCGCCCACTTCTGCTCCATGTGCGGCCCGAACTTCTGCTCCATGAAGATCACCCAGGACGTGCGCGACTATGCCGCGGCCCAGGGCATCAGCGCTGACGAGGCCCTGCAGAAGGGCATGCAGGAGAAGGCGGTGGAATTCGTCGAGAAGGGCGCGGAGATCTACCGGAAGACCTGAGGCCCCAACAACGAAACCCGGGTGGCAGCCCGGGACACGCTGATTCAATCGCAAGAGGCGATCATGGCGGCGTTATCGGCTGACGGGGAGGCGGGTTCTGTGACGAGCCACTAACCGATCGCTCGCCCCGCGCAGAATGGGCGTCTACGCTTGTTGTACTGCGCCCGGCACAAGTACCGCCAGGAGGACCACGGCATCGCGACCGCCAGCCGCTATCGCAGCGCCAGCGCCCTCGCCGCGTTGCTGGCCGCCTGTCAGATTGGGGCGGCCACAGCCCGAGACGACGGAGCGGCCGTGCAACAGCGGCCAGACATCTCGGTCTTCGCCTATGGCGCTCGCTGGACCGACACCCGCTTCGTCGAGATCCTCCAGTTCCAGACCGCGATGCAGGACTCGCACCTGGCGGCCGTGGGCATCTCTCGCCGCCTCCACCGCTTCAGTGACCATCTGCATCTCGAAGGCGAGATCAATGTCGCCCGGCACTGGGGTCAGCAGGATCACTTCGAACTAAACGCGGCCGCCAACCTGCGCTGGACCCGCTTCCCCTGGGACCACCTGGTGGACACCTCGGCCGCTTGGGGCATCGGCCCCTCGCGTGCCTTCGGCGATCCGGTCATCGAGGATCGCCGCCCCAGCCGCACCCAGGCGTTCATGATGGCCGAAGTCACCTTCGCGCCGTCCGCGTCACGAGACAGTTCCTGGGAGGCCTTCCTGCGTATCCATCACCGCTCCGGCGTCTTTGGTGTGGTCAGCGATGCCAGCGGTTCCAATTTCATCGGCACCGGTGTCCGCTTTCACTTCGGCCCTCGATAACACGCTAACCGGCCACACCAGCGGCCGTCGGAAATCCACTACTGTGCCCTTGTCCGGGCTCAACGCACCTCGATGCGGTTGCGTCCGTTCTTCTTGGCCGCGTACAGGGCCTGGTCGGCCCGGTCGAAGGTATCGACCCGGCGCTCGCCCGGGCGGTATTCGGTCACACCGAAGCTCGCGGTGCGCCGCCCGACGGCGTCAAAGTCAAAGGCGTTGATCCGGGCCTGCAGGTCGCGGGCCGCCGCCTGCGCCTGCTCGGCGTCGGTCTGTGGCAGCAGCACGAAGAATTCCTCGCCGCCAATACGCCCAATGGCATCCACCTTGCGCAGGTTCTGGCGCAGAAGCTCGGCGAACTGTTTGAGGACCGTGTCACCGGTCCTGTGGCCCCAGGTATCGTTCACGGCCTTGAAGTAGTCGATGTCGATCAGGATCACAGAAAATGGCTGGCCATAGCGCTCGGTGCGCGCACACTCCTCCTCGAACAACTGCTCGATATGCGCACGATTCGACAATGAGGTCAGCTCGTCGACCTGCGCCGAATGCGCCAGCTCCCGTTGCTGCAGGAAGGTAAGTTTCAGGGCCCGTTCCAGCACGAAGGCACTCAGGCAACCAAACGAAAACGCCGCCAGCACCCACAGCAGGTGCAGCTGTAGCAAGCCGGTCTCCAGGGTCTGGAGGAGACTGGCCGCCACGACCAGCACCACGATCCCGGTAGCGGCCAGTGCGGCCTGACGCAGGGCCAGGCCCGAGATCGCAAAGGTCCACATGATGCTCAGATAGATCTCGGGGGCGAACACCAGAAACTGTGGCGAACCGGCATTCAGGTAGAGGTTGGCGGCATTCGCGACCACTGGCGCGATAATCAGCAAGGCCCACATCGGACGCTGGAGCGACGCGCGGAAAGTCATCGCCGCCACGGCCAGCAACATGCCGGGCACCAGCAAGCCATGGGCCAGCAGCCGCTGGCCCGACGCATCGACGGCTACCGTCTGCTCGATGGCGGCATACAACAGATATAGCGCAGCGGTCAGAAACGCGATGTAGCGCACCTGCGGAATGCGCGTGGCACGCAGCCAGGCCGCAAACCCTCGCCGTGTGTCCTCGCCCTCCGCGTATAGCGGATCCATCCGTCCCCGCAGTCGCCTTGCTATATCCAAGATCCTGTTCCTTGCTTGCCAGGGTCGGCCGTTATGACCCCGGCTTGCGGAAGCCGTTCCGGGCGGGAGATGGCCCTGCGGTTACTGCATGTGTTCGCCCATGGCGCCGAGGCCCATCATGCCAGCGCCAATGCCGAACAGCATGCCGACGATCATCAGGGCCAGGTAGATCAGCAGCAGCACGCCGAAGATGGTGAAGTAGATGCGCAGTCGGCTCAGCGCGTATTAAATCTCTAACGGGTCCTTGCTGTCGAATGCGCAATGCCAGACACCCGCCGCCCGCATGAGCATCACACCGGCCCAGATCGGGGTCCAGGCGATGATGATGCCGACAATGGACAGGGCGGTGAGCACGTCCGAGCGGATCAGCCTTTCGCACCGTGCTACGGCTCGCCCACGCGTACGGGGGGTACCCCAACGAGCGGTCGCTGCGAAACCTAACGCCGGACTCACGCGTCACCTTTCACTCGAATACCTATTTATGGGACTTGTAGGCTCGAGAACCCGCCTCAAGCGGGCCGGGCCGACTGTCACAAATAGGGGGACCAGCATGCGCGTCATTTCCGAACAAGGGTTCGCATGTTGTCGGACATCATTTCAGCGAGTCCTTGGCGCTTACCCGCAGCCCCGGACGCTCGTGCTTGCGGTTGCTGCCGCGCTTGGTGCCAGTATCGCAGCCCCACTGCATGCCGATGACGAGACGATCGAGATGGTCCTCCAGATTAACGATGACCGGATGGAAGCCCGGATCGTCGAACAGTCGGAGGGGTGGCTGACCCGCCGCAACAGCCTGCCTCTCACCCGTGAAGCCACAGGCATCGAGCTCGTGCACGACTGGATCGAGTCGCAGGAGGACCACGAGCCCCAGCAAGAGAACGCGGCCTTCATGGTGGGGATGGCATCCACCGTGTCCGAGGTGGATGCGACGGCGCTGGTCATTCAGGACGTGGATCAGGAAAACCACATTGAACGCGACCTGATGGTCGTGCAAAGCCAAGCCGGCTGGACGTCCCTGGAAAACACCGGGCATGCCGTAGCGGGTGACGACGGCCTGCGGCTGATCTCCCGCGCACGGACCCTGCAGACGCAGGGCGCCGGTCAGGTCAACGTTGCGGAACTCGAAGCGCAGGCCGAGGCGGGCGAGAACAGCCTCTCTGCAGGCATTCAGTCCAGCCTGCAGCGAAATACCCTGAGGCAGCACCGGGTGGTGTCGGAAAGCACGGTCGGGCGCTCCCGCCTGGTGAATAAGGGCCGTATAACGGCCGGAGGTGCCGGACTGCGCGCCGACCATTCGGCGTCTCGGGTCCAGGTCTTCGACACGGACCAGGTCAATACTTCGGGGCAGGACTTCGTGGGAACGGGCACCGAAATCACCGGGGACGGCTCGGGAGTGATCCTGGGTGATGTCTCAGTCGAGCAGGCCAACGAGCTGGGCCAGACCCATGTGGCCGCGGATTCTCGGTTGGGCGAACTTGCGATCGAGAACCACGGCGATATAACCAGCGGCGATCACGGAGTCGCAGCAATCCTGACCACCCCCGACACTCAGATCATGGATGCCATCCAGGAAAATACCTGGCAGGGCACGGCCGAACTGAGCGCGCCCTCGGGCGAGGTGGATGATTCGGGCAGCACGGGCACGCCTGGCGGTCTTGCCCTTTCCACTCGGTATGTTGAGCAATCGAGCGAGGCCAGCCAGACCGACATCGCGACCGCGACCAGCGTGGGCCATGGAAGGATCCACAATACCGGAAGCGTATCCGCAGAAGGATACGGGCTGGCCCTAGAGGTCGATGCGAGCCGGGTCCAGGTGCAACAGGTCGAACAGATCAACGACGTGACAGGCGACGCCAGCTCGGTGGCCGGGTCGGGCGGTGACGGTGGTGCCGGCGATCCAGACACGGGTGCAGACGGTGGCGCCGGGGGCAATGCGCTGGCAGAGCTGCGCCTGAATCAGTCCAACGAGCTGGCTCAAACCCTTGTACTGACTGATTCGCGTATCGGCCAGGCCGAGGTACGCAACGCGGGATCGGTCCAGGCGGGAGGGGGCGGCATCGTCGCACGCGTCTCTACCGACATCGTACAGGTGCAGGAAGGGGAGCAGGCCAATCAGGCAATGGATGCGTTTGACGCGACCGCGGGCGATGCTGGTGCCGGAGGCGCCGGGGATGTCGACGGTGGCGCCGGTGCGGATGGTGGGGATGGTGGGGACACTCTGGCAGAGCTCATCTGGTCGCAATCCAACGAGGCAGGCCAGATCGTGTTGTTGTCGCATAGCCGTCTTGCCGAAGTCGAAGTGGAGAACTCCGGTCGCGTGTTTGCCGGCGGCCGCGGCATCACCGCCGAAAGTGGGGTGTCACTGGTACAGGTACAGATTCTCGATCAGACCAACTCGGCAGAAGTCGAAACCAGACTTGTGGGCGGAGACGGAGGCGAAGGAGGCATCGGGTCGGACGGCAACGATGGTGACGGAGGAGCCGGAGGCTCCGCCGAATACCACCATCGGTTGGGTCAAGAAAACGAAAGCGAGCAGATCCTCCTGATATCCGGGGGATCGCTGGCCAGCACGAAAGTTTCGAATCACGGGGACATCCGTGCCGGGGGTGACGGCATCGTGGCGCGTGCGAACGCCGAGGTCGCCCAGAAGGAGCATGTCAATCAGGCCAATACCGATGAGATGCAGGAAGCAGGAGACGGCGCAGGCGGCGAGCCCGATGGGGAGGCCATAAACGACATATCGGTCGATCAATCCAATCACCGGGCCGGGATCATGGTGATCGATGCAGTGGAGGTCGCGCGGGTCCGGGTGGAACACCACGGCGAGATTGACGCGGACGGCCGAGGTATCGTCGCCCATTCCTCGATCAGCGGGGTGTCGGATTCCGCGACTGCCGTGTCTGTCCTGAGCTCCGGCCACATCCGGGCCGGGCAACAGGCGATCCATGCCATCAGCGACGGCGGGTCGGCGCGCGATATCGAGGTACGGATCACGGATGGGTCGGTGATCGGGGGGCCGGGATACTATGGGCTACAACTCGAGGGGTCGGGCAGCAACACGGTCTGGAACGACGGGGTGCTGACCTCGATGTCGCGGCGCGCCGTACTCGGTGGTGATGGCGACGACACGATTTACAACACGGGGTTGCTGGCAGGGGACGTGGACCTCGGAACTGGCAGTAACGCCCTGTTCAATCAGGAGGCCGGCCGGTTCGAGAGCGAGGCCATCGTCGACCTAAACGGCGGCACGCTGGAGAACCGCGGTTGGCTCAACCCGGGTGGCACAAATCGGATCGTGACCACCCAGGTCGCCGGTGACTGGACCAACACCGCTACTGGGCGCTATCAGGTTTCCCTGGACATGGTTTCCGGCGATTCCGATTTCCTGGATATCTCCGGAACCGCCTCCCTGAATGGCGAGGTCGTCCCCCGAATCCTGGTTCCGGACGATTCCGGAAGCTTCACCATCGCCGCGGCAACGGGCGGGGTCACGGACGAGGGGATGAATGTTCAAGATACGCTCTTCGTGGACTACAAACTGGACTTCTCCTCGGCCAGCGAGCTGGGCCTGAGCGCGGAAATCGACATCCCCGAAACGGTAACCGGACTGAACTCCAACCAGCAGTCCGTGCACGGGGTTATCGAAGGGCTGTGGGCGACGGGGTCAACAGGAGACCTCGACACCGTGTTCGGCGCCCTGCTCTCTGTCTCGGATGTTGCCGAATTGGCACAGGCCTACGAACAGCTCAGCCCCGAGCCCCATATGAACAGCGCCGCCAGCGCGACCCACGCGGCCGGCGTGTTCGCCAGTGACCTGCTTAGCTGCAGCGTGGACTCCGGCGCACATGTCCATGTGCGCCAGGGCGAGTGCGCCTGGGTACGGCTCGGACGGCGGAATCTGGACCAGGATTCCACCTCGCGCCAGGCTGGATTCGAGGAAAACAGCATCTCGGTATCCACCGGCGTGCAACGCGCACTTGCCAACGACTGGCATCTCGGAGGCGGAGTGGGATTCGAACGCGGCGATGTACAGTCGGATTCCGGCGCGCAGACAGAAGTGGACCGCATGCATGCCGGCGCTGTACTCAAATATGCTCCAGGGCCGTGGATGGTTTCTGGGTCAGTGTCGGGCGGTTACGGCTGGCATGACAGCACGCGCGTCGTCGACTTCACCGGCGAACCATCCGAACTCACTGCCGACTATCGCGTACGCCACCTGGGGATCGACCTCCATGCGCAGTACGAGATCGATCTAGGTGGGTCCTACCTCAAGCCCTATGCCGGGCTTGGCTACCGGCAGGTCCGCCTGGGTGGATTCTCCGAAAGCGGTGGGCCCGAGGCACTGGACGTGGACAGCGAGCGCGACCGCGCCGGCAGTATCGCGCTGGGTACACGCTGGGGTACCGAATTCGAGACCGGAAATGACACACTTGTACGCCCCTATCTCTCGGCGGGCGCCACTCGGTATACCTCGGACGAGACCCAACTTACAGCCTCGTTCCAGGGGGGCGGCGATTCGTTTCGAATCAGCCGAAGCCGTGACCGCACAGTGGCGGACATGGGCGCTGGTCTGGAAATTCTCGCTGGGGACTCCGGTTCGGTTCGTGTGGACTACCGTGGCCGCTTCTCCAACAACATGACGGATCACGCCATCGGGATGCGGGTGCAGATCCCGTTCTAGCCGCCGACCAAATGACCGGGGGCCTGCTGCGCACCTACATGTGTTCGCCCATGGCGCCGAGGCCCATCATGCCAGCGCCAATGCCGAACAGCATGCCGACGATCATCAGGGCCAGGTAGATCAGCAGCAGCACGCCGAAGATGGTGAAGTAGATGCGCAGTCGGCTTAGTGCGTACTTGATCTCCAGCGGGTCGGCGCTGTCGAAGGCGCGCTGCGAGGCGCCCGCCGCCTGCATCAGCACCACCCCGGCCCAGATCGGGATCCAGGCAATCAGGATGCCGACAATGGACAGGGCAGTGAGCACGCCCGAGATGATCAGCATGATACCGATCAGCTGCATCCAGAACTTGCCGCGCACCAGTGGTTCGATCAGTTCGCGAAGCTGCGGGTTGCCTGTCGATTCTGCTTCCATGCGAATACTCCTGTCCGTTGGGTTGGGAACGGTTCCGAGCATAGCAGCCTGACCGGGGCACCGTGCATTGTTCGCCATTGGGGCGAAAGGCATACTCGGGCGGTACACCGCAGCTGCGCAATGGAGGCCGCATGAGCGATCAGGGACGAGACAGTGAACGCGAGCGTAGTGGGCCGCAAGGGACCATGCTGTTCCAGGGCGCGACTTTGCCCGAGACGGAAGCCACCGCAGAGCAGTCGCGAACGCCCCCCGGTGGACACCCCGTCCTGGTGGGCGTCGCCGAACCCTTCCGCCAGCAACGCCTGACCCTCAAACCCGGCAAGCAGTCCGTCGGCCGACAGGGCGACAATGACATCGTGCTGCAGGAAGGCAGTGTCTCGTCGCAACACGCCTGGCTGGTCAACGACGGCGGGGCCTGCCGCGTGGTCAACCTTCTCTCGACGAACGGCACCTGGGTGAACCAGCGCAAGGTGCACGAGGCCACGCTGAATGACGGCGACCATGTCCGTTTCGGGCGCGCGGAGTTCATCTTCCGGCGCCGGGATGACGGCTCCGAGGCCGTGCCCGTCGGTGGCGTCCGGCGGTCCTCCTGGCGCTGGATCGGCGTGGCAGTGGCGATTCTGGTGCTCGCCGCGGTCGCGCGCATCCTGCTCGAAAACACCTGAACGAGCCGTCCGGCGTGCAGCGCATCGGTCGCTATGGCGTAGGCGAGGAGATCGGTCGCGGGGCGATGGCCGTAATCTATCGCGGCTTCGACCCGGAGATTCGCCGCGAACTTGCGATCAAGTGCCTGCAGGATGACTACGCACGCCGGCCCGAGTATCGCCGCCGGTTTCTGGTGGAGGCGCGCGCAGCCGGCACACTGACCCACCCGGGGATCGTGACGATCTTCGACGTCGGCGAATCCGGGGACCGCCCGTTTATCGCGATGGAACTGCTGGACGGGATTACGCTCGCCGCCTTCGCCGAGCAGTTCCGCCCGCTGCTATTGCGCAACGTACTCAAGATCGCGATCCAGCTGACCGAGGCGCTCGATTACGCCCACCGCAATGGTGTGGTGCATCGCGATATCAAGCCGGAGAACATCATCGTCACCAGCGCCACGGTGAACATCAAGGTGATGGACTTCGGCATCGCCCAGACCCTGAATGATCCTGCCTGGCGGGCCGATTCGGATGGCTACGTCGCCGGCTCGCCCCACTACATGGCTCCGGAACAGATTCGTGGCCTGTCCACCGACGCCCGAGCGGACCTCTACTCGGTGGGGGTCGTCCTGTATGAACTGCTCACCGGCTCGACACCCTTTCGCGGGCACGAGGTCGAAGGGCTGCTGACCCGAGTGGTGCGCGACCCGCCACCGCCCTTGCGCCCGATCGTCCGGGATTGGCCCCCGGAGCTGATCGAGCTGGTCGAACGGCTGCTGGAGAAACAACCGGACCAGCGCTACCAGTCAGCCGGAGAGCTGCTAGTAGAGCTGCAACGGATCGACGAAGAGCGCATGGAACGCGAACGCGCCGGCGCCGGACGGCGGATCATCCCGCTGCGGTGGCGCTGGCCGGCAATCCTCGGAGCGACCGTGGCCATCACGCTGGCAGCCGCCGGCGCCCTGGTGCAGAAAAAACAGAACGAGGTGATCACGGACCTGGCCTTCGACTACGGGTCCACGCTGGCGCAGATCATCTCGGTGGAGAGCGCGGAGGACCTGCTGCTGGAGGACACCATCGCCGTACAGGGGCGGCTGCAGGACATGCAGGACAATCGCGAGATCGCGCTATTGAGCGTGGCGGACCACCAGGGGCGCGTGGTGGCGAGCAGCGATCGCGCATCGCTTGGCAGCCCATTTGAATCGCCCCCGGAGGAGCACCTGCTGACCCGTCGCGGGGGCCAGGCGATCTGGTCTCTGGAGGACCCGGACGGGCGCGAGATGTTCCTGTTCGAGGCACCCGTGCGCTTTCAGGAGATCGAGATCGGGCGGCTGCAGGTGGGCCTCTCGACCCGCTCGCTGCGTGCCGCCAATCAGACCACACTGCTGGCCCTGACGCTGCTCGCGTTGGTGACGTTGCTCGCCGTTTCGCTGGGTGCTTACGTACTCGCACGACGGCTGCAGGCGCCACTGGACACTCTGCGCGGGGCCCTCGATCAGATCGGACAAGGCCGGCTGGACACGCGCATCCGCGCCCGGCGACGCGATGATTTCGAACGGGTATATGCCGCCTACAACGCGATGGCGGACTCGCTGGAGGCGCGCATGAAGCAGCGCCCGGCACCCCAACAGCAAGCCCCGCAAGCGGAATCCGACAGCGAGCGGACGCTGATACTGGAGGAGGATACGGAGGCGGACCGCCCGGAACGGACGCCCCCCGCCTGAGCAAGCCGAGCCCCGGCTACAAGAGCTCGGTGTCGCCGTGCGAATAGGGTGGCGCGCAACTGCACAGGATATGCAGCGGCTCGGTCCCGGTATTGCGGATGTTATGCGGGGTACCGGGGTGGATGCAGACGGTATCCCCGACCGTCACCTCGAAGGTCTCCCCCCCGAGCCGCATCTCTCCGCGCCCGCGGGTGATGTGGTAGAGCTCCTCGGTCTGCGCATGGCGATGCAGGTGCGTGGTCGCGCCCGGGGCGACCACTGCCTCGGCGAGGCTCTGGGCCGCATTACCATGGGAATCCGGGTGCATCAGCTCGCGGATTTCGGAGCCGTCCTTGGTGTCATAGGCCGGGATGTCGTCGTAGCGCGTATACATGATCGGCCTCATGCCGGCTCGGGGACTTCCTCGAGCAACAGGCTGCAGCCACCCATTGCGGCGGGCTTGGGTACCCCCATCAATTCCAGCACCGTCGGGGCCACATCGGCCAGACCGCCGCCGGTACGCAGACGCCAGCGCTGCGAGTCGGTAATCATGCACATCACCGGGTAGATCGTGTGCTGGGTGTGCGGGTCGCCGGTCACCGGGTCGATGTACTCGTCGCAGTTGCCATGGTCAGCGGTCACGATCACGGAATAACCCGCATCCTTCGCGGCATCCAGCACGCGTCCGACCTCGCGATCCAGCACCTCGACCGCCTGGAGCAGGGCCTCGCGCTTGGCCGTGTGGCCCACCATGTCGCCATTGGCAAAGTTCACCAGGATGAACCCGTAGCGCCCGCCTTCCATGGCTTTGATGGTCTCGTCGGCCACCTCAACCGCGCTCATCTCCGGCTGTTCGTCGTAGGTATCCACTGGCGGCGAGGGCACCATCACGCGCTGTTCTCCGGCGTAGGGCTCTTCCTTCCCGCCATTGAAGAAAAAGGTGACGTGGGCGTACTTTTCGGTCTCCGCGCAGTGGAACTGCGGGATACCGGCAGAGGCGATCGTGCTCCCCAGGGTGGTCGAGGGGCGCTCGGGCGGGAAGGCGATCGGCGACAGGAAGCGCGGGTCGTACTCGGTCAGACAGGTCTCGGCCACCGGGCGGAATTCACCACGGTCAAAGCCGTCGAAGTCGTCCAGCCCCAGCGCGGCCGTCAGTTGACGCGGCCGGTCGTTGCGGAAGTTGAACAGCACGCAGACCGCGTCCTGCCCGAGCGGGGCACCGCCGTTGATGATGCGGGGATTGATGAACTCGTCGTCCTCGCCGGCGGCGTAGGCGGCCTCGATGGCCTCGCGCGCCGACCCTGCGGGCTCGCCCTCGGCGTAGGCAATCGCGCGGAAGGCCTTTTCGGTGCGGCTCCAGCGCTTGTCGCGATCCATGGCGTAATAACGACCGCATACCGTGGCAATGGCGCCGCCGGCGCTGGCCAGCTCCTCTTCCAGCGGGTCGAGGTAGTTGAGCGCGGAACGCGGGGCCGTGTCGCGACCGTCGGTGATCATGTGCACCATCGGCCGGGCGCCTTCGCGCTGGCAGATCTCGACCAGCGCGCGCAGGTGGCGGATATGCGAATGAACGCCACCATCGGACACCAGACCAATCAGGTGCAGCGGCAGGTCATTATTCGCGGCCGCGCGGGCGGCACTGACCAGGGCGTCGTTCTCGTAAAAACTGCCATCGGCGATGGAGTCGTCGATGCGCACCAGATCCTGGTTGATCACGGTCCCGGCACCCAGGGTCAAATGGCCCACCTCGGAGTTGCCCATCTGGCCATCCGGCAGGCCGACGGCGCGGCCACAGGCATCCAGCGTGGTATGCGCATGGGTAGACAGGTACTCGTCGAGGCGCGGCGTGTTGGCCTCGGCGTAGGCGTTGTTCACCTTGGAGGGGTTTACTCCGACCCCGTCCATAACGATCAGCAGGACGGGGCGGCGGGGGGTCGGACGCGGGTCGGCCATCGCGGGTTCATTACCTGGGTCAATGGGTTATCCGGGCATTTTAGCAAGTTCCAATGCGCAGATGGACACCGCGGGGATCCAGTAGACGCTGGCGTGTGAAACAGTCAGCGTCTACCGGGAAACACCGATCAATGTTTCCTAGCGGAAACGCCCCTCGTCATAGTCTTCCTGCGAGGGCCCCTCGTCGGCCCGGGCATCGTCACGGGCAGGTTCCTGAGGCGTGTCATCTTGCGACAGATCGGTGCCTGGAGTTTCGTCCGTCTGCGATTCCGAGGACTTGCGCGCCTCTTTCTGGCGCTGGAGCTCGGCCTGTTCCGCCTCGATGCGGTCGAGTTCGGCATCCATCTCCTCGTCGGTCATCGGGGTGTAGCCCGCGCGCGCGGAGGCCGGGGTCTCCCGAGCCCCGGCGCTGGAGCTGGAGCTGGCCGCTCCAGCCGTGGCCGTGGCGGCTGCGGCCTTGCGGCTAGAGGTGCCAGACGCACCCTTGCCGCCACCACCAGGCCCACCGTCCGGGTCGTCGGGCCCATCGCCGGAGTCATCGCTCAGGTCATCGGGCTCATCGCCCCCTTGCGCGCGACGCTTCTCGGCCTTCTTGCGCTCCATGATGCGCGAGAGGATCAGGCCAATCTCGAACAGCAGCCACATCGGCAAGGCCAGCAGCGTCTGCGAGATGATATCCGGCGGCGTGAGCACCATGCCGATCAGGAACACCCCCACGATTACGTAGGGGCGCTTCTTGGCCAGCTTGTCGGGTGTGGTCGCCCCCAGCGAGACCAGAAGAATCGTCGCCACCGGCACCTCGAATGCGATGCCGAACGCGATGAACAGCATGATCACGAACGAGAGATAGCGCGAGATGTCGGTCATCACCGAGACCCCCTCGGGGGCGGTCGCGGTGAAGAAGGCGAAGATCAGCGGAAAAACAACGAAATACGCGAAGGCCATCCCGAGGTAGAACAGGATGGTGGACGAGGCCACCAGCGGAAGGGCCATGTTCTTTTCGTGGCTGTACAGCCCCGGCGCAACAAACGACCAGACCTGATAGAGCAGGTACGGGATGCTGATCACCACCGCCAACAGCAGGACCAGCTTGAACGGGATCAGGAACGGCGCGGCGACGTCGATCGCGATCATGCTGGTGCCTTCCGGCAGGTGTTGCATCAGCGGATCCGCCAGCCACGTGTATATCGGGTTGGCGAACGGGAACAGCACCAGGAACACCACCAGAATGGCGATGAACATCCTGAGGACACGATCACGCAGCTCGATCAGGTGCGTGAGCAGGGTTTCGGTGGCCTCCGGACTCGGTTCGACCTCCGGCTTGGTCTTGCTCATGAGTGCTTGTCGGGGGCCTGGTCGTCGTGAGTGGAGTCGCTTGACTGGTCCGAGGCGGCATCCTGGCGGCCCCCGGACTCGGGGGTATCCGACTTCGCGGTGCGACGCGGGCGCACAGCCGGCTTCTTGCGCTTGGGTCGATCCGCCTCTTCAACGCGTGCCTTGCGTTCGGCTTCCAGCGCCGGGTCGTCGGTCATCAGGTTGCCGTCTATACCCGAGCGGGTCGGCACCCGACGCACTTCAGCCTGCTCGGGATCGGCCTCGTCCTGGGCGTCGTCCGCATCCGCCGGGCGGCGCTCACGCACGGCCGGCTTCTTCGTCTGTTTATCCGTTGCAGCGCGCTTGTCGTCCAGGGCCTTCAGGTGGTCCTGCGTCAGGCCCTTGCGGGCGGCGGGCTTCCCCTCGAGGTCCTCGCGCAGATCCTTTTCGGTTTCCTCGAGGTCCTCGCGGAGATCCTTCTCGGTCTCCTCCATGGTGCCCTTGAGCTGACGGATCTCGCGCTCCTGGCTCTGGAGCATCTTGCGCAGCTCGTCGGTCTGTAGTTCCTGCTCGAAATCCGAACGCACGCTGTGCACGAAACGCCGGGTCTTGCCCACCCAGCGGCCGATCTCGCGCGCAAGGCCGGGCAGCCGCTCCGGTCCGACGACCAGGAGCGCGACCAGCACGATGATGATGATCTCCCAGAAACCGATGTCGAACATGCGCTAGCGCCGCCCGAGTCCGGCCGTTCCGCGCGGGGCGCGGATCAGGATTTCTTGTCCGACTGCGAGGTCTCGGTTTCCTGCTCCGAGCTGTTCTTCACCTCGCCGTCGACCACACGCCCCTTGTCGCCGGTCTGGTCCTCGACCTCAGGGGTCTCGCCATCCTGGCCTTCCGCGTTGTCATCCTGCTTGTTCTGGCCGTCCGGGTCCTTGACCGCCTGACGGAAGTTCTTCAGCGCGGAGCCGACGTCACCGCCCATGTTGCGCAGTTTCTTCGTGCCGAACAGCAGCACGACGATGAGCAGGATAATAAGAAGTTGCCAGATGCTGATGCCACCAATACCCATGGACTCTCTCCAAGATCATTCAACTTTGGGATAAGCCTGAACGGCGCCAGGCCCATAATCAATACGCAGCGTTTTATTTATCGTTTTTATCAGAGCGCTGCCCACTGGCCCGGCGCGCGGCCTTTTCCGCGATACCGGACAACCCGAAGCGCCGAGCCAGCTCGTCGAGGACGTCGTCGGGGTGGCGGCCCCGGGCCGCGAGCACAATCAGGCTATGAAACCACAGGTCCGCCATCTCCGACACCAGCGCGTCGCTGTCGTCGTTCTTGCCGGCGATGATGGTCTCCGCCGACTCCTCGCCGAGCTTCTTCAGCATTTCGTCGAGCCCCCGGGCGTGCAGCTTCGCCACGTAGGACTGCTCCGGGTCGGCCTGGCGCCGCTGTTCGATCACCTCGGCCAGCGCGCTCAGGAGTTCGGCACCCGCCAGGGCATCTGACGCACGCCCGGCCATCAGGCGGCCACCCCGGCGTCGTTCGGCCGTACGGGCACACCTGCCGCGGCCATCGCGTCCTTGGCCTCGCCCACCGTGTGCTGACCGAAATGGAAGATGCTGGCCGCCAGCACTGCGTCGGCATGGCCTTCGGTCACGCCCTCGACCAGGTGCTGCAACTCGCCCACGCCGCCGGAGGCAATGACCGGGATACCCACCGCATCGCTGACCGCCCGGGTCAGTTCCAGATCGAACCCGATCCGGGTGCCATCACGGTCCATGCTGGTCAGCAGGATCTCGCCGGCCCCGAGGGACTCCATCCGCTGCGCCCACTCGACGACTTCCAGATCGGTCTCGCGGCGCCCACCGTGGGTGAACACCTCCCAGCGAGGGGACTCGCCTTCCGCGCTGACGCGCTTGGCGTCGATCGCCACCACGATGCACTGGCTGCCGACCCAGTCGGCCGCCTCGCGCACCAGCTCCGGGCGGTGCACGGCGGCGGTATTGATCGAGACCTTGTCGGCCCCGGCATTCAGCAGGCGGCGGATGTCCTCCACCGCACGCACGCCGCCACCCACGGTCAGCGGGATAAAGACCTCGCGCGCCACCTCCTCGACCACATGCAGGATGGTGTCGCGGTCGTCACTGGAGGCCGTGATATCGAGGAAGGTGATCTCGTCCGCGCCCTGCGCGTTGTAGCGCCGCGCGATCTCCACCGGGTCGCCGGCATCGCGGATGCCGACAAAGTTCACGCCCTTGACGACGCGGCCGGCATCGACATCCAGGCAGGGGATGATGCGCTTGGCCAGCATCTCAGCCCCCGGACGCCGCCTTGCGCGCCTCTTCGAGCGTGAACGCGCCCTCGTACAGCGCGCGTCCGACGATGGCCCCCGTGATGCCCTCTTCCTCGTTCTCGGCGAGCTGGCGCAGGTCATCCAGCGAGCTGATCCCGCCAGAGGCGATCACCGGCACGCGCACGTTGCTGGCCAGGCGGGCGGTGGCCTCGACATTGGGGCCCTTCATCATCCCGTCGCGGGCGATATCGGTATAGACGAAGGCCACCACACCATCGGCCTCGAAATGCTGGGCCAGATCAATCACATCGTGGTGCGACAGCTTCGACCAGCCATCCACCGCCAGCTTGCCGTCCTTCGCGTCCAGCCCGACGATGATGCGCCCGGGAAACTCCAGGCACAGGTCATTGACGAAGTGCGGCGCGCTCACCGCCCGGGTGCCAATGATCACGAACTCCACCCCGGCATCCAGATAGGCCTGCACGGTGTCCTCGTCGCGAATCCCGCCGCCGATCTGGATCGGCAGGTCGGGGAAGGCCTCGGCGATCGCATGTACGGCCTCGGCATTACGCGGATGGCCCGCGAAGGCGCCATCCAGGTCGACGATGTGCAGGCGCTCCGCCCCGGCATCTACCCAGCGCTTCGCCATCTCCACCGGGTCTTCGCCGAACACGGTGGAATCCTCCATCTTGCCCTGGCGCAGGCGCACGCATTTGCCTTCCTTCAGATCAATTGCAGGAATGACCAGCATCTTGGACTCCTCACGCAGCCCCGGGACCCTCACCGTCCCAGCGCAGAAAGTTATGCAACAGGCGCAGCCCGCAGGCGGCGCTCTTCTCCGGGTGGCACTGCATGGTGAACAGCGAGCCGCGCGCCAGTGCCGAGGCAAAGGTCTCGCCATAATCGGTGCGCCCGGCGATATCCGCCTCGTTCTCCGGCAACACGCGATAGCTGTGTACAAAATAGAACCACGGCGTCTCGGGCAGGCCGTGCCACAGGGGGTGCTCGCCCGTCGGCAGGACCCGGTTCCACCCCATGTGCGGGATCTTCAGGCGCCGGCCGTCCGGGCCATCGCATTCCGGGAAACGTGCGACCCGCCCCGGCAGTATGCCCAGAAGATCGACCCCGCCGCTCTCTTCGCTGTGCTGCATCAGGATCTGCTGCCCCAGGCACAGGCCAAGGAAGGGCCGATCCGCAGTCAGCTCGGGCAACAGGCGATCGAGCCCCCGCGAGGCCAGCGCGCGCATCGCATCACCGGCCGCCCCCTGCCCCGGAAAGACCAGGCGATCGGCCTCACGCAGGGTGTCGGGATCGTCCGTCAGCAGGATGCGCTGATCGGCACCGGACTCGTGTTCGAGCGCGCGAACCACCGAGTGCAGGTTACCCATGCCGTAGTCAATGACGGCAACTGTTTCCATGGCCGGGAAATCCCTTTAAAGACTGCCCTTGGTCGACGGGGTAATCCCCTGCGCGCGCGGGTCGGCCTCGGCCGCCATGCGCAGCGCGCGCCCAAAGGCCTTGAAGATGGTCTCGGCCACGTGGTGCGCGTTGTCTCCGCGAAGGCTGTCGATGTGCAGGGTCATCCAGGCATGGTTGACCAGCCCCTGGAAGAACTCGTGAAAGAGATCCACATCGAACTCGCCGATGTGCGAACGCCGAAAGTCCGCGTGCATCTCCAGCCCCGGGCGCCCTGAAAAATCGATCACTACCCGCGCCAGGGCCTCGTCCAGCGGGACGTAGGCATGGCCGTAGCGGCGGATGCCCTTCTTGTCCCCCAAGGCCTTGGCCAGCGCCTGCCCGAGCGTGATGCCGACATCCTCGACCGTGTGATGCGCGTCGATATGCAGGTCGCCCTGCGCACGCACCGAGAGATCGACCATGCCGTGGCGGGCCACCTGGTCGAGCATGTGATCGAGGAACGGGACACCGGTCTCCAGCTGGCTTGTGCCCTTGCCATCAAGGTTGAGCTCGACGGTGATCTGGGTCTCGAGGGTGTCGCGGCGGATGCTAGCAGTACGTTCAGTCATGATTCCGATTCAAGACGACAAAGGCTCAGTGTAGCAAGGCTGGCCACGGCCCGGTACGCACACCGGATCGGGGCACTCGCCTGCCATGCAATTGGCAAAAAAAAGCCGGGACCCGAGGGCCCCGGCTGGACGTCAGGAAGCGAGGCTTCCTTAGCCGACTTCGACTTCGGTCGAATCGGATTCGCCCTTGTTGTCCGTCCAGGAGACGGACACGGTGTCGCCGGCGGAACCGTCGAACTCGACCTGCAGGAACGGGTTACGAGAGACAGTGAAGTTCCAGTAGGCGGTAATGGCGTCTTCGCCGTTACGCTTGATTTCCACGGTTTCGATGAAGTGCGGACCACCATCATCATCCGGGACCAGCATGTCGTGGCTCATCAGAGCGCGGACGTTAACAACGCCGTTGCTTTCTTGGGCGCGAACTCGAATAGACATATCTTATTCCTCCAATAGGGTTCGATCAGCGATTGGGGCGCGCGGCTTAACCGCCGCAGCCACCGACCGTGACCTTCACTTCGCGGACCGTCTTGTACCAGCTGTCGCCAGACTTCACGGCGGCCACGACGTTCGAGGACTCACCCAGACGGATGCGGCTGGACACTTTCGGCTTGGTGCCGGAGGCCAGGATGTAGTGGGCGGTCGCGGCGAAGTCGTTTTCCTCGGCGAACAGGGCGATCTCGGTGACGTCGTCCAGGCTGGTTTCGATCGAAACCGGGACCACGGCGCCGTTCTCGGCGATTTCCGGGGCGCTCAGATCGATGTCGTCGCTATCCGGGATGTCGGTGGAGCCGAGCGCAGCTTCCATCGCGGCGTCCAGGCCCTCGGCCTCGAACGTGGAGGACGGCCAGGCGGCCAGCAGCTTGCTCGGAGCCAGCAGGCCAGCCCCAACGGCCACGCCGACGGTGCCGGCGGCGAGAGTGCCTTTCAGGAAGACACGACGCTTGGTGCTAATCATGGAGATCTCCTCTCATCTTTTTGGGTCAGTTCCGGGTTATCCGGCGGCGTTTTAGCGGTTGCCCGCGTTTACGCCTGTTGCTTTGGACGGCGACCCCCGGGGATCTATTCCTTGGGGTCGGGCTCCATCGCTGACCAGCTTCAGTGGTCTTCTGCTGGTCTGGCAGGTTCATCCTCCCAAAGTTCGCTGAATCGATGATGAACAGATCACCAAGGGTTCAAAATCGGGTGAATGACAACGGATGGACCTGAAGCCAGCGCCGTATCAATGGCACACTATTGCCCTTCATTGCAACGACACCCCGGAACGAACATGCGTTCATGCAAGGCCCAGTGGCTCCTGATTGCGGTCGTGGTCGTGCTCGGCACGATGCAGATGCTCGCCTCCTGCGGACAGAAGGGTGATCTCTACCTGCCCGATGACGACGAAACCGAGGAGCGCCGCTGAATGGACTACTTCGACTACCACGGCAACACGCTGTATGCCGAAGGCGTGGCGCTGGACCACCTCGCCCAGCTGGTGGGTACGCCCGCCTACGTGTATTCGCGCGCCACCCTTGAGCGCCACTACCGCGCGTTCAGCGAGGCCCTGATCGGCACGCCGCACCAGGTCTGCTTCGCGGTGAAGGCGAACTCCGCGCTGGGGGTGCTGAACGTGCTCGCGCGCCTGGGCGCCGGCTTCGACATCGTCTCCGGCGGCGAACTGGAACGTGTACTGCGCGCCGGCGGCGACCCGGCGAAGGTCGTGTTCTCGGGCGTCGGCAAGACTGCGGCCGAGATGCGCCGGGCACTCCAGGTCGGCATCCATTGCTTCAACGTCGAGTCCGCCCCGGAGCTGGAGCGGCTGGAGTCCGTTGCGGCCGAGATAGGCGTGACCGCACCGGTCTCGATCCGCGTGAATCCGGACGTCGATGCCGAGACCCATCCCTATATCGCCACCGGCCTGCGTGAGAACAAGTTCGGCGTCGCCATCGAGGAGGCGCCGGCGCTGTATGCCCGGGTACGCGACAGCCAGCACCTGGAGGCCACCGGCGTCGATTTCCACATCGGCTCGCAGCTGACCCGGATCGACCCATTCACCGATGCCCTGAAACGCGTGCTGACGCTGGTCGACCAGCTGGCGGCAGACGGCATCGAACTCGAACATATCGATGTCGGCGGCGGGCTCGGCGTGCGCTACCGCGACGAGACTCCGCCGGAGCCGGACGCCTGGGCCAGCGCCCTGCGCGAGGTGATGGGCGAGCGCACACTAAAGGTTCTGCTCGAACCGGGGCGCGCGATCGCGGCCAACGCCGGCGTGTTCCTGACCCGGGTGGAATACCTCAAGCACACCGAGGCCCACGACTTCGCGATCGTCGACGGGGCGATGAACGACCTGCTGCGCCCGGCCCTGTACGGCGCCTGGCAGGAGATCATCCCGGTCGTGCGGCGCAAGGACACCGAGCCCCGCACCTACGACATCGTCGGCCCGGTCTGCGAGACCGGCGACTTCCTCGGCCGCGAGCGCGAACTGGCGCTGGCCGCGGGCGACGTGCTCGCCGTGCGCTCGGCCGGGGCCTACGGCTATGTGATGGCGGGCAACTACAACTCGCGCCCGCGCCCTCCGGAAATCATGGTCGACGGCGACCATTTCCAGATCATCAACCGACGCGAGCAGGTCGATCACCTGATGATGCGCGAGAGCATGCTGCCCCAAGACCCAGAAGACACGGACCCGGACGATGACGATCCGCCCGGAAGCGTGGACCCATGATCCCGCGCCGCCCCGAACCGGAGCTTATGCTGGAGCCTGCGCAGGCCCGCGCCTATGCCGAGGCCGACTTCGCCGCGCCGCACGAGGGCTTCGTGGACGCCTTCGCCGAGGCCTTCCCCGGCCCGGTCAGCGGACCCGTGCTCGACCTCGGCTGCGGGCCGGGCGATGTCTCGCTGCGCTTCGCCGCACGCTACCCGGCCTGCGAGGTCGACGGGCTCGACGGCGCGCCCGCGATGCTGGCCGCCGGTGACGCGCTGATGGCCGGCCACCCGGCCGCGCCGCGCGTACACCTGGCCGAGGGCTGCCTGCCCGAAGCGCGCGGCCCGCGCGCCCCGTACGCCGCGATCATCAGCAATTCCCTGCTGCATCACCTGCATGAGCCCGCGGTGCTTTGGCAGGCCATCGTGCGCGATGGCGCGCCCGGCGCGGCCGTGTTCGTGATGGACCTGCGGCGCCCGGACTCGGAGCAAACGCTCAAGGCCCTGGTCGCGCAGTACGCGGCCAACGACCCGGACGTGCTGCGCCGCGACTTCGAACACTCCCTGCATGCCGCCTTCACACCCGACGAGGTGCGCGCGCAGCTGGCCGATGCCGGACTCGACGGCTTCACCGTCCGCGCCACCTCGGACCGGCACATGGTCATCTTCGGGCAGCTGCCGGAGGCCACCTGATGCGCCTGGAATTCACCAAGATGCACGGGCTGGGCAACGACTTCGTGGTCATCGACGGCACGCGCCAGACCGTCCGGCTCGACGAGGCGACGCTGCGCCATCTGGCGGATCGCCACTTCGGCATCGGCTGCGACCAGATCCTGCTGGTGGAGCCCCCGGGCGACCCGACGCAGGCCCTGTTCCGCTACCGCATCTTCAACGCCGATGGCTCCGAGGTGGAGCAGTGCGGCAACGGTGCGCGCTGCTTCGCCCGCTTCGTGCGGGAGCAGGGCCTGACCGAGGCCCGCGAGATCCCGGTCGAGACCCTGGGCGGACGCATCGTGCTGCATGTCGAGGACGACGAGCGCGTGCGGGTCAACATGGGGCGGCCGGTGTTCACGCCCGAACAGATCCCGCTGGTCGCCGAACACGAGGCCGACGCCTACACCCTGGACGTGCAGGGCCATGCGCTCACGCTGGGCGCGGTGTCCATGGGCAACCCGCATGCCGTGCTGCTGGTCGACGACGTCGCGAGTGCGCCCGTGGCCGAGGTCGGGCCGCTGATCGAGCGGCACGAGTGCTTCCCACGCCGCGTGAATGTCGGCTTTGCCGCGCTGCGCAACCGCGGCCATGTGAACCTGCGGGTCTTCGAGCGCGGGGTCGGCGAGACGCTGGCCTGTGGCAGCGGCGCGGCCGCCGCGATGGCCATTCTGCGCCGCCGCAACCTGGTCGACGACGAGGTTGAAGTCTCGCTGCCGGGCGGTACCCTTGTGCTAAGCTGGAACGCACAGGCCGAGGCCCCGGTTTGGCTAACCGGACCGGCCACCACGGTTTTCAACGGCTGGATCGATCTATGACTGGGCAATCCTCCAACGCCTCTGCTGCAAACACCCCCAAGCCGCAGGCGACGGACGACAAGAACAACAAAACGCTTACTGCGGCCGACGTCGAGGCCTATCTGCGCGATCACCCGGATTTCTTCCAGGACCACCTGCCGCTGCTGGACATCCTGCGCCTGCCACACCCGGCCGGCGGGGCGGTGTCGCTGCTGGAGCGCCAGGTCGCCCTGCTGCGCGAGAAACACCGCGCGATGGAGCAGCACATGGGCGAGCTGGTCGAACGCGCCCGCGACAACGAGCGCATGGGCCAGCACCTGCACGAACTGGCCAAAACCCTGATGCGCGCCGAAAACCTGGATGCCGTACTGGCGCTGACCCAGGACGCCCTGCGCAACGAGCTGGGTGCCGAGCGCGTCAGCATCCGCCTGGCCGACCGCGAGGTGGACGACCTGCACGCCCTGGAGTCCGGCGAGCTGAGCACGTTCGATCCGCTGTTCGCGCGCGGCAAGGCCCAGTGCGGCCGTGTGCCGGGCGAGATGCTGGACGTACTGTTCGATTCGGCCGACGACATCGGTTCCGCGATCCTGATGCCACTGGGTGACGAGTCCGACCGCATCGGGGTGCTGGGCCTGGCCAGCGACTCTCCGGACCGTTTCCAGCCCGACATGGGCATCTATTTCGTCACCCATATCGGCGACCTGCTGGCCGAATCGATCCGCTGCCATGTCGAGCGGACCCACGCCGCCGCCTGAGGCGGCGACTGATTCCAGCCCGCCGCAGGA
Organism: Thioalkalivibrio sp. ALJ4; assembly: GCF_000377225.1. Taxonomy (NCBI): domain Bacteria; kingdom Pseudomonadati; phylum Pseudomonadota; class Gammaproteobacteria; order Chromatiales; family Ectothiorhodospiraceae; genus Thioalkalivibrio; species Thioalkalivibrio sp. ALJ4. The sequence goes on along the minus strand of NZ_KB897917.1, from coordinate 591,547 downwards.
TGCGGATATCGCGGCCTTTCTCGGGCATTTAAGCGATGTTCGCGGCCATTCACCGCATACCGTCAACGCCTACCGGCGCGACCTGAACCGCCTGCGCGGCCTGCACACGGGCCCGTGGGCCGATCTCCGGGCCGCGGACATGCGCCGCATCGCCGGGCAGCTCGCCCGCCAGGGCCGCCACCCGCGCTCCATCCAGCGCTTTCTGTCCGCCGCGCGCGGCTTCTTCGCCTTTCAGGTCGAACACCGCCGCATGCCAGCCAACCCTGCCGCCGGCCTGCGCGGACCGCGCGCGGGGCGCGCCCTGCCACGCAATCTCGACGTCGACCAGACCCAGCAGGCCCTGACCCCGGCCGAGGACCTCGATCCGACCCTGGCCGCCCGCGACCAGGCCATGCTGGAGCTGCTGTACTCCTCCGGGCTGCGCCTGTCCGAGCTGACCGGGCTGGACCTGACGGATCTCGACCTCGATACCGGGCTGGTGCGGGTACTCGGCAAGGGCCGGCGCGAGCGCAGCGTCCCGGTGGGGCGGGTGGCGCGTGATGCGATCCGCAGCTGGCTCAAGCGCCGTGGCGACTGGGCCGTACCCGGCGAACGCGCCCTGTTCGTGACCCGCCGCGGCGCCCGCATCGGCAACCGCGCAGTCCAGCGCCGCGTGGCCGAGGCCGGCCGGCGCGCCGGGCTGGACGTGCGCCTGCATCCGCACCGGCTGCGCCATGCCTTCGCCAGTCACCTGCTGGAATCGAGTGGCGATTTGCGAGCCATTCAGGAACTTCTTGGTCACGCCAACCTTGAAACCACCCAGATCTATACCCATCTCGACTATCAGCACCTGGCACAGGTGTATGATGCCGCCCACCCGCGTGCCCGGAGAGACCGTTCGCCAGGCAAACGCTGAATCCAGCTTTCTCCGGGCGGGGAACCAACAGCAACGACCGGGACCCAACCGCTTCCGGACCGCAAAAACCTCGGACGTCGGCACAACCTGACCCCCTCGTGCCTGCGAGCAGCCCCTGGCGGTCTCGCAATGCAGCAAGGCGGGCGGCCGACCCCGACCGCAGCACAAAGGAGAGCGCCCGTGGAACAGTTTCGCGGCACCACCATCGTCTGCGTCCGCAAGGACGGCGCCGTCACCCTCGGAGGCGACGGCCAGGTATCGCTTGGCAACACCGTGATGAAGGGCAACGCGCGCAAGGTGCGCCGCGTCTACCACGACCGCATCCTGGCCGGCTTTGCCGGCGGGACGGCCGATGCCTTCACCCTGTTCGAGCGCTTCGAGGGCATGCTGGAGAAACACTCCGGCAACCTCACCCGCTCCGCGGTCGAGCTGGCCAAGGACTGGCGAACCGACCGCGCCCTGCGCCGGCTGGAGGCCCTGCTGGCCGTGTCCGACCGCGAGAACTCCTTCGTGATCTCCGGCAACGGCGACGTAATCGAACCGGAAAACGCGCTGATCGCGATCGGCTCCGGCGGCCCCTATGCCCAGGCCTCCGCCCAGGCCCTGCTGCAGAATACCGACCTGTCGGCCCGCGACATCGTGGAGAAGTCGCTGAACATCGCCGCCGACATCTGCGTGTACACCAATCACAACCTCACGCTGGAGAGCCTGGACGCGGAATAACGCGCCCGGCCCCGCACGAACGATTCGACCAAGGCCCCTTTTGCCATGACCGACATGACCCCCCGCGAGATCGTCCAGGAACTGGACCGTTACATCATCGGCCAGGACGAGGCCAAGCGCTCCGTCGCCATTGCCCTGCGCAACCGCTGGCGCCGCCGCCAGCTGCCACCGGAGCTGCAGCCGGAGGTCACCCCCAAGAACATCCTGATGATCGGCCCGACCGGCGTCGGCAAGACCGAGATCGCCCGACGCCTGGCCAAGCTCGCCCGCGCGCCGTTCATCAAGATCGAGGCGACCAAGTTCACCGAGGTCGGTTATGTCGGCCGCGATGTCGAATCGATCATCCGTGACCTCGCCGAGGCCGCGGTCAAGCAGCTGCGCGACGAGGCCATCAAGGAAAACCGCGTCAAGGCCGAAGACGCGGCGGAGGAGCGCATCCTCGATGCCCTGCTGCCGCGCCCGCGCAACGCCGGCTTCACCGAATCCGCGCAGGACGACTCCAACAGCGACACCCGCCAGAAACTGCGCAAGCGCCTGCGCGAGGGCGACCTGGACGAGCGCGAGATCGACATCGAGGTGCAGCAGAACCCGCACGGCGTAGAGATCATGACCCCGCCGGGCATGGAGGAGATGGCCAGCCAGCTGCAGTCGATGTTCCAGAACATTGGCGGCCAGAAGACCCGATCGCGCCGGCTGCAGATCGCCGAGGCACGCAAGCTGCTGATCGAGGAAGAGGCCGCGCGCCTGATCAACGAAGAAGAGCTGAAGCTCCAGGCGATCGACCGCGTCGAACAAAGCGGCATCGTCTTTCTCGACGAGATCGACAAGGTCGCCAAGGGCAGCGACAAGGGCAGCAGCGGCGAGGTCTCGCGCGAGGGCGTGCAGCGCGACCTGCTGCCTCTGATCGAGGGCACCACCGTCTCCACCAAGCTGGGCATGGTGCGCACCGACCACATCCTGTTCATCGCCTCCGGCGCCTTCCACCTGTCCAAGCCGTCCGACCTCGTGCCGGAGCTGCAGGGCCGACTCCCGATCCGCGTCGAACTGGGCCCGCTGTCGGTGGACGCCTTCGTGCGCATCCTGACCGAACCCACCGCCTCGCTGACCGAGCAGTACACCGAGTTGATGAAGACCGAAGGCGTGGAACTGCGCTTCGAGGAAGACGGCGTCCGCCGCCTCGCCGAGATCGCCCATGACGTGAACGCGCGCACCGAGAACATCGGCGCCCGCCGCCTGCACACCGTGCTGGAACGCCTGCTGCAGGACGTCGCCTACCGCGCCCCGGACGTCGACGGCGCCGTCGTAGTCGACCGCAGCTTCGTCGACGAACGCCTCGGCGACCTGGTCGAAAACGAAGACCTCTCCCGCTACATCCTCTAAAGCCGGCCCTGCCGCCTGCCACCCCGCGTACCGGTTGCAGAAGGCCCTCTTCAAGGAGCACGCGGGTGAACCGTGCGGCCGTTTGTCGGGGAATCCGGGTGCTTCAAGTGAGGCGACTGTTGGGAAATACCGTCCAGGTAACCAGATAGTCCAGGGCGAGGACGAAATACCGCGAGCCGAGCACCTCGGCAAAACGCACCTTCATCGCCTCGTAGTGATCGCGGATGGAGCGAGCCACGTGCATGCTGCTTTGGGCCTGTTCGCTTACGGCATCCAGGAAGAAACAGGACCATCCGTCCCAAGTGCCGTTGGCGTCAACAAATCGCCCCAAATGGTGGCACTTGTGTTCAAAAAATCCCCGCAAATTAACACCAAGGTTCCTTGCATTTGTTCCGTTAACATCAACCCAGCTTGTTTCCCATTCACCCGGAACTACGGGTAACAAGCAGCGCTGGCCTCAGTGTTCGTTCAGGCTTTCGCGCGCGACCGGCCGTTCCGTCAGGCCCGCGCTGCGCGTGGGAGATGCCACGCTAGCGTGCTGGGCTGGTATCCTCGCAGTCCTTTGACGATGGCCGCCTTGGGCGGTTGCGCAAGATCTTTCCGGGCTCGCCCCGACCGAGGATTCTGGAGGCCGCATGAGCAGTAAGCACCGACCCACCGATATCCAGTTGCATCAGAAGTCGCGCATCCTGGAGCTGACCTACTCCGATGGCTCGCATTTCGAGCTGCCCTGCGAGTTTCTGCGCGTGTACTCGCCCTCCGCCGAGGTGCGCGGGCACGGGCCGGGCCAGGAGGTGCTGCAGGTGGACAAGGAGGATGTGAACATCACCGGCATCGAGCCGGTCGGTAACTATGCAGTGAAGCTGGAGTTCTCCGACGGCCACGACACCGGCATCTACGACTGGGATTACCTGCACAAGCTCGGCACGGAGCAGGAAAGTCTGTGGCAGGATTACCTGGATCGGCTGAAAGAGGCCGGCCACGAGCGCAAGACGCACTGACAATGAAAGAAGAACCCGGCAAGACCCACTTCGGCTACCAGAGCGTCCCCGAGTCCGAAAAGGCCTCACGGGTCGGCGAGGTCTTCCACTCGGTCGCCTCGCGCTACGACGTGATGAACGACCTGATGTCGATGGGCGTCCATCGCATCTGGAAGCGCTACACGCTGGAGCGCACCGGCGTGCGCCCGGGCATGAAGATCCTGGACCTGGCCGGGGGTACCGGGGACCTGGCCGGGGCCTTTGCCCCACGCGTCGGGCCGAAGGGGCAGATCGTGGTCTGCGACATCAACGCCTCGATGCTGGAGGCCGGGCGCGACCGCATGCTGGACGAGGGCCACGTGGGCAACCTCGACTTCGTGCAGGCGGACGCGGAACAGCTCCCCTATCCGGATGACTACTTCGACCGCGTGACCATCGCCTTCGGCCTGCGCAACGTGACCCGCAAGGAACGCGCGCTGGCCGAGATGCGCCGGGTGATCAAGCCCGGCGGGCGCGTGCTGGTGCTGGAGTTCTCGCAGCCGATGGCACCGCTGCGCCCGATCTACGATATCTATTCGTTCAAGATGCTGCCGCTGATGGGCAAGCTGGTCGCCAACGATGCCGACAGCTACCGCTACCTGGCGGAGTCCATCCGCATGCACCCGGATCAGGAGACCCTGGCCGGCATGATGCGCGACGCCGGTCTGGAGCGCGTCGAGTACGACAACCTGACCGGCGGAATCGTCGCCCTGCATCGCGGCACAAAACTCTAGGGAGATGCGGGCCTCACCATGACCGAACCCCTCGCCCTGCCCAGCCCGCTCACGGCCTTGATCGAGGCCACGCTCAACGAGCACCTGGCGAGCGCGCCGGAGAAGGACCGCGCACGCCTGGCCGGGCGTGCAATCGCCATCGTGATCGAGCCCCCGGGGCTGGCCTTTTCGCTGGTCGGGGCCGCCGACCGGCTGCAGGTCATCGGCGGTGTCGAGGAACCGGTGGATGTGCAGCTGGCGGGATCGCCGCTGTCGCTCGCCGCGGCCATGGGCCGGGACGACCGCTCCGGGCTGACCATCACCGGTGAGGCCACCGTGCTCTCCGATCTGCAGCATGCGCTGCGCGACTCCGGGGTCGACTGGGAGGGGCTGTTCGAGCGCTTTGCCGGCGTCGGGGCCGCTGGGCCGCTGCGCCACCTGCTCGATCAGGCTCGTGGCAGTCTGCGTCACCTCGGCCGCCGCTCCGCCGAGGACACGGCCGACTATCTGCGTGACGAGCTCGAGTGGCTGCCAGCAGGCGGGGCCTTCGAGGCCTTTGCCGAGGACGTCTCCGACCTGCGCGACGGCGTCGCGCGACTGGATGCACGCCTGCACCGGCTGGAGGCCGGGGCCGCCTCCGATACCGACGACCGGCAGGCCTGATGCGCCGCGCGCTGTACCGGGGGCTGCGGCTGTGGACCATCGCGCGGGTCCTGGTGCGCTATCGCCTCGATGTCATCCTGTTTACGCTGAAGCCGCTGCGCCCGCTTAGCTTCCTGCTCTATCTCGCACCCTGGAATTGGTTTCGCCGCACCGAAGGCACACGCGGCGAGCGCATCCGCCGCGCGCTGGAAGACCTGGGGCCGATCTTCATCAAATTCGGGCAGATGCTCTCCACCCGGCGCGACCTGCTGCCGGACGACATCGCCATCGAACTGTCACGGCTGCAGGACCGGGTCCCGCCGTTCCCGAGCGACCAGGCGCGCGCACTGATCGAGTCCGAACTTGAGCGTCCGATCGAGATTGCCTTTGCCACGTTCGAGGACACCCCGATCGCCTCGGCCTCCATCGCCCAGGTGCACGCGGCCACGCTCCAGGACGGGCGCGAGGTGGTGGTCAAGGTCGTGCGCCCCGGCATCTTCAAGACCATCCGCGCGGATCTCGAGGTGATGCACCTGATCGCGGACCTGGCCGATCGCTACTGGTCCGAGGCCAAGCGCCTGCGCCCGCGCGAGGTGGTGGACGAATACGAAAAGACCGTCACCGACGAGTTGGACCTGATCCGCGAGGGCGCCAACGCCGCCGCGATCCACCGCAACTTTGAGGACAGCCACCTGCTGTACATCCCGGAGATCATCTGGGACTACACGCGCCGCAGCGTGCTGGTGATGGAGCGCATCGGCGGCATCCCGGTGGCGGATATCGCGGCACTGCGTGAACGCAACGTGGACCTGAGGCTGCTGGCCGAACGCGGAGTGGAGATCTTCTTCACCCAGGTGTTCCAGCACAACTTCTTCCACGCCGACATGCACCCGGGCAACATCTTTGTGGACGCCACCCACCCGGACAACCCGACTTATCTGGCGGTGGACTTCGGCATCGTCGGCTCGCTGCTCGACTCCGACCAGCGCTACCTGGCAGAGAATTTCCACGCCTTCTTCAACCGCGACTACCGCCGCGTGGCCGAGTTGCACGTGGAATCCGGCTGGGTGCCGAAGGACACCCGCGTGGACGAGTTCGAGGCGGCGATCCGCACTGTCTGCGAGCCGATCTTCCAGCGCCCGCTGGAGGAGATCTCCTTCGGCCAGGTGCTGCTGCGCCTGTTCCAGACCGCGCGACGCTTCAACATGGAGGTGCAGCCGCAGCTGGTGCTGCTGCAGAAGACCCTGCTGAACATCGAGGGTCTGGGCCGCCAGCTCTATCCGCAGCTGGACCTGTGGACAACCGCCAAGCCGTTCATCGAGGACTGGATGCACGAGCGCATGGGCGTGCGCGCATTCATCCGCAATGCGCAGCAGCACCTGCCGCGCCTGCTCGCCCAGCTGCCCGAAATGCCCATGCACCTGGAAAAGGCCCTCACGGTGGAGGAACAGCGCGCCGAGCGCGACGCCGCCCTGCGCCAGCAGATCCGCGATCTTGAAGAGGGGCTGCGCCGCCAGAACCGCAGGCGGCACGAGGCCTGGGGAGGCGCGGGTCTGCTCGCCCTGGCGGGGCTGGCCACCCAGCTCGACGTGTCCACCTGGCTCGGACTGGCCTGGCCGTCCTGGCCGCTCGGCCTGGTCGGCGCCGCCATGCTGCTATTCGGGCTGCGCCCGGGCCCGTACCGCCGCCCCGTCGATCGCACCTGAACACCACAGGCAGCGTCGCCCGTTCATTCATGGGCCGTGTCGCTGCAGACAGCAGGAGGCGGGGTTCGGGGCCGACGCGGGGTCAGACGTCGAGGAGCAGGCGTGCCGGGTCCTCGATTGCGTCCTTGATCGCGACGAGGAAGCGTACGGCATCGGCGCCGTCGACCAGGCGGTGGTCGTAGGAGAGGGCGATATACATCATCGGCCGGATCACCACCTCACCGTCCACCGCAACGGGGCGCTCCTTGATCGCGTGCATGCCGAGGATGGCGCTTTGTGGCGGGTTCACGATCGGGGTGGAAAACAGCGAGCCGAATACACCGCCGTTGGTGATCGTGAAGGTGCCGCCGCGCAGCTCGTCGATGTCCAGCTTGCCGTCGCTGGCGCGTTCCGCGAAGTCGCGGATGCGTCGCTCGATGTCGGCGACGCTGGCGTTGCCGGTATCACGGAGCACCGGCACCACCAGCCCGCGCGGCGAGGACACGGCGATGCCGATGTCGCTGAAATGGTGATAGACGATCTCCTCGCCATCCAGCGCGGCATTGATGATCGGGAAGCGCTCCAGCGCACGACTGGCAGCGGCCACGAACAAGCCCATGAAGCCCAACTTGATCGAGTGGCGCTTCTCGAAGGTCTCCTTGTAGCGCGCGCGCAGGTCCATCGCCGCGGACATGTCGATCTCGTTGAAGGTCGTCAGCATCGCGGTGGACTGCTTGGCCTCCAGCAGCCGCTCGGCGATGCGCGCACGCAGGCGCGTCATCGGGACGCGTTCGATACTGCCGGCGGACGGCGCCCGCTCGCGCTCCGGGGCACGCCCCTGAGGCGACGCCGAAGAAGGCGCCTCGCTGCGGCGCGATCGCTCCGTCTGCACTCGCTCAACGTCCTCGCGCAGGATACGGCCGTCCTCGCCCGTGCCCTCGACGTCCTCGGCCTTGAGCCCGGCCTCCTGCAACAAGCGCCGCACGGACGGGCTGGGGGGCGGGGCGGCGCCACCGGAGCCGCCTTCGGGCACAACGTTCGCGGTGTCCCGGGCCTTGCCCCTGTCCTCGGCACGGGGTGACGAGGTCTTGTCATCGGACGATTCCCGAGCAGCCGGCTGTGAAGGTATCGAGGCCTCCTCCCCTTCCGACTCGGAGTCTTCCTCGGCCGCTTCATCGGCCGCGCCCAGGTAGGCGATCACCGCGTCGGTCTTCACGGTATCGCCCTCGCTGACCTCCAGCGCTGTCAGGGCCCCCGCAGACGGGGCGGAGACCTCGAGCACGACCTTGTCGGTCTCGAGCTCGGCGATCAGTTCATCGCGCTTGACCGTGTCGCCTGCCTTTTTGTGCAGGGCGACCACGGTCGCATCGGCAACGGACTCCGGGAGTTCGGGGACCTTGATCGGGGTGGGGTCGGGTGCCATCTCGCTTCCTTGTGCTGTGCGTCAGTGTTCAGGGCGTGGGGTGCGGGGTGTCGCGCGAGCTGATCGGGCCGAATGCCCGCTCGAGCAGATCCTTCAACTGCGCCTTGTGGACCTCCGGGTAGCCGACCGCCGGCGCGGCGGCCGGGGGTCGTGCGACCGCGTGCAGCGTCTGACCACGCACCGTCAGCAGTGGATTGATGCGCGGCGCCAGGAATCCCAGATAGCCCTGATTCTCCGGCTCGTCCTGCACCCAGACGAACTCCTCCGCGTGTGGGTAGCGCCCCAGCAGTTCGGTCAGGCGCTCCTCGGGGAACGGGTAGCTCTGCTCCAGGCGCAGGATCGCGACACCCCAGTGCTGGCCCTCGGACTGGCTTGCAGCCAGGTCATAGTAGATGCGGCCACTGGTCAGCAGCACCCGCTTGACGGCCTTGGGATCCTCAATGCGCGCATCGTCGATCACCGTCTGGTACTGCCCGTGCGCCAGCGCCTCGAGATCGGAGACCGCATCCTGGTGCCGCAACAGGCTCTTCGGCGTCATCACGACGAGCGGCTTGCGATAGGGGCGCACCATCTGCCGACGCAGCAGATGGAAGATCTGCGCGGGCGTGGTCGGCACACAGACCTGCATGTTCTCCTGCGCCGCCAGTTGCAGGAAGCGCTCGGGCCGGGCCGAGGAATGCTCCGGGCCCTGACCCTCGTAACCATGCGGCAGCAGCAGCGTCAGCCCGCACAAACGGCCCCATTTCTGTTCGCCGGAGGAGATGAACTGGTCGATCACCACCTGCGCGCCGTTCACGAAGTCACCGAACTGCGCCTCCCAGACCACCAGGGCCTCCGGCGCGGCCGTTGCATAGCCGTACTCGAATGCGAGCACGCCTTCCTCGGACAGCAGCGAATCGATGACCAGGAAGCGCGGATGATCCGGGTCCAGCCGACGCAGCGGCACCAGCGCCTTCCCTGTCTCCTGGTCGTGCAACACCGCGTGGCGGTGGAAGAATGTGCCGCGCCCGGAGTCCTGGCCGGACAGGCGAATACGGTAGCCATCCTGGATCAGCGTGCCGTAGGCCAGCGTCTCGGCCGCGCCCCAGTCCAGCAGCTGATCGCCCGCGGCCATCGCCCGGCGGGCGTCGAGGATCTTCTGCACGCGCGGGTGGACCTGAAAGCCCTCCGGCGGTGTCGAGAGCTGGTCGAGCATACGCGACAGGCGCGCGCTCTCCACGCCCGTCTCCACGTCCTGATCCCAGGTCTGGTTCACATAGGGCGCCCAGTTGGTTGTGGTGCCATGCCCGTCGTCGTGCAGCGACAGGGCCACGGGCTCGCCGGCATCCAGGCGGGCGCGATAGGCCTCGACCGCCTCGTCCTGGGCCTTCTCTTCGGTCAGCCCGGCCTCGATCAGTGAGCGCGCGTATAGCTCGCGGGTGGTCGGCAGGTCGCGGATACGGCGGTACATGTGCGGCTGCGTGGCGGCCGGCTCGTCGGCCTCGTTGTGTCCTTGGCGGCGGTAGCAGACCAGGTCGATCACCACGTCCTTGCCGAAGCGCATGCGGTAATCCAGCGCGACCTGGGTGACAAACACCACAGCCTCGGGATCGTCGCCGTTCACGTGCAGGATCGGCGCGTTCACCATTTTGGCGACATCGGTCGCGTAATGCGTCGAGCGGGCGTCTTTCAGGGTCGATGTGGTAAACCCGACCTGGTTGTTCACCACCACGTGCACCGTGCCCTTGGTGGAAAACCCCCGGGTCTGGGACATGTTCAGGGTTTCCATGACCACGCCCTGGCCGGCGAACGCGGCATCGCCATGGATCACCACGGGCATCACCCGGTTGCCCTTCCGATCGGCTATGCGGACCTGGCGGGCGCGCACCGAGCCCTCGACGACGGGCGTCACGATCTCCAGATGCGAGGGGTTGAACGCCAGCGCCAGATGGACCGGACCGCCGGGCGTCTCGACATTCGAGGAGAAGCCCATGTGGTACTTGACGTCCCCGGTGCCACGATCGTCGCGCGGGCGGCCCTCGAACTCGCCGGCCAGATCCGCGGGGGCCTTGCCGAACAGGTTGACCAGCACGTTCAGGCGCCCGCGATGCGCCATGCCCAGCACGACCTCCTGCAGCCCGCGCGCACCGCCGCGCTGGACCAGGGCATTCAATAGCGGAATCAGGCTCTCCGCGCCTTCCAGGGAGAAGCGCTTCTGTCCGACATAGCGCCGGTGCAGATAGCGCTCCAGCCCCTCGGCCGCCGTCAGGCGCTCGAGGATGGCCAGCCGCGTCTCGTCGCCAAAGCCGAAGTGGCCATGGGCCGACTCCAGCCGCTCCTGCAGCCAGCGTTTTTCCTCGGTCGCCGCGATGTGCATGTATTCGGCACCGATGCTCGCGCAGTAGGTCTCGCGCAGCACCCGCTCGATCGTGTCCAGCGACACCGGGCCCTCGATGAACAGGGAACCGGGATCGAACAGGATCTCCGGGCCGACCCGGTCCAGCCCGTGATACCCCCGACTCAGCTCCACCGGCGGCTCGGGGGCCTCCCGCTCCAGCGGATCCAGACGCGCCCCGAAGTGGCCCAGGTAGCGATAGGAGTTGATGAACTGAAGCACCCGGATCTGCAACTGCTCATGGGCCAGATCCGGGCGATCGGTCGAACGACGCCGTTCCAGCCGCGGCGCACCCTCCAGCGAGCGGAAGTAGTCGGCCCAGGCCGGCGGCACCGACTCCGGGTCCTCGCGGTAGCGTTCCAGCAGGGTCTCGGCGAAAAGCAGGTTGTCCGGGTGCAGCTCCTGTCCGGAGACCGGCGTATCCAGCCGGTGCAGCGAGGGCATGTCATTCATTCGCGATGTTCCGATTGCGCGTGCGCGGTGTTGTTACTTGGGACCGTTCTCGGCTGCGAGGTTCCCCGCGCGGGGCCGATGAGGACTTTGCCCGAGAGTAGCGCGTTTGCGCGGCGGAAGGCACACGCCCCGCGTGCACAACGTGCGATTCCGGCCGGGTTTCCCTACCATTCGCGCATGGATGTCTCCCCCCTGCTCGATTCCCTGAACCCGGCCCAGCGCGAGGCCGTGGCGGCCCCGCCACAACCGCTGCTGGTGCTGGCCGGCGCCGGCTCCGGCAAGACCCGCGTGCTGGTGCACCGTATCGCCTGGCTGATCGGTGTGGAGGGCGTGGCCCCGCACAGCCTGCTGGCGGTTACCTTCACCAACAAGGCGGCGGCCGAGATGCGCGGGCGCATCGAGGCGCTGCTGGGGCACCCGGCGACCGGGCTGTGGGTCGGCACCTTCCACGGGCTGGCCCACCGTCTGCTGCGCCAGCACTGGCAGGACGCGCGGCTGCCGCAGGGCTTCCAGATCCTCGACTCCGACGACCAGCTGCGCATGGTCAAGCGTGTGCTGCGCGGCCTGGAGCTGGACGAGGCGCGCTGGCCGCCGAAACAGGCGCAGTGGTACATCAATGCGCGAAAGGACGAGGGCTCGCGCCCGGAACACCTGCCGGATACCGGCGACCCGGTCGCCCGCCAGTGGGTGCGCGTCTACACCACCTACCAGCAGGCCTGCGAGCGTGCCGGGGTGGTGGATTTCGCCGAACTGATGCTGCGCTCGCTGGAGTTGCTGCGCGACAACAAGGCGCTGCTGGAGCACTACCGCACGCGCTTTCGCCATGTGCTGGTCGACGAGTTCCAGGACACCAACGACATCCAGTACGCCTGGCTGCGCCTGCTGGCCGGCGACAGCCCCGTGTTTGCGGTCGGCGACGACGACCAGTCCATCTACGGCTGGCGCGGCGCGAAGATCGAGAACATCCAGCACTTCCAGCAGGACTACCCGGGCACCCAGGTCGTGCGCCTGGAGCAGAACTACCGCTCCAGCGCCAACATCCTGAACGCCGCCAACGCACTGATCCGCCACAACTCCGGGCGTCTCGGCAAGGAGCTTTGGACCGAGGACACCGAAGGCGCCCCGGTGCGCCTGTACACCGCGCTGAACGAGCAGGAAGAGGCGCGCTTCATCGCCGAGACCATCGCCCGCCATGTGGACCAGGGCGGGCTGCATCGCGAGTGCGCGGTGCTGTATCGCTCCAACGCCCAGTCGCGTGTGCTGGAGGAGACCTTCATCGGTCGGCGTATGCCCTACCGGGTCTACGGCGGCCTGCGCTTCTTCGAGCGCCAGGAGATCCGCGACGCCCTGGCCTACCTGCGCCTGGCCGGCAACGGCGATGACGACGCCGCCTTCCTGCGCGTGGTCAATCAGCCGCCGCGCGGGATCGGCGAAAAGACTCTGGAGGGCCTGCGCGGGGCGGCCCAGGCGGCGGACACCAGCCTGCTGAAGGCGGCTGTCCATGCGGTCGACGCCGACGCGCTACCCGGCCGCGCGCGCAACGCGGTCGCCGGCTTCATCCAGCTGATCCACAGCCTGCAGCAGGAGCTGCCGCGCCAGCCGCTGGCCGATCAGGTGGAACAGGCGATCGAGCGCGCGCAGCTGCGCGAGCACTACAAGAAGGAGAAGGGCGAGCGCGGCGAGGCCCGCCTGGAGAACCTGGACGAACTGGTAGGCGCGGCGCGCGCCTTCGACATGGAGCCCACCGCCGAGAGCGAGGAAGGCGAAGGCAACCGCCTGACCGAGTTCCTCGCCCACGCCGCGCTGGAGGCCGGCGAGGGCGCAGCCGACCCGCACGAGGACGCGGTGCAGATGATGACCTTGCACTCCGCCAAGGGCCTCGAGTTCCCGCTGGTCTTCCTGACCGGCCTGGAAGAGGGCCTGTTCCCCAACTCGCGCTCGCTGGAGGAGCCGGGGCGACTGGAGGAGGAGCGCCGCCTGGCCTACGTCGGCATGACCCGCGCGGAGCAGGAGCTGTACCTGATCCACGCCGAGACCCGGCGCCTGTACGGGCGCGAGTCCTACAACGTTGCCTCGCGCTTTATCAACGAGATCCCGGAAGAGGCCCTGGAGGTGCTGCGCCCGCAGGCCTCGCCGTTTGGTGCGGGGCGCTTTGCCGCCAGCCGCCAGCGCACCGCGGGCTTTGGGTCGCTGGATACCTCAGATGCCGCGGCCCGCGACAATGGTCTGTCGATCGGAGCCCGCGTGCACCATGCGAAATTCGGCGAGGGCCTGATCACCCAGTTCGAGGGCTCGGGCAACTCGGCACGGGTGCAGGTGAACTTCGCCCACGCGGGTTCCAAATGGCTGGTACTCGGATTCGCCAAGCTCGAGGTCCTGGGCCAGCACTAAAAAGCCCCGCCGAGGCGGGGCTTGAGACTGCCTTCAGCGGCGCCGGTTACTCGATCTTGATGTAGGCGAATCCCTTCTCGTTCTGCAGCTCGGCGATACGCACCACGCCCGAGGGCACCATCTCGACGTTGTCGTACACCAGGTCTTCGTCGAGATTGATCTGACTACGGGTGATCTCGCACAGCTCCAGTTTCACTCCGTGAGAACTGACCAGGCTGGACAGGCGACCACGCAGCTCATCGCGCTGCTCATGGAGCTCCTCATCAGCCTCGAAGGGCGAGCCGTCGAGGTCGTCATCGGTCAGGAAACGGATGCCGTGTGCGACGAACACGATGCGCACATCCACGTCCATGAACTCGTCCTGGTAGTGCGTCATCATATTGTTGATGCTGGTCAGCATCGCGGAGAAACGCCGGGGATCGGCGAAATCGGCGTGATATACCACCTTGGCCTCGGGCTCCATGGCCTCGGCACGGGGCGTGAACGCCAACGCGGCGAACAGCAGACCCGTCAGCATCAGGGCCATCGCAAAACCGGGCAGGCGTGCCATTCGAGCGGCGCGGGGGAGCGGAAACATCGTGGTTCTCCTTGTGGGGTTGTCGTGTCTTATACAGTAGACGCCACGACCCCGCGACGCCATCCAGAACCCCAGCGGCACAAGGTTGACGCGAACCGGGGCCAGCGGTATGCTCTGCCGCCTTTTCCAGAACCTAGCGCATCAACGCGAGGGAAGTACTTTGGCGAATATTGCTTCTGCCCGTAAACGGGCCCGTCAGGCGGTCAAAAATCGCGCTCACAACGTGGCGCTTCGCTCCCGTTTCCGTACGGCCATGAAGGCCGTACTGAAGCCGCTGCAGCAGGGCGATGCCCAGGCAGCCAGCGAGGCCTACAAGAAGGCCGTGCCGGTCATCGACGCGACCGTGAGCAAGGGGCTGATCCACCGGAACAAGGCGGCGCGCCACAAGAGCCGCCTGAACGCCCGCATCCGCGACCTGGCCCAGGGCTAAATGCCCCGGCCGTTCGGGGCCCAGCCCCGAACGGGATTGCCTGCCAAGCCGCGCCCGGACATGATCCGGGCGCGGCTTTTTGCGTGGCTCGCTTCAGGAAAACATGGCAGCTGGGCGCGAACCGCGAACTTGGTTACTCGGAGAGCACGCGGGCGCCGCCCTCGCCACGCGGGTCGGAGGCTGCCTCCAGCCGCCCTTCCCCGCGCTCCCACAGGATCGCCTGCATGTCGCCGAAGGGGCGCACCTGAGGCACCAGGCGGTGGCCGCGCGACACCAGTTGCCCGCGCGTTTCCATATCGAATGCACTGGTCTCGTGTTCCACGCGATCCGGCAGGTACTGGTGGTGATAGCGCGGCTGCTCCACGATCGCCTCCGCATCCAGGCCCTCCACCACACCCAGGATGCCGTGCAGCACCATGGTGATGATACGGCTGCCGCCCGGGGTGCCCAGGATCGCCACGCGATCATCGGTCTCGACAAAGGTCGGGCTCATGCTCGACAAGGGCCGCCGATACGGGGCAATCGCATTCGCATCAAAACCGATCAGCCCGTAGGCATTGGGCTCGCCCGGCTTGGCCGAGAAGTCGTCCATCTCGTTGTTCAGCAGGACCCCGGTGCCGGGCACCACATAGCCGGAGCCGAACGGGTAGTTCAACGTCAGCGTGGCGGCCACACGGTTACCGTCGGCGTCGATCACGGAGAAATGGGTCGTCTCCGGGCTCTCGGTGGCCTGCGCCGGGTCCGGGACATCCGCCTGCGGGTCCACCGATAGCGGCAGGTAGCGGCTGGGCGTGGCCTCGTCCGGGTGGATGGTCGCGCGCAACCCTGCCGCGTAGTCGCGCGACAACAACCGCTCCAGCGGCATGTCGACATGGTCCGGATCGCCCAGGTACTCGGCACGATCACGGTAGGCGCGGCGCATCGCCTCGATGGTCAGATGCGCGCGCAGGTCCGGGGCCAGCTCTTCGAGGTCGTAGAACGAGAGGATGTTCAGGATTTGCCCCAGGGCGACGCCGCCCGAGGACGGCGGCGAGGCCGTGGTAATCCGTGCACCCCGATATTCGATGTGGATCGGGTCGCGCTCGACGGCCTCGTAGCCCTCAAGGTCTTCCAGCGTCCAGATGCCGCCGGCCTCGCGCACCCCTTCGACCAGGCGCCCGGCCAGGGCGCCGGTATAGAAACCGTCGCGACCCTCTTCGGCCAAGAGACGCAGGGTGTCGGCCAGATCCGGCTGCACCAGGCGCATGCCCGCGTCGGGCACGCCGCCGTTGTCGAGGAAAATCTGCGCCGCATCGGCGCCGTCCCGCAGCGCCTGGTGGCGGAAGCTGGCCATCTGGTTGTAACGGCTGCCCACCTCGACCCCGTCCTCGGCCAGGCGGATGGCCGGCTCCAGCGCATCGCCAAGCGGGAGGCTGCCGTAGTGGCGGGACAGGTGGTCGATCCCGGCGGGCATGCCGGGGATCCCGGCGGCGAGGACCCCGTCGAGCGAAAGACCCTCGACCACCTCGCCATCGTCGTCCAGGTACATGTCGCGATGCGCCTCGCCCGGAGCGGTCTCGCGGGCGTCCAGCATCACGCTGCGATCATTCGCCGCGTCGTAGAGCAGAAAGAACCCACCGCCGCCGAGGCCGGAACCATAGGGCTCGGCCACACCCAGGGCCGCTGTTACAGCGACGGCGGCATCGAACGCGTTGCCCCCGGCGGCGAGGATACGCTCGCCCGCCGCAGTGGCCTCCGGGTGGGCGGAGGCCACTGCCCCCTGGCCGGGCCCCTCGGCCTGAACGGGTGCCGCCAGCAGGGTGGCAGCCAGGGCGGCGGGGAGCAGGCGCGCGAGCATCGTTACGCGCCCATCAGCTTCTCGTACTTCGCCTGTAGCTGCTCGCGTGTTTCCTTGCGGTCAGGGTCCAGCGGGATGCAATCGACCGGGCAGACATCCTGGCACTGCGGTTCGTCGTAATGCCCGACGCACTCGGTGCAGCGCTCCGGGTCGATCTCGTAGATCTCGTCACCGGGATAGATGGCCTCGTTCGGGCACTCGGGCTCGCAGACATCGCAGTTGATGCATTCGTCGGTGATCATCAGAGCCATGGGGTTGTCCTCGTATCCAGTCGCAGGGCCCGGCTAGCGGGTCTCGCCGTTTTGTTCGGCCAGCATGCGCGCCACGCCGGGGCTTACGAATTTTGAGACGTCACCGCCCAAACGGGCGATTTCCCGTACCAGACTGGAGGAGACAAAGCTGTATTCCTCCGCCGGCGTCAGGAACAGCGTTTCGACCTCGGGGGCCAGCTGACGGTTCATGGCCGCCAGCTGAAATTCGTGCTCGAAATCGGATACCGCGCGCAGGCCGCGCAGGATCACGTTGGCCCCCTGGGCATGAACGAACTTGGCCAGCAGCACGTTGAAGCCCTGAACCTCGACCCCGTCGATCCCCTTCACTGCCTCTTCGGCCAGCGCGACGCGCGTCTCCAGCGGAAAGGCTGGCCCCTTGTTCGGGTTGGCGGCCACCGCGATCACCACACGATCGAACAGACGCGCGGCTCGGCGCACGATATCCGTGTGCCCGTGGGTGATTGGGTCGAAGGTGCCGGGGTAGATCGCAGTGACTTGGGACATGCCAACAGCCAGCAGGGAACAAGGCCCGTATTAGACCGCAAGGGGTGGGGGCAAACCAAACACCCCCACCCGGGCATGTTCGGAAATCGCCGGGCCAGGCTTTACACTGCCCCGTCTCGTCCACCGCCGCCAAGGGCTACCGATGACCGATGACTACCGTCCGCCGCTCGCCGATTACTGGGACCAGCTCGAGGCCCGCTACGGGGGCGGGTTCAACTTCCACCAGATCTCGCGCGAGGAACTGGCGCAACTGGTCGAACACCTGCGCCACGCCGTGAAGGAAGACCCGCAAGTCACGGACGTCGAGAAACAGAACCTCGGGCTGGTCCTCAAGCACGCCGAACAGACCCTGGAGAAGCGCAAGGCCTGACGGGCCGCCCGCTACTCCTGCGGCGCGCGTGCTTCCAGCGCCGCGGGGCAGGGCGGAAGGGCGCGACACTGATCGCCGTCGTCAGGCGCCCCGGCCGCCGCCCCCAGGGTAGGCGCATAGCTCCCGGGACCGGCCAGTTCACCCGCGCAACTGGCAGCCTCGCGGGCCTGCTCGCCGCACTGGCGGGCAATCAGCACATGGGCCAGGTTGTTCCAGCCCTCGTGCCGTTGCGGGTCCCGTTCGATCAACTGGCGCAGCGTGTCCTCCGCCGTTAGCAGGTCGCCCTGGGCGAAGGCCACATTCGCCCGCCCGACATAGCCGATCGGGTGTTCCGGCCAGCGCTCCATCGCGGTCTGATATCCCGTGGCGGCCGGGCCCAGACGCCCCACCTGCTCCAGTTCGTTCACGGCACGCAGCCAGCGCAGCGGCTCGGCCGTGGCCGGCAGCTGATCCGGCTCGGTCACCAGGAAGGCCCAGCGATCGCCGCGCGCCCAGGTGCGCTCGAAGCGGGCGAACGAATTCACGTGGCGCTCGATAGGCCCGCTGCGCAGATACACCTCGCGCTCCTCCAGGTCGTAACCCATCACCACGGCAAAGTGCCATTCGGGGAACATCGCGACCCCGAGGTTCTGGAACACCACCACCGGGTTACCCTCGGCCACCTCGCGCAGGATGGACTCCAGCTGTGGCTCGACGCGGTAGGCGACCAGGTCACGGGCACGCGCGGCGGCACGCATCTCGGCCTGCAGACTGCCCTCGCGAGCCGGGATGTAGACCTCGTCGATCAGTTCTTCCAGCGAGGCGTCGATCCCGCGCGCACCCAGCACCGTGGCCAGCGCCGCCGGACCACACTGGTAATCCTCCTGCGGGAAGAACGGGGTGTCTTCCAGCTCCACGCGGGTCGGGATGTCTTCCGGGACCTGACTGGAGAGCTGCGCGCTCTGTGGCGCCGTGGCGCAGCCACTGAGCCAGAGCACGGCCAACAGGCCGCAAACGAGCGCGGCGAGCCCGGAGGCTCGCCGCCAGTACGCAGGTGTCATGAGAGACCTAGCGTTCGCGGGCGGGGCCAACGAACGAGAAGATGTCGGTCACGCCGACCGCGTCCAGAATCACGAGCACGACGAACACGATGGCAACCACGCCGACCACGCCGGCGGCACCGGCCGGATCGGTTTCCATGCGGGCCTCGAGGTGGGCCAGCTCTTCAGGGGTCAGGCGGGCGACGCGCTCTTGGGCCCGGTCGGGGTCCACGCCCATCTCGACCAGCTTCTCGCGAACGGCCTGATCATCCAGCTGTTTGAGCAGCTGAGCGCGGGTGTCATCCGCGCTGGCCTGCTGGATCATGGAGCCGGTGTCCAGCATTCCCGCACCGGCAAAGGCCGGGGTCGCGGGCAGCAGGGCCAGCGCCATTGCGATCAGGAAAGCGGCCGGGGCGGACAACCAACGACGATGCGGTGCGTGGGACATGGTCGAACTCCTTTTTCGATTGAACAGGGCCGGCAATCCGCCGGGGTGACACCACTTAAGTGTACCCGCCGGCACCTGCTCGCCAAGCCCCGGGCCGCTCATTTTTTCGCGCCCGGTCACGCTATCAAGCCCCGGTCAGGGAAACGCGGACCACGAAACGCGAGCTGGCTCAACTCTCTTCGGGCGGATCGACCTTTTCGATCTCGTACTCGAGCACTTCGACCGAACGCGCCCAGGCCCCGCCGCAGACGCTGTCGTCACGCGTGCGCTCACGCATGTCGCCCGGCGCAATCGTGCCGAAGCGACGCACCGTGGTGCGTACGTCATCGTCGAGCTCGCCGGGGCAGGTGTAGGCCGTCTTGGTCACGGTTACATCGACGTAGTCATCGCTCTCGTTCACGACGCGCCACTCACCGCGGACGTTGTCGCAGCCATGATCGCGCAGCCGGTATTCGACCTTGATATCGTCGGGCGAACCGTCGGCCGCCAGCCAGTAAGCACCTTGGGCCGACACCGTGCCCGGGGCGGCGAAAGCCCCCATCAAGGCGACGGCCGCAAAGCCCGCCAGCGTCCGGTTCAGGGTTTGGCTCTTCATGATCTCCTCCACAGTCTCTGGACTTCGGCTGGCCCTCTTGCGTGGCCTTTATCACAGATTAGACGCCCGGCTTGCACTGGCTACTCCGTTTCCGGGTAGCACACGGGGTTTTTCCGCCCACAGGCGCCTTGTACATTGCCCATCATGCCGCCTTCGCCTGAAACGCAGATGAATGAAGTCGTCCTGGAGTCGACCCTGACCTGCCCCGAATGCGGGCACGAGAAAGGGGAAATCATGCCTACCGATGCCTGCCAGTGGTTCTACGAGTGCACCGGCTGCGGTGCCCTGCTGAGGCCGTTGCCGGGCGATTGCTGCGTCTTCTGTTCCTACGGAACCGTGCCCTGCCCACCCATCCAGCAAGAAGGCCCCGGCGGCTGCTGCGGGCCGAACAAAGCACCCGAGCAGCAGGCAGGCGACACTAGTCGGTGTTGACCTCGTACGGCGGGCAGCGCTTGGGCAAGAGCTCACCGCGGATGCGCGGGTAGCAGGGCAGGCCGCGCTCGAACGGCGGAGCGTCCTCGCCCTGGATCAGCGGGCGCAGGTAGTCGCGTGCGTCCTGAGTAATGCCGTAGCCATCCGGGGTGATGTAGTTGCGCGGCATGCCCTGCTCGATATCGGCGACGGTCTCCAGCGGGGTAAAGCCGATGCTCCAGCGATAGGGCTTGCTGGAGTCACGCCGGATGATCGGCATGAAGGCATCCTCGCCGGCGACCACCCCCTCCACCGCCGCGCGGCCACAGGCATAGGCCTGCTCCACGTCCACCTTCGACGCGATATGGCGCGCGGCACGCTGGATGTAGTCCACCACCGCCCAGTGCAGCTTGTGCCCGGTCTTTTCGCGGATCAGCTCGGCAAGGCGCGGGGCGGCACCGCCGAGCTGGGTGTAGGCATAGACATCGTGGCTCTGCGCGACCGAGAACAAGCCACCGTCGGGATTCTTCAGCCCCTCGGAAACGACCACCACGCAATACCCGTGACGTTCGATGGTGCGGTTCAGATGATCCAGGAAGTCGTCCTGATCGAACGGGACCTCGGCGAACAGGATCAGCATCGGCGGCTGGCCGTCGAACTCCTGCGCCAGCGCCGCCGCGGCCGCCAGCCAGCCAGCATGGCGCCCCATCACCTCCATCACGAACACCTTGGTGGAACTGGTGTGCATGGACTCGACGTCCAGGCTGGCCTCGCGCACCACGGTGGCGATGAACTTGGCGGCGGAACCAAAGCCCGGGCTGGAGTCGGTCACGGCAAGGTCGTTGTCGATCGTCTTGGGCACGCCAATCGCCTTGATCGGAAAGCCCATGCGCTCGCCCATCTTCGCGATCTTCAAGGCGGTATCCATGGAGCCGCCACCGCCGTTGTAGAAGAAGGTGCCGATATCATGGGCGCGGAAGACTTCGACCAGGCGCTCGTATTGTTGCGGGTCCTTGTCGGGGTCACCCAGATCGAAGCGGCAGGAACCGAACGCACCGCCCGGCGTATGGCGCAGGGCGGCCAGGGTCAGCGGGTCCTCGTGGTCGAGGTCGATGATCTCTTCGCGCAGGACGCCCAGGATGCCGTCCCGCGCCGCATAGATCTTGCCGAAATGGGCCGGGTGGGCGCGGACCGCCTCGATTACCCCCCAGGCGCTGGCGTTAATGACAGCGGTGACCCCGCCCGACTGGGCGTACAGCGCGTTCTGGGGCATGCGAATCCTCCATGTTTTTGTTGGACCCCGAAGGCCGAGCAAGCACAGTGCCAGGCCGGTCACGCCACGATCAGTGCTGCGGATCGGCCCCTCCGGGTGCTTTTGCTACAATATGCCGCCTTTGACACCCGGCGCGCCGGGGCCGTTCGCCCCGCGACGGGGCTGCTGTGCCCCATTTCGCGCCGTGTCGCCCGATTCACAACAGCATCAGGATTGCATCATGCATATCGGCACCACTCTGACCAACTGCATCATCGAAACCCAGCGCGGCATCCAGGGCGCAACCGGCGAATTCACCGGTCTGCTGAACGACATCTCCGTGGCGTGCAAGAAGATCTCCGACCTCGTCGACAAGGGTGATCTGGTCGGCGTGCTCGGCTCCGCCGGCTCCGAGAACGTGCAGGGCGAGACGCAGAAGAAGCTCGACATCATCACCAACGAGGTGTTCATCGAGAGCCTGAGCCACAACGGCCACGCCGCCGGCCTGGCCTCCGAGGAGATGGACGAGATCTGCGAGATGCCGGCCAACGAGCCGCGCGGCCACTACCTGGTCCTGTTCGATCCGCTGGACGGCTCCTCGAACATCGACGTGAACGTCTCCGTCGGCACGATCTTCTCCATCCTGAAGGCCCCGGAAGGCGTCACCGATCCCAAGACCGAGGACTTCCTGCAGCCGGGCACCAAGCAGGTCGCCGCCGGCTACTGCCTGTACGGCCCGTCCACCATGATGGTGATGACCACCGGCCAGGGCGTGAAGATGTTCACCCTGGACAAGGACTTCGGCGAGTTCCTGCTGACCAAGGACAGCGTGCAGATCCCGGAAGACACCCAGGAGTTCGCGATCAACATGTCCAACAGCCGCTTCTGGGAGGCCCCGGTCAAGCGCTACATCGACGAATGCCTGGCCGGCAAGGAAGGCGAGCGCGGCAAGGACTTCAACATGCGTTGGGTAGCCTCCATGGTCGCCGAGGTGCACCGCATCCTGTGCCGCGGCGGGGTGTTCATGTACCCGATGGATACGAAGATGCAGGCCAAGGGCACGACCGGCAAGCTGCGCCTGATGTACGAGGCCAACCCGATGAGCTTCATCGTCGAACAGGCCGGCGGTGCCGCCACCACCGGGCGCGAGCGCATCATGGACATCAGCCCCGAGGGCATCCACCAGCGCGTGCCGGTGGTCCTGGGCGCGAAGAACGAAGTGGAGCGCATCACCGGCTACCACAACGAGGGCTGATCCCTACGCCCTTTGCAGTCAGGTAGACGCTGGCGCGAGCGCGGACGCGCGATCAAGTCAGCGCCTTCCAAGAGGCCCGGCCCCGCAAGGCGCCGGGCTTTCTTGTGCCCGGAAGCCATTGGTTGTAACGGACGTTACGTTACTGCTATACCTGTAACATGGATTTTCCGGATACCAACTGGCAACTGCTCATCCTCGCCTTTCAGAGTGGGCAGAACTCGACCCGGGTTCGGCTCTGGCGCGCGCTGAAGGCGCTGGGCGCCGCTACGCTGCGCGACGGGGTCTACTTGCTGCCCAATCGCTCGGATCTGCGCGACGCTCTGCTGGAACTGGCGGAATCCGCCCGGGCGGCGGGCAACCAGGCCTACCACCTGCCGGTGGCGGCCAGCGCCGAGGAGCAGGCGCATTACCGCAGCCTGTTCGACCGCGAGGCCGAGTACCGCACGCTGCAGACCAGCGCCGAAACCCTCCTGGGCCAGCTGCCTGGGCTGGGCGAGGCCGAACTGCTCAAGCGCCTGCGCCAGGTCCATCGCGAGGCGGAGCAGCTGCGCCGCACGGACTACTTCCCGGGCCCCGGGCGCGGGCCACTGGAGGCCCAGCTGGCCCGGCTCGAATCCGCGGCCCAGTCGATGCTTTCGCCGGACGAACCTTCACCCGCACCGGATTCCGGAATCCCCCGGCTGGACTTGGCGGACTACCGGGGCCGGCTGTGGGCCACGCGCGCGGCCATGTGGGTGGACCGGGTCGCCAGTGCCTGGCTGATCCGCGAATTCATCGACCCGGAAGCCCGCTTCGTCTGGATTCCCACCCCGGCCGACTGCCCGACCGAGGCCCTGGGCTTCGACTTCGACGGGGCCGCCTTCACCCACGTCGGCGACCGCGTCACGTTCGAGGTACTGCTGGCCGCCTTCGGCCTGGAGCGCGACAGCGGTCTGGCCGGGCTCGCCGAGATGGTGCATTTCCTGGATGTCGGGGGCCGCCCCATCCCCGAGGCGGCGGGCTTCGAAAGCATCCTGACCGGGGCCAAACAGCAGTGCACGGACGACGATGCCCTGCTGGCCCGGGTAACACCGGTGCTGCACGACCTCCGCCAGGCCTTTGAGCAACAATCCGGACGCGACCCCAGATGACCGATCCCCGACACTCCTCGACACAACGACCCGACCCGCCCACTCGGGCCGAGGCCTTTCGCTACTGGCTGAAGCTCGGCTTCATCAGTTTTGGCGGTGCCGCCGGGCAGATCGGGATGATGCACGAGGAACTGGTGGAGCGCCGACGCTGGGTCTCCGAGAACCGCTTTCTGCATGCGCTGAACTACACGATGGTGCTGCCGGGGCCCGAGGCGCAGCAGCTGGCGACCTATCTCGGCTGGCTGCTGCACGGCACCTTCGGCGGCCTGATGGCCGGGCTGCTGTTTATCCTGCCTTCGCTGTTCCTGATGATCGGTTTGTCCTGGGTGTACCTGGCCTTTGGCGATGTGCCGGCGGTGGAGGCCGTGTTCTATGGCATCAAGCCGGCGGTGGTCGCGATCATCGTCTACGCGGGCTGGCGCATCGGCGGACGGGTACTCAACAATGGCCTGCTGTGGTTGATGGCGATCGCGGCCTTCCTGGCCATCTTCGCGCTCAATATCCCGTTTCCGTACATCATCATTGCCGCCGGCATCCTCGGCTGGCTGGGCAGCCGTGTGTGGCCGGAGCGCTTTCGTGGCGGCGAATCCCACGGTGAGGGCGCCCACGAGGCCCGCGGCCCGGCGGTGGTGGACGACGACACGCCGCCCGCCCCCTGGATGCAGTTTCGCTGGCTGCGGGTCGTCCGATTTCTGGTGGTGGGTCTGGGCCTGTGGGCCGCCGTATTCGGCGCGTTGCTCGCGGTGTTCGGCTGGGACGCCACGCTGACCCGAATGGGGCAGTTCTTCACCCAGACCGCGCTGGTCACCTTCGGCGGGGCGTATGCGGTACTGCCCTATGTCTATCAGGGCGGGGTGGAGACCTATGGCTGGCTGAGCCCGACGCAGATGATCGACGGGATCGCGCTGGGCGAGGGCACGCCCGGGCCGCTCATCATGGTGGTCACCTTTGTTGGCTTCATCGGTGGCTGGACGCAGGCCTTTCTCGGGCCGGATCAAGTCGTTCTGGCCGCCCTGCTGGGTGCGCTGGTCGCGACCTTCTTTACCTTCCTGCCGTCGTTCCTGTTCATCCTGGTCGGCGCACCGCTGGTCGAGCGCACCCGCGGGGACCTGCACTTTACCGGGCCGCTGACGGGCATCACCGCTGCGGTGGTCGGGGTGATCGTCAATCTCGCGGTCTTCTTTACCTGGCACGTCTTGTGGCCGGACGGATTCGAGGGGGCCTTCGAATGGTTCTCCGCGCTGCTGGGCATCGCTGCCTTTATCGCCCTTGCCCGCTTTCGGGTCGGGATCATCCCGCTGATCGCTGTCTGTGCCGCCCTCGGTGCGGGGTATCAGCTTCTGCTCTAGGAGTACCTGACATGCTGAAACAAGGACGAAAAGGGGGCCTGTCGGTCCTGGCCCTGGCGGCATTCGCGCTGGGTCCGGCTCTTGCGGCCAGCGAGACCCCGATCCTGCCAGAACCCGAGGCCGTCTCGGATCATGCCCATGCCTGGATCGGGCCGTACGGCGGGCCGGACACCGAGAACCAGGGGTTTCGCATGAACCTCGGCTACGTGGTCGGCGAAGATGCTGTGGCCGTGATCGATTCCGGCCATACCCCGGAGATGGCCAAAGAGATGCTGGAGCATATCCGCGCCACGACGGACAAGCCGGTGCGCTACATGATCAACACCAACTCACAGCCGCACCGCTTCATGGGCAATGACGTCTTCCGCGAGGCGGGAGCCGACATCCTGGCCGCTCCCGAGGCCATCGACCGCATGCAGGGCAGCGCCTCGATGTTCGCCATGCAGCTCGAGAACGCGCTCGATCGACCGGAAGGCTCCGCCGAACATCCCGAACCACCGAACGTGATGGTCGAAGATCGCGAGGAACTGGACCTGGGCGGTGTCACGCTGACGGTTCGTCATGTGGGCAGCGCACACACCCACGGCAGCCTGATCGCGGTGGTCGAGCCCGACAACGTCGTGTTTGCCGGCGACGTTCTCTACGGCGGCCGTCTGCTGGCCATCCTGCCCGACGGCAGCATGGAGGGCTGGCTGGAGGCCTACGAACTCCTGCAGGATGAGTACGCAGATGCGAAATTCATCCCGGGCCACGGGAAACCGGGCGCACTGTCGACCTTCGACCACGCAACCCACGATTACCTGCGCGCGCTGTGGGACCACATGTTTGAGGCGGCGGACATGGGCACCGACATGCAATCGGCCATCCGCTCCTTCGATGCTTCGCCCTGGCAGGACCTGGCCGATTTCGACGACCTGGCGCCACGCAACGCGAATCTGGCCTACCAAGAGGCCGAAAGCGCGCTGTTCTAGTTGGGGCTGGATCTTGCCTTCCTCCGGGACCGAGTGCCCGGGGGAAGTCATGACGCTATCAGACGACGCGGCCTTCGAGTTGCGCGTCCGGATCCCGGTGCAGGGTGGTCAGGTTGGCCACGGTGGTGTCGGCGATGTTGGTAAGCGCCTCGTGGGTCAGGAATGCCTGGTGGCCGGTGACCAGCACATCGTCGCGCTGCATCAGCCGCGCCAGACGCCGGTCCGGCAGACCGGCCAGCGACCAGTCGTGGAAGAACAGCCCCGCCTCGGCCTCGTAGACGTCCAGCGCAAATCCGCCCAGCTGACCCGAGTCCAGCGCGACCTCGGCGGCATTGGTATCCACCAGCGCCCCGCGCGCGGTATTGATCAGAAAGGCCCCGCGCGGCATCCGCGCCAGGGTGTCGGCATTGATCATGTGCCGGTTCTCCGGCGTCATCGGACAGCTCAGGCTCAGCACCCAGGACTCGGCCAGCAGCGTATCCAGGTCCCGATACTCCACCCCCGCCGCCTGCAGTTCCGCATTCGGGTAGGGGTCGTGCGCGAGGACGCGGCAGCCAAAGCCGAGCATGATCCGCGCGAAGGCCTGGCCGATGCGTCCAGTGCCGACCACCCCCACGGTGCGCCCGACGAGATCGAAGCCTGTCAGGTGGTCAAGGCGAAAATCGCCGCGCCGAGTCCGGTCCCAGGCCCGGTGCACCTGACGGTTCAGGGTCATCAGCAGGGCGACCGCATGCTCCGCGATCGCGTTCGGCGAGTAGGCCGGCACCCGCCCCACGCGCACCCCGCGCTCGCGGGCCCGCGCGACATCCAGGTTGTCGTAGCCGGAGCAGCGCAGCGCCACCACATGGACACCCTGGTCCGCCAGCCCGTCGATCACCCGCCGGTGCAGGTCGTCGTTGGTGAACACGCAGACCGCATCCGCGCCCCGCGCCAGGTGCACCGTCTCCGCAGTCAGGCGCTCGGCGTACACCACCGGCACCATTCCGGCGGACACCAGAGCGGGTACCAGGGACTCGCGATCATGCTGCTGGATACTAAAGACGGCGACCTTCATCGGTTCTCCCGGGTGTTGTCTGGATTCCGTCCCAGCATAACCGGGAAGGGGCCCCTTCGGGATGGATCACGATCCAGGGTTGGCGCACTATAATTTCAGCCACGGTCGCCCATCGAACGAAGGTCGATGCAGGTTGCGGCGAGCGTTCGAGGATGACCCATGCACGTGATCGCACCACAAGTCGTGGATACGCTGATCCGCCTGCTGGCCGGCGACGGCTACGAGGTGGTGGGTCCGACGCGGCGCGACGGGGCGATCGTCTACGATCGCGTGCACGGTCTCGACGACCTGCCGGCGGGCTGGACCGACGAGCACGCCCCCGGCCACTACCGCCTGCGCGCGCGTGACGACGCGGCCCTGTTCGGCTATGTGGTCGGGCCGCACTCCTGGAAGAAGCACCTGTTCCCGCCCGAGGAGACCCTGTTCCGGCTGACCCGTCAGCCGGACGGCAGCTTCGTGACCGAGCCGGGCGAGCCGGCACCGCCCCGGCGCGCGTTCATCGGCATGCGTGCCTGCGAGCTGGCGGCGATCGGCGTGCAGGACCGGGTGTTCCTCGGCCAGGTGGTGCAGGATCGCGGCTATGCGGCGCGGCGTCGGGACGTGTTCATGGTCGCGGCCCACTGCGCCGAGCCCGGCGGCACCTGCTTCTGCGCCTCGATGGACACCGGGCCGCGCGCGCGGGAGGGCTTCGACCTGGCCCTGACCGAGGTGATCGACGGCGCCACGCACTTCCTGGTCGTCGAGGCCGGGAGCGAGGCGGGACGCGCGATGTTCGAGCGGCTGGAACCGCGCCCCGCCAGCGCTGCCGAACAGGCGGCGGCCGAACGCGTCTGGGCCGAGGCCCCAGACAAGATGGGCCGGCAGATGCCGGGCGACGCGCGCGAGGTGCTGAACCGGGCCTTCGAGCACCCGCGCTGGGAGGAGACGGCCGAGCGCTGCCTGTCCTGCTCCAACTGTACGCTGGTCTGCCCCACCTGCTTCTGCTCGCAGGTCGAGGAGGTGCCCGATCTGGAGGGCCAGCGCACCGAGCGCGTGCGGCGCTGGGATTCCTGTTTCAACCAGGAGCACTCGCACCTGGTCGGCGGGCCGCACCGCGACTCGGTGGCCGCGCGCTACCGCCAGTGGATCACCCACAAGCTGGCCACCTGGCACGACCAGTTCGGCACTTCCGGCTGCGTCGGCTGCGGACGCTGCATCACCTGGTGCCCGGTGGGGATCGACATCACCGAGGAGGTGACCGCGGTGCGCCGTGATGCGGGGGACTCGCCATGAAGGAACTGCTGGCCATCCTCGAACAGCAGCCGTTCTTCGAGGACTTCGACCCGATGCATCTGCGCCTGCTGGCGGCCTGCGCCGCGAAGCTCAGCTACCCGGCGGACACGCGGCTGATGCGCGACCACGAGCCGACGGAGACCTTCTGGCTGATCCGCGAGGGCCAGGTCGCGCTGGAGAGCCCGCTGCGCGAAGGCTGCGTGACCTTTCAGACCCTGGGGCCCGGGGACATCCTCGGCTGGTCGTGGCTGCTGCCGCCGTATCGTGCCAGTTACGACGCCCGCGCCCTGACCGAGCTGCATACCCTGCGCTTTGATGCCGGCGTGCTGCGCGAACACATGGAGGCCGATCCGGCCTTCGGCTACATGCTGATGAAACACTTCTCCGCGCTGATCGTGCAGCGGCTGCAGGCCGCGCGATTGCAGGCGCTGGACATCTACAGCCACGGAGGGCCCGGGCATGGCACCTGAGACCCTGCAGCCCCGCACCGACAGCGCCCTGCCGGAACAGGCGATGGCGCCGCAGCCCTGGCGCATCCGTTCGGTGCGGCCGGATGTCGCCAGCAACGAGGTGTTCAGCTGGACGCTGTACCCCGAACCGGGGGTGGAGCCGGGGCCGCTGCCGACCCCCGGGCAGTTCAACATGCTCTACCTGTTCGGCGTGGGCGAGGTGCCGATCTCGGTGTCCGCGATCACCGCGGACGGCGGCATCGTGCACACCACCCGCGCGGTGGGTAGCGTGACCCGCACGATGCAGGATCTGGGGCCTGGCGCGGTGGTCGGCCTGCGCGGCCCGTTCGGTACCGCGTGGCCGGTGGAGCAGGCCCGAGGCCGCGACCTGGTGCTGGTTGCCGGCGGCATCGGTCTGGCCCCGCTGCGGCCGGTGATCCATGCGGCGCTCGAACGGCGCGCGGACTTCGGCCGGGTGGTGGTCTGCTACGGCGCGCGTGCCCCGGGGGACATGATCTTCCGCGACGAGCTGGATGCCTGGGCCGCGCGCGACGATCTCGACCTGCGCATTACCGTAGACCGCGGCACCGCCGCATGGCGCGGCGATGTTGGCGTGGTCACCCAGCTCGTTGATCGCGGCGGCTTCGACCGCCGCAACACGCTGGCGATGACCTGCGGCCCGGAGGTGATGATGCGCTTCGCCGCCGCCGCGCTGGAGCGCCGCGGGCTGAAGCCGGAAGACATCTTTGTCTCCATGGAGCGCAACATGCGCTGTGCGGTGGGCTTTTGCGGGCACTGCCAGATCGGGTCGCAGTTCGTCTGCCGCGACGGACCCGTGTTTCCCTACCCGGTGATGGAGCCGGCCTTCCGGATACGCGAGCTATGAGACGGGAACAACCCACCCTGGCGGTGTTCAAGTTCGCCTCCTGCGATGGCTGCCAACTCTCGCTGCTCGACTGCGAGGACGAGCTGCTGGCGGTGACCGACCGGATTCAGCTCGCACACTTTCCCGAGGCCACGCGCACTCGCATCGACGGGCCCTGGGACCTGACGCTGGTGGAGGGCTCGATCACCACGCCGGAGGCGGCCAAGGAGATCCGCGAGATCCGCCGGGCCTCGAAGTTCCTGGTGACCATCGGCGCCTGCGCCACCACCGGCGGCATCCAGGCCCTGCGCAATTTCGCGGACGTCGAGGAATTTACCCGCCAGGTCTACGCCCACCCGGAATACATCGAGACCCTGGCCACCTCGGATGCGATCAGCCAGCACGTGCCGGTGGACTTCGAACTGCGCGGCTGCCCGATCGACAAGTACCAGCTGCTGGAGGTCATCAGCGCGTTCCTCTACGGCCGCCGCCCGCAGGTCTCCAGCGCCAGCGTCTGCGAGGAGTGCAAGCGGGCGGGGCAGGTCTGCGTGATGGTCGCCCACGGCACGCCGTGCCTCGGCCCGGTCACCCACGCCGGTTGCGGCGCGCTGTGCCCCGGCTGTCACCGCGGCTGCTACGGCTGCTTTGGCCCCAAGGAGACCCCGAACGCGCCCGGCCTGTCCGGGCAGCTGGAGGCCCTCGGCATGGAGCGCGCCACCCGCGTGCGCTTCTACCGCACCTTCAATGCCGGCGCCGACGCCTTCCGCGAGGAGAGCGAGCGCGAAGAATCAGGAAACGGACCATGAGCGAGACCCGCACCATCGAAGTCGACTACCTCGCCCGCGTGGAGGGCGAGGGCGCGATGTACGTGCGCACCGAGGGCGACCGCGTGGAGGAGGTGAAGCTGTCGATCTTCGAGGCCCCGCGCTTCTTCGAGGGCTTCCTGCGCGGGCGCGACTTCCGCGAGGCCCCGGACATCACCGCGCGCATCTGCGGCATCTGCCCGATCGCCTACCAGCTGGGCGCCTCGCTGGCGATGGAGGACGTCTGCGGCGTGACCGTGGACGGCGTGCTGCAGGACCTGCGCCGGCTGGCCTACTGCGGCGAATGGATCGAGAGCCACGCCCTGCATGTGTTCATGCTCCACCTGCCGGACTTCCTTGGCTATCCCGACGCGGTCACCGCCGCGAAGGACCACCCCGACATGGTGCGCAACGGCCTGCGCATCAAGAAGATCGGCAACTCCATCCTGCGCCTTTTGGGCGGGCGCGAGATCCACCCGGTCAACCTGCGGGTGGGCGGCTTTTACCGCACCCCGACCCCGGACGAGGTACGCGGCCTGCGCGACGAACTCGCCTGGGGCCTGGAGGCTGCCGGCGAGGTCGCCGAATTCCTCGCCACCCTCGACTACCCGAACCTGGAGCGCGACTACGAGTTCGTTTCGCTGGTACACCCGGACGAATACCCGATCACCCACGGCCGGTTCGGCTCGAGCAGTGGTCTGGACGCCGTCATCCGCGACTACGACGACGTCTTCACCGAGGAGCACGTGGCCCACTCCAACGCCCTGCACAGCCACCGCTCCGACAGTGGCGAACCGGTGTTCATGGGCCCGCTGGCGCGCTTCGCGCTGAACCGCGAACGTCTTACCCCGCGCGCCGCCGAACTGGCCGGGCGCGCCGGGCTGGGCGCGGCCTGCCGCAACCCGTTTCGCAGCATCCAGGTGCGCATGCTCGAGATCGTGCTCGCCTTCGAGGAGGCCCTGCGTCTGGTCGACGGCTACCGGGCCGCACCGGCCCAACCCGCGCTGCCGGTCACCCCGCGCGCCGGCACCGGCTTCGGCGCCACCGAGGCCCCGCGCGGCATCTGCTACCACCGCTACCGCATCGACGACGCAGGCATCATCACCGACGCCAAGATCGTCCCGCCCACCTCGGTCAACCAGCCCACCATCGAGGCCGACCTGCGCGAACTGGTGCAGACCCACCTCCACCTGCCGGACGACGAACTGCGCCACCACTGCGAGGTCGCCATCCGCAACTACGACCCCTGCATCTCCTGCGCCACCCACTTCCTCGACCTCACCGTCGAGCGCCAGTGAGCGGGGGCATGGATCGCGCGCACAAGGGGCCGCTGGTCATCGGCATCGGCAACCCCTGGCGCGGCGACGACGGCATCGGCCACGCGGTGGTGGACGCGCTGGTCGACACCCCGGGCCTCGCCACCGCGAAAAGCCACGGCGAACCCGCCGAACTGATGGAGCTGTGGCAGGGCCATGATCCGGTGATCCTCGTGGACGCCATCGTCACCGGCGCCGCCCCCGGCACACTCCACCGCCTGGACGCCCGCGAGCCGCTGCCGCGCGGCGCCCGCTACTCCTCCCACGGCATCGGCCTCGCCGAGGCCGTCGAATTGGCCCGCTCCCTGGGCGAGCTTCCGGACACCCTCATCGTCCACGGCATCGAACCGACGTACCTCAAGGACGCCGCCGATCTCTCGCACGAGGTCCGCGAGTCCATTGCCTCAGCCGTCTCCCGAATCACCGACGACCTCGCGGCGGCCATGCACGGGCAACCTCCGTGCACCAACAGAGCAGGGTCACAGCACTCGAACTGATTGAACGTGCTGGCGAAAGACGCGATATGGAGACCGCTCAGGACCTTGGAGGGCCGGCTATGGTGGCCAAATGGCGGGTCAAGGTGACCTGCCGGCGACAGTCTGGAGCCCGGGGCGCTGTCAGCGTCCCTCGAACGCGGCGAGGATTTCGGCCTCCAGCAGGGATTCATCGCCGCTGTGGCGAGGGGAGAAGTGGAACGGGATGACCCGCCGCGCACCGGCCTCGCGGGCCAGCTGACCCGCCTGACGCGCGGTCAGATGGGCCGTGGTGGCGGCACGCTGTCCCGCGGCGTGGAGGAACGGGGCCTCGATGTAGAACAGGTCCGCGTCCCGGGCCAGTTCCACAATGGCGCGGCGGTTGGCCTCGTGGAAGGCGACATCGGTCACGTAGGCGATCTTCTGCCCGCGAGTCTCTTGCAGTACCTCCCGGCGCAGGCGCCCGAGCGGGAGTTCGCGCCGGTGCTCGCCGTGGCGGTCGTGCCAGGCGACCTCCACCAGGGTGTCGTCCGCCGCCTCCTCCCGCACCAGGCGCTTCAGGTGCGCGAGCCACGGACCGGTCGGCAGGCCGAGGGCCTCGAGTCGGTTGCGCCAGACGTTGATGTGGGTCTTCTCCTCCAGCACAAAACCGAGACAGGGGATGCCGTGATCCAGGTATGCCGCACGGATGCGGAAGCCGGGTTCGTCGAGCAGTACGCCATCGTCGGGTGCCGGCGGAGTGGCATCCTCGCGGCGAAAGCTGTCGCCGGAACGAAACCGTGCGCGGGCATGGCGACCATCGGCGCCGAACTCGGTTACCTCGAACACCAGTTCGGTCGCGTAGTGGTGCAGCAGATTCCAGGTGTAACCCTGCAGGTGGTGGCCGGCACGTTCGATCAGACCCGGCGGTCCGTACAGCCGCAGGTGCGCATCGCGGCCCAGTAGCAGCCGTAACAGGGTGTCGAAGCCGATGAAATGGTCCATATGGGCATGCGAGACGAACACGTCCGACAGGCGCAGGACCCGGCGCGGAGGCAGGCGACTCATCTCGCCAAGGTCGAACAACAGCGCGCGGCGCTGGAACAGGCAGTCGATATAGAGCGCCGGGTCGCCGCAGGGTCCGTTGACCAGATGGGGGTGGAACAGTGGCGTCACCAGCGAACCCCCTCGCGAATGGCCCCGACATGGCCTTCGGGGCCTTTTGCTCCAGTGTCGCAGGAACCGCTAACCGGACGAACCGGGGTTGGAGTTCGGCAACCGGCTGAACGGGGACGAGAATGCACAGCCACGACGACGTTCAGGCGCTTGGAGGCGCGGTTTCGGCGTTGCAATGGGGCTCCACGATGCCCTGCGAACGAGAGGCCGGACCCGGGCTCACGGGCCTGGCAGGCGGTAGCCCAAGAGGATCCGCCAGCACAACGGAACCGCAGCATCGGGCGCGCCCGTTTTCGTCAACAACGGGCGGCCGGGCGCCTGCTGGCAATGGCTTGTGGGGTTGGCACCCCAGGTTTCCCTAATGGTGTGCGGAAACCGCAGCCGCAAACTCGCCGCAAAGCTCGTGGGTGGCCGAGTGGGAAATGTCTCCGAGGGACAGCATGCCCACCATCCGCTTGTCCTTGTTCATAACCGGCAGACGGCGGATCTGGCGCTCTTCCATAAGGTGTACGGCGTGTTCGAGGTCATCGTCCTCGAAGCAGTAGATGACCCCCGCTGTCATGACATCACGCGCCGTTAGGGACGCCATCTCTTTGCCCTCGGCGATGCCACGGCAGACGATGTCACGATCGGTCAGCATGCCGATCAGGCGATCGTTCTCGCCAATCGGGACTGCGCCAATATCCTTCTCGCGCAGGAGCTTTGCGATTTCGATGATGGACGTATCCGGAGCGCACCACTCCACTCCGCGGTGCATGGCTGATTTGATGTCCATGGCCCTGACCTCGCTGTATGAGTAATTACTCTTGTATAGCCAAGGCTTAGGGCACTGGCCAGGCGAATAATTTCATCATGCGGGCGAAGCGGAGGAATGGGCTCCGAACGACGAGGTCGATTGAGAAGCCCACAGCCATTCGACCGAGGACGGACCCGGGGGAGACACTGAATTAATCGCGCGTGCCCGCTCGGACGGCTCGGCGCACCCCTCACGACCGCACCAGGACTCCGCGGCGTGAAGCCCCGGGCGGTACTGGCATTCCCTGGCTCAGATGTGACCCAGCGCCTCCATGGCGCGCGCCACCTTGACGAAACCGGCAATGTTGGCACCCACCGTGTAGTTGCCGGGTGCGCCGTACTCCTCGGCCGTCTCGTGGCAGGTCCGGTGGATGTTGGACATGATCTCCTGCAGGCGGGCCTCGGTGTGTTCGAAGGTCCACGAATCCCGGCTGGCGTTTTGCTGCATCTCCAAGGCGCTGGTGGCCACACCGCCGGCGTTGGCCGCCTTGCCGGGCCCGAAGGCGATTCCGGCCTCGCGGAAGGTCTGGATGCCCTCCGGCGTGACCGGCATGTTGGCGCCCTCGGCCACCGCAATGCAGCCGTTCTCGACCAGCGTCTTGGCATTCTTGCCGGTCAGTTCGTTCTGCGTGGCACAGGGCAGGGCCACTTCGCAGGGGATATCCCAGATACAGCCGTTCTCGGTGTACTTCGCGCTCTTCTTGCGCTCGGCATAAGCACTGATCGGGCCACGCTCGCGTTCCTTGATCTGGCGGACCAGCTCCAGGTCCAGACCGTTCTCATCGAGCAGCACCCCACGCGAGTCGGAACAGGCAACCACCCGGGCGCCCAGTTGCTGGGCCTTCTGGGTCGCATAGATGGCCACGTTGCCGGCCCCGGAGATCACCATGCGTTTGCCGTCCAGCGAGTCATTGCGGGCCTTGAGCATGTCCTCGGTGAAGAATACGGCCCCGTAGCCGGTGGCCTCGGTGCGAGCACGGCTGCCGCCCCAGTCCAGACCCTTGCCGGTGAATACGCCGGACTCGAAGCGGTTGGTCAGGCGCTTGTACTGCCCGAACATGTAGCCAACCTCGCGCTGGCCCACACCGATGTCGCCCGCGGGGACGTCTGTGTATTCGCCCAGGTGGCGGTACATCTCGGTCATCAGGCTCTGGCAAAAGCGCATGATCTCCGCGTCGGAGCGGCCCTTGGGGTCGAAGTCGCTGCCACCCTTGCCGCCACCGATCGGCAGTCCGGACAGGGCATTCTTGAACACCTGCGAGAAGCCCAGAAACTTGATGATCCCCAGGTATACCGACGGGTGAAAACGAATGCCTCCCTTGTACGGCCCCAGGGCACTGTTGAACTGCACGCGGAACGCACGATTGATGTGCAGCTCGCCGCGGTCGTCCTGCCAGGGGACACGAAAGATGATCTGGCGCTCGGGCTCGCAGATCCGCTGAATGATCTTCAGCTCGGCGAATTCCGGGTACTTCACCAGGACCGGGCCCAGCGTATCCAGCACGCCGTGTACCGACTGGTGGAACTCCGTCTCGCCCGGGTTGCGGTGCAGGACTTCCTGATAAATGGGTTCAAGCTTCTCGTCGAGACTTCCGTTCATTGGGTCGTATCCTGATGGTCAGATTCACGCGAATTTAGGCGCGGAGCAGCAGGAAAACAATCCCGACCGCCCCATGCCGGGGCTGCGCGGCTGTCGCGCCACCCGCTTGACCGACTCTCGGGCCGATGGGCGTCTGCGGGAACCCTGGAGGCGCCCGTGGGGCGCGGAAGCGGACTCACTCCGAGACGCGGTCCCGTTCGGGCGCGGGCGGGGTCGCGCGGGAGGAGACGCTGAGGGCGGTGACCGTGACGAGGATGAGGGCCATCCCGATGATCTGAACGATTGCCAGGCTTTCGTGCAGGATCACGACCCCGAACAGCGTGGCGGTGACCGGCTCGATCATCGCCACGATAGAGGCCACGGCGGGCGCGGTCGTCCGGAGCCCGTTGATGTAGAACGCGAACGACAGGCCCGCTCCAAACACGCCCAGCGCGGCGAACAGCGGCCAGTCCGTGGTAGTCAGGACTGCGGCCATCTGCGTGTTGTCGCCCGGCAGCATCAGCAGGATCACCAGCACGCCGAAGGCAATCGTAAGGATCGCCTGCGGGCTGCCATGCTGGCCCGCGTACTTGAAGCCAAAAATGAAGATCGCGTAGGACAGGCCCGCCAGCAGGCCGGCACCGGCACCGATGAGCGTCACGCCGCCGGCTCCGGTGTCGTAGATCTGGGTGAGCAGGACGATGCCGACCATGACCATCGCGATGGCCACCAGCTTGAGTGTGGTGGGGGTCTCTAGCTTCAGGGCGAAGGAGATGATGTAGACAAACACAGGGGCGCAATACATCAGCGTGGCCGCGACCGCCACACTGCCATGCGCGATGCTGAGGAAGTAGAACGCGAAGTTGCCGGCCACGCCCAGCCCGGCCACGGCCGACCAGAACCACATCTTGCCGCTACCCAGCCCACTGCCACCCGGACGCCAGGCGAGCCAGATCAGCACGAACAGCAGGCCGATGGCGCCGCGGTAGAACGAGACCACGAAGGCGTCCCAGCCCTCGGCCATCAGGATGCCGCCGATCCCGCCGGACAGCCCCCAGAAGAAGGCTGCCAACACCACCAGTCCCACACCCAGGCCCATTAATCGTTTCCTTTCTTGTTGTACGCAACAGGCCATCAGCGCGTCGGGGCATGGCCGCGATTGATGAAGGACCGGGACGAAGGGATCGGTCCGCGGTTCACAAAGAACGTCCTATGTTGCAGGGCGTCTCGGCGTCTTCGCCAATCGCCCCGTCAGTCGCGGGGCGGGTGAGCCACGGGGAAATCGAACCAGGTCTCGGGGAAGGGCTCGTTGGCCAGCGTGAAATGCCACCACTCCTGGGCGTAGGGCTCGAAGCCCGCTTCCACCATCAGGCGCTGCAGCAGGACGCGGTTCGCGCGCTGCTGTGGTGTGACGTCGGCCGCGTCCGGCCAGGAGCGCGGGCTGAAGCGGTCGAACCCGGTCCCCATGTCCAGCTCGCTGCCGGTTTCGCGATCAACGAGGGTGACATCGACCGTGGAGCCGCGCGAATGGGTGGACTGCTCCGCGATATAGCCGCGCTCGAACAGCTCGTCCTTGGGCACGTTCGGGTAATAGCGCTCCTGCATCTCCGTTGCGTCCGGATCCGCCGCCCAGCGCACGAAATGGTCCACCGCCTGCTGGGGGCGATAACAGTCAAACACCTTGATCCCGAGGCCAAATGGTTCCAGGCGTTCCTGCACCCCGGCCAGCGCCTCGGCAGCGGGGACGGTTAGGATGCAAACCGGCGCCTCGTAGCCGTCAATGGGCTCGCCGACGAAGTTGTCTTCGCCGTAATAGCGGATCTCCTCGACCACCCCCGGCACCACGTCGCTGGCCGCCACGAATCCCGGCGGCCATGACTCATCCGCGCTGGCGGCGATCGGCAAGACCAGGGCCAGACCGGCCAGCCACAGACTCATTAAGCGCATGCACGCCCTCCCTTTTCCCCTAGGCCAGCATACGCCGCCCAGACCATGACACAACCGCCCCACGTGTCTAGCGCTCGCCCTGTCCTTACTCGGAGCGTGTACCGAGCCCGCTCAGACGGCGGCACCGTTACGACGACCCGGAGCCTTCGATTCGGCGGCTCACGCGATCGGCAACCTTGCCGCGAACGACGACCTCGTCGGCGCCCGCCTGGCGGGCGACCTTGAGCATCGCGCCTTCCACGTGCGGGCCGAAGGCCAGGATGGCGGCATCGGGACAGCGTTCGCGCCAGGTGGCCACGGTGTCCACGTCGCGGGCCGCCAGATCGATCACCACCAGATCGGGGCGCTCGGCCCCATCGCCACTGGTGACCGTGGCCCCGGCCGAACGCCAGCGGGATTCGAGGCGCACGCGGGTCATCAGGTCCGGGGTGTCAAGGTGGATATGCATGGTCGTCTCCGGCGGATGGGGTCTGTCACTTGGATGCACAGCCTCGCGCAGGACCGGCAACCGCACCAGAGACGCCATGCGGGGCAGCGAAAATCCAGGCCCAGGAAACATCCGCGCCTGTGCGGTTGAGCGCACCCCCGGGTTGGAGGAAGCTGGGAGACCGACACCGACTGCACTGGCGCACCAAATCCAAGGAGTCGAGATGCACGAGTTTTCGTTGATGGCCGACCTGATGCGCAAGATCGAACAGGTGGCGGCGGACAACAACGCCGAGCGGGTGACCCGGGTGCGGGTGTGGCTGGGCGCGCTGTCGCATATCACGCCGGAACACTTCCGCGAGCACTTCGAGGACGGCACCCGTGGCACGCTGGCCGAGGGCGCGGAGCTGGAGGTGGAGGCCTCCGACGACGAGACCCACCCCGAGGCGCAACAGATCCTGCTGCGGAGCCTGGACGTGGCGTGAACACGCCCGCGACACTTAGCCCAGCGCGGGAGCGCTGGCGCCTGGTCGTCACCGGCCGGGTGCAGGGCGTGGGGTTCCGGCCGTTCGTCGCGGCGCTGGCGCGGCGTCTGTCCCTGGCCGGCACGGTCGGCAACACGCCCGAGGGCGTGGTGATCGAGGCCGAGGGCGACGCGGCCAGCCTGGATGCGTTTCGCGCGGCGCTGGTGCAAGAGGCGCCGGCAGCCGCGCACGTCGATGGCATTTCCGTCGGCCCCGTAAGCCCCACCGGAGCGGCCGGCTTCCGGGTCACCGCAGGGCCGAGCCGGGGCGGTGCCCCCGCCCTGGCCCCGGACCGCGCCCCCTGTCCCGACTGCCTGGCCGAGATCCGCGATCCGACGGCGCGGCGCTATCGCTATCCGTTCACCGCCTGCACGGCCTGCGGCCCGCGCTGGAGCATCGCCACGGCACTGCCCTGGGATCGTGCTCGCACCACCCTTCGCAATTTCCCGCTGTGCCCGGCCTGTCGGGGGGAGTTCGGGAACCCCGGGGATCGGCGCTTCCATGCCGAGGCGATGGCCTGCCCGGACTGCGGGCCCCGGCTCGTGCTGCGCGCGCCGGACGGTACCGAACACGCCACCGGTGATGCGGCACTGGATGCCGCTGTGGCGGCCCTGCGCGCGGGGCAGATCCTGGCCCTGAAGGGCCCGGGCGGGTTCCAGTTGCTGGCAGACGCCACCCGCGAGGAGGCCATCGCCCGCCTGCGCGCGCGCAAGCAGCGCCCGGAAAAGCCGCTGGCGGTACTGCTGCCGGACGGCGACTGGCTGGAACATCTGGCCCATGTATCCGATGTGGAACGGGCGCTGCTGGACAGCCCGGAGGCCCCGATTGTGCTGGTGGATCGCAAGATTGGCGCGCCGCTGGCCGGCAACATTTCCCCGGGGCTGAACCGCCTCGGCCTGATGCGGGCCGCTACACCCCTCCATCAGCTGCTGCTGGACGCGCTGGGCACCCCGCTGGTCTGCACCTCCGGCAACCGCAGCGGCGAACCGCTTTGTATCGACGGCGAGGGGGCGGTGGCCCGGCTGGGCGCGATCGCGGATGCCATCCTCGACCACGACCGGCCGATTGCGCGGCCGCTGGACGACAGCGTGTTCCAGATCGCGGCCGGGCAGCCGCAGTGTCTGCGCCTGGGGCGTGGAGCCATGCCACTGCGCATCCCATTGTCGCTGCCCGGCCCGGTCACGCTGGCGCTGGGCGGCCATCTCAAGAGTGCACCGGCGCTGGCCCTGAACCGCGAGGTCGTGGTCGGCGCCCATGTCGGCGACCTCGACAGCGATTCGGCCCTGCGCCGCCTCGACACCGAGGCCCGCGCGTTGGCCGGGCTCTGCGGCGTGCAGATCGAGCGCATCACCTGCGACCGGCACCCGGACTATGCCTCTACCACACTCGCCGAGCGCCCGGGCGTGCCGGTCTTCCCCGTGCAGCACCACCACGCCCATGCCGCGGCCTGTCTGGCCGAGCACGGGGTGCAGGACCCGGTCCTGGCGCTGGTCTGGGACGGCGCGGGGCTGGGCACGGACGGGGCACTGTGGGGGGGCGAGTGCCTGACCGTGGACGCCGATGGTGACTGGCAGCGCCTGGGCCACCTGCGCCCGTTCCGCCTGCCGGGGGGCGAGGCCGCGATCCGCGAGCCGCGACGCGCGCTGCTGGGGCTGCTGCATGCACACTTCGCGGGCGATACGGCGGCCCTGGCGGCCAGCCCGGCCCGGGCGCTGTTTGGCGATGCCGAGTGGCCACCGCTGCTCCGCGCCCTGGATCGCGGGGTCAACGCGCCCTGGACCAGCAGCGTCGGGCGTCTGTTCGATGCGGTGGCGGCCCTGACCGGGCTGCGCACCGGTGCCGGCTTCGAGGGGCAGGCCGCGATGCTCGTGCAGCAGGCGGCGGAGGCCTCACCGAGAGCAGCGGATGCCCCGGATCTGGTGCTGGATAACGCCATGCCCTGGCAGGCGGACTGGGCCCCGCTGATCGCCGCCCTGCTGGCCGCGCAGGCGGCCGGTGCCACCCCCGGGGCGATCGCCGCACGGCTGCATAGCGCACTGGCGCGGTTCGCGGTCGCGGCTGCCCGGGCGGGCGGGCGCGAGACCGTGGCATTGACCGGCGGATGCTTCCAGAATCGGCATCTACTGCAATGCTGCGTGGCGGCCCTGTGCGACGCCGGCTTTCGCCCGCTGTGGCCACGGGCCGTGCCGCCCAACGATGGCGGACTGGCGCTGGGCCAGGCGGTGGTCGCGCGCCACGCCGCACACCCGGCCCGACCGGAAGGAGGAGACTGACCCATGTGCCTTGCGATCCCCGGCCTTATCGACGCGGTGGAGGGCGACGACCCGCTGTTCCGCCAGGCGCAGGTCCGATTCGGCGGGGTTGCGCGCACGGTGTCGCTCGCCTGCACCCCGGAGGCCGGGCCCGGCGACTACGTGCTGGTGCATGCCGGCATCGCGATCGCCACCATCGACGAGGCCGCGGCCGAACGCACCCTGGCGGCGCTGCGCGCGATCCCCGAACACGAGCCGCCCACCCCGGAGGGCCCGTGAGGCACCTGGACGAATACCGCGACCCGGCGCTGATCCTGCAGCAGGCGGAGGCGATCCGCGCGGCCTGCACCCGGCGCTGGACGCTGATGGAGGTCTGCGGCGGCCAGACCCACGCGATCCTGCGCCACGGGCTGGACGACCTGCTGGCGGGCTCGGTCGAGCTGCTCCACGGGCCCGGCTGCCCGGTCTGCGTGACCCCGACCGAGACCCTGGACCAGGCCGTACTGCTGACCCGCCGCCGGGAGGTGATGCTGTGCACCTTCGGCGATATGCTGCGCGTGCCCGGTGCGCTGGGCGACCTGAACGCCGCGCGCGCGGCCGGCGGGGACGTGCGCGTGATCTACTCGCCGCTGGATGCGGTCGCCCTGGCGCGCGAACACCCGCAGCGCGAGGTGGTGCTGCTGGCGGTGGGCTTCGAGACCACCGCCCCGGCCGCCGCGATCACGGTACTGCAGGCCGAGGCCCTGGGGCTGTCCAACCTGTCGCTGCTGGTCTCGCACTCGCTGGTGCCGCCGGCGATGGAGGCCCTGCTGACGGACCCGGCCCACCGCATCCAGGGCTTTCTGGCCGCCGGGCATGTCTGCACCGTGGAGGGGGCCGCGGCCTATCAGGCGATGGCCGAACGTTTCCGGGTGCCCATCGTGGTGACGGGCTTCGAGCCGGTGGACCTGCTGGCCGGGATCCGGGCCTGTGTGGAGCAGCTGGAACGCGACGAGGCCCGGGTCGAGAACCGCTACGACCGGGCCGCCCGCGATGACGGCAACGCGGCCGCCCGCGATGCGGTCGCCCGCGTATTCGAGCCGGTGGAACGCGAGTGGCGCGGCATGGGCCGCCTGCCCACCAGCGGGCTGGGCCTGCGCCCGGCCTACGCCCGCTTCGATGCCGTCGCGCGTTTCGGGATCGCCTCCCCCGCGACCGACGAGGACGGCCCCTGCATTGCTGGCGAGGTCCTGCGCGGGCTGCGTCGGCCGACCGACTGCCCCGCCTTCGGCCGCGAGTGCACCCCGGACACCCCGCTGGGCGCACCGATGGTGTCCTCCGAAGGGGCCTGCGCCGCCTATCTGCACTACCGGGGCGGGGCATGACCACGGAGGTGGTCCGCCTCGCGCATGGGGGCGGCGGCCGGCTGCAGTCGAAGTTGCTGGACGAGGTGATCCTGCCGGCGCTGGGCACCCCGGCCCGCGGCGCCCCCGATGCCGCCGTGCTCGATGCACCGGACGGACGCCTGGCCCTGACCACCGACAGCTTCGTGGTGCGGCCGCTGTTCTTCCCCGGCGGCAACATCGGCCGCCTCGCGGTACACGGCACGGTCAACGACCTGGCAATGGCCGGCGCACGGCCTTTGTGGCTGATGCTGGGCCTGGTCCTCGAGGAGGGGCTCCCAGTGGAGGATCTGCGGCGCATCCTCGCCTCCGTAAGCGCGGCTGCCGAAGAATGTGGTGTGCAGGTGGTGGCCGGCGACACCAAGGTAGTCGAGGCCGGACGCGGCGACGGGGCCTATCTCAACACCAGCGGCGTGGGCGTCGTGCCGGAGGGGGTGCGGATCGCACCGGATGCGATACGGCCGGGAGACGTGCTGCTGGCCAGCGGCGATCTGGGCCGGCATGGCGTCGCCATCCTGGCCGCGCGCGAGGATCTGGGGCTGGACCCGCCGATCCCCAGCGACAGCGCCCCGGTCGCCGGGGCAGTGGCCGCGCTGCTGGCAGCCGACGTGCCCGTGCATGCCCTGCGCGACCCCACCCGCGGCGGCACAGTGGCTGCGCTGCAGGAACTGGCGGACGCCTCCGGCTGCCGCCTGGTGCTGGACGACGCAGCCATCCCGGTGCGCGAGGACGTGCGCGGGGCCTGCGAGATCCTCGGGCTGGACCCGCTGCACAGCGCCTCGGAGGGCCGCTTCCTGGCCGCCGTGCCGGAACCCGCGGCCGAACACGCCCTGAGCGTACTGCGATCACGACCGGAGACGGCCGGTGCCGTCGCCATCGGCCAGGCCGAGGCGGGCGAGCCCGCGGTCATCCGACGCCTCGCGACCGGCGTGGAACGCCGGGTGATCCTGCCAGCCGGCGAGCAGTTGCCCCGCATCTGCTGAGGGACCACTGAAACCGCCCGATGGAGTCTGACAGAGACACGGGATGACGGGCATGACGGCGGCGCCCGCCGGACGTTATGGTGAAACTCACGGTTCAGTCAGGAGGAACCCACGATGTCGATGCGCCCGTTGATTCCCGCATTCCTCGCGCTCGCCAGCAGCCCCGCCCTCGCCCACCCGGGGCACGGCCATGGCGACGGCTCCTCTCTGCTGCACTACCTGAGCGCCCCGGAACATGTGGCAGGACTGGTATTGCTCGCTATGGTCGGCGGGGGCATTGTCGGCTGGTGGCTGCGCCGCCGAAGCCGTGACAACCGCCAGGACTGATCCAGGCGCCCCGCGCGTTCATGCGCCGGCTTCGAGCGGCCACCAGTAGCGCTGCTCGAAGTCCCGGTCCCGGTCCCGTACCGGCACCGACTGGAAGCCGACCCGGGCGAAAAAGCCGGCCGCCGACGTCTGCGCCTTGACCAGCACACCGTCTACATCCGCAGCGCGGGCGGCCTCCTGGCAGGCCACTACCAGTTGCCGTCCGACACCCGTACCACGGGCGGTGCGGGCCACGTACAGGCCGTGCAGCAACAGACCCGCCGTCACGCCCTCGGGCAGGTCGCGGGCACCTACCGATTCCCAGGTCGCCACACCGACCACCTGTCCGGCCTCCTCCCGCACGACGGCGTCCAGGAACATCAGATCGGCCTCGGTGTAGCGATAGGCCGGCAGTGCCAGCCGGCGTACCCGCTCCGGCAAGGGCCAGTCCTCGATCGCCTCGGCGACCAGCTGATTGATCGCCCCCAGGTCCTCACGGCAGGCGGGGCGCAGGCCCGAACTCTGGACAACGCTGGCGGCCATCGGACACCCCTTATTCGGCACGGTTCCTGCTGGGACCACGAGAGGGGTCAGGAGTGCCCCATGCCGAGGGCTTCACGACAGCGACATGTGCGATCAGAGATAATCACGCCGCACCGAAAAGAGACGACAGCGCACCATGACGGAACTGAAAAAAGCCATCGAGCACCAGCGCGAATATCTGGAAGCCCGGCTACAGGAGCCGCTGGCCGAAATCGCAGCCCGTATAAGCAAGGCCTGGCCGCGACGCGAGGCACTGGATTCGATCCTGGAAGAGGCGATCCGGCAGATCCCGGAAGCCACGTTTGTCTATGCCCTGAACACCGAGGGCATCCAGCTATCCGACAACATCTCGCGCAGCGGCGTGCTGCCGGAGCATTTCGGTCGCGACCGCTCGCAGCGCCCCTACATGAAGGAGGCGGTGCCAGCCGAGGGCTTCCTGCTGTCGGAGGCCTACATCAGCCTGCTCGGACGCCGCCCTTCGCTCACCTCGCTACAGCTGGTGCGCGACGAGAACGGCACGGCGCTCGGGTTCCTCGGCGCGGATT
The DNA here is from genome assembly GCF_000377225.1 of Thioalkalivibrio sp. ALJ4. Classification (NCBI taxonomy): domain Bacteria; kingdom Pseudomonadati; phylum Pseudomonadota; class Gammaproteobacteria; order Chromatiales; family Ectothiorhodospiraceae; genus Thioalkalivibrio; species Thioalkalivibrio sp. ALJ4. The sequence goes on along the minus strand of NZ_KB897917.1, from coordinate 546,760 downwards.
TCGACCTGCGCAACCTGCCGGATCTGTCGGAGGATCTCTACGAGGAACCGAACGAGTGGCGCCAGATCAAGGGCGACCCGTCCATCCGCGGTACCCTGTTCCTGCAGAGCCGCACCGAGAGCCTGATGGACCAGCACATCGACACCGCGCTGGCCATCCTGGAAGAGCTGTTCACCGAGCGCGGCGTATTCCAGGGCGTGTTCCACTTCTCCAGCTCGCGGGCGACGCTCTGGACTACGGAGGACCCCTACCGCTACCGCATCCTGACCCATGAATCCCTGGCCGACCCCGATGTCTGCCTCGCCTTTCCCCACGAGCCTTACCCGGAGGAAGCGCTGATCCCGAAAGAGTCCGTGGGCCGCGTGCTCGAAGGGCTCAAGGCCCTGCGCTTTGCCGACGAGACCATCTACCTGCGCTCGGCCTCGGTGAACCTGTTCAACGGCATGGTCAGCCTGACTTTCTCCTGCGACGGCTCCCACTACATGACCTGGGACGACTTCCTCGGCCGCTCCATCGACTTCTGGATCGGCGCCACCGGGTAGGAAACGCCCTCTCGCGCTGACAGCGACCCGTCGCCTGGGCCATGATGGTCTCGGAGCCAGGTGCGGGGACAGGGGATGGAGACCGCGGTAGCCAAGGAAATCGGCGGGCGGCGCGAGCAGCAGGACGCAGCCGGTGTATGGACCTGCCCGAATACCCGGTGCGCGTTGCTGGTCGTCGCGGACGGCATGGGCGGGCACGCGGACGGCGCTCAGGCAGCCCGGATGGCCATCGCCACCGCCGAGCGCCTGTGGCACGACTGCGACGGTCGCCCGGAGGACCCGGCGGCACTCCTGGAGCGCCTCTTTCGCGAGGCCCAGGCCGCCCTGCACAACCCCGGCGCGGCACCCGGCGAACAATCCGGGACCACGCTGGTGGCGCTGTATGTCGGGCCGGAGCGGGCCTGGTGGGCCCACTGCGGCGACAGCCGTCTGTATCACTTCGAGGGGGAGCGCCTGATCGCCCGCACGCGGGACCACACGCGGGTGCAGGCGCTGGCGGATGCCGGCGAGATCCGCGAAGAAGACATGGCAACCCACCCGGAACAGAACCAGCTCCTGCAGGCCCTGGGCGTGGTCGATCCGATCCGGGTGAAACATGGCGAGGCCTCGCTAACGCCCGATAGCCGCTTCCTGCTGTGCTCCGATGGGTACTGGGAACAGCTGGACCCCGAGGAAAGTGCTCAATGGATGAGTCAGCCGGATCTTCAGGCCGCCTGTACGCAGACGGCCGCCCGCGCGGCACAGCGCGGCGGCGTGCATGGCGACAATGTGGCCATCGCCGCCTGGCGTGCACAGGCCATGACCACCCCGGCTCGGCGCCACCTGCGTGCCGCCATCCGGCCGCTACTGCTGGGGGCCCTGCTCCTGCTCGCCGTCCTTGCAATCCTCTTCTGGCCTCTGGACTGAACATGACGCGTCTTGCTGTCGGGGCAGCATTGCCCCTCGTCGCCCTGCTGACCGGCTGTGCAATGCTGGGAGTCGAAGGAGATGAACCGGCCACCGAGGCGCCCGAGGTGTCCGAAGAGGCCTCTGCAGAAGGCCCCGTGGCGGCGGAAGACCTGACCATCGCGGAGATCATCGAGGCCCTGCAGGAAGGGGACATCGAACGGGCGGACCCGGCGCTGGACCGATTCCTGGAGGGCGAGTCCGGTCACCGGGTCGCGCGCAGCCTGCGCGCGCAGCTGGATGCGGACCCGCGCGAGGAACTGGGCTCGGCCTACTTTACGCATACGGTAGAGCCGGGCGAGACACTGGGCCAGCTGGCCCGGCAGTACCTGGGCGATGCCAATCGCTTCCTGATCCTCGCGCGTTACAACGACATCGAGCGCCCATCGCGGCTACTGGCCGGCCAGCGCCTGCGCATACCGGAGACCGCCGCGCGCGAGGCCCCCGCCGCCAATGCGGAGAGGCTCGACGAGCAATTGGCGGCCCTTGGGGGACGGGACGACGAAGAGGCCTACCTGCGCGCGATCGAGGCCGACCTGGAGGCGGGGCGTTACGGAGAGGCGCGCGACGGTGTCCGGCAGGCGCGCGCACAGGCCGGCAATGGCCTTCGGGGGCAACGACTCGACGAGCTGGAACGCGCGGTGGACGGCCGCTACTGGGAGCAGCGCGGGCACGCGGCACGGGATGCGGGTGACCCCGAGGCCGCGCTGGCCGCCTACGACCGGGCGTTGGAGGCCGACTCCGGGCGCGCCAAGGCCCGGGAGGCGCGCGAGGAACTGCGCGAACAGCGCAAGGACGAGCTGCATTCGGCCGCCATCCAGCGTTATCGCAACCAGGACCTGGACGAGGCGATTGCCCTGTGGGACAAGGCGCTGGAGCTGGACCCCGAGTTCGAGGCCGCTCGCGGATACCGCCTGCGGGCCCTGGAACTGCAGCGCCGCCTGGAACGGCTGGGACGCTCGGAAGAAGGCGCCTCCTGAGCCGGTCAGACCCCGTATTCGGCGCGGTAGGCGCGCAGGGCCTCGAGGTGTTCGGGGGCGCGGCCGGTCTGCTCCAGCATCTGCACCAAGTCTCCCAGCCGAGCCACGCGCACGACCTCCAGGCCCAGCTCGTTCTCGACCTCCTGGATTGCCGAACGCTCGCCGCGGCCGCGCTCTTCGCGATCCAGGGCAATGGCTACCGCCACCGGCGTGGCGCCCGCCGCGCGGATCAGCTCCACCGATTCACGGATGGCAGTGCCGGCGGTGATCACGTCGTCCACGATCAGAACGCGCCCGGCCAGCGGCGCCCCCACGATGTTGCCGCCCTCGCCATGGTCCTTGGCCTCCTTGCGGTTGAAGGCCCAGGGGCGATCCATCTCGTGGTCGCGGTACAGCGCCTCGGTGACGGCCGCGGCCAGCGGGATGCCCTTGTACGCCGGGCCAAACACCAGGTCGAAGGCGACACCGGAATCGACGATCGCCTGTGCATAGAACTCGCCCAGGCGTACGAGATCGGAGCCCCGATTGAACAGGCCGGCATTGAAGAAATACGGGCTTACCCGCCCCGACTTCAGTGTGAACTCGCCAAAGCGCAGGACATCGCGTTCCAGGGCATAGTCGAGAAAGGCATGGGCGGTCATCGTGGGGCTCCGGTCGGAAAACGCCGTATTCTGACACAGGCGGGGCTGGATTCATCATGCCAGCCCTTTCCTGCACGCGCGCGCGCCGGTATCGTTCCCGGCCATGCGCATACTCTCGATGAACGCCAACGGCATCCGTGCCGCCGCCCGAAAGGGCTTCTTCGACTGGCTCCCGACGACCGAGGCCGACGTGGTCTGCATCCAGGAGACCAAGGCCCAGATTCACCAGATTCAGGGCGAGCCTTTCCATCCCCCCGGCTACCACTGCGCCTATGTGGATGCGGTCAAGCCCGGCTACAGTGGCGTGGCCCTGTACAGCCGGCGTCAGCCGGACGAGGTGATCACGCGCATTGGCTTCGAGGAGGCGGACAACGAGGGCCGCTACGTGGAGATGCGCTTCGGGGACCTGTCCGTGGTGTCGCTCTACCTGCCCTCGGGTTCCTCGGGGGACCACCGGCAGGATTCGAAGTGGCGGTTTCTGGACTTCTTCCGGCCCTGGCTGGCGGAGCGCATGCAGGACGGGCGCGAGTGGGTGATCTGCGGCGACTGGAACATCGCCCACAAGGAGATCGACCTGCGCAACTGGAAATCCAATCAGAAGAACTCGGGCTTCCTGCCCGAGGAGCGGGCCTGGCTGGATCACCTGTTCGACGAGATCGGGATGGTGGATGTATTCCGGCGGCTGGACGACCGACCCGAGCAGTACACCTGGTGGTCCAATCGCGGCCAGGCCTGGGCGAAGAACGTGGGCTGGCGCATCGACTACCAGATTGCCACCCCCGGCATCGCGGAGACCGCGCGGGCCCCGTACATCCATACGGACGACCGCTACTCCGATCACGCCCCGTTCTGGATCGACTATGACTACACCCCCTGATCGTCGTTCGCGGGCCTCTTCGTGAGCACGGCTGCCGAGTCGCAGAACCGGCCAAACCGCGACTGGCGCGAGGCGCTGGCCGTCTACCGCCACCCGCGGGTGGTGGGCATGCTGTTCCTCGGTTTTGCCGCCGGACTCCCGCTACTGCTGACCGGCGGCACCTTCACCGCCTGGCTGCGCGACCTCGGGGTCGAACTGGCCTCCATCGGTTTCCTCTCCTGGGTGGGCATGGCCTACAGCATCAAGGTGCTGTGGGCTCCCATCGTGGACCGGATGCGGCTACCGCTGCTGACCCGGATCTTCGGGCGACGGCGGGCCTGGATGCTGGCGGCGCAGGCGACCATCATGCTGGGGCTGTTCGGAATCGCCTTTACCGACCCCACCGAACAGCTCTGGCTGGTCGCGGTCTGGGCGGTACTGACCGCCTTTGGTGCCGCGACCCAGGACATCGCGATCGACGCCTACCGCATCGAGGCGGTCAGCCAGGAGCGCCAGGGCGCGATGGCCGCAGCCTATGTCTTTGGCTATCGCGTGGCATTGCTGACGGCCGGGGCGGGGGCGCTGCATATTGCGGCCGCCGGCAGCTGGAGCCTGTCCTATATGGCGATGGCGGCGCTGATGCTGGTCGGGGTCGTATGCACCCTGATCGTGCGCGAACCCGAGGTGGCCACCCGCGACGCGCAGACCGCCCGGCTCGAAGAACGCGTGGTGCATTACATCAACAACACCGCCGACACCGGCCTCTGGCGGGACTTCAAGGCCTGGTTCATCGGCGCAGTGGTATGCCCGTTCGTGGAGTTCTGGCAGCGCTTCGGACGAATCGCCCTGCTGGTGATCGCGTTCATCGCGATCTTCCGCATCAGCGACATCTTCATGGGGGTGATGGCCAACCCGTTCTATCTCGACCTGGGCTTCACCAAGGACGAGATCGCCAACATCGCCGCGGCCTTCGGGCTGGCGATGACGCTGACGGGGGCCGCCCTGGGCGGACTGCTGGTCGTGCGTTTCGGGATCATGCGCATGCTGATCGCCACCGCCATCCTGGCGCCGGCTACCAACCTGACCTTCTCCTGGCTGGCGACCCTGGGCCCGGAAACCTACGGTCTGGTGTTCGCAATCATGGCCGACAATCTCTCCGGCGGGATGGCGATCTCGGTGTTCATCGCCTATCTCTCCAGCCTGACCAACTCGGCCTACACCGCGACCCAGTACGCCCTGTTCAGCTCGATCATGACCCTCCCGGGTCAGTTCCTGGCCGGATTTACCGGCGTATTCGCCGAGCACCTGGGCTGGTTCTGGTTCTTTGCCAGCTCCGCGCTCATTGGCATCCCCACCATCCTGCTGGCCCTCGCCCTGATGCGCTGGGCCAATCCGGACCGCATGGCCCAGCCGGGCCGACCGTCGGAGTTGCAGGCGCCGCCGGAGGGAGCGGAACGCGCCCCCTCGTAAGAGGCGGGCCCGGGTTCCGAACGTCGGCCCGTCCGTCCGGGGCCTACCAAAACAAAAACGTCCGCCGGCGATAAACATCGCGAGCGGACGGCAGGGCAGCGCCCCCGGTCTCGAAGGGGCGGCTATCGACTACTCCCGGCTTCAGGGGCGCTTCGGCGTCTGGTATTCCGCCTCTTTCTGGAAAGACTCCCAGATCGTCTCGTAACCGACGAAGCCCTTTTCGTTGGGCGGCATCTGGCGGGTCACCAGGTAACGGGACTTGCCGTCCGGGACCTGCGGGTGTTTCTTCTCGGTATCCTGGCTCATGGTTCATTCACCTCGCTTCGATGAAAAAGAGGGGATGGGACATTAACGTCTCGCTCCCCAGACATACTGAAAGGCCGGGCAAACCGGCCCCATCACTCGATGGGCACCGCTCGTCCGCTGTCGATTTCCGGGCCCGACTCCACCTTGCCACCATGCTCGATTTCGTCCGCAGTGGCATCACGCACCAACAACACATTCAGTTTGAAAATCACCTGCCGACCACACAGCGGGTTATTGCCATCAATGGTGATCGTCTTGTCGTCGAGCCGCGTAACCAGAAAATTCTTGGTCTGGCCACGATCGTTTTCCATCAGGATCGCCGTACCGAGCTCGCGGTACTCCTCCGGCACGTTTTCGATCGCTTCCGTGATCACCAGGGACTCGTCGCGCGGGCCGTACAGCGCATTGCAATCGATGGGGACCTCGATGGTTTCGCCCTGCGCCTTGCCCTCAAGCTCGCCCATCACCTTGGGCGACAGGACCTCATTGACGCCGTGCACGTATCCCAGGGGGAACTCCACCTCGGTCAGGACCTGGCCGGATTTCTCGTCGATGACCTGGTAATTCAGCTCGACGTACTTGTTGTCCTTGATTACATCTGTCATTCAAAGTCCCGCTGTCTTAGAAAATGGACGCACCGAAGATTCGCACTTCGCCTTCCTCGTAGCCGAGGACCATGCGGCCGAGCCACTCCCCTTCTTTCTTCGTGCTGCGCACCCGATACAGGACCGTGACATGTTCGCCGCGGCGAATGATGCCGAGGTAATCCCAGTCATCTTTCAGGTTGCGGGTCAGCTCGCTCTGGGCGAACTGCTTGCCCACCTCGACCTCGTTAAGGCCGAACAGCAGGTGGTAGGAGAACCGGCGGACGAACTTGCCGTACTGGCCCTTGTTCGAGTACTTGATCAGATCGCTCCACATGGGATGGGCGATCTCCAGGATCTCCTCGTCGGAGTGATCGATGATGTTCATCGAGGTCTCCGGCATTGGCTGTGCTTCAGCTGCACTGGTCATGTTGAAACCCCCGGGGGTGACGGTTGAAAGAGAAGACCAACGCGCGAACGCGTTGGCCATCGCTGCTTGCCAGCCGTGGTGACGGGGCCGCACCCGACCCCGTCACGTTAGCACCCTAGGCTTCCGCCTTCTCGGGTTCGGCCGGGGCCTCGTCCTTGTCGACCAGGTGATAGCACGGCGCCTTCTCCATGGTGTACTCGCCCGTCTTCGGGTCACGACGAGAGACGGTCAGGTGATGCCAGTTCTTGTCGTCGAGCTTCATGTAGTCGCCTCGGTAGTAGTAACCCGGCCAGCGGGTTTCCTTGCGGAACAGCGTGTGTTGGAAGACGCTCTCGGCCGTGCGCACGCGGTGCTTCAGCTCCCAGGCACGCAGCAGCTCGTGGATGTCCTCCGCCGCCAGCTTGTCCAGATCCTCTTCGAGGATGTGCATCTTCTTCAGGCCGATATTGAGCAGCTTCTCGTTGGTCATGTAGCTGACCGTCACGCCGCCGCAGTATTCGTCCATCAGCTTCTGCAGGCGGTCAAGACCCTGGCGCGGGTTGATGAAGTTCGGATTGACCGAACCGGCCACAACCTCGTTGCTATAGATCTTGTAGTGCTCGAGCGGCTTGTAGATCTCCTCTTTGCGCTTGTTGATCTGCGAATCGGAGACGCGGATGCCGTCGGCCTTGCCATCGTCGATGTACTTGCAGGCAGCCTTCGCGGCCAGCCGGCCCTCGGTGAAGGAACCGGAGGAGAACGCATGTGGCGTCCCGCCCACGGCGTCGCCGGCACCAAACAGGCCTTCGACGCTGGTCATGCGGTTGTAGCCCCAGAAGTACTCGGGCGGGGAAACATCTTCCGGACCGGAGCACCAGGCTCCACAGCCCGTGGCATGCGAGCCCATCACGTAGGGCTCCGAGGTGGTCAGCTCGGGGTTCTCGTTCTTGGGGTCCACGTCGGTGGCGGCCCAGAGCACGGCCTGGCCGACGGTCATACCCAGGAAGTTCTCCCAGCCCACCTCTTCAAGATGCGGATCCTGGAAGGCCTCCATGGTGACCATGTGGATCGGGCCACGGCCGGCATTCACCTCGTTGAGGAACGCGTGGTTGCGCAGGCACGTCGGGATCGGGCGATGGGTCCGGTGGGAGACCTCCGGATCCAGGTACTCCTTGCCGACCATCTCCTGCAGCTGCGGCCACCACTTGGACTCGTACTCTTCGCCGTTGCAGTTCTGCGTGCGGGTCTTCAGATGCAGGAAGTAGGCACCGACCGGGCCGTAACCATCCTTGAAGCGGGCCAGCACGATGCGGTTTTCCATCTGGGTCATCTTGGCACCGGCATTGATCAGCAGACCGTAGGCCGAGCCGGAAGACCAGGGCGCGTACCAGACACGGCCCGCCCCTTCACCGACCGAGCGCGGCTTGAAGATCATCGATGCGCCGCCGGCAGCAACGATTACCGTCTTCGACTTGAAGACGTGATAGTTGCCGGTGCGCACATTGAAGCCCACGGCGCCGGCCACCCGGTTCTCCTTGGACTCGTCCATCAGCAGATGGGTGACGCAGATGCGGTTGTAGATCGTATCGGCCGACTTCTTGGCGGCCTCGGCCACGATCGGCTTGTAGGACTCGCCGTGGATCATGATCTGCCAGCGGCCTTCCCGCTGGTAGGCGCCCGTCTTCGGGTCGCGCATCAGCGGGAGACCCCATTCCTCGAACTGGTGCACGGTGGAATCCACGTGGCGCGCCATGTCGAACAGCAGATCCTCGCGCACCATGCCCATCAGGTCGATACGCGCGTAGCGAACATGGTCCTCGGGGTTGTTCTCGCCCCAGCGGGTGCCCATGTAGCAGTTGATCGCGTACAGGCCCTGGGCCACGGCGCCGGAGCGGTCGATGTTGGCCTTCTCCGCAATCACGACCTTCTTGTCCTGGCCCCAGAACCGGGCTTCCCAGGCGGCGCCCGTGCCGCCCAGGCCGGCGCCACAAACCAAGATGTCGATGTTGTCTTCGACGATTGTCTTGTAGGCCATCAGTAGTACACCCCTTCTTTCAGTTTGAGACCGGCGGCCTCAAGCGTGTGCAGATCCCCCTCATCCATACGGATGTACTTGGGCTCGTTGAACAGCAGCTGGCTGTCCCTCATCGACTTGTCCGGCGCAGGAACGTCGGCCAGCTGCGGGATGTGCTTGCCCCAGGGTTTGGTGGTAATGGGCGACAGGAACTCCTTTTCGCGACCATCGCGGAACTTGATCTTCCAGGCGATAGTTCCCCGCTCTTCGTCGCGGTCGACGCGTACGCTGTGCCCAAGCGGCGCGAAGTCCGCATAGCCGCGCACGTCAATGGCGTGGTGCGGGCAGGCTTTCACGCAGGAGAAGCACTCCCAGCACATATTGGGCTCGATGTTGTAGGCACGACGGGTGGTTTCGTCGATATGCATGATGTCTGACGGGCAGATATCCACGCAGTATCCACAGCCATCGCAACGGGTCATGTATACGAAAGTTGGCATGGTAGTCCTCGATCGATGCTGATGCTCGGGTAAATGGCTTTAGTAGTGGTTGGGCGCTTCACGCTGGATACCCTTCCCCATCTCCATCGGCGCGTCGCGCAGCAACTCCATGGAATGGCGCTGCTGCTGCTCGGGGTCATCACGCGTAAGGGTCGGAAGGTTCTCGGCGGAGCCGTCGGCCCGGGTAAGGCGCTTCTGGTAGGCCGCGGCGGGCTTGAAGAACATGTGCGCGAATTTCGACCAGTAGACGGTTGCGAACAGGGTCGTGGTAGCCGCGAGGAAGAGCACGAAGAAGAGCCAGCCGAGGGCACCTGCGCCCTGGGTCAGCGACCACAGAATGGCGAACGTCGACATCGCCAGCAGCGACACGATGAACAGGTCCGCGCGGACCAGCTGGTACCAGCGACGGCCTTCGGAATTGACATCGACACGAATGAAAAACCAGAACCAGTAGCCGCCAAAGGCGAGCGACAAGGCGCCCAGGTGCCACAGGAGCGGCCACACGCCGGCGGCCGGCTCGGCCGCGTAGCCAAAGATCAGCACGGCGGAGGAGACGACGAAAACGATAAAGCCCCACATGGTGAAGAGGTGGGAGGCACGACGCGTCGGATTCTTGAATTCGCCGGAGGTGATGACCTCTTTCCCGATGGTCTGCATCGCCAGCGAGAATTTCTCGCCACCGCTCACGCTTCGGCTCGCATTCTTCTCGGCTTTCTTGGCGTTCTCGAAAAAGTACTTGGCACTCCTCTTGTGCATCATGTCGAGGATCGTGCCGCCGGCCACGAGAATGACCATGAGCACGACATACCACTGCATTGCGGCTGGTGGAATAAACGCAGCCAGTTCGGCAAAGGGATTACTAGTGATCACGGCGTCAGGCCTCCTCAGAGTGTCCAATTGGCCCACCGAGTCTGTGCCAACTCCATCTTGTGCTTCAAATCAAACTTGCTTGCCGAGACATAAGTTCAATGTATGGGGTCATATGCTTATTTAGGGAAACGCTAATCTATGGAGCTGCTTTCACGGGCTTTGCGCGCCACAAGCCGGTCGCGCGACTGGAAAGTAATGTGGCGACCAGCACAAGAACCTTTAATCAACCACGAAACCCGCATTGGGACCGAACGGCAGCCGATTGATGAACCGCGCCGCTCCAGACGCGGCCGACAAGGGGTCAAGTAACCCGGCGCTTTATGGACTATCTTGTGCTACGTTCAGGGTCGACTTGCAGCACGGCCGGCGACCAGACCGGCTGGCCACGTACGGCCCGAGCACGACACTCGGCGGGATAATCCGCCCAATCCATGCAGTCCACATCCAGCGTCGGCAGGAGATAAAGCCCCATGATCAAACCGCACGGTGCAGACACCCTGAAGCCCCTGTTTGTCTACGACCCCGAACAACACCATGCCTTGTTGAAAGAGGCCGAAAGCCTCCCCTCCGTGGTGATCAGCTCTGCGGCCGCCGGCAACGCCGTGATGATGGGAGGGGGCTATTTCACACCCCTGACCGGCTTCATGAATGTCGCAGACGCAATGGGCTGCGCGGAGAACATGCGGACCACCAGCGGCCTGTTTTTCCCGGTCCCGGTGGTAAACCTGTTGGAGAATGCCGACGCCATCCGCGGGGCCAAGCGAATTGCCCTGCGCGATCCCAACATGGAGGGGAACCCGGTACTCGCCATCCAGGAAGTCGAGGCCATCGAGGAGTTCACCCCCGAACAGATGGAGACCATGACGCAGAAGGTCTACGGCACGACCGACATGGAACACCCCGGGGTGGCCGCCTTCAACAGCGAGGGCCGCGTCTGCGTGTCGGGCCCTATCCAGGTGCTCCACTTCTCCTATTTCCAGGATGACTTCCCCGACACCTTCCGCACTGCGGTCGAGATCCGCAACGAGATCGCGGAACGCGGCTGGAACAAGGTGGTGGCCTTCCAGACCCGCAACCCGATGCACCGCGCTCACGAGGAGCTATGCCGCATGGCACTGGACCAGCTGGGCGCCGATGGCCTGGTGATCCACATGCTGCTGGGCAAGCTGAAGCCCGGCGATATCCCGGCCCCGGTGCGCGACGCCGCCATTCGCAAGATGGCCGAGATCTACTTCCCCCCGAACACCGTGATGATCACCGGGTACGGCTTCGACATGCTTTATGCCGGGCCGCGGGAGGCCGTGCTCCATGCGCTGTTCCGGCAGAACATGGGGGCGACCCACTTCATCATCGGGCGCGATCACGCCGGGGTTGGGGACTACTACGGACCGTTCGACGCCCAGACCATCTTCGACACGGAGGTCCCGAGCGACGCACTGGAGATCGAGATCTTCCGAGCGGACCACACCGCCTTCTCGAAGAAGCTCGGCCGCGTGGTCATGATGTGTGATGCGCCCGACCACACGAAGGAGGACTTCGTGCTCCTGTCCGGCACCAAGGTGCGCGAGATGCTGGGCCGCGGCGAGGCACCCCCGCCCGAGTTTTCCCGCCCGGAGGTGGCCGAGATCCTGATGGACTACTACCAGAGCATCAATCAGTAACCGGGCTCGACTGCGTCAAAGCCCGGAAACAGAAAAGGTGGCGGGAGATCCCGCCACCTTTTTGCGTTCTCAGTAGGTCTTCGACAATGCCGCCTGGATCTCGGCGAAGGTCCGCGCGACATCAAAGGTCTGCACCGACACGCCCAGTTGGCGGCCAATCTGCGTGGCCGAGAACATGCCCCGGATGCGGGTCTCGCCGGTCGCCGGATCCGTCTGGCCCACGAGCGCATGCTGACGCCCCCAGTCCTTCAGGGTTGCGATGATGTCGCCAACGTCCGCCTGCATCACCCGTTGCATGTCCAGAAGATCCACATCATCCAGGGGCGCCATCAGGTCACGGACCCGGAGGTCCTCATGCCGCAGACCACGCTCATTCACCATCTGGATCGGGCGCTCCCCCTGCGTATCGCGAGCCGTAATCAACCCGCGCACCTGCCGCGCGTCGTCGACCACGATCAGCAACCGCACACCCCTGGCAATCATCTGCTCCGTCGCCTGACCGAGGGTCGCGTCGGGACCAATTGTGGCCACCGGCACTCGGCGGAAGTCGGTCAGCACACACAACGCGGAGGAGGCCAGCGTAACCCGCGGTTCCTCGTCGGTTACCTGCTGAAGCCCGGTTCCGGGAGCTGCCTTGCTCGATGGCAGGGGCTTGTGCGGGAATTCTGCGGTCATCGCATTTCTCCATCCAGGGTGGGAACCTAGACGATGCCCTGAGATGGGCGCGCTGACAAGCGGGTCCCGTCTGACGAAACCGCGGGGCGGCGCAGCGCCGGGGAGGCGCCAGGGAACCCCGATGGGTCACTCGATTCCGGCTGCTGCCTCTTCCGGCGTTGGCCGGATCTCGAACGACATGCGGTCGAGATCCCCCAGCGCCCAGGTCGCCTCGGGCGCGCCGAGACCCGCGACCGTGCCGGGATTCACGACCCAAGTGGAGCCATCCTGCACATGCGGCTGCTGACGGATCTCGGTCTCGTGGCTGTGGCCGCAGCAGACCAGGTCGTAGTCACCCGTGCATGCCATCGCATGGGCGTAATGGGGGTAGTGCGTGACGAAGATGCGGCGCCCCCCCAGGGTGATCGTGGCATCCAGCCCGTAGTAGTGCAGCAGGCCGTTGGACTGATGGGCGATGCGCGAGATCGCGACCGGGTCCCCCAGGTTGTTGCCATGCACCGCGTGTATCGGCACACCCAGCTTCAGCGAGGCCCGCAGCGTATTGCCGCCGATCACGTCGCCACAGTGGATGACCGCCTCGGCGCCCTCGACAATACCGGCCTCGATCGCGCGGGCCAGCATCGGGCCGCGGTCATGGCTGTCGGAAACAATGCATACCTTCATGGGTTCGCAGGCCTCTGTTGCCAAATTCCAGTGCCGGGACGATAACACTGCCGCGCCCCGCCCTGCGCCCAGGCCCAATTCGAGGCATCCGAACGGGCACGCAGAATCCATCTTTGACTCCCTTGTGGTGGGCACCCCGGAACTGCATAGTGGGGGTAACCCCGACCGAAGTAAGGGGTATTGCAGTATATCGCGATTGTCTAACTTACAAGGCGTTGACGATTTATGGCACAGACCCCGTCGCACGAAATCAAGAACACCACCTGTTACATGTGCGCCTGCCGCTGCGGCATCCGGGTGCACCTGCGCGACGGGGAGGTACGGTACATCGACGGCAACCCCGAGCACCCAATCAACGAGGGCGTGATCTGCGCCAAGGGCGCCTCCGGGATCATGAAACAGCACTCCCCGGCGCGGCTGACCCAGCCCCTGCGGCGCAAGCCCGGCGCCGAGCGGGGCGACGGCGAGTTCGAGCCGATCTCCTGGGAGGAGACCTTCGAGATCCTCGCCGAGCGCCTCGGGCACATCCGCGAGACCGACCCGAAGCGCTTCGCGCTGTTCACCGGGCGTGACCAGATGCAGGCCCTGACCGGGCTGTTCGCCAAGCAGTTCGGCACCCCCAACTACGCCGCGCACGGCGGTTTCTGCTCGGTGAACATGGCCGCCGGCATGATCTACACGATCGGCGGCTCGTTCTGGGAGTTCGGCGGTCCCGACCTGGAACGCTCGAAGCTGTTCGTGATGATCGGCACCGCGGAGGACCACCACTCCAACCCGCTGAAGGTGGCGATCTCCAAGTTCAAGCGCCAGGGCGGGCGCTTTATCTCCATCAATCCGGTGCGCACCGGCTACTCCGCGATCGCCGACGAATGGGTCCCGATCCGTCCGGGGACCGACGGCGCCCTGCTGCTGGCCCTGATCCACGAGATCATCAACAAGGGCCTGTACGACCGCGACTTCCTGGTCCGCTACAGCAATGCCGGCCAGCTGGTGAACATGGACGAGGACCAGGACGAGTTCGGCATGTTCCTGCGCACCGAGGATCCGCCGGAAGAAGGCTGCTACGACGCGCAGAACCAGCTCTGGTGGGATCGCAAGACCGGGCGCCCGGTCGCCACCCACACCCCGGGCGCCGACCCCTACCTGCTCGGAGAATTCACACTCGACGACGGGACACGGGCGAAGCCCTCGTTCCAGCTGCTGCAGGACCGGGTCGCGGAGTACACCCCGGAATGGGCCGAGCGCGTCACCGGCATAGCGGCCAAGGATATCCGCCGCCTGGCCCACGAGATGGGCGTGACCGCGCGCGATCAGCGCATCGAGCTGCCGATCGCCTGGACCGATTCCTGGGGTGTGGAGCACGAGTCGGTGACCGGCAACCCGGTCTCCTTCCATGCGATGCGCGGGCTGGCCGCACACTCGAACGGCTTCCACACCATCCGTTCGCTGTCGATCCTGATGTCGCTGCTGGGCACGATCGATCGCCCCGGTGGCTTCCGCCACAAGGCCCCGTTCCCGCGTCCGATCCCGCCTTGCGCCCGCACGCCGAAGGGGCCGGAGGGCGTTCAGCCCGGCAAGCCGCTGGACGGCATGGTGCTCGGCTGGCCGGCCAGCCCGGACGACCTGTTCGTGGACGACAAGGGCGAGCCGGTGCGACTCGACAAGGCCTTCTCCTGGGAGTACCCGCTGGCCGTGCACGGCATGATGCACAACGCGATCACCAATGCCTGGCGCGGCGACCCCTACCCGATCGACACCCTGCTGATCTTCATGGCCAACATGGCGTGGAACTCGACCATGAACACGGAAGAGGTCCGCAAGATGTTGAACGACAAGGACGACAACGGGGAATACAAGATCCCGTTCCTGGTCGTGGCGGATGCCTTCCAGTCCGAGATGACCGCGTTTGCCGACCTGGTGCTGCCGGATACCACCTATCTGGAACGCCACGACGTAATGTCGATGCTGGATCGCCCGATCTCCGAGTTCACCGGCCCGGTGGACTCGGTGCGCATTCCGGTGGTGCCGCCCAAGGGCGAGTGCAAGCCCTTCCAGGATGTACTGATCGAGCTCGGGTCGCGCCTGAGGCTACCGGCCTTCGTGAACGAGAAGGGCGATCGCAAGTTCCGCGACTACCCGGACTTCGTGGTCAACTACGAGACCGAGCCGGGCTCCGGCATCGGTTTCCTGGCCGGCTGGCGCGGCAAGGGCGGCGAAAAGTCCCTGCGTGGCGAACCCAACCCCAACCAGTGGGAGATGTACGCGAAGAACAACTGCGTCTTCCAGTACGAACTGCCGCGCAGCTACCAGTACATGCGTAACTGGAACAAGGGCTATCTGGAGTGGTCGCAGCGCAACCGCATCACGCGCTATGGCGAGCCCGTGCTGATCCACCTCTACTCCGAGGTGCTGATGAAGTTCCGCGCCGCCGCCCAGGGCAAGGGGCCCACGCGCAAGGCGCCGGCGCACCTGGCCAAGCGCGTCGAGACCTTCTTCGACCCGCTGCCCTTCTACTATGACCCGCTGGAACACCAGTCCACGGACAAGCACACCTACCCGCTGGCGGCCGTCACCCAGCGGCCGATGGCGATGTACCACTCCTGGGACTCCCAGAACGCCTGGCTGCGCCAGATCCACGCCCACAACCTGCTGTACGTGAACGCGCGCACCGCGCGGGCCGCCGGCATCGAAGACGAGGACTGGATCTGGGCGGAAAGCCCCTGGGGCCGGGTGCGCTGCATGGCCAAGTACTCGGAGGCTGTCGAGCCCGGCACCGTCTGGACCTGGAATGCGATCGGCAAGGCCGCGGGGGCCTGGAACCTGACCCCGGGCGCCAACGAGTCACGCAAGGGCTTTCTGCTGAACCACCTGATCTCCGAGGAGCTGCCGGGGCAGAGCGGCCCGATCTCGAACTCCGATCCGGTGACTGGTCAGGCGGCCTGGTATGACGTCCGCGTACGAATCTACAAGGCCGAAGTAGGGGAGCCGCAGGAGACCTCTCCCCAGTTCAAGCCGCTCAAACCGTACCCCGGCCAGTCCACACGGGCACGTGTTTTGAACTTCTTTGCGGGCATAGGAGGCAAGAAATGACCCAACTCGCCCTCGTCATCGATCTCAACGTCTGCGTGGGTTGCCACGCCTGCGTGACCAGTTGCAAGGAATGGAACACCTCCGGCGATGCCGGCCCACTGGTCGACCAGAACCCCTACGACGCGGACCCCACCGGCACCTTCTTCAACCGGGTGCAGAGTTTCGAGGTGGGTGAATACCCGAACACCGAGACGGTGCACTTTCCCAAGTCCTGCCTGCACTGCGAAGAGCCGCCCTGCGTGCCGGTCTGCCCGACCGGGGCGTCCTACAAGCGCGAGTCGGACGGCATCGTGCTGGTCGACTACGACAAGTGCATCGGCTGCAAGTACTGCTCCTGGGCCTGCCCCTATGGCGTGCGCGAGGTGGATGCCGAACGCAAGGTGATGACCAAGTGCACCCTGTGCGTGGACCGCATCTACAACGAGGAGCTGCCGGAATGGGATCGCAAGCCGGCCTGCGTGCGGGCCTGCCCGACCAATGCGCGGCTCTACGGCGATATCCATGACCCCGAGTCGGTCGTCTCGAAGGCCATCCGCGAGGCCGGTGGTTACCAGCTGATGCCGGAATGGGGGTCCAAGCCGGCCAACCACTACCTGCCGCGGCGCAAGACCCAGCTCACCATCCGCGAAGACGAGGTCGAACGCGCGGACAACCCGCTGAAGAT
Organism: Thioalkalivibrio sp. ALJ4; assembly: GCF_000377225.1. Lineage (NCBI taxonomy): Bacteria > Pseudomonadati > Pseudomonadota > Gammaproteobacteria > Chromatiales > Ectothiorhodospiraceae > Thioalkalivibrio > Thioalkalivibrio sp. ALJ4. Next base: position 529,890 of record NZ_KB897917.1, on the reverse strand, counting down.
CGACAGTCAGTTGCCGAAGCCCGGGCAGGACGAACCCTCGCTCGACGACGTCACCAGCTGGTAAACAGGGACGAAGACACTATGCATCCAGCCTTCTCGGTCATTTTCCTCACCACCCTGATCGGCGCCGGCCAGGGCCTGTTTCTCGGCCTGTTCGGTGCCGAGGCACTGAGCCTGCTGGGCGTGCTGCCGCCCCCGGGTTCGGACTTCCTGGCCCTGGGCTCCGCGCTCGCGCTGGCCTTCCTGGTGCTTGGGCTGATCGCCTCATTCTTTCACCTGGGGCGGCCGGAACGCGCCTGGCGCACCGCCACCAAGTGGCGCACCTCTTGGCTCTCGCGCGAGGTGATCGTACTCCCGGCGTTCATGGGCGTCGTGTTCCTGTACGGCGCGGCCCATGCGTTCGGGTTCAACCCGGCCCTGGGTACGCTGGCCGGGGATGTCCCCGTCCTGCTGACCGTCGTGCTTGGCGCCATCGGGGCGCTGCTGGCCATCGTGCTGTATGTAACGACCGCGATGATCTACGCCTGCATCAAGTTCCTGCAGGAATGGCACTCCCCGCTGACCGTGGTCAACTACACCGTGCTGGGGGCCGCCAACGGCTTCACCCTGGCGGCCGCCTATGCGGCCTGGGCCGGTGTCCCGCTGGTCGCCTTCCTGGCGACGGTCGCGATCGTCCTGACGCTTCTGGGACTGGGTACCCGCAGCGCATCGCTGGTGCGCAACTCCCGTATCAAGTCGAAGTCCACGCTGCAGACCGCGATCGGGGTGAAGCACCCGAAGATCCAGCAGAAGTCCCAGGGCTTCATGGGCGGGTCATTCAATACGCGGGAATTCTTCCACCACATGTCGGCCGCGTTCCTGCGCGGGATGAAGTGGATCTTCCTGCTGGGTGCATTCGTGGTCCCGGCGATCCTGCTGCTGGTCGTGCTGGTCGCCCGCATCGACCCGGTCAACCTGCTGATCGCCGCGTTCGTGATCCAGTATCTGGGCATGGTCGCCGAGCGCTGGTTCTTCTTCGCCCAGGCCAACCACCCGCAGAACATCTACTACCAGTCGGTGGCCTGAGGACACAGCCGGGGGCGGCCTGACCGCTCCCGGCCCATCCAGGTTCGGGGCCCAGCCCCAAATCGCTCCGATCAGACCGCCGACCAGCCCTCGGTCGTGATCCCCTCACCCAGATCGAGCTCTACCAGGCGGCGGCGCACCTCCAGCAACTTCTCGACCAGGGCCGGTTCGACGTGCTCGTAGGCCTCCGCGTCCGGTACCCGGTTGACCACCACCCCCAGCAGCTCAGTGATCGCGTTGCCGATCGAATTCTGACTGATCGTGACGATCAAGCGGCCCTCGTCGTTGCGGTAAATCAGCTGCTTGAAGGCCGGCTGCCAACGGATCGCATGGGCGTACTTGGCGTCGGTGAAGCAGCGATCGCGCACCTTCTTGGCGGTCTTGAGGAAGTCGTTGTTGAACAGCAGGACCTCCTCCACCGCATCGGGGAAGTGCACGCCCTCGGGCATCGGGGCATTGCGGGTGGAGACCTGCGAGAAGAAGGTGCGGTAGAAGTCCAGAAAGCCCTGCAGGACCGCGTCGTATTCGCGCCAGAAGCGGATGTCCTTCAACGCCTCGACCCCACCCTGGATCTCCCAGCTCGGGAGGCCGTGCGGGTAGCCGGTCAGCGCGAGTCGAGCCTCGTGATCGGGCGCGGGCCGCAGGATCTGCAGGTCCAGGGCGCGGGTAAAGAAGGCCCGGTAGACATCGCGCATATAGGCCTGGAACAGGCTGTGCTGGCCGCCATCGGTCAGGTTGGGGTTACCGGGATCGGCCAGCGGCGCTTCAGCCAGCGTCGCCATCGGAAAGACGATGAAATGGTTGTGCAGCATGCGGATACTGGGCACCCCGGGCGCGGTCAGCGGCCAGGTCGCGTCCAGGCTGGCCTCGCCCGCCAGCACCAGGGCCTCGGCCGGGTCCGGGTACTGCTCCAGCATGTACTCGATGATCACTCCGTTCATCCGGTTCCAGACATGCCGCACCGGCTCCGGCACCTGGGTGCGCCGCACCGGGCGCCCCATCGGGTCGAGGATGGTCTGCGAGGTGTTGTAGATGATAGAGCAGTCGAACTCGTTGCTGTGCCCCAGCGCCTTGCGGTAGAGCAGGAGGTTTTCCGGATTGACCAGCAGCCCGTTGTTGTTCACCAGGTCGGCGAGGTTCTCGGTGCTGTTGAAGAACTCGTTGGGTTTCATGCCCTCCGGGATATCCAGGGGGATGGGCCGAAACGGCGTGGTGATCTCGCGGGGGCCGGCTTGCATAACGGTCGGTGACTCCTTGCAGGGGGCGGGTGTCACATAAGGAAGGGCAGGGTTGTACCGACAACCACAACCCCTGTACTGTAACTTGCGCGGATCGGGAGTGTCTGCAGCGACCATAGCACAACCACCCACTCCTCATAGGAGCGAGAGCATGCGACTGATTCTGTTGGGGGCGCCTGGCGCCGGCAAGGGCACCCAGGCCCAGTACATCTGCGAGAAGTACAACATCCCGCAGATCTCCACCGGCGATATGCTGCGTGCAGCCGTCAAGGCAGGCACCCCACTGGGTCTGAAGGCCAAAGAGGTCATGGATGCTGGCGGCCTGGTCTCCGACGACATCATCCTGGGCCTGGTGAAGGAACGCGTGGAGCAGCCCGATTGCTGCGACACCGGCTTCCTGTTCGATGGCTTCCCGCGCACCATCCCGCAGGCCGAGGCCCTGAAGGAGCAGAACGTGCCGCTCGACTTTGTCGTGGAGGTGGATGTCCCCGACGAAGAGGTGATCCGCCGCATGAGCGGACGGCGGGTACATCCGGGCTCCGGCCGCACCTATCACGTCGAATTCAATCCGCCGAAGGTCGAAGGCAAGGACGACGTCACCGGCGAGGACCTGATCCAGCGCGAAGACGACAACGAAGAAACGGTGCGCAAGCGCCTCGAGGCCTACCACAGCCAGACGCGCCCGCTGGTGGACTTCTACTCGAAGTGGGCGGACAGCGGCGAGCCCGACGCGCCGAAATATGTCCACATCAAGGGAACCGGGTCGGTGGAAGACATCCGCGACCAGATCTTCAAGGCCCTGGGCTAAAAAACGACCCGCCAGGTATTCCGGGCGGGTCGTCTTGATTGGGCCACGGCCCCGCGCCTGCCGCCCCTGGGCCCGGACACGGGACCAGGGGCTTTCTTGCTACTAGCGACCGAGCACCTTGGTCACCTTGTTCTGACGCAGGCGGTAGGCATCCGGCATGCCCGAGCCCAGCAGCGGACGCAGATACATCCGGAAGGCGTCGGTGACGTCGGTGCCCGAGGCATCGATGAACTCGTCCGGCATGACCTTGGTCTTGCCAGCGACGGCCTCCAGCGGCACGTACTCGTAGTCCACCGAATAAAAGCCGGTACGCTTGATCGCGACCGAGCCGTCGCGGCCCTGCCACATCGCAAACTGCACGGCCTTCTCGCCCACTTCCCGGGCCTCGCGCTGGTCGACGTCCGAGACACAGCCAATAAAGGCACGCTGCAGATAGCCGAAGGTGTCGCCGCGTACGCGCTTGACCCCCAGCTTGTCCCGGATCTCGCCACAGAGCATGTCGGCCAGGGCGCCGGTGCCCGAGAGCTGAACATTACCGTGGGCATCCTTCTCCACGTCCTTGGCGAGCTTGGTCGCGATCGGCTCACCGTCCGCGTCATGGATCCCCTCGCTGACCGCGATCACGCAGCGCCCGTAACGGTCCATGGTCGCCTTGACGTCCGACAGGAAGCGGTCGACTTCGAATACGCGTTCGGGCACGTAGATCAGGTGGGGCCCGTCGTCCGGGAATTTCTTCCCGAGGGCGGAGGCCGCGGTCAGGAACCCGGCATGGCGGCCCATGACCACCGCCAGATAGATTCCCGGCAGGGCATAGTTGTCGAGGTTGGCGCCGACGAAGGCCTGGGCCACGAAACGCGCTGCGGACGGGAAGCCCGGCGTATGGTCGTTCTCCACCAGGTCGTTGTCGATCGTCTTCGGGATATGCACGCAACGCATCGGATAGTTGGCCTTGCGCGCCTCCTCGCTGACGATACGCACCGTGTCGGAGGAGTCGTTGCCGCCGATATAGAAGAAGTAGGTGATCTCGTGGGCCTTCAGGACCTTGAAGATCTCCTTGCAGTAGTCGAGATCCGGCTTGTCACGCGTAGAGCCCAGCGCCGAGGAGGGCGTCCGCGCGACCATCTCCAGATTGTGGGTGGTCTCCTGGGTCAGGTCCAGGAACTCCTCGTCGATGATCCCGCGGACCCCGTGGAAGGCCCCGTATACCAGCTCGACGTCGGTAAATTTCCGGGCTTCCAGGACTGCGCCCACCATGGATTGATTGATTACCGCCGTCGGGCCTCCACCCTGGGCGATCAGAACCTTGGCCATCTTCGTCCTCCTTCTGCGACTTTAGTGCGTTCCAACCGTGAATCGGCCGCGCAACGACCGGGCATCTCAGTGACATAAGGCCCGAAGATAGCAAATTCCGCACTCTCCGCACGGAAACGTTTAATTGTATTATCAAAGACTTATTGACCTGCGAGGACCTGAAGGCACAACGGCACCACCAACCCGATGGGTCGGTGGTGCCGGCTCGCAGGCCAGGGGAGGAAGTCGAGGGAGAACTCAGTCGCGCAGATGCTGGTTCACAAAGCGGGTGACCCGGATCATCGCGTCACGAGAGGCGAGATCGTCGGCGAAGGTGCGGTTGCTGCCATTGCGAAAATCGAAGCCGCGGCCAACGCCTGGATATTCGATCCAGGTCACATCACCGCCGCGGCTTTCCAGACCGTCCGCGGCCATCTTCGCGGTCCGGTGGCGCTGATACTGCTCTTCGTCGCCGATCAGGATCATCATCGGGATCTCGAGCTGATTGACCTCGTTGGCGTAGCGATACACCTGGTGCGGCTCGCCGAGGTTCGGGTCCTGCAGGTGCGGGTAGTAGCCGGCCCAGCAGGCAACATCCTCGACCTGCCGCTCAAAGGTCACGGCCACCTTAAGCGTCTTGTAGCCCCCGCGCGTGATGGAGACCAGGCAGGCCCGGTCACCGACGATGTCGTCACGCTCGAGCAGGACATCCAATCCCTTGTTCAGGTCGCCCTCCAGCTCGTAGTCATGATCCAGCGGATGGCTTTCCATGAAACGGCCGGTGTACATGTCCGGCGCCATCACCACGAAGCCGCGCGCGGCCAGGCGCTTCACATGCATGATCGCCAGATCGTCCAGCCCGCGCCGGCCATGGGCCCAGAGGATCGCGGGATAGGCCTCGCCATCGGCGGGGCGCGCCACCAGCGCCGGGATGCCCACGCCGTCGCGCTCATACTCGAATCGCTCGATCTCGACCTCGTGATTCTCGAGATCGGAATACAGCACGCCGTCTTCCCACCAGTCGTCATCCCACCACCAGTTGTCAGAACCGGCGGGTTCATCCGCGGCGAGCGGCGAGACGAGGAGGCTGGTGGCGGCCAGCAGGCAGAACGATCGAAAAGCAGAAACCATGAATCCCGAACCCCTTCTTGTTGGAGCCGCGCAGAAGACCCAACTGGGGGTCCCGCAGCCGTGAGCCACGCCTTCGAGCTTAGAGCAAGTCACGGCGTCCTGCCCAGCACATCGGACCCTAGACCCCGCCCGGAAAACCGAGTTGGCGCCAGGCCTCGTAGACGACCACGGCCACCGCGTTGGAGAGGTTCAGGCTGCGGCTATCGGGCTGCATGGGCAGACGCAATCGCTGTTCGGGAGGCAGTGCGTCGAGTACCGCTTGGGGCAGTCCGCGGGTCTCCGGCCCAAACAACAGGGCATCACCGGACTGGTACCCGGCCTGGTCGTAACGGGCCTGCCCGCGCGTGGTCAGGGCGAACTCGCGCTGCGGCCGGATCGATTCCCGCCACCGTTCGAGGCTGTCATACTCTTGCACCCGGGCCAGCTCGTGATAGTCGAGCCCGGCGCGGCGCGCCCGGGCGCTATCCAGCTCGAAGCCGAGCGGATGGATCAGGTGCAACGCCGCCCCGGTGTTGGCCGCCAGACGAATAATATTGCCCGTGTTCGGCGGGATTTCCGGTTCATAAAGGACGATGTGAAGCATGAGTGATTCGCGCACCGATCCGCGGCTGGCCGTTGATTTCTGCGGGCTGCATTTGAACACGCCGCTGGTGCTGCTGTCCGGCTGTGTCGGCTTTGGCGAGGAATACACCCGGGTCGCCGGGTTCTCCAACCGCGACGCGGGTGCGATCTGCCTGAAGGGCACGACCGGCCAGGCACGACTGGGCAACCCGCCGCACCGCGTCTACGAGACGCCCGACGGCATGCTGAATGCGATCGGCCTGCAGAATCCGGGCGTGGACCGGGTGGTGGACGAGATCCTGCCCGCACTGGATTTCGAGGAGACGCGCTTTTTCGCCAACGTCTCGGGCTCCACGATCGAGGAGTACATCGAGGTCACCCGGCGTTTCGACGACTCGCCGATCGATGCCATCGAGATCAATATCTCCTGCCCCAACGTGAAAGAAGGCGGCGTGGCGTTCGGCAACGACCCGGAGATGTCGGCGCGCGTGGTCGAGGCCTGCCGCTCCGTGACCTCCAAGCCGTTGATCACCAAGCTGTCGCCCAACCAGACCGACATCGCCGAGAATGCCCGCCGCTGCATCGATGCCGGGACCGACGGGTTTGCCGTGATCAACACCCTGATGGGGATGGCCGTCGACGTGGAAAACCGCCGCGCGGTGATCGGCAACAACCAGGGCGGACTCTCCGGCCCGGCGATCAAGCCGATCGCGCTGTTGAAAGTACAGCAGGTCTATCAGGTGGCCGCACCGCATAATGTCCCGATCATCGGCCAGGGCGGCGTGATGAATGCGCGCGACGCGCTGGAATTCCTGATCGCGGGCGCCAGCACCGTGGGCGTGGGTACCGGGCTGTTCTACGATCCGCTGTGCCTGCCGAAGATCCTGGACGGCATCTGCGACTACATGGATCGCCACGGCATCCAGCAGGTCAGCGAGCTGACCGGGAGCCTGCAGCTCAACAGCGCGATCTCCGCCTGCGCCGCCCCGGCCCCGGAAGACCCCACGACCTGACCTGCCCTACTCGTCGTCGATGCCCAGCTCCTGAATCTTGCGAGTCAGGGTGTTGCGGCCCCAGCCCAGCAGGGCAGCGGCCTGCTGGCGATGCCCACCGGTCACATTCAGCGCCTCGCGAATCACCGTACGCTCCAGTTGTGGCAGAACCCGGCCGAGCAGGTCGCGCTCGCCCTGTTGCCAGTGCTGCCGAGCGACCTGGGCCAGCTCGCTGGTCCAGTCACGCGGCGTGGCCATCTGCGCGTCCGACAGGCCTCCGTGGGCCTCCATGGGCGGCGCATCCTGATGCAGCTCGGCCGGAAGGTCGTCCAGGTGCACCTCGCGTCCCGAGGCCATGACCGTCAGCCAGCGACAGGTGTTCTCCAGCTGGCGAACATTACCCGGCCAGGGCAGACGCTGCAGCTCGCGCACCACCTCCGGCCGCATGGTCTTCGCCTCGACCCCCAGTTCGCACGCCACCTCGGCCATGAAGTGCTGCACCAGCAGCGGGATGTCCTCCGGGCGCTCGCGCAACGACGGCACATGGATACGGATCACGTTCAGGCGATGGAACAGATCCTCGCGGAACAGCCCGGCGCGCACGCGCTCCTCGAGGTCCTGGTGAGTGGCGGCGATGATGCGCACATCCACCCGGATCGGGGTATGCCCACCGACGCGATAGAAGGTTCCGTCCGCCAGCACCCGCAGCAAACGCGTCTGCAGGTCGAACGGCATGTCGCCGATCTCGTCGAGGAACAGTGTGCCGCCATCGGCCTGCTCAAAGCGGCCCTTGCGGCTCTGGCTGGCGCCGGTAAAGGCGCCACGCTCATGGCCGAACAGCTCGCTCTCCAGCAGGTCTTTCGGGATCGCGGCGGTGTTCAACGCGATCAATGGCTGATCGGCCCGCGGGCTGTGCTGGTGCAGGGCCCTCGCGACCAGCTCCTTGCCAGTGCCGGACTCGCCGTTGATCAGTACGGTGATATTGCTGCGCGACAGACGCCCGATCGCGCGGAACATCTCCTGCATCGCCGGCGCCTCGCCGATGATGGGGGTGTCCTCGATCCTGGCGCCACCCTCGGCATTTTGCTGCGCAGTCGCCCGCGCCTCCAGCGCACGCTGAACAAGGGCCACGGCCTCGTCGACATCGAACGGCTTGGGCAGATACTCGAAAGCCCCGGTCTGGTAAGCGCCGACCGCGCTCTCGAGATCCGAAAACGCCGTCATGATGATGACCGGTGGCGGATCCGGGCGGGTCTGCATACGGGCGAGAAAATCGAGGCCGTTCAGCCCCGGCATGCGGATGTCGGCCACCACCGTATCCGGGGCCTCGTCAGTCTCCAGCGCAGCCCAGGCCGCGTCGGCCGTCTCGAACCCGCGCACATTGATACCGGCGCGCTGCAGGGCGCGATCCAGCACCCAGCGGATCGAGTCGTCGTCGTCAATGATCCAGACGATGGGGTCCATCAGTTGCCGGCCTCCTTGGCATTTTGGGGTTCGATCGGCAGCAGGATGTCGAACGAGGTGCTGCCCGGTCGCGAACGGCATTCAATGAGTCCGTTGTGCAACTGGATCAGGCTCTGGGCGATGGGCAGGCCCAGGCCGGTGCCCGCGGCGCGGCCGGTCACCATCGGGAAGAAGATGCGCTCGCGGATCTCCTCCGGGATGCCCGGGCCGTTGTCGCGCACGCTCAGGCGTGCCACCAGGCGGTGGCGGTGACCGGAAATGGTGTACTGGCGCAGTACGCGCGAGACCAGGGTGATCTCGCCGCCCTCGCTCAACGCCTGCACCGCGTTCTGCACCAGATTCAGGATGGCCTGCACCAGCATGTCGCGGTCGGCCTGCACATCCGGGATGCTCGGGTCGTAGTCGCCGCGGATCTTCAGACCCAGCGGCAGTTGCACACTGACCAGGCCGCGCACGTGCTCCAGCACCTCGTGGAGGTTTACGGCCTCGAGGCGGGGCAGGTTGTTCGGGCCCAGCATGCGATCCACCAGGCTGCGCAGCCGGTCCGCCTCGCGAATGATGATGCCGGTGTATTCCTTCAGCCCGTCGTCATCCAGCTCGCTGGCCAATAGTTGCGCCGCCCCGCGCAGGCCGCCCAGCGGGTTCTTGATCTCGTGGGCCAGCCCCCGGGTCACCGCACGCGTGATCGCCTGCTGCTTTTGCAGCTGTTCCTCGCGACTGATCCGTTCATGGCGATCAATGGCGTTAAGTTCAAACAAGAGTTGTGGCTCGCGGCCATCGTCACCGCGCAGAGGCGTGATGGTGATGTCCGCCAGGAAGGGCTCGGCGCGCAGTGGCTCCATCTGTCGGGCGCGCAGGGTAATCGGCTGATCGAGTGACAACACCGACCGCAGCCGATTGGACAGGCTGCGGTCGAGCCTGAGGCACTGCCCCAGTCCGTGGCCGACGATACGCTCGCGGCTAAGCCCCAGCAGGACCTCGGCCGCACTGTTCAGGCTGACCAGGCGCAGCTCGCCATCCGTCACCAGCACGGCAGTTGACAGGTCGTCCCACCAGGGCCATGGCGCTGGGGCGGGCTTGGCAACAGGATTGTTCATCAACGGGCCTCAAGCAGGAATCGCGCCAAACAGGGGCACAGCACAGGGTGGATCATCCGCGGGCAGGAAAGCGCCCAAGCACGGCGGCCGTGGCGGCAATCACCAAGCGCCGCCCCATTATAGTGCAAATACGGCACCATATTGGGGCAAAATGCGCACGGAGTTGGTGCGGCCGACTAGTTCTGCGGAATCTGCTGGACCTGGGGCTGGGGTGCGCGCGGGGCCTGGGGGGCCCGAGGGGCCTGCGGGGCGCCGCCCTGGGGGAATTGCTGCGGGCGCTGTTGTTGCTGCTGTTCGCGCGGGATCGCGATGCGCAGCACGTTGAACTGGATGGTGTCGCTGCTGGCGAGCTCCTGCCCGGCGTCGTCTTCTACTCGCGCCTGCAGGCTGTATTCGCCGCGGTTGAGCCCCTCGAAGGTGATACTGGAGCCGGTGCTGTCGCCAGCCTCCTCGCCGTTCAGCAGCCAGACGACGCGATGGCCGGCCTCGGTATCCAGGGCGGGCTCCAGCGCCACCTCGGCGGTGACATTGCCGTCATTGGCACGCACGCCGGCCCCGTCCTCCGGCTGCGTAATCGCGACGCGTTCGTAGCCACTGGCATCGGCCTCTTCTTGCTGAGGCCGCACCGGACGTTCAAGGATCTCGCGGGCACCCTCGAGCGGCACCCCGCGCATGGGCTCACGTACATCGACCGACTCGCTGGCGCTGCCCTCGGGAGGACGGTCGCCAAAGTGCACATTGCCCTGATCGTCAGTCCAGCGATAGACCTCGGCCTGGGTGAGCGCCGGCAGGCACATCGCGACTAGAAACAGCACCCAGACCTTGTTCATCGTCGATCTCCTTGGGCCGAAACCCCCGAGCCACCTACGCGGCACGTACCCACATGCCCTGCACACGGGCGGCGTGCCCCTGCAGCGCAACGAGCCGCTGGCGTTCGGCCTCGCCCGTCGCGCCGGATTCGCGACGACCGATCCAGTCGTCCAGTGCGGCCAGGCGCAGCAATGTCGGTGCGGCCCCGCGCTCGATCGCGGCCAACGGGCGTCTGGCATGGTAGCCCGCAAGCAACGCGCGGTAGGCATCGGCTCGAATCTCGCCGGCCTCGTCCACCGCAATCGCCAATGCGATGCGCGCGAGCTGCCAGAAAGCGGGCACCGGCGCCGGCGGCATCACCAGATCCGCGAGCCCGGCCCCTTCCGAATAGACCCGCACCGAGTGCCAGTAGCTCCCGGCCAGCGGCAGATCCTCGAAACGATAGAGGCTCTGGTGGTGGAGTTCGGCATCCAGCGTCTCCCGCTCGCCGGCCAACAGCGTCTGGCCCAGGGCATCGGCGCGTTCGCGCAATAGCTGCTGCAGCACCCCGCGGCGATAGCCCGTGGCCTCCGGCATCGCACTCGCCGGGTGCAGGGCCTGCCAGCTCGCGGCCCGCTCCCCCAGGGCGTTGAGGCTTCCGGGGCCCTCGGCCGACAGGGGTTCGCGCAATGCCTGACCTTGATCCAGGAAAAGAATCCGCGTCCCGTCGGCATCAGCGGTGGCCAGCGGGCTGATGCCTGCACCCTTCAGGGCCGCCTCGATACCGGAGGCGGCATCCGCCGACAGACGCAGGCACTGCACGGGCTGCCCCGCCAGCAAGGCCTCGCCCTCGCGAAACTCGATGCTCACCCCGCAGGCCTCGGCACAGGCCTGGCAGTCGTGTTCGTTCATTACCATTGGAAAATCACCCAGGACGGCGGTACGAAATCGGGTTCCAGCTCACGCTGACGGCGATCGAGCAGGCCGTCGCCGGTGCTGTCGATCAGGTAGTAGGAGGGACCGGCCGCGGGGATCACCTCCACCATCACCAGTTGCCCGCCCATGCGGTACTCGCGCCGGGTCTCCCCGTCGCGTTCGATGATCACAATGTCGGCCTCTTCCAGGCCCCGCTGCTCGCGCGCGCGTTCGTCGAGCACGGGCGGCGCGGGGTCGGCCTCGGCCTCGTCCGGCATCTCGGGCGGCGGCGGGGCATCGTCCCACTCGCGCTCCTGCTGGGCAATGGCCAGAGCCGGCGCGAGAAGCAGACCGACCAGGAGGGCGGCGGGATAATGGGTGCACTTAGCGGCCATGCTCACAGCTCCATCATGCGTTTCTTTTCTTCCGCGGAAGGCTCGAAGCTGCGCGCCTCGTAATGCTCGAAGATCACGTCCACCACGTCTTCCGGGGCATCCACCAACGAGTATAGCTTCAGGTCCTCGGCATCGATTGTGCCTTCGGACACAAGAGTGTCGTCGAACCAGTGCAGCAGCCCCTTCCAGAATTCGGAGCCGACCAGCACGATCGGGATGCGCCGGGTCTTGCCGGTCTGCACCAGCGTCAGAATCTCCGCCAGTTCGTCCAGCGTGCCAAAACCGCCCGGCAGGACCACATAGGCGGAGGCGTATTTCACGAACATCACCTTGCGCGAGAAGAAGTGGCGAAACCCAAGGCTGATGTCCTGATACGGGTTGGCGCTTTGCTCGTGGGGGAGCTGGATATTCAGGCCGATGCTGGGGGAGCGCCCGGCGAAGGCGCCCTTGTTGGCGGCCTCCATGATGCCCGGGCCGCCGCCACTCACCACCGCGAAGCCGGCATCCGACAGCTGGCGGGCGACTTCTTCGCCCAGTTGGTAATGCGGATGTCCGGGTGGAAAGCGCGCGGAGCCAAAGATGCTCACAGATGGCTTGATGTGCGCCAGGCGCTCGAAGCCCTCCACGAACTCCGCCATGATCTGGAAGATCTTCCAGCTTTCGCGGGTCAGAGCGGAGTCGTCAATCGGGCGCAGGCCGGGGTGTTCGGCGCGTTCGCGGTCGTTCATGCGGAGGGTTCCTCGTGTCGAAGGCCAAGCGTAACGGGCGCCCCGGGTCGGTACAAATGGTCGCGGCACAAAACGGGGCTGTAGAATGGCGCGCACCTTCCGCACGGATACCGCATTGATGTCACAAGCCCCCCTCGTTCTGGTCGACGGTTCGTCGTATCTGTTTCGGGCCTTCCATGCCCTGCCGCCGCTGACCGCACCGGATGGCGCCCCGACCGGGGCGATGATTGGTGTGGCGAACATGCTGCGCAAGCTGCGCGCGGACTACGGCCCGGAACACATGGCGGTGGTGTTCGACGCGAAGGGCAAGACCTTCCGCGACGACATCTACCCGGAATACAAGGCCACCCGCCCGCCGATGCCGGACGAGCTGGCCGCCCAGATCGAGCCGCTGCACGAACTCGTGCGGGCGATGGGCCTGCCACTTTTGTGCGTCGAGGGCGTGGAGGCCGACGACGTGATCGCGACCCTGGCCGATCAGGCCGCCGCAGCCGGGCATGACGTGGTGATCTCCACCGGCGACAAGGACCTCGCCCAGCTGGTGAATGACCGCATCACCCTGGTCAACACCATGAGCGGGGTCACGCTGGACCGCGAGGGCGTACAGGAAAAATTCGGCGTGGCCCCGGAGCAGATCGTCGACTACCTCGCGCTGATGGGCGACAGCGTCGACAACATCCCGGGCGTGGACAAGGTCGGCCCCAAGACCGCGGCCAAGTGGATCGCGAAGTACGGCGATCTCGACACCATCCTCGAGCAGGCCGACGACATCGGCGGCAAGATCGGCGAGAACCTGCGCGCCGCGGCCGAGCGCCTGCCCACCTCGCGCGAACTGATCACGGTCAAGCGCGATGTCGAGCTGGATGCCGGCCCCAACGACCTGAACATCCGCGAGCCGGATCACGAGCGCCTGCTGGAGATGGTGCGCCGCTACGGCTTCACCCGCTGGCGCGCGGAGCTGGAGGGTAGCGAGGACGAGGCCGCTGACGGCAATCCGGGCCCGTCGCAGGCGAAGGGCGACTACCGGACGCTGCGCGAGGAGGCCGAACTGGCCGAGCTGCTGGAGCGTCTGGACAAGGCCGACCGAGTCGCCTTCGACACCGAGACCACGAGCCTCGACGCGATGCGCGCCGAGATCGTCGGCATGTCCTTCGCCTTCGAGCCGGGCACCGCGTGGTATCTGCCGCTGGCCCACACCGGGCCGGACGCCGACCCGCAGCTGCCGCGCGCGGAGACGCTGGAACGTCTGAAGCCCTGGCTGGAATCCGAGGACCACGGCAAGCTGGGCCATCACCTGAAGTACGACCGCAACGTGCTGGGCAATCACGACATCACCCTGCGCGGGATCGTCGACGACACCCTGCTCGAGTCGTTCTGCCTGGACGCCGGGGCCAACCGCCACGACCTCGACTCCCTAGCCGAGCGCCACCTGGACTACAAGACCACGCACTACGAAGACGTGGCCGGCAAGGGGGCGAAGCAGATCCCGTTCGCCGAGGTGGATATCGGCATCGCCACCGATTACGCCGGCGAGGACGCTGATATCTGCCTGCAGCTGGATGCGGTGTTCCAGCCACGTCTGCAGGCGGCCGAAGGCCCCGCGTTTGTCTACCGCGAGATCGAGATGCCGCTGGTCCCGGTGCTGGCGGATATCGAACGCGTCGGCGTAAAGGTGGACCCGGATCGGCTCGGCGAGCAGAGCCAGGAGCTGCTGGCCGAGATGGAGCGCATCGAGCGCGAGGCCTTCGAGGAGGCCGGCGGCGAGTTCAACCTCGGCTCGCCCAAACAGATCCAGGAGATCCTGTTCGAACGCCTGGGCCTGCCGGTACTGCGGCGCACACCCAAGGGCCAGCCCTCCACCGCCGAGGACGTGCTGGAGCAGATGGCGGACGACTACGCCCTGCCGCGCCTGATCCTCGAGCACCGCGGCCTGTCCAAGCTGCGCAGCACCTACACCGAGACCCTGCCCCGGCGCATCCACCCGGAGACCGGTCGGGTGCACACTTCCTATCACCAGGCGGGGGCGGCCACTGGGCGGCTGTCATCCTCGGAGCCGAACCTGCAGAACATCCCGGTGCGCACCGAGGCCGGCCGGCGCATCCGCCGCGCGTTCATCGCGGATGAGGGCCACCAGCTACTGGCGGCAGACTACTCGCAGATCGAGCTGCGCATCATGGCTCACCTGTCGCAGGATGCCGGCCTGCTGAAGGCCTTTGCCGAGGGTCAGGACATCCACCGCGCAACCGCCGCCGAGGTCTTCGGGCTGGACCCGGGGCAGGTCTCCGGCGATCAGCGCCGCGCGGCCAAGGCGATCAACTTCGGCCTGATCTACGGCATGTCCGCCTGGGGCCTGGCGCGCAACCTCGGCATCGAGCAGGGCGAGGCGCGCGAGTACATCGACCGCTACTTCAGCCGCTATCCCGGCGTGCACGACTACATGGAACGGGCGCGCGCCTCCGGGCGCGAGAACGGCTACGTCGAGACCCTGTTCGGCCGCCGCCTGTACCTGCCGGAGATCAACAGCCGCAACGGGGCGCGGCGCCAGCAGTCCGAGCGTGTCGCGATCAACGCCCCGATGCAGGGCACGGCCGCCGACATCATCAAGCGCGCGATGGTACGGGTCGCGCACGACCTCGAGGACACCGGGATTGACGCGCGCATGATCATGCAGGTGCACGACGAACTGGTGTTCGAGGTGGCCGACGCGGCGGTGGAGGACCTGACCACGCTGGTGCGCAAGGCCATGAGCGGGGCCGCCGACCTGGACGTGGAACTGGTCGTAGACGTCGGCGTCGGCGCCAACTGGGACGACGCCCACTAGCCCCCATGCTGGCCCATCGCTTCAACCGAATCGCCGCCTGGCTGGTCGCGCTGCTGCTACTCGCGAGCGCCTGGATGCTGGCCGAACGCTACCTGGACAGTGGCGCCGCCGAGGTGCCGATCGTCCAGCCACAGGCCTGCGACCTGAATGCCGGCCCCTGCAGCACCGCCCTGGCACAGGGCGGCGAGGTGCGCCTGGAGATCACGCCGCGCCCGGTACCGATGCTGCGGGAGCTGACGCTGGACCTGCAGCTGGATGCCGCGGCGCAGACCGCGCTGAACAACCCTGAGGCCCTGGACCTGGACCTGGCCGGAGTCGAAATGTATATGGGCTACCAGCGCCCGCGCCTGGAACACACGGGTGATGGCCGCTACCGCGGCACGACCACGCTGCCGATCTGTACCACCGAATCCATGACCTGGGCAGCCACCGCGATGCCGGCAGGCAAATCCGAGGCCGCCTTCGTACAATTCCGCTTTGTCACTGCCCGCGATCACTGATGAACCCCTTATGAACCGTATCCCCGTCAGCAGTCTCTTCTGGGCCTTCGCGGTGGTCGCCGCAGGTGCTCTGCTGGTGTATGTCACTCTGGAGCCGGGCGAGCCGCCGCCGCGCGATCTTGCAGGTCATGCGCAACTGCCCATCGCCGACGAGGTACAGGGCGGACCGATCGAGCTGCCGGTCGCCACGCACGCGGAGCGCTTCGACCTGGGCGATTACACGGACCAGTACGTCTGGCTGTATTTCGGCTATACGAGCTGCCCGGATGCCTGCCCGACCAGCCTGGGGTGGATTGGCGGGGCGCTGAACCGCTTGCCGGAAGAGTTGCAGGGCCAGGTGAACGGTGTGTTTATCAGCGTCGATCCGGAACGAGATACCGAGGACCGCCTGGCCGATTACGTGGCCCATTTTCATGCCGACATTCACGCGGCCACCGGATCCGAAGAAGACTTGAAGCCCGCCGCTAAGCGCTATGGTGTCTTCTACGAACGCCGCGCAACGGATTCGGCGATGGGCGACATCATCGACCACAGTTCATCGACCTATCTGATCGGGCCCGAAGGCGACTTGCTGGAGATTCACCCTCACGGGACCAGCGCGGCCGATCTGGTCGAGACCCTGAGGGCACACGCCCAGTCCCAGGGAACCGATGACTGACGGGGCAACAGCCACAGGAGCGCTGCATTCAGGAGTGTGAAGCCAATCACGTTCATTTTCGGGAACGGATGGAACTCAAGGCAACTGACGCTTTCTTACGTTACAAGCGCTCTAGCCCAGCGCGAGCCCGCTTCTCTCCCTGAGCGGGCAGGCCTCGCTCCCCCCTGTCGAGGCCGAATCTTGCCCCGGCCCTCCCCAAGGCCGGGGCATTTTTTTGTCTGGGGTTCATGGTTCGCGCCCGGGGCGGGCCACGGTCAGTCTTCGACCGGCTGGAGCCACTCGGTCAACAGGCCGCGCAGGTCATCGACCCCCTGATTTTTCAATGAAGAAAAGGTCTGCAGGGTCGCCTCGATCCCCAAGCCTTCCAGCTCACGCTGGGTCGCGTGCAATTGCTTGTCGGCCGCCTGCCGCGAGAGCTTGTCGGCCTTGGTCAGCAGGCAGTGCAACTGGCAACGCTCCAGCGGCACCCACTCCAGCAGCTGACGGTCGAGCTCGGTCAGGGGACGACGGATGTCCATGATCAGCACCAGCCCTGCCAGGCACTCGCGCGACTGCAGGTAATCCCCCAGCAGCCGATCCCAATGCTGGCGCTGGCCGGCGGACACCTTCGCGTAACCATAGCCGGGCAGATCCACCAGCCGCCATGCCTCGTCCGGCGGCAGGGCGAACAGGTTGATTTCCTGGGTGCGCCCGGGCGTGCGGCCCACCCGGGCCAGGGCCTTGCGCCCGCAGAGGGCATTCAGGGCGCTGGATTTGCCGGCATTCGAGCGCCCGGCGAAGGCAATCTCGATGCCGTCATCCTCCGGGAGCTGCTCGACCTGGGCCACGCCCTTGATAAAGGCGGTCTCGCGAAAACGGGGTTCCATGGGGCGGGGGACGTCCTTGGCCGAGTGCGGAGCTCGGAATATTTTTGAGCGCAATTTAGCATTGTGCTATAAACTGCGCCGCTCAAGGAAACACTGGTCAATGTACACCCTCGCGTTGGTACCCCAGGTTTTCCGAGACAAGGCGCGCCGCTTGCGGGTAGTGGTTCTACCCGCAAGCGGCGCAACGCAGGATCGGGAAACTGGGGTACCAACCCCATAACCCATTACAATGCAGGGGCTCGGCCGCTTTTGCGCGCGAACGGCGTTGCGGCTCCCTTGTGCAGAGTGACTGCACGGCAGTCGCCGCGGCTTGTTCGCATGCAAAAGCGACTCGAGCGCAAGGGTGTACATTGACCAGTGTTTCCTTCATGTTGATCGCCCTGCCAAGGGGCACAAGGAACGCGGGTCCGACCCGGCACGCATTTACATGCAGGAGAATCTTCGATCATGAACCACAAGCTTTCCGCTCTCTTTGCTGCCCTGTCCGTCTCCCTGCTGCTCCCGCTGTCGGCGGCTCAGGCGGGCGATCCTCAGCGCGGCCAGGAAATCTCCCAGTCCTGCGCGGCCTGCCACCAGGCGGACGGCAACTCGACCAACCCGGAGTGGCCGAAGCTCGCGGGCCAGCACCCGAAATACACCGTCAAGCAGCTGCGTGACTTCAAGGAAGGCGAGACCCGCTATGATTCGCTGATGGCGGGCGAAGTCGCGGATCTGGACGAGCAGGATATGCGCGACCTGGCGGCTTACTTCGCCGAGCAGTCCATCACCACCGAAACCGCCGACGAAGACGTCGTCGAACGCGGCGAGCGCATCTACCGTGGCGGCATCCCCTCCCAGAACGTCGCCGCCTGCATCGCATGCCACGGCCCGAATGGCCAGGGCAACCCGGAGGCGATGTTCCCGAAGGTTGCGGGGCAGCACGCCACCTACAGCGCGGACCAGCTTTACAAATTCCGTGACGGAGAGCGTTCCAACGACGCGGGTCGGATGATGCGCAATGTGGTTCAGCGCATGTCCGACGAAGACATCGAGGCCGTGTCACAGTACATGGCCGGGCTGTCGTCCGACTGATCGTGCCGGAGCGCCGTGCAGTCCGGGCGGCGAACCTCCCAGGGAAGGGGCGGCCATAGGCCGCCCCTTTTTTGCTGTCCGGGGCAGACAAATTTTCCGCCACCGGGAATGGAGCGGGGGCTCGGCACGTCAGACAGGTCGGATCAGAGAAACTGGCCAGCTCCAATAACAGGGTTTGCACGAAACTTCCGTGCAGTTTGTCTAGGAAATTGAACCCCGACAGGGGTGCTTCGCATAGTCGCGAAGGTCAACGCAGGTTTCAGCATGTCGAATAACGAACAGGTGGCCGGGTCTGCTCCCGCGACCGGTGCCCGCAGCAAGTCCGCCCGCGCCCCGCGGCGCAGCCGCATCCTGGTCGAGTTCATGGGTTCCATGAGCCTGGCGATCACCCTGCTGGTGGCACTGGCCATCGCCTCCGTAATCGGTACAGTGCTCGTCCAGAACCAGCCCTATACCGACTACCTGATCGACTACGGTCCCTTCTGGCACGAGATCTTTGCCGGCATGGGTCTTTATCAGGTCTATTCCGCCACGTGGTTCCTGCTGATCGTCACCTTCCTGGTGGTCTCCACCTCGTTCTGCGTCTACCGTCAGAGCCCGGGCATCCTGAAGGACCTGCGGCGCTACAACCTGCAGGTGAAGGAAAAGTCCCTGCGCTCGTTCCACTCGAGCGCGACCGGGGAGCTGGACCAGTCGCAGCAAGAATTCATTGATCATGCCCGGCGTGTGCTGAAGGCCCAGGGCTTCAAGGCACGCGAGAAGGAATCCGAGGGCCAGACGGTGATCGCGGCCATGAAGGGCCGCTGGAACCGCCTCGGCTATCTGCTGACCCACGTCGGGATCGTGGTGATCTGCGTGGGCGCGCTGGCAGACGGCTCGACGCTGCTCAAGGCCAAAGAGTGGCTGGGCATCATCGAGATCGAGACCCGGGGCGTCCCGGTGTCCGAAGTACCGCGCTCGGCCTGGGTGCCGGTCTCCAATCCCTCGTTCCGCGGCATGGTCGAAATCCCGGAGGGCTCCTCCGCGGACGTGGTGTTCCTGCCGATGCGCGAGGGCTATTTCGTCCAGCAACTGCCGTTTCGTATCGAGCTGGAAGAGTTCCGAATCGAGCGCTTCTCGACCGGCGCGGAAAGCTCCTACGAGTCGGATCTCGTGATCCATGACCCCAACCGCGACGAGCCGCTGCGGCATACCATCTCGGTCAACCACCCGCTGATCTACAACGGGTACGCGATCTACCAGGCCAGCTTCGCCGATGGCGGCACCCGCCTCGATATCGAGGCGATCCCGCTCGGCGGCGAAGCCCTGCGCTCGCTGGAAGTCCCCGGGCGCGTATTCCAGGAGCAGGAAATCCCGACCCCGCAGGGTGACACGCGCATCATCGAGTTCATCGACTTCAAGGACCAGAATGTCGTACCGCTGCTGAATGAAGAAGGCCAGCGCGAGAACCGTCAGCTGGGCCCGAGCTTCGATTTCCGCCTGATGGATCGCACCGGGCACGGGCTTTACTACCGCAACTACATGCGGCCTGCACTGCAGGAAGGGGCGATGTACTTCCTCAGTGGCGTACGCGAGAGCCCGAGTGACGAGTTCGTGTACCTGTTCCTGCCGGCGGATGCCGATGACTCGCTGGACCGTTTCCGCACCTACCTGGCAATGCTGCACAACGCCGAGGTGCGCAACACCATCGCGCGCGAAGTCGCGGCCGACGATCCCTCCGGCACCGCGATCGCCCAGACGACCTCGGAGCTGATGCGCCTGTTCGCCGAGGGCGGATACGGCGCGGTGCACGCGGAGATTGACCGCCGCGTGCCGGAAGAACAGCGCGAGCAGGTCGGCCAGCTCCTGATGCGGGTGCTGCACGCCGGACTACAGGGCCTGTACATGGAGGTCCTGGAAGACGAGGGTGTGGTCTCGATCCAGGAAGAGGAGCAGCGCTGGCTGGAAGACGCTGTCTCCGCAATCAACGCGATCAGCCTCTACGAGTCACCGTTCTATTTCCACCTGAGCGACTTCGAGCACCGCGAGGCCTCCGGTCTCCAGATTGCGCGCGCCCCGGGGCAAAGCACGGTGTACACCGGCAGCGTGATGCTGATCATCGGGATTTTCCTGATGTTTTACGTGTCGTATCAGCGTCTGTGGATCATCGCCCGACGCCGTGAAGACGGCAGCGGGACGCAGGTGACCATGGCCGGAACCAGTAACCGGCACAAGGTAGAATTCGAGAACCGTTTCGCGCATCTTAAGCGTTGGATCATCGATCAGAAGCCGGCCAACGGCTCGGGCGATGGCCAGAAGTGAATCAACTAATAAGAACGACTAACCGGTAGCAGTCGGAGGAGCGATCCATGTCAGTACCCCATGAGGCCCTGGATTTTGAACGGCCCAGTATCTTCCGGCGCATCCGGCCGCTCGACTGGGCATACTTTGCGCTGGTGCTCGCCGTTGCGGTGATCGCTCACTGGCAGTATGGCCACCTGATGGATCGCTACGACACCGGCGGCCTGATCCTCGCCGCCGGCATGAGTGCCTGGTTGGGCTGGTTCTGGCGCCCCTGGCAGCTCTTTTCGATCATCGTCGCCGCGCTCTCGCTGTTCGGGGTCTGGTTGTACGGTGACGATCTGGCCCGGGGCAGCACCAACTTCTGGCTGAACTACATTGGCTCCGGCCAGGCCGGTGTGATGTGGATGAGCGTGATGCTCTACATGGCCACCGCGACCTACATCCTCGGCCTGTTCAGCAAATCCGACTTCCCGTCGCGCCTCGGGGCCGCTTTCGCCTGGATCGGCTCGGGCGCCGGCATGATGGCGCTGATGGTGCGCTGGCGCGAGATCTACCTGACCGACCCCAGCTGGGGCTACATCCCGGTGTCCAACCTCTACGAGGTATTCATCCTGCTGGCGGTAATGACCACGCTCATGTACCTGTACTACGAGCAGCGCACCGGTCAGCGCACCATGGGCGCCTTCGTGATGCTGGTGATCGCCGCCTCGGTGACTTTCCTGCTGTGGTACATGTGGGACCGCCAGGCGCACGAGATCGAACCGCTGGTGCCGGCCCTCAACTCCTGGTGGATGAAGATCCACGTACCGACCAACTTCGTCGGCTACGGCGGCTTTGCCATCGCGGCCATGCTGGGTGTGGCCTACCTGATCAAGCACCGTTTCGAGCGCACCCGGCCGGATGCCGCGATCACCCATCGGCTGCCCAGCAAGGATGCGCTGGACAGTGTGATGTACAAGGCCATCGCGATCGGTTTCGCCTTCTTCACCATCGCCACCGTACTGGGCGCGATGTGGGCGGCCGAGGCCTGGGGCGGCTACTGGACCTGGGATCCGAAGGAGACCTGGAGCCTGATTCTGTGGCTGACCTACGCGTCCTGGCTGCATATGCGCTTCACCAAGGGCTGGCGCGGCCCGGTCATGGCCTGGTGGGCCATCATCGGTCTGTTCGTGACCACCTTCACCTTCCTGGGCGTGAATATGTTCCTGTCCGGGCTGCATTCCTACGGAGAGCTGTAAATGAGGCGTCGTGATTTCCTGGGTGCCATGGGCGGTGCCGGATTGCTGCTGGCAACCGGCACCAGCCTGGCCCGCGAATACCGGGATGGTCAGAACTTCCGCACCATCCAGCCGCCGGTCGACACCGGCCTGGAGGATGGCAAGATCCAGGTGGTCGAGGTCTTCTGGTATGGCTGCCCGCACTGCTACTCGTTCGAGCCCTATGTGCAGGAGTGGCAGAAGGGGCTGGATGACGATGTCGAGTTCGTCTATCTGCCCGCGCCGATGAACGATGTCTGGGCCCTGCATGCGCGCGTCTTCTACACCGCACAGAAGCTGGAAGTGCTGAACGAGGTCCATCAACCGTTCTACGACGCCATCCATGACCAGGGTCGCGAGCTGCGCTCGGAAAGCGCCATCCTGCGCTTTATCAACCAGCGCGGCCTCGACGCCGACGAGTTCCGCGAGGTGATGCGCTCCGAGGAGATCCGCCGCAAGGTCACCGAGGCCGGCCAGGACGTTCAGGAGTACGGCGTCGAGGGTGTGCCCACCCTGGTCATCGACGGCGAGGCCGTGGTCTCGGCCAGCATGACGCGCAGCCACGAGGAGATGCTCGACGTCGCCGATTTCCTGATCGAACGGGCCCGGGGCTGACCCCGCCCATGTCCAGGGTCCAGCGTCGGGTGGCGTAACGCGTGAGCACAACCGTCACTACGGCCCAGCGACTGGTCGAATGCCTGGAACAGGAACAGGTCGAGCGCGTGTTCGGCCTGCCGGGCGAAGAGAACATGGCCGTTCTCGACGCCCTGGCCGATTCCCCCATCGAGTTCATCACTACGCGCCACGAGCAGGGCGCGGCCTTCATGGCCGACGTCCATGGTCGCCTGTCCGGCCGTGCCGGGGTCTGCCTGGCGACCCTTGGCCCGGGGGCGACCAACCTGATCACCGGTGTCGCCGATGCCAACATGGATCACGCCCCGCTGGTCGCGATCGCGGGCCAGGCCAGCACTCACCGGCTGCACAAGGAGTCGCACCAGGTCCTTGACCTGAAGGGCCTGTTCCAGCCGATCACCAAGTACAGCTCCAGCGTGGTCGAGCCCGAGATACTGCCGGAGGTTGTCCGCAAAGCCTTCAAGTGGGCCGAGGGCGGCAAGCCCGGCGCCAGCTTCATTGAACTTCCGGAAAACGTGGCCGCCCTGCCATGCCCCAACCCGCCACTCCCGGTCCATGCCGGACCCGAGGCGGTGCCGGCCGAGGCCTCCCTGGAGGCCGCGGCGAAGTTGCTCAACGAGGCCCAGCATCCGCTGATCCTGGCGGGCAACGGCGTCATCCGCTCGGGAGCCAGCGGAGCCCTTTCGCAGCTGGCCTCCGCGCTGAATATCCCGGTCGCGAACACCTTCATGGCCAAGGGCGTGTTGCCGTTCCGCCACCCGCTGGCCCTGGGCTCGGTGGGCCTGCAAAGCCAGGATTTCGTCAATTTCGGCTTTCACAAGGCCGACGTCATCGTCTGTATCGGCTACGACCTGGTGGAATATCCACCCAGGCTCTGGCACCCGACCGGCGACCGGACGCTGATCCACATCGACTCCGCCCCGGCCGAGGTCGATGGCCACTACAATGTCTCATCCGAGGTGATCGGCGACCTAAATACCTGCCTCGCCCGCCTCACGGATCTCGTGGACCCGCGCGAGGAGACCATCCTGCGCCCGCTGCGCCAGAACCTGATCGACGACATGAACGAGCATCGCGAGGACACCCAGTTCCCGCTGAAGCCGCAGAAGTTGATCTGGGACCTTCGCACCGCGGCCGAGCTCGACGCCGTGGTGATTACCGATGTCGGGGCGCACAAGCTCTGGATGGCGCGCATGTTCCGCTGCGAGCTCCCCAACACCTGCCTGATCTCGAACGGGTTCGCCAGCATGGGCATCGCGCTGCCGGGAGCGATCGCGGCGGCGGCGCTCTACCCCGAACGCCAGGTGATCGCGGTCACCGGAGACGCCGGCTTCCTGATGAATGTGCAGGAACTGGAAACGGCGGTGCGCCTGAACCAGAGCTTTGTCGTGCTGATCTGGAACGATAATGCGTACGGCCTGATCGAGTGGAAGCAGGTGCGCGAGTACGGGCGCAAGGCCTTCGTCGATTTCGGCAACCCGGATTTTGTCCAGCTGGCGCACTCGTTCGGCGCCAGCGGTGTGCGCATCGGCCCGGGCGACAGCCTGGAGGCCGCCCTGCGCGAGGCCCTCGCCACCCCCGGTGTCACCATCATCGACTGCCCGGTCGACTACAGCGAAAACCTGAAGCTGACGGAACGTTTGGGCGAGTTGGTCTGTCCATTCTAGGTAGTATCCGGGCGGACCTTCCGCCGTTCTCTGGGGAACAAAGCAGTATGACGGCCACGGCCAGCGGCAAGCATGCCGAACCCGTTCGCGCACAACCGGCCTCGCCGGAGGTACGCGGACTGACCTATCAGCACGACCAGGGCGCGCAGCGCCTGCGCCTGTTGAGTTTCAATGCCCAGGTGGGCATCCCCTCGTCGCGCCTGCACCACTATCTGACCAACTCCTGGAAGCACGTCCTTCCCTATAAGGGGCGGATCGGCAACCTGGATCGCGTGGCGCGTTTCATCTCCGACTTCGACATCGTCGGCGTCCAGGAGCTGGACGGTGGCAGCCTGCGCTCGAACTTCGTGGACCTGGCCTCCTATCTGTCGGAAAAGGCCCGCTTCCCGCATACCTACAATCGCATCAACCGCAATCTCGGCCAGTTCGCCAAACACTCGCTGGCCTTGTTTTCGCGGCTGGAGCCGGAACGGGTCGAGATGCACCGCCTGCCCGGGCCGCTGCCGGGGCGCGGGGCCATCGAGGCCCGTTACGCAATGGAAAATGGCGAGGAGCTGGTGCTGTTTCTGCTGCACCTGGCACTCGGCCGGCGCGCACGCCAGGCCCAGCTGGACTACGTCGCCGAACGGATCCAGTCGGAACGCCACGCCGTGGTGATGGGGGATCTCAACTGCCAGCAGGACAGCCTGGAGATCCGGCGTCTGGTCGCCCGTACCGGGCTGCTGGAGCCGATCAGCTGCCCGGCCACCTACCCCTCCTGGGATCCGCGCCTCGTGTTCGACCACATCCTGCTGACCCCGGACCTGCATGTCAGCGACATGCGCGTGTACAACGTGGCCCTGTCCGACCACCTCCCGGTCGGTATCGAGATCGAGCTGCCAGCCGCCCAGTCGCTGCACGGAACCCGCCACACCGCCTGAGTCCCATCGCTGGCGTCCGCGTCGCGGACGCGGTTAAATGATCCCGGCACGTCCAGACCCCACAGCCCTTTCGGGAGCCCCATGTCCGCCAGCGAGATGCGCAGGACCATCATCGACCTCGAGCGCCGCCTGGAGCGCGAGCAGGTCCAGCAGGATGCACTGAGGCGGGTGGCCCTGAGGGCACTGGCGGTGGTCAGCGCCCGCGTGCCGGCACTGGATGGCGCGGTTCAGGACCTGTCCCGCGCGGTGGAGTCCAGCCCGCCCGACTCTGCCTGGATGGATCGGCTGGGTGCACAGCTGGCCGACGCGGTCCGCAGCTCCGATCACCACGAGGACCTGGCCAGCGCTGTGCTCGAGGTCGTGCGCCGCGGACTGAACGGGTTCGATTTCCTGGACCCCGGCCTGGATGACCTGCATCGCGCGACCGAACGGCGCGACCGCTCGGAGATCGAACGAACGCTTTCTCAGCTCTTCCGGGTACTGCACGACAAGTGCGAGCGCGCCATGCACGAGCGCGACGAGCTGTCGGACGTCGTGGGCGAGATCTGGCATCGCCTGGAAGACGTCGACTCGGCCCTGTCGGAAGACGAGAAACGCAGCGAACGTACACGCGCCTCGGTTGCCACCCTGCACGATGGCATCTCGGACAATGTCCGGGCCATGAAGGGCCGCATGGACGACCTGGAGGACATCGCCACCCTGCGCCAGGAGATCAGCCGGGGTCTGGATCGCGTGGTCGAACATGTGGCGGCTTTTCGCAATCAGCAGGAGAACGATCTGCTCGAGGCCCTGGAGCGCAACCGCCTGCTGCGAGCGAAGGGCCGTACGCTGGAGTCGCAGGTCAGTGCCCTGCGCAAGCGGCTGGATCAGGCGCGGGCGGAGGCCTACCGCGACAGCCTGACCGGGCTGCCCAATCGCACGGCTTTCGAGCGCTACCTCGATGGCCTGCGGGAGGACCTGGGGGCGGAACAACCGGCCTGCCTGCTGGTCTGGGACATCGACCGCTTCAAGGCGATCAACGACGAATACGGCCACAGTGCCGGCGACAAGGTGCTGAAGGCCGTCGCAGAGATCCTGGCCGAGGGCGTGCGCAGCGAGGACTTCGTTGCGCGCTACGGGGGCGAGGAATTCGTGATGATCCTCACCTCCGACCCGGACACCTGCCAGCGCCGTGCCGATTCGATCCGCGAGGCCGTGGATCGCCTGATCGTACGGGCCGGCAAGACGCGGCTGCGCGTGACCATTTCGGCGGGCATGTGCCCGATCGCGGCCGGACAGTCCACCGCGGCCATCTTCGACGCCGCGGATCACGCCCTGCTACAGGCGAAGAAGCTCGGGCGCGATCGCGTGGAGCGGGCCGACCGCGAGCCACACCCTTCCTGATCCCCCGGGAGAATTTCCCTGATAGGAGGCCGTTGTGATTGCCGAGCCATCCCCCCAGCTGATCTTTGGCGAGGTCCTGTTCGATGTCTTTCCCGATGGACAGCGCGTCCTGGGCGGAGCGCCGTTCAATGTCGCCTGGAACCTGCATCAGCTCGGGGAGCCGGTCTGTTTCGTCGGCGGCATAGGCAACGACCCAGCGGGCGCCGCGGTGCAGGCCCGCATGGATGCGATCGGCATGGACGCCCGCGGGCTGTATCGGCACCCCGAAGCCCCGACCGGCGAAGTCCGGGTCGAACTCGCCCGCGGCGAGCCCAGCTACACCATCGTGCCGGACCAGGCCTACGACGACGTACCCGCAGCCTGGGCCGATGCGCTGCCCGCCTCCACGCCACTGCTCTACCACGGCACACTGGCCCTGCGCCGGGGGAATCACGACCTGCTGGCACGCCTGCGCGAACGCGCCGGGCACCGCTTCGTGGACGTGAACCTGCGCGACCCCTGGTATACGCGAGACACGACGCTGGACCTGATACGGGACGCCGACGTGGTGAAGCTGAACCAGGACGAGCTGGCCACCCTGGTCCCCGGGGCTGCGGACGACGAGGCGGAGACCGCCCTGCTCGAGCAGGCGGGCATCCGTCAGGCCCTGGTCGTCACCGCCGGGGCCGGCGGGGCGATCATTCGTACCGTCAACGGCGAGCGCTTTGCGGCCCCGGCCCCGCCGGTACCCGAGCTGCGCGATGCGGTCGGGGCCGGCGATGCCTTTGCCAGTGTCGTCCTGCTCGGCATGCGACAGGACTGGGGTTGGCCGACCACCCTCGAACGCGCGCTGGCGTTCGCGGCGGCGGTCTGCACCCTGCAGGGCGCCACCAGCGACGACCCCGGCTTTTACCAGGACGCCCGCAGCCGCTGGGATTGAGCGCGGACAAGGCCTGGCAACCTCTTTCGAGGTGGCCGTTGGCTGAACCGCCAGCCCATATCGACGGTTGCCGGGAATGCAAGTGACGGGGCTTGAGCCCTCCCACGCCTCGCGTAGCCGGGCACATATAAAATGGCCTTTCAGCCAGCAAAGAAAAGGGCCAGCACGATGGCTGGCCCGAAATAAAGACCCGTGTGAGGGGGTCTGGCTTCCCTGCGAGGAGGTTTGTTCAGTCGCGCGCGCTGGGTACGGCGACCTCGTAGCCGTTGCTGAGTGCGTTCAGGAAGACCTCGATGTCGTTGTAGGCGTCGGCCCCCAGCTCCAGGGGCTGCGTTCCCGAATTGCGATTGCACTCGGTGAAACGCACCTGAAGGGATTGCAGTTCATCCTTGGTGCGGTAGGTGGGCCAGTGGGAGGCATCACCGTAGTGGGTGGTCAGCGCCTGCCCGCGTAGACGCTCACCGGCTGTTGTCGTATGGCAGCTTGCACACGCCATGTTCATCCGTCCGGTGCGTAGATGAAAGCGCTCCTGACCTCGCTCGTAGGCCTCCTTGAGCTCGCCTTCGCTGACGTCGATACGAATGGGCATGTCGTTGCTGTAGGTCGAGACATAAACCGAGATCGCGGAATTGTCGTAGCTGCCATGCTTGAGCGTCTTGCCCTGCTCGGCGGCGCAGTGCTCGATCATCATCTCGAGGTTCATGATCCGGTCCAGTTCTTCGTTGAACTGCGGGTAATGGTTGGCCCGCAGGCCGGTGAGGTCGCCGTCCTCTGCTCCGAGACAGGCTGCGAAGTCGCCGTTGCCGTTGAGTTCCGCGAACAGGTCGGCACCACGGTCTTCGGCCAGATGCCCTCCGTGGAAGGACTGGTCAAACGGCGGATCCATGAATTTCCAGTTGGTCTTCCACTGCTCGCTTTCGGACGAGACCATGTCGGGATCAACTGCCCCGCGGTCCTTCCAGTACGTGTAGGTCCCGGTGTGATCGTCCGACACATGCGGCTCATCGCCATAGTCCAGCATGGGCTGGTATTCGCGGTATACGGTTTCGTCGGCGATAGCCTGAACGATCCATGCCCCGGAGAGGGCGAGGGTCAGCGCCGCTGCACTAACGACCGCAATCTGTTTTTGTTTCATTCTGAGTTCCTCCGATGCCGGATTACTTGAGGGTGGCCATAAACGCCATCACGTCATGGATTTCCTGTTCGGTGAGGTTCTTGAAGGCACCGAACGGCGGCATCAGCGTTCCCTCGAAGAAAACGCGCGCGTCGTAGAGCATCTGGTAGGTATACTCGTCAGGCAGGCCGCGGGCGGCGTAATCCGCCAATGACGGTCCGACCGACCCGGTCTGAGCGACGCCTTCAACGTGATGGCAGGCTACGCAGTTGCCCTCGGCGGTCGTCTTGAAGATCTCCTCGCCACGCTCCGAATCTCCGTCCACCGGGCCCTCGAACTCGACCTCGGTCGGCTCCGGCACACCGCGGTGATCGTCATAGCTGAGGGTCAGCCACTGGCGCAGATCACGCCCGTGCTCCCGCAGTTCATAGGTCCCGGCGTTTTCGGTCGGGTAGGGCCAGGCCGTTTTTACGTCAAAGCCCTCATCGATCAGTGCATTGCCCGGAAGTCCCGCAATCGAGTCTGGCGAATCGGCTACGGCGAATGGCACGGCCAGCATTGTCAGACTGCCGGCCAGAAACAGCGCGCTCCTCATCATGGTGGGTTTCTCCTGTTGTTTTTGGTTTCGTCTGGGCCCGCATGACGCACGGACGCGGCGCCCGGCCCAGCGTCCCCATTGCAGGGCGCGTGCCAATCAACGAAATCCAGTGAGAATGCGGTCGGAAGAGGAAAGCGCGGACGGCATTCGGGGCGTTTAGCCCGTGCCCATGGTGGGCGCCTGGGGCAAAATGCCCCATAGGCGGGGCGCCATCCGTACGGTGGCCCACCCATCACATACGCAAGAGATTCCAGACCCGAAAGCCCGGGTCCGCACAATCTCAGAGCGGTGGTTCGAACGGGTCCTTCGGGGAAACGCCACGCCGATCGTCCTTCCACGCGGCGAGCTTGCGCAGCAGGGTCTTGTAGTCGATGCCCAGCACCCGGGCGGCTTGGGCCTTGTTGTTGCCGGTCTCGCGGAGCACCGCCTCGATGTAGCGGCGCTCGACGGCGGCCAGCGTTGCACCCGTATCGCCGGGGTCGGGCAGACCGGGCTCCGCGCCGGCCCGCCAGCCCCCGCCGCCAATGGCATCGGGAAACACGCCCAGCGGCAGGCTGGTCAGCCCGTCGGGGCACAGGATCACGGCCTGTTCGATGAAGTTCTCCAGTTCCCGGACATTGCCCGGCCACTCATAGCCGAGCAGGGCGCTGATGGCCTCCGGGGCAAGGCGCCGCACTACCGGTCGTCCGTGGGTGCGGGCATAGCGCTGCACGAAGCTCTCGGCCAGCTCGGGGATGTCTTCCGTGCGATCCCGCAGTGGCGGCAGCTGCACGCCGAGGACATTGATCCGGTGGAACAGGTCGCGCCGGAAGGTGCCCTCCTCGACCGCCTGTTCCAGCGGCTGGTTGGTGGCGGTAACCAGCCGGAAATCCAGTGGGCGATCCTCGGTGCAGCCGAGCGCACGCACGCTGCGGTTCTGGAGGGTCCGTAACAGCTTGGCCTGAAGGCCCAGGGGCATGGCGTTGATTTCGTCGAGGAACAGTACGCCGCCGGAGGCCTCGACCAGCAACCCCGGATGATCGCGGTCGGCCCCGGTGAATGCGCCGCGTCGATAGCCAAACAACTCTGCCTCGGCCAGGTCCTGGGGAATCGCGGCCACATTAATCGCGACGAAGGGCCCGCGACCTGCATGTAACGCCTGCGCCACGAGTTCCTTGCCGGTCCCGCTCTCGCCTTCAATCACGACATTGGCCTGGGTGTCGCGGACTTTGAGGATCCATTCGCGCAAGCGCTGCATGATCGGGCTGGAACCGCGCAACGCACTCAGGCAGGGGTCGCAGGACTGGGCCGAGCGGGTGGCGCGGTCAGCACGCAGTCGCAAGTCATGGGTGCGCTGCACCTTTGCCAGCATCAGCTCGATGTTCTCGGGCCGAAACGGTTTCGGGAGAAAGTCGAAGGCACCCATGCGCACGGCTTCGACCGCGTTTTCCAGGCTGGCATAGGCACTGATAACGACCACCGGGAGGTCGGGGTCGCGCTCCTTGACGGTCTGGATCACGTCGAAGCCATCGCGACCCGGCATCATGAGATCGGTCAGGACCAGATCCGGCTCCACCTCCGCCAGCGAGTCCTCGAGATCAGACGCATCGCTGTTCAGCGTCACCTCGTAGCGCCCGCTGTCCTTGATCGCCCAGCTCAGCATGCGGGCTACATCGGGCTCGTCCTCGAGTACCAGCACCCGGATCGGCCTGTCCGTATCCCCATGATGGATGGGCGCTGCGGACGTTGATTCCTTGAAAAGATTGGGCGGGGATTCAGGCATCGGGGTTCCGGGTTGGGTTGGACGTGCGACTGGGAAACGGTGTAGAACAAAAGTCCAAGCTTGAAAAGAGTCTATGCATGAATCGTCGCGTGTTCATCCGCAATGCGGCTGCCGTAGCCGTACTCGGGCCGCTGCTGGGACATGGCATCGCGCGCGCGCTGAGTCCCGAAACCGCCGACTGGCAGGCCGGACTGGCTCAGGGCGGATGCAATTGCGCCGGCTCGCAGGGCGCGCCCCAGCCTGTCGATCATCGCACGGATCGCGAGCTGGTCTACCAGGGTACCCATCTCCTGACCTACGGCGCGTTCCGCGAACTGGCCGAGCACTATCGCGACGACACCGGTCGTCCGTTCGTGGTCTACGGCGGCGGATGCGATGATGGCATCGGGGCGGTTCAGCACCGTACGGCCCACCTGGGCGGGCTCTGCTGCCCGGTGGAAGAGACAAGGGCTCGCGATTTCTTCCACTTGCTGGTCGCCCGGGACCTGAAGGTCGTGGTAACGCACCCCAAAGTCGGGATCGACGGGCTATCGATGGATGACTTGAAGGCGATCATGGGGGGCCGCATTCGACGCTGGTCGGAAGTGGGCGGGCCGGACCGCCCAATCGCGGTTCTCTACCGCGATCACTGTCCGGACTACCGCGAGCCGGTTCGTGACGTTCTGTTCGATAACGCACAGCAGTGGTCCCCCCGTGGCATGAGTATCGACACCGACGAGCACCTGACCGACACCCTGGCGCGCTTCGAGTCCTCGATCGCGGTGGTGAGCTGGGTGTTCGCGGCCGATCGCGTCGAGCGCGGGGAACTCCGCAGCCTGAAAATCGATGGTGTGGACCCGTCCGCGGCCGCAGTTCAGGCTGGCGACTACCCCCTGTATGGGCCGCTGGCGGTAGTGTCGGATCGGTGGCAGGAAGCGGTGATGCGCCCGTTCTTCGACTACCTGTACAGCCCTGCCGGGCAGTCCGTCGTCGCCCGCAGGCTGATTCCGGTATCCGCACAAGAGGCTGGGTATCGCCTTCCGCAACCGATCTGACTCCATGAGTCAAGCTTGCGTCAGTGAGCGAGCCGCCTGGTGACGCAATACGAGATTCAGACAACGCAGGGCCTGCCCGGCAAGCACCCGGGCGGTGAGGACTGACTATGGCGGAAGGCGTCATTCGCGGCCGATGGTCGATGATCACTGGCGGCAAAGGCGGCCGGCCCACACGCCGGCGATCGCTGCTGATCCGCGTGATCCTGGGGGTCATTACGGTCACCGCGATCATCCACAGCGCCCTGTTCCTGGGCATTGATCAGGTCGTGAGCCGCCAGTTTGATGACCTGCACCAGGAACGGCTTGACCGACTGGCGGATCAAGTCGATGGACGCATCCAGGAAGAACTCCGGCGCCTATCCAGCCTGACCGGACTGTTGGCC
This sequence comes from Thioalkalivibrio sp. ALJ4, assembly GCF_000377225.1. Classification (NCBI taxonomy): domain Bacteria; kingdom Pseudomonadati; phylum Pseudomonadota; class Gammaproteobacteria; order Chromatiales; family Ectothiorhodospiraceae; genus Thioalkalivibrio; species Thioalkalivibrio sp. ALJ4. The sequence goes on along the minus strand of NZ_KB897917.1, from coordinate 497,549 downwards.
CGAGACGCCGACCTGATCAACAGCACCTACTATCACCTCTATCTGGAAGGTGAACGGCATCACCCGGCGGCAGCAGTAAGCCGGCAGGCCGATGCATTCGAGCTCAAGCGCGTAGCCCTCTGGGCGGCGAGCGACAAGCGCGAGATCGCGTCCAGCCGCCCCTCCGACTCCACGGCCTTCGTTCCACATGCCGACGGCGCGGGTGCCTCCGTGGTGTTCGAGGAAGGCGCATTCTGGCTCGTCGCCCAGGCCCCGATCGAACACAATAACGTGGATATCGCCTGGCTGGTAACGGCCACCCCGCTTGAGGAACTGGTGACCTCCCTGCGCGAAACGCACTCGGCACGCATCGATCGTGCCGCTGGTACTTCGGTGGGGTCCGATACCCGGCGGATCGAACTGACCGGCGATCCGGATCCCTCGCAAGCAGCCCTGGACGTCCGGGCGCCGGATACGGTTGCGCGCGCGCTCGACGAGGTCAAGACCCTGCTCACGATCACCCTGGCGATAGCTGCCGTCCTGCTGGCCTTTGCGCTGGTGGTGGTACTGCGTATCCAGCTGCGCCCGGTCGGGGCACTTGTCGAGCATCTGGGGCGCATCGCCCGCGGGGAGTTTGGCTATCAGGCACCGTTGCCACGGCGCTCCGGCGAGTTCTCCCGCCTGGTGCAAGCCTTCAACGAGATGTCTCAGGACCTGGCTCGTCTGCGCGACGTTGAGCGCCGCATGCAGCATCAGGAGCAGCTTTCCGCGATCGGACGAGTGGCCGCCCGGGTGGCGCACGACATCAACAACCCACTGACCGTGATCAGCAGTGTAACGGCGACCCTGCAGCGCGACGGTACGCTGAGCGAGCAACAGCGCGAAATGGTCGACATGATTGACCATCACACCGAACGCTGCTCGCGCACGGTCCAGGAACTGCTGGAATACGGGCGGCCCGTCACCCCCCGGCTCCAGCAGGTCGACCTGCATGCCCTGGTCGCAGGGATCGTGACGCGCCAGGCCCGACGCTGGCAGATCCCCATTGACCTCGAGCCCGAGGCGGTTGGTGCCCAGACAACCGTGGAACTGGATCCGGTCTTGACCGAGCAAATGCTGGACAACCTCATTGACAACGCCGCCCAGGCGTCGCCGGAAGGCTCCATTCGCGTGCGGATCGCAGAAACGCCCGACGATTGCCGGATCGAGGTCCTAGACGACGGCCCCGGGTTCGCCAGTAACGAACGCGAGCAGGTGTTCGAGCCGTTCTTCACCACGAAGCAGGGTGGAACGGGCCTGGGGCTGGCCAGCGTGCTGCGGGTGGTCCGCGCGCACAATGGGGATATCGAGCTGGGTCCGGGGCCTGGGGGACAGGTGAGGATTCGGCTGCCTCTGCGCCAGGAACGGGGTACGCAACAGGGGCCACACCCGATGATCGACGCCTGAGCCACGTTCAGCGATTCCTCGGCGGCCGAAGACGCGGGAAAAGAAGGGGTGCCGGAAAGGCCTTTCCGGCACCCCATTCTTGCGCAGGCTGCGGGAGCCGGGCGCTACCGAGGCAGCTCCTCGAAGACGTTAGTCCAGACATTCAGGACCTGGCCGCCACCCGAGCGACCCCCCGTCTCGATCTCGCGGACCACTTCAAAGGTCTCCATATCGACCTTGTGAAGATTGCCGTCCCCCGCGTTGGAGACATAGCCGTAGCGACCGTCTTCGGTGAAGGCGACATGTCCCATGCGCCCTTCCCCAATGGTCAGGTCCGCCACCGTGCGCATCTCCTCGAGGTCAATGACGGTGATCACATTGTTGCCGTAGTTGGTCACAACAACGTGACGGCCATCGGGGCTATTGTAGGAATGTCCCACGCCATTGCTCGCGGTGGTCACCCGGTGGACGAGCTCCTTGCTTTCCGCGTCGAAGAACGCCACCTCGCGCCCCCTGGCGTCCCCGCCCGGGCCGCGGTTCAGGACCATGAACAGGCTGCCGTCCTGGGTGAAGTTGCCGTGGTGCGCCTCCTCGACTTCCTCGCCTGTCAGCGGCATTGACAGCCGGGTAAGCTCCGGATAACCGTCCTGGGTGAGATCGAAGATCACGACACCGGGCCCGTGCTCGTCATCGCCCTCGTGAACGAGCCAGAGTTCCTCCCCGTTCGGGCTCGGGACCGGATAATGCGGTGCGCTGGGCGAGTCCACCTTGTCGGTGCTCCAGTCCTGCGTGTCCACGATCACCATCCGGTTGTCGACACGGTCCACCGTGAAGAAGTAGCGGCTGCCTGCACTCCACGCGTTATGCATGGAGGTCACGCCATCGGGTTCACCCTGAACCTCGATGTCCAGCTTCTTCTTGATCTCGTCACTTTCCGTATCCAGGAAGGTGATGCGCAGCTTGCCATCGCTCAGCGCCCAGTGGTCGACGCCAACCATGCGGCCATCCGGACTGACCAGACCATGCTTGGGACGATTCCCGGTCGCGATGCGACCGCTGACCTCAAGCTCGTTCAGGTCGATGACCACTACATCGGTTTCGCCTTCACCGGCACAGCTGACATAGACCTTGCTGGCATCCGGCGTGGTGCTGCCCAGAGTGCCGCCGGGACAGGTCTCCAGCTTCGCCGCAACACGGTCGGTCTCGATGTCGACGATATTGGCCTCGCCGTCCCCGTGGAGGTGAATCATCACATCCGGCCAGACGGGGTCGGCCTGTGCAGTCGAAAAGGGCGCTATGGCCAGAGCGATGGCTCCGACCAGCATCCCGGGAAAGAGCGGTTTGCAGGATTGGTTGCTCATAGTATGCGTACCTCCATCGGTACTTGGACAATCGAAGCCTTTCGCTTCGTCCAGACCGATGCAGAATCCACACCAACCAGATGGACTTAATATAAATCAACAAGTTACTGATAGGAAAGGGGCGTTTTGCCACACCCCAATCAATCCCGATGGGGCATATTGCCCCATCGGGCTCGCCTGTGCTGCTGATGGGCAGGGTCGCTGATACACACCCAGAGCACGATGGCGGAACCCGGGGAACCGGGCCCGGCCTCATGATCTTCTGAGAAGAGGGAGCCCGGTCTGGTGCCTGACCATACGGGACTGGTTGCGCCCCGATCTCCGCTGGGCCCTCACAGGGAGAGGGCCTGCACACGGACGGCTGCGCGCTGGTGGTCGAACCGTCAGCTTACGGCCGCCAGCCGAACTCGTCGGCCTTCTGGCGAGCCAGCGCCGGGATGTCAGTGGCGACGAACTTCTCGTGCAGGACCTGCACCCCGATCATGTGGTTGATCACCGCGTCCAGCTGGACCTGGGTGGCCGCCGGGGTGGTCTCGTCCTCGTGGATCTCGAACACGCGGCGCACGCCTTCCGGGTCCAGCAGACCCGCCTCGGCCACCTTCTCCGGCGACAGGTAGCGGTCGGCCAGGGCCTTCATCGCTGCCCACTTGACCGGGTCGGTGTGCGCCGGCGGGGCCATGAACGCGAACTTCTCGCGCTCGTAGAGCACCTTCGGGAGCAGGCCCTTCATCGATTCGCGCAGCACGTACTTCTCGGTGCGGCCCTTGATGCGCAGGGTCGGCGGCAGGTGGGCGCAGAACTCGGCCAGGTGGTGGTCGAGAAACGGCGGGCGCGCCTCCATGGAGTTGGCCATGTCCATGCGGTCGCCACCCCAGGTCAGGATCTGGCCCTCCAGCATGGTCTTGATCCAGACGTACTGGGCCTTGTCCAGCGGATGCCGGCCATCCAGCATGTCGTCGTCCAGGGCGTTGGCGATCGCCTTGCCGGGCTGGTAGTCCTGCATGCGTTCGCGGCGCTCCGGCGCCAGCAGGCCGGGCACGTGCTCGGCTGCCGCCAGCCAGGGCTGCAGACAGGACGGCGTAAAGCCCATCATCTTCGTGAACTCGGGGTCGTCGACCTCGTCCTCGGCCAGCATCGCGCCGGAGAACAGCTCGTTGGACTCGTTCAGCATCTGCTGCCAGGCGGCGCGGTCAGCCTCCGGCAGGGTGTCCAGGCCGTGCAGGAACATGTCGCGGCGGAAGGCCGGGTAGCCACCGAACAGCTCGTCCGAGCCCTCGCCGGTCACCACCACCTTGTAGCCCGCCTCGTTCACGTGCCGGCTCATCAACAGCTTGGCCACCCCCAGCGTGTTGTAGATGGTGCGCTCGGCGTGCCACAGGGCCTCTTCGAAGTTGTCGTAGAGGTGGTCCGCATTCAGCTTCAGGATGTCCTGGTCGGCGCCGACGCTCTCGGCCATCTCGCGGGCAATCGCCGTTTCGTCGTAGTCGTCGTTGTCGAAGCCGATGGTGAAGGCCTTGACCGGCGACTGCTGGCTGGCCGAGGCCAGGCCCAGCGTGATGCAGGAGTCGATCCCGCCGGAGAGGTAGCAGGCGACCGGCACGTCGGCCTCCAGGCGCAGCTGGACGGCCTCCATCAACTGTTCCCGCACGCCCTCGATCCAGTAGTTCTCGTCGGCATCCTCCTCCGGCGGGCGCTCGGAGGCCAGCGGGAAGTCCATGTCCCAGTACTTCTCCTGGCGCACCTTCAGCTTGCCGTGGGCCCGTTCGACGATGACCATGTGGCCGGGCTTCACTTGGTGGATGCCCTCGAACGCAGTGGTGCCCGGGACCATGGTCTGCATCAGCTGGTGGTACAGGCCGTCATCGGCAAACTGGCGCGGGACGTCGGGATTGGCGAACAGCACCTTCAGCTCGGAGCCGAACACGAAGCTGCCATTGGCCTCGGTGAAATACAGCGGCTTGATGCCGAAGCGGTCGCGGATCAGCACCAGGCGATCATGCTCGCGGTCATACAGCGAGATCGCGAACTCGCCGCGGAAGTGCTTGATCGCATCCTCCAGCCCCTCGCGCCGGTACAGGTGCATGACCATCTCGGAGTCGCTCTTGGTGCGGAACTGCACGCCGCGCGAGGTCAGGTCGGTACGGATGCGCTTGTAGTCGTACAGCTCGCCGTTGACCGCGGTCATGATCGATCCGTCGGTCATACAGAACGGCTGGCGGCCGCGGTTTTCGTCCAGGTCGATGATCGACAGGCGGGCATGGGAGAAGCCCACGCCGCGGTCGTCCAGCGTCTTGTAGCCGAAGCCGTCGGGGCCGCGGTGATACTGGATCGCGGCCATGTTGACCAGGGTCTGCGGGTCCACCTTGCGGTTGGGGTCGGCGTGAAAGATTCCGGCGATGCCACACATGGCATGTCTCCTTGGTTCGATTCCGTGGGTGCGAGCGGGGCGCGGTTTACGGCGCGCCACGCCGCTCGCGGTTCAGGTTCGACTTTGGCTCAGTCTTCCGGGGTATCCATGACCGCGCTGATCCGGCGGACCACCGTGGTCAGCAGCGCCATGCGCACGAACACGGCCCCGCGGGCCTGGGCGAAGTACCAGTTGTGCGGGGTGTCGTCGAGGTCCGTGGACAGCTCGTCACCGCGTGCCAGCGGGTGCAGGATGACCGCGCCCTTCTTGAGCGGGGAGTTGCGATCCAGCTTCAGGCCCTCGCCCATGGACTCGAACGTATCCCCCACCCAGGCAATGGCGTTGATGTAGACGACGTCCAGCTCCGGCAGCAGCGGGTCCAGTTCGTGCACCACGCGCAGCTTCAGGCCGGCCTCTTCCAACTCCTCGCGCTGACCCGGGTCAAAGTTCTCGTCCTCGCGCGAGATGATCACGACCTCTTCGATTGCCTCCGGGAACAGGCTTAGCAGGCGCAGCAGCGAACGCACCGTGCGCATGCGCGAGGGCACCCCGATGATACCGACCTTGATGCGGTCCTCCGGCGCCACCGGGCCGGTGAACAGCTCCGGTCGCCACTTGGCCAGGGTGTAGACGTCCGCCAGCGCCTGGGTCGGATGCTCGTCGATCCCGTTGCCCGCGTTGACCAGCGGGATGCGCAGGTTCTCCAGCATGTTGTGCGCCGCCTCGCCATCCGAGGAGCGCAGCACCAGCACGTCGCCGTAGTTGTTGAACATCTCGGCGATGTCCGCCAGCGACTCGCCCTTGGCGATGCCGGTGCTCTTGGGGTCGGTGATCGACATCACCGCCCCGCCAAGCCGGTGCCAGGCGCTCTCGAAGGACAGCCGCGTGCGCGTGGACGGCTCGTAGAACGCACTGATCAGGATCTTGCCGGCCAGCGGCAGGTGCATCAGCGCCGGAGTGGTCTCGTACTGCGCCGCCAGACGGAACAGCTGCAGCAGTTCATCGCGCGAGAACTGCTGACTGGAAACCACATGCGCGGCCGCCAGCTTCAGGAGCGGGTCCGGGTCTTCCTCCACGGCCTCAAGGAGCGCCTTCGGGCGGTCGGTGCCGGCGGCGCCGTCTTTCGGGTGGAGCACGTGCAGGGGATCTTCGGTGTAGTTCACCAGAGGCATCCTTTTTTCCAGTCGCGAATGAACAGGGCCAGCAGCAGGATCGGGGTCAGGGTGGCGACCAGCGTGGCAACCACAACGATCACGGACAAGGCAGTCGACGAGATCATCATGCGGTCCGGACCTCCTCGGCCGCGGCGTCGCGGGACAGGCGACCCCAGTCGAACGGCCGCGGCGCCAGCCAGGTACTCAGCACCATCACGGCCAGGGAGACGGCCGCGCCCACCAGTGCCGCGACATAGAAGCCGATCAGGAAATAGCTGGCCAGCCCAATGCCCGACCCCAGTATCATCGACCAGGCCGCGCCCTGAGGGTTCGCCCGCCGCCAGTACAGCCCGGCGACGATCGGCCAGATCGCCGAGGCCACGAAGGCCCCCGTAAAGTACAGCAGTTCGGCCAGCGAGCCGATGATCGGCAGCGAGCCGCGATAGCTCGCGGCCAGCCAGGTCAGCAGACCGAGCAGCACCACGATCACCTTGGTCGCGCGGAACTGGCTCTGCTCGCTGGCCTGCGGGCGGATATGGCCGCGGTAGATATCGCGGGTGACCAGGTCCGAGGTGGCCGCCAGCAGCGAGTCGAGGCTCGAGGCCAGTGCGGCGAAGACGACGATGAAGACCACGATCGCGCCGGTCAGTCCGAGCACCTCGGCCGCGACCAGCGGCCCGACCATGTCGGCGGCGGGCACGTTGATCCCCAGTGCCGGCGTGGCCAGGGCGATGAAGCCGGCCACGATCGGGATCGGCAGCCACAGCAGCCCGCCCAGCAGGTAGGCGCGGAAGCCGACGTTGCGGCCGAACGCGAAGGCGCGCGACCACCAGACGTTGGAGTGGAAGATCTCGCCCACCCCGAACAGCAGGTTGTTGAACAGGAACATGATCGCGGCCGGGAACAACAGGCTCAGCAGTTCCGGGCGCTCTTCCATCAGGTTGAAGTGGATCGCCTCGAAACCGACCTTGTCGATGGTCAGCCAGGCGATGAACGCCGCGCCGGCGATGATGATGATGGTCTGGATGAAGTCCGTACCGATAACCGCGCGCAGACCGCCCAGCAGGGTGTAGATCACGCAGACCGTGAGGATCACGGTCATGCCCACGCGATAGTCGATGCCGGCCAGGGCATTGATCAGCACCCCGCCGGCCATCGCCATCGAGACCAGCCAGCCGAAGGCGTAGATCAGCGAGACCACCAGGAATACGCGCCAGGTGAAGGTGCCGAAGCGCAGGCGGATGAAGTCGCCGGACGTAAACCCGCGCGGCATCAGCTCGCGGATACGACGAGCCAGCGGCGCGAACAGGATCAGCCCCAGCGCCCCCAGCGAATACCCGAGCATGCCCCAGACGCCCAGCTGCAGCGCCAGCTGCGGGGCGGTCATCGTGGTGTTGGCCGTCACCCAGGTGGCCATCGCGGTCGCGGTGGCCAGCGCCAGCCCGACGTTGCGCCCGGCCAGCATGTGGTCTTCGGCGGTCTTGTTGTGACGACCCAGCCACCAGCCGAGCGCCACCCAGAGGATGCTGAATGCGATCAGCAGCCCCCAGGCGATCGAACTCGGGAGGATCGGGTCGTCGAGGCCGGTCACGAGGCCTCCTTCACCTTCTTGATCTCGCGGATCGCCTCGTCGGTGGTCATCACGCGGGCGTAGCGATCCTTGATGGTGGTGATCGTCGCCTTCTGCATCTCCGGGGTCACCGTGGCGGTGGCGTCGTCCATCAGCGTGACATAGAAACCCAGGTCACAGGCATCGCGCACGGCCGTGGATACGCACTCGTTCGAGTACACACCCACGATGAACAGTGCCGAGATGTTCAGGTTGCGCAGGATGTAGTGCAGGTTGGTCGAATTGAAGACGCCGCTGGCGGTCTTGTCCAGCACGATCTCGTCGCCCACCGGTGCGACCTGCTCGACGAACTCCGCATCCTTGGAGCCGGGCGCGGCATGCAGGTTCAGGCGCTTGTGGCCCGGGCTGCGGTCGCGCCCGTCGTGGGTCAGCGAACGGATACGCGTGTGGATGACCTCCAGCCCCTGCTCGCGGAATGCATCCTGCAGCCGGCGCACGTTCGGCAGCACCGTCTGCTCCAGGCGGTTGAAGTAGTACTCCTGCGCCTCGGGCGGCACGCCGGACTGCACCGAGTCGGCGAACACCCCATGACCGCGCGCGGCATCCAGGTACTGCAGGTCAATGCACAGCAGGGCGACGTGGTGCTCGCGCAGTTCCTGACGCAGCACCGGGGTCGTGATCAGGCTCTCCTGGTACTGCTCGCGCAGCGGGTCCAGGGAGTCGTAGTCAGTGAGCTGGGAGACGTTGTCGTTATTGGCCATGCCGGGCGGTCCTTGGGTCGCGGTGATCGGGGATGCTCACGAACGGGCGGCCAGGGCCAGGGCGCTTTGCAGCGTCAGGTTGGCGCCGGTCTCGATGTCCTCCCAGTTTGTCCATTCCGCCGCGGAATGGCTACGCCCCTGCAGGCTCGGTACGAAGATCATGCCGGTACGCGTGATTGCACTCATGCTCTGGGTGTCGTGCGCAGCGCCGCTGGGCATGGTCAGGTACTCCAGCCCCATGCGTTCGGCGGTCGCCTCGATGGTCTGCACGATGCCCGTGTCGCAGCGCACCGGATCGATCTCCGAGAGCACGTCGAACTCGAACATCAGGTCACGCCGGCGCGCGAGGCTGGACAGCGTGCGGCGGGCCGCGTGGGCCAGCGCGGTCAATACCTTCTCGTCGGTATCGCGCACCTCGAAGGAGAAGGTCGCCATGCCCGGCACGGTGTTCGCCGCGCCCGGCGAGAGCTCTACGCGGCCGATAGTCGCGCGCGAGTTCGGGCTGCCGTGCTCCTCCAGCAGACGATTGATCTCGCCGCCGAACTCCGCCAGCCCCTGGAAGGCGTCGATGCGCATGTCCATCGGCGTGGTGCCCGCATGGTTCGGCTGGCCCTTCAGGCGCACCTCCCACTTGAACAGGCCGGTAATGGCCTCGACCACACCCACACTCAGGCCGCGGCGATCCAGCACCGGACCCTGCTCGATATGGGTCTCGATGAAGGCGTGCAGGGTGTGCGGGTCGCGCCGCGCGCTCAGGGCGTCGTCGGCATTCAGGCCCCAGTTGGCCATCGCCTCGACCAGGGTGATGCCCTCGAGGTCACGGGCATGGCTGATGCTCTCCGGGGTCAGCTTTCCGGCCATCGCCTGGGAGCCGAACATGCCGCCGAAGCGGCCCTCCTCGTCAGTGAAGTCGATGACCTCCAGCGGGTACTGCAAGTCGACCTCGTGTTCCTTGGCCGTGCGCAGCACCTCCAGCCCGATCAGCACCCCCAGGGCACCATCGAGCGGGCCACCACCGGGGACGGTATCGAGATGCGAGCCCATGGCGACCACCGGGCGCTTGCCGTCGTAGTCCAGGCGACCGTGCAGGTTGGCGGCGCCATCCTGCCAGACGTCGAGGCCCGCGGCCTCCAGGCGGCCGCGAAACCACTCGCGCCCCGCGCGGTCGCCCTCGCTGAACGCCCGGCGGTGCAAGCCACGGTCGGCATCGCGTCCAATCTGCCCCAGCTCGGTAATGTCCTGCTGCAGGCGCTGCATGTTGATCTTGAGTTCGTGCATCGTGTTCTCCGATAGGGCCGCCGGCCCCGGTCGCGGTACACGCGGATCGACGGGGCGGGGCAGGTGAATTCAGTCGCGCGGGCGACCGCGCAGGATGGCCACGATCAGGACCAGAAAGACGACGCCTCCCAGCGCGAAGAAGCCGAACGCGCGGGCCAGGCTGTGGTGCGCCACATCGATCCGGGCCTCGTCGGCCCAGTCGTCCGCGCCATCGGCCCGCAGGCGAAAGCGATATTCGCCGTCCGGGAGGCCGCTGATTACGCTGCTGGTGTCGCCACCGCGATAGATCACGCGGGCGTCGTCGAAGTCCGGACCGCTCGCCTGTTCGAGTTCGACGGGCCCCTCGGCGTTCCATTCGAGGGTTAGACCGCCATCACGCGAGTCCGTGGGCGGGTCGTCGAATCGGGGCTCGGCCAGTACAACCAGCGGCAGCAGCAGAAGCAGCAGGCTGGCGGGCAGGAGGGAGCGCATGGCGCGTTACCTGGCGGCCACGCCGCTCAGGTTTTCACCTCGAACGGCTGCAGACCGGCACGAGGCTCGGTGGTGTTCATCGCCTCGACCAGGAGGGTAAGCCCTTCGTCCAGATCCGCCAGCCGCTCGGGCGGGAGAGCGTGCAACGCGCGGTTCAACTCGCCCTGGGGGGCTGCCGGGGCGTCGGACAGGAGCGCCTCCCCCTTGGGCGTGACATACAGCCGCACGATGCGCTGGTCCTTCTCCGGGCGGCGGCGCTCGACGAGCCCGCTGTATTCCAGCTTGTCCAGCAGGTTCGAGGTGGTCGAGGCATGCACCGACAGCCGGCGCGAAAGGTCGCTGACATTCAGCCCGGGCGTGCGCTGCAGCTCCCACAGGGCCCACAACTGCGAGGCACTGATCCCGCAGGCACGCTCCACTGCCCGCGAATGCCCCTGCAGGGCGCGGATGATCACGCGCAGCTGACGGATCACGGAACGCGACAGATCCGGTTCCCCTTCCGTCGCGGGGCGATGAGGTTCGTTCTGGGCAGAAACAGCTGACATCACAGTCGGACTCAGTATGGCAAATGCCATATAGTTTTGTACAAAAATAATGGAGTTGCAACTTGTCCTTTGCTGGCGAAAGCGGCGAGCGCGTTCTATTAATGGGGTTTCCGGCTAGCCGAGGTCACCAGGATCCGGTCTCTGGGCAACAAAACGGGCCTCTCGTTAGCCATACGCGACAGAAACGGTTGTGGCGGTTCCTCGGGAGCTCGCCATCGGTCCCCCGGGGGTACAGGGGCCTGTTTCTCTTTCGGATTCCAGGATCGAACTGCCAAAAGGAACGAATAATGAAAAACAACATTTCGTGGAATCTCACTCCACTGGCCGGGGCCGTTGCCACGGCGCTTCTTCTGGCGCCAGCGGTCAGCCCCGCAGAACAGGAGGGTGCAGGGGGCGTCGAGTTCGATTTCTACGGGTCACTGAGACTGCAGTACGAAACGGCGGACCCGGATGGCGAGGACAGCTATGACGGCTTCCGGGATGCCTATTCACGCATCGGCTTCAACGCCAACTATGAGATCAATGAAAGCCTGAACGCGTTTGCGCAGCTGGAAATCCCGCTCGACCTGGCCAACGGCCGAGTACAGGACCCCTTCAGTGGCGAAGACGAGGACGTCCGCATCGGCAAGGTCGGGCTCGACGGCGCATTCGGTACCGTGGCGTATGGCCGCGATTGGCTGCCGTATTACAACGCGATCGCCTTCCCGGTGGACATGTTCTACTCCTACCAGAGCGGCTTCGCGACCTATACGACCTTCCGTGAGAGCAACAGCCTCATGTACTACTCTCCGGACTTCAACGGCTTCTCGTTCGCGGCCTCCTACAGCGCGAACGGCGGCTACGACGATGCATCGGGCTCTCCAGATGATCGCTACCAGGTGACCGGTTCGTACGCCTTCGGCGACACGACTCTTTCCGTCGGGGTCGATGATGCCAATGGCGAGCAGAACACTCGGATCTGGGGGGTGTCCGCGATGCACAGCATGGGCCCATGGTCGATGGGTGCCAAGGTCGAATACATTGAAAGCGACCAGGACGCCGGGGCCTTCGGGGACGACGGCGACGTCGCCGCGAACATCTACGCCGCCTACGCCGTGGGGCAACATATATTCCACGGAACCTACGCCAACGTCGACAACTACGGCGGAGACGTCTTCCACCTGGGCTACGCGTTCAACTGGATGGACGGGCTGTCCCTGTTTGCCGAGTACTACTACGAAGAAGAAGCAACCGGTGCGGTACCGGCATCAAGGGCCCGAGACACCGGCCGGGCCGGGGCTGACTTTCCCGAGGATGGAAGCAACAACGTGTTCATGGTCGGCATGCACTACAGCTTCTAGAAGCCAATCCGCCGCGCACGTTTGTTGCTCACCCGCTAGCGGGTGAGCAATGGAAGTCAGCCATGAAGGTCCCGAATTTTTCGTTTCGGATTCCGACGGCCGGATGCCAGAACGAAACGACTCGTACCTCGGGAGACGCGGTCTCAATCGAAGACTACCGCCCTGGCGGTCAGACAGTTCCAGGCGATGGACCGGAGAACGTCTGGACCAGCGTCCCCCAATCACACCAAGGAGGTGAGCGTGAGCGACAACGCACAAGACCCGAAACGGGAGATCGAGGAGCTCGAGGCCCGTTACGAGACCGATCACGAGATCGGGGAACAGAACATCAACCCGCTGGGGCTGGATCTGCACAACCCGGTATTCGCCGTCAGCGCCCTGCTGATCCTCGCGTTCGTGATCCTGTCCCTGATGTTCCCGGAACAGGCCGACGAGGGCCTGGGCGCCACGCGTGCCTGGATCGGCGAGACCTTTGACTGGCTGTTCTTGTCGGCCGGCAACCTGTTCGTGCTGTTCTGTCTGGCCCTGATCCTGCTGCCGGTCGGGAGCATCCGGATTGGCGGCCAGGATGCGAAGCCGGACTTCAGCGTGCTGTCCTGGTTCTCGATGCTGTTCGCCGCCGGCATGGGCATCGGCCTGATGTTCTGGGCCGTGGCCGAACCGGTAGGCTACTTCACCGAGTGGTTCGGGACGCCTTTGGGCATCGAGGGCGGCACCGAGGAAGCGAAGCACGCGGCCCTGGGTGCGACGATGTATCACTGGGGCCTGCACCCATGGGCGATCTATGCCGTGGTAGGCCTGGCGCTGGCGTTCTTTGCCTTTAACAAGGGCCTGCCGCTGACCATTCGCTCCGCGTTCTACCCGATCTTCGGCGAGCGGATCTGGGGCCCGCTCGGGCATGTGATCGACACCCTGGCGGTACTGGCCACCCTGTTCGGCCTGGCCACCTCCCTGGGTCTTGGGGCGCAGCAGGCGGCATCGGGGCTGGAGTCGGTGTTCGGCATCGAAGCCGGCCTGAACACCCAGGTCGCGATCATCATCGGCGTCACGGTAATTGCCCTGTTGTCGATCATGCGCGGCATCCATGGCGGGGTGCGCGTGCTCAGCAACATCAACCTGACGCTGGCGGTGGTACTGCTACTGTTCGTGGCCCTGTTCGGCGGCTTTATCGCCTTCCTCTCCAATACCGGCATCACGCTGAGCGCCTACGCCCAGTACATGTGGCCGCTCAGCAACCCTGTGGGTCGTGACGACCAGACCTTCTATCACGAGTGGACGATCTTCTTCTGGGCCTGGTGGATCTCCTGGTCGCCGTTTGTCGGCATGTTCATCGCACGGGTCTCGCGCGGGCGCACGGTACGCCAGTTCGTGACCGCGGTGCTGCTGGTGCCAACGGCCGTGACCGTGATCTGGATGAGTGCCTTTGGCGGGACCGGCCTGGATCAGGCCCGCGACGGGGTCGGTGCACTGGCCGACGGCATCAGTGACTCCTCGCTGGCGCTGTTCCAGATGCTCGAGCACCTGCCGCTGACCACGATCACCTCACTGCTGGCAATCACCCTGGTCCTGGTTTTCTTCATCACCTCGTCAGACTCCGGCTCGCTGGTGATCGACTCGATCACCTCCGGCGGCAAGACCGACGCCCCGCAGTCCCAGCGCCTGTTCTGGGCCACGGTCGAGGGCGTGATCGCCGGTGTGCTGCTGGCGGTGGGTGGCGCGGCCGCGCTGCAGGCCCTGCAGGCCGGTGCCGTCAGCGCCGGCCTGCCCTTCGTGATCGTGCTGCTGTTCATGTGCGTCAGCCTGATGATGGGGCTGTTCCACGAGCTCAAGCTGATCCGTCTGAAGGAGGCAACCGGGTAAGCCGTCGGCAAAAGTTACCCCAGGCGACCCATACCCCGCCGGTCCCTCGACCGGCGGGGTTTTTTCTGCGCCGTGCTCACCCTTCTCATATCGACACAGTCCCTGACCGTCTAGATCACTCGACGACGGATTGCTGAGGAGATCTGTTCGAAACCAATGACGACGACCAGGATCACCAGGATGATCGTCAACGCCTGATCGAACTGGAACATGCGCATTGCGGTGGACAGTTCGACCCCGATGCCGCCGGCCCCGACCAGCCCCAGCACCACGGCCGAGCGGATCGCCTTTTCGACCCCGTACAGGCTGGTGGCGGTCATCGAGGCCGTCGACTCGGGGAGGATGGCCCCGAAGATCACCGAGAGCCGGCCCCCGCCGGTGGAGGCCAGGGCCTCGGATGGCCCCTTCGAGACCTCCTCGATACGTTCGGAGAAGAAGCGTGCGCAAAAACCGATGGTGTCCATGATGATGGCCAGGATTCCGGCCAGCGGCCCAAGCCCCACCGCAACCACGAAGATCAGCGCCCAGATCAGATCGGGGATGGTGCGCATGGTGGCCACGATGGTCCGGCTGAGGGTCCGCACCAGGCGATTGGGGGCGGTGTTCGAGGCGCACAGCAGGGCCATCGGCACGCTCAGGATTACGCCGACCGTCACGCCCACAATGGCCATGTTCAGGGTTTCCAGCATGGACCAGGCAATCGGCTCCAGCCGGCTGGTCTCGGGCGGCCAGGCCTGAGCGAAGAATCCCCCGAGATTGCCGAATCCCTGAACCAGACGGGCCAGGGTGACATCAACGGACAGAAAGCCCTGTATGAAGAAGGCAGCGAAACCTACAAGAATCACCCAGGTAAAGACCGAGGGCGAGGTGAATCGGGCGGGCGCAAGCGCCGCCACTCGTTGATCGACTGGATGCATTGGGTTGGTTCCGTGAAAGGTCTGGGCGCGTCAGGAGGCAGAGGCAGCGGTTGCGAGAGGCACTTCCTCCCGCGGGTCACCATCCACCCGGACCTCGCCGTGGTAAAGCGATTCGAGGCTGCCGGTATCGAAATCGGAGATACGCCCCTGGAGCTGGATCTTGCCGGCCTTCATGCCAAGCAGGCGGTCGCCGTACTCACGAGCAAGGTCCAGCTGATGCAGGGTGCATACCACGGTCATGCCCTCTTCCCGCACGATCTCCCAGAGCAGGTCCATCACCTCGCGCCCGGATCTCGGGTCGAGGCTGGCGACGGGTTCGTCCGCCAGGACCAATCGCGGGGCCTGCATCAGCATGCGTGCAATGGCTACTCGCTGCTGCTGGCCGCCGGAGAGCGTGTCGGCACGCTGGCCGGCCCGATCGGCGAGCCCTACTCGGTGCAGGCAGTGCATCGCGCGGTCGCGCTCTTCCTGCGGTGCCCAAGGGGAGGCCAGTGCCATCACGCCCAGTGGCTGGCGTCCCAGCGCACCGAACAGGACGTTCTGCAGGACCGACAGATTGGCGACCAGGTTGAACCGCTGGAAAACCATCCCGACGGAGCGGCGTACTTCCCGCAAACGGCGTCGGCCAGCGGTGGCGATGTCGATGCCAGCGACCTCGGCGGTGCCGGCATCCGGCCGCTCGAGGCCAATCAGGCAGCGCATCAGGGTCGACTTGCCGCAGCCGTTCGCCCCGAGAAGGACGGTACCTTCTCCGGGGGCGACCTCGAAATCGAGACCGCGCAATACATGGATCGAGCCAAAGTGCTTGTGCAGATCCTTGACTACAATGGGGTTCATCACATCACTCCACGGAGCGAGGACCCGATGCCCAAGGGCACCGGGTCTCCTGCTGCAAATGTTGCTGCCGGGGCTTAGTTCAGGCGAATGCCAACGAGATCATAGGCCTCGGTGATGAGGTCGAATTCCTCTTCGGTGAGGTCATTGACGAAGCGGGCATTGGTGTACTTGTCACGACGACCCGGCCCGAGTATGGCCTCCATCAGATTTTCGGCATCGGCCATGATCTGCTCGTTGACATGGGCCACACAGGCCTGGTCGAGGCCGCCGCGGGCGACAAAGGCATCGCGGGGCATGGTGTCGCTCTCGGCAATGACGCGGTAGTCGCCATTCGGGTCGCGCTCCTTCAGACGCGCAACATCACGCACACCGGATCCCATGGCATCCACGTCGCGGTTGATCAGGGCCTCGAAGCGCGCGCCATCCAGCAGGTGTGTGTTCACGTCACGATCAAGGTCCAGACCCGCATTCACCAGCATCCAGGACGGCACGATGTGGCCGGTGGTCGATCCCGCATCTTTCAGCGCGATGTCCTTGCCGCGCAGGTCTTCCAGCGAATGGATATCGCTGTCGGCATGGACCACGAAGGCAGTGCCGTACTCGGCGCGCTCGAGACCGACCATCAACTGCACATCCTGACGTGAGCGCATCACCGCGTACTCGGACGGGCCGGCCAGGATGATGTCGACCTGGTCGAACTGCAGTGCATTGACCGCGGCGGTGCGGTCACTAACCGGGAAGAACTCGATCCTGGATCCCACGGCATCGCCCAGGGCCTCGCCGAACGGGCCAAAGGTGCGAACCATCTCTTCCATACCCTCGATGCCGGTATCGGCAAAGCGCAGAGTGTCGGGACAGGGGTCAGCCTGAGCGGAGGCCGAGACACCGAGGGTCAGGCTCATCGTCAATGCAAGTGCAGTCTTTTTCATGGTCTCTCCATGCAGGTCACGAGGGGGCGGTGTGCCGACCATCAGGGTCCGGCGATTCGAGGCGCTACCCTGCCTGCCCCACGTTGCGCTCACGTGGCTTCCGCATGACAAGACCGTGACAAATGAGCCGCGCGCCCCCCCCCTGGCCGGATGTCACCAAATCGAAGCCCGCATGTAACCGCCCTGCCATACCCCACCACTAGGGTGGCATCCCTCCTGCCCGGCGCCGGTCTTCGGCTACCGGTCCGGAATATCCGAACAAGCTTTCGATTACAGGAGGGAGTACATGAAAGCCGTCAGATACACCGTAAATACTTCGCTGATCCTTGGGCTGGGGATCGCGATCAGCGCCCCGGCCTCGGCCGATCTGACATTCGATCCGCGCGGACGCCTGCACCTCGATGCCGCCTTCCACGACACCGACAACCTTGAAGACGAGGCCTTCCAGGACGGTTTTCTTGTGCGTCGGGCACGCCTGGGCGGCAGCGGTTCTCTCATCGGGAACTGGGGCTACCAGCTGGAGTTCGATTTCTCCGGTGGAAGCATCAGCTACAACGACCTGAAGGTCACCTACGACACTGATGCCGGCACCTGGCAGTTCGGTCAGTTCAAGGTGCCCCAGGGCATGGAGCAGCTGACCAGCTCCAATCGCATGACCTTCATCGAGCGCGCATCCTCGCAGGTCTTCACGGATTCCCGCCGCATCGGCCTGGGTTACGGCCAGTCCGGCGACAACTACCACTTCTCGGTGATGGGCTACTCCCACTCCATCGAGGGTGATCCCGATGGCGACGCCCCCCTGGGCATGGCCGGCCGTGTCACGTTCAACCCGATCCGGGGTGACCAGACGATCCATCTCGGCGCCTCGCTCTCTCACGAGGCCTTCTCCAGCAACGCGCGCGAAGGCAGCGTGCGCTTCCGGGATCGCCCGGAGTCGCGTCCGACCGAAGGCACCCGCCTGATCGATACGAGCTCGCTGGACGCGCGCTCCACCACCAAGGCCGGGCTGGAGTTCGGTTTCCTCAGCGGCCCGTTCCATGCCAGTGCCGAGTACCTGCAGGCCGAGGTGGATCGCGATTCGGGCTCCGACCTCACCTTCAACGGCTGGCATGTCCAGGCCGGCTACGTCCTGACCGGCGAGACCCGCGGCTACCGACCCACCGGCTTCCGGACCATTGACCCGCAGCGCCCCTCCGGTGCCTGGGAGATCGCCGCGCGCTACAGCTCGGTGGACCTCGGCGATGCCGACATCCTGGGCGGCGAGCAGAACAACTTCACGCTGGGCCTGAACTACTACGTCAGTTCCAACCTGCGCTTCATGGCCAACTACGTGATGGTAGACGTGAAGGACAGCGACGCGGTGGACAGTCTGTCGAACGGTGCCTTCCGTGATGACAGCCCGAACATCTTCCTCGCCCGCATGCAGTACAACTTCTGATCTCCCCGTAGCCTCCTCGGGGGCCTTCGGCCACCGGACATCCCGTCCGGTGGCCTTTTTTGTGCGCTTGTCGAAACCACTCCACTGGCGAGTGGAAGATTGGATGGCCCACGGGGCTGAACAATGGCGACACCTTGATAGTGGGACAGGCGAGCCTGTTCACGGCGCTTGCCAAACGCCGTCAAGGGATCCGGGAAAGCGGAATCAGGCCGCCGTTCGGGAATAGGCGCGCGCGCTATCCGCCGGAACCTCGATAGTCACCACCTTGCCTTCGTCAAAAGGGTTTTCTGTATGAACGGTCAAGGGTGCGGCCTCGCTCTGACAGCGCAGGCGCCAGCCAGTGCCCTCGAAGTGGCAGCTCTGGACGCGGGCCCGCAGCCGATTGGCCCCATCGCCAGTGGTCAGGGTTAGCGCCTGAGGCTGGGCCAGCAGGAGTGCCTCGTCACCGACTTTTAACGCCTCGCCGCTGCTGGCCTCGAGCAGATGGCTGCCGCTGCGCACGCGGACCCGCCCGCCGTTCACGTCTTCCACGACCACGGGAATCCGGTTGGAGAAACCGACCAGACCAGCAACCCAGGGGCTCCCCGGATTGCGGAAGATCTCGCCCGAAGTCCCGCTCTGCTCGATGCGGCCGTCGCGCATGACCACCAGCCGGTGGCCCAGGGTCATGGCCTCGTGGAGGTCATGGGTTACATACAGCGCGGTGGTGCCGATCCGGCGCAGCAGGGCCGCGAGCTCGTCGCGCATCTGCAGGCGCAGCTGTGAATCCAGGTTGGACAGCGGCTCGTCGAGCAATAGCAGCCGGGGCCGGGTGGCCAGGGCCCGCGCGATGGCGACGCGCTGCTGCTGCCCCCCGGAGAGTTGGCGCGGGAGGCGATCTTCCAACCCTCGAAGTTCCAGCAGGTCCAGCAACTCCCGCAGCCGTGCGCTCCATTCCGCGCGCGGGATATGCCGGTGACGCATCCCGAACTCGATGATCTTGCGCACGTTCATGTGCGGCCATAATGCGAAGTCCTGGAAGACCATGTTCACCGGGCGCCGCTCCGGCGGGATGTGGAAACCGGGCCCGTTCACTTGGTGGCCCCCAATCGCGATCGTACCCTCGCTGGGGGTATCGAGCCCCGCCAGCAGTCGCAGCAGGGTGGACTTGCCGCAGCCCGAGGCACCAAGCACGGCGATCACCTCGCCGGAGGCGATATCCAGGTCCACCGAGTCCAGCGCGATGCTGTCCTGGTAGCGGCGGGTCAGGCCGCGGATACTGACGTCTACGCTGTCTTGGTTCATTTCGCGTGGTCCTCGCTGACAAGGAAATAGGACGGGAAGGCGCGTCGCACGGCCCAGCGGGCGGCGACGATAATCAGGGCGGTCAGGCTGCAGACGATCACGGTGGCGGCGGTGGCCCAGCCGTACTCCACGGTGCGGAAGGCTTCGTCGATGATCACCGGAATGGTCGGGTAGCCTGGGGGCTGCAGCATGATGGTGATCGCCAGGTCGAAGACGCTGGTCGCGAACACCGCCAGCGTGGCCGAGAGGAGGCCGGCCAGGACCATGGGCATCAGGATGCTGCGCAGGCGCGTGAACAGCCCGGCGCCCTGCAAGGCGGCGCTGGCCATAAACGACCCCGGCGTCTGCGACATCGCACCGAGCACGATCCGTACGGCGATCGGGACCGAGGCCGCGGCCGAACACAGGATGATCGCCCAGGGACTGCCGTAGACCTGGATCCCGAGATCGGCCAGCCAGCGCTGATTCCACATGAAGATGTAGCCCACCGCCAGGACGATCCCCGGCACCGCCAGCGTAACCGTGGAGGCGACGTCGATGAACTGCTTCATGCGGTTGCTGCTGAAGGCCAGCAGGTAGGCGGCGAGAAAACCCACCACCATCGAGATGCCCGCGGCCGTTAAGGCGATGAAGAAGGAATTCCGCAGCGCCGGCAGCAGGGAGGATCCCTCGGACAGGACGTCGATGTAGTTGTTCAGCGTCAGATTGCCCAGGGTCAGGCCCTGG
This sequence comes from Thioalkalivibrio sp. ALJ4, assembly GCF_000377225.1. NCBI lineage: Bacteria > Pseudomonadati > Pseudomonadota > Gammaproteobacteria > Chromatiales > Ectothiorhodospiraceae > Thioalkalivibrio > Thioalkalivibrio sp. ALJ4. Next base: position 477,267 of record NZ_KB897917.1, on the reverse strand, counting down.
CTGTAGCGGTCCATGAACGAGACCGAGAGGCTGGTTCCCAGCGGGGCAAAGATGGCCAGCGTCAGGAACACCAGGTTGATTGCGGTCAGCAGCGGCCACAGCCGCGGCTTCGGGCGGTTGCGCGGCGCCGCTGCCGCGGTCAGAAAGTCGCGACCGCCGTTGCGGAGCACCCGGATCTGCAGGGCAATGGCCGCCCCGACCAGGCTCACCAGCACGAAGGACAGTACAGCAGCACCTTCGAAGGATACGGGAACCGTCGCGACCTCCGCCCGAATGTTGTAAGGGATCAGCGGAAAGCTGAATACCGAGAGAAAGGCCGCCGGCAACCCGAAGTCGCCGATGCTGTCGACGAATACCAGGATCGCGGCGGAGGCGAAGGCCGGAATCAGCAGTGGCAGACGCACCCGCCACAGGGTCTGGACAGCGTTCGCGCCGCACAGCCGCGCTGCCTGTTCATAGCGCGAGACATCCCATTGCAGGGCCGCGCTGGTCGCCAGATAGGCGAGCGGAAAGTTGGTCAGCGCCATCACCGTGATCAGCCCCGGCAGGGAGAACACGAAGTCGTTCACCCAGTGCATGCCGAGCTGGGCGGCCGTGCCACTGCTGCGCGAAAACAGCACCCAGCCCTGGGCGATGATGAACGACGGCATCACCAGCACGAACCAGGCGGCGAAATCGATCAGGCTGGCGGTGGGGAAGCGGTAGTTGTGGCGGATCCAGGCGAGACCGGCGCCGATGATGGTCCCGAGCACCATGGTCCCGGTCGCCAGCAACAGGGAGTTGGTCACCGAAGTACGCCAGAGCCGGCGTTCCCAGAGATCCCGGAAGAGCTGAAAATCCCCGAGGGTGAAATCGCCGAGATAGAGGCGCGGGAACGCCAGGTGCAACAGCATCGCGGTCAGCGGCAGGGCGACCAGAATCAGCAGCGCCCCGGTCACCAGCCAGACGACCAGGGAATCACTGGCCGGCAGGCGGCCCATCAGACGGGCAAGCGGCGACGGTGTCGGGGCGATCGAACGCACGGGGACTGAGGTCATCGGATTTCCTTGGGCGTATGGAGCCACGCCCGGGTCGCTACAAGAAGAAGGGGCCCTGCCGTGTCCCAGCAGAGCCCCATTACTGCATCCGGCAGTGGAGGGGCCGGGTTACATCACCTGGTCAGCGAACCAGCGCTTGATTTCGGCTTCTACCTCGCCCATCCAGACGTAGTCGCTGAAGACGTACGGAGTTTCCCCGTCCAGGAAATCGTTCGGCGGCAGCAGTTCGTTCGGCGAGGCGTTGCGATTCACCGGCTGGAAGAACTTGTTGCGATGCTCGATCTCGGTCAGGTAGTCCTGCGTCTCGGCGGAAAGCAGCCACTCGACGAAGGCACGGGCGTCGTCCCTAACGCTCGTGTCGGCGGAGATGCCAACGCCACGGGCCGCGCCCGGCACACCCTCTTCCGGGTATACGATGCCAATGTCCTCGCCCTTCTCCACCTCGCCGTAGGTGTTGGGCTCTTCCAGACCGGCCACGCAAAGCTCGCCGGTCATCAGGGCCTCGGCCACCGGGCTGTTGGAGCGGTACATCCGCACACCGTTGTCGAAGACGTCCTGCCAGAATTCGTAGCCGGCATCCATGTCATCCTCGAAGAACGAGGCCACGTAGGGATAGGCCGGGCCGGAGATGTTCGGGTTGGGCATCCCGATGCGGCCCTCGAACTGTGGATCGCGCAGGGCGTCCCAGCCGGTGATGTCCTCGGTCCCCTCGCAGCTCGGGTTGTACGCGAGAAGGGCCGGGGCACTGATGGTGACCGGCCACCACGAGGCATCGGGGTGACGCTCGTAGATCTTCTGGGCCTGCTCGGTATAGTCGCTGACGGCCTCGGGCTGCCAGTCGTCCTTCAGGAGGATGCCGTCCTCGTGGAGCCGATGGACACTGCCGTGACCCATCACGTAGACCACATCCCACTGAGGGTTCACGCGCTCGGCCTCGATGCGGGCGAGGATCTCGCCGCCACTCATGTCGACGATCTGCACGTCGATGCCGGTATCCTCGGTGAAACGAGCGGCGATCGAATCACCATGGTCATGCAGATAGACCGTCAGGACGTCGTCGGAGAGCGCGACTTCGCCGGCATCGACATCATCGGCATCGATCGCCTGCCCAGCCATGGCGGTACCACCGCTGAATGCAGCACTGATGGCCAGCACCAAGGGGGCCAGACGAGCGGAAGGCTTCAAATCTTGCATGTCGGGTTGCTCCTGTCTTGCACGAATGGCGCACCCACGCTAGGCGGAGCGGATGACGAACCCGTTGCACTCGTATGAAGTTTTGTTAACGCACGCGGGAGGCCCGAGACCCCCTCCGATTGAACCGCTACCCGTGTGCGGAGTCAGGAGTTTCAGTAGGGTTTGGTCCATACAGTTCGGGCCGGAACATTCGCGAGAAGGGGATACAAGACCATGAAGGCAGCCTTTGCACCGCTGACAGCGGCCATCGCTGTGACACTGGCCACGACAGCACAGGCCGCTCCTCTCGGAATTGCTCACGGGCTCGATGGCGAGGACCGCGTGCTGGTGCATGCCGACGGGATGACCGCCGATGATGCGTTCATGACGCTGGGGGCACTGACGGTCAAGGGCCGCCTGATGCGCGACAGTGAGTTGGGGCATGACGACTACCGTCCGGAACTCGCCGATGGCCCGATGCGGGAGATCGGCGAGACCTGGCTCGGCCTGCTGGATACGGTGCACGGCAAGCTGGTAGATGAAGGGCGCATCCGCGCACAGTCCGGCAGTGACGACGAGGCTGCTCCGGCGGCCTATGCTGATGCCGCGTATCTCTACCATATGCATCACAGCGGGGGTCGCTTCGAACACCTGGGCCTGTACGACGAGATCACCCACAACCCGGCACCGCTGATGTCGGCGCTGGCGGACCACCTGGTCAACGAACGCTACGCCGACGGCGAGGTGGCAGCGGCGAATGACTCGGGCACCGATGCCCTCGCCTTCGGCCTCGACGCCCTGCACGGCCCCGCATACGCCTGGGTGCGCCAGCACAAGCCGGGTGGCGAGGACGACATGGGGCAGCTGGAGCATGAGACCCTCGCGGGCTGGCTGGGCCACTCGCGCGACGACATGGTCGAGATCGCCCGGGCCATGGCGGACACCGCCGACGCGGCCTGGGATGATGATGCCGGGATGTTTGTCCGCGACCAGGGCGCGGAGTGGTCGGTGGATCAGGTCGGGGCGCTGCTGCGTGGCCTCAAGGGGGTCTACGAGACGCTCTACCTGTTCGGGGATGCGGACGATCAGGGGCGCGCCGAGACGCTGGCGGACCGCACTGCGTCCATCACCCGCGCCATCGTGTCCGAAGACGGGCCGATCCGCGACTGGGGCCTGCCCGAACGCATCGCGTTCGAGGACGGCGAGGCCCGTGCGGCCTCCGACCACGTCGACGTCGCCGCGCAATGGCGGTTCGTCCACCAGGTCACCGGCGGCTTTTCCCTGCTGCGCGAACGCGAGGGGACCGCAAAGCTGCTGAGCGAGCGGGCGCCGGAGCTGGAAGGCGAACTGGGTGCGGCGATTGACCGCCTGCTCGAGGGCGCGCTCGAATACCAGCTCGGGTCTGCCATCTTCCCCACACGCCTGGCCTACGAGGATGGATCGGTGACCGACCCGACCGTGACCACCCGATCCGTCGCGGCCTTCATGATGGCCGTGGCCAATGGCTACCGTACGGGCGAGGCCTTCGACCGCCCAGGGTCCTGGGGCGACGACGAGGCGCTGGCGGAACGCAGCCGGGCGCTGTACGACGCCTTCCTCGATCATGGCGAGCTCCTGACCGAGCAGCTGACCCTCCGGGACTAACGCGCGATGCCCAGGCGACCGGCAGACGGGCAGACCCGGAGCCTCAGGGGACCGGTCGCTCTGCTGCCGCTGTCCCTGCCGGTGCTGGGCCTGGCCGCTCCGACGGCCATCGCCGAGGACGACGTACCCGTGCTCGACCCGGTCGAGATCACGGTGACCGCGCCCAGGCTGGCCACGCCGCTGGCGGACCTGCCGGCGGCGGTATCGCGCGTGGACGAGCGCCAGGCCACCGAGGGGCGCCAGGGCCTGCAGCTGGACGAGTCGCTGAATCGCGTTCCGGGGCTGTTCGCCCAGAACCGCTACAACTTCGCGCAGGACGCGCGCATCTCCATCCGCGGCTTCGGCTCGCGCGCGCCGTTCGGGGTGCGCGGGCTGCGCATCCTGCAGGATGGCATCCCCGAGACCACCCCGGACGGCCAATCGCAGGTGGACGCCATCGACCTGCTGAACCTGCGCGACATCGAGGTCCTGCGCGGGCCCAGCGCCGCGCTGTACGGCAATGCCTCCGGAGGCGTGATCTCGGCGCGCACCCGCGACGGGCGCGACGCGCGTGGCTTTGGCGGCGGAGTCATGCTGGGCAGCTACGGCTATCGCCGCGCCGAGGCCATCGCCGAGCAGGATCACGGGACCCATCGCTACTCCCTGACGGCACACGACTTCGCCATCGACGGCTACCGCGACCAGTCCACCGCCGAGAAGCGCTACCTGCGCCTGCACACCGCCTCGGAGCTGGAGGCGGGGACGCTGAATTTTCACCTGCGTTACCTCGATGCCCCGCGCACCGACGACCCCGGCGGGCTCACGCGCGAGGAGATGCGCCAGAACCGGCGCGCGGCCGCCCCGCTGGCCACGGCCCTCGACAGCACCCAGGAAGCCGAGCAGCTCACAACGGGGCTGCAGTGGGAGCAGTCGCTCGGCCCCGGCGAGCTGCGCCTGGGTGGTTTCTGGACCCAGCGCGACTACGCGCAGCAACTGCCATTTCCCGGCGACTCGCGGGTAGCCTACGAGCGCGACTTCTACGGGCTCAACGCCCAGTACGAACAGGACATCGGCCCGACCCGGGTGCTGACCGGGATCGACCTGGAGGAACAGCGTGACGATCGCACCCGGCGCTGTACGTCTGGTACTTTCGCACCAGGGCAGCTGGACTGTGACGAAGACGAAGTCGTTGGGGATCTGGCGCTGGACCAGCGCGAGCGCGCCCGCTCGCGCGGGGTTTTCGTGCAGACCGACACCGCGCTGGGGTCGGACTGGAACATGGTGCTCGGCGCGCGCCACGACCGCATCCGCATGTCCATCGATGACCACTTCTCCGACCGGGTGGGCGAACCGGATCGCTCGGATGCGCGGACCTTCCGCGAGACCAGCGCGATGGCGGGGCTGATCTGGCACTTCCAGCCGGACTACCGGGCCTACGTGAACGTAGCCACCAACTTCGAGACCCCGACCTTCACCGAGTTCGCGAATCCCGAGGGCGGGGGCGGATTCAACGCCGATCTCGACCCTCAGCGGGCACGCAGCATCGAGGTCGGGATCCGCCGCGAGACCGGTCGCCTGGCCTGGGATGCCTCGGTCTACGCGACCCGCGTGCGCGACGAGATCGCCCCGTTCGAAGAGCCCAACGTGGACGGTCGCACGTTCTACACCAACGCTGGCCGAACCGCGCGCAGCGGCTTCGAACTGGCGGTCGACTGGTCCGCGACGGAGCAGTGGACGCTGTCCAGCGCGCTCAGCCTGAACGATTTCCGCTATCGGGATTTCGTGGACCAGCAGGGCGAACGGCGCGACGGCAACCGCCTGCCCGGGCTGCCGCGCGAGCAGCTGTTCGTGGAGGCCGACTGGCGCCAGGGGCCATACTTTTTCACCATCGATGCGCTGTACACAGGCGGGCGCTACGTGAACGACGCCAACGACGAACGGGTGGGCGGACAGACCACGCTGAACCTGCGCGCGGGCCGCCACTGGCAGGATGGCAACGCCCATGTCGAGGCCTTCGTGGCCGCGAACAACCTGCTGGACGCGGACAACGTCGACAACATCCGCATCAACGACGGCAACCGCCGCTATTACGAGCCGGCCCCCGGCCTGACCCTGATGGCCGGCATGCGCATGACCTTCGGGCGCTAGAGCGCCACCACGCCGGACCCTGAGCCGTCATTGCGAGGAGGCGAAGCCGACGTGGCAATCTCCGAACGCTGGCAATGCGGTGCTTCCTGAGGGAGATTGCTTCGTCGGCTTCGCCTCCTCGCAATGACGGTGCGACGAAGCGCCGTCGCCGCTACGTCGCGGGATGCACCGAGCGCGACGAACGGCATCCAGAAAGGGTGCCCGGCTAATCGCGCCGCCCAGGCCCCTCCGGCGGTTCCTTCGGCTCGATCTCGTCGAGCCGCCCCTGTTCGATCTTGCGCAGGGTCTCGGGGTCGGTGGGGTCGTCGTCCTCCCAGTCGTGCCGCCGATACACCGGGAACGGATCTCGACGATAGAGGAACCAGCCACAGACCGCACCCACGACCGCGCCGAACAGGTGCGCTTCGAACGAGACCTTGGGGCCGCTGGGGAAGACACCCCAGAGCATGCTGCCGTAGAGGAACAGGATGATGATGGCCACCGCGATGGACAGCGCATCGCGCCGGCGGATCCCGATCACCACGGCAAAGAACATCAGCCCGTGGGTCAGGCCCGAGGCGCCAATGTGCAGCCCCTCGCGGGCGAACAGCCAGACACCCAGGCCCCCCATCAGCCAGATCAGCGGGACTGCAACGCGCGTGGCACGCGGAAAGCCGTAGAGCGTGAGCATGCCGAGCACCCACAAGGTCGGCACATTGGCGAGCAGGTGACCCCAGGAGCCGTGGATCAACGGCGAGGTGATGATGCCCAGCGCCCCGACCGCGTCGCGCGGCAGAATGCCCAGGCGCGACCAGTCCCCGCCCAGCAGGTCGTGCAGGGCGTGGATCACGATCAGGACGGCGGCCCCCAGCATCGGCCAGAGCAGCGCACGCCGAATCCGCTCCTGCTCGGCCCGGGGGTCGGCCGGAGGCGCCGGCCGGCGAAGATTCATCATCCGCCTAGCCTGCCATGCCTGGACAAGAGGTCCAATCTCTCCCATCCCCCGGCGCCGCCACGGGCACCGTCATTGCGAGGTCCCGCAGGGGCCGCGGCAACCTCCCGAAGCTTGCGCAGTGTCGGGGTCCGAGGGTTTCGGAGGGAGGTTGCTTCGTCGCTGCACTCCTCGCAATGACGGTGGCGGCATTAGTGCCCGCCCGGCCCCAGGTCGGCGCCCTTGTCGTGTTGCGCGAGCTTGTCGTGGAGTTCGCCGCTCTCGCCACGCGGCGTCCTGACTTCGACCTCCATGCCGTTGCGGCGGAACTTGCCGACGACCTTGTCGATGGCAGCCACCGCCGAGCTGTCCCATAGCGAGGCGCGCGTCAGGTCGATCTCGATGTGGTGGATGCCCTCGCGGTAGTCGAAGCTGTCGATGAACTTGTCCACGGCGACGAAGAACAGCTGGCCGCGCACGGTGTAGATGCGAGTCCGGCCGTCCTCCGACAGCGCACTGGTGACTTCGACGGCCTTGACCATCTTGCGCGCGAAGAAGATCGCCGAGAGCAGCACGCCGGCGAATACGCCCAGCGACAGGTCGTGGGTGATCACGGTGGTGCCGACGGTCACGATCAGCACGGTGGCGTCGGTGCGCGGCAGCTTGTGCAGGGTGGTCAGCGAGCCCCAGTCGAAGGTGGCGATGGAGACCATGATCATCACCGCGACCAGCGCGGCCATCGGGATGATCGAGACCAGGTCACCGAGGAACACGATGAAGATCAGCAGGAAGATGCCCGCCGACAGCGTGGACAGGCGCCCCAGGCCGCCGGATTTGATGTTGATTACCGACTGGCCAATCATCGCGCAGCCCGCCATGCCACCGAAGCAGCCGGTGACGATGTTGGCGATGCCCTGGCCCTGGGCCTCGCGGTTCTTGCCGGAGGGCGTGTCGGTCAGGTCGTCGAGGATGGAGGCGGTCAGCAGCGACTCCAGCAGGCCGACGATCGCCAGCGCGAAGGCGGTCGGGAAAATGATCTGCAGGGTCTCCCAGTTCAGCGGGATGTCCGGGAACAGGAACACCGGCAGGCCGTCCGGCAGCTCGCCCATGTCGCCGACCTCGAGCGTCGGCAGGCCCATGAAGTAGACCAGGACGCTGAGCACCACGATCGCGACCAGCGGCGGCGGCAGCAGCTTCGGGTAGCCCGGGATCATCGGCAGGCCGTAGAGGATGAGCAGCCCGGCGGTGACCAGCGCCCACATGGTGGTGTCGCCGTCCACCAGGTAGGGCACCTGGGACAGGAAGATCAGGATCGCCAGCGCGTTGACGAAGCCGACCAGCACCGTGCGCGGGATGAACATCATGTAGCGCGCGAGCTTTGCCCAGGCGAACAGGATCTGGATGATCCCGGTCAGGATGGTCGCGGCCAGCAGGTACTGCAGCCCGTGTTCCGCTACCAGCGTGACCATCAGCAGCGCCATCGCCCCGGTCGCGGCCGAGATCATGCCGGGGCGCCCGCCGGCGAAGGCGATCACCACCGCCATGGTGAACGAGGCATACAGGCCCACGCTCGGGTCGACCCCGGCGATGATGGAGAACGCGATCGCCTCCGGGATCAGGGCCAGCGCGACCACGACCCCGGCGATCAGGTCGGCGCGCACATTGAACAACCAGATCTTGCGCTGGCGTTGCAGGAAGTCGTTCAGGGTCTGCTGCACGTGGGAATCCCCAATACGGATGCGCGCCGCTGTATCGACCGGGGCCGGGACTGGCGGGCGGACAGGTGCGAGGGGAGGCTCACCGGTGTTCCACCCCTGGCGGGCGCGGTTGCAAGCGGTCTGGTGCCAGTACAGACTGAAACCGCCGAAAGGGGGCGAAGTCTAGCACCTCGCACCAAGACGCTGAACCGCGCGCCCCCTGTGGGGTCTCGCCGAGGCCCTTCCCACGACCAGCCCGAGGATCCCCATGCTGCAGCGCGTCATCATCGCCGTCGACTTCTCGCCTGCCTCCGCCGCGGCCCTGGCCGTCGCGCGGCAGCACTGCCCGGGGGCGAAGAAGCGCCTGCTCTACGTGATGAAGCCCTCTGATGTGGCCGGGCCCAGCGCGGCCGGCGCCTTCAGTGGCGCCGGCACCTCGCCGCTGAACGCGAAGGACATGCGTCACTCCGCGGAAGACAAGGTCCGCGCACAGCTCGAGGCGTGGGCCGAGGCGGACGACGAGGTCGCCGTGGCCATTGGCAGTGCGCCGGAGGAGATCTCCCGCCATGCCGAGGAATGGGGTGCGGACATGATCGTGATGGGCACGCGCGGTCGCAGCCAGATCGCCAGCATGCTCTCCGGGTCCGCGACCGAATGGCTGGTGCGCAACGCCCGCCTGCCGGTGCTGGTCGTGCACGACGTGCCACTGTCCGACTCGATGAAGGAGAAGCTGCCACCCGAGGGCGCGGTCAACTAAGCCCTCCCAGGGGCCGTAGCGCAAAGGCCGATCAGGGCACCGTCAGGAGGAGCAGCTCAGCTGGATGCCGGCGGCCCAGGCGGGCGGCAGGTCCGCGTAGGCCTCGTGCTCGGGCTGCTCGTCGAACGGACGCTCAAGAATGGCCTGCAGCCGCAGCAGCTCGGAGGTATCGCCCGCCTCGGCCTGCTCGATCGCGGCCTGCGCCAGGTGGTTGCGCAGGATGTACTTCGGATTGACCGCGTTCATCGCCGCCCGGCGTGCCTCGAACGGGCGGGCCTCCGTCTCCAGGCGCGCCTGATAGCGCGACCACCATCCGCGCCAGGCGGTCGCGTCCTCCAGCTCGGCCTCGAGCTGTTCGCGGATCTCGGGCTGCTCCAGATCCGGCAGCTGGCGGAAGAAGCGCGTGTAGTCGACACCCTCCGCGGCCATGCGTGCCAGCAGGTCGTGGATCAGCTCCAGATCCCCTTCGCGTTCCTCCACCAGCCCCAGCTTCCCGCGCATGCGCGTCAGCCAGGCCTGCTCGAACCGGGGCATGAAGTCCACCAGAAGTGCCTTGGCCCGCTCGATCGCGGCTTCGCGGGTGGCGTCCTGGAAATGGATTACCAGGGTCTCGGCCAGACGGATCAGGTTCCACTGCGCGATCGCCGGCTGCTGGTCGAAGGCGTAGCGGCCGCCCTGGTCGGTGTGGTTGCAGATGTAGCCCGGGTCGTAGGCATCCAGGAACGCGAACGGGCCATAGTCGATGGTCAGCCCCAGCAGGCTCATGTTGTCGGTATTCATCACCCCGTGGCAAAACCCGACGGCCTGCCAGTCGGCGATCATCTCGGCGGTGTTCGCGATCACCTGTTCGAGCATCGCGGCCACCGGGTCGTCGGCGTCCGCCAGCTCGGGATAGTCGTGCGCCAGCGCATAGTCGATCAGTTCGCGCAGGCGTTCGCTGTAGCCGCTGTAGTGGAAATACTCGAAGTGCCCGAAGCGCAGGAAGCTGGGTGCCGCGCGCAGCACGATCGCCCCCGGTTCCACGCGCTCGCGCAGGACCTGCAGGCTGGAGCCGAACAGGGCCACCGCGCGGGTGGTCGGCACGCCCAGTGCGGCCATCGCCTCGGAGATCAGGTACTCGCGGATCGAGGAACGCAGTACCGCGCGGCCGTCGGCGCCGCGCGAATAGCGCGTGCGGCCAGCCCCTTTCACCTGCAGTTCCCAGTGCTCACCGGAGGTGGTTCGAACCTCGCCCAGCAGCTTTGCGCGTCCGTCCCCCAACTGCGGGACAAAGACGCCGAACTGATGCCCGGCATAGACACTGGCGAGCGGGTCGGGGCCCTCCATCGGGTGTCCTTCGGTGCAGGCCCCCAGCCAGGGCTGGCGGGCCAGGTCGGTCGCGGCCAGCCCCAGGCGCCGGCACATCTCGGCGCTGGTCGCCAGGCACGTGGCATCCGGGAACGGGGCCGGCGCCGGACGGTCATAAAAGGCCTCCGGCAGGCTCGCAAAGCGGTTCACCCATTGCAGTTCGGGTGTGCTGGGCGCTGGGGCTTCGGCGCGGGACATCGATACCTCGGCAGATCGCGGCTTCAGGCGTTATGATGCGCGACGATTCGATTTTGCACCTTTGGGCCCACAGTGCCCGGGTGTTCCGTCACGCGGGCACGGCGACCATGTCGTACGCCCCATTTCCGGGAGGAGACTCGTGACCGAAGAGCAGGACAACAAGAATCAGAGTGGCCTGAAGAACAGCGAGCGCCTGGCCTGGCTGGGCTTCATGCTGTTTTTCGTCATCATCCTCGCCATCTACATCGCCCGTGCCACCGGGCTGGAGCAGGATGTGACCGAGGCCCAGCGCGAGCTGTACCAGACGCAGGTGCAGCTACAGGAATACACCCGGCACGAGATTCCGCGCCCGGTCGAACTGGGCCTGACGAACGCGCACATCCAGGACCTGCAACGCCGCGGCATGGCACGCGCCGAGGAGCGCCTGCGTGCAGATCTGATGGAACATCCGGAGCTGATCCCGCACGAGGCGGAGGGTGACGAGGGCTTTGCGTTCCGGCCCGACGGCATCCACCTGCTGAACCACCGCTGGGTACTGGCGAACTTCGAGGGCGACGATGCCCATGGCCAGGTCCTGCTCGGCTACGAGGTGGTGCACGGTAACGTGATGTGGGAAGTGATCGACTCGACGCTGGCCTACTGACGATCCTGGTAAATCAGGTGGTGCGCCTTCGCACCACCTCGATCGTGTCTCAGCCCATCGTGCCCGCAAGGTGCTGGCGGGCGACCGCGACCTGGCGCCGGACCTGCTCCGGGGCCGTGCCGCCGGTCAGGTTGCGAGCAGCGGCCGATCCCTCCGGCGTCAGCACCGTGTAAACATCGTCGCCCACCGCGTCGCTGATAGCCTGCAGGTCGGCCAGCGGCAGTTCCGCCAGATCGACCCCACGATCCTGCGCCACCCGTACCGCACGACCCACGACCTCGTGGGCATCACGGAAGGCCACACCCCGCCCGACCAGGTAGTCGGCAAGATCCGTTGCCGTGGCAAAGCCCTTGCGCGTGGCGGCCAGGGTGTTCTCCGCACGCACCTCCAGGTTGGGCACCATGTCGGCAAACGCGCGCAGCGAGCCGAGCAAGGTATCCACGGTGTCGAACAGCGGTTCCTTGTCCTCCTGATTGTCCTTGTTGTAGGCGAGCGGCTGGCCCTTCATCAGGGTCAGCAAGGACATCAGGTGGCCATAGACCCGGCCGGTCTTGCCACGCACCAGCTCGGGCACGTCCGGGTTCTTCTTCTGCGGCATGATCGACGAGCCGGTGCAGTAGCGGTCCGGCAGGTCGATGAACGCGAACTGCGCACTGGTCCAGAGGATCAGTTCCTCGGCCTGGCGCGACAGGTGCATCATCAGCGTCGCCGCGGCGGCGGTGAATTCGATCGCGAAGTCGCGATCCGAGACCGCGTCCAGCGAGTTGCGCGTCACCCCGTCAAAGCCCAGCAGCTCGGCGGTGTACTCGCGATCCAGCGGATACGGTGTCCCGGCCAGCGCGGCCGCTCCCAGCGGAAGGACATTGACCCGCGCGCGGCAGTCGACCAGGCGCTGGGCATCGCGCTCCAGCATCTCGTACCAGGCCAGCATGTGGTGCCCGAAGGTGACCGGCTGCGCGGTCTGCAGATGGGTAAAGCCGGGCATCACCGTCTCGGCCTCGCGCTCGGCCAGATCCACCAGCCCGCGCTGGTAGGCCCGGACAAGGCTCAGGATGTCGTCGATGGCGGCGCGCAGCCACAGGCGGATGTCGGTCGCCACCTGGTCGTTGCGCGAACGGCCGGTGTGCAGCTTCTTGCCGACGTCACCGATCCGCTCGATCAGCCGCGCCTCGATGTTCATGTGCACGTCTTCGCGGCCGATCTGCCAGTCGAACGCGCCGGCGGCGATCTCGTCGCGGATGGCGTCCAGCCCCTGCACGATCTGTTCGGCCTCGGCGTCGGTCAGGACGCCGACCTTGGCCAGCATGCGCGCATGCGCCTGCGATCCCTGGATATCCTCCCGGTACAGGCGCTGGTCGAACTCGACCGAGGCGGTAAAGCGTTCGACAAAGGCATCGGTGGGTTCGGAGAAACGGCCGCCCCAGAGCTTGGCCTCGCCCTCGGGGGCCGGGGCCTGTGGCTTGTCGCGTGCGGAATCCTGCGTCATGGTGCACCCTGAACCGGGTTGGAAAGACACGGAAGTATAAGGGAGACGCGGCACAGTGTCCCCCGACCAAATACAAGGATGGACGGCACCCGGAGGGGAGACGGGTCGTGAAGGCACCTGCGCCGGACGACGAGACCACCGAACTGGCGAAACAATCGCCGCTGCCGGATTTCTGCAGCGCCGAGACGCTGTTGCGCGTGCTGATGGTCGCGGTACTGCTGGCCCTGGCGGTGACCCTGCTGCGCGGGGGCGGGCAGGACTGGGTGCCGGGGCTCGCCCTGCATGCGCTGTTCATCTTCTGGGTCGCGCTGACCAGCCTGCTGATCCTGTGCGCCGGCAAGCGGCTGCTGGTGCGCCTGCCCCTGTGGGGCCAGATCGTCCTGCCCCCGCTGGTGCCAATCGCCAACACGGCGGCGGTCTTTCTGGGGGCCGAGGGCCTGCAGCTGGCCGATCCGGCCTGGCGCTGGCCGGCGATCGCGGTGGCCACGATCCTGAGCCTGGTGGCGATGCATTACCTCTACCTGCAGGCGGCCTGGCAGCGCGAGACCCAGGCCGTCTCCCGCGCCCGCGAGCAGGCGATGCGCGCGCGGCTGCGGCCGCACTTTCTCTACAACAGCATGAACACCATTGCCGGGCTGTGCCGCAGCGAACCCGCGCGCGCGGAACAGATCACGCTGGATCTGGCCGATCTCTTTCGCGCCACCTTCGCGACCGCGGATCGCCAGTCCCTGCGCGCGGAGCTGGAGCTGGTGCGAGCCTTCCTGAATATCGAGCAGACGCGGTTTGGCGAACGCCTGGAGGTGGAATGGGACTGCCCGGACCAGGCCGGTCTGGACGTCAGCGTGCCCACCCTGATCCTGCAGCCGCTGGCGGAAAACGCGATCCAGCACGGGATCGGGCCGGCCCGGGGTCCCGGCTTCGTGCGCGTTCGCTGTCGGCTCGACTCCGGCACAGTGATGCTGTCGCTGACCAACAGCGTCGACCCGGAGGCACACAGCGAGGGGACCGGCACCGCCAGCGAGGCCGTGCGCCTGCGCCTGCACCATGCGTTTGGTGATCGGTGTCGCTTCGAAACCGTGGCCCGGAAGCGCGAGTTCGAAGTCCGCATTCGCCTGCCACTGGAACGGGGGAATCAACATGTCGAGTGAAGCCTTGCGCGTCCTGATCGTGGACGACGAACCGATTGCGCGTCAGCGCCTGGCCGGGATGGTCAACGACGCCGGACATCAGGTGATTGGCCAGGCGGCCGAGGCGATCAGCGCACGCGACGCCATCACCCGCGAGGCACCCGATCTGGTGCTGCTGGATGTCGAGATGCCCGGTGAGTCGGGCATGGAGCTGGCCGCCGAGATCGGCGCCCGGCGACCCGACCTGATGGTGATCCTGGTCACCGCACACGAGCAGTTCAGCCTGGACGCCTTCGAGGCCGGCGTGCGCGACTACGTGCTCAAGCCCGTGCGCGGCGAGCGCCTGACCCAGGCCCTGGAGCGCGCGGCCCGGCACAAGGCCGGCTCTTCGGCACCCGCTCCACGGACGGTTCGCCTGACCATCGGGCGGCGCGAGGAACGCGTGGCCCTGGACCGTATCGCCTACTTCACGGCCGAAGACGGCTATGTGATTGCGCGCGGTGAACAGCTCGAGGGGTTTGTAGATACACGACTGCACGAACTGGAATCCCGGTTCGGCGATGCCCTCCTGTGCGTGCGCCGGGGCTGCCTGGTGGTGCGCACGGCGATCCGGGGGCTGGAGACACGCGGCCCGGCCGATCACCGCCTGCTGTTTCACGGCCACGTCGATCCGGTGGCCGTCAGTCGCCGTCAGCTGCCACAGGTGAGGGCCTTCCTGCGCGGCAATCTGGCATAGCAAGAAGCGACAGCCCCTGGATCCGGGAGGGTTCGGGCCACTGCGCCGAAACCGTTATACTACGGCGCTTTATTCTCCAGCCGCCGGACCCCGCATGAAACCCCTGCGTATCGCCACTCGAAAAAGCCCGCTCGCCATGTGGCAGGCGGAACATGTCGCCGCGCGCCTGCGGGGCCTGCACCCGGATCTTCCGGTGGAACTGGTCGGCATGACGACCCAGGGCGATCGCGTGCTCGACTCCCCGCTGGCCCGTATCGGCGGCAAGGGGCTGTTCGTGAAGGAGCTGGAGGTCGCAATGCTGGAGGATCGTGCGGACATCGCGGTCCATTCGGTCAAGGACGTGCCCATGGAGCTGCCGGCGGACCTGGTGCTACCGGTGATCCTCGATCGGGAAGATCCGCTGGATGCGTTCGTCTCCAACACCTATACCCATGTCGACGAGCTGCCCCAGGGCGCGCGCGTGGGTTCGTCCAGCCTGCGCCGGCAGTGCCAGCTGCGGGCACGGCGGCCGGACCTGAAGATCACCGATCTGCGCGGCAACGTGAACACCCGGCTGGGCAAGCTGGATGCCGGCGAGTACGACGCGATCCTGCTGGCGGCGGCCGGACTGAAGCGCCTTGGGTTCGACGAGCGCATCCGCGCCCGGCTGGAACCGGCTGTCAGCCTGCCGGCGGTGGGCCAGGGGGCAATCGCCATCGAGTGCCGCGAGAACGACCCGGAGATCGCGGCGCTGATCGCACCCCTGAACGACCGCGACACCTCCGACCGCGTGCGTGCAGAACGCGCGTTCAATCGCCGCCTGGAGGGCGGCTGCCAGGTCCCTCTGGCCGCCCACGCAACCCTGGACGGCGACCGGCTCCACCTGGACGGTCTGGTCGGCGCCGTCGATGGCAGCCAGCTCCTGCGACGGCAGGTGGAAGGGCCGCGCGGCGACGCGGAGGCCCTCGGGGTACAGCTGGCCGAACAACTGCTGGAACTGGGGGCTGGCGAGCTGCTGGCCGCCGCCCACGCCGAGAACGCAGCCTCCACGAAAGGATCCTGAAAATGGCCGAGCTGGATATCATGAAGCCCACCGCGGACGGCCCCCTGAACGGCTGCGGGATCCTGGTCACGCGGCCGGCGGCGCAGGCAGAGGAGTTCTGCACCTTGCTGGCTGGCGATGGCGCCGAGGTGATCCGCTTTCCGGTGCTGGAGATCCTGGCGCCCAGCGACCCGACCGACCTGCGCGCGGTACTGAATCAGCTGGATAATTTCGATATTGCGGTCTTTATCAGCCCGAACGCGGTGCAGCGGGTGCTGAACCTGGCGCTGGCCGACCGCACCTGGCCCGAAGGGACGCGAATCGCAGCCATCGGCAACCGCACCGCGAAGGAGCTGAAGGGCTTCGGGCTGAACGTGGATATCGCCCCGCCGCGGCGCTTCGACAGCGAGGCGTTGCTGGAACAGCCGGCGATGCAGGACGTGGCCGGCCAGCGCGTGGTGATCTTTCGCGGCGACGGCGGGCGCGAATACCTCGGCGATACGCTGAAGTCGCGCGGCGCGGAGGTCACCTTTGCCGAGGCCTATCGGCGCGGGCGCCCGGAGGGCGATACCGGCGCGCTGATGTATGCGTTCTCGCGCGACCAGATCGACATCATCACGATCACCAGTGGCGAGGGGCTGCGCAATCTCTACGAGATGGTCGGCAAGCTCGGGCGCATGTGGCTGCGCAAGACACCGCTGGTGGTGGGTTCCGAACGGATCGGCGAGATCGCCCACGAGCTGGGGTTCAAGGCCGCCGTAGAGGTCGCAGAGGACCCGACTGACGCCGCGATGCAGCAGGCGGTGCACCGCCTGGCCGCGCAACTCGCGACCAGCTGATCAGCGGGGTCGCGCGCCCCTATTCGTGGGGCGCGGCCGGCTCGAAGCTGTCGTAGTAGAGCTGTTCGGTCGGCAGGCCCGCGGCGAGGAAGGCATTGGTCGCCGCCTCGATCATCGCCGGCGGACCGGCCATGTAGACATCGAAGCCGGACAGGTCGGGGTATTCGGCCAGTACCGCATCGTGTGGCCAGCCCGCGACAGCCGGGAACCCGCCCGCCGTGTCCGCCGGCACATCGGAGAGCACCGGCGTAAAGCGAAAATGCTCACCGTGTTCGGCGCTCATGCGGCCGAGCCAATCGGGGGCGTAAATCCCTTCTGCACTGCGCGCGCCCCAGAACAGGTGGTGCGGGCGGTCGAAGCCCTCGACCGCCAGATGGTCCAGCATCCCCTTGAGCGGGCCGAAGCCCGTGCCACCACAAACGAACAGGCGCGGCCGCTCCGATTCCTCGTCGACAAAGAACGTGCCGAGCGGCCCCTCGATCCGTAACAGCGCCTTGGGCTGCATCTCCTCGAACACCATCTTCGAGAAGCGCCCACCCTCCAGGTTGCGCACATGCAGGACCAGCTGTTCGTCGTCATGCGGGGCATTGGCCAGCGAGTAGCTACGGCGCCCGCCGCCCTTGAGCAGGACATCCAGGTACTGTCCGGCGAGGAACTGCATGCGCTCGGTTGCGGGGAGCTGAAGACGCAGCTCCATGACATCGTCGGCCAGGCGGTTCAGCTGCGCGACACGACAGGGCAGCGTCTTCACGACGATATCCTTGGCCGCGCCGATCTCGCGCACCTCGATCTCCAGGTCATCCACCGGGACCGCCTGGCAGAACAGGGCCCAGCCATCGGCCAGTTCGGCCTCGGTAATGCCCGGCGGCTTTTTCGGCCCGTGGTCCACTTCGCCCGCGAGGACGCGCCCCTTGCAGGATCCGCAGGCGCCGTTACGGCAGCCATAGGGAAACGCAAACCCCTGGCGCAACGCGGCCTCGAGTACGGTCTCGTCGTCTTCGACCTCGAGTTGCTGCCCGCTGGGCTGGATGATCACGTCAAAGGCCATGCGCTGCTCCCGCTGCTGGTCCAACAAGGGGGCCTATTGTCTCCACGGTCCGGGCGAACGCAAGCAACCCCGGAAGCCGCATGTAGCGGTCCCGGGGTGCATTCCATGGACGGGATAGGGCAGACTCGGGGGCGCCAATCACAGGCAGGGAGAAAGGAATGCAAGGAGAAAAATGGACAGCCGCACTGGCCGCCGTCGGGGTGATGGTTCTGGGCGGATGTGCAGCCAACGAAACCCGTGACACGGCGACCGATGCAGGGGCCGAAGCCGCTGCCGAGGTCACCGATCCGGAGGTGATCGTCGCGGTCCCGGAGCGGTTCGCCTACAGCGACGATGCAACGGTGTCCGAAGCCATTCGCCGCGAATGCGAGCTGGAGGAGCGCTTCCCCGGCTTCGTGCAGGAGTTCGGGGCTCGCCATGATGTCCGCGTGGAATCCGGCGCGGACGTGAGCCCCGGGGATGCTGGAAAGGTACTGGTGGTGGAGATCACCCAGGCCCGCAATGACGGCAGCGCCTGGTCCGGACACCGGTCCCTGGCGGAGGCCGAGGGCACGCTGTACGAGAACGGCGAGGCGGTGGCTGACTTCACCTCACGCCGGGTGTCTGGCGGCGGGGCATTCGGCGGGTTCAAGGGCAGCTGCGCGGTGATGGGTCGCACGGTACGGGCCATGGGCGCCGACATCGCGGCCTGGGTGCGGCTACCCGAGGACGGCGCACACCTGGGCAACTAGGGGCCGGGCGGGGCTGTGGCGACGGCTACAGCCCCAGCTCGTCCCAGAGGGCATCCACCCGCTCACGTACGGCCGGATCCATGGTGATCGGTCGGCCCCACTCGCGATCGGTCTCGCCCGGCCACTTGGAGGTCGCGTCCATACCCATCTTGGAGCCCAGCCCAGAGACTGGCGAGGCGAAATCCAGGTAGTCGATCGGCGTGTTCTCCACCAGCGTCGTGTCACGCGCAGGGTCCATGCGCGTGGTAATCGCCCAGATTACATCGTTCCACTCGCGCGTGTTCACGTCATCATCGACGACGATCACGAATTTTGTATACATGAACTGGCGCAGGAACGACCACACCCCCATCATCACGCGCTTCGCGTGGCCGGGGTACTGCTTGCGCATGGAGACCACCGCCATGCGGTAGGAACAGCCCTCCGGCGGCAGGTAGAAGTCCACAATCTCCGGAAACTGCTTCTGCAGGATCGGGATGAAGACCTCGTTCAGGGCAACCCCCAGGACCGCCGGTTCATCGGGCGGACGCCCGGTATAGGTGGAGTGATAGATCGGCTGTTCACGGTGGGTGATACGGTCGATGGTGAACACCGGGAACTCGTCCACCTCGTTGTAGTACCCCGTGTGATCGCCGAACGGGCCCTCGGGCGCGGTTTCGCCGGGGTGGATATGGCCCTCCAGCACGAACTCGGCGGATGCCGGGACCTCGAGATCGGAGCCGATGCAGCGGGTGACCTCCGTGCGGCTGCCGCGCAGCAGCCCGGCAAAGGCGTATTCCGACAGCGTATCCGGCACGGGTGTGACCGCGCCGAGGATGGTCGCAGGATCGGCCCCCAGGGCCACCGCAATGGGGAACGGCTCACCTGGATGGGCCTGGCACCATTCCCGGTAGTCCAGCGCGCCCCCGCGATGCGACAGCCAGCGCATGATCACACGGTTGCGGCCGATCACCTGCTGACGGTAGATGCCGAGGTTCTGCCGCGACTTCTCCGGCCCGCGGGTCACGACCAGGCCCCAGGTGATCAGCGGCCCGGCATCCCCCGGCCAGCAGGTCTGCACCGGCAGGGTGGACAGGTCCACGTCGTCGCCTTCGATCACATGGCGCTGGCAGGCGGCCCCGCGCGTCTTCTTGGGCGCCATGTCGAGCACCTTGCGAAACACAGGCAGCTGTTCCCAGGCCGCCTTCAGGCCCTTGGGCGGGTCCGGCTGCTTGAGAAAGGCCAGCAGCCGGCCGACCTCGCGCAGGGCCTCGACCGAGTCCTCGCCCATGCCCATGGCCACCCGTTCCGGCGTGCCGAACAGGTTAGCCAGGACCGGGATATCGGAACCCTTGGGGTTCTCGAACAGCAACGCGGGTCCGCCGGCGCGCAGGACACGATCGGCGATCTCGGTCATCTCGAGGTTCGGGTCGATCTCGGTGGTGATGCGCTTGAGCTCGCCGCGGGCCTCTAGCCCGTCGATGAAGTCACGCAGGTCCCTGTATTTCAAAGGTGTCTCCCAGGGCGCGGCCGTCGGCCGGGCCTAGTCGCTGAATTCGGCCCAGACGGGGGCGTGGTCGGAGGGCCGTTCCCAGCCGCGGGGCTCGCGGTCGATCCCGGCAGCGGTCAGGCGTTTTTGCAGTGCGGGGCTGGCGAGGACCAGGTCAATCCGAAGGCCGCGGTTGCGCCGGAAGGAAGCGGCGCGGTAATCGAACCAGGAGAATTCCTCTTCCGGCTGCTCGAACGCTCGGAAGGTGTCCGCGAGACCAAGGTCCGTGAGGGCCGCCAGGGCCTCCCGTTCCGGGGTCGAGCACAGGATACGCTCGTGCCAGGCCTCGGGGTCGTGCACGTCGCGGTCTTCCGGGGCGATGTTGAAATCGCCCAGCACCACGAGGTTCGGGTAGGTCTCGATCTCGGCGGCCAGCCAGGCGCGCATGCGTGCCAGCCAGTCGAGCTTGTAGGCGTACTTTTCGGTCCCGACATTTTCGCCGTTCACCACATAGAGGTTCACGATACGGATATCGCCGATCGTGGCCGCCAGGATGCGGCGCTGGGCGTCCTCCAGCCCCGGCGGATCAGTGACGACGTCCGTTGCCTGTGTACGCGAGAGGATGGCCACGCCGTTGTAGGTCTTCTGGCCGGAGTAGACCACCTCGTAACCGGCATCCTGGATCGCACTGACCGGGAAGTTCTCGTCGGTTAGCTTGGTTTCCTGCAAGGCGAGGATGTCCGTGCGCGAGCTACCCAGCCAGTCGAGGACCTGGGGCAGGCGGACCTTCAGGGAGTTGACGTTCCAGCTGGCGATCTTCACGCGGCGTTCTCCAGTCCGCTGTGCCGCAGCAGGGCGTCGATCTCGGGGTCACGACCGCGGAAGGCCCGGAAGGAGTCGGCGGCTGGACGAGAGGCTCCGACCTCCAGGATCTCGCGCAGATAGGCTGCACCGACCTCGGGCGAGAACAGACCCTCTTCCTCGAATCGTGCAAAGGCATCGGCGGACAGGACCTCCGCCCACTTGTAGCTGTAGTAACCCGCCGCATAGCCTCCGGCAAAGATATGGGCAAAGCCATGGGGGAAGCGGTTGAACGCCGGCGGACGGACCACCGCGACCTCGTCACGCACCGTCTCCAGGAGGTCGAGGATGGCCTGGGCGCTGTCGGGTGCCGGCCCCGCGTGCAGGCGCATATCGAACAGGGAGAACTCGACCTGTCGCAGGAGCTGCAGCGCGGCATGGAAGTGGCGGGTATCGACGAGGCGCTGATAGAGGTCATCCGGCATGGGCTCGCCGGTCTCGTAATGAAGGGCGAACAGATCCAGGGCCTCGCGCTCCCAGCACCAGTTCTCCATGAACTGGCTTGGCAGTTCGACGGCGTCCCACTCGACGCCATTGATCCCGGCGATCTCGGGCTCGTTCACGCGTGTGAGCATGTGGTGGAGGCCATGGCCGAACTCGTGGAACAGGGTGATCACCTCGTCGTGGGTAAACAGCGCAGGCTTGCCATCCACGGGCGGGGTGGAGTTGCAGGTCATGAAGGCGACCGGGACCTGCTGGGCCTCTGCCGAGACAAAACGCTGGCGGCAGACATCCATCCAGGCACCGCCTCGCTTGTTCTTGCGGGCGTAGAGATCAAAGTAGAAACCCGCACGTTCGACGCCGTTCGCGTCAACGACGCGATAGTAGCGAACGTCGTCATGCCAGCTTTCGACGGTCGGGTCGGCCTCGAAATGCACGCCGAACAGGCGCTCGACCAGGCGAAACAGGCCTTCCACCGCCTGGCTGGCGGGGAAATAGGGCTTGAGCATTTCCTGGCTCAGTCCAAGACGCCGCTCACGCATCTTCTCGGCGGCATAGGCCATATCCCAGGCTTCCAGGGAGTCGAGCCCGAGCTCATCGCGGGCGAAGGCACGCAGCCCGTCCAGATCCTGTTCGGCCCGGGGACGTGCCCGCTGGGCGAGGTCCTGCAGAAAGGTATCGACCTGACCGGCGTTCTCGGCCATCTTGGTCGCCAGTGAGCGCTCCGCGTAGTGCGCAAACCCCGTGATGCGCGCCTTCTCCTCCCGCAGCTGGAGGATTTCGACCATGACCTCGCTGTTGTCGAAGCGACCTTCATCGGGGCCCTGGTCAGATGCGCGGGTCGCGAAGGCCTCGTAGACGCGGCGGCGAAGCTGGCGGTTGTCAGCATGGCTCATCACCGCGAAATAGCTTGGGAAATCCAGTGTGACGACGTAACCGGTCTGCTCGTGGGCGCGGGCGTTCTGGGCCAACATGGCCTGTTCTGCTGCGGGTATGCCGACAAGTTCGTCCTGATTGTCGGTCTGCCAGGTCCAGGACTGGGTCGCATCGAGGACGTTCTCCTCGAATCGCGCCGTGAGTGCGGACAGACGGGCATCGATTTCCCGCAAGCGGGCGCGCGCATCCTCGGGGAGATCGACACCACTGAGGTGGAAATCACGCAGGGCGTCATCAATCACCTTGCGTCGCTCGGGCGCGAGCTGGGGGTATTCCGGGCCATCGGCCAGGCGGCGAAAGGCGGCATACAGCCCCTGATGCTGCGACACCCAGCTCCCAAACTCGGACAACTTGGGCAGGCAGGCATTGTATGCCTGGCGCAGCTCCGGACTGTTCATCACCGCATTCAAGTGCCCGACCGGTGCCCATACCTGAGAGAGACGGGCATCCAGGTGCTGCAAAGGCGCCACAAGTCCGTCCCAGGTCGGGGCGTCGCCAGCCTGGGCGACGAGCTGTTCGATCCCGTCGCGATTCTCCTGAAGGACGGTGTCGATAGCGGGGAGAACGTGTGCCGGGACGATGGATCGAAACGCGGGCAGGCGATCCGTTTGCAGCAGAGGGTTGGTCACGGGGACTCCAGATTCGAGTAGGACGGGAATTATGCCATTCGGACCACAGGCCCGGGAGGGTGTTCCGCCGTTGCGAGACTCCATCGAACCGGTCGCTGGAGGGTGCTGGAAAGGCTAGGCAGGGTTGTCCGGATCGGAGGATGGGGGCTGCAAGGGTGTGTAACGGCCCATTCCGGCGAGCCAGGCGAGCGGTGCGTAGAAGGGCGAGCGGCAGGTGTGCCGATACGTCTGCAGGGCGGCGTTATAGCGAATCAGGGTGTCGCGAATGGCCTGATCCAGAGCGACGACCCGTCGCGTCGACTCGTCCAAACTTTCTCTATTAATATCAATAGGTTGTTGGTCTATCGAGTCCCACAGGGCGCGGATTTCGCGCTCCGCTTCGGCGACGGTGGTCAGGTCGCCCCGGCGACGAGCCGTCTCCTGACGCTGCAAGGATCGGTGCAGATCCTGGACGGCCGGTGGTCCGCTGTCAGCTTGGATGCAGACCTTCTGCAAGTGGCCGTTGCGCTGCACAAGAAGGCGCTCCAGTTGATCCCAGGTGCCGACCACTTGGCGTTCCTGGACGGCCAGATGGGAGTACAAGCGCGCAATGCCCAGAGTCAGACCCACGAGCCCGGCGATCGTGACGATGACGAAGATCGCCATCCGGGATCAGACGTCAACGTTCTCCGCGCTCAGAGCTCGGCTTTCGATGAAGTCCCGGCGCGGTTCGACCTGATCCCCCATCAGGGTGGTGAAGATTTCGTCCGCGCGGATCGCATCCTCTACCCGGACTTGGAGCAGGCGACGGGTTTCGGGATTCATCGTCGTTTCCCAGAGCTGATCCGGATTCATCTCGCCCAGGCCCTTGTAACGCTGGGTGGCCAGGCCCCGGCGGCCCTCCTGGAGCAGCCATTCCATGGCCTCGGAAAAGCCCTGGATGCGGTGAACGCGTTCGCCTCGCTTGATGTAGGCACCAGACTCAAGCAGGGCATTGAGGCGGGCAGAGAGGTCCAGGATCGTCTGAAAATCGCGCGAGGCGAGCGTATCGTCGGTGATGTACTGCGACAACGCGGCGCCGTGCTCGAGACGATCCAGGCTCAGCTGGGCGTGACCGTCGACATTGTTAACCGGACCTAGGCTGTAGCGGGTAGCACCGGCGCGATCACTGGAGATAGACTCCAGGATGCGCGAGAACCAGGCTTGAACTTCTGGGTTGGTGACGCTGCGCGGCTCGGGAATCGCGTCGGCCTCGAGCATGGCCCAGAGGGTGCGCGAGTCGTACAGACGTCCGAGCCGCTCGACCGCGCGGGCGGCCTTCTGGTAGCCCTTCACCAGTTCTTCGAAGGCCTCGCCCGTGACGGGCGGGGCGTCCGGACCCGGATGCAGCGCGGCGCCGTCCAGGGCAAGCGAGACCACGATTTCGCCCATCTCGGCTTCGTCGCGGACGTATTGCTCGCGCTTGCCGCGCTTGATCTTGTATAGCGGCGGCTGCGCGATATAGACGTGGCCACGCTCGATCAGCTCGGGCATCTGACGGAAGAAGAAAGTCAGCAGCAGGGTGCGGATGTGCGATCCGTCCACGTCCGCGTCGGTCATGATGATGATGCGGTGGTAGCGCAGCTTGTCCGGATCGTATTCGTCCTTCCCGATCCCGCAACCCAGCGCCGTAATCAGGGTCCCGACCTCGGCGGATCCGAGCATGCGATCAAAGCGTGCTCGCTCGACATTGAGGATCTTCCCCTTCAACGGCAGGATCGCCTGGAAATGCCGATCCCGTCCCTGTTTGGCAGAACCGCCCGCTGAGTCGCCCTCCACCAGGTAGAGTTCCGAATGCGCCGGATCCTTTTCCTGGCAATCGGCCAGCTTGCCGGGCAAGCCGGCGATGTCCAGCGCACCCTTGCGGCGCGTCACCTCGCGCGCCTTGCGCGCCGCCTCGCGCGCACGCGCCGCCTCGAGAACCTTGTCGGTGATCGCCTTGGCCTCGGGAGGGTTCTCCAGCAGGAAGTTGGTCAGTGCATCGGACAAGACGCTCTCGACAATCGGCTTGACCTCTGAGGAGACCAGCTTGTCCTTGGTCTGGGATGAAAACTTCGGGTCCGGGACCTTGACCGAGAGTACAGCGGTCAAGCCCTCACGCATATCATCCCCGGCGGTGGCGACCTTGGCCTTCTTGATCAGCCCCTCTTTCTCCAGGTACTGATTGACCGTACGCGTGAGCGCCGCGCGGAAACCGGCCATATGGGTGCCGCCATCGCGCTGCGGAATGTTATTGGTGTAGCAGAAGATGTTCTCCTGATAGGAGTCGTTCCACTGCAGCGCGACCTCGACGACGTAGTCATCCTCGCGTGTCTGGTTCGCGTAGATCACGGTGGGATGCAACGCCGTCTTCTTCTGATTCAGGTGCTCGACAAACGCACGAATACCGCCCTCGAACAGAAAGGTCTCTTCGCGGTTGTCGCGTTGGTCGCGCAGGGTAATCCGGACACCGGAATTCAGGAATGAGAGCTCGCGAAGGCGTTTGGCGAGGATCTCGTAGTGGAATTCGATGTCGGTGAAGATTTCGTCACTGGGGCGGAACCAGATCCTGGTGCCAGTCCGATCGGTGGGGCCTGCGACCGCCAATGGGGCATCAGGTACACCGAGATGATAGATCTGCTCGTGACGCTGGCCGGCACGATGGATCTCCAATCGGAGCTCTTCCGACAGGGCATTCACGACCGATACCCCGACGCCGTGCAGGCCCCCGGACACCTTGTAGGAGTTGTTATCGAACTTACCGCCGGCGTGGAGGACCGTCAGGATCACTTCTGCGGCGGACGTGCCCTCTTCCTCATGGATATCCACCGGGATACCGCGCCCGTTATCCGAGACCGACACCGCGTTGTCTTCGTGGATCGTGACCTCGATGGTGTCGCAATGGCCGGCAAGGGCCTCGTCAATCGAGTTATCGACGACCTCGAACACCATGTGGTGGAGACCGGTCCCGTCATCGGTATCCCCGATGTACATGCCAGGGCGCTTGCGCACGGCATCCAGGCCCTTGAGCACACGGATCTGGGAAGAATCGTAGGTTTCGGGGTCGAGCGGTTCAGATTCGGACATGGATTACGGCATCCGGCGGGTAACAGACACTGCAGTATAACGCAAAGGCGGGGGCCGGGGCGCGGCTCAGTCCGGGGTCACCACACCATGTTCCACGTGAAACAATCGCGTGGATCGCCCACCCTCCAGCCCGGGGATACGCGACTCGACTGCGGTGACCAGTACCTGCCACCCGAAGTTCTGGAGGCCGCACATCAACCCTTCCACCGCATCCACATCCAGTTCCGAAACCACATCATCCAGTAGCACGACCGGTGCCCTACCGGCCTCACGTTCGAGCATCCTGGCCTGCCCGCCGGTCAACGCCGTGATCAGCCTTTTTTGTTCACCCCGCGACGCCTCCGCCGCCACCCGACCATCAAAGCGGAGGTCGATGTCTGCGCGTTGCGGCCCGACCTGTCCGAAGCCCCTCTCTTCGTCCGAGGCCCGGCTGCGTGCAATTGCGTCCGAGAGCGGACGATCCCGTTCCCAGCCAACACGAAGGTGCACCTGGAAGCCTTCCAGGCGCTGCGAAAATCCGAAGGCCCGCGCCGCCTCCGCAGTGCTGCTCTCCCAGCGATCGATATAGGCCTGTCGCGCCTGCGTGATGATCTCACCGGCGGCGACTAGCGGGCGTTCAAATTCTCGCGCCGCACGACGATCGCCCTTGCGCAAAGCGGCGTTGCGTTGCTCGTGCGCCCGCCTCCATTGCTGCCAGTGCCACCGATACCCCTGCACGGAATGAAAGCAACCCCAATCGAGCAAACGGCGCCGTTCCTCCGGCGATCCCGTGAGCAGCTCAAAGGATCCCGCATGCAGCACCCGGACCGGCAGCCACTCCGCAACGCTGGCATGCCCTTCCATCCATCGCCCGTCGACCCGCGACCGCCGTGTGCCTTCCCAGCTCACGCCCAGGCGATGCTCACCTCCACGCAGGTCACGCACCCGCCCCCCGATCCACAGGCCCTTCTCGCCTGACCGAACGACCCGACGAAGCTGCGGCGTCCGGAACGATCGTCCCGCGGCAAGCACATGACAGGCCTCCAGCACCGACGTCTTGCCTGCGCCATTTGGACCCACGAGCCGGTTGATACCTTTGCCCGGCTCGAACGTCTGCTCCGAGAGATTTCGCACCCCCCTCCACCACAGGGCTTCCAGCACGGCGTCTGTTCGCCCGGTCGCGACTACAGGCGCATCGGCATCACGACGTAACGCGCGCCACCCGGAGGATCGGCCTGCACCAGGATCGAGGAGTTCCCGTCCCGCAGCCCGATCCGGACCTGATCGGTTTCAATGGCATTGAGGACATCGACCAGGTATCCGAGGTTGAATCCGATCTCCATCGGCGGGCCCTGATACTCGGCTTCGACTGACTCCTGGGCCTCTTCACGATCCGCGTTGTGGGTCATGACCTGACAGCCCTGATCGCCAAGCGTCATCCGCACCCCGCGGTACTTGTCCGACGCGACGATGGATACGCGTGCCAGTGCCTGCTTGAGACGCTCGCGTTCCACCGTCAGGGTCGCCGGAAGGTCCGCTGGAATCACGCGCTCGTAATCCGGGAACCGCCCTTCGATCACCTTGCTGCGCAGCACCGCATTCCCAAGATCGAACAGCACCTGATCCTCACTGAACCCGACGCGAACTGGTACATCGTCGTCCGACAGGTTGCGGCGCAGCTCCGCGATCGTCTTGCGCGGCACGATCTTCTCGATCCGTCCATCGATCGCCTGGTCAAGCTCGGCCTCGGCCAGTGCCAGTCGATGCCCGTCGGTTGCCACCGCGCGCAGGCTGTGACCACTGGCTACCAACAGCAATCCCTGAAGGTAATAGCGAACGTCCTGCTGCGCCATCGAGAACATCGTGGCCTCAAGCAACCGACGCAGCCGGTTCTGCGGGATGTCCAGGGTCCACTCCGAGCTCTTGCTCTCCCAGTCAGGGAAATCCGCACCCGGCAACGTGGCCAGACTGAAACGCGAGCCAGCGAACCCCACGGACATCCGTTCTCCATCGATCGTCGCCCGGATCTCGCTCTCTTCCGGTGCCGCCTTTACCACATCCAGCAGCTTGCGTACCGACACTGTCACGTCGCACTCGCCGGGGATGGTTCCCGTCGCCTCACCTTGCCAGGCCAGTTCCAGGTCGGTGGTATCCATGCGAATGCCGCCCCGTTCATCCGGTCGCAAGCGCACGTTGCCGAGGATCGGCATCGTCAAACGTTTCTCGGCCGCCCCGACAATCCGTTGCAGGGCGTCAGTCATCGCTTCGCGCTGGAAAGAGAGTTCCATGGCGGTGTCCTGTAATTGGGTTTAAGTAATTTAAAACTGATGATAATAAGGTCCGCTTCTCCCTGTGCGGAAAACCTTTAACTTCTTGATTGTTCGACGTTTATTATTCAAAAAACGGCTTTCAAACCTCTGTATCGCCTGTGTCTATCCTGTGGATGAAATCAGGCACCAAAAATTTACGCTGACTGCGCACGACTTCCCCCCATCTTATCCACAGCTTGTTCGGTCAACCTGCAGGGATGTGCGTCAGCGTCAGCTGCTCAGGGTCCGCAGCAGATTTGCATAGTCTTCATCCAGGCTCGCATCCGCCTCGCGCAACTCGACGATCTTGCGACAGGCATGAATGACCGTCGTATGGTCCCGTCCGCCGAAGGCCTGGCCGATCTCCGGCAGGCTGTGCTGCGTGAGTTCCTTCGCGAGTGCCATCGCCATCTGGCGCGGTCGAGCCACCGAGCGGCTGCGGCGAGTGGAGAGCAGATCCGCCACCTTGATGCGGTAGTAATCGGCCACGGTCTTCTGGATGTTCTCCAAGGTGATCAGCTTGTTCTGGACGGCGAGCAGGTCGCGCAGCGCCTCTTTGGCGAAGTCCAGGGTGATCGGTTTGCCGGTGAAATGCGCGTTCGCGATGACCCGGCGAAGCGACCCCTCCAGCTCCCGGATGTTGGACCGGATGCGCTTGCCCATGAAAAAGGCGACCTCGGTTGGCAACTCGATCCCGGCCTGTTCCGCCTTGCGCTGCAGGATGGCCACGCGCGTCTCCAGCTCCGGGGGT
Organism: Thioalkalivibrio sp. ALJ4; assembly: GCF_000377225.1. NCBI lineage: Bacteria > Pseudomonadati > Pseudomonadota > Gammaproteobacteria > Chromatiales > Ectothiorhodospiraceae > Thioalkalivibrio > Thioalkalivibrio sp. ALJ4. The sequence goes on along the minus strand of NZ_KB897917.1, from coordinate 448,288 downwards.
TCGATGGCGATGGTCAGGCCCCAGCCAAAACGTGATTTCAGCCGTTCCTCAAGCCCCTCGACCTCCTTCGGATAACGGTCCGAGGTCAGGATGATCTGCTGCTGACCTTCAAGCAACGCGTTGAATGTATGGAAAAATTCTTCCTGGGAACGTTCCTTGTTCGCAAAGAACTGGATGTCGTCGATCAGGAGGGCATCGGCCGTGCGATAGTGCTGCTTGAAGTCGTCGATCGCGTTGTGCTGCAGCGCCTTGATCATGTCGGCGACGAAGCGCTCGGAGTGCAGGTAGATGATCCGGCCTTCCGGCAGCCGGCTCAGGATGCTGTTGCCGATCGCGTGCATCAGATGGGTCTTGCCCAGGCCCACGCCGCCATAGATGAACAGCGGGTTGTACGCGACCCCCGGGTTTTCGGCCACCTGCAGACTGGCCGCGCGCGCCAGTTGATTCGATTTGCCCTCGACGAAGGTGTCGAAGGTGAAGGCCGGGTTCAGGTTGCTGACCGGCCCCTTGGGGACCGCTGCTCGCCGCGCTGGCGCGCTCGCGGGTGCCCGTGAAGGTGCGGAGCCTTCGGGCTCCGCGGCGGTCCACTCCGTGCCCCCGATCCCCAGGCGAACGCGTTGCCTATCGGTCTCTTCGGTGCCGGGGCGCAGTTCGCTGACGGCCTCTTCGATGGAACTCAGGAGATGGTCGCGGACATGTTCGAAGACAAACTGGTTGGGTGCCAGCAGGCGCAAGGCCCCGGCTTCCTCCTCGGCGTGCAGGGGTCGCAGCCAGGTGTTCAGCTGCTGCTCACTCACACGACCCTGCAGGCGATCCAGACAGGCTGTCCACAGGGTATTGGCAGTCACACGCGGGTCTCCGGGATCACGAGGGTTCGGGGGCCCCTGAGTCTACGCCGATGGTGACCCCGTGCGCTAGCCAAGTCTCGCCCGCTGATTGACTTCGCGCACGGTTGACGGTAGTTTTCTCCGCCCTTTATCCCATTGTCCGAGATTCGTCATGAAGCGCACCTTTCAACCGAGTCGGCTTGTCCGCGCCCGTACCCACGGCTTCCGTGCCCGCATGGCCACCCGTGGCGGTCGCAAGGTCCTGAACGCCCGTCGCGCCAAAGGCCGCAAGCGTCTCTGCCCGACCAACTGATCGCGCTGTCCGGCTGGCCATCATGACCGCCGGGGCGCAGGGCTTCCCGCGCCAGGCGCGTTTGCTGGTCGGTGCTGATTACCGGCACGTCTTCGCCGACGCGCGTCCGATCCGTGGCCGCTATTTGACGCTGCTGTACCGTGCCCGCGAGGGCGGCGGCGAGCCCCGGTTGGGGCTCGCGATCGCCAAGCGCCATGTGCGCAACGCTACGGATCGCAACCGGGTCAAGCGCATCGCGCGCGAGGCCTTCCGCCAACGCCGCGCGGCGCTGCCACCTGCGGACCTGATTGTCCTGGCCCGCGCCGGTGCGGGCACCTGTGACCGACGGGCCCTGCGCTCGGAGATGGAAACGCTGCTGGATCGCCTGCAATGACCCTTGTACGCAAGATTGCCCTGTTGCCGGTTCGGGCCTATCAGTACGGCATCTCCCCGTTCATGGCGCCACATTGCCGGCATTACCCGACGTGCTCGGCCTACACCGTCGAGGCGGTGGAAAAACACGGCGTCGCACGCGGCTTCTGGCTCGGACTGCGGCGCATTCTGCGTTGCCACCCGTGGTCCCCCGGGGGCTATGACCCCGTGCCGGAACCCCATCTGTCCGCCCACTCGCATCGATCCCGGAAATAGTCGCGCTCATGGATAACTTGCGTCCCCTTTTGTGGCTCAGCCTGGCCTTTGTCCTGTTCCTGATGTGGCAGGCCTGGAACCAGGACTACGGCACCCCTGCCCAGCCGGAAACGGCCGAGCAGGAGGCGGAGGATCCCGATGCCCGCCCGGAGGATGTCCCCGACGCGCCCCAGTTCGAGGACGAGGACGATCCACGTGCCGCCGCGGATGTGTCCGAGATCAGCCCGATCCAGGAGCCGGATCGTCGCCAGTTCACCGTCCGCACCGACAAGCACGAGCTGCTGATCGACACCCGTGGCGGCACCATCCTGCGCGCAGACCTGCTGCAGTATCCGCGCGATCTGCAGGATGACCCGCTGGTTCCGGTTCGCCTGTTTGACCACCGCGTGCGCGGCTACGTGGCTCAGAGTGGCCTGACGCACGACCGCGTCAACGACCGCGCGATGGAGGGGCGGGCCCCCTCGCACCACGCCAATTTCGAGGTTGACGGCGACCACTTCGAGATGGCCGAGGGCGACGATACCCTTCAGGTCCCGATGCGCTGGGTCTCGGACGATGGCGAGATCGAGGTCATCAAGACCTACACCTTTACCCGCGGGACTCATCTGATCGAGGTGGGTTACGAGGTCCGCAACCAGGGCGATTCCACCTGGAGTGGGCGCCAGTATCGACAGTTGCGCCACGGGCCGACCCCGGACCGCGAGTCCTGGTGGTTGTATACGTTCACGGGGGCCGCGTATTTCGACGGCAGTTACCAGCGGGAGCGTTTCGAGTCGCTCGCCGACGACCCCATCCAGCAACGCCTGCATGGCGGCTGGGTCGCGATGATCCAGCACTATTTCGTCTCTGCCTGGGTCCCGGGCGATGACGAGGTGAACGCGCTGTATGCCCGCGCCGTGCCTGGCGAGGTTGGCGAGGAATACCTGATCGGCCTGCACTCGGCCGAGCCCCTGACCGTGCGCCCGGGCGAGAGCGGGCAGCTTCAGACCCGACTGTGGGTTGGACCGAAGCTCCAGGACGAGCTTTCCCAGATCGCCCAGGGCCTGGAACTGACCGTCGACTACGGGATGTTCACCTTCCTGGCCAAGCCGCTGTTCTGGCTGCTGGATCTGATCCACAGCGTCGTCGGCAACTGGGGCTGGTCGATCGTGCTGCTCACCATCCTGATCAAGCTCGCGTTCTTCAAGCTGTCCGCCACTAGCTATCGCTCGATGGCGCGCATGCGCAAGGTTGCGCCCAAGCTGCAGGCCCTGAAGGAACGCTACAAGGACGACAAGCAGCGCATGAACCAGGCGCTGATGGAGTTGTACAAGAAGGAGAAGATCAACCCGCTGGGTGGCTGTCTCCCGATCCTGGTGCAGATCCCGGTGTTCATCGCCCTGTACTGGGTGCTGCTGGAGAGCGTGGAACTGCGTCAGGCCCCCTGGTGGCTGTGGATCCAGGATCTGTCCTCGCGTGATCCGTACTTCATCCTGCCGATCCTGATGGGCGTGTCCATGTTCGTGCAGTACAAGCTGAACCCGCCGCCGATGGACCCGGTGCAGCAGAAGATCTTCATGGCGCTGCCATTCGTGTTCACGATCTTCTTCGCCTTCTTCCCGGCGGGCCTGGTGCTGTACTGGTTCACCAACAACCTGTTCTCCATCGCCCAGCAGTGGTACATCACGCGCAAGATCGAGGGCGGCGAGGACCCGGACAAGCAGAAGAGCTGACCGGGCCGTGACCGTGGCGGATACCATCGTCGCGGTCGCCACCCCGCCGGGGGTCGGCGGCATTGGCGTGGTCCGTCTGTCGGGCCCCCAGTCGCTGGTGATCGCACGGCGCCTGACCGGGCGCGACCGCCTGCGACCACGCCAAGCTCATTACGGCCGCCTCACTGATCCGGCCAGCGGCGAGACCATCGACGATGGCCTGATCCTCTATTTCCCCGCGCCCCATTCGTATACCGGTGAAGACGTGGTCGAACTGCAAGGCCACGGCAGCCCGGTGCTCCTGGAGGCGCTCGTCGCGGCGGCGGTCGGCCTCGGTGCGCGCCGCGCGCGGCCGGGCGAATTCACCGAACAGGCCTTTCTGAACGGCCGCCTCGACCTCGCGCAGGCCGAGGCCGTCGCCGATCTGATCCATGCCCAGACGGCCCAGGCCGCGCGCCTGGCCCGCTCCAGCCTCGACGGGGCGCTGGCCGCCGAGCTGGAGCCGGTCTCCCGGGCCATCCGCGACATGCGCGTGGTCATCGAGGCCGAGATCGACTTCGGCGAGACTGACCTCGAATCCGAGGCCGCCCCGGACATCGCCCGGCGGGCGGAGGTCCTGCACACGACCATCCTCGCGCTCCTCGAGCGCCTGCGCCCGGCCCGCTATTTCGCCCAGGGCCTGCGTCTGGCCCTGGTCGGTGCCCCCAATGTCGGCAAGTCCAGCCTGATGAATCGACTGGCCGAGAGCGAGGTGGCGATCGTCACCGACCGCCCCGGGACCACCCGGGACGTACTGCGCTCGCCGATCGCCATCCACGGGATCCCGGTGGAACTGATCGACACCGCCGGGCTGCACGCCAGCGACGACCCTGTGGAAAAGATCGGGATGCAGCGCGCCCGCGAGGCTGCGACCGGGGCCGACCTGATCCTGGACCTTCGGGATCTGACCCGGCCGGAGGCCGTCCCCGAGCTGGAGGCCCCGCCCGAGATCCCGCGGCTCACGGTCTGGAACAAGCAGGATTGCGTCGCGGATTCCCGATCTACAGAGGGGATCGTCATCTCGGCGCGCACCGGTGCGGGCATTGATGAACTCAAGCAGGCCATCGTCGAGCGGCTGGGTGCCAGCGAGGGCGGGCAGCAGCGCTTCAGCGTGCGTGCGCGCCACCTCGATGGCCTGCGCCTGGCGGCGCTGCATCTGGGCCGCATCGAGGCCAGCGCCGCGCCCGACCTGATCGCCGAGGAGCTGCGCCTGGCCGAGGCGGCGCTGGACGCCCTGCTGGGTCGCCAGGACCACGAGGCCCTGCTCGGCGAGATCTTCGCCGGTTTCTGCATCGGCAAGTGATGGCGTAGGGAAACATGGATCCCCATGCGGCCGCTTCGACGCCACCGCCACTCCTGCTAAACTGCTGATTTTACTTTTTCGGGCCGCCCAGCGGCCGGGTTTCAAGAGGTCATGGCAGAAGAATTTGATGTCATCGTGATTGGCGGCGGACACGCCGGCACCGAGGCCGCTCTGGCCGCGGCACGCGCGGGTGCGCGCACGCTGCTGCTGACCCATAACATCGAGACCATTGGCCAGATGAGCTGCAATCCGGCGATCGGCGGCATTGGCAAGGGCCACCTGGTCAAGGAGATCGATGCCCTGGGGGGCGTGATGGCGCGCGCGGCGGATGCCGCCGGCATCCATTTCCGCATCCTCAATAGGCGCAAGGGTCCGGCGGTGCGCGCGACCCGCGCCCAGTCCGACCGGCAGCTCTACCGCCAGGCCATCCGCCAGTTCGTGGAGGCCGAACCGAATCTGCAGATCTTCCAGCAGCCGGTGGCCGACATCACCATGGAGGGCGATCGCGTGACCGGTGTGGTCACCGAGGCGGGCCTTGCGTTTACGGCTCGCGCCGTCGTGCTGACGGTGGGGACCTTCCTCAACGGCCAGATGCATACCGGGCTGACCCAGCAGCCGGGCGGGCGGGCGGGCGATCCGCCGAGCGTGCGCCTGGCCGCGCGCCTGCGCGATATGGCCTTTGCGGTCGGGCGCCTGAAGACCGGCACCCCGCCGCGCATCGACGGGCGCAGTGTCGACTTCTCGCGCCTCGAGGTGCAGCCGGGCGATGACCCGCGCCCGGTGTTCTCGTTCACCGGCTCGCCCGGCGACCACCCGGAACAGCGCCCCTGTCATATCGCGCGTACGAGCGAGCGGACCCATGACCTGATCCGCGCCAACCTCGATCAGGCGCCGATGTACTCCGGCCAGATCGACAGCACCGGACCGCGGTACTGCCCCTCGATCGAGGACAAGGTCGTGCGCTTTGCCGACAAGACCAGCCACCAGGTCTTCGTCGAGCCGGAGGGGCTGACCACCCACGAGCTCTACCCAAACGGCATCTCCACCTCCCTGCCCTATGCGATCCAGGTGCCGCTGGTGCAGAGCATCGAGGGCTTCGAGCACGCGCGCATTACCCGTCCGGGCTACGCGATCGAGTACGACTACTTCGACCCGCGCGGCCTGCGCCCATCGCTGGCCACGCGGGAGGTGGCCAATCTGTTCTTCGCCGGGCAGATCAACGGCACCACCGGATACGAAGAGGCCGCCGCCCAGGGCCTGGTCGCCGGACTGAATGCCGCCCGCCTGACCCGGGACGCCGAACCCTGGATCCCGCAGCGTTCCGAGGCCTATATCGGTGTGCTGATCGACGACCTGGTCACCCGCGGCACGCAGGAGCCCTACCGCATGTTCACGTCGCGCGCCGAGTACCGGCTGCTGTTGCGCGAAGACAACGCGGATCTGCGCCTGACCCCGGTCGGGCGCGAACATGGCCTGGTCGACGATGCCCGCTGGGCACGGTTCGAGCGCCGCGCCGCCGCGATCGAGTCGGAAATGAGCAGGCTTGCACAGACGCGACCGGACCGGGATCAGCGCAGCCGCCCGGCCCTGGTCGAGCTCCTCGGCAAGGCCCCGGAGCCGGATGCCACACTGCTCGACCTGCTGCGCCGACCGGAGGCCGACTATGACGCCCTGATGCAGGCACTCCCGGAACTGGATGCGGGCTGCACGCCGGACGTGCGCGAGCAGGCCGAGATTCAGGCCAGATACGCCGGGTACATCGAACGCCAGCAGGCCGAGGTCGCGCGCCAGGCGAAGGCCGATCAGACGGCGCTGCCGGACAACCTCGACTACGCGCGGGTGCATGGTCTGTCCAACGAGATCCGCCAGAAACTCGCCGAATTCCGTCCGCACACGCTGGGTCAGGCCCAGCGCATCCCGGGCGTGACCCCGGCCGCGCTTTCGGCTCTGGCTGTTCACCTGAAGCAGCGCGCCAGTGGCGAGTAACGACTGGCGGGCGGCCCTGGGCGCCGTCGCCGACGAGTGGGCGCTGGACGCAGCCGCCATCGAGGCCCTGGCGATCTATCTCGAGCAGCTCGGGCGCTGGAACCGGGTGCACAATCTGACCGCCGTGCGCGACCCCGCGCAGTGGATCCCCCGGCACATCCTCGACAGCCTGACCCTGCGCCCGTATCTTCACGGGGACCGCATCCTGGATGTCGGGACGGGCGCCGGCCTGCCGGGCTTCATACTGGCTGCCTGCGAGCGCGAGCGCGATTTCTGCCTGCTGGACAGCGCGGCCAAGCGCATCCGCTTCCTGCGCAACGTGATCGGGCTGGCCGGGCTGACCCGGGTCGAGGCCGTGCATATGCGGATCGAGGATTTCGGACCCGCCGCGCCCTACACCACGGTCCTGGCGCGGGCATTCAAGGCACCGGCGGACATGGTCGCGCGCGTCGCACCGCAGGTGGCCACGGGCGGGCGGGTGCTGGCCATGCTCGGGCAGCGCTCGGTGGCGGACGCGCCGCTGCCCGCCCCGTGGTCGTACCGGGCTGTGGACCCGGTTACCATTCCCGGCGAGGCCGCCCAGCGGCACATCGCCATTATCGAGAGAGCCGAGACGTGACCGATACGCTGGCCATCACCAATCAGAAGGGCGGGGTGGGCAAGACCACGACCTGCGTGAATCTCGCCGCCTCGCTCGCCCGGCTGGGCAAGCGCGTGCTGGTCGTGGACCTGGACCCACAGGGGAATGCCACCACCGGTTCCGGCGTGGACAAGCACGCCGACGACCCGACCTCCTGCGAGGTGCTGCTGGGCCAGGCCACGGTTCCGGAGGCCGCTCACCGTGTGGAGGGCGGTTTCGATCTGGTGCCGGCGAACGGGGACCTGACCGTGGCCGAGGTGCGCCTGATGGATCAGGAGCGACGCGAATATCGGCTGCGCGACGCCCTGGGCCCGGTGGCCGCCGACTACGACCACATCCTGATCGACTGCCCGCCGTCGCTGAACCTGTTGACGGTCAACGGGCTGGTGGCCGCCGACGGGGTCGTGATCCCGATGCAGTGCGAGTACTACGCGCTCGAGGGCCTGACCGCGCTGATGCGCACGATCGAGAGCATCCAGAAGGGGCCCAACCCGCAGCTGCGCATCGCCGGGTTGCTGCGCACAATGTTTGACCCGCGCAACCGGCTGTCCGGTGACGTCTCCGACCAGCTCACCGGGCACTTCGGCGAACGCGTGTTCCGGACTGTGATCCCGCGCAACATCCGCCTGGCCGAGGCCCCCAGCTTTGGTCAGCCGGCCTTGTTGTATGATGCCTCCTCGCGCGGGGCGGTGGCCTACCTCGCGCTGGCCGGCGAGATGCTGCGCCGCTGATCCCGCATACACGAGCAGGACTGAAACGATGGCAAAACGTGGACTGGGCCGCGGGCTCGATGCCCTCCTGTCGGGGGCACAAAGCGGCGGCAACGAGAGTGACTCCCTGGCGCAGCTGCCGATCGAACAGATCCGCCGCGGTCAGTATCAGCCGCGCGTGCACATGTCCGAGCCCGCGCTCGCGGAGCTGGCCGAGTCGATTCGTGCCCAGGGCATTGTTCAGCCGGTTGTCGTGCGCCGGGTCGAGGGCGGCTTCGAACTGATTGCTGGCGAACGCCGCTGGCGAGCCGCCCAAATTGCGGGGCTGGAGAGCGTGCCGGCGGTGGTGCGCGACATCCCCGATCAGGCCGCGGCCGCGATGTCGCTGATCGAGAACATCCAGCGCGAGGACCTGAACCCGCTGGAAGAGGCGCAGGCCATCCGGCGCCTGATCGACGAATTCGAGATGACCCATCAGGCGGCGGCGGATGCGGTCGGCCGTTCGCGCACCTCCGTCACCAACCTGCTGCGTCTGCTGGAGTTGCACGACGTGGTCAAGGAACATGTGAACGAGGGCCGGCTGGAGATGGGCCATGCCCGCTCTCTGCTGGCCCTGCCGCTGGACGACCAGCCGGGGGTGGCCGCGACGGTCGTCAAGCGTGACATGACCGTCCGCGCCACCGAGCAACTGGTCAAGAAGGTCCTCTCGGCGCAGCCGGAGCCGCGCAAGGAGGCCGGCCCCTCGCCAGAGGTCCGGCAACTCGAAAGCCGCCTGTCTGATCGCCTCGGGGCCCCCGTCCAGGTCCGCTACAACCGCCAGGGCAAGGGCCGACTGGTCATCGAATACAACAGCCTCGACGAGCTCGACGGCATCCTCGAACACATCCAGTAAAAAGCCCGTCTGCCTCGCCCAAAGCCTCTCCCCACGCCCCTTTGGCCACCCCATAACGGTTTGACCTAATAGAAGGGTGCTCTTATAATGCGCGCACTTTTTGGGAGAGGGGTGGGTGTGCCCATCCGCTGAATGACACCGCGACGCTTCAGACACGCCTTACAATCGATCGGTCTGCAGCTCGCCCTAACGCTGATACTGTCGGGCCTACTACTGGCCCTGTTCCCCCCGATCGTGGCGATCTCGGCCATGGTCGGCGGCTTGACCGCGACCCTCGGCAATGCCGTGGCCGCGGTCGTTGTGTTTCGAGCCTACCGCTCTGATCAGGTGGGCTCGCTCACGGCGCGAATGATGGGCGCCGAGCTGGGACGACTCGTAATCATCGCGGTGGCATTCGGGGTGGCGTTCGCTTACCTGGACGAGCCGAACTTGCTGGCTTTGTTCGGCATCTTCCTCCTGGTGCATCTGGCCCCGCTCTGGTGGCTGCACCGGGTTTCTGATCAAGCAATGACGAGATAACTGCATGGCTTCAGAAAGCGAACTGCCCACGATGGAAGAGCACATTGCTCACCATCTCACGAACCTCACCTTTGGGCTCCACCCCGAGAACGGGTTGAGCTTCGCCACGACCAGCACCCAGGCCGCCGAAATGGGCTTCTGGGCGATCCATGTCGACTCCATGCTGTGGTCGATTGGTCTTGGCCTCCTGTTTATCCTCACGTTTCGCGCTGCCGCCAAGAAGGTCACCGCTGGCGTCCCGGGTGGCTGGCAGAACTTTGTCGAAATGACGATGGACTTTGTTAACGACAACGTCCGTGGCTCGTTCAAGCACAAGAACGACATGGTCGCGCCACTCGCGCTGACCATCTTTGTCTGGATCTTCCTGCTCAACCTGATGGACCTGGTGCCGGTGGATCTGCTGCCGCACATCGCCTATCTGCTGGGTATCCCCTACTTCAAGATCGTGCCGACCACGGACATCAACGTGACCGCGGGTCTGGCGCTGGGCGTGTTCGTCCTGATCATCTACTACTCGCTGAAGATCAAGGGCCCGGTGGGCTTTATCAAGGAACTGACGGGCATCCCGTTCCAGACCAACATCGTGTTCCTGAAGCCGATCTTCTGGGTGATCAACTTCGCGCTGGAGTTCATCAACCTGCTGGCCAAGCCCGCATCGCTCGCCCTGCGACTGTTCGGCAACCTGTACGCGGCGGAGATGATCTTCATCCTGATCGGCGTTATGTACTCCGCGGGCCTGATCCTGGGTCTGGCCGGTGGTGTGCTGCATGTCGGCTGGGCGATCTTCCACATTCTCGTGGTGCCGCTGCAGGCCTTCATCTTCATGGTGCTGACCGTCGTCTATCTGGACATGGCGTACAGCGAAGACCACTGATTCGATTCACCTTCAAACTGACCGTTTCAACACTCGACTGGAGATACAAAAATGGAAATGGCTAACGCTCTGATCGTCCTGGCTGGCTCTCTGCTTCTGGGTCTGGCCGCTGTCGGCGCCGCCATCGGCGTGGGTACCCTGGGTGGTCGCTTCCTGGAAGGCGCCGCGCGTCAGCCGGAACTGATCCCGATGCTGCGTACTCAGTTCTTTATCGTGATGGGTCTGACCGACGCCGTGCCGATGATCGGCGTGGGTATCGGCCTGTACGTTCTGTTCGCCCTGGGTTAACAAGGCTGAGCGAGTCCCGAGGTCCCCTCCACTCGTCAACCTGAGGTAGCAGGATGAATATCAATCTGACCATCATCGGCCAGCTCCTGGCGTTTGCCGTATTCGTGTGGTTCACGATGCGCTACGTTTGGCCGCCCATGTCCGCCGCCCTGGAAGAGCGCCGCAAGAAGATTGCGGACGGCCTGGCCGCCGCCGAGCGTGGCGAAAAGGAACAGGAGCTCGCCCAGGAGCGCGCGACCGCGGTGATCAAGGAGGCCAAGCAGCAGGCCAACGAGATCATGGCCTCTGCGCAGAAGCGTGCGACAGAGCTGGTCGAGGAAAGCAAGACCACCGCGCGCGAGGAAGGCGAGCGTATCAAGGAACAGGCGCACTCCGAGATTGAGCAGGAGATCAACCGTGCGAAGGAAGAACTGCGCAAGCAGGTCTCCCAGCTGGCGGTTGCCGGTGCCGAGCAGATCCTGGCCAAGGAGATCGATGCCAAGGCCCACGGCGATCTGCTGAAGAAGCTCGCGGCCAAGCTCTAAGGAGACGTTATGTCAGACCTGATTTCGGTCGCCCGACCCTACGCCCGCGCCGCTTTCGAGCGGGCCCAGGAGAAAAACGATCTCGCTGGCTGGGCCGAGCAGCTCGAGTTGCTGGCGGCCATCGCCGCCGACCCGCAGATGCACAGTCTCCTCTCCAACCCGCGGCTCCCGCGTGCCGATCGCGCGCAGCTCGTGCTGGACGTGGCCGGCGACAAGGTCGGCCCCGAGGCCGGCAACCTGGTTCGGCTGCTGGCCGAAAATGGTCGCCTGCCCGCGCTGCCCGCCGTCTACGACGCGTTCTCCGCGATGAAGGCCGAGGCCGAAAAGCGCGTCCACGCCGACGTAATCGCCTTCCGCAAGCTCACGCAGGCGCAGGAGAAAGAGATCCACGATGCCCTGGCCAAAGGCCTGGGCTGCGAAGTCGATCTCGAGTGTTCAGTCGACAGCTCCCTGCTCGGCGGGGCCATCATCCGCGCCGGCGACCTGGTAATCGACGGCTCCGTGCGAGGCCAGCTGAACCGCCTGGCTGCCAATTTGAGTCGCTAAGAGGATATTTAACATGCAACTGAATCCCTCCGAGATCAGTGATCTGATCAAACAGCGCATCGAGAAATTCGATGCCTCCTCCGAGGCCGCCAACGAGGGCTCCGTGGTCAGCCTGACCGACGGTATCGCTCGCGTGCACGGCCTTGGCGATGTCATGCAGGGCGAAATGATCGAGTTCCCCGGCGACACCTTCGGCATGGCGCTCAACCTCGAGCGTGACTCTGTCGGCGTCGTGATCCTGGGTGACTACAAGCACATTAAAGAAGGCGATACCGCCAAGTGCACCGGTCGCATCCTTGAGGTGCCGGTGGGCGAGGGCCTGCTGGGCCGCGTGGTCGACTCCCTCGGCCGCCCGATCGACGGCAAGGGTCCTGTGGAAACCGGAGTCTCCAGCCCGATCGAGAAGATTGCCCCCGGTGTTATCGACCGGCAGTCGGTTGACCAGCCGCTGCAGTCCGGCATCAAGGCGATCGACGCGATGGTCCCCGTGGGCCGTGGCCAGCGCGAGCTGATCATCGGTGACCGCCAGACCGGTAAGACCGCGGTGGCGATCGACGCGATCATCAACCAGAAGGACTCCGGCGTTAAGTGTATCTACGTCGCCGTGGGTCAGAAGGCCTCGTCGGTTGCCTCTGTGGTGGCCAAGCTGGAAGAGGCCGGTGCGATGGATAACACCATCATTGTGGCCGCCAACGCCTCCGAGTCGGCCGCGATGCAGTTCATCGCCCCGTACGCCGGCTGCGCGATGGGCGAGTACTTCCGCGATCGTGGTGAAGACGCCCTGATCGTCTACGACGATCTGACCAAGCAGGCCTGGGCCTACCGTCAGGTGTCGCTGCTACTGCGTCGTCCGCCGGGCCGCGAAGCCTATCCGGGTGACGTCTTCTATCTGCACTCGCGCCTGCTGGAGCGCGCCTCCCGCGTGAACGCCGACTACGTCGAGCAGATGACCAACGGCGAAGTGAAGGGCCAGACCGGCTCGCTGACCGCGCTGCCGATCATCGAGACCCAGGCGGGCGACGTGTCCGCGTTCGTGCCGACCAACGTGATCTCGATCACCGACGGCCAGATCTTCCTCGAGACCGACCTGTTCAACTCGGGCATCCGCCCGGCGATCAACGCTGGTCTGTCGGTCTCCCGAGTCGGTGGGGCCGCGCAGACCAAGATCATCAAGAAGCTTGGTGGTGGTGTGCGTCTGGCGCTGGCGCAGTACCGTGAACTGGCGGCGTTCTCGCAGTTCGCCTCCGATCTCGACGAGCTGACCCGCAAGCAGCTTGACCGCGGCAAGCGCGTCACCGAACTGATGAAGCAGGGCCAGTACCAGCCAATGTCCATCGGCGAGATGGCGTTCTCGCTGTACGCCGCCAACGAGGGCTACCTCGATGACGTCGAGGCGGACAAGGTCGTGAGCTTCGAAAAGGAACTGATGGCCTACGCGCGTTCCTCGCAGAAGGAGCTCCTGGACGAAATCAACAGCTCTGGCGACTACAACGACTCCATCCAGGAAAAGCTGAAGAAGGCCCTGGAAGAGTTCAAGGCCAAGCACAGCTGGTAACGGGAGCACGCAATGGCGGGCACTAAGGAGATCCGGACGCAGATCAAGAGTATCCAGAATACTCAGAAGATCACCAAGGCCATGGAGATGGTCGCAGCGTCCAAGATGCGCAAGGCCCAGGACCGCATGGAAGAGTCCCGGCCTTACGCCCAGAAGATCCACGACGTGATCGGTCACGTCGCGATGGCCAACGCGGAGTACAAGCATCCGTTCATGGTCGAGCGCGAAGTGAAGCGTGTGGCGCTGATCATCGTCTCGACCGATCGTGGCCTATGCGGCGGGTTGAACACCAACCTGTTCAAGAAGGCCGTCGGCGAGATGCGGCGTTACCGCGAAGAGGGCGTCGAGGTGGACCTGTGCGTCGTCGGCAACAAGGCGCTGCAGTTCTTCAAGCGCCTGGGTGGCAACATCGTGGCCGAGGCGCGCGATCTGGGTGATCGCCCGCACATCACGGACCTGATTGGCTCCATCAAGGTGGTGCTGGACAACTTCCGCGATGGCAAGGTCGACCGCGTCGTGCTGCTGGAGAACAAGTTCGTCAACACGATGACCCAGCAGCCGGAGGCGACCCAGCTTCTGCCGACCGCGCCGAGCAAGGACGAGTCTCTGAAGCATCACTGGGACTACATCTACGAGCCCGATACGGTTCCGGTGATGGATACCCTGCTCGAGCGCTATGTCGAGTCGCTGATCTACCAGGCGGTGGTCGAGAACGTGGCCTGCGAAATGGCCGCGCGCATGGTCGCGATGAAGTCGGCCTCCGACAACGCCGGCACGATGATCAAGGACCTGCAGCTCGTCTACAACAAGGCGCGCCAGGCCGCGATCACCCAGGAGATCTCCGAGATCGTCAGCGGCGCGGCTGCGGTCTAGCGCCCGCCGGCACGAATCGATCGGCTCGGCACGAATTACGACTTACGAGGATGAACAAATGAGTTCCGGAAAAATTGTCGAAATCATCGGCGCCGTCGTGGACGTGGAGTTCCCCCACGGCGAAGTGCCCAAGGTCTACGACGCCCTGACCCTGGAAAACGGCCTGACCCTGGAAGTCCAGCAGCAGCTGGGTGACGGCGTCGTGCGCACGATCGCCATGGGGACCACAGAGGGTGTGAAGCGTCAGACCCCGGTCACCGCGACTGGCAAGCCGATCTCCGTGCCGGTCGGCAAGGGGACCCTGGGCCGCGTGATGGACGTGCTCGGCCGCCCGGTGGACAACGCCGGCGACGTGGAGGCCCAGGAAACCTGGTCGATCCACCGTGCCGCCCCGACCTTCGACGAGCAGGCGGGCTCCACCGAGCTGCTGGAAACCGGAATCAAGGTGATCGATCTCCTGTGCCCGTTCGCGAAGGGCGGCAAGGTCGGCCTGTTCGGCGGTGCCGGCGTGGGCAAGACCGTGAACATGATGGAGCTGATCCGCAACATCGCGATCGAGCATTCCGGTTACTCCGTGTTCGCCGGTGTGGGCGAGCGTACCCGTGAAGGGAACGACTTCTACCACGAGATGAAGGACTCCAACGTCCTCGACAAGGTGGCCCTGGTTTACGGCCAGATGAACGAGCCGCCGGGTAACCGCCTGCGTGTCGCGCTGACCGGCCTGACGATGGCCGAGTTCTTCCGTGACGAAGGCCGCGACGTGCTGATGTTCATCGACAACATCTACCGTTACACCCTGGCCGGGACCGAGGTCTCCGCGCTGCTGGGGCGTATGCCGTCCGCGGTGGGCTACCAGCCGACCCTGGCGGAAGAGATGGGTGTGCTGCAGGAGCGCATCACCTCGACCAAGAAGGGCTCGATCACCTCCATCCAGGCGGTCTACGTGCCGGCGGATGACTTGACCGACCCGTCGCCGGCCACGACCTTTGCGCACCTGGATGCGACCGTCGTGCTCTCGCGCCAGATCGCCGAGCTGGGGATCTACCCGGCCGTGGATCCGCTGGACTCGACCTCGCGCCAGCTGGACCCGCAGATCATCGGGCAGGAACACTACGACACCGCCCGTGCGGTGCAGAACACTCTGCAGCGTTACAAGGAGCTGAAGGACATCATCGCGATCCTCGGCATGGACGAGCTGTCGGAAGACGACAAGCTGGTCGTGGCCCGTGCGCGAAAGATCCAGCGCTACCTGTCGCAGCCGTTCTTCGTGGCCGAGGTGTTCACCGGGGCGCCGGGCAAGTACGTGTCTCTGAAGGACACCATCCGCGCGTTCAAGGCCATCGTGGCTGGCGAGTATGACCATCTGCCCGAACAGGCCTTCTACATGGTCGGCACCATCGAGGAAGCCGTCGAGAAGGCCGAGAAGCTCGGCTAAGGAGTGAGCAACATGCCCATGACGATGCACGTGGATGTGGTCAGTGCCGAGGAGTCCATCTACTCCGGGACCGCGCTGATGATCGCGGCCCCGGCCGAGGGTGGCGAGGTCGGTGTCTATGCGGGCCACACCCAGATGCTGGCGCGCCTGAACCCGGGCGAGCTGCGCATCCTGGAAAAGGAAGGCGCCGATCCGCAGCCGGTGTTCGTCTCGGGCGGTATCCTCGAGGTCCAGCCGTATCATGTGACGGTCCTGGCGGATACGGCGGTGCGGGCCAAGGATCTCGACGAGGCCGAGGCCCTGGAGGCGAAGAAACGTGCGGAGGAGGCCCTGGAGAACTCCAAGGCCGATTTCGACTACGCCAAGGCGCAGGCGGAACTCGTGGAGGCCGCCGCCCGCCTGCAGATGATCCAGAAGTTGCGCCGGAAATAATCCGGCAAACTGCGACGAATGACCGACCCCAAGGGCCAACCGATTCGGTTGGCCCTTTATGATTGCACCCATGCCTGAGACGACACCCCTTCATATCGCGGTCCTCGCGGCCGGCAAGGGGACGCGCATGCGGTCGCGCCTCCCCAAGGTCCTGCAATCTCTAGCCGGACGCCCCCTGCTGGACCATGTCCTCCAACGCGTGGCGCCGCTGGAAGCCGACGCGCTCCACGTCGTGGTGAGCCACGAACAGGAACGTGTGCGAGCCGCATTTGCCGAGCACGTCCCCGCACTTGACTGGATCGACCAGGGCGAGCCGCGGGGGACCGGGCATGCGGTTCATCAGGCCCTGCAGCACATCCCCGACCATGCGCGTGTCCTGGTGACCTATGGGGACGTCCCGCGGATCCCGGTCGCGGACCTGGAGGCCTGTGCTCGAGGCACTGGCGTAACCGTCCTGGCCGCTCAGGTTCCCGACCCCACCGGATACGGTCGCCTGATCCTCGATGCCGCGGGCCAGCTGGAGCGGATCGTCGAGCACAAGGAGGCCACCAGCGGGGAACGTGCGGTCGACCTGATCAATACCGGCGTGCTCGCCGCACCGGCCGGGGACTTGCGTGGTTGGCTAGCTTCCTGCGAGCCCGATCCGGCAGGGCCGCGCGAGTGGTATCTGACCGACATTGTGGCCGTGGCACGAGGTCAAGGACGGGTGATCGATGTCGTGCGCAGTTCCGATCCCGTCGCCGTGCTGGGTGTGAACGACCGCGAGCAGCTGGCCGTCCAGGAGCGCCTGCACCAGGCGGAGCAGTGCTCCCGGATGATGCGGGATGGTCTCGCAGTGGCGGACCCCGCCCGCCTGGATGTGCGCGGCGTCCTGAAATTCGGACACGACTGTTCGATCGACGTGAACGTCGTGATCGAGGGCACGGTGACGCTGGCGGACGATGTCTATATTGGCCCCGGCTGCGTGTTGCGCGATTGCGAGATTGGATCCGGCACGCAGGTCGCGGCACACAGTGTCCTGGAAGGTGTAAGAATCGGCGAGGGGGCCAATGTTGGGCCGTTCGCCCGTCTGCGCCCGGGGACCGAGCTCGGCCCCGGTGCCCGCGTCGGCAACTTTGTCGAGATCAAGAACGCCACGCTGGGTCCGGGCGCGAAGGCGAACCACCTGACCTACGTCGGGGATGCCAGCGTCGGGGCCGGCGCCAATCTGGGCGCAGGGACGATTACCTGCAACTATGATGGTGCCAACAAGCATCGCACCGAGATCGGCGAGCGAGCGTTCATCGGCTCCAACACGGCCCTGGTGGCGCCCATCCGCATCGGCGATGACGCGACGGTGGGGGCGGGCTCGACCTTGTCCGACGATGTCGACCCGCGTGCGCTGGCGCTGACCCGTGCACGCCCGCGCGTTATCCAGGACTGGCCGCGCCCCAAGAAGAAGTCCGACTAGACACAAAAGTCCGACTCGACATAAGGAGTTTGCATGTGCGGTCTGCTGGCAGGTATTGGTGAGCGCAACCTGGTCCCGATCTTCGTCGAGGGTCTGCATCGACTGGAATACCGCGGGTACGACTCCGCCGGTATAGCCGTCATCGAGGACCGCGCGTTACGCGACGTCCGTGCGGTCGGCAAGGTGGCCACCCTGGAGGAACAGATCGACGCGGCCGGCCTGCAAGGGCCGGTGGGAATCGCCCATACGCGCTGGGCCACCCACGGGCCGCCCACCGAGGTGAATGCCCACCCCCACCGTTCCCGTGACGGCCGGGTCGCCATCGTCCATAACGGCATTATCGAAAACCATGCCCGGCTGCGAGACGAGCTGGCCGCTGCCGGCTGGCACTGCGTGTCGGCAACCGACAGCGAGGTCATTGCCCACCGGATCGAGCAGGCCCTGGTCGACGGGGCCTCGCCCCTCGAGTCCATGCGCCGCGCCTGTGCCGACCTTGAAGGGGCCTATGCCATCGCGGCGGTCTTTGCCGACTATCCCGACGAGCTGATCGTCGCGCGTTTCGGAAGCCCCCTGATCCTCGGGCTCGGAATCGGCGAGTTCTTTGCCGCCTCGGACGTCCAGGCCCTGCTGCCGGTGACCCAGCGATTCGTCGACCTCGAGGACGGAGATATCGCCCGCCTGACGCGCAAGGGCGTGGAGGTCCAGGACCTGCACGGCCAGGCGGTCGAGCGCAGTGTCCGCGAGACCCGCTGCCAGGCAAGCGTTGCCGATCGTGGCGAGTATCGCCACTTCATGCTCAAGGAGATCTACGAGCAACCGCACGCACTGGCGGAGACCCTGTCCGGCCGTCTGGGCGAGGACGCCGTCCTGGAAAACATCCTCGGGCCCGGTACCAGCGAGCGCCTGGCCGAGGTCAGCGCCGTGCAAATCGTGGCCTGCGGCACCAGCTATCACGCCGGAATGGTGGCCGCCCACTGGATCGAGGAGCACCTGGGCCTGCCCGCCCGCGTCGATGTGGCAAGCGAATACCGGTATCGCCGTCACGTGCTGGCCCCGGCCACGCTGCTGGTGGTGATCTCCCAGTCGGGGGAGACCGCCGATACCCTCGCGGTGCTGCGCCAGTCCCAGGACGAGCCGTTCCTGGCCCGTCTGGCCATTTGCAATGTCCCCGAGAGCACCATGGCGCGGGCTGCCGATCTGGTCCTGATGACCCATGCCGGACCCGAGATCGGCGTCGCCTCGACCAAGGCGTTCACGACCCAGCTGGCCGCCCTCGCCACCCTCGTACTCCTGCTGGGCCAGACCGCTACGGCCGCCCGTATGACCGCCGAGGAACGCGTCGCTGCGGTGACGGCCCTGCGCAGCCTCCCCGATCAGGTGGCGCGCATCCTGGCCCTGGACAACCCGATTGCGCGCGTCGCCGAGGATCTGATGGAGCGGCACCACGCCCTGTTCCTCGGGCGCGGGGCGCACTTCCCGATCGCCCTGGAGGGCGCGCTCAAGCTGAAGGAGATCTCCTACATCCATGCCGAGGCGTATCCCTCGGGCGAGCTGAAGCACGGACCGCTCGCGCTCGTGGACACCGAGATGCCGGTAGTCGCCGTGGCCCCCGACGACGCGCAGCTGGAGAAACTCTCCAGCAACCTCCAGGAGGTGCGCGCCCGGGGCGGGCAGCTGATCGTGATTGGCGAGTCCAGTGCGGCGCGTACCCTGGCCCCGGAGGACATCTGGATCGGCCTGCCGCAGAGCGAGCCGCTGAGCCCCTGGCTGGCGCCGATCCTGCTGACCGTGCCGTTGCAGTTGCTGGCCTACCATACGGCGGTGCTCAAGGGCACGGACGTTGATCAGCCGCGCAATCTGGCGAAATCGGTGACCGTGGAATAGCCCCTTGCACGCGGTACTCCCGGAGTTTCTATCAGGAAACGCTTGTATTCGCCGGGCGGGTCGGCTAGATTCGGCCGCGCTCGAATAACCGTACGATCAGGAGTATCCCATGGATCAGCAAGAGCTCAACAACCGCTGCGTCACCCTGTTTCAGTCCCCGCGTATCCAGACCAAGCTCTGGAACCCGCGCATGTTCTGGAACGTCGGCCGCAAGCTGAACGTGACCCCCGAAGAGCTGACCGAGCCCAAGGTCGACCTCTGCGAGCTCGAGGTGATGCTGTCCGCGGCTGCCTACGAGCCGTCTCAGTGCGCCGACAACCTGAATGGTCGCGATGCCGGCCGCGCCGACTTCATCCGTCGTGCCGTGCAGTCCGGCCAGCGTCCGTTCCTGCGTCGCGCCGCCTGATCCGGTCTCCAGACTGGTGATGTCGAGGACCCGGCCTTTGCGCCGGGTCTTTTGTTTGGGCCCTCGGTCAGGCCTCCTCAGCCGCGCGTCTCCAGCCAGAAGGTCACTGGGCCGTCGTTCACCAGGCTGACCAGCATGTCCGCGCCAAAGCGCCCGCTAGCGACTTGCGGATGCGATGCCTGCGCCTGCTTCGCCAGATAGTCGAACAGCGCCTGGCCGTGCTCCGGGCTCGCGGCGCTGGTAAAGCTTGGGCGCATCCCCTTGCGCGTATCCGCGGCCAGCGTGAACTGCGGCACTAGCAAGAGCCCCCCGCCGGTATCCTGAAGGCTCAGGTTCATGCGGCCTTCGGCATCCGCGAATACGCGGTAGCCGAGCAGCCGCTCCAGCAGCCGCCTGGCCGCCGCTTCGCTGTCATCGGGCTGCACCGCGACCAGCGCCAGCAGCCCTGGCCCGATCGCACCGGCGCGCTCGCCGCCGATGTTCACCGCGGCCTCGGTCACCCGCTGGATCAGCGCGATCACGTCGAGGCAGCCCCGGTCCCGCCCGAGACCTGCCCCTCGAGATCATCGGCCAGGGTGTCGGTCGCCGCGATCAGCTTGCGCACGATGCCTGGCTCGGCCGCCGAGTGCCCGGCGTCCGCGATGATCGCCATGCGCGCCTGCGGCCAGACCCGATGCAGTTCCACCGCTTGCTCCACCGGACACACCACGTCGTAGCGTCCGTGCACGATCCAGCCCGGTATGTCGCGCAGGCGTGGTGCGTCCCGCAGCAGCTGGTCCGGTTCCAGGAAGGTGTCGTGCATGAAGTAGTGGCACTCCAGCCGCGCCAGGCTTACGGCCACCTCCGGATCGTCGAAATGCGCGATCACGTCATCGTTCGGGATCAGGCAGGAGGTGTGTCCTTCCCAGCCTGACCAGGCGCGAGCCGCGGTGTGCCGGATCTCCGGATCCGGGTCGGTCAGCCGACGGTAGTAGGCCCCGACCAGGTCGTCGCGCTCCTCCGCTGGAATCGGCCGTAGGTAGTGCGCCCAGGCCTCGGGAAACAGGCGGTCGGCCCCCGACTGGTAGAACCACTGGATGTCCCGCGGCCGGCACAGGAATACCCCGCGCAGGATCAGTCCCAGCACGCGATCGGGATGGGTCTGTGCGTAGGCCAGCCCCAGCGTCGAGCCCCAGGAACCACCGAACACCGCCCAGCGCTCGATGCCCAGGTGCTCGCGCAGGCGCTCGATATCGGCCACTGCATGCCAGGTGGTGTTGGCCTCCAGACTCGCGTGAGGCGTCGAGCGCCCGCAGCCGCGCTGGTCGAACAGCACGATGCGGTAGCGCTGCGGGTCGTAGAAGCGCCGATGCCACGGCTCGCAGCCCGAGCCCGGCCCGCCATGCAGAAACACGACCGGAATCCCGTCGGGTGTGCCGCATTCTTCAAAGTAGAGCTCGTGGCCGTCACCGACCGCGAGCCTTCCTGTGCTGTGCGGTTCGATCTCCGGGTAAAGGGTGTCCATTGATCAGTGTTTCCTAGATTGCGGGCCCCGAGTGTCGCCAAAACGTTCGCGCAGGGAAAGTCCGCAGTCCGTCTATTCGTCGATGATCTGCCCCCGATAGACCCGGCGCCGTTGCGGCTCCACGTGGCGTTCCGACGAGTCCGGCCCAGCTTCCGGCGGTGCCAGGTGCCCCGAACGCTGCAATTCGCTGCGCAGCGAGAGCGCGGCGGCCTGGGCGGCGCTCGACTGCGAGCGTGAGGCGTAGTCCAGGATGGCCTCCATGAAGTCGGGGTTGGTGACCGACAGCCGCGCCACCGCCGGGAACTCTGCGCGCAGGTTCCGGCGCAGCTCGGCGGCCAGGCTCAAGCTCTTGCGATCGTGCATACCGGTCCCCCACCGTTGAAGCGCCTGTCCAACCCGTATGCAAGCGCGGTGCCATGCGTGTGGCCCGCGTCCGGCGCTGGGCGCCGGGGCTTCTTGCCTCCACCGGGTGCATAACGGCGCATGGCTGCACCGACAATGGGCGCCATCCGGCAACCGCTGCGGGTATGGCGGCGCTTGCGAAGCGGGCCTCGCCGCCCTATGTTGCGGGCCATGGAAACGCCCGCCGTCCCCACCTCCATCCGCCGCCTGGCCGGCCGCGCCATCGCGGACTTCGACATGATCCGCGAGGGCGACCGGATCCTGGTCGGGCTGTCCGGTGGCAAGGATTCGCTGACGTTGCTGTGGCTGCTGCATGGCCTGGCGCGGCGGGCACCGGTGCGCTTCGAGGTTGGCGCGGTCACGATCAACCCGGAGATCGAGGGCTTCGAGCCACAGCGGCTGATGGACTATCTCGGTGGTTACGGCATCCCGTATCACTTCGTCTCCGAGCCAATCGCGGAGCTGGCCGGCGAGCACATGGACAACGACTCGTTCTGCTCCTTCTGCTCGCGAATGAAACGCGGCCTGATGTATCGCACCGCGCGCGAACACGGCTACAACGTGCTGGCGCTGGGCCAGCACCTGGATGACCTGGCCGAGAGCTTCATGATGAGCGCCTTCCACGGTGGCCAGCTGCGTACGATGAAGGCCCACTACGCGATCGACGCAGGCGACCTGCGGGTGATCCGCCCGCTGGTCTATGTGCGCGAACGCCAGACCCGCGATTTCGCCGAGGCCGCCGGGCTGCCGGTGATCCTGGACAACTGCCCGGCCTGCTTCGCGATGCCCACCCAGCGCGAACACATGAAGCAGCTGCTCGCGCAGGAGGAGGCCCAGCACCCGCGGTTGTTCCGCAACCTGCGCACAACCCTGAAGCCGCTGATGACCGAGGGCGGCATCCCGCCTCGGACCCCGGCCGATCCACCCGAATCCCGCGATCATGGCCGAACGCCGGCACCTGCGTGACCGGTTGATCGCCGGCGGTCTGCGCCTGCTCGCCCGCCTCCCTCTGCGCGTAAATCATGCGCTGGGCGGGTTGCTCGGCGCGCTGGCCTGGTACTGGCCGACGCGCTCCGCCCGCATCACCCGCCGCAACCTCGAACTCTGTTTCCCGGACAAGGACACCGCCTGGCGCCGCCGGGTCGGGCGTGGATCGCTGATGGCGATGGGCCGGGCACTGACCGAGTCCCCCTGGCTCTGGCAGGCTACGCCGCAAACCCTCGAGCGACTGGCGGTCGAGCCGCCCCGCTACGCCCGCCTGCGCGAACGCGAGGGCGGGCGGGCGCTGTTCCTGTGTGCCCCGCATCTGGGTTCCTGGGAGTTCGCCGGGCTGCAGGCCGCCTGCCACGGGCCGATGGCCACCCTGTACAGCCCGTTCAAGACCCCCGAGATCGACCGCTGGGTGCGCGACGCCCGCGCCTCCACCGGCGCGACCCTGGCCCCGGCCGACCGCTCCGGGCTGCGCGTGCTGCAGCAGTCACGTGATCGCGGCGAGATCATCGGCATCCTGCCGGATCAGAGCCCGAAGGGCGCCTCGGGTACGCATGCGCCGTTCTTCGGCCACCCGGCGCTGACCATGACCCTGCTGCCGCGCCTGCTGCGTGGGCGCGAGGACCATGTCGTGTTCTTGTTCGCCGAGCGCCTGCCGAAGGGGCGCGGGTTTCGCTATCACGAGATCGAGGCCGGGCCGGAGGTTGCCGACCGCGACTTCGCCCGCGCCGCTGCCGCGATCAACGCCCATGTGGAGGCCCTGGTCCGGCGCTGCCCCGAGCAGTACAACTGGGCCTACAAGCGTTTCCACCCGGCCCCCGAGGGCCAGCCCAACCCCTATCGCTGACACCCGGTCGAGCCAGGTTCCGAGCACAAAAAAAGCCGCCGGACCCGAAGGTCGCGGCGGCCGGTGCATCTGGCCCCGAGGGGCCGGATGCGGATGCCTTACAGGCTGTAGTACATGTCGAATTCGACCGGATGGGTGGTCATGCGCATGCGCGTGACTTCTTCCATCTTCAGGTCGATGTAGGCATCGATCATGTCGTCGGTGAACACGCCACCCTGGGTCAGGTATTCGCGATCCTGGTTCAGGGCTTCCAGCGCCTGGTCCAGCGAATGGCAGACCTGCGGGATGCCCTTTTCCTCTTCCGGCGGCAGGTCGTAGAGGTTCTTGTCCATCGCGTCGCCCGGGTGGATCTTGTTCTGGATGCCGTCCAGGCCGGCCATCAGCATCGCGGCGAACGCCAGATACGGGTTGGCGGTGGAGTCCGGGAAGCGCAGCTCGATGCGGCGGGCCTTCGGGCTCATCACGAACGGGATGCGCAGCGACGCGGAGCGGTTGCGCGCGGAGTAGGCCAGCATCACCGGCGCCTCGAAGCCCGGCACCAGACGCTTGTAGCTGTTGGTGGACGGGTTGGTGAAGGCGTTCAGCGAGCGGGCGTGCTTGATGATACCGCCGATGTAGTACAGCGCGGTCTCGGACAGGCCGCCGTACAGGTCACCGGAGAACAGGTTCTTGCCGTCCTTGGACAGCGACTGGTGCACGTGCATGCCGGAGCCGTTGTCGCCGACGATCGGCTTGGGCATGAAGGTCGCGGTCTTGCCGTGCATGTGGGCCACGTTCTGCACCACGTACTTCAGTACCTGCACCTCGTCAGCCTTCTGGGTCAGCGTCGCGGGGCCGACACCGATCTCGCACTGGCCGGCGGTGGCCACCTCGTGGTGGTGCACCTCGGTGGTCAGGCCCATCTCGGTCATCACTTCGCACATGGTCGAGCGGATGTCGTGCAGGCTGTCGACCGGCGGCACTGGGAAGTAGCCACCCTTCACGCCCGGGCGGTGCCCGATGTTGCCGTCTTCGTAGACGCGCTCGGAATTCCAGGAGGCCTCGGAGGAGTCCACGCGGCAGTAGGAGCCGGAGAGGTCCGAGCCCCATTTCACATCGTCGAACACGAAGAATTCATTTTCCGGCCCGAACAGCGCGGTGTCGGCAATGCCGGTGCTCTGCAGATAGGCCTCGGCACGGCGCGCCAGGGAGCGCGGGCAGCGGTCGTAGCCCTGCATGGTGGCCGGCTCGACCACGTCGCAGCGGATGTTCATGGTCATGTCCTCGAAGAACGGATCGATGACCGCGGACTCCGCATCCGGCATCAGGATCATGTCGGACTCGTTGATGCCCTTCCAGCCGGAGATCGACGACCCGTCGAACATCTTGCCTTCCTCGAACGACTCTTCGTCGAGGTCATGGGCTGGAACGGTTACATGCTGTTCCTTGCCCTTGGAGTCGGTGAAACGGAAGTCGACAAAGCGGACTTCCTTTTCCTGGATCTGCTTCAGCACGTCGGCTGCGGACATGGGAGTCTCCTTAGGTTTGCTCTTGGTCTTTGGGTTCGCCGCGCCGATTCGAGCCCGGCCGGCGTTGAATCGGTTCTATGCAGGCATCATGCCAGTTCGATCGATTGGCCCTGTGACGGTCGTTCAGGACTCATCAGGCCCGTACCACGCGGCGGGCTGCACAATATCCGTGCGTCATCGGCACCACAGTAGTGCATCAAGTCTTTTGTTGCACGCCAGTGGTGCATGGGCGATAGAGGATCTTCACCTCACCCAGCCGGTCCTTCAGGCGCGGATGGCCCTGCAGCGACTGTGACAGGCCCTCGCCCCGCGCGTTCAGGTCCGCGGGCGTGCATGCCCCGTCAAGGCGCAGCGTCAGGGTCAGGTGGATGCGCCCGTTCAGATAGTGCATGGAAAGCTGCTCCAGGCGATCCAGTTCCGGGGTGTCGGCCCAGGCCTCGCGCACCGCTTCGGCGATCTCCGGACGCAGGGGCAGGTTCGAGCTTCGAGCCTGATCTTGGTCGTTTTCCGGGTCCACATGGACCGTAAAATCGCGCAGCCGCTCGTGGCGCTGGGTGACGGCCCCGTACACCGCATCGGCAATCCGGTGTCCCTCGGAAACCGAAATCATCGGGGCGACCTGGATATGCACATCGGCGACCACGTCGCTCCCATGCCGCCGCGTGCGCAGCATGTGCGCATCCTTCACCCCGGGCACTTCCATGATCGTGCGGTGGATGCGCGCGACCTCCTCCGGATCCAGTGCCGTGTCAATCAGTTCGGCCGCGCTGCGCACGATCAGGCGCCCGGCGATATGCAGGATGAACAGGGCAACGATCAGCGCCGCCAGGGCATCCGCCCACGGGAAGCCCGCCACCGCGGCCCCGACCCCGACCAGCACGAACAGCGAGGAGATCGCATCCGTGCGGTGATGCCAGGCGTTCGCATCCAGCATCCGCGAGCCGATCCGTTTCGCCACACGGTGGGTGTACTGATAGAGCCCCTCCTTGGCCACCAGCGTCAGCACCGCAAAGGCGAGCGCGGCCGGGGCCGGCCCTGGGGTCGCGGCGTTGGTATCCATCAGCCGCTGTCCGGCGGCCCAGGCGATCCCGAGGCCGGCCAGTGCGAGGAACACACCGACGACTACGGTGGCCAGGGTCTCGATACGCCCGTGTCCGTAGGGGTGGTCATGATCGGGCGAGGCCGCGGCCTTGCCAGCGGCGAACAGCACCACACCATCGGTGATCAGGTCCGACAGGGTGTGCACGCCGTCGGCGATCAGCGCCTGCGAGTTCAGCAGCCATCCGCTCAGCAGCTGTGCCAGGGCAAGAAAGGCATTCACCACCGCGCCCACGACCGTTACCCGGCGCGTGGCACGGTAGCGCCGGCCGTTTTCGGGCGAGATCGTGGCCTCGGAGTTGGCGCGGGGGTCGCTCAGGACATCCCTCCCGAACAGGGTCAGGCCCTCAGTATGGGCGTGCCTCCGCCACATGCAAGACGCTTGCACTGCCTTCAGCGGTGGCCGCAGCCGGAGCCCGGCCGATATACTGTCCGCTTTGCCCTGACCCGGGATCCCGCATGGCGCACGAACGCACCCCGTCCAGCAGCAGCCCCACCTTCCAGGACCTGATTCGCCGGTTGCAGGACTACTGGAACGACCACGGTTGCGTGGTCCTGCAGCCCTACGACATGGAGATGGGGGCCGGTACCTTCCATCCGGCGACCTTCCTGCGTTCGATCGGGCCGGAGCCGTGGCGCGCGGCCTATGTGCAGCCCAGCCGCCGTCCCACCGACGGTCGCTATGGCGACAACCCCAACCGCCTGCAGCACTACTACCAGTTCCAGGTGTTGCTGAAGCCGTCGCCGCCGGACATCCAGGATCTCTACCTGGGCTCCCTGGAGGCCCTGGGCTTCGACACGCTCACCCATGATGTGCGCTTCGTCGAGGACAACTGGGAGTCCCCGACCCTCGGCGCCTGGGGCCTGGGCTGGGAGGTCTGGCTGAACGGCATGGAGGTCACCCAGTTCACCTACTTCCAGCAGGTCGGCGGGCTGGACTGCCACCCGGTCTCCGGCGAGATCACCTACGGGCTGGAACGCCTGGCGATGTACCTGCAGGGGGTGGAGAGCGTATTCGATCTGGTCTGGACCGTCGGGCCCGACGGCCGCCCGGTGACCTATGGCGACGTCTATCACCAGAACGAGGTGGAGCAGTCCACCTACAACTTCGAGCATGCCGATCGCGATGCCCTGTTCGCCGCCTTCGACCAGCACGCAAACGAGAGCGACCGCATGATCGAGCTGGGCCTGCCGCTGCCGGCCTACGAGCAGATGCTGCGCGCCTCCCACAGCTTCAACCTGCTGGATGCCCGCGGCGCGATCTCGGTCACCGAGCGCCAGCGCTACATCCTGCGCGTGCGCGAGCTGTCGCGAAACGTCGCCCAGAAGTACTACGAGTCGCGCGAGGCCCTGGGCTTCCCGCTATGCGCCGACGACGACGCGAACAAGCCCGACGCCGCCTGAACCCTTTTCCGGACCGTGCGCCCGACCGCGCGGCCCTGATGGACCCGAACTGGACCCGACATGGCTGAAGCCCGCGAACTCCTGATCGAACTGGGCACCGAGGAGCTGCCCCCCACCGCCCTGCCGCGCCTGCGTGACGCCCTGGCCCAGGGCCTGGCCACCCGCCTGCGCGAGGCCGGGCTGGAACCGGGCGCGCCCGAGGCCTTCGCCACCCCGCGGCGGCTGGCCGTGCTGTTCCCCGATGTGCCCGCGCGCCAGCCCGACCAGCTCCAGGAGCGCCGCGGCCCGGCCGTGGCCGCCGCCTTCGACGCCGCCGGCGAGCCGACCAAGGCGGTGCTGGGCTTTGCCCGCTCCTGCGGAGTGGAGGTCGAGCGCCTGGAACGCGAGACCACCGACAAGGGCGAATACCTGGTCTTCCGCCAGATGCAGCCGGGCCGCGCCCTCGGCGAGCTGCTGCCGGAGATGCTGGAGGCCGCGCTGGAGGCCCTGCCCACGCCCAAGCGCATGCGCTGGGGCAGCAGCCGCACCGAGTTCGTGCGCCCCGCGCACTGGCTGGTCGTCCTGCACGGGACCGAGGTGCTGGAGATGACGGTGCTGGAGCAGACCGCCGGGCGGGCCACGCATGGTCACCGCTTCCACCAGCCCGGTGCGCTGGAGCTGAAGCGCGGCAACGACTACGCCGAGCGGCTGCGCAGCCCCGGCTTTGTCGAGCCGTCGTTCGAGGCGCGGCGCGAGAACATCCTGGCGCAGGTGCACGAGCAGGCCAAGGCCCTGGGCGGGCGCGCACTGGTCGATGCCGACCTGCTGGACGAGGTGACCGCGCTGGTGGAGTGGCCGGTGGCCCTGACCGGCGGTTTCGATCCGCGTTTCCTGGATGTCCCGCAGGAGGCGCTGATCTCTACCATGCAGGACAACCAGAAATACTTCCCGGTGGTCGACGAGGCCGGGCGCATGCAGCCGCACTTCATCGTGATCAGCAACATCGAGTCGCGCGACCCGCACGCGGTGCGCGACGGCAACGAGCGCGTCCTGCGCCCGCGCTTCGCCGATGCCGAATTCTTCTGGCAGCAGGACCGCAAGAAGCGCCTGGAGGAGCGGCTGGACGCGCTGGACTCGGTGGTATTCGAGAAGCGCTTGGGCACGCTGCGCGACAAGTCCGTGCGTCTGGAGGCCTTGATGCAGCGCCTGGCCGGCCTGATGGGGCTGGATGCCGGGCTGGCCGCGCGCGCCGCGCGCCTGGCCAAGTGCGATCTCGTGACTCAGATGGTGTTCGAGTTCACCGAGCTGCAGGGCACGATGGGGCGCTACTACGCCCTGCACGACCGCGAGGACGAAGCGGTCGCGGCCGCGATCGAACAGCACTACTGGCCGCGCCAGTCCGGCTCCGAGCTGCCGGATGTCCCGCTGGCCCAGGCACTGGCGCTGGCGGATCGGCTGGATACGCTGGTCGGGATCTTCGCGATCGGCAAGCAGCCCACCGGTACCAAGGACCCGTTCGCCCTGCGCCGCGCCGCGCTGGGGCTGGTGCGCATCCTGGTCGAGCGCGAACTGCCGCTGGCCCTGACCCCGCTGCTGCAAGCCGCGGCCGAGCCGATCCGCGAACGGGTGCCGGAGGCCGACCAGGCGGTGGAACCGGTGCGCGAGTACATCCTGGAGCGCCTGCGCGGCTACCTGCTGGAGCAGGGCCAGGCGCACGAGACCATCGAGGCGGTGGCCGCGGTCGTGCCCGATACCCCGCTGGACTTCGTCCGCCGCGTGCGCGCGGTCAGCCTGTTCCGCGAGCGCCCGGAGGCCGAGGCCCTGGCCGCGGCGAACAAGCGCATCCACAACCTGCTGCGCAAGGCCGGCGAGGAGGCCGAGGCCGACCTCGACCCCGAGGCCCTGGCGCTGGACGAGGAGCGCCAGCTCTAC
This sequence comes from Thioalkalivibrio sp. ALJ4, assembly GCF_000377225.1. Taxonomy (NCBI): domain Bacteria; kingdom Pseudomonadati; phylum Pseudomonadota; class Gammaproteobacteria; order Chromatiales; family Ectothiorhodospiraceae; genus Thioalkalivibrio; species Thioalkalivibrio sp. ALJ4. Next base: position 418,810 of record NZ_KB897917.1, on the reverse strand, counting down.
CAGGGTCTGCAGGCGGTGCGTCCCGGCGTCGAGCAGGCGGTGGCCGATGGCGACTACCTGCACGCACTGGGCGAGCTGGCGGGCCTGCGTGATCGTGTCGATACCTTCTTCGACCAGGTGATGGTGATGGCCGAGGATGCCGCCGAGCGGCGCAACCGCCTGGCGCTGCTGCGCGAACTGCGCCGCGCGTTCGAGACCGTGGCCGACATCGGCCGCCTGGCCACGGGATAGCGCCGCCGCATGCTCCCCCTGATCCGAGGCCTCCTGTTCCAACTGGGGTTTATCGGCTCCACGCTGGTGTTCGGCCTGCTGGTCCCGCCGCTGATCTGGCCGCTTTCGCGCCCGGCGCGCTATCGCGTCCTGACCCAGTGGGGGCGCTTCAACGTCTGGTGGCTGCGCATCACCTGCGGGCTGGACTACCGGGTGCGCGGTGCCGAGCACATCGACCCCTCGCGGCCGCATGTGGTGCTCTCCAAGCACCAGTCCGCGTGGGAGACGGTCGCTTATGTGGCGATCTTTCCGATGCAGACCTGGGTGCTCAAGCGCGAGCTGATGCGCATCCCCCTGTTCGGCTGGACCCTGTCCATGCTGGACCCGGTCCCGATCGACCGCGAGGCCGGGCGTCAGGCGCTGGAGAACCTGGTCGCGGAGGGTCAGCAGCGCCTGGACCAGGGCCGCTGGGTGATCGTCTTTCCCGAGGGGACGCGCGTGGCACCGGGCGAGCACGGGCGCTACCGCCAGGGCGGCGCAATACTGGCGGCACGCACCGGATACCCGGTGCTGCCGGTGGCGCTGAACAGCGGGAGCTTCTGGCCGAAAAAGGGCCTCCGGCGCTACCCCGGCACCATCGAGGTGGTGGTCGGCCCGCCAGTCGAGACCGCCGGGCGCAAGCCCGTCGAGGTACTAAGCGAAGCCGAAGAATGGATCGAGACCACCATGGCCGAGATCGAGCCGCGTCCCGCGAAATCGCCGTCGGAGGAGCCGCATGAGCAGTGAACCGCTGATCAGTGCCCCGCTGGTCGAATTGCGTGACCGCAGCATCTACCGCGTGGGCGCCTCGGACCCGGCCGTCTGGCTGATCGACGACCGCGAGCTGGGGGGCGTGCTGGTCAACGCCCCGGCGTATTCCGAATCCCTGCTGGAGGCGATTCGGGCGATCACAAAGCCCGCCTACCTGTTTTTGCCCAGTCGCCATGGCGCGCAGGACCTGGATGCCTGGCGGGCGGCTGGGCTGGAGACCCTGGCGTTCGAGGCCGAGGCACCGGCAATCCGTGCGGCCGGCGGCGAGATCGACATCGCCTTCAACCGCAAGCAGCGCCTGTCGCGCACCATCGATTTCCTGCCGATGGCCGGGGTGACCGAGGGTACCTGTGCCCTGCGGCTGAAGAACCTGCCGGGCGTCGTGTTCTTCGGGCCCGCGCTGGCGCCGGGGGCGGATGGCTGGCCCACGCTGATCCAGACGCCGGACGATCATTCCTTCGAGGCGCGCCTGTTCGGCGCCCTGGGCGTGAAGGACCTGAAGTTCGCCTACGCCTTCTGCGACCGCTTCGACCCGGCCGGCACGCAGTACGGCCCCGACGCCGACCAGCACATCCAGGCCCGCATCGAGGCCGTGTTCGACGAATAGCAGGACCGCTGGGGGAGCTCCTCGGCGATTGCCGCGGCGCTTTGCGCCTCGCAATGACGGGGCTGGGCGAGTCAGGCGCGGGCGATCAGGGTCTGGATCACGTGGCCGGCGGCGGTCAGGCCGAAGATCGCGGGCAGGTAGGAGATCGTGCCGTTGACCGAGCGTGGCCGGCCGCCCTCGACCGGCCGGTGTTCGGTGCCCTTGCGCGGCTGCTCGATCGAGAACACCACGGGGTAGTCGAGCCGCGCGTCCATGCGGCGCAGGTTCTTGCGCATCTGCCGCGCCAGCGGGCAGACGCGGGTGGACTCCAGCGGGCCGACCCGTACGGCCGTGGGGTCGATGCGCCCGCCGGCCCCCATGCTCGAGATCACCGCCTGGCCGCGGCGCTGGGCCCCGGCGACCAGCGCCGCCTTGCAAGCAATGGAGTCGATTGCGTCGAGCACGAAGTCGGCGTCTTCCGGCACCAGGTCGGCAATGCTGTCCGGACGCAGGAACTCGCGCTGGATGTTCAGTTCGATCTCCGGGTCGATATCGCGGATGCGTGCCTCCATCACCGCGGTCTTGGGCTGGTCCACGGTGGAGCGCAGTGCGACCAGCTGGCGGTTCAGGTTGGAGGCGGCGACCACATCGTGATCCACCAGCGTCATGCGTCCGACCCCGGCGCGTGCGATCGCCTCGGCGGCAAAACTCCCGACCCCGCCCAGCCCGGCGATGAATACATGCCGGTCGCGCAGGCCGGCGGTGACGTCGGGACCCAGCAGGAGGTCGGTGCGTTCGCTGTAGGGATTGTGGGGCGTGCTCATGGATCCGGGTCGTTCGGGAGCCGGAGGACCCGGCGTGCATTTTGTGACGTGATTATAGCCATCTCGGCCGGGTCGATGTCCCGCAGGCGGGCCAGATGGCGGTTCACCTCGGCGGTCATCATCGGTTCGTTGCGCTCGCCCTGGTGCCCGGCCAGTGGCTGGTCCGGGGCATCGGTCTCCACGACCAGCGCCTCCAGCGGGGCCTCGCGCACCACGCGGTGCAGTCGTTTCGCCCGTTCGTAGGTCACCGGCCCGCCGATGCCCAGACAGCAGCCGAGATCCGCCGCTTGTCGGGCCTGCTGCGGCGAGCCGATAAAGGCATGCAGGATCCCGGTCACGCCGGGCTGCTGGCGCAGGCCTTTCAGCACTGCGTCCAGCGCGCGCCGGCTGTGGATGATCACCGGCAGGTCGCGCTCCCGCGCGATGGCCAGCTGCCGCGTGTAGAAGCGCCACTGGCGGTCCCAGTCGAGCCCCTCTTGATAGCCATCGAGCCCGATCTCGCCGACCGCGATGGTCTCCGGGTGCGTATCCAGCCAGGCCTCCAGGGCGTCAAGGTCCGCGTCCGCATGCGCCTGCAGAAAGATCGGGTGCAGGCCGTAGGCGACATGCAGACCCGCGTGCTGGCGGTACAAGGCGTCGAGGTCCGGCCAGCGTGCGCGGGTGACGCCGGGCAGGACGAGTTCCTGAACCCCGGCGGCGCGGGCGCGGTCCAGCACCGCCGGGCGATCCGGATCGAACGCGTCCAGGTCCAGGTGGACATGCGTATCGATCAGGTGCACCGGCGGTGGTCCTACGGACAGGGGTAGGTATAGCGGGCGTGGATGGCCTCGATGGCCTCCAGCACGGCATCGGACAGGGTGATGTTGACGGTGGCGATGTTCTCGCGCAGCTGCTCCATCGTGGTTGCCCCGATCAGGTTGCTGGTCACGAAGGGCTGCTGGTTGATGAAGGCCAGCGCCAGCTGTGACGGGGTCAGGCCGTGTTCGCGGGCCAGGCGCGCGTACTCCGCGGTCGCGGCCAGGCCGGATTCGTTGCTGTAGCGCTGGAAGCGCTCGAACAGCGTCAGGCGCGCCCCCGCGGGCTTTGCCCCGTCCAGGTACTTGCCGGAGAGCATGCCGAAGGCCAGCGGCGAATAGGCCAGCAGGCCGGCGTCCTCGCGGATGGCCATCTCCGCCAGCCCCGCCTCGAAGCTGCGGTTGAGCAGGTTGTAGGGGTTCTGGATGGAGACGATGCGCTCGGACAGGCCGCGGTCATGGGCGCGTATCCACTCCATGAACCCCCACGGGGTCTCGTTGGAGATGCCGATGGCGCGCACGCGGCCGCTCTCGACCACGGCCTTCAGCGCCGCCGCGGTCTCTTCGATCGAGGTCGCGCTCTCGTCCGGCTTGTGAACGTAGCCGAGCTGGCCAAAGAAGTTGGTGGCGCGCGCCGGCCAGTGGACCTGGTAGAGGTCCAGGTAGTCGGTCTGCAGGCGCAGGAGGCTGTCGTTCAGGGCCTGCTCGATGTGTTCGCGGTTCAGCTGCGGGCCACCGCGCAGGTAATCGATCATCCCGGGGCCGGCGACCTTGCTGGCCAGCACCACGCGGTCGCGGTTGCCGCGCTTCGCCAGCCAGTTGCCGATGTAGGTCTCGGTCAGCCCCTGAGTCTCCTCGCGCGGCGGGACCGGGTACATCTCGGCCGCATCGATCAGGTTCACGCCCTGGTCGAGCGCGTAGTCCAGCTGCTCGTGTGCCTCGGCCTCGGTGTTCTGCTCGCCCCAGGTCATGGTGCCCAGGCCGATCAGGCTGACCTCGATATCGGTGCGTCCCAGTTTGCGGTATTGCATGCCAGTCCCTTGGTTCAGGTGAATAGGGTAAGGACCCCGGTGTAGCCGTACAGGCGGTTGGCGAAGATCTCGCCATTGGCGAAAAAGCCGATCAGGGGTACATCCCCCAGACCCTGCTGCACGATTGCCAGTTCCGCGCCCTCCTGGCCGAACTGGTGGCGCCCGCGTCCGATGCAGGAGACATAGATCGCCCCGCGGATCCCGTTCGGGGCCTGGGCGCGAATCTGCTCCAGCATGCGCTCGAGGTCGTCGCGAGCGGCCTGGCCGTCGCGGCGTACGAACAGGATCTTCTGCCCGGGCTCCAGCAGTTCGCCGACCGCGAGCACCTGCTGATCGAGGTCCACGCCGATGATATTGCGGACCCGGTAGTCGCCGGTGTCCGAGCCGGCGATCGGGAAGCCGACCAGGATGTAGCCCAGCGCCCGCTCCAGGTCGCGCGACAGGACGTCGCCGATGATGCCCTTGAATGCCGGCAGTGCTCGCTGACCATCCAGCTGCACGATGATGTTGCGCCAGGTCTCAGTCAGCTCGTGCTGGCCGGGCAGCGGGGTGCAGCCCTGGCTGTGGCGTGCGGCGATCGCGACATCGTCGCGCAGCGCGAGCCCGGTCATGCCCGAGGCGACCACGCCATCGGCGATCTGCCCGGCCCCCTCCTCGCCGGAGTGTACGCCGCCGGTGGCGAACCAGGCGGTCTGGTCGCCGATCTCGGTCAGCACGGCCTCGACACCCTCCGTGCGTGGATCGGCGTTCAGCAGCAACCGGCCCGGGGTGGCGGGGTCGAGGAAACCGTCCAGGGCCTGCTTCAGCTCGTCCAGGCTGTGGACCGGACGCTGAATCACGCGCGCGGAACCGGTCGGCAGGTCGCCGATCATCAGGGTAATCGCCGGGTCTTCGTAGAATTCCCGGTCTGGCCCGATCACGGCCATGCCCATGCCGCCGACGAAATGGTCCACCCCGAGTGCCTTGCGCAGCGTGTCCATGACCAGGCGAACATTGCGGCTCAGCGCATCCGACACGTAGATAAAGCCCACGCGCACGGTCTCCGGATCCCGGGGCGGCAGCGTGCCCAGCCCCTGGATCAGTTCGGCGGCGAGGGTGCGCGGATCATTGCCGCTGGCGGCGGTACTGACAAAGCGTTCCATCAACGTTCAGGACTCCATCAAAGCCCCAGGGAAACACTGATCAATGTACACGCTCGCGCTCGAGTCGCTTTTGCGTGCGAACAAGGCGCGGTGACTGCCGTGCAGTCATTCTGCACAAGGGAGCCGCAACGCCGTGCGCATGCAAAAGCGGCCGAGCCCCTTCGGGGTTGGCACCCCAGGTTCCCCGATCCTGCGTTGCGCCGCTTGCGGGTAGAACCACTACCCGCTGCACGGCGCGCCTGGTCTCGGAAAACCTGGGGTACCAACGCGAGTGTGTACATTGATCAGTGCTTCCCTAGCTGTTCCAGCATGCTGAGGGCCTCGTTGTCGGTTTCGGGGATGCCGCGCCGGATGGTCATCTGGTCGTTTTCTGTGAACTCCAGGCGGGCATGGTGGCGGGTGTCCAGCTCCTCCAGGAACCAGGCGATCTCGGAGGGGTGGACCGCCCGTTCGCCCCGCATCAGGTGCCGCGCGAGGATCGCATCCTCGCGGATGTCCAGGTAAAGCGGCTGGGGCAGCGCCAGGGGCAGCACATGGGTCTGTACCAGCCACTCGATCGGCGTGGGGCGCCGCGTCGGCAGACGGCGGCTGTCGATACGGAAGTGCCCGCCGCCGCCGGGCTGCTTCAGCAGTTCCTCCAGCCAGTCGCCCTCGAAGCCCTGGTGCACGATCAGCGAGCGGCCGGTATAGCGGCTGCGAAAGCGTTCCATCTGTTGCGCAGGGCGTGGCCCGAACAGTCCGAACACGGCAACTCCATGAGTCCAGGTGGGATCGCCGGAATGCTAGCCCAAACACCTGTCGCCACAAAAAAGCCCCGCCGGAGCGGGGCTAGGGGAACTTCCGGAGCGCTTGCGCTCAGCCGCGACGCGACAGCATGTCGTGGATGATCGGCGCGAGGATGACCTCCATCGCGAAGCTCATCTTGCCGCCGGGCACCACGATGGTGTTCGGCCGGGACATGAAGGAGTCGGGCAGCATGTTCAGCAGGTAGGGGAAGTCCACACCGAACTTCTTCGGCTCCCTGAAGCGGATGACCACCATGCTCTCGTCGGGGGTGGGGATGTCCCGGGCGATGAACGGGTTGGAGGTGTCCACCGTCGGCACGCGCTGGAAGTTGATGTCGGTGTGGCCAAACTGCGGGGTGATGTAGTTCACGTAATCCGGCATGCGGCGCAGGATCGTGTCCACAATCGCCTCGGCGGAATAACCACGCTCGGCATTGTCGCGGAAGATCTTCTGGATCCACTCGAGGTTTACGATCGGCACCACGCCGATGCCCAGGTCCACGTGCTGCGCGGCATTTACTTCACCGTTCACGACCAGGCCGTGCAGGCCTTCGTAGAACATCAGATCGGTGCCCGGCTGGATCTCTTCCCAGGGGGTGAACTCGCCCGGGCCGAGGTTGGTGCCGAGACGCTCGTTGTGAGCGGCGGCTTCCTCGTCGGAGTGCAGGTAGTAGCGCTTCTGGCCCTGGCCGGTCTCGCCGTAGGTCTTGAACAGATCCTCGATGCGATCGAACAGGTTGGCCTCGGGGCCGAAATGGGAGAAGTGCTGATTGCCTTCGTCGGCGGCCTTCTGCATGGCCTCCTTCATCGCCTTGCGGTCATAGCGATGGAAGCTGTCGCCCTCGATGACGACCGGGTTGATCTGCTCGCGGCGGAAGATCGACTCGAACGAGCGCTTCACGGTGGAGGTGCCGGCTCCCGAGGAGCCGGTGACCGCGATCACGGGATGTTTTTGCGACATGGGGTTTCTCCTTGCATAGCTTCTTGCGACGAATAGTGTACGGACGAGTTTAGAAAATGAGATTGAGCATCAGCATGGCCACGATACCGAACAGCAGCGTCATGATGCCGCCGGCCTTCATGTAGTCCTTCACCCGGTAGCCGCCGGGGCCCATGATCAGGGCGTTCACCTGGTGGGTCGGGATCAGGAAGGAATTCGAGGTGGCGATCGCCACGGTCAGCGCGAACACGCGCGGGTCGGCGTCCATCCCCGCGGCCTGGGCGGCGATCGCGAAGTTGATCGCCAGCGGCACCAGCAGCACGGTCGCACCGACATTGGACATGACCAGCGTAAAGAACGTGGCCAGCGCGAAGATCGTCGCCTGCAGCACCCAGGGCGGGACGGTCCCCAGCAGTTCCAGCGTGTTCTGCGCAATCCACGCGGCGGTGCCCGTGTTCTCCACCGCCATCCCCAGCGGTATTAGTGAGGCCAGCAGGAACACCGTCTTCCAGCTCACCGAGCGATAGGCGTCGTCGAGGCTGATCACGCCGGTCAGGATCATGCCCAGCGCGCCGGTCAGCAGCGCGACCGACAGCATCAGGTCGGTGAACAGGATCAAGCCCACCGTCAGCGCCAGGAAGAACAGCGCATGCGGGACCTTGGAGGGGCGCAGCTCCTCGCGCGGGTAGTCGGAGGTAATCACGACAAAGTCGCGATCCTTGTCCAGGCGCGCCAGCGACTCCCAGGTGCAGTGCACAACCAGGATGTCGCCGATCTCCAGCGGGATGTCACGCAGGCCCTCGCCGAAGGTCTCGCTGCCGCGCTGGATGCGCATCACCGACAGGCCGTAGGTCTGGCGCATGGCCAGTTCGGTCACGGTCTTGCCGGCGAGGTTGGAGCCAGGCGCGATGGCGACCTCGGCGACCCCCGAGCGGCTGGTGTCCAGCGCGTTCGCAAACACGTCCAGGCGCGTGGTGGGGCGCTTGCGCGTGCCCTCGCACAGCTTTTCCATGCGCGCGGGGCTGGCGAGCACCGCCAGGTGCGAGTTGGCCTGGATCTCGTAGCCGGTCCAGGGGGCCATGCGCAGCTCGTCGCGCACGTAGGTGCCGACGATGGCGATCCCGGTCTCGCGTTCGATCTCGGCCACGGTGCGGCCCACCAGCGGGTCCTTCTCGGGAACGAATACTTCGTGGATCTCGTAGGACAGGCCGTATACCCGCTGGAAATACTCCTGTGCACTCTCGCGCTGCGCGGACTTGGACTTGACCGAAGGCAGTACGAAACGGCCCAGCACCACGAAGTAGACGATGGTAGTGGCCAGCAGCGCGAGGCCGATCGGGGTGACGTCGAACAGCTGGAAGGGCTCCATGTTCGACGGCAGCAGGTCATTCAGCAGGATCAGCGGGCTGGAACCGACCAGGGTGATGGTGCCGCCGACGATCGCGGCGAAGCCCATCGGCATCAGCAGGCGCGACAGCGGGATCCCGAGGCGGCTGGAGATCCGGCTCATCACCGGCATGAACAGCGCGGCGGCGCCGATGTTCTGCATGAAGCTCGAGATGACGCCGACGGTGCCGGAGACCGTCGGGATGATGCTCTTCTCGGTGGTGCCGCCCACGCGCATGATGAAGGCGGCCACCTTGTGCATCACGCCGGTCTTGTCGAGACCGGCGCCGATGATCATCACCGCGATGATCGCGATCACCGCATTGGAGGCAAAACCGCTGAACAGTTCGTCCTGCGCGACCAGCAGCCCGAGCCCGGGCACCAGCGTCAGCAGGCCGAGCAGCACCATCACCGAGATGGCAGCCAGGTCCACACGGATGACCTCCGTCACAAACAGGAAGATGGTGAACGCCAGTAGCGCGAGCACCACGATCATCTCGGTGGTCAGCGTAAGGTTTTCCATGTATCGATTTCGTATCCTGAAGACCCGCACCGGACGGTGCAGAGCCGGGGCTGAGGGGGCTGGCGAGTGGCCCTGGCCGGTGGCCAGTGGCGTGGGAGGCGTCGCCGGTGCTTCCCCTTGAAAGCGCGCGATTATTTCATCCCGGGCGGTTGGACGCAAAAAGCGGGCCGTTCGGACCTTTCGCGAGACGCTGGCTGTCGTGCGCCGGCCGGTCGGTTATGCTGGTCGAAAACTGTCAGGGAGACGCCCCATGTCCGATGCCCCGCTTTGCCGTTTCGAGACGATCGTGCTCGCGACTGACGGCTCCGAGTTCAGCGAGTCGGCCGAGGCTGTCGGCCTGGATCTGGCCCAGCGTTGCGGGGCCCGGCTCATCCTCGCGCGTATCATTCCTACCGATACGCAGCACGACGCACTGTCGCCCCGGCGCAGCCACGATGCGAGCGTGACCGCGCAGGGCGACCTGGACGTGCTCGAGAAAAAGGCGCGCGAGCAGGGCCTCGATGCCCTGCCCATCCTGCGCCACGGAGTGGACCGGCATCAGGAGATCGTCAAGATCGCCGAGGAGTACAAGGCCGGCCTGATCGTGATCGGGCGCCGCGACCGCAACGATCTCGCGCGTCTGATGGTCGGCGACGCGACGCGCAAGGTGGTGGGCACGGCGCCGTGTAACGTCATGGTCGTTCCGCGTGGCGCGCAGGCGCCGCACCGGGGGCTGCTGGTCGGGACCGATGGCTCCGAACTGGGCGATCAGGCGGCGCGTGCGGCGATCGAACTGGCCGGCTATTGTCAGCTGCCGATCACCATCGCCTCGGTCGCCGTGCCCGGCCAGAGTGACGAACGCCGCCAGGAGGGCGTCGATGCGATCCAGCGCCTGCAGGGCGAGGCCCGGGAGCAGGGCCTTCAGGCGGACGCGACCTTCGAGGAAGGCCGCGCCGAGGTCACCCTGATTGACGTGGCGCGGCGCGACAATCGCGACCTGATCGTCGTGGGCAGCCACGGACGTACCGGCCTCAAGCGTCTGCTGATGGGTTCGGTGTCCGAGCGCGTGATTGGCGGTGCTGACTGCCCGGTGCTGGTGGTCAAGGGCCTGAACGTCTAGGGAAACATTTGTTTCCCTGGTCGCACTCCCTGGTTCACGATTCCCCCTGAACCCCTTCTGCCCGGCGTTTGCCGGGTTCCCCAACTGGATTCCTCTCGATCTCGATGGCTCTGCTGACCCTGCGCGATATCCACCTGGCCTATGGCATGGCGCCGTTGCTGGATGGCCTGAATCTGAGCCTGGAGCCCGGCGGACGCGTGGCGGTAGCCGGGCGTAACGGCGAGGGCAAGTCGACCTTGCTCAAGGTGATTGCGGGTGCAATCCAGCCGGACTCGGGCGAGGTGGTCCGCCAGGACGGCCTGGCGACCGCATACCTGACCCAGGAGCTGCCGCCCGGGGTCGAGGGCACGGTGTTCGATGTGGTCGCCGAGGGGCTGGGCGAGGCCGGGCAACTGCTGGAGCGTTTTCACCACCTGAGCCAGGCCGCCGCCAGTGGTGACGCCGAGGCCCTGGAGAAGATGGGCCCGGTCCAGGCCCGGCTGGAGGCGATCGACGGCTGGAGTCTGCAAAACCGGGTCGAAACGACGCTTTCGCGCCTGGAGCTCGACCCCGAGGCCGGATTCGCTGCGCTCTCCGGCGGGCTCAAGCGTCGCGTCTGGCTGGCGCGCGAGCTGGTGCGCGAGCCGCAGCTGTTGCTGCTGGACGAGCCGACCAACCACCTGGATGTGGCTGCGATCCGCTGGCTGGAGGAGTTCCTGCGCGGGAGCGGGCTCACGGTGGTGTTCATCAGCCATGACCGCCAGTTCATGGAACAGGTCGCCACTCGCATCCTGGAGCTGGATCGTGGCCAGGTGTACGAACACCCGCCCTCGATCGAGGCCTTCCGCACGCGCCAGGCCGAGCGCCTGGAGGTCGAGGCGCGTCAGCGCGCCGAGTTCGATCGCAAGCTGGCGCAGGAGGAGACCTGGATCCGCCAGGGCATCAAGGCCCGGCGTACCCGCAACGAGGGGCGGGTGCGCGCCCTGCAGGCCCTGCGCAAGAAGCGCGCCGAACGACGCGAGCTGGGGGGACAGGTACGCATGCAGCTGTCCCCCGAGCAGCGTTCCGGCCGTTTGGTGATCGAGGCGGAGCATGCGGACTTCGGCTACGGCGACACGCCGGTGGTGCGCGACGTGAACCTGCTGCTCCAGCGTGGCGACGCCCTGGGCATCATCGGCCCCAATGGCGCCGGCAAGACCACGCTGCTGCGCGGGCTGCTGGGCCAGGTGGAGCCACTTTCCGGAACGGTCAAGCTGGGCACCCAGCTCGAGATCGCCTATTTCGACCAGGCACGGGCGCGTCTCGACGAGACGACCACCGTGCAGGATGCGGTCGGCGAGGGCCGTGACCGCGTCACCGTGAATGGCGAGACCCGACATGTGCTGAGCTATCTCGGGGATTTCCTGTTCCCGCCGGAACGCGCGCGCCAGCCCGTATCGGCCCTGTCCGGTGGCGAGCGCAACCGGTTGCTGCTGGCCAAGCTGTTTCTGCGCCCGGCCAATTTGCTGGTACTCGACGAGCCCACCAACGACCTGGATGTCGAGACCCTCGAGCTGCTGGAACAGCTTCTGATCGAGTACACCGGCACGGTGATCGTGGTCAGCCACGACCGCGCGTTCCTCGACAACGTTGCGACCAGCACGCTGGTGCTGCCCGGCGATGGCACGGCCGAGGAATTCGTCGGCGGTTGGTCGGACCTGCCCGCACGCGTCACGCAACGCCTGCTCACGCGCGAAGCGGATACCGGAGCCCAGGAGGCGCCCGCCGCACCCGAGGCCCGCTCCGAGCCGACGTCCGCGGTCGCGGAACCGCCGCCCCGCGCCCGCAAACTCTCCTACAAGGAGGCTCGCGAGCTGGAGGCCCTGCCAGGCCAGATCGAGGCGCTGGAAAACGAGCACCAGTCGCTGGCCGAGGCCCTGTCGGATCCAGAGGTATTGCGCGATGGGGAGCGCGTGCGCGAGTTGCAGGCCCGGCTCGAACAGGTCGAACGAGACCTGGCGGTGGCTTACGAGCGCTGGGAGGCGCTGGAATCACCCTGACTCTTTCCGCGTCATTCGGTGTGATGTGATTCTCAAAACGGCCAGGGCTCAACTTCAGGGGAAGGCGGCCGTAACAGGGGATGAATCGTCTCTACAGGCAGCGGAATGATCCGTTTGCACGTGATGGCATGCGCCCGGCAGAAGGCGCTGAGGAAGGAGTCAACACCATGCTGGACAAACTCTCCATTCGGGGGCTGCTGATCGCCGGCTTCGGGCTGGTCGTCGCGATCCTGATCATCAATTCGCTGCTGGCACTGCGTGCCCTGAATGTGGGTGGACAGGGCGTGGCTGAACTGACCCAGTCCGACTATCCGGCGGTGGCACGCGTCAACGACGTGGAGCAGCTGTTGCAGGAGAGCGCCGCCTTCCTAGGCTTCTACCTGATGAGCGAGGAGGACGAACACCGCGACGCCTGGCTGAATGCGATGGACGAGCTGGACGTCGCCATGGATGCCCTGGTCAACGATCCGGTCGTGCAGGGCTCGGATGATCTGACTGCCTCCGCGGAACAGGTGCGCGCGAACATTGACGGCTTCGCCGCGCACCGTGAGCGCCTGATCGAGGTGGCCGAGGACGTGGCCCAGAACATGCCGGCCCAGGGTGTCGCCAACTCGCGCGCCAACCCGGCGACCATGCAGATGACCCAGTTGACCAGCACCATGATCGACGAGGAGATGGCGCGGGCACGCTTCCAGCGCTCGTTCGAGCGTCTCGGCGATTTCTACAGCCTGCGCACCAACCTTCTGCAGATCACCTCGAACCTGCGCGGTTTCATCGCGTTTCGTGATGACTCCTTCGAGCAGAACCTGCGTCTGTACCTTGGCCAGACCCACGACGTGCTGGCGCGGTTGCTGGAACAGTACGACGAGCTCGATTTCGAGCAGCAGATCGCGGTCGAGGACTTCGAAGGGCTCCTGAACGAGCTGGATAGCGCGATCCAGGACATCGTTCGCATCCACGGCAGCGAGGAGGCCCTGCAGGACGCCTTCCTGATCCGTACCGAGGTCGGCCCGGTGATCTTCGAGGCACGTAATGAACTGCAGCAGTTGTCCGAGCGCATCACCGGCCGTGCTGAAGTGTCCGCCGCCGAGCTGACCGCGACCATGCGCAATACCCAGGTGACGCAGGGCGTCCTGGCGCTGATTGGCGTGATCCTGGGAGTGGTCGGCGCGGTCTTCATCATCCTGGTGGTGCGCCGTGCGCTGGCTCACTCGACCGAGGCGCTGGAAGAGATCGCCGACGGCGATGGCGACCTCAGCCGCCGTCTGGACGAAAACGGTCTGATGGAGACGGCCCAGCTGGGGCGTGCGTTCAACCGCTTTACCGACAAGATTGCGCAGGCGATTGGCAACGCCCGTAGCGGTACCGAGACCCTGAACCGTGCGACCGAGAACCTGAATCAGGAGGCCTATCAGGCCCGCGAGGTGGTCTCGCGTCAGCGCGACGAGACCGAGCGCGTCGCCACGGCGATCAACGAGCTGCAAAGCAGCGCCGAGGAGATCGCGCGTAATACCGACGCCACCTCCCAGGCCGGACAGGAGGCCAGCGGTGCGGTGAACAACGGCGCCGACGTGATGGAGAAGAACATCGAGTCCATGTCCTCCCTGCTGGGCACGGTCGAGCAGGCCGCCGGCACTGTTGCCAAGCTGGGTGAAGACTCGAAACAGATCGGCACCATCCTTGAAGTCATCCGCGGCGTAGCCGAGCAGACCAATCTGCTGGCCCTCAACGCGGCGATCGAGGCCGCCCGTGCCGGGGAACATGGCCGCGGGTTTGCCGTGGTGGCCGACGAGGTACGCAAGCTGGCGACCCGCACGCAGGAGTCCACCGACGAGATCGAGAGCATGATCTCGCGTCTGCAGACCGCCACAGGCTCTGCGGTGAAGGCGATGCAGCACGGCCAGGAAGAGGCCGAGACCACCATGGAGCACACCGCCGAGGTGAATGGGGCCCTGCAGCAGATCCGCCAGTCGGTGACCACGATCGTGGAGATGACCGATCAGATCGCGGTTGCCGCGCGTCAGCAGAGCACCGTGGTCGAGGACATCAACCGCAACATCGTGCAGATCTCCGACGGGGCCGATCAGTCTGCCAACACCGCCGATCGGGTCAGCGCGGCCTCCGACGAGCTCAAGCAGGTCGAGCGCGAGATCCAGCAGGCGCTGGCCCAGTTCCGGCTCTGATGACGGCTGGATCAGCCCGGGGGCTGCCCCCCGGACTCGACCCGGGTGCGCCAGGCCTGCGCGGCCTGACGCAAACGCCGTACCACGCCGCGGCGTCCGGAGACCCCCAGACGGACAGCCAGGTCGTCCCAGTCGATCGGTGGCTCCAGGGCGGTGGCCAGCACGGTTCCTTCTGTATCGGTCGGCGGCTGCGCGCGTAGCTGGCGGACCAGGGCCGGGAGTACCCATTCCAGTGGCCGGGCGCGCTCGGCGAAGGCCTTGAGCTCCGCCAAGTCCTTTGTCATCGCCGGATCAGGTCCGGCCTCCGGAAAAAGGGCTTCCAGCGCCCGTGCCAGGGCCGTTTCGTGCCAGGGCCACAGACGATCCCGCCATGCGGGCCAGTCCCGGGCCTGTGCGGCTGCCAGGCATCGTATCGGCCCGGCGAGCGCGTCATCGACCGCCTTCAGGACTACACCCCCTGGGCGGCCGCTGTAGGGATCCGGGCGCAGGCCGGCACGTAGCAGGTCGAAGCCCCCGCGTTTCCACAGCCCGAGCAGGCCGGGATCCAGGCCAAAGCTGGCCCCGACCATGCCGATACCCTCGGCCCGAGCGCGTTCGGTGATCTGGTGCAGCAGCCGCTGTCCCAGCCCGCGACCCTGCCAGTGCGGATGCACCGCGATGCGCTGGATGCGCCAGACCGGGTGCCGGGCCAGGTCGAACGCCCCCTGGGCTGCCAGCACGCAGGGCAGAAAATGCCCCTGGGGTCGGCGCTCTCCTGCCCAGACCGCTTCGGCCATGCTGGCGTCCAGTCCCGGTTCCACGCCCACCAGCACCACGCCGAACAGGGCCCCGTCGCGGATGCCCTCGAGCGTCAGCAGGTGGATGGCGGCGTCGTCCAGCCAGCGCTGCAGATCCGAGGGCCGGGTGCGGTAGTGCGCATCGGCCAGCAGGCCGGCCACGGCCTCCAGTCGCCCGGGCTGCGTCGCCAGCTCGGATGCATGGCTCCAGTGCCATCGCACCGCCTGCGGCTCTGGCGCGGCACTGCGGGCCCCCAACAGGAACAGGTCATCGATCCAGCGCTCCAGCGGGTCGCCGGGTTCCCAGCGCACTGGCGTCTCCAGGCGCGCGTGGCGCATGCGAAGACCCGCCTGTTCCAGCGCGGGCAAGGCGCGCAGCCGAAAGCCCTGCCCGCTCCCCTCGAAGCCACCCGTCGTAGTCGCCAGCACCAGTCGTTGCCCCCGCCGTGCCAGCCGCAGGAGGTGGTCGACCGGGAGTGCGGCGGCCTCGTCCACCACCAGGGTTTCCGATTGGGCGGCCGCCGCCTCCAGCGCGGCAGGGGCGTGGTAGCGCAGCTCTTCGGGGACACGGCCCAGGTGCGCTTGTATGGCCTTGTGTACCGCCTGGACAGCCGCCTCGGTCGGGGCTGTCAGGGCCATGCCCCTGGGCGTGGGGGTCGGAGAGGATCCGGCCATCCAGTCCCCCAGCAGGGTCGATTTGCCGCGGCCGCGGGCTGCGGTCAGGACGCCGCATTCGCCGGGTGCCAGTGCATCCAGCAGTCTGCGGGCCGCCTGCTGGTCCGGCGTCCACTCAAAGGGTGTTCTCTCGCTACGCGGGAGTGGCCAGCGATCCGGTCCTTCCTGGACCCATTCCACCAGTGGCGCCCGCAGCGCTGTGCGCCAGCGCCTGGACCAGGCCCCGTGGCCGGGTTCGTCCACCAGCAGCAGCAGAATCCCACCACCGCGCAGGAGCCCGGCGGCGATCGCAAGGGCATCACCGGGAAGGGGTGTGGTGGCCTCGAACACCACTGCATCACACTCGTGGCCCAGCCAGTGGCCGGCCTGGGCCGGCCGGGTACGGGGCACGCCTTCTGGTGGATGGCTGCCCACCCAGAGCGGTTGGCAGTTGTCCGGCATGCGCGCCAGCCAGCGCGTCGCCTGGTCCCGACCCTGGTTCGACCCGCGGAGCGCGAGCACGCGCCGAAAAAGGGTGTTCACCGCCATCCCCATTCGCCTTTCGGCGTGCCCGGCAAAATATCCGGGTAATCGTGCAGAGGCCCGCGCGGCCCCACGCTGCCAGCAGATTGTTGAGAACGGGTTCTCAAGTTTTCGACTCGGAGGCCGTACAAGTATTCTACAGGGACCCTGTATTTTCTTGTACAGATCCTGTACAAAAGAGTCCGGAGCATGGGGATCCGTCGCTTCGTCACTCACAAAGGGTACTGCACATGAACAAGGTTCTGCTGCCGGAAAGGCTGCGCATCGACACGGTGGGTGAATGCTGGGAGAGCCTGCGAGGGGCGATCGAGGCAGGCCAGCCGGTCGCGCTGGAGGCAGCGGGTGTGCGGGATGTCGACGCTGCGGGCGCCCAGATGCTGCTGATGGCAGAACAGGCCGCTCGCCACCAGGGTCAGGCCCTGGTCTACGAGTCCTGCAACAACACCCTTGAACAGGCGCTGGCCGCACTGGGTCTGGCTGAACTGCATGCCCGGATGCAGGCCGCGCCTGCCACTCACGACCCGATTTGAGGACATAACGTATGGCGAAGGTACTGGTGGTGGACGACTCGGCCTCGATGCGCCAGATGGTCGCATTCACGCTCAAGCAGGCGGGCCACGAGGTCACCGAAGGCCGCGACGGCAATGATGGGCTGAGCAAGGCCCAGGGCCAGAAGGCGGATCTCGTGATCACCGACGTGAACATGCCGGGTATGGACGGCCTGCAGATGACGCGCGAGCTGCGCAAGCTCGGCGACTACAAGTTCACCCCGATCCTGGTGCTGACTACCGAGGCCGGCCCGGAGAAGAAGCAGGAAGGCAAGGCGGCCGGCGCGACTGGCTGGCTGGTCAAGCCGTTCGACCCGGACCAGCTGATGAACACCGTGAACCGGGTGCTGCGCTAGTCATGTCCATCGACATGGCCCAGTTCGTCGACGCCTTTCTCGAGGAGAGCTTCGAGGGGCTGGAGCGCATGGAGACCGAGCTGCTGGCGCTCGAGGGCGGTGGCGATCCGGAGACGTTGAATACCATCTTTCGTTCCGCGCACTCCATCAAGGGCGGGGCCGGGACCTTCGGCTTTGCCGCGATCTCCGAATTCACCCATGGCGTGGAGACCCTGCTCGACCGCCTGCGTAATGGCGAACAGGCCGCCGACCGTGACACGGTCAACCTGCTTTTGCGCGCGGTGGACATCCTGCGCGCGCAGCTGGAGGCCGCGCGCGACGGCGGCGAGGCGGACCCGGCCGAGGTGGCCGAGGTGCGCACCCTGATCGAGGCCCATCTGGGCGAGCCGTCATCGGCCGAGCCGGCACCCGGGAGTGCCGGTGGGGAGTCGCGCGCCGGCTCGGGCTGGCGCATCCACTTCCGGCCGCACCGCGACCTGATGCGTACCGGCAATGACCCGCTGCGTATGTTCGAGGTGCTGGAGGAGCTCGGCGAGCTGCGGGTGACCTGCGAGACCGGTGATCTGCCGGATACCGCCGCCGGCTTCGACCCGGAGGACTGCTACCTTGCCTGGACCCTGGAGTTGGAGGGTGACGCGACCGAGGATCAGCTGCGCGAGGTCTTCGAGTGGGTCGAGGATGAGTGCGACCTGAGCATTGAGCCGCTGCCATCCTCCTCCGCGTCCACTGACCAGGACGTGCCGGTTGCTGAGGAAAGCTCAACCGGGGAGCGAGAGCCCGCCGAAGATGGTGCCCGTCAGCCCGCCGCCAGTCGGGGGGCCGAGTCCAGCTCCATGCGAGTCAATACCGGCAAGATCGACGCCCTGATCGACATGGTCGGTGAACTGGTGATCACCCAGTCCATGCTCACCGACATCAGCGAGCAGCTGGAGGAAGACCCGTCGCAGGTGGAGGCACAGATCGAACGCCTGCGCACCGGCCTGGCCGACCTGGAGCGCAACACCCGCGAGTTGCAGGAGAGCGTGATGGGCATTCGCATGGTGCCGATCGCGCAGATCTTCAATCGCTTCCCGCGGCTGGTGCACGACATCTCCGGCAAGCTCGGCAAGCAGATCGAGCTGACCTTGAAGGGCGAATACACCGAGATCGACAAGACCGTGATGGAGCACCTGGGTGACCCGCTGGTACACCTGGTGCGCAATGCGGTGGACCACGGCATCGAGCTGCCCGAGGCCCGTCGCGCGGCCGGGAAGCCGGAGACCGGCGAGGTTACGCTGGAGGCCTACCATCGCGGCGGCAACGTGATCATCGAGATCCGCGACGACGGCAAGGGCATGGATGCCGAGCGCATCCTCGCCAAGGCTCGCGATGCCGGCCTGGTGGGTCCGAATCAGCATCTGGAACGCCACGAGATCCTGCAGCTCATCTTCGAGCCTGGGCTGTCCACCGCCGACCAGGTGAGCGACCTCTCCGGCCGGGGCGTCGGCATGGACGTGGTGCGCAAGAACATCCGCGGCCTTGGCGGCAACGTGGAGCTGGAGTCCGAACCCGGCCAGGGCTCGCGCCTGACCATCCGCCTGCCCCTGACGCTCTCGATCATGGACGGCCAGCTGCTGAAGGTGGGCGAGGAGACCTTCGTGATCCCGCTGATCGCGATTGTCGAATCGCTGCAGACGCAGGCCGGCAGCGTGCAGCAGGCCTTTGGCAAGCTGCCGCTCTACCGGCTGCGCGACGAGTACATCCCGATCGTGGACCTGGCGGCCCTGTTCGGGCGCGCCGAGCCCAGCCCGCTGCCGGAACCGGCCCTGCTGGTCGTGGCCGAGGCCGACGACCAGCGCGTGGCCCTGCGGGTGGATGACCTGCTCGGCCAGCAGCAGGTCGTGATCAAGACACTGGAAACCAACTTCCGCAAGGTCCCCGGTACCGCCGGCGCCACCATCCTCGGGGATGGCCAGGTCGCCCTGATTCTGGATGCGGCGGGCATCGCGCGAATGGCCGCCGGGCGCGACACCCGCGCGGCCTGACCTACAAGGAGCCAAGCACCATGGCGAACGACGCAACCCAGTCTATCCACGATCCGGCCACGGCCGGCGAGGATCAATACCTGACCTTCATCCTCGCCGAGGAGGAATATGGCGTCGACATCCTGCGCGTGCAGGAGATCAAGGGCTGGGAGCGGCCGACCCCGCTGCCCAATACCCCGGACTACATCCGCGGCGTGATTAATGTGCGCGGCATGATTGTCCCGATCATCGACATGCGCCTGCGCTTTGGCATGGAGCCGATGGAATACGGTCCGACCACCGTGGTGATCATGCTGCGGGTGGTCAGCGAGGAGCGCGAACGGGTGATGGGCGTGGTCGTGGATGCGGTTTCCGAGGTCTACAACATCGGTGCGGACGATCTGCAGCCCGCGCCTGATTTCGGGACCCGTATCGGCATCGACTTCGTGCGTGGCCTGGCCACGGTCGAGGAAAAGATGATCCTCGTGCTGGATATCGACACCCTGCTCGGCGCCGGCCTGATCGCCAGCGCCGATGCCATCGAAGCGGGGGCCACGGCCTGATTCCGGCCGGCAAGGACGATGCGGACGATCGCGGTGATCAACCAGAAGGGAGGGGTCGGCAAGACGACCGTGACCCTGAATCTGTCGCATGCACTGGCGCTGGCCGGACATCGCGTGCTGGTGATCGACGCCGATCCGCAGGGCCACCTTTCGATGGCCTTCGGCCTGGAAGACCCCACCGGCCTGGACCGCGTCCTGCACGGCGAGGCGCGCCTGGCGGACGTCTTCAGCGAGGCCGGAAATGGCCTGAAGATCGTCGCGGCCGGAGAGCACCTGCAGGAGGTGGAAAACCTCAATGAGGGGGGGGCCGAGCGGGGCTGGCGCCTGAAGCGCGCGCTGGACGACTTGCCGGAGTCGTTCGACTTTGTGCTGATCGACTGCCCGCCCTCGGCCGGGTTGTTGGGGATGAACGCGATCATTGCCGCCGACGAATTGCTGATCCCGGTCGCCGGCGACTTCCTGGCCTTGAACGGGCTGTCGCGGCTGATGCGCATCCTGGCCGGCATCGAGTCGCGGCTGGGGACCACCCGTGACAAGTGGATCGTCCTGTCGCGCTTTGTCGAGCAGCGCCGCCATGCGCGCGAGGTCCGCGAGCGCATCGAGGAGCACTTTGCGCGGCAGCTTCTGCCCACCGCGATCCGCGAGACGGTGGTGCTGGCGGAGAGCCCGAGCTTCGGCGAGACAATCTTCGAATACCAGCCGCGACATCGCGCGGCACAGGATTTTCAGGCCCTGGCCGCGGACCTGGTCGGGGTGCGCCCGCAATCCGCGGTCGCGCCGCAGGCGGCACACGCCTGAGCGAAAGGATCAACGAGACCCAATCATGAGCACACGCAAACGCAACAAGCTGGGCAACGACCCGCTGGGCTGGCTGGACCGCCCGGAGCCGGACACCCAAGAGGGCCAGCCGGAAGCCTCACCGACCCCGGCGCCCGAGCCGCCTCCGGCAAAGACACCTACCCGAGGCCGCAAGACGCCGGCCCGACGTACCCGAACCCAAGAATCAAGCGAGGACACCACCATGGCTGCCAATCCGCAAACCGAAGTCGCCAATAACGCCCCGGACATCACGATGGACAGCCGCTTCATGCAGGCCGCCTGCGAGGGTTCGAAGATGGCGGTGATGATGTGCGACGCCGAGATGAACATCATCTATGCGAATTCGTCCGTGCTGTCCTTCCTGCGGGACCGCCGCGACGCGATCCGCAGGGAGTTCCCGGATTTCGACCCCGACAACCTGATCGGCCAGTCCATCGACCAGTTCCACAAGGATCCCTCGCACCAGCGCGCGATCCTGCAGAACCCGGCGAAGCTCCCATATACCGCGGAGATCGAGGTCGGGGGTATCGATTTCAAGCTCCAGGCCTCCGGCATTACCGACGAGAGCGGCCGCATCATCGGCAACATGGTCGAGTGGCAGGATGTAACGGAAATCAATGAGATGGAGCGCGAGCGCGCCCGCCTGCGCTCCGCATTCAAGGGTGCGACCCAGGCGCAACTGCTGACCGACGAGCAGTTGAAAATCGTCTATGCCAACCCCGCCGCAATGGATCTGCTGCGCGAGCACCGGGCCGCGCTGCAGGAAATGGCGCGCGACTTCGACCCGCTGAAGCCGCAGGGTTGTGACCTTTCCGAGATCTATCAGGATGCACCGCGTCCCCGCGGTGGTGATCATCTCAGCCTCCCCGAGAAATACTCGCTCAAGACCGGCGAGCTGCAGATCGACCTGAACGCGACGGAACTGAAGGATGACGAGGGCGAGTTCTCCGGCTACATGGTGGAGTGGAATGACGTCACCGACCTGCGCATGGCGGAAAAGGATATCGACGACCTGATCCGTGACGCCGCGCGCGGCAAGCTGAACGAGCGCCTGACCCCGGACAGCTACGACGGCTTCGTGAAGAACATCGCCGAGGGCGTGAACGAGCTACTGGATGCCGTTGTACCCCCGCTGCGCGAGGGTTCGCGTGTGATGCAGGCCATGGCCGAAGGTGATCTCACCGCGCGCCTGGAAGGCGACTTCAAGGGCGAGTTCGCCGAGTTCCGCGATGCGATCCACACCTCGCTGGAGAACCTTGACCAGCTGGTCGGGCAGATCCTTGAGGGGGCCGGCAATGTGCGATCGGCCTCGACCGAGATCGCCCAGGGCAATACGGATCTGTCGCAGCGGACCGAGGAGCAGGCCTCTTCGCTGGAGGAGACCGCCTCCTCCATGGAGGAGATGACCAGCACGGTGAAATCCAACGCCGACAACGCCCGCCAGGCCAACCAGCTGGCTACCGCCGCGCGCGACAAGGCGCAGGAAGGTGGCGAGGTTGTGGACAAGGCCGTCACCGCGATGGGCGAGATCAATCAGTCGTCGAAGAAGATCGCCGACATCATCGGCGTCATTGACGAGATCGCCTTCCAGACCAACCTCCTGGCGCTGAATGCTGCCGTCGAGGCGGCGCGGGCCGGCGAACAGGGCCGCGGCTTCGCGGTGGTCGCCACCGAGGTGCGCAACCTGGCGCAGCGCAGCGCCCAGGCCGCCAAGGAGATCAAGACCCTGATCAACGACTCGGTGGAGCGTATCGGCGAAGGCAGCAAGCTGGTCGACAACTCCGGCAAGGCCCTGGAGGACATCGTCGACTCGGTGAAGAAGGTCTCCGACATCATTGCCGAGATCGCCGCCGCCAGCGAGGAGCAGTCCACCGGCCTGGACGAGATCAACAAGGCGGTGACCCAGCTCGACGAGGTGACCCAGCAGAATGCCGCCCTGGTCGAGGAGGCCGCGGCCGCCAGCGAATCCCTGGACGACCAGTCACGCGAACTGCTGGAACTGATGAGCTACTTCAAGGGCGAACGAGCGGCCGCCGCCACTACCGAGATGCAGAAGCCGAAGCCCGCCGCCCCCGCGCGCACGGGCAGCACCGAGCTGAAGCGGCCAGCCTCGGCTGGTGGTAACGGGACCCAGCGCCCGGCTCCGGCGCCCTCGCGCCAGGCGGCTACCAGCGAAGACTGGGAGGAGTTCTGAGGTTGGAGGATCGATGCTAAATGGCCGCCTCGGAACAACTGAGCGAGCGTGATTTCCGGCGCGTCGTGCGCCTGACGCAGGAACGTACCGGAATCATGCTCAACGACAGCAAGCGCGAGCTGGCGTACAGCCGGCTCAAGCGCCGACTGCGTGCGCTCGGGATGGAAACCTTCGAGGGCTACCTCGACCAGGTGGAAGGCGGGGACGAGACCGAACTCGAGGAGTTCATCAACGCCCTGACCACCAACCTGACGGCCTTCTTCCGCGAGGCCCATCACTTCGATCTGCTTGCGGGGCCGGCGCTGACCGCCATGCGGCAGCGTAATCCCCAGTCCCCGCTGAAGATCTGGTCGGCCGGCTGCTCGACGGGCGAGGAGCCCTACTCCATCGCGATGACCCTGGCCGAGGCGGAAGGGGTCGACCAGGCCCGTATCCTGGCGACGGATATCGACTCCCGCGTCGTACGCCACGGGGACGAAGGTGTCTACGATGCCCAGCGGGTGACCGGCATCCCACGCGACCGCCAGCGGCGCTGGTTGCTGCGCGGCGGTGGCGCCAACGAGGGCCGGGTCCGAATCCGTGACGAGCTGCGGTCGATGGTGCACTTCCGGCAGATGAACCTGTTCGATGACTGGCCGATCAAGGGCCCACTGGATGCGATCTTCTGCCGCAACACCCTGATCTATTTCGACAAGCCGACCCAGAAGCAACTGGTGGAGCGCTTTGCCAAGCTGCTGCGGCCGGAAGGCTATCTGTTCATCGGTCACTCGGAGTCGCTGTTCCGGGTGACCGATGCCTTCCATCTGCTGGAACAGACCGTGTACCGGAAGGTGGCCTGATGTCCGCACTACCCTCCCTGCACGACCATGCCTTTGCGCATATCAACCGCTACTGGGACCGGGTACATGCCGTCCCGGCCGCCAAGTTGCTGCCGGGCGAGGCCTACGTGTCGGTGTCGCCGACGGAGCTGATCACCACGGTCCTCGGTTCCTGCGTCTCCGCCTGTGTCTGGTCGCCGACCATGGGGGTCGGTGGCATGAACCACTTCATGCTGCCGGACGGTGACCGTGACCGGGGCTGGGGTCCGGCGATCTCGAGCGCGACCCGCTACGGGACCTACGCGATGGAGTTCCTGGTCAACGAACTGCTCAAGCTCGGTGCCCCGCGCGAGGATCTGCGGGTCAAGATGTTCGGCGGTGGCCGGGTCATGGCGGGGATGACCGATGTCGGCGCCCGCAATATCGCGTTCCTGCGCCAGTTTGTGCGCGAGGAAGGCCTGTCCCTGGTGGCCGAGGACGTCGGCGGCCCCTGGCCACGCAAGGTCGTGTTCTTTCCGGCCTCGGGCCGCGCGCGGGTCAAGAAACTGCTGTCCCTGCATAACGACACCCTGCTCCAGCGCGAGCAGGACTACCGCCGCCGCCTGGAGACCGATCCGGTGGCCGGCGACGTGGAGCTCTTCTAGATGAATGCTCGCCCTCCGGTACGTGTACTGGTCGTGGACGACTCGGCCCTGATCCGCAAGCTGCTGACCGAGATCCTCGGCGCGCAGGACGGGATCGAGGTCGTGGGTGCCGCGACCGACCCCTATGATGCCCGCGAGAAGATCAAGCACCTGGAACCGGACGTCCTGACCCTGGACGTCGAGATGCCGAAGATGGACGGCATCACCTTCCTGCGCAATCTGATGCGCCTGCGGCCGATGCCGGTGGTGATGGTCTCCTCGCTGACTGAGGCCGGGGCCGAGGTGACCCTGGAGGCGCTGGAGGTTGGCGCGGTCGACTTTGTCACCAAGCCGAAGGTCGATGTCTCGCACGAGCTGCAGGCCTACAGCGACGTGCTGGCCGAGAAGGTGCGCACGGCAGCACGCATGCGCCTGCAGGCCCGCAGTGCCGCCACGCCAGCCCCGCAGCGGCTGGCCGCCGTGGGCGGTCGCCTGAAGACCACGGACCGGGTGATCGTGCTGGGGGCCTCCACCGGGGGCACCGAGGCCCTGCGCGAGGTCCTGACCGCGCTGCCGCCGGACGCCCCCGGCATCCTGATTACGCAGCATATCCCGGCGGGCTTCAGCAAGGCCTTCGCCGATCGCATGGACCGCAACACCGCGCTCAGCGTGAAGGAGGCCGCCGATGGCGATGTCGTGATGTCCGGTCACGCCTATGTCGCCCCGGGCACTGACTACCATCTGCGCCTTGCGCGCGACGGTGCCCGCTATGTCTGCCGCCTCGACACCTCGGGGCCGGTCAACCGGCACCGTCCGAGTGTGGATGTGCTGTTCCGCTCGGCCGCCGAGCAGGCGGGAGCCAATGTGGTCGCCGCCCTGCTGACCGGAATGGGGGATGATGGCGCCGAGGGTCTGCTGGCCCTGCGCGAGGCGGGCGCCCACACCGTTGCCCAGGACGAGGCCACCAGCCTCGTCTGGGGTATGCCCGGCGAGGCCGTGAAGCGCGATGCGGCCGTGCAGGTGTTACCGCTGAACCGTATCGCCGCCGCCTTGATCCGCGACCACCGCGAATCCGCCGCAACGGGCATCTGAACAGGAGGTCGTCATGCAAACTCTCAAGGACTGGATTGTGCGTAGTGGCACGCTGCGGGGGCTGGCGTTGGCCCTGGTCGGCGTATTGTTCCTTCTGGCCCTCGCGATCGCGGCCAGCGGACATCCTGGCCAGGCCGCGCTGATGGTGCTGCCCCTGGTGCTGGCTGGGCTCCTCGTCGTTGGCTTTGGCCTGCGCGAGGCCGCGACTTCCGGTGAACCATCGGGGACTGACTCCCATGCTCCCCAGGTGACCGGGGGCGCCGAATTCTCGGAGGAGCTCGATCAGGCCATGCGGTTCGAGCTCGGGCAGCTGGAAGAAGAACTGACCCGACAAAAGGGACTGATCGCGGATGCGGTCGGGGACCTCAACGACAGTTTTGCCAGCATGCACCAGATCACCGAGCGCCAGATGCAGCTGATGAACAGCAACCTGCAGGCGGAAGGTGGCGACGAAGGCATGAGCCAGACCCAGATCATCGCGGAGCTTACGCGGCGCTCCGACGAGACCCTGCAGATGTTCATTGACACCCTGGTGGAGATCTCGCGCCAGAGTGTCGAGAGTGCGCACCACATGGAGGACATGGGCCAGCACATGGACGGGGTGTTCAAGCTGCTCGACTCTGCCGGGGCGATCGCCGGCCAGACGAATCTGCTCGCGCTGAATGCCAGCATCGAGGCGGCGCGGGCCGGCGAGGCCGGGCGCGGGTTTTCCGTCGTCGCCGACGAGGTGCGCGCCCTGTCGCAGCGTTCGGCGACCTTCCACGAGGACATTCGCGGCCAGATCGATGCCGCCCGCGAGGCGATCGCCAAGGTGACGGGCACTGTCCACGACATGGCCTCGCGCGACATGAACCAGAGCCTGGAGGAGAAGGAACGCATCCAGGAGCTGTTCGGCTACGTGCAGCGTGCCACCGACGAGCTGGACACGCGCATGCAGGAGGAGGCGGAACTCAGCGAGCGCATGCACCAGGCGGTGGCCACCGCCGTGCGCTCATTGCAGTTCGAGGATATCGCCCGGCAGTCTCTCGGCACGGCCGAGGATGCCCTTGCCCACCTGCACGAGTTGCAGGGCATCCTGCAGGAGGCGCGAGCCACCGACGATGCCCATGCGATGGCCGGGCGCGTGCGGGCATGGCGCGAGGAGCGACAGAACACGCATCACCGCGCAGTCAGCCAGGAAGGGCTGAGTGCCGGCGAGGTGGAACTGTTCTGAACCGTCGAAGACCCATTCCCCGACAACCAACAGCGAGGAACGCATGAGTATCGAATCCCACTCCAGCGCCGACGGCAAGGAAGTTCGCATTCGCGTCCGCGGCCGTTTCGATTTCGAGTCCCATCAGGAATTCCGCGCGGCCTATCGCAATACGCCCGGCACGGGTATTCGCTACGTAGTCGACCTTTCGCAGACGGAATATATGGACAGCTCCGCCCTTGGAATGCTGCTCCTGCTGCGCGAACACGCCGGGGGCGAGTTTGCCGAAGTAACGATTGCCGGCCCGTCCGAGGGCGTGCGCAAGGTGCTGGATATCGCAAACTTCGGCCGCCTGTTCACCATCCAGTGACGTACGCCTCCGACGCATTCTCGCGGCAGGAGGCGGCTGAAGATCCCCTCAGCGGCGAGGGCCGCGTGCTGGTTGTCGATGATGACAAGCACAATCGCCGTCTGCTGCACATGATGCTGGAAGGCTGCGGCTATACCACCGTCGAGGCGGAGAATGGCCTCGAGGCCATCGCGATCTGTCGGGACGATCCACCGGATCTGATCTTGATGGACGTGATGATGCCGGAGATGGATGGCCTGGAGGCGACTCGCCGCATCAAGGCCGACTGCGACGGGCGGTTTGTCCCGGTCATCTTCCTGACGGCCCTGGACGACGAGCACACGCTGCTGCGGGCCATCGCCGCCGGGGGCGACGACTTTCTTGCCAAGCCACTCAATCTTTCCGTACTCAAGGCCAAGATCCACGCCATGGAGCGCCTGCGCGATCTGCAGGCCGACCTGCGAAGCCGCAACGACCAGCTGCTACGCGCTTCGGCGCGTCAGGCCTGGGAAGAGGAGACCGCCGAAAGCCTGTTCTCGCGGGCCATTACACGCCGCAATCGCGGGCACGAGCGCCTGGGGGTTGGCCACCTGTCCGCGGCCACCTTCAGCGGTGACGTCGTGCTGTCGGACTACACCCCGGAGGGCAGTCTGCGCGTCCTGCTCGGGGATTTCACCGGCCACGGGCTGTCGGCCGCGATCGGCGCCTATCCGGTCAGCGAGACCTTTCACACCCTGACCCGGGAGGGCGCCGCAGACGCCGAGCTGATCCATCAGCTGAACCACACCCTGCATACCTTTCTGCCGCCGACCATGTTCATGGGGGCGGTGCTGATCGGCTTCAGCCCGGATGGACGCCAGGCGCGCATCTGGAATGGCGGCATGCCGGATGTGCGTATTTGTTCCGCTCGGGAGGTGCGCCACGTGGCCTCTCAGGCCATGCCGCTCGGGATCCTGCCGCGTCTGGAGCGCGGGCTGCTGCCGGAGGAACATGCTGTCGGGCCGGACGACACCATCATCGCCAGCAGCGACGGGGTGATCGAGGCGGTGAATGCCGCGGGCGAGGCGCTGGGTGACGAGGCCCTCGACCGGGCCTGCTGCGGCCAGCGCGCCGATTCGATATACGACACCGTCTGGGGTGTCGTGCAGCGGCATGCCGAGGGCACCACGCCGGATGACGACATGACCCTCGTCTGCATCCCTTGTACCTCGGAGGTTCTGCTCGACAGCCCGGTCACAACGGGTGCCGAGAACACCGGAAACCTGCGCTGGTCGCTCGAGCTCGGCGGTCCACAGCTCGCTCGGGCCGACCTGACCCAGGAGGCCCGGAACCAGTTGCGGCACTGGTTCCCGGATCTGGGCGAACACGCCGAAGCCCTGCATACGGTGATCGCGGAGTTGTGCAACAACGCGTTCGAGCATGGTGTGCTGGGCCTGGATTCCTCGATGAAGACCACCGTGGAGGGCTTCGAGGCCTATTACCGTGCCCGCAGCGAGGGCCTGGCCTGCCCGCGTGGCCGGATCGGGATTTCGCTGCATTATCGTCGGCGGGGCGCTGCCCACTGCATGCGTATCCGCGTCCGCGACAGCGGTGCGGGCTTCGACCACGAGGCCGTTCGCGCCGCGATCGAGGGCGCGGGGGCCGAGCGGCTGTGGGGCCGCGGCCTGAATCTCGTGCACCGGCTCTGCACCCGCGTGCGGCACGTTGGCCGCGGCAACCTCGTCGAGGCCGAATACTGCTGGTAATCTTCGGGCCGTTTTCGGTCCCGTCGGCATCCACACGGGACGGCCCTGCAGCGTATTCGAGGAGACGGGAGCATGAACGAGACCAACCCCATTCGATCCGCCCTGATCACCGGTAATTCCAGTGGTTTTGGTCTTGGCCTGACGCGTGTCCTGATGCAGCGCGGCGCGAGCGTGCGCGGGATGAGCCGCAGGGGATGTCCGGAATCGGGTGTGGCGGCTGACGAGCGAGCGGATCTGTCCGATTTCGATGCCGCCGCCGCTGCGATGGAGCGTCTGCTCGAAGGGGTCGACGAGCTGGATCTGGTGATCCTGAACGCCGGGCTGCTTGGCCATATGCAGCGCATGCAGGACGCCTCGATGGACGAGCTGCGCCTGCTGATGGATGTGAACACGTTCGCCAACAAGATCATTCTGGACGCCCTGCTGCGTCGCAACGTGCGCGTGGGGCAGATCGTGGCAATCTCGTCCGGGGCCTCGGTGTCGGGCCACGCGGGCTGGAGCGGCTACTCGCTGTCCAAGGCCGCGCTGAACATGATGATGCAGTTGTACGTCCACGAGTTTCCCGAGGACACCGCGATCAACGCTCTGGCCCCCGGGCTGATCGACACCGCGATGCAGGACTATCTATGCGATGAGGCCGACCGCGAAGCCTTCCCGGTGCTCCAGCGGTTGAAGGCAGCGCGTGGCACCGAGACCATGCCAACGCCGGAGAAGGCCGCCGAGGCCGTGCTGGCGGTGCTGCCGCGCCTGCGCCAGACGACGCGCGGGAGTTTTGTGGACATCCGGCAGCTGGACTGAGGTAGCCGCAACGCCGTGCGCGCGGTTCAGTCAGCGTCTCCCTGGCAGGAGGTATTCCAGCCGAACCTCCTGAATGTCACGTAAATTTCTCGGAGGGTGGTTGGCTTTTGCCGGAATGCAGGCGTATAGTCGTGATCGTGGTCTGCGGATGAACGGCAACACTAGGAAGTTTCTAGTTTCTGAACCAGTGCTCCCGTTGATCTGTTGGCAGCATCCCGCGACCACATTTGTTAGTTACATTTAAGAGGTTACAAGTTGTGAATACTGGTGTTGTTAAGTGGTTCAACGAGAGCAAGGGTTTCGGTTTCATCACCCCCGATGATGGCGGCAAGGACGTGTTTGTGCACTTCTCCGCGATCAGCGGTTCGGGTTTCAAGACCCTGGCCGAAGGCCAGAAGGTCTCCTTCGAAATCCAGGAAACCGCCAAGGGCCTGGCCGCCGGTGAAGTGACCGCCCTGTAAGGCGCACTTCCCAAGGCTGACGACCCCTCGCGGGTCGTCCAGGAAAGGTCGCCTCCGGGCGGCCTTTTTTGTGTCTGCGTTTCCGTTATTGCGAGGCGTCGAATAACTCCCAAACAGGGCCGGCGCACGCCCTTTTGAACGCTGCGCACGGCCGGGCGTATTCGATGTGCAGTACACTGCCGGCCTTTGTGCATGGACCCGCGCTGCCCGCGATGAACCGCCTGTTCCGCTCCACCGCCGTTGTCAGTGGCATGACCATGATCTCGCGGATCATGGGCTATCTGCGCGACATGGTGCTGGCGGTTACCTTCGGCGCCGGGGCCGCGACCGACGCCTTCTTCGTCGCCTTCCGCATCCCCAACTTCCTGCGCCGGCTGTTCGCGGAAGGCGCGTTCAACCAGGCCTTTGTACCGGTGTTCGCGGAGTTTCGCGAGAAGCGCGGTCGCGAGGCCCTGCGCGACTTGCTGGATCACACCGCCGGCACGCTGATGGCTGTGGTTTCGGTGGTCACGCTGATCGGCATCCTGGCCGCGCCGCTGCTCATCTGGGTGTTCGCCCCGGGGCTCGCCACGCAGGAAGAGGGGCGCCAGGATCTCGCCGGGCAGATGCTTCGCATCACCTTCCCCTACCTGCTGTTTATATCGCTGACCGCGATGGCTGCGGGGATCCTGAACAGCATCGGGCGCTTCGCGGTCCCCGCCTTTACCCCGGTGTTCCTGAACCTGGCGCTGATTGTCGCCGCACTGTGGCTGGCGCCGATGTTCGCGGAGCCGATCGTCGCGCTGGCCTGGGGCGTGTTCATCGCGGGTGCCTTGCAGCTCGCCTTCCAGATCCCGTTCCTTTTGCGCGCGGGGCTGTTGCCGCGGCCGCGTTTCCGTCGTGCACACGAGGGGGTGCGGCGCATCGTCAAGTTGATGCTGCCGGCCATCCTCGGGACCTCGGTCGTGCAGATCAACCTGCTGGTGGACACCCTGGTGGCCTCGTTCCTGGTGGCCGGGTCGATCTCCTGGCTGTATTTCGGCGACCGCTTCGTGGAGCTGCCGCTCGCGCTGTTCGGCATCGCGATCGGTACCGTGATCCTTCCGCGCCTGGCGCGGCAGTACAACCAGGCCGATCCGGCCGCGTTCGGGCGCACGCTGGACTGGGCGCTGCGCCTGGCGATGCTGGTGGCCCTGCCCTCGATGGTCGGCCTGATCGTGCTCGCCGTCCCGATCCTGGCCACCTTGATCCAGTATCAGGCCTTTACCCAGTGGGACACCTACATGGCCGCGATGGCGCTGGCCGCGTATGCGCTGGGTCTGCCGGGCTTCATCCTGATCAAGGTGCTCGCCCCGGGGTTCTTCGCCCGCCAGGACACCAAGACCCCGGTGAAGATCGCGATCATCGCGATGCTCGCCAACATCGTCCTCAACGGTGCATTTGTGCTGCCCTGGTACCTGTCCGGTATCCCGGGCGCGCACGCCGGACTGGCGCTGGCTACCTCGGCCTCCGCCTACATTAATGCGGGTCTGCTCTATCGCGGGTTGATCCGCGAGGGGATCTATCAGCCGGGGCCCGCGCTGAGGCGTCTGCGTGCGGGGCTGCCCGTCGCGCTCGGGGTGATGGTCCTGGTGCTGGCTGTTCTCTCGCCATCATTCGGGCAGTGGACGGACTGGACGGTGAGCACGCGCCTGTTCGCACTGACCGGCTTGATCACCGCCGGGGCCGGCGCGCTGATCCTGACGCTGCTGGCCGCAGGGCTTCGGCCCCGACACTTCCTGTTACGGGAGGCGAGCGAATGATGCCGGGACTTTGCCTGGCGGGTTATACTTGCGGTTTTGCTCGGGATCGGGGCGATGCGGCTGATTCGCGGCCTGGGGCCGTCCGACAGCAGGGCTTCCACGGCAGCGGCCGTGCATGGCGCGGTGGTGACCATTGGCAACTTTGATGGTCTGCATCGTGGCCATCAGGCTGTTCTGGGGCGCCTGCTCGAGGCGGCGCAGGATCGCCAGGCGCCGTCAGTCCTGATGACCTTCGAGCCGCTGCCGCGCGAGTACTTCGGCAGCCGGCCCGAGGCCCCGGACCCGCCCGGGCGCCTGCAGCGCCTGCGCGACCGCCTGATCACGCTGGGGGATACCGCGCTCGAGGCCGTCTGGATCCTGCGCTTCGATGCGAAACTGGCCGGCCTGTCGGCGACCGCCTTCATCGAGGAGGTGCTGCACCAGCGCCTCGGCGCGCAGCATGTACTCGTTGGGGACGACTTTCGCTTCGGCCGCGGCCGCGAGGGGGACCAGGCCCTGCTGCGCCGCGAGGGCGAGCGCCTCGGCTTCAGTGTCGAGGGCACCCCGACGGTCGCGGATGCCGAGGGCCGGATCAGCAGCACCCGGGTACGCGCGGCGGCGCTGGACGGCGACTTCGCGCGCATGGCCGAACTGCTGGGGCGGCCCTACCGGTTGCACGGGCGGGTCGCACATGGCGACAAGCGCGGCCGCACGATCGGTTTCCCCACCGCGAACCTGCGCATGGGGCCCTGGCCTCTGGCGCTGCGCGGGGTCTACTCCGGCTGGCTGCGCCGTGCATCGGGCGAGGCCCTGCCGGCGGTCGCCAATATTGGCTGGCGTCCGACGGTGGCGGGCACCGAGCAGCGTCTGGAGGCGCACGTGCTTGAGGGCAGCCCCGACCTCTACGGCGAGGCCGTGTGCTTCGAACCGATCGCGCGGGTCCGCGGCGAACAGCGCTTCGAGGGGCTGGACGCCCTGTGCGCGCAGATCGCACTCGATGTCGAGACCGCCCGCGCGCAACTCTCCGAACACGACTGAAACCGGCCCGCAGGGCCGATCCGGAAAACATCATGGCAC
Source organism: Thioalkalivibrio sp. ALJ4 (assembly GCF_000377225.1). Classification (NCBI taxonomy): domain Bacteria; kingdom Pseudomonadati; phylum Pseudomonadota; class Gammaproteobacteria; order Chromatiales; family Ectothiorhodospiraceae; genus Thioalkalivibrio; species Thioalkalivibrio sp. ALJ4. The sequence goes on along the minus strand of NZ_KB897917.1, from coordinate 386,108 downwards.
GCAAACCGGCACCGCCGAATCCCTACAAGGACACCCTCAACCTGCCCGAGACCGCCTTTCCGATGCGCGCCGGCCTCGCCCAGCGCGAGCCGGAGTGGCTGGAGGCGTGGAAGGCGGAGGATCGCTACCACCGTCTGCGCGAGCACTGCGCCGGGCGCCCCCGCTTCGTGCTGGCCGATGGCCCGCCCTATGCGAACGGTTCGATCCATGTCGGTCACGCGGTCAACAAGGTCCTCAAAGACATTATCGTCAAGAGCCGCACCCTGTCGGGCTTCGACGCCCCCTACGTGCCGGGCTGGGACTGCCACGGCCTGCCGATCGAGCTGAAGGTCGAGCAGAATCTGGGCAAGGCCGGCCGCGACGTGGACGCCGCGACCTTCCGCAAGGCCTGCCGCGAGTATGCGCAGGAGCAGGTCGACGGCCAGAGCACGGACTTCCAGCGCCTCGGCGTGCTGGGCGACTGGGACCATCCCTACCTGACGATGGATTACCAGGTCGAGGCGGACACCGTCCGCGCGCTGGGTCGCATCTTCAAGCGCGGCCATGTGCAGATGGGCGAGAAGCCGGTGCACTGGTGCGTGGACTGCGGCTCGGCCCTGGCCGAGGCCGAGGTGGAGTACGAGGACAAGATCTCGCAGGCGATCGATGTGCGCTTCCGCGTGGTCGACGACATCGACTTCCTGCGCCGTTTCGAGGGGGCCAAGGACTCGCGCGGCCCGATCAGTGTGGTCATCTGGACCACCACGCCCTGGACGCTGCCGGCCAACCAGGCCGTGGCCCTGCACCCGGAGCTGGACTACGCGCTGGTGCAGCTGGACAACGAGCGCCTGTTGCTGGCCGAGGCCCTGGTCGAGGACTGCCTGGCGCGCTACTCGCTGGGCGAGGGGGCCGTGGTCGCGCGGGTCAAGGGTCAGGCCCTGGAGGGCCTGATGCTGCAGCACCCGTTCCTGGAGCGCGAGGTGCCGCTGATCCTGGGTGACCACGTAACCACCGAGACGGGTACGGGCGCGGTGCACACCGCCCCCGGACACGGCCAGGAGGACTACGCGGTCGGCCTGAAGTACAGCCTGCCCGTGCACAACCCGGTCGGTCCAGATGGCCGCTTCCTGCCGGATACCCCGCTGTTCGCCGGCGAGAACGTGCACCAGGCGAACGGCCATGTGATTGACGTGCTGAAAGAGCACGGCGCGCTGGTCGTGGCGGTGAAGTTCGAGCACAGCTATCCGCACTGCTGGCGGCACAAGACGCCGATCATCTTTCGTGCCACCCCGCAGTGGTTCATCAGCATGGAGCGCGCCGAGCTGCGCGCGGACGCGCTGAAGGCGATCGCCGAGACCCGATGGATGCCGAACTGGGGCGAGGCCCGCATCCACGGCATGGTGGTGAACCGCCCGGACTGGTGCATCTCGCGCCAGCGCAACTGGGGTGTGCCGATCCCGTTTTTCGTTCACCGCGAGACCGGACGGCTCCACCCGCACACCCCGGAACTGATCGAGATGGTGGCGCAGCGCATCGAACAGGCGGGTATCGAGGCCTGGTTCCAGCTCGATCCGAAGGAGCTCCTGGGCGACAAGGCCGATGACTACATCAAGCTGAACGACACCCTGGATGTCTGGTTCGACTCCGGTGTGCTGCACAGCACGGTGGTGGAGAAGCGCCCGGAACTGGGCGGGTTGCCGGTAGACCTGTTCCTGGAGGGCTCGGATCAGCACCGCGGCTGGTTCCAGTCGAGCCTGCTGACCAGTGTCGCGATGCGTGGCGAGGCCCCGTACCGGGCAGTGCTCACCCACGGCTTCACCGTGGACGAGAAGGGCGAGAAGATGTCCAAGTCGCGCGGCAATGTGGTCGCGCCGCAGGAGGTCGTCTCCACCCTGGGCGCGGACATCCTGCGCTTGTGGGTCGCCGCGACCGACTTCTCCGGCGAGATGGCGATCTCCAAGGACATCCTCGACCGCACGGCCGACGCCTACCGCCGTATCCGCAACACCACGCGCTTCCTGCTGGGCAACCTGAACGGCTTCGATCCCGCCGAGCATGCGCTGGAGCTGGACGAGTTGCTGCCGCTGGATCGCTGGATTGTGGCGCGGGCCCTGCAGGTGCAGGAGCAGGTGACGAAGGCCTACGACGACTACCTGTTCCACCAGATCTACCAGCGCGTGCACAACTTCTGCTCGGTGGAGCTGGGGTCGTTCTACCTGGACGTGATCAAGGACCGCCAGTACACCACGCAGGCGGACTCGCGCGCGCGGCGCTCCGCGCAGACCGCGCTGTACCACGTGGCCGAGGCCCTGACCCGCTGGGTCGCCCCGATCCTCACCTTCACCGCCGAGGAGATCTGGCAGCTGCTGCCGGGCGAGCGTCCGGACAGCGTGCTGTTCGCCACCTGGTACGAGGGCCTCGCCCCGTTGCCAGAGGGTGCCGAGTTCTCCAGCGCGGACTGGGACGGCATCCTCGAGGTGCGCACGCATGTCGCCCGCGCGCTGGAGATTGCGCGCAACGAGCACGGCATCGGGGCCTCGCTGAATGCCGCGATCGAGGTCTACCTGCCGGCGGGTTCCGCCGCCCATGGGCGCCTCGCGCGTCTGGAGGACGAACTGCGCTTTGTGCTGATCACCTCCGAGGCCCGGCTGGTGGACGGAGCCGCCCCCGAGGGGGCGCATACCGCCGAGCTGGAGGATGGCACCGCGATTGGCGTGGTCGTCCACAAGAGCGAACACGCCAAGTGCGTACGCTGCTGGCACCGCCGGCCGGACGTCGGCCAGCATGACGCCCACCCCGAGTTGTGCGGGCGCTGTGTAACCAATGTGGAGGGCCCGGGCGAGACCCGGCGCTTCGCCTGATGGGGCTGGCGCAATCGGGTCTGCGACCGGGGCTGTTGATTGCGGTCGTGGTTGCGCTGCTGGACCAGGTCACCAAGTGGTGGGCGGAGAATGCCCTGACCCTGTACGCGCCGGTCGAGGTGACCTCGTTTTTCAATCTCTCCCTGGTCTATAACCCGGGCGCTGCGTTCAGTTTCCTGGCCGGTGCAGGGGACTGGGGGCGCTGGTTCCTGTCCGGCGTGGCGGTCGTGATCGGGTTGCTGATCCTCTGGTGGCTGGCACGGCTGCCGCGCCAGGCGCGCTGGTCGGTCACCGCCCTGGGGCTGGTGCTGGGCGGCGCGGTCGGCAACCTGATCGATCGCATCGCCCATGGCCGGGTGATTGATTTTCTCGATTTCCACTGGGCCGGTTATCACTGGCCGGCGTTCAATGTGGCCGATATGGCCATCGTCGTCGGCGCGATCACTCTGATCGTGGCAACTTTTATTGAAGGCGACCACAGCGGCTCGCCGACGGATTCGCGGGGGTAAGGCATGACAACGGTAACCAAGGGCGCGACGGTGGAGATGCACTACCGCCTGATCCTGGACAGCGGCTTTGTCGTGGATGGCACCGACGAAGAGACCATCCGCCTCGAGGTCGGGGCGGGCGAGATCCTGCCGGGGCTGGAGGACCTGCTGGTGGGTCTGGAGCCTGGCGATCACCGGGAATTTGCGATCGAGGCCGGGGCCATGTTCCCGTTGCGGGACAATGCGGCGGTGCAGACGATGCCCCGTTCACAGTTTCCGGCGGACATGCCGCTGCAGAAAGACTACATTTACGAATTCACCAGCCCGTCGGGGGATGCGGTCCCGGGCCGCATCGAAGAGGTCGGCGACGAGAGCGTCACCGTGGACTTCAATCACCCCCTGGCCGGGCAGTCGTTCACCTTCGAGGTGGATGTGGTATCGGTTAGCGAACCTCAATAGTTCGCGGGAGCCACTATGAGTATGCAGGTCCAGCTCGCCAATCCGCGCGGTTTCTGCGCCGGGGTCGAGCGCGCCATCGAGATCGTCGAACGCGCGCTGGAGATCTACGGCGCCCCGCTCTATGTCCGTCACGAGGTGGTGCACAACCGCCATGTGGTCGGGCGCCTGGAAGGGGCCGGCGTGAAGTTCGTCGAGGAGCTGGACGAGGTCCCTGACGGCCAGGTGGTGATTTTCTCCGCCCACGGCGTGCCCAAGCGCGTGCAGCAGGAGGCGGAAAACCGCGGCCTGACGGTGTTCGACGCGACCTGCCCGCTGGTGACCAAGGTCCACCTCGAGGTGGCGCGCTATGCCCGCGAGGGTCGAGAAGTGGTGCTGATCGGCCACGCCGGCCACCCCGAGGTCGAGGGGACGCTCGGCCAGTTCGATGACTCCCAGGGCGGGCGCATGATGCTGGTCGAGACCGTCAAGGATGTCGCCAGCCTCGAGGTCGCCAACCCCGACCGCCTCGCCTTCGTCAGCCAGACCACGCTGTCGATGGACGACACCGCCGAGATTATCGACGCCCTGACCGCGCGCTTCCCGAAGATCGAGGGTCCGCGCAAGATGGACATCTGCTATGCGACCCAGAACCGCCAGGATGCCGTGAAGGATTTGGCGAAACAGTGCGACCTGCTGCTGGTCGTCGGCTCGAAGAACAGTTCGAACTCCAATCGCCTGGCCGAAATCGGTGCCCGCCTCGGCATCGAATCCTATCTGGTCGACGGCGCGTCGGACATCGACACCGACTGGCTTCAGGGCAAGCAGCGTATCGGCGTGACCGCCGGCGCCTCCGCCCCCGAGGTCCTGGTCAACGAGGTGCTGGACTTCCTGCGTGCCCAGGGGGTCGAGGCGGTCTCCGAGCTGTCCGGTCGCGAGGAGACCGTCACCTTCTCCATTCCCTCCGCCCTGCGCCGCGAATCCGCCTGACCCGGGACCGTTATCGCGGGGCGTGCCGCGCCGTGGCGATTTCCGCATGGGGTCCCAGTGCCGGATCGGCTATGCTCGGCGCTGCACCCCGCTACCCTTCGTGATCCCGAGACACGCATGATGGAACGCCCCCGCTTTCGCCTCAGCATTCGCTGTCCTGACCAGCACGGGATCGTCTCCCGCATCGCGGCGGCCATTGCCGATACCGATGGCTGGATCACCGAGGCTGCCCAGCACACCGACGACGAGGCGGGCTGGTTCTTCATGCGCTGGGTATTCTCGCTGCCGGCCGAAGGCGAGGCCCTGCTCGAGCAGCGGCTGGCCTCCCTGGCACCCGAGCTGCGCATGGACTGGTGGCTGAACAACGCCGACACCCGTCCACGAGTCGTGCTGCTGGCCTCGCGCGAGCCGCATTGCCTGAGCGACCTGCTCGCGCGCTGGAGCGCCGGCGAACTGGAGATGGAGATCCCCGCGATCCTCTCCAACCACCGCGACCTGGAGCCGCTGGCCGCCTGCCACGGTATCCCGTTCGAGCACATCCCGGTGCCGAAGGTCGATCGCGAGGCCGCCTTCGCTACGCTCCAGGAACGCCTGGCGGCCCTGGCACCGGAGACCATCGTGCTCGCCCGCTATATGCAGATCCTCCCGCCGGGACTGTGCGCGGAATACCCCGAGCGCATCCTCAACATCCACCACAGCTTCCTGCCCTCGTTCGTCGGCGCCCGCCCCTATCACCAGGCCTTCGCCCGCGGGGTCAAGCTGATCGGCGCGACCTGCCACTATGTGACCGACGAGCTGGACGCCGGCCCCATCATCGAGCAGGACGTCACCCGCATCCGCCACGACGACGGTGTGCAGGATCTGATCCGCAAGGGACGCGACGTCGAACGCTGGGTCCTCGCGCGCGGCCTGCGTTATCACCTCGAGGGCCGCGTCCTCACCCACGGCAACAAGACCGTCGTCTTCGACTGACGACCGCCGGCCGGACCCTTCCTGTGCCGGTATCCGGCTGTTCAATCCAGCGGCTTGTTCACGAAGATTGAACAGACCCAACGCCGTCCTCTGCACCGCAGCGCCCCCGGCGCGACGCCGGGTGGAAACCTCGCGCGCGGCCGGAAGCCGTGCGGGCCTTCCCACCGACCGAAACGGCCCGGAAGCACTGCAAAACTTGGCACCATGCTCATCAGGGAGCCGGGCCGGAGGGCCTGGAAGCATGGTCGCCGGCGTCCCGCGCGGAGGCTGGTCATGCACAATAGCGCCCGGCAAGCCGTATCCAGTCCGGCAGTCCACTGAAGGTCGTGCTCGACTGTCCGGCCCTTGAGCCCGCACTCCCAGAGCAAGAGGATCCCCCAGCCGGCATTCAGCGGCGCTTCGCGGGTGCGGCGATCGCGTTCAACGTTGGCGGCGCATCTCCCAAAAGCGCCCGATCTGCTCGGCGCCCGCCGTCAGGGTCGGTTCGTTACGCAACTGGGTGTCCCGGCCCGGGGCACATCGGAACCGATCAACCGGTGCACCTCCTTAACAGCACATGAGAACCGCCCTTGGTCGCGAGGTAAACCGGCCATGAAGGTGGTCTACTTGCCCCCGCGTATAGTCAAATTGAAGCGCTGCAAAAGAGAGCCCCGCCGGCCGGCTCGGCGAAATGCGGCTCAATGCTCATAGCATTATGGATCGAAAGAAGACTGTTTCAATTCCGACAGCATCGGTCGCTATTGCCACTGAGCACTGACCTTCGGCCAGGATGATCACCAGTAGCCCTTACGGCCATCGCGATCACCCGGTTCGAAGTGGGTGTATGGCCCGACCTGCTCGCCGCCCGAGTAGTCCGCATATCGCTCCAGGCTGCCATCGTCACGGAAGTGATACCGCCGACCCTCAATGCGACCCTCCCGATAGGACTCTTTTCGCCGAACGTAACCGTGCTCGTTCAAGACCCCCCATTCACCAACCCGGTTACCCGCATCATCAAACCGACCCTCGCCAAGCTCCTGGGCCCAACCGTCTCTGTAGCGCCACTCGCCCACCGAAACACCGCGATCGTAGGCCCCCCACTGCAGGCGTTCGCCCGATTTGCTTTCGAGAACCCACTGGCCATGCCGATGCCCCTGATCGTCGTAGCGGCGGGTCAACACGCCCCCTTCTTTCGGCTTCTGCCAGGTCCCCACCCGCTGTCCGTCCAGCCGCTCTCCCCGGGTTTTAACGGCTCCTTCGTCATCGAACAGCCTGATCGAAGCCCAGTTGCCGGTGTAGGTCTCGATCACCTCTTCCACCAGTTCCTGCTCGCTAAACCGGCGAATGCGGCTGCCCGGGCCATGGGGCGTATCCCAGGGTTCCACCTTACGGGTCAATTCACCGCTATCGTCATAACGGCGCTCCACCACAAGACGGCCCTGGTCGTAAAGCCGGAAGGCCACCTTGTCACCGTCTTCGTTATAGCTTCGCCACTCACCTACACGTTGGTCCGCCTCGTACTGCCCCTCCTCGGCGAGTACGCCATTGTCATGGAAACGCTGGTGCTTGCCCTCCCTGTCTCTCGCCTGATAATGGCTCTGGGGCAGGCGCTCGGCCTCATGGTGGTGACCCTCGTTTTGAGCTGCGGGCTGGTCATCGGCAACGGCGAGGGACGGGGCACCGGCAAGAAGGACGGCGGCAAGCAGGACGGCGCCCAGCCGGGTTTGGATGCCATGTTTCATGATCAGGGTTCCCTTCGCCTGCTTGTTCACGGAAGCGGCGGCAGCTCGCTGGTCCAACGACGGTCGAGGGTTTCATCGCGGGCCACGCGCTGTTCGACACCCACGGCCTCTCCCATCACCCTGATGTAATGCTCCTCCTCCAGGTAGGCTGACAGGCTGGCCTCTGCCAATCCGCCTGCCAGCTCTTCCCGGCCATTGGGCAACACCCCCAAGGCCTCCCCCTGGGCGTCCAGGAAACGGTAATCGGTGAGGAGTGTGCGCATGGCGAGATCCTCATCGAACTCGTCACCAAGAAGCGCGCGCAGGTCCACCATCCAGGGGCGGTCATCCAGAGCGTGCCGGACAGGCACCCATTCGTCGCCGCCGCGGCAACGCAACCGCGACTCGACCTCCAGGTCGTAGAAGTACTGGTGATGTCCATCTTCGGTGCGCAGGGTGTAACGCTGCCTGTGCGGCAACTGCACGCCCTCATCACCGGACCACCAGGTGCTCCTCTCCGGCGTCCAGACCAGGGCGCGTCCCTGAACCTGCGCATCGTTCTCCACGGTGAGCCGACAACGGAGCTGCTGATCGCCGCTGAGCACCACATGCAGCTGATTGCTTTCTTCTCCGAAAGGCACCGGCTCACCGCCCGGGTCCGACAGCCGCCCGTCTGCCGAACCGAAGTCCTCTTCGGTCTGGTGGAAGAGAGGCCTGGAGCCGGGGGGTGGGACATCCAGGTCTGCCAGGCGCTGCTCCCGGGTCATGTAACGCAGCGAACGGGTGAAGGCCGGCTCATCCGCATGGCTGTAAACGGGCAAGGTCAGCTGCTCCGGCGGTTCGTCGAAGGCGAGATGGAAGCTGACCCGCTGGTATTCATGGCGTATCGAATCCAGCATCACAGCCTCCTCGAACCCGAACCATTCTGGCAAGGCATCGGGCTCGGTCCTCAGCAGCATTCCTCTTGCACCCGGAGCCGGGCTGATCCACCAGGGATAGAGCTGCCCCGGCCCACCCCAGTAGTCCACCCGGTACTCGCCGGCGGCATCCAGGGCCGTCACCTTGAACCGCGCTCCGCCTGTCTCGACCTCGCGGGTTTCGGCCTCGTCATCAAGGCTTATTTCAACTTCATGTACCGTGACCGGGTGCCAGGCGGCCTCCGCCTGGATTGCCTCGACCGCCTGAAGCCGGTCGGTCATATCCTGCCAGCCCAGCGGATGGAGGGTATGCACGGTGCTCATTCGCCGAGAATCATCGAACCCGTACTGCATCGTCGGCGGCGAGGAATGAACCGCCAGATCCACCTCGTCTCCGTGCTTGTCCAGCAACCGCAGGCCGGAAACCCGCATCTGACCGAACGTCTGGACGCTTTCCGGGTTGATCAGGTGTTCGAGCTTCAGCTGAAGCTCGCGACCGTTGTCGCGGTCGAGCACGCCGATATCGGAGGGCCAAACTTCATCGGCACTGGCCGCTGCGTCCTCTGTGGCAGCGCCATAAGGCTCCCATAGCTCTGCCAACTCCGGCTCGAGGCCGGCATTGTGTCGGGCCAGGTCAAACATTCCTGGCAAGTCATGCTCCCAGCCCTCCGGCACCATGGCCAGGCTTTGCCTGACACGTCCGCTGAACCGGTCCTCTTCCATGTCCGTCTCGGACACGGCGAACAGGCGCTCCATCCATCCGGTCTCCCGGTCGAGCACCATCACGCCAAAGACCCTGTCACCCTGTCGCTCCGCCTCCACCAACACGGTGACGTGACTGTCGGACACCTCCGCAACCGTGACGCCCAGTTCAGGCCATTCGCCCCATCCGTCCATGGTGAGTTCGGCACCCTCCTCCGCCGGCAAGGCGGTAAGGAGCCCGGGCTGCCCAAGCTGCTCCTCCAGATCACCCATGACCTCGGAGATATGGGGATGCTCCTCCTCGAACTGGGCCCAGAGCTCACCGTCGGCGGCCCGGAACCCGGTCATTCGCCCTTCTTCGGGGTCTAGATCCGCCAGGAAGCCTGCAGACATGATGTCCCCAAGCACCGACAGGTCGCGGGAGCCCACCTCAACACTACTGAACAGAGGGCCACGGCCGTCCCCGGCCATGAAGTAGAGCGGGATCGTGCGGATGACCAGACCGGCGCCACCTTCCTCGACCCGGTATCTCACCAGCATCTCGGTCGTTAACTGCTCAGTCTGGTTACCGAACGGTGACTCGACGTCGGCTTCGACCAGCTGGACCACCTGGAAGGTACGCTCGTCGCCGGCATCCGGCTGGAAGCGGACCTTGTCATCATCGAAGGGATTACACGCGGCGAGCAGACCTGCGCACAGCACGGGCAGGGCATAACGGTACTGCATTCGAAGTCCCTTTCAGTTGTCGTTTCAGCACCGCTTGGGTTGCGGCATATTGGTTCGGGCTCCAAATGGTACTCGTAGTGCCATGTGTCAATGCACCGACAAAACCAAGGCTTATTCAGCGCTTTTGAACGGGATCACTTTTCCGTCCGTGGTGTCACCGCCCTTGGCGCTCCGACACCCGCCAACCCCGTTCATCCTTGCCGAGAACGGGACCTCCTCGGTAAAGGACGCTCCCTGTGGATACGCACCTGGATGCCGCCAATCGTGATCGTCTGTTCGAGGAGCATGCCAGCCTGCTGGATCGCAAAGACTTCGACTAAGCGGAAGCCGGGGCGCACATCCTCGGTGCGGACCTGGCTTCGCTTATGGCACCGGCGCCCCGGGCCAGTGCGATCGAAATCCTGGCACGGGAGACAGCACCAGACGGACCACTCCAGCTTGCCGGCATCAGCCTTCCGCAACCGGTAAGGCCCACGCCGAACGACCCAGTGGTGTGGGCCGCGACGTGGAACGCTGGGCCCTCGCCCGCGGCCTGCGTTATCACCTCGAGGGCCGCGTCCTCACCCACGGCAACAAGACCGTCGTCTTCGACTGACCGCCTAGTCGGGGCTGAGTCTGGCCCTCCTTCTTGCCGCCGCACGGCTGAGTTATTGCATGCCCGCAAGGCCCGTCGGGCCGTGCTCTGCGCGCTATTCTCTAGAGGGTTGGCAACAGGGCTGGAGGGCGCGGCATGTGGGGATGGGGACACCTTCTTGGGGGCCTTCGATGGCCCGTTCGTTACCGGCGCCCGCGGGCCCCGTTGTGGATGGCGATACCGCTTGCGCTGCTCGCCCTGGTAGTTGGGCCGGGCCCCGCGCTCGCCGATCCGCTGCCCGATACGGCCGAGCGGGTGAAGGCCTCGGTGGTGAGTATCGCGACCTATCAGCCCACCCGCAGCCCGCGCGCCCAGTACCTCGGGACCGGCTTTGTGATCGACGATGGCCGTCTGGTGGTCACCAACGATCATGTCCTGCCCGGGAGTCTGGACCAGGGCAACCGCGAAAGGCTGGTGGTGGTCAGTGGCCAGGGTCGGGACAACACGATCCATCATGCCGAGGTCGTGGCCCGTGCCGCGAGCGATGACCTCGTCCTGTTGCGCATCGCCGCGCCCTCCCTTCCCGCGCTGCAACTCGGCAACTCCAGCCGGGTGCGGGTCGGAGAAGAGGTCGCGTTCACCGGCTACCCCATTGGCATGATCCTGGGGCTGTACCCGGCCACGCATCGCGCGGGCATCTCGGCGATGACCCCGATGGCGATCCCGGCGCGCCGTGCCGCGGAGCTGGATGACAGCCGCATACGCGCCCTGCGCAATGCCCCGCCAATGGTCTTCCAGCTGGATGCCACGGCCTACCCGGGCAACAGCGGCAGTCCCCTGTACCGCAAGGACACCGGCGAGGTGATCGGAGTAATCAACCAGGTCTATGTCCAGGGCGGGCGGGAAGCGGCCGTGCGCAATCCGAGCGGGATCACCTACGCCATCCCATCGGACCGTATTCGCCCCCTGCTGGAACAGTACCGCTCGCGGGCGGGCGATTGATTCAGTGACCCCTAACCGTGCTGTTCCGGCTGCGGCTGGGCTGTGGCCGTCTCCGGTTTCTCGGCGAGAAAGGCCTTGTGGAACAGGTGTCGCGCCAAAAGGCCGGCCGGCATCTTGAGCCAGTGCCCACGCAGAAACAGCATGCCCCGTGCGACCGCATCGCGGCGCGGGGTGACCGAGCCGGCGCGCGTGTGCAGCCCGTGCACGAACGCCCAGCGGCCAAGTCCCCGCAGGGCAATGCCCGCGCGTGCCCGGGCCAGCCGTTTCACGGGCTCGGGCGGGATCTCGGTCAGCAGTAGTCGGTTCGTGGCCCACAGCGCGCGTTCCGCCATCCAGGCGATGTTCAGGGCCTCGGCTTCCGCGACGAAGTGTTCCCAGAAGGCGTCGCCGTCACGTGCACTGAAATGGCTGAGCAGCACATGGATGTCGTAGAGGTCGCGCAGGCCCCGATCCCATTCCGTCTCCGAGAACAGGTGCACGATTGCGTGGAGTACCAGATGCGCCGGACACAGGATCCGGAAGCGGAAGGGTTCCGGGAGCGCCTCGCTTTGCTGCCGCAGGCGGGCGGGATCGGGATGGCCGCGGAAGGTCTCCGGCAGGATGTTGTGGTGCAGGTCCAGCGTGGTACCCCGGTGCTGGTGCACCAGTGGAGGCAGTTCGTGCATCCACTCGCGGTAGTAGCGCTGGTCGTAGACATTGTGATGCGTGCCCGACCAGCCCTCGAAGAACAGGAGCTTCTCGGCCCGTTCCACCTCGTTGCGGGGAAAGAGCAGGTCGATGTCGTTGGCCAGCCGTCCACGCGCATTCGGCAGCCCGGCGGCCAGGTAGGCCGCCCCTTTCAGCGCGACACCCGGACTCATCCGCGAGAGCAGCCCGTTGTCCAGGCGGCGCAGTTCCCAGGCCAGGGCCTGCGAGCGGTGCTCGGCGATCAGGGCGGCGCCCCAGAGGTGGCTGGCCACCGGTTCCGGCAGGCCGTCCGCCAGGCCCGCGTCGTCCGCGAGGTGCCAGAGCGTACCCAGCAGGGCGCTCTCGCGCGCGGCCGCTAGTAGCGGGGCCCATTCGGCCGTCGTGCGCTCGGCCATGCTCTCCGGCCGTGCCAGGGCCAGGCGCAGTGCGGTGTCAGCGTCCATCGGCCAGCCTGTTGAACTGCTCTATAGCCTCGTCCAGACGGCTGTAGGAAAAGTCGAAGCATGCGGACTGTTCGACCAGTCGTCCGGCGCTGTGAAAGCCTCGTGCACCGAGGGCGGCGTAATTGAAGGCATTGGCGATCAGCTGCATGAACCCGGAACCCGCCGTGCGCGGTTTCAGCTGGGTAGAGGCTCCTGGCTGGTAGTGCGGGAACACGATCCACCCGGGCCGGGCGGTCTCGTGACTGCGGCGCACGGCATCCGTCGGCGGGCGCATGTGTGCCACGGCGCCCTTCAGCGTGTCCGCGATCGGTGTGCTGAGAACCGCCGAGGGGCAGGCATCGCGGATTACGCGGATCGAGTCGTTTTTCAGGCTGACCGGCCGCGCGGGTCCGGAAACCTCACTGGAGGCCAGGTCCACCAGTACGGACTCGTCCGTCAGCAGGCGCCATCCGTGATGGGCCAGGGCTGCGCAGAGGGTGCTTTTCCCGGAGCCCGGCGGCGCGGGCAGGATCAGGGCCTTCCCGTCGCGTTCCAGGGCGGCCGCGTGCAGCACCAGTCGATGCGGCACCTGGTTGGCGATGCACCAGTTCAGTCCCCATTCGAGCATCGGATAGGCCTGGTGGTAGGCCAGGGGCTTGAAGACGCTGCGACGGTCGGCGAGAAACAGGACCTGGGGCCGATAGAAGCGGCGGTGGGAACGCGGCGCGCGCAGCTCGCAGTGGAAGTCGTAGAAACTCGAGTGGTCGGCTACTTCGAAGTCCCGGTACAGCGACTCGATACCCCGGACCACGCTGGCGATCGGGCTCTGGATGCGGCTGGTGAAGGGGCCAGTGCGCAGATAAAGGCCACGGCCCGTCAGGCTGCGCTGGAGCCGGGCCTGTCCCAGATCTGCGATCCGCATCAGGGGTGTTCCCGGATCAGATCGGCCGTTTGCAGGTTGGACAGCCAGCGCCCCAGTTCGGCCACCGCGTCCTTCTCCGACAGGCCCAGGTGCCGAGCCAGGGTGGCCTCGTCCATCGCCGCGCCCTCGGCCAGACCGTCCATCAGTGCGGCGGCCGCGGGTGTCAGCAGGTGGGTGGTACCGGCCCCGGGGTGAAACACCACGCACTCCTGCCCCAGGGTGCGCTGCTGCAGCCCGTCAGTCCGTTGCCACCTGCGGCGCGACATATTGTTCCCCCTGGGTTCCGGTCATTACGGCGGCCATTACGGAATGAATGGCTCAGGCGGACCCCCAGCTCGGGAGGCCCATGGTGTTCTCCAGGAACCGATACACCTGCTCGGGGTACAGGCGGTCGCCGCCATCGGTCTCGTAGTGGCCATGCTCCAGGGTGTCGGTGACGATGTCCCGGACCAGGCGTTCGGAGAGCGGGTACCCGTTGGTGTATCGGGCATTCAACAGTGCGGCGGTCCCGTAGCGGATCACTTCGCGTTCGGCGGCCCCCTGCACATCCAGCACGAACACCGAAGCGGAGACGGCCCCGATCATGGTGAGATCCCCCTCCTCTTCCTGGAAGCCCCGGCTCACGCCCGGGAAGCCGTAGTTCGAGTCGAACAGGACGCCGGACTCCACCGCCAGCCGCCATTCCGGATGGCTGTGGAAGGAGGCGCTGTTGAACAGCTGACCGCCGCCACGGCCCTGGGCACTTACATTTCGCGAAAGACTGGCATGCGTCGGGTCATAGCCCCCGCTCCAGTAGTCGGGGGAGTGGCCGCCGCAGTCCTGGGGCCCGTCGTGGCGCGACACATTGCCGGACGCCCAGCCCGAGGGCATGCAGTTCGCACCGGCCGCCTTCAGCGGCGAGGCATGCAAGGTCATCAGCAGGGGGGTGGCCCCGAGCATCGCCCGGCTCAGGCGACGCCGATTGCGGCCGTGCGTACCCAGCCCCTCCTGGCGCTGGCTCGAGTCCTGGTTGTCGTTTTGTTCCATCGTGTCCCTCCATAATTTTCGGGACCGGGCGTTGGCTGGAGCGGTATCGCGCCTAGGGAGACGCGGACAATCCAGACTCCTGGTTTGATACTAGTCCGGGTGACCCGGGGCCTCGCATTCCGTCGCGATATTTATTACTGCCGCACGCATTCGCCGCGACAACCAAAACACAGAGCAATATCTATACCCCAAATCAACAACGATGTAATCGGCTGTTTGGAAGGCTTTTTCTCATACCAAGGGTCCGCCGTGGGCTTTTCTGAGAAGTTATTTGTAAAAGGCGCTGACAGTTGTCGTCGTTCGCCAATACCGGCACACCCGGGGACACGCAGAAGTGTCACCCCCTTTTACATTCAGCCTTTGCGTGCACGCAGGATGAACGAGTGACACAACCGCTGCGCGATCCACGGCGATCCCTGCCAAATGGTCCTGGCCCAGCGGCTTTCGGCCGGGCCCTGGAGCTTATGCAGCCGGCCCGGGACCAGGGGCAGCCAGTAACACGCCAGCGGCTGCAGGCCGGCCGCCCGCGCGGCCGCCTGCAGCGAGTCGGGCGCCTCGTAGCGCAGATGAGGTGCCTTTCCGGCCCGGACCCGTCGGCGTTCCTGCAGCACGGTGGGCCATGTCCTGGCGTTCAGCGCATCCACCCAGATCTCGCCGCCGGGGCGCAGCACGCGATGCATCTCCGCGAGTGCCGGGCGCGAGTCGGCCAGCGCCTGCATCACCCCGAAACAGAGCACACCATCGAACTCGCCATCGGCGAACGGCAGGCGGTGGACATCCGCCGCCAGCCAGTCGATCGACGCGGGGCTGCGCTGCCGTGCCTTGTGCAACGACGGGGCGGAGTAGTCCAGCCCGATCGGGCTGCGCCCTTCGGCTTGAAGCAGCCGGGTATAGGTGCCGGCCCCGCAGCCGATATCGAGCCATCGTGCCCCTTCGGGACGGGCCTGCTGCCAGAGCGACTGGAACTGGCGTATCCGGCTGGCCAGCCCGGTGGGCGTCCAGCCCGCGATGGCCGCGTCGTCGTCGCACTGGCTGCCGCGCTGGGTAAAGCGCTGGCGCCAGCGCTGCTCAAAACTGGAGTTCGTCACGTTCGTTTTCCCGCCTGGCTGGCTCGTTGATGACTGTAGACCGCCCAGCCGTGACTGGCGCCGAACCGAATGGCCGGGCCCGGGTGCGGCTCGTGGTACTGGTTTCGGTAGCAAGGCGCGTCAGGAAGTGCAGCGCGGTCGTCATGCCCCAGGCGGCCGCCGTGGCCAGGACCAGGCTGGCCGGGTCGGGCCGCAGCCCCACGACCAGCAGCTTGCCGCCTTCCATCAGCAGCGCCACGAGCAGCCCGCCGAGGGCGGCCAGCCACTGCAACTGGCGCGGATGCAGCGGGCGCCGGATCTGCGCCAGCCATATCAGTGCGCCCAGCGGCAGATACATGGCCACATGCAGCGCCGCACTGCGCAGGGCCACGGTTTCGCCGACGAAGTAGTGGTAATAGAACGGCCAGAGATTGAGCTGGGCCCACTGTGCCGAGATGGCCGCCGGGTTCCAGTGGTAGGGGCCCAGGTCATGGTTCAGGACCAGCAGTGCCGCCCCGTACAGTGGCGCGGCAACGACCAGGAGCGGGATCGCGGCACGCCGCAGGGCCTGCATCACCTGCGGCGGCGAGAGGTATGCGTACAGGAGCATCCCTGTGACAAACCCGAGGCCCCGCAGCACGGCCGAACGGCCCTCCGCGATCCCCGAGAGCGTGGCAAGATTCAGGGCCTCCAGCAGGATGGCCAGGAGCGCGGCCAGGGTCACCAGGACGGCCCAGTTCGCGGACGGGCGCCCCCTGAGCCCGTACGCGAGCAGGGTCCCGACGGGCACGCTGGCCACCAGTGTCAGGCCCAGCTCCGAGATACAGCGAAGACCGGACGTACAGGCCCCGGTGGCTACCCACAGACCCCAGGCACTGGGGCCGAGACGCTGGCTCCACTCGGCGCTGGACAGGACCAGGTCGAACGGCGCCAGGCCGATCGCGACGTACAGGAGCGCATAGGCGATCAGGACGGCAGGCACGATGACACGGTTTGGGCCTGCGAGCTGGCCTCGCCAGTGCAGCAGCGGTCGGCGCAGTCCCCACCACATCAGGGCCCCGACCACCGCACCGAGAAAATTGCCCGCGATGTCCGCTCCGGCCGGATAGCGATAGGGCAGCCAGATCTGCAGGAACTCCACCGTTGCCGTGGTCGCCAGCCCCAGAAGGGCGACCAGGGCGAGGGCCCCCAGATGCCATACAAGGTGACTGCGGCCATAGGTGAGCCAGGCCATCCAGAAAAAGCCCAGCGGCATGAACATCATGACATTGGCCATGAACTGGGCGCGCCCGCTGGTGCCGGGTCCCTGCAGGCTCATGTCGCGGTAGAGTGACCACGCCTCCTCCAGACCCATCCCGCCGAACTCGAACGGCAGCAACGTCAGGTAGAGGGCAAATCCCAGGGACAGCCACGCCCCGATGACACAGGTCCACAGGGCCAGTGGTTCGCGTCTGCGTGTCATGGGTTGCCGCGCTCGCACATGGTCTAACCTGACAAGGGGGCATACACCGGAGTATGGCCCCTCCAATCGCCAGAGCGCGGGCTGGTTTCGCAGGCCCCGGGCAGGGAGTGCGGTGATGACGGCAGGGCGGTCAATGTTCCACTCGCTTGTGTCCCGGGCATGGGTGCTGGCGGGCGTGATGCTGCTGGCCATGATGACGGCGGGCGCCGACATGCCACGACCGGGCGGGGCGTCCGAGGCCCCCGCAGCCGCGACCCGCGTGCTGCAGACCGACCCGGAGGGATTGCGCCGTGCCGTGCGCCAGCTGCGCCCTGGCGATCATCTTCAGCTCGCCCCGGGCGAATATGCCGACCCGCTGGTGTTGCGGGGCATTAGCGGGACGGCCGAGCGGCCGATCGTGATCACCGGCCCGGGTTCGGGAGACCCGGCCATCCTCCGCGGACGTTCGGGCAGCAATACCATTCGCCTGATCAATGCCGCGCACCTGGTGATCCGGCACCTGACCCTGGAGGGGGGCGGGCACAATATCGCCGGGGTCGTAGTCGAGCACGACAGTGAATATGCCCACGACATCACCCTGGAGCACCTGACCATCCGCGGCTACGACCGTTCGCAGGGCAACAGCGGCATCACCACCCGAGCCGCCGCCTGGAACTGGACCATCCGCCACAACGACATTCGCGATGTCGGTACTGGCATGTACCTCGGGCGGCCCGATGGTACGGGGCCGTTTGTCGCGGGCCTGATCGAGCACAACTTTATTGGTCGTACCCTGGGCTACAGCATGCAGATCAAGCACCAGCGTCCGCGAACCCCGCGCGCGGGGATGCCGACCGAACCCCATGCCACCATTATCCGCCACAACGTGTTCAGCAAGGCGGAGCGCGCGAGCAGCGGCCATCGCGCGCGGCCCAATCTGCTGGTGGGACACTTCCCGCCCGAGGGGCCCGGGCAGCACGACTGGTACTGGATCTACGGCAACCTGTTCTACCAGAACCCCCACCAGCGCCTCTTTCAGGGCGAAGGCCGCCTGGCTCTGTACAACAACCTGTTTTTCAACGATGCCGGCAGTGCCCTGATCGTGCAGCCGCACAACCACATCCCGAAGGATGTCCTGATCGTCCACAACACCGTGGTCGCACGAGAGTTCGGGATACGACTGGTTCCCGGCGATCGGCGCTATGAACAGGTCATTGCCGGGAATGCGGTCTTCGCCGACCCCGCGATTGATGCCGCGCGCACGGCGCAAACGGAAATCAACCACGAGGCCGGCTTCGAACGGGCTTCGGCCTACCTGGTGCGCCCGCGCGGGCCGCTTGCGGAGCTCGATCTGTTCCCGCTGGAAGGGATGCCGGGGTACGAAGGTTTGCCCGAGTTCCAAAGTCCTCTACCTCCCGGTCTGGGTCGCGACTACAACGACCGCGATCGCAGTCAGCCCCGATTCGGGGCCTACGCGGGCGGCTACGAGGCCAATCCGGGGCGGCGCGAAGGCGTCGGGCCGGCAGCCCGGTAGCGGCCCGCGCGGTCACAGGCGCAGGTCGCTGGCCTCGCGAGGGAAGACCGATTTCACATCGAACAGGACCGCTTGCGGGTGCGCGAGTGCACGGATCGCTTCCACTCCCATGTCCAGGAACGCCTGGTGGGGCACCGCCACGATGATGGCGTCAAACGAGTCCGCCTCGGGAGGCGCGGTGATCGGGGTGATGCCGTATTCGTGCTCGGCCTCCTCCGGGTCGACCCAGGGATCAAACACGACGACCTCCGTGTTGTACCCGCTCAGCGTATGGTAGATGTCCATCACGCGCGTATTGCGCAGGTCCGGGCAGTTTTCCTTGAAGGTCAGGCCCATCAGCAGGATGCGCGCCCCCACCGGATTGATCCCCTTGCGCACCAGTGCGCGGATGGTCGCGTCCGCGATGTGCGCCCCCATCGCGTCATTCACGCGGCGCCCAGCCAGGATCATCTCCGGGTGGTGCCCGACGGCCTGGGCCTTGTGGGTCAGGTAGTACGGGTCCACCCCGATGCAGTGCCCGCCCACCAGCCCGGGCCGGAACGGCAGGAAGTTCCATTTGGTCCCGGCGGCCTGCAGGACCGCTTCCGTATCGAGGCCCAGGCGCTCGAACAGCAGCGCCAGCTCGTTGATCAGGGCGATGTTCACGTCGCGCTGGGTGTTCTCGATCACCTTGGCGGCCTCGGCCACGCGGATGCTCTCGGCCTTGTGCGTACCGGCCGTGAT
The DNA here is from genome assembly GCF_000377225.1 of Thioalkalivibrio sp. ALJ4. Lineage (NCBI taxonomy): Bacteria > Pseudomonadati > Pseudomonadota > Gammaproteobacteria > Chromatiales > Ectothiorhodospiraceae > Thioalkalivibrio > Thioalkalivibrio sp. ALJ4. Next base: position 366,940 of record NZ_KB897917.1, on the reverse strand, counting down.
GACGCGCGCATACAGGGCATCGACGAAGTCCGCCACCTCCGGCAGCGAGCCCGAGGTGACCTTCTTGATGGAGGTGACCCGGTGTGCCTTGTCCCCGGGGTTGATCCGCTCGGGGCTGTAGCCGGTGAAGAAATCCTCGTTGTGGGTCAGTCCGGATTCCCGTTCCAGGATCGGGACGCAGTCTTCCTCCGTCGCCCCCGGATAGACCGTCGACTCGTAGATCACCACGTCACCGCGCTTGAGCACCTGGCCCACGGTATGGGTGGCCCCGAGCAGGGGGCGCAGGTCCGGTCGGCGGTGGGCATCGATCGGCGTCGGCACGGTCACCACGAACACATTGCACGCGCGCAGCGCCCCGAGTTCCGTGGTGTAGTCCAGCTGCGTCGCGGCAGCGAGATCTTCCGGCTCGACCTCGCGGGTGCGGTCGATGCCGTTCTTCAGGTCCTGGATGCGGCCGGGCTGGATGTCGAATCCCAGGGTCGGCCAGACCCGGCCGAACTCGACCGCCAGCGGCAGCCCGACATAACCCAGTCCGATAACCCCGAGGCGAATCTCTTCCGATGAGGGGAGTGCATGCATGAGTGAGGGCTCTTCCGTGCAGCGAGTTGAGTGGCAGGGCGTCTCACCAGGTCAGTGCCTTTTGCGCCTGGGAAGCCACGGTATTGCGAGCTTAGGCACAACATGGATGGCGGGACAATGATGAAAAATCTGCACAAATTTCGTCCTTTCGTCCTATGCCCATTTCCCTCAATTCGAACTACATTGGGCGCTAATGCCCCAGCCAAACCGGCGTGTCGGGGGGTCGACGGGATCTCTATATGTCTACAGATTCGCAATGCGACATCCTGTGCGTGGTGGGCGCGCGCCCCAACTTCATGAAGATCGGCCCGGTGATGCGGGCCCTGCAGCAAGCCGAGATACCGGCGCAGCTTGTGCACACGGGGCAGCATTACGACCCGGCGATGAACGAGCGCTTCTTTACCGATCTGCAAATCCCGTATCCCGATATCAACCTCGAGGTGGGTTCCTGCTCGCATGCCGTGCAAACGGCCGAGGTGATGATGCGTTTCGAGGGCGTGCTGGACCGTGTGCAGCCTCGCGCCATTCTCGTGGTGGGCGATGTGAACTCCACGATTGCCTGTGCCCTGGTGGCGGCCAAGAAGGGGGTCGGGGTCATCCACGTGGAGGCGGGGTTGCGCAGCTTCGATCGCAGCATGCCGGAGGAGGTGAACCGGGTGCTCACCGACCAGATCTCGGATCTGCTGTTCATCACCGAACGCCACGCCCGCGACAACCTGGCGCGCGAGGGTATCGCCCCCGATCGGGTGCACTTTGTCGGCAACGTGATGATCGATACCCAGCTGTACAACCTGGACCGTGCCGTACCGTGGCAGGAGACCCTGCGGGCGGCCGGGATGGAGGCCGATACGTTTTCCGACAGCGGGGCCTACGGCGTGCTGACCCTGCACCGCCCCTCCAACGTCGATCATGCACCGGTGATGGAGCGTCTGGTCGACAGCCTGGTGACCATCGCCCGGGAGCTCCCGCTGGTATTCCCGCTGCACCCCCGCACCCAGGCCCGTCTGCAAGGTTTCGGGCTGGAGTCTGCGCTGCGCGAGGCACCGATCGCCGTGCTGCCGCCGGCCGGCTATCTGGAGATGCTGGGACTGATGAAGGATGCCCGTGTCGTGCTCACCGACTCCGGCGGTATGCAGGAGGAGACCACCGCCCTCGGGGTGCCCTGCATCACCCTGCGCGAGAACACGGAACGCCCGATCACGATCGATGAAGGTACCAATATTTTAGTAGGCAATGATCCGCAACGACTGATGGAGTCTTTCCGCGAGGTCATGGACCATGGGGGCAAACAGGGGCGCATCCCGGAGTACTGGGACGGCAATGCCGCAGAACGCATCGTGGCCGTCGTGGCTGACTGGCTGAATCACGCAAGAAAATCCTGACCGGTACGTTCGCGCTCCCCCGACCGACGCCCCGAGCGGGTTCAGGAGATCGTGCGCATGCTGCGAGTACCGCTGTCCATGCTGTCGCCGCAAGGCCGGCGCGCACGCCTGACGATCCTCGCCTATCACCGCGTGCTGGCGGACCCCGACCCGCTGCGACCGGAAGACCCGGTGGCCGAGACCTTTCGCTGGCAGATGCGCCTGCTGGCGAGGGAGATGAACCCGCTGCCGCTGGACGAGGCCATCGAGCGCCTGCAGGAAGGCCGGCTCCCCGCCCGGGCCGTAGCGGTCACCTTCGACGATGGTTATGCCGACAACGCGGAGATCGCGTTGCCGATCCTGCGCGAGGAGGGGGTGCCGGCAACGTTCTTTGTCGCCACCGGCTATCTGAATGGCGGCTGCATGTTCAACGACATGCTGATCGAAACGGTTCGCCGGATTCCCTCCATGGCAGTGGACCTGGCCCCGGAGGGACTGGGCACGCGTCCACTGGAGTCCATGGCGCAGCGCCGCGCCACGATCCACGCCCTGATCGGGGCCCTCAAATATCGGCCGCTGGCCGAACGCAGCCGTCGCGCCGAGGCGTTGGGCGCGCGCTTCCACATCATGCCCCCCGGCGACCTGATGATGACCGATGACCAGGTTCGCGAGCTGGCCAATGCCGGCATGGGGATCGGCGGGCACACGGTCCTGCACCCGATTCTGGCGGAGACCGATGCGGAGACCGCGCAGCAGGAAATTGCGGAGGGCAAGGCCGAACTCGAGGCCCTGGTGGGGCGTCCCGTGCGCCTGTTTGCCTATCCCAACGGTCGTCCCGGCAAGGACTATGCGCCGGAGCATGTCGAGATGGTGCGTGCCAGTGGGTTCGACGCCGCCGTATCAACCATGGCCGGTGCCGCCGGCCGCGACACGGATCCGCTGCAACTCCCGCGTTTTACCCCCTGGGATCGAACACCTCTGCGCTTTGGCCTGCGGCTTGCGCGCAATCTGGCTTCAGCCCACTGAAGGTGCGAACACGATGACGACCCGCGTCCATTTGACCGTTGATACCGAGTTCAGCATCGCCGGGGCCTTTCGCGAGCCGCAAACCCACCAACCGGTCGGGCCGCCGTCGGTCTACTGCCATCGTAACGGGCGCTCGGAGGGTCTTGGTTATCTGCTGGACACCCTCGACCGGTATGCGATTCGTGCCACCTTCTTTGTCGAGACGCTGAACACGATTTATTTCGGCGACGAGCCGATGGGCGAGATCGCCCACGAGATCGCCGGCCGCGGGCACGATATCCAGCTCCACCTGCACCCCTGCTGGACGTACTTCGGACACCCGGACTGGGTTCAGCGGCTGCAAAGCGACCCGCCGAACGACAATGTCACCCGGCGCAGCGTCGAGGAACTGGCCGACCTGATCGAACAGGGAAGGGCGACGTTCCGCCGCTGGGGGCTGGATGCCCCCAGCGTGCTGCGTACCGGCGGGCTCAAGGTCGACCTGAAGGTCTACGCTGCCATGCGGCAGGCCGGGCTCCCCCGGGCCTCCAATATCGGGCTCGCGATCTATCCGCCGGCCGAGCCGGAGCTGCAGTTGCGGGGCGGCTGCCATGTGATCGACGGGGTACTCGAGTTCCCGGTGACCACCTACACCGATTTCCAGTGGGGGCCGCGGACCCATCTGAAGTCGCTCACCATTACCGGCACCTCCTGGCCGGAGATGCGCAGGCTGCTGTTTCAGGCCCGGCGCCAGGGGCTCAGCGATGTGGTCGTGCTGACGCACCCGTTCGAGTTCGTGCGCTATCGGGACGATCAGCCGACCCCCGGCATCAATCCGTTGACCCGCCGCCGCCTGGAGCGACTGTGCCGGTTTCTGCGGTCGGAACCCGGATTCACCCCGGCCTGCATGGCCGACGTGCTGGCCACGCCCGTGCCTCGCGAGGCGACCCCCATGCTCACCGTCCCCGCAGCCCAGGCGGCACTGCGTGCTTTGGAGAACTGGACCAGTCAGCGGGTGTTCTGGGGATGAGGGCCGACCATCCAATGGCCGGACATTCGGTGACCCGCTATCCGGTCGAGCGGGTCCGTCTCGCCCTGCGCATCGGCGAGATCACGCTGGGCGACGTCTCGCTGCGAATGTCGGTCGACAACCGCCATTTCCTGCAGCGCCCGGCGGCCCAGGCCCCGTACGCCGGGGATGCCGTCGCCGATGGCCACCTGGCCCGCTCGCAGCCCGTCGAGGGGCCGTTGCCGCGGCTGTCGTGGGTGGCGGGCTATCTGCGCTACGTCCCCAGCCAGTACATGCGCCACTACATCGATCTCGACATGGGCTGGGCGGGTTATCAGGCGAAGTTCTCCTCCAAGTCCCGCCAGACGATGCGGCGCAAGGTACGCAAGTTCGCCGATGCCTCCGGGGGCACGATCGACTGGCGCACCTATCGCACACCGGAGGAGATCGAGACCTTTCGCAGCCTCGCGCGCGAGGTCTCGCGGCTGACCTACCAGGAGCGCCTGCTGAACGCCGGCCTCCCGGACGATGACGCGTTCGCCGAGCGCAGCGCGCGGCTGGCCGCTGCCGACCAGGTGCGGGCCTACCTCCTGTTCCTGGACGGCGAGCCGGTGGCTTATCTGTATTGCCCGGCCCGCGACTCGGCCCTGGTCTACGCCTACCTGGGCTACCACCCGAAGGTGGCCGCCCTGTCGCCGGGCACGGTACTGCAATGGCTGGTGCTGGAATCCCTGTTCCAGGAGGGCCGGTTTCGCTATTTCGATTTCGCCCCGGGCGACAGCCCGCACAAGGCCCTGTTCGGCTCCGCCCACCAGCTGTGTGCGGATGTCTATTACCTGCGGCGTCGCCCGCGCCCGCTCGCCCTGGGTCTTGCCCATGCCGCCACCACGCTGGCTTCGGACGTCGTCTCCGCGGCCCTGTCCCGGCTCGGTCTCAAGCAGTCGCTGAAGCGTTTCCTGCGCCGCGGCGGGGCCAGCAGCCCCGTCGGCCATGATCGGGAGGTGATCAAGAAATGATCCTGAAACGCCATTTCCGCAAGGCCTACACCTGCGCCAGGGGCTACTACCTGGCGGTATCGCAGCCGACCCCGGACGCCCCGCGCGTCACCACCCGGCTGCGCGGCGTACTCAAGGCTCGGTTTCAGCATCGCATCGGGCCGCGCTATTACTCGCTCTTCCGCCTGGCAGCGGTCGAATCCGCGCGGTGGGACGACTACGTGATCGACAACGAAGCCTACCGAGACCACTTCCGTGCGTGCAGCGCCGAGCGGTACCGACGCATCCTCAACCACAAGAGCCTGTTTTTTGAGCACTGCCAGCGCCATGGTCTGCCCACCCCTACGTTGCGGGCCATTATCCCGACGAGCGCCGCCAAGCCGGCTGGAGATGGTCTCGATATTGCCGGGCCGGTCACCCCAAACGTCCAGCGGTGGCTGGAGCGCCTTGGCGATGGCACCGATGACTTGTTCATCAAGACCGATGACGGGTCGTATGGCGACGGGGCATTTTCTGCCACTCGGCGGGGTGATCGCTGGGAATACTGCGGCAGGACCACGACCCTCAGCGACCTGTTCCATTTCGTCCGTGAGCGAGCCGACCAGAGCCGCAGGCCCTACATCGCCCAGTCGCGCATCCATGTCCATCACGGGCTCCGGCACCTGATGTCGCCCACGGCCGTGGGCTGTGTGCGGATCGTGACCTACATGAAGGATGGCGAGGTCCATTTCTTTCGCGCCGAGATCAAGCTGACCGCGGGGGAGGGGGATATCGACAACTTCGTGCTGGGAACCACTGGCAATGTGGTTGCGGCGGTGGATATCGACAGTGGTCGGATGTCGGTTGGCTATGCCTCGCGCAGTCCCGCCTGGCCGGTCATCCAGCCGGTGACTGAGCATCCGGATACCGGCGAGCCTATCGAGGGCACTCCGGTGCCGCTGTGGGACGAGGTCAAGGCGCTCGCGCTCCAGGCCCAGCGCAGCCTGCCCGAGGTCAGGACGGTTGGCTGGGACATCGCGATTACCCCGGACGGGCCCGTGATCCTGGAAGGCAACTCGACCTACGGGCTGGATATCCTGCAGATCGCGCACCAGCGCGGGTTCAAGCGGGAGATGGAGCAGATCTTTCGTGGGTGACATCCGCCCGCTCGATCAAGATCGGGAGGTGATCAAGAAATGATCCTGAAACGCCACCTACGCAAGGCCTACTCCTGTGCCAGGGGCTACTACCTGGCGGTATCGCAGCCGACCCCCGATGCCCCGCGCGTCACGACCCGAATGCACGGCGTCCTCAAAGCCCGATTCCGGCATCGCATCGGACCGCGTCATTACTCGCTCTTCCGCCTGGCCACGGTGGACCCTTCGCACTGGCAGGACTATGTGATCGACAACAAGGCGTACGGCGATCACTTCCGTGCAATCAGTGCGGAGCGTCATCGAAGCACCGTGAGTCGAAAGAGCTTGTTCTTTGCTCACTGCGTGCGCCATGGGCTGCCAACCCCGCCGGTGCAGGCGATCATCCCCCCTGGCCATGAAACCCCTCCCGTGGAGGGCAGTCCCGAGGGGGCGGGGACGGTTGTCACAAGCGCCCGCCGCTGGCTGGAAGTGTTGCAGGCCGGTGAGGAGGACCTGTTCATCAAGCCCGATGACGGCGCGTATGGCGACGGGGCATTTTCTGCCACTCGACGGAATGATCGTTGGCATTACTGCGGTCGGGTCACGGCTCTGAGCGACCTGTTCTATTTCGTACGGGCGCGTGCCAGCCAGAGCCAGACCTGTTTCATCGCCCAGTCGCGCATCCAGCCCCATGACAAACTCAGCGGCTTGATGTCCCCCACGGCCGTGGGCTGTGTGCGGATCGTGACCTACATGCGTGACGGTAAGGCCCGCCTGTTCTGTGCCGAGATCAAGCTGACCGCGGGTGAGGGAGACACCGACAATTTCGGGCTGGCGGCCAACGGAAACATGGTTGCTGCCGTGGATATGGACAGCGGTCGGTTGTCTCTTGGATATACCTCGCGCAGTCCAGCGTGGCCGGTCATCCAGCCGGTGACCGAGCACCCGGATACCGGCGAGCCTATCGAGGGCACTCCGCTGCCGCTGTGGGAGGAGGTCAAGGCTCTCGCGCTGCAAGCCCAGCGTAGCCTGCCCGAGGTCAAGACGATCGGCTGGGACATCGCGATTACGCCCGAGGGCCCGCTAATCCTCGAGGGCAACACGACCTATGGGCTGGCCAGCCTCCAGATCGCGCATCAGCGCGGGTTCAGGCGGGAGATGGAGCAGATCTTTCGCGGGTAGTTTCTCGCTCTTGTTTCGCTAGAGCAGGAACGGCAGCGGATCGCGCATTGCCTGCCACAGGCCGCGCAGGTTGTACGGGGCGATCCCGCGCCACTGGCGGGGCTGCCAGAGCAGGTGTTTCAGCAGGTGGCTGTGCAGGTGGTAGGCACCGGCCGCGGGGGAGGCGCGCACCGCCGGGCTCCCCGCGGCCAGCGCAAAACCCGCCTCGACGAAATTGATCCCGGCCCACAGCGAGGCCTGCAGGGTGTACCAAAAGCGCGGATTGCACTCGAGTACGCGCACGTCCCCGGTCGATTCGTCCACGCGCAGGTCGATATTCGCCACGCCGGTATAGTTCGCCGCCCGGACGATCCGGCGACCGATCTCCAGCAGCCGCTCGTCGGTGAAGAATTCCAGCGAACAGGGATTCCGGCGCGATTGCAGGAGATGGCAGACCACTTCCCCATCCCGGGCCAGCAGGCTCAGGTCCGCGTCGAATCCGGGCACATATTCCTGCACCACCAGCGGGAATTGGGCATGGCGGCCACCTCTCTCCAGGTGGGCCTCGATGTCCTCGAGCCGCTTCGCCTGAAGGATTCCATGGCTGGATTCGCCGTACAGCGGTTTGACCACGACTGGGAACGCCATTCCGGCATCCTGCAGATGCTCCAGGTCTGCGGGGCTTTCGAGGTGCAGGGCCCTTGGACACGGGATTCCATGGGTCTCCATGAAACGTTGAAAGGTCCATTTGTCGTCCAGCATGCCCAGCACCTCCAGGCTGCTGGAGGGAAAGGCCGTCACGCCCGGCAGGCGCGGTGCGAGCGCGTGGACTACGCCGGCCCCCAGGATGTCGGCCCCGACCATCCCGTCGATACGGTGTCGTGTGCAGTAGTCGCGCAGGTGGTCGCCAAAGGCTTCCAGGGTTTCCGGCTGGGTGTCCGGCAGGGGCATGCGCTGGTAGCGATCGCGGTACCGGGAGTGACGGGCGGCCCCCGGGGACTTGAGCTCCAGCAGGTGGATCTCGGCGCCGAGGTGCTGCAGGCAGTACAGCACCTTCAGGGCAAGCGGCGACCCGTCCGAGAACACCGCGACGCGCTGCGGCATGGGCGTCTCGGTCATACCGGCAGGCGAAGTTGAATGCGCCGGGAGAACGGGCAGATCTCGATATAGGAGCCGGCGACCCGCCAGCCGGTTTTTTCGCTCACCCGGATCGAACTCTTGTGGCTGTGCCAGATGCGGCTGTACAGGCGGGTGAAGCCCCGCTGCGACATCAGGTAGGCCGTCTGCCTTTTCAGCAGGGCCGCATACCCCTGCCCGCGATGCTGGGGCAGGGTGTACAGCCCGGTCGATTTCGCCGCCCCCTCGGGAAGTCTCCAGCTGCGCCCCTGGCGCTCGGCCTCGTAACGCGCGCCCCACCAGTACCATTGCACTGCCACGAGTTCACCGTCGCGAAAAAGGCCGAACCCCTGGGCCCCTTCGCCTCCGAACTCCCGACGCTGGAGCAGCCCTTCATCCACCACGCCGTCCAGGTCCTCGGGGGTGATCGGCTCGACCCGGATACCTTCGGGCAGTTCGGCCGCGGGTTGCGGGAGGTCGATATAAAAGACCTTCCAGTACTGGTAATCGCCCAGCCCCAGGTGCAGGGCCTCCTTTAAAAGGCTGCGCGGACTATAAACATTGACGGTGGCCACACGCTTCCCCCATTGCAGACTTCGCTGACGACAGCGACTGCCGAGCAAGACCTTCCTGAGTTCCGGCGCACGTAGTGTCGCAAGCGTGGTTGGCAGATTGATTTCAAATCAACTGCCTATAAAGGCGGTGTCGGCTACGTGCCCATGTGTCGCCAGAAAGCGATCCTGAATCATCGTATCCCTAGCATATATCGCGTTGTTGCAACTGTCGGTACGGTTTTTTTGGTACGCGACAGGCCTTTTCGCGCCGTTTTGAACTGCTAATCTGAAACGTCCGGATTCGGCCTTTTGCAGGAATGGCGTGGTTGCTCGTTCAGACCTGGAAAACGGGATTCTCTTGCGCCAGCGGGAGCAAGTGCGTTCAGGCGTTTACTTTTAGTCGTGGAGTCCATCGTGGGTAAAGTCTCGGGGTTATTGGCATCCGCGCTTTATCGCTCTAATCACATCGTGCGGCACTTCTTCCGCTCAGATGTGTGGGGCCAGTTTCAGGCGGCCGCCAACCACTACGGTTCCTCGACACCGGCCATCGCCTGGAAGGCGCTTCGGCTGTACGGCGCCGGTCGATTTCTGCCGGGTGAGTCGTTGTGCCGGGGTCTGCTGGACCCGCGGCTTCCGATGAACGAGCATCTGGCCCACGTCAGTGAGGAGCGCCTGCACGGGCTCCAGCATGCGGTGAACTCGCCGCATGCGGCGATGTGTCGCGACAAGCTCATGTTCCACGACTTCTGTCGCAGCCATGACCTCCCTGTGGCCGACCTGCTCGGGGTCGTTTCGCGTCATGGTTCGCGTGACGCCGACGGAGAGCCGCTCTCAACGCCCGCGCAATGGGAGGCCTTTGTGCGGCGGCTACCCGCAGCATTTCTGGCCAAGCCCAGACACGGCCGCCAGGGACACGGGATCGTCGCGCTGCGGCTGGATTCACGGGAGGAGGCCGGACTGCCCGAGTTCGCGAAGGAGGTCGCCGGTCTGGCCGATGATGGCGAGGATCGCATCCTCGAGCAGCGCCTGCGCAGCCATGATCGTGTCGCTGAACTAACCGGAACCCGTTCCATATCGGCATTGCGGCTGTTCACCCGGGTCAGCCCGGAAGGGGAGCCGGAGGTGCTGGACTGTCACTTCCGCCTGATTGTCGGCGATTCGGTAACCGATAACATCAGTGACCCGTGCACCGGACGTTTTACGGCCAACGTGGTGGCCCTGCCACAGCTCGAAGATGGGCGGCTGGGCACGGCCTGGGCGTTCAACGCCAATGGTCTGGGCTATGACTGGGTCACCCACCATCCGACCACGGGTGCCTTGATCGAAGGATTCGAGGTCCCGTTCTGGGTGGAGGCCCTGCAGCTGGTCAAGGCCGCGGCAAGGGACCTCCTGCCGATCCGGACCGCCGGCTGGGACGTGGCCCTGACCCCGAACGGCCCAGTCCTGATCGAGGTGAACGAGCGTTTTCAGCACGTCGGGTTTGGCGATGGCATTCAGCGTATCCGGCAGGCCCTGCTGGCGGACAAACGCTATCTGGAAACCGGCGGCCTCTCGTGCCCTCCTTCGTCTTCGCAGCTGCATTAGCCGCCATGCCCTCGCTGTCAGCTCATTGCGCGGATCGGCGAAAAGGCCTCCAGGTCCACCGGGATCCCTTGGGGAGCATACGATGGCGTTCGTAGAGGTTATCGGTCGCCAGTGCCTGGGGCAGGCTTCCCATCATCTGGAGTTCGACTGGGTCGCCGGAGGCCCGACACTCGTCGCGGGCTGGTCATTCGACGGGGCGAGTCTCTCCGTTTCGGCGGATCGGCTCGGGTTCATCCCGCTGTTCTATGCCCGCGAGGGCCGTCGCCTGATTGTGGCCGATTCCCTGCAGGAGGTCGCGGCGCGCTTGTCGGCGCCCACTTTTGACGACGAAGCCATCGCGGTCTTCATGGCCCTGGGCTATCTGGTGGGTGATCAGACTCCGCTGGCGGGCGTGAAAGTCCTGATGCCGGGAGAGACCCTGCTGTGGCGCGAGGGTGTGCTCTCCGGCGAGCGTTCCGCCATCCCCCTGATGGCCGCTTTTCCCGGAGATCCGCACGAGGCGCGGACACGGTTCGCGGAACTCTTTGCGCGGGCCATCGAACGACGCGCCGCTGGAGGCGTGGGGCGCCTGCCTTTGTCCGGCGGCCGCGACTCGCGCCATATCTGCCTGGAACTGGCACGCCAGGGCACCCCCCCGCCCCGAACGCTCGTCCTGCAGGCGAAGAGTGGGGACGAGACTGGTGCGGCGCAGGCGGTGTCCCGGCACCTGGACATCGAGTGTCAGGTGATCGAGATGTCCCAGGATCGCGTCGCCGCAGAATGGCAAAAGAATCGCCTGAACCACTACTCCACGGATGAAAACAGCTGGTATCTCGAGCTGCTGCCCTATCTGGACGGCCCGGTCTTCGATGGCCTGGCCGGCGATATCCTGAGCAATGGCAACTATTTCGACGCGCGCATGGCCGAGTGTCTGGACGCCGGCGACCTCGCAGGCGCGACCAATCGCTTGCTGGCGGGGGGCAGCTATACCGCGTTCCTGAAGCGCCCGTTTCAGGAGCGCTGGGGCATACAGATCGCCCGTGAGGCGATCAACCGCGAGCTGTCCGCGCACGCCGGTGCGCCCGACCCGGTCAAGTCGTTCCTGTTCTGGAGCCGGATCCGCCGCGAGATCGCCCTGCTGCCGATCGCCATGGCCGGCCAGCAGCACGCGGTATGCCTGCCCTATCAGGATCCCGACGTGCTGGCGTTTCTGCTGAGCCTGCCGTGGCAGTCGTTTGCGATGCGCGCGTTCCATGACGAGGTGATCAAGAGTCACTATCCCCACGCCGCGCACATCCCGTACAGCCAGAAGCCCACGGAGCCGCGCCCACGCGCGGAGTGGACGCGTATCAGCCGCAGTGCGGCCCACCTGGCGCGGCCATTGTTCAATGTGTTCACTCGTCCCGAGCGTGTGGTCGGCTACACCCTCGAGGCCCTGCGCACAGGGCGTACCCGTCCGCTCTCGCCGACCTTCGTCAAGGTGATGCCGCTACTCCAGGCGGTTCAGGAGCTGGGGGTCGACCCTCACCGCCACCAGGCGGCTGCCCACCCAACCGGAAAGGCTGCCTGATGCGCCGGCTCGCGCGTCGAAGCACCGTCTGGTTGCCGGCCATCCTCGCGCTGGCGCTTGCGACCAGCCAGGCAGCGGCCAGTGACAGCGCGTTGGGGCGGATGGCGGCGAGCCTGCAGCCGGGGGAACTGGCCCCCCTCGATGCCGGTTTGCCCGAGGGGTTCCAGCGCTATCACGACTTTCTGCGTGCCTACTCGATCGATCCGGATACCTGGAACGACAGCGCCCACTGGGATGCCGAGCGGCGCCAGCTCTTCATGTATGGCGACCGTGGATCACGGCCGGTATTCATTGCCTACCGCGAAGACGGCCATGAGTGGCAGCACCTGTCCGCCGAGGGCCCACCCCCCTTCGCGCATGTCTATGGCGGGGTGGCACTCGATCCCGAGCGAGGGCATTACTACAAGATCAGTGCTGGCCGCTCGCAGCGCACCCTGCATCGCTATTCCATCGCGGAGGATCGCTGGGAACTCGCGACGCGCAGTTTCCCCGGCCCGGGTGGCGGCTGGGAACATACCGACCCGATCGAGTGGCATGACGCCCTGGACCAGCTGATCTACCTCCGCGAGGGCCAGGTCTATGGCCTCCGCGATGGCCGCTGGGTCGAACACGGCAAGGTCGCGGTGGACGGCTATCACTCCTCCGCCCAGTACAACCGCGTGCGCGACGAGATGCTGCTCATCGGTGGTAACAAGTCCCGCAACAAGGTCTCCCTGCTCGATGGCAACGGCCACGTGCGCGACCTCGGCGACGCCCCGTTCGTGTTCGGGATCATGAACGAGAGCCTGACCTACGATCCGCAAACGGGGAACTATCTGGTGCTGCGGGCCGGGCGGGTGCGCGAGTTGTGGGAGCTCGACCCGGACAAGGACGAATGGCGCAAGGCGGCCGACTGGAGCGGCCAGCGCTGGCCGTTTGATCGCTATGGCGGGATCGTGCCGGTGCCGATCGACGACTTCGGGGTGATCCTCTGGCTCAACCAGGCCGGCCCGCTGCTGCACCGGCATCAATCGGCGTTCGGTCAGGAGCGGGCGGCCGCCGTCCCGCCACCACGGGCCGAATCACACGCGGCGTTCCTGCAGGTTTCGGCATCGCAGCCCGCGCCGGAGCGACGTTCACAGCTGTACGACATCGCCGAGACCCTGGAACCGGGCGAGTTCCGCCGCGTGGAGACCCAGCTGCCGGACGGAGTCCCGGACATGGCGCGCATGAACAACACCCAGTGGCATGACCCGGACAAGCGCGGCACCTTCGGGGTGGGCTGGACCGACCGCCACATCTTCGATCCGGAGACCGGGCGGCTGTTCAATATCCTGATGCGGGACAATTCCGTTCGTTCGGTAACCTGGCTGGAGCCGGATTTGACCTGGGCCGGCGTCGTGGCCCCTCCGGGGCTCGATTATGACGGGGGCGAACGGCGCCCGTACAACCGCCTGATGGATGGCGGTGATGGCTACCTGTACTTCTCGCCGAGCGAGCCGCGACGCTCCGACATTGGCCGCCTGGTGCGCGCCCCGTACACCGACCCGACGGCCTGGGAGGAGGTCGGCCTGGGTGCCGGCCAGGGCAATGCGCATGCAGTCGGCGATCACTCGACCGTGTGGCATCCCGATATCGAGAAATTCGTCCTCTATACGCTGGGCTCCGCCAGCTACGACCTTATACCGGGTGACGGCATCGAGGCCCACACGATGGGGCAGGTCCGTGTCTGGGGGCATGGCGATCGGGCGTGGACCTATCCCCGGAATCACCCGGATTACCGGGGCCCCGAGGGCCGTACCCAGTCCTCCGGGTATGGCGGGACCACGCTCTACAACCCGGTCCACCGCGAGGTGCTGATCTACGGGGGCATGACCCAGTACGGCGGCAACCACCGCCGCGGCGCCGAGGCCACGGCCACCATCGATCGCGAGGGCCGGTTCCAGCGGCACGGGGCCTCCGGACAGGCCTATGTTGCCGGCGGCAGCCGGCTGACCTATCACCCGAAAACCGGGGACTACATCCTGCTGCAGAACAATGCGCGGCAGATGTACATCGGCGACCCGCCGCGCGGGAAGCCCTGGCGGCTTATGCACAACTGGCAGCAGGTGGATTTTGCCGATCGCCCGTTTGACCGCTACGAGAACTGGCATCGCGTCACCCCACTGCCCGGGACGGATGTGCTGATCTGGTCCGACCTGCGCCGCGGGATCATCCTGCAGCGCCTGCCCGAGGGTGACTAGGGAGACGCGGATTGAATCCCGCGTCTCCCTCACGTTCCGGGGGCGGGTATTCAGTCGCTCCAGCCAAGCGTCAGTCGGTGGGCATAGGGGCCCGGGGGCAGCGGTTTCGGCGGTAGTGCGCAGCCCAGGCCGGGGATGGTCGAGGGCAGGGGGATCTGGACGATCGAGCGTCCGGATGCGGGAAAGAGCACTTCGGTCCACTGACCGGTCACCGGATCCTGCTGCTGAAAGCGCCGCACACTCGGGCCGTTGTCGACCACCAGCGCATGGCCGCCCGGGTTCAGGTAGTGGACCGGGACCTCGCCTCGGCATTCCAGCGCGACCTCCTGGCGCAGTGTGGGCCCGGCGGGGTCCAGCCAGAACGTGATGCGGCCGAACAGGACGGACGAGCGCGGGCGCCGCAGGGCCTCCCCGCGTCCGACGGCCCCGCCGAACCAGCGCCAGTCCAGCGCGGCCAGGCCGCGCCTCCAGAGGGTGCGGGCCGCTGCCCGCAGCACGGGGACCGCGTGGCCATCTTCCAGCCGTACCCGTACGGCGGCCCCCGCCGTATCCACCGTCACCGAGCGAAAATCGGCCAGGGCCCAGAACTGGTCGCCGATCCGAAACAAAGGTACCCAGCCGGCCAGGGCCGGGTTGCGCAGCAGCGCTTCGGCCTCGACCCGTACCGCCGGCGGGCACAGGATCCGGTCGCGGTGGCGAATGTGAAAGGGCTGACCACCGGCATAGCGCAGCTCGGCCACGTCGCGGCTGAACGCCTGTTGCGCTTGCCCGCGGGTGCTGATCAGGGCACACAGGTCCGGCCCGGCCCGGGCGCACAGTACGCCCGCCTGCAGATCCTGCTGGCAGGCGCCGGTCCGCCCTCCTGCCCATTGAAGATCCTCGACGATCTCCGGCGTCCCCTCGCGGCGCCGCCGGTCGCCGGCCCATGCCAGGACCGCAGCGGCCCAGGCGTTGTAGACCGACAGGTGCATGTAGTTGTCCCATCCCGCGGGACGGTTCCCGGGTGTGGAGGCACGATCCGCGGGCGTCAGACCCAGCAGACCGTCGCCTCTGCGTTGCCGCTCCCATCGCGCCAGCACGCCACGCAGCATCTGCCCGGCCGGGGCGTCCGTCTGCTGTGCCCCGGCCAGCCCGAGCAGATCCAGGCTGCCCACCAGGCAGGCGTCGCCGAACAGGGAGTGGGTGCTGCGGCCAAGACCTCCCGCGTACTCTCCGCCGTCCCAGGTCAGCGCGACCCAGCCATATAGGCGCTGGGTGAGCGTTGCCAGCGCGGGCGTGGGTGCGTAACACAGCGCAATCGAGGCGATCAGCAAGGCCTTGTGGTGGTACGCCATCGGGGTGGCCACGCCCCGTGGCCCCGGGCGGGCCGGATAGTCGATAAAACCGCCGCTGGCGGTCGTCCAGCGTTCCAGCAATGCGGCCAGCCGAGCCGCCGCATGGTCACGTGGGCGGCCGGGCCGGGCCTCAACCAGACGGCAAAGCTGGGCCAGCAGGGTCCAGTTATTCGACGGATAGTGTCGACTCGGATGGCACCGTTGCAGCGCCTCGTCGAGCATCGTTTCCAGTGCGGGCGTGACAGGTTGTACCCCCGCGATGACCCGTTCCCGCAACAACAGCAGCAACAGGCGGTTGAACGGTGCGTGCCCGGCGTGGCGGCCACAGCGCGTGAGCCAGGCCCGCAATGGCCAGCCCCACTGTTCCATCTCGGGGCCACCCTGCAGGTACAGCGCCAGGGTCGCACTGGTCTGGCCGTAATGGTCCGCGGGGCTCGGCGCCTGCTCGATGGGGTCCCAGAGCCCGGTGTCCGGTCGCACATGGGCTGCGACCGCCTGGGCAAGGCGCTCGGCCCACGGCTGGAGCGTGGAGGCGCCCAAGGTGACGACCTTACCCATGAGCGTGCGTGTACATGAATCCGTGTTTCCCTAGCGCGAGATGCCGGGCGCCCCGGTGGCGCTGTCGGGTTCGGCTCGCGTCGGGAACGTGTTCGCCTGGACTGGTGCGGACACGGGCGCCTCGGCCACGCGGGGTGCTTCTTCCAGTTCGCGGCGCATGATGACGGCCAGGGCGATGAACGCGAACAGCAGGTTGAAGTAGATCACGTCGAGGAAGGCCCCGGCAGCCAGGTAGCCGAGCAACCCCACCTGGATGGCCCAGGCGTATTCCGCCAGCCAGATCTGCCCCGTCTCGAGCCGGGCTCGCTTGCGGATCCGGTTCAGCGAAAAGAACGTGAAGCCGACCAGCAGCAGGAAGGTGGCGAGTCCACCAAAGCCATGTTCGCCCATCAGGCCGAAATAGATGCTGTGCGGCGACAGCACGTGGCGCCAGTCCCCCTCGAAATTCGCGTAGCCGACCCACCAGTCATAGCCGAGGTGGTGGTTGCGAAAGCCCATCCCGGTAAGCGGTCGCTCGGTGGCCATGTTCCAGTTCACGCCCCACGCCTGGATGCGCTGCATGGCGGAACGGTCTTCCTCGTAGGTCTCGATCGTGCCCCAGCGATCCAGCAGACGATCCGGCGCGGTCACTCCAATCACCCCGAAGACCAGCACGCCGGCCATCACCATCGCCAGCTTGTGGCGCATGTGCCAGAACAGGAACGGCGCGACCACCAGGATCCCCAGCAGGGCCCCGCGGGAATAGGTCGCGAGGATCGCGATGGCAGTCAGCCAGAACACGCCGTATACGCCCCAGCTGATCGGCCGGTAGAAGCGCTCCAGGCCCGGGATCTCGAGATCCACCCAGCGCTCGCGGAACAGCCGCGCGCTGATCAGGATCAGCGGCAGCACCATCACCATTGCCAGCCCGATGTACGTGTTCCCGGACAGATAGGAGCCCGGAGGGCCCAGCACCATGTACTGCCCGCCCGTGGACAGCGTGAACAGGCCGCCCTTGAACCCGAAAAATGCGATGGAGAATGTAATAACTAATAACAGCCAGACGATGCGAAGCTGACCGAATATCAGCATGGGTGTGATAAATGTAATCAAGAGGATCTTAAAAACGTGCTGCCAGAAGTCCCATGCACCGCTGGAATTTACCGCAAAATACGAAGTCATGGTGATGTAGCCGAGAAACACCCATAACATCACCATCTCGCGCGTCATCGGCATCGGCCGTCGATCCTTGGCCAGAAACAGCGCGGCCAGCGTTGTCATGCCAATGACGGCGGCTACGGGGAAGCTGCGCATGAACGACCAAGTGAGGCCATGCGGGGCCATCAGGCCGACCCAGAACCAGGCGGGGATGCCGACCCAGGGCCTTGCCAGGATCACCGGGATCAACACCATGATTATAAAAAACAGCAGGTAGTCGCGCATCGCAGAGAATTCCGCTATACAGCAGTACGTGCGTGTCGATTCGAGTTTCGACACATGAAAACGGCGATAGTGTTCGGCCCACTCGAAGAGTAGCCTATTTACCGAACGAGTGGGTATGGGGTTGTAAAAGATTCGTACTCGGCTGCGTGCCGAATCCACCTTGACGGAGTCCGTTCTGATCATGCGTCACACCACCCTGCTGCACGAAGGCGTTTTGCACAGCGCCGAGCGAAACCCAATGGCCTCGGCCATCACCCATCGGGGGGTCACGCAGTCATACGAGGCGGCCGCCAGCGACATCGAGAACGCAGCCCGACGGCTGCTCGCCACCGGGCTTCAGCGACAGGACCGGGTTGCGGTGTATCTGGACAAATGTCCGGAGGCGGTCCATGCGATGTTCGGGGCCTCGCGGGCGGGAGGGGTGATGGTCCCCGTCAACCCGCTGCTGAAGGCCTCGCAGGTCGCGCACATCCTTCAGGACTGCCGGGTGCGAATCCTGGTCACGTCCGCAGTGCGCTATGCCGCGCTGCGCGATGCCCTGGCGCAATGCCCGGAACTGGACACCATCCTGTTCGTGGACACACCGCCTGACGCCGAAACATCGGGCGGGCCGCGGCTCGAGGCCTGGCAGTCGGCGGCGGATTTCGGGCTGGGCAGGCCGGCCCATCGGGTCATCGACACGGACATGGCGGCGATCCTCTACACCTCCGGCAGCACCGGGCGACCCAAGGGCGTGGTGCTGTCGCACCGCAACCTGGTGGCCGGAGCGCAAAGCGTCGCGCACTATCTGCACAATCGTGCGGAGGACCGCATCCTCTGCGTGCTGCCGTTCAGCTTCGATTACGGCTTCAGTCAGTTGACCACCGCGTTCCTGACCGGGGCCCATGCCACCCTGCTCAATTACCTCCTGCCCCGCGACGTTCTGAAGGCGGTGAGCCAGGGCGGGATCACCGGGCTGGCGGCGGTGCCACCGCTGTGGATCCAGCTGGCCGAGATGGAGTGGCCGGAGGCCGCGCGGCGATCCCTGCGCTACATCACGAACTCGGGCGGCGCGATGCCCCTGAAGACCCTGAAGCGCCTGCGGGCGCACCTGCCGCGCACCCAGGTCTATCTGATGTACGGCCTCACGGAGGCCTTCCGTTCGACCTATCTGCCGCCCGAGGAGGTCGATCGTCGCCCCGACTCCATGGGGCGGGCCATACCCAATGCCGAGGTGATGGTCGTGCGCGAGGACGGCAGCCGCTGCGCCCCCGGAGAGCCCGGGGAACTGGTCCATCGCGGGGCCCTGGTCGCGATGGGCTACTGGAACGATGCCGCGCGCACGGCCCAGCGCTTCCGTCCCGCGCCGGGACAACCCGAAGGCCTGCCGGGCCAGGAGATGGCCGTGTGGTCCGGTGACACGGTGCGGATGGACGAGGATGGATATCTGTACTTCGTCGGCCGGCGCGACGAGATGATCAAGACCTCGGGGTACCGGGTGAGCCCGGTGGAGATCGAGGAGGTCGCCTATGCCACGGGGCTGGTGACCGAGGGGGCGGCGCTGGGTATCGCGCATCCGCAGCTGGGCCAGGCGGTCGTCCTGGTCGCGCTGCCCGCCGAACCCTCGGTGACCCATGACCAGCTGATGGCACTGCTGCGCGAGCGCTTGCCGGCCTTCATGGTACCCAGCCACCTGGAGCTGCGGTCGCAGTCCCTGCCCCGCAATGGCAACGGCAAGATTGACCGCAAGGCGCTGGCGGCCGAGTTCGAGGGCCTGTTCCAGGCGGTCGCCCTGTCATGAACCGGGAGGTATCCATGACGTCCGCCCCCCGTCATGCGGCGATGGCGGCCTTCGAGGTGCGCGACCACTCGCTGCTGATCGGCGGGATCCCCCTGACCGAGATCGCCCGCCGCGCGGGCCGGACCCCGTTCTATGTCTATGACCGACAGGTCATGACGCGCCGCGTCCAGGCCCTGCGCCAGGCCCTGCCCCGGGACCTGTCGATCCACTACGCGATCAAGGCGAACCCGATGCCGGCGGTCGTGGGGCATATGGCCTCGCTGGTCGATGGCCTGGATGTCGCCTCCGGGCGCGAACTGCAGATTGCCCTGGACGCCGGGGTGTCCGCGGCCGATATCAGCTTCGCCGGGCCGGGCAAGTCCCCGGCCGAGCTGGAGATGGCGGTAGCCGCGGGGATCACCATCCACCTCGAGTCCGATACCGAACTGACGCGGGTCGCGGCGATTGCCGAGCGCACCGGCAGGGCGCCCTGCGTCGCGGTGCGAGTGAACCCCGACTTCGAGCTGAAGACCTCGGGCATGAAGATGAGTGGCGGCCCCAAGGTATTCGGCGTGGATGCCGAGTGCGTGCCCGAGATGCTGGGGCGCATTGGCGAGCTGGGGCTGCACTTTCGCGGGTTTCACATCTTTGCCGGCTCGCAGAATCTGCGCGCCGAGTCGCTGGTGGAGGCCCAGGGCCTGACCCTCGACCTGGCATTGCGCCTGGCCGACCATGCCCCGGGGCCGGTGGAGACACTGAACATCGGGGGCGGTTTCGGGATCCCCTATTTCCCGGGCGATCAACCGCTGACCCTGGGCCCCATCGCCGAGCAGCTCGAGAAACGCCTGCCGGAGGTTCGCGCGCGGATGCCGCGGGCCGAGATCATCCTCGAGCTGGGTCGCTACCTGGTGGGGGAGGCGGGCGTTTACGTGGCCGAGATACTGGACCGCAAGGTCTCGCGCGGCCGGGTATTCCTCGTCACCAATGGGGGGCTCCATCACCACCTGGCGGCCTCGGGCAACTTTGGCCAGGTGATCCGCAAGAACTACCCGGTCGCCATCGGCAACCGCATGGGGGAGGCGGAAACCGAAGTCGTGGACGTCGTCGGGCCGCTGTGCACCCCGCTGGACGTCCTGGGTCAGCAGATGGAACTGCCCCGCGCGGAGATTGGCGATCTGGTCGTGGTCTTCCAGTCCGGGGCCTATGGCTACACGGCCAGCCCCAGGGGTTTCCTCAGCCACCCGGAGCCGGCGGAGATCCTCGTCTGACGCGAGGGGTCGGGTGTCAGGCGTGCCCGGCGGCCAGCTGCTGGAAGTGCGTGCTGCCGTCGACCAGCATCTCCCAGCGGCCCTGGTCGACCAGGCGCCCGCCATCGAGCACGTAGATCTGGTCGCAGGGCTTGACGGTGCTCAGCCGGTGCGCGACCAGGATGATCGTCTTGTCGCCGCTCAGGTTGTGGATGGCGTCCATCACGGCGCGCTCGGTGGCGTTGTCCAGGGCGCTGGTGGCCTCGTCGAAGAACAGCACCGCCGGGTCGCGGTAGAGGGCCCGGGCAATGCCGATGCGCTGACGCTGTCCGCCGGACAGGCGGGTCCCGCGTTCCCCGATCAGGGTGTCGTAGCCGTGCGGGAGGTCGTTCATCACGAAGTCGTGCAGGTTGGCCAGGCGCGCGGCCCGCTCCACCGCGGCATGATCGATCTCGGCCTCCGGTACGCCCAGGGCGATATTGGCGGCGACACTCTGGTCGGCCAGGAAGATGTGCTGCGGCACATAGCCGAGTGCCGCCTGCCACTGCCGCACGTTCGCTGCGGTGAGTGGCTGGCCGTCGACCAGAATCGCCCCCTCGTCGGGTTCCAGCAGCCCCAGCAGGACGTCCACCAGCGTGCTCTTGCCGGCCCCGGACGAACCCACCAGCCCGATGGTCGTGCGGGCCGGGATCTCCAGCGAGAGGTGATCCAGTGCAACGCGGTCATGCTGGGGGTAGCGATAGGTCACGCCCTCGACCCGAATGGCCTGCTGCGGCGCCAGTGCAGCAGAGGCCTCGCCGCGCGGGGGCAAGACGTCGCCGCCGCGATCACCCAGATCCTTCAGGATGTTGTCGACCGCCGCAAAATTGAAGCGCAGGGCGGCCACGTTCTGGAAGATCTTCTGGAAGGCGGGAATCAGTTGCTTGCCCGCCAGCGCATACAGGCCGAGCAGGGGGAGGGCCTGGGCGAGCCCCCCGTCGCCGGCCATCAGGTACAGCACGAGCAGCAGTACACCACCAAAGGCGATCGCCTCGATCGCGTACTGCGGGGTGTCCTGCAGGAGCACCGCGTTCGCCTGGTGCCGGGCGTAGCGCCTGGACGGGTGGCGGTAGCGCTCCAGGTAGTCGCGTTCGCGCCCCAGCAGGCGGATCTCCTTGGCGCCCGCGAAGGCCTCGGCCGCCGCGGTGAAACGCTCGCGGTTGGCCTCCACCCGGTCCTGTCCGATCCGGTTCAGCCAGACCCGGGCCACGACGTAGATGGCCGCATAGACGCTGCCCAGGCCCAGGGCCACGGTGAGCGCGAGCCACGGCTCGACCAGGATGAGCAGGGCAATGAGCGAGATGGCCAGCAGACCCTGGCTGACCAGGCGCATGGCCGGCATCACCGCGCCACTGATCGCGTGCGTGGTCTCCTGCAGGATTGTCTTGGCCAGATCGCCCGAATTGCGGTGCAGGAAAAAGGTATAGGGCCGTCGCAGATAGTCGGCCATCAGGCGGCGCGACAGTTCGTACTGCTGCATGTGGGAGAAGCGCGTGATCGACCACTGCGTCAGCGCCTGCAGCAGCGTCCCGAGCATGAACATTACAAACGCGGCTACCCCCAGAAAGTAGAGAAACTCTCCGGTCGACTCGAAACCGAGGGTGTTGTACGCCTCGCTCAACAGCGCGTGGTCGTGAACCATGTCCGGGTCGGACAGCACCGCGAGAAACGGCATCACCGAGGCGACGCCCACGGTCTGCATGAACGCCGCGACGATCATCAGGATCACCAGCAGCCCGACCTTGCGCCGATCCCGGGGGTGCAAAAGGGCGTTCAACTTGCGCAAGGTTCTGAACATGTAATCAACCGGTTTTCAGCATCGGGACCCCTATGACGTATAGCGTTTTTTTACCCTCGAGGAAACGGGAAAGTCAGGTCTGACGGGGCGGAATGCCCCGTTAATTACAAAACTCATGCGGCCGTCCAATCCGGAATATCAGGTAAATCCCCCGCGGTCGGGATTGCGTGATTTAACCGGTTTCCGGATTCTCCCAGAAGGGGGTGGACAGCCAGCTTTCGGCGAGTATTCAAGTAAAAACTGCCGCCAGCAGGCGCGGCCTCCATCCCGTACATTTGTGACTTCAAGGAGTGGTCGGATGGCCATGGACGAGTACGGTTTGCACGCCGGGTTCCTGCGCGCGGCTAGGCAGTTCGCGGACCGCCCGGCGCTGGATGTGGAGGGGGGCGAGGTCCGCTACCGGGATCTCTACGCCGCCAGTGCCAGCCTGGCTTCGGGCCTGCAGGCCGTCCTGCTCGCCGACGAGCCGCGGACGATCGGTGTCCTGGCCCAGCGCTCGCGCATCCTGTACCAGGGCCTTCTGGGGGTGCTGATGGCCGGGCACACGCTGGTACCCCTGAATCCGTCTTTCCCCCCCGAGCGAACACGGCGGATGGTCGACTTGGCCGGTCTGGGGGCACTGGTCGTGGATGCCACCGGGATGCAGTCGCTGGGCGGCTGGCTGGGGCCGGAGCATTCCGACTGTGCGATCTGGCTGCCGACCCGGGAGGACTGCGATGCCTTTCAGTCCCGCTGGCCCGGGCATGCCTTTTATGCCCTGGACGAGGCCTCGCCCCCCGAGGGATGGTCGCCGACACGGGTCAATCCCGACGATCTCGCCTGCCTGTTCTTCACCTCGGGCAGTACCGGCGTACCCAAGGGCGTGGCCGTGCGTCATCGCAATGCGGCCCGGTTTGTCGCCATGTCGCGGGAGCGCTATGACCCTCTGGGGCTGAGCGAGAACGATCGTTTCTCGCAGTTCTACGACATTACCTTCGACTCCTCGATGTTCGATCTGTACGTGGGCTGGTCTTATGGCGCATGTCTTTGCTGCCCCTCCGCCCGCGAGTGGTTCAACCCCAACCGCTACATCGCCGACAAGGCCCTGACCGTCATCGACATCACGCCGTCGGCCGGCCATGGCATGAGCCGCCGCAACGGCTGGGCCCCCGGCCGCTTCCCCCAGCTGCGGCTGTGCCGCTTTGGCGGCGAGGCCCTGTCGGCGGAACTGGCCAGGGTCATGGCGGCCGCCGCACCCAACGCCACGATCGACAATGCCTACGGGCCCACCGAGTGCACCGTCGATGCCTGTTTCTACCGTTGGGACCCGGCGCGTTCGCCTGCCGAGTGCACCCACGGGATGGCCCCCATCGGCTATCCGGGCAACCAGGTCGGGGTTCTTGTGGTCGACGAGGCCTTTCACGAGGTGCCGGAAGGGGGCGAGGGCGAACTCCTGATCAGCGGGCCGCAGGTCAGCGCCGGGTACTGGAAGGACCCGGAGCGCACCGCGGCCGCATTCATCCGGCTCGGGGACGACAGCACCCTGTATTACCGCACGGGCGATCTCGTGCGGCGCCCGTATCCCGGAGAGCCCCTGCGGTTCCTCGGGCGCTTCGATCACCAGATCAAGATCGGTGGCGTGCGCATCGAACTGGGCGAGATCGAACAGGCCCTGCGCGAGGTCGCGGCGACCGACCAGGCCGTTGCGGTCGGCTGGCCGCGTACCGCAAGTGGAGCCTCCGGCATCATCGCCTTTGTGGTCGCCGAACACCTGGACGTGGAGGTGATTCGGGAACAACTGAGGCAGCGGCTCCCCACCGTGATGGTGCCGCGGGAGATCCATCTTCTGGACGAACTGCCGCTGAACGCGAATGGCAAGGTTGATCGCAAGGTGCTCGTCGAGACGCTGCAGGCGGCAGAAGTGTGAATGACCCTGCGCCTTCCGGCGCTGTCCCCGTCAGGCCGGCGAGATGAAGGAGGCGCTGGTTCAGTTACGCTCCTCCCTGCACCGGCATGGCTGGTGGCGCACCCTGGCCCTCATCCCGCGGAACATCCTGTTCCGGCTGACGGACTTCGATCTCAAGCATGGCACCAATACCGGCATCCAGGCCGGGGACGATGCGGGTCTGCCGCAGGAGCACGAGGGATACGAGGGGGCCCCGCCGCGTCTGTTCCACAGGATCATCCGCTCCCTGGGCATCGCCCCCGCGCGCTATGCGTTCATTGATCTGGGGTCGGGCAAGGGAAAGGCGCTGCTGCTCGCATCGCATCACCCGTTTCGGCGGATCATCGGGGTCGAATACAACTCCCGCCTGGACGCGATCGCCGCCGCGAATGCGCGGATCTACCGGCACCCCGAGCGCTGCATGCACCGGATCGAGACCGTCTGTGGCGACGCCGGCGCGTTCGGGTTGCCGCCGGGCGACCTGCTGATCTACCTGTTCAATCCCTTCAAGGCCGCGATCATGGAGCGCGTGCTCGCGAACCTCGAGAGCGCCCTGCAGGCCGACGGAGAGCGGGACGTGCTGGTCGTGTACCAGAACCCGACCCAGCGAAGGCTGCTGGACGAGGCCCCATTTCTGGAGCGCGTGGCCTACCGGGAGTACCGCACCAGGCGGCTGCGAAAGATGCCGATCGGCCGTGTCGCGGTTTATCGAAACCGCCGAGATTAGCTCCGGGCGAACAGGGCCTTCACCGTACTGGCCCCCAGATACCCCCAGGTCTTCATGCGTCCCGGTCGGTGCACCAGGGCCTGAAAGAACGCGCGCCGGGCGATCCGTGGGTCTCCCTCCCAGTAATGGTGGTAGCCGAAGGTGAAACAGGCATCACCCAGGCGCTCGCGGACCCGGGGCCAGGGGGTCTTTTCGCCATTGGGCCCCACCAGACCCCAGCGACCCAGCGCCCGCTGGACCACTTCGACCTCGTAGTTCACCTCCGGGTATCGGGTCATGCAGCCACGCCCGTGCAGGCGATAAAGGGCGGTGACCCGGTCCAGCTGGCGGTACTCGGTCAGTCGCGAGGCTCGAATCCAGTAGTCATAGTCCTGGCCGCGCTTGAGCTGCGGGTCGAACGGGCCGACCTGTTCCACCAGCTCGCGCCGCATCATCACCGTGATCGTATGCGGCAGGGATTCCATTAACAGCTGGTTGTACACCCAGCCCGAACCCTCTGGGACAATCTCCGGCACCTCGGTCACCGGAACCGGGGGATCGGCCAGGGTATGGGGCGGGGCGAACTGTCCGTTGGCATCCGGCTTCCACGCCAGAAAATCCGTGTGCACCAGGCCGATCTCCGGGTGCTGCTGCATGTACAGCACCTGGGCGGTCAGCTTGCCGGGCAGCCAGACATCGTCGGAATCGATAAAGGCGATGAAGTCGCCCTGGGCAGCCGCGATGCCGGTATTGCGTGCCACGGCCGCCCCCTGGTTCTGCTGGGTCAGCAGCGTCAGACGATCGCCATACCCGCGCAGGATCTCGACCGTCCCGTCGGTCGAGCCGTCGTCCACCACGATGAGTTCGATGCCGGGGTAGTCCTGATCCAGGACGCTGTTGACGGATTCGGCAATGTAGGCCGCCGTGTTGAAGGCCGGCATGATCACCGACACCAGTGGCTTGCGGGGGAGTCCCTCCGGCTCGGCCGGGAGTACGTTGTGCGCCAGGGAAGCTTCCATGGGCGGCATCATCCCGGGCTGGGCCCTGGCGCCTGGCGCAGCCAGTCATGCGTCCATGTCGCAACCTGGTCGCGCCATTCGCGGCGGGAAAAGGTGTGGTTCGCGTCCGGCAGTTCGCGCAGGGTCACGCGTGGCTGTCGCAGCAAGCCGTCCCAGGCCGGTGCATGGCTGGCCACATCCCGAAACTCGGCGGCCGTCAGGTCCTCTCCGCTCAGGACCAGCAGGATCGGCCCGCGAAAGCGGCACCAGCCCTCGGCCATCCGGTCCGGCAGGGGCGCAGACGAAACATCGACGCGGCCCTCGTCGGTCGCAGCCGGGGATGCCCCGGTACCACGGCCCAGTACCGTGCCGACCATCCGTCCCAGGGAGCGCAGGGAGGCCCAGGGGTTGAAACGCCCCTTCAGGGCGCCTGACCAGAAGTCGCGCGAAACAAGCCGCTGGAGGTAGTAGGTCTTCAGGTAGGCGCGGGCCAGGCCTTCGTCGGTGCGGACCCACGGGTTGGCCAGCACCAGGCCCGCCACCCGGGGGTCGCGCCAGGCATAGAACAAAGCGGCGGAGGCCGCACCGCACAGACCCCAGATCACGACCTCGCGCATCCCCGGTACCTCGGCCGAGAAGGTATCCATCGCCGCGCGCAGGTCATCGTGTACCTCTTCGTAATCGCGCTGGGCGCCGGACGCGTCGCCCATGCCGCGAAAATCGAAGCGGAACACCGGGATCCCCCGAGCCGCCAGGTCGCGGGCCAGGAGCAGAAACTGGCGATGACTGCCGACGCGATACTGCGGACCGCCCACGGCGATCAGGACGCCCCGTGCGGCCCCGGCGGCGCCAGGGTGAAGGATGCCGAGCAGCTCCTCCCCGCCCAGCCGGAAGACGACCGCCCGCTCGTTCATGCCGCCCGCCCCAGGGATACCGTGTGTCCCAGGCAATCCATGGTGTGTTCCAGCAGGGCCGGGACCTCGAGGATGTCCGGCGCATTCCAGAAGGGTTCGCCGAGGACAACGGAGGCGTGAGCTTCCACCCCCTGCTCGCGCCACGCATCCAGCGTCCGGGTGCTCCCCGGGGACAGAGCAGCGCCCTCGCTGTCGCTGACCTCGAACCAGTACACCGGCCCGTGTGGAGGTGGTGCCAGGCGGGCCTTTGCCAGTGCCTCTGCCAGTGCCGGCGCCAGGGTATAGCCCGCGACCTCGATGGCTTCTCCCGCCTCCAGTCGGCCGCGCAACTGCCCCGTGCTTTCCTTCTCCCCGCCCATCATGGCGGCGGCCATGCGCAGGCGGAGGAATTGTGTCAGGTGCTGTTCGCCGTTGGTGACCGGTTGCCACAGCACGGTCGCCGCCACCGACGGGGCGCGTGTGGCCAGAAGCTCGCTGATCAGTAGGGCGCCCGCGCGCAGTCCCCAGAGGATCAGGGGGCCCTGGTCGTCGGATTTCGCCTCCAGGTGATCCAGGCAGCGCGCGAGGTCGTCGAGCCAGATCTCCCAGCGCGCATCGCCAAAATCGCCACCGCTGTCGCCGCAGCCGTACAGGTCCGGCAGCAGGACGGTGTACCCCTCGCGGGCCATGCGCCGGGCCTGCAGCGCCACCATGCGCCGGGCCTTGTTCAGCTCCTCGGCAAACGGGGGTACGAACAGGACCCGCCCGCGGGCAGGGGCCCGGGCGGCCGGGTGCAGGACATAAAAGATCGGTCCGGCGCAGCCCGGCAGGAAACCGGCGTCCATCTAGGCACCATTCTTGTGTTCAACGAAATCGACCAGGGCGCCGACGGTCTCGAAGGTCTCCGCACTGACGTCATCGTCATCGATCACGATGTCGAACTGTTCTTCCATCTCGTTGATCAAGGAAACCACCGCCATGGAGTCCAGTTCGGGGACCCCGCCCAGCAGGGGGGTGGAGCGGTCAAAGTGCTGGGCGCGGCCATTCAGGCCGAGGGCGCTGTCAAGCAAGGCCTTGATGTGCTCGAGCGTCGACATGATGCAGATCTCCTGTTCCCTGGTGGCGCATTCCACATACTTCCAGAAGCCCTATTGTGAAAGTTTGTGGCCGACAACTGGAGACCTTGCGGGTACCAAATAATCAATACTTTAAAGTGGTCGGCAGTCCCTCCATCATTGAGTTTTACCTTTTGCCGGCATTTTTGGTTTGCTGGAAGGTAAACGCGGAAACTTGAATATCGGCATGCCCACGGGAGCCATCACAGGCGGGCACTTGCTGCTGTTTCCTTGAACGCCGCTTCAGGCGACAGGAAGGCCAATGGCGGGACTATGTGGATGGTTTGGAGCGCCCAGGGGGGCGGCGGGCGATATCCTCGGCCTGCAGGAGGCGGGGCTCCCTTCGGTCCCGCGTGAGTCCAGCGCGCGCTGCGATGGCCCCCGGGGCGGGTGTCTGGTCCAGGGCGGCTGGGTGGCCCAGGCCCCGGATGGGCTGATCGCGGCCATCGCCGGCCACCCCCGGTGGCGGGAGCGCGGCCTGCAGCGCCTGGCGCTGGAGCAGTCGCCCGCCCATGCCTTGCTCGACGCCTACCGGCGTTTCGGCGATGCCCTGTTCAGCCAGGTGGCGGGGGATTTCGTGGTGGCGATCCTGGACCCGCAGCGGCCGCGCCTGCTCGCGGGCGTGGACCGCATGGGGCAGGCCTCGCTGCACTGGGCGGCGGTGCCGGGCGGGGTGGCCTTCGGGACAACGGCCGGCAGTGTAGTTCGCTATCCCGGTCTGAGCCGCGATCCGACCCCCTCGGGGCTTTATCACTATCTCTTCTTTCACATGCTGCCCGCACCGGTCAGTGTGTTCGCGGGCGTCGAGAAGCTGCGCGCCGCGCATTACCTGGACGGTCAGGCGGACACAATCCGCGTGAAGCCCTACTGGCTCCCGCATTTCCGCGAGGCGCGCATGGGCGATGCCGCCGAGATGGGGACGGCCCTGCGGGATCAGCTGCGCAATGCCGTCAAGCAGCAGCGGGAGACGCCGAAGCCGGGGGCCTTTCTCAGCGGTGGGCTGGACAGCTCGACCGTGGCCGGGCTCCTGGCCGAGACGACCCCCGAGCCGCCGCCGACCTTCAGCATCGGTTTCGATGCCCCGGGTTACGACGAGATGGAGTACGCCCGCATCGCGGCCCGGCACTTTGCGACCCAGGCGAACGAGTACTACGTGACGCCGGACGATGTCGTCGCCGCTGTCCCCCTGATTGCCGGCAGTTACGACGAGCCCTTTGGCAACTCCTCGGCGCTGCCTGCCTATTTCTGTGCACGCATGGCGGCACAGGCGGGCGTGACACGGATGCTGGCCGGCGATGGTGGCGACGAGCTGTTTGCCGGCAACGCACGCTATGCCAAGCAGGGCCTGTTCGAGCACTGGCAGCGCCTGCCACGCCCCTTGCGCCAGGGCATGCTGGAACCCCTGGCGACCCGCATCCCGCAGGGGGCCGGCTGGTTGAGCAAGGCGCGCCGCTACGTGGAGCAGGCGCGCATCCCGCTGCCCGATCGGCTGCAGACCTACAACTACCTGTATCACCTCTCGCCCACGGCGATGTTCGAGCCGGACTTTCTCTCGGCGGTGGATACCCAGGCCCCGTGGGATCTGATGCGCGAGATCCACGACCAGCCGGCGCATGCCTCGTCGCTGAACCGCATGATGTACCTGGACTGGCAGCAGACCCTGGCCGACAACGACCTGCGCAAGGTGACCCGCATGTGCGAGCTGGCCGGCGTGGATGTCGTCTTTCCGATGCTGGACGACGACGTGGTGGAGTTCTCCCTGGGCATCCCGTCCGACCAGAAACTGCGCGGGCAGCGGCTGCGCCACTTCTACAAGGAGGCGATGCAGGGCTTTCTGCCCGACGCCATCATCGACAAGAAGAAACATGGCTTTGGCCTGCCCTTCGGGGTGTGGATGCACGACCACGCGCCGCTGCGCGAACTGGCCTATGACAGCCTGCTGCGGCTCAAGGGGCAGGGCTTTCTGCGGCCGCAGTTCATCGACGAACTGATATCGCTGCACCGCGACGGACACGCGGCCTATTACGGCGACATGGTGTGGGTGCTGATGATGCTGGATCTCTGGCTGCACGCCCCGCCGAGCGAGATGCCAGCCGAAGCGCGCGCCCAGGCGGGCGGTTACTGAACCCGGCAGACCACGTGCCGGTGCTTGCCGCCGGCTTCCGGGGCGATCGCCTCGACCTGGCGGATTTCCACCGTCAAGGATTCCCCCAGGGCCTGTGTGAAGGCACGCCGCAGGCGCTGCTCCACGGTCTCGGCCAGGGGCTCGTCGAGGACCAGCAACAGCTCGACCCGGTCCGGCGCGTGCTGGATGATCTTGTACGAGCGCAGGCCCGCGATCTCGCGCAGGCAGTAGTTGAAATGACTGCCGTGCACCCAGCGGCCATCGAGCGCGATCAGGCCGTCGTTGGCCCGCCCCTCGATCTCCCGCAGCAGCGGCAGGCCGCGCCCGCAGGGGCAGGGCGCCGGGTCCAGCGCGCCACGATCACCGGTGCGGTAGCGGATGAAGGGATACTCCGGGCCCATCAGGTTGGTGACCACGATCTGCCCGGTCTCGCCGGCCGGAAGCGGTCGCCCGGCATCGTCCAGGATCTCGACGATCAGCGCCTCGGCCGTCAGGTGCAGCCCGCCATGCGGGCACTCGCGTGCGATCAGGCCGGCATCCCGGCCGCCATACTCGTTCGCGACCCCACAGCCCAGTACGTCGGTGATGATCGCCCGCCACTCCGGGCGCAGGACCTCCGACGTGGTAAAGGCCACCCGAATACCCAGATCATCCAGGCGCCGGCCCTGTTCCCGCGCGTGTGCGCAGACCCGTGCCAGTACGGAGGGATAGCCGAAGATCATGCGCGGGCGGAACTCGCGAGTCTGGTCAATGATGGCATCGACCCGTGCCCGGTCGAGGTCGCGGGCCGGGACCAGGCGCGACCGCAGCACGCGGTCGCGCCAGGACCGCAGGCGATTCTGTACGTCGGTCTCGTTCGGTGCGCCCCACAGGACCAGCTCGCGATCGCCAATGTCGACGCCCCACCAGCGGGTCGCGCGCCACTTGGCGGCGATGTCCATCGCAATGCGCTCGCGCCCCAGCCAGAAGGCCAGCGGTTCGCCGGTCGAACCGCTGGTACGTTGCGCGACCAGGTGTTGTGCCCCGTCCGCTTGCCACTCATGGCCTGCCTGGCGCAGCACGGCCTTGTCGATGATCGGCAGGCGTTCAAGATCCGAAAGGCTCGTCAGTGCGCGGGGTGACCAGCCCTGGTCGGCGAACCACTGGCGGTAGAACGGTATCTGTTGGGCCACGCGTTCGAGCAGGAGCTGCAGGCGGGTCAGCTGCAGGTTCTCCAGTGCCTCGGGTGCCCACCACTGGGTCGCCTCCAGCGCCTTGCGCAGGCGCACCGTCGAGTGCCCCTTCAACCGCTCGTGCACGGGAAACGCGCCATGCGCGACCAGCGAGGTGTACAGCCCCATCTTCAGGCGCGCCGTGGCAGGCGATGTCCGACGGGCCCGGCGATCGTCTCGAAGGCCGCGACCAGTTCGGGGATCCGCACCCGCCAGTCATTCGCCCGCGCATGGGCCAGGATCGCCGCGCGGTCCCACTCGCGCCCCAGGGCCTCGTGGATCGCCGCGCGCAGTGCGTCATGATCCCCGTACGGGACGATCAGCCCCACCTGCTCCGAGGCGACGACCTCGGCGTTGCCCCCCACATCCGTGGTGACGATGGGCAGCCCGCAGGCCGAGGCCTCCAGGAAGACATTCGCCCAGCCTTCAAAGCGCGTGGCGAGCACGAACAAGTCCCCCGCGGAGTACACGAACCGCAGCTCGTCGGGCGCGACGGGCCCGAGGAACCATACCCGGTCCTGCAGCCCCAGCGACTGGACCTGCTGGCGCAGTTCGGCCTCGTTGTTGCCTTCGGGGGTGCCGCCTCCGGCAATCACCAGATGCAGGTCCGGGTGCTGTTGCAGCAGTTCGGGCAGGGTCGCGATCACGCGGTGGAAGCCCTTGCGCTCGGAGAGCCCCCCGACGGAGATCAGGAACCGCCCCTCGGCGGGCAGGCCCAGGCGCTGCCGGGCCTCGGCCCGGTCCTCCGGCTTGAAGCGGTCGAGATCGGCCCCGTTCCCCACGACCTGCACATGGTCGGGCTCGATGCCCCAGTCCAGCGCCTCGTCGCGCAGCGCGCCGGCCACCGAGAACACCCGCGCCGCATCCTCCAGCGCCCGGCGAATCTGCGTCCGGTGCAGCGGCCGGTCGCGGAAACGGTTCAGGCTGCCGCGCAGGGTGATGGTGCAGGGGCGGTTCAACCAGCGTGACAGCCAGCGCGCGGCGACCCCGTCGGGATAGATGAAATGGGCATCGATTACGTCGAAGCCGAACTCGCGCTGCAGCCGACGCATCAGGCGCAGACTGCCGAGCGCCTGAAAGAAGCCGTCGGTCCACTTGAACAGGCCCGGGATACACAGGAAACGAGGGTGGTAGACGTGAATCGAACCCTGCCTCTCGAAGGCCGGCAGCGGTGGTCGGGCGTGCGGACGCAGGCGTCCCAGCCAGTTCTGGAACGGAAACCAGGGCGCCGGGGCCACGACGACCAGGTCGAGATGTTCGGCGACACGGCGCATGCGCTCGCGCACGAACAGTCCCAGATTGGGTTGCGCCGCGTTCGGGTACACGCGCGTGAAGACCACCAGACGTGGGCGCCCGTCATCCGGCACGCAGCACCTCCGGCCGGGCCCGCAGCCCGTCGTAGACCGACTGGTAGCGTGCGACACTCGCCGCCCAGGTGCGCTCCTGTTCCACGAAACGCCGTCCGTTCTCCCTCACCCGTGGCCAGTGTTCGGGGTGCTCGAGCGTCTCCAGCACCCGGGTGGCCAGGGCCTCGGGGTTGTCGGCCGGGAACAGCCAGCCGGTCTCGCCATCCCGGATCAGCTCCCGGTGCCCGCCCACGTCCGATGCCACCAGCAGGCGCCCCTGGGCCATTGCCTCCAGTGGTTTCAGCGGCGTGACCAGGTCGGTCAGGCGCATCGAATGGCGTGGATACACGAGCAGGTCGACCAGGTCGTAGTAGCGCTGCACCTGGTGATGCGGGACGCGCCCGGTGAAGATGACGCGGTCCTGGATGCCGAGGCGTTCGGCCTGGGCCTTCAGGCGCTCGGCTTGCGGGCCGCCCCCGACCAGCAGGATGCGCACGTCGGGCGCCCGGGCCTGGATAAGCGGAAAGGCCTCGAGCAGGGTATCCAGTCCCTCGTAGGCATAAAAAGACCCGAGAAAGCCGAGCACACGGGCGTCACCCAGACCCAGTTCGGCCTTCAGGGCGGGATCGGGCTGGCCGCCCAGGTGGAAGTCATCCGCGTCCACCGCATTGGGGATCACGGTGACCCGCTCGGCCGGGATGCCGCGCGCGATGATGTCGCGGCGCAGTCCCTCGCAGATGGTGGTGACATGTCCCACGCGCTTAAGGGCATAGGTCTCCAGCTCTCGCGTCAGGCGGTAGCGCAGGCCATATTCGCGGGCGGTGCCATGGTCGACCGCGGCGTCCTCCCAGAATGCCCGCACCTCGTAGACCACCGGGATGCCCAGCCGGCGACCGGCACGCAGGGCCGGCAGGGCATTCAGCGCGGGCGAGTGCGCATGGATGATGTCGGGCGCGACCTGGCAGGCGACGCGGGTCAGCCGCTGGGTCAGTGCCTGCATCAACCCCCATTGCTCGATCCCCGGGATCGCGCTCGGGTTGTAGGCCGTGCGGTAGAAATGCAGGCCGTCGATCGTCTCCTCGTCCGCGTTCGCGCCGGTATGCTTGGGGCTGGTCAGGTGGCAGGTCTGCCAGCCCCTGCGGCGCTGCTCGCGCAGGATGGCCGCAGTGCGGAAGGTGTACCCGCTGTGCAGCGGGATGGAATGGTCGAGGACGTGGAGGATCTTCATGCCGCAGCCCTCGCTTCGTCGTCGGGCGCCGGGCGGGTCACCACGAGCCAGAATCCCAGGCAGCGCAGCGTGGCCTTGTCGAGCCCGCGAAATGGTTCGGCCAGATAAGGGGCCACTGCAGCCACATCCTCGTCCAGTGCCTCGGCCGTGGACTCGAGATGCCGAACCACGAGTCCTGCACGCTTGATTGCCTGCCGGTAGCGGTCCAGACGCCAGCGGTTCGGGACACCCTTGCCGGCATACATCCAGTGCCACAGGCCCACCGGCCAGGTGAGAAAGTCGAGCGGGTTTTCGCGGTGCAGGCCATGGCTCTTGAGGTCCACCTGATGGACCGCCAGCGCCCCTGGTTTCAGGGCGGTCGCCATGTCGCGAAAGGTCGCTTCCAGGTCATTGACGTGTTCCAGCACCGCGCGCGAATAGATCAGGTCGACCTCGGCGTTCAGGCCCGACAGCCCATCCCGGGTCACGCGGTATTCCAGCCGCTCGCTGCGAAACCCCGAGGCCGGATCGCCGGGGCGCTCGAAGCACGCGGCCGCCCGTTCGTGGGCCTCGGGGCCCAGGCCGTCCAGCAGGCACTGCAGGACCTCCAGCTGAAAGGGGCTGCGCTGCGACAGCGCAAAGCGGTCAACGCAGGTCACCCGGGCCGCGCCATGGGCCAGCATTAGCAGCGCCACGCCGGGCACGTCGCCGGGCCCGTACTCCAGCAGGTGCTTGTCGCGAAGGGCGTCCTCGATCGCCTCGGGCGGGACCCCCAGCTGATCGAAGTAGTCGAAGAAACAGGTGGTGAAGTACTGCGCCACGGATTCCGCCGTCTCCGCGCCACGGCCACGGCCGGTCTCGTGGGTCAGGCGTACGTAGAGCCTCGGAGCTCCCTGGGCCAGTAGGTTGCTGAGGATGGCACGAGTGGCACGCGAGGCATCGGCAACCGGGTGGCGTCCATACATGGCTAGGCTCCAGGCAGGACGCAGCCGCTGCGCGGGCTGGTCGGTTGCACCTTGTCCAGAAAGGTCTGGAACATCATCAGCGACCACAATGCCGCGCTGTGATCGCGCGCGCCCCGGCCGTGCTCGTCGACCAGACGCCTGAGGGTGTGCTCGTCGAACAGCCCGGAATCACGCATCTGCTCGCCCAGCACCCGCTCGTGCATCGCCTCGCGCAGTGGCCCCCGGAACCAGTTGGCCAGGGGTACGGCGAAGCCCCGCTTGCGCCGATAGAGAATCGAGTGGGGCAGGTAGGGTTCCATCGCCTTTTTCAGGACCGCCTTGCCTTCGCCGTCGCGCAGCTTCAGTTCCGGTGCGAGCGTGGAGGCCCACTCCACCAGCGGGTGATCCAGCAGCGGCACGCGGACCTCCAGCGAGTGCGCCATGCTGGCGCGGTCGACCTTGGTCAGGATGTCGCCCGGGAGGTAGGTCTTGAGGTCCAGGTACTGCACCAGCGAGAGCGGGTCATCGGTCGGGGCCTGCCCGGCATGGGCGCGCAGCACCTCGACCGCCCCGTAGCCCTGCAGCTCGCGGCGGAATGCGCGCGAGAACAGAGAGTTGCGCTGCTCGTCGCGCAGCACCGACACGCCCTGGAAGTATCCCTCGACCGCATCCCGCGCCAGCGCCTGGAAGGTCGCCCGGGCGCGCAGCGGGCGCGGCGCCCAGTCCGCCTTGGGATAGACCTGGGCCAGGCTGCCGAACAGGACCCGCCGCAGGCCCAGGGGCAGCGGGTTGCGCAGGCGTTCCTCGGCGAGGTGGTGCCGATACCGGCGATAGCCCGCCAGGTTTTCGTCGCCCCCGTCACCGGACAGCGCGACCACGACCTGTCGGCGGGCCTGCTCACAGACGCGATAGGTCGGCAGGGCCGAGCTGTCGGCAAAGGGTTCATCGTAGAGATCGCCCAGGCGTTCCAGCAGGGCGAAGTCATCGGGGTCGACCTCGCGGTTGTGATGCTCTGTCGCGTAACGCTCGGCGACCTCCCGGGCATAGCGCGACTCGTCATAGGCGGGGTCGGCAAAGCCGATGGAACAGGTGCGCACGGGCTCGGTGGAGAGCCCGGCCATCATTGCCACCACGGCGCTGGAATCTACGCCCCCCGACAGGAAGGCGCCCAGCGGCACCTCGGCCACCATGCGGATGCGCACGGCCTCGCGCAGGCGTTCGGTCAACTCCTCCGCCGCCTCCGACATGCCGATGGGGGCGGTTGTCGCAAAGGGGACATCCCAGTACGCACGCGGGCTGGCGGCGGAGCGCTGGTTGCGCCGTACGGTCAGCGTATGCCCCGGTGGAAGCTTGTGGACGCCGCCCAGAATGCTGCGCGGCTCGGGCACATAGCCATACGCGAAGTATTCCTCTACCGCGCAGGGGTCGAGCTCGCGTGTCTGCCCGGGATGGGCCAGCAGGACCTTGAGTTCGGAGCCAAAGATCAGCTGGCCATCCGTCAGCGTGCTGTAGTAAAGCGGCTTGATGCCCAGGCGATCGCGGGCCAGAAACAGGGTCTGGGTGTGGCGGTCCCAGAGGGCGAAAGCGAACATCCCGCGAAAGCGCTGGACGCAGTCCTCGCCCCATTCCTCCCAGGCGTGCACGATGACTTCCGTATCGCAGTGGGTACGAAAGCGATGGCCCGCCCGCTGGAGTTCATGGGTCAACTCCGGGAAGTTGTAGATCTCGCCGTTGTAGGTGACGACGACGCTTCCATCCTCGTTGAACAGTGGCTGCTGGCCACCGGCAAGGTCGATGATCGACAGGCGGCGATGCGCCAGCCCGACCCCGGGCTCCAGGTGGATACCGCCTTCGTCCGGGCCCCGGTGGAACTGGGTGGCATTCATGCCCTCCAGACAGGCGCGGTCAATCGGGCGCCGCCCGTGCAGATCGAAAATACCGGCGATACCGCACATGTCAGCGCCCCATCGTTTCGTGTTGTCGCCGGCGGCCCCTTGCCCGAACCGAGGGGGTTCGGGCGTTGGCCCTGTCCAGCAGGCTGTCGTAGACCCCGAGGTAGCCGGCCACCATGGCGTCCATGCTGAATTCGGCCTCGGCGCGAATGCGGGCCGCCTGTCCCATGCGCTTGCGGGTATCCGGACTGGCGAGTGCATTGCGGATGGCCTCGGCGAGGGCAGCGGGCGCCCCTGCGGGGACCAGGGCCCCCGTGTTTCCGGGGGTCACCAGGTCAGGATTGCCGCCAACGTCGGTCGCGATCACCGGAAGCCCGGAGGCCATGGCCTCGAGGATTGTGTTGCAGATCCCCTCGGCCAGAGAGGGGAGGACAAAGAGGTCCATCGCCCGCAGGCACTGCGGGATGTCCTCGCGGGCCCCCGGCAGCCATGCCTGTTGCGCGACTCCGGCGGCCTCCATACGCAGGCGGGCCTGTTCCCTCAGCGGGCCGTCACCCACGATCACCAGGCGCAGACGGTCGAAGGGCACCGGGGCGTGTTCGCGCAAGGCAATGAACGCCTCCACCAGGTCCAGCGGGGCCTTCACCGCCTGCATCCGCATCACGCTCCCGATCACGATGTCCTCCGGGCCGGCAAAGCACGGGGGCCAGGGGCCTGTGCGGGTGCCCTCGCAGGGGTGGAAGCGCCCGGTATCCACCCCGTTACAGATGTGCGTCAGCCGCTCGGTTCCGACACCAACCCGTTGCTGCAGGTAGTCCATCTGATGGCGCGACAGGGCGATGTACCGGCCGACCAGGGGGCGCACCAACCGTCGCATGTATCGATGCTTGTCGCGGGAGCCATCGAGGTCGGCGATATCCCAGCCGTGCTCGCCATGTACCCGGGCGCGCACGCCGGCCAGGGCGGCGGTGACCTGCCCCTCCAGTGTTGCCAGATTGCGGGTGTGGACGATCGCGGGGCGCAGTTCGCGCAGCAGCCGCCACAGGCGCCGGTGTACGCCCAGGTCCTTGCCCTCGCGCTTGTGCAGGGCATGCAGGCTGATGTCCTCCCGCTGCAGGCGCTCGCTGAACCGCGTGTAGTCGGTCATGCAGATGATCGCGTGCCGGTAGCGCTCGGCGGGCATGTGGTTGAGCAGGTTGACCAGTCCGTTCTCCATGCCGCCGACATCCAGGCGATGGATGACATGGGCCACGCATGGGCGCGGGTCGGCGGCACTCCCCTTGGATGCCAGGGCGCTCATCGCTGGTTCACGTCCTGCAGCCGTTCCAGCACCTGCGGCATCGCGGCCTCCACATAGGCGCGTATCGCATCCTCGGCCTGCTGCGGTTCGTCGTGGTATTCGGCGTAGATTACGATCAGCGCGGCGTCGTCGCGCCCGCCCAGCAGTCGGCTAATGGCCTCGCGGGCCTTGACCTCGAAGGGCCGGGTGGTGAGATGCCCGTTCGCCCAGTACCACTGCCAGGCCACCATCTGCTGCTGGCGCCCGCGCAGCAGGACCCGCTGCGGATCGGGATAGCCCGCGACCTCCGCCTGGCCGCGCCGGGCCTGGCTCCACTCGGCCCGCTCCCGGCCCGCCAGCGTGTTGTGCCAGCCGAGCATGTTTCCGTGGCGCGCCTGTTCGCGGTAGAAGCCTACGTGCATGCCGACCTCCACCTGTGAATCGTTTACGACCCAGCCCCCGCGCTCCGCACGCATGAACTGGTAGCCGGGCTGCCAGCCGGGCCGCTCCTGAGCGGGCACGGCGGTCCAGCCGGAAGGAACGATCGGTCCGGTGCCCAGGCCCTGTATCGGGCCGAGATCCCGGGTGTCCATCCAGTGGGCATAGACGGGACCCAGTGTGACCACCAGCGCGGCGATCACGGCCATATGAGCAAAGCCCATGGCCCCGGTTTGCTGGGCTCGTGCCGGGACTCGGCGGGCGGGCTCCCCGGCTGCCCCATCCTCGCGCCAGAAGGCGCCGATCCAGAACATCAGAAAGATCACGACACCGAAGAAGACCCACCCGTAGATCAGGTGGTCGACGCCCGCGGCATACTCCATGTCGCTCAGGTGTCCGATCATCACGATCATGTAGGCGCGCAGGCCATTGGCGATGATCGGCACGATGATCGCGACACCGACAAAGGCCAGCCGCCGCCAGAGGCTGCGGTACATCAGATAGGCGTACAGCGTCCCCAGCGCGACCGACGCAATCAGATAGCGCACACCGCTGCAGGCCTCGATCACCGACCAGCGTCCGGTCGGCAGTTCGAAGTGCAGGCCGTCGCGGTAGATCGGTATCCCGGACAGTTGAACCGCCGCGACGGTGAACTCCGCGGTGAAGTCCATCAGCGGAGGCACCAGGAATTCGCCCAGCGGGACGGCGAACAGCAGGTAGGCCAGCGGGAACTGCAGGACGCGCACGACTGTGGTGCCCATGACCAGCCACACCAGGAAGGGGATCATCAGGGTTGCGGCGAACTGGCGCACCGAGATGACATCCACCAGCTCGCCCATGACCCAGGCGAGC
Organism: Thioalkalivibrio sp. ALJ4; assembly: GCF_000377225.1. Taxonomy (NCBI): domain Bacteria; kingdom Pseudomonadati; phylum Pseudomonadota; class Gammaproteobacteria; order Chromatiales; family Ectothiorhodospiraceae; genus Thioalkalivibrio; species Thioalkalivibrio sp. ALJ4. The sequence goes on along the minus strand of NZ_KB897917.1, from coordinate 327,603 downwards.
CCCAGCAGCACGATCGGGACCAGCGCCAGGGGATAGGGGCGCGGCGATACAGCCGCCAGCTCGTCACGCTTGAGATAGACCAGAAACAGGACGATCGGTACGACCAGGAATCCATGCGCGAAGGTATCCGAACGCGCCCAGGTATCCACCATCGAGACGAATGTGGGCGCGAACACAACCAGCGTGGTCGCAATCAGGGCGGCCAGTGCCAGCACGGGCGCCCACCACCGTTGCACCAGCGGCTGGGACATCACAGTGGCCGGCGTGCTCATGCATCCCCCCGGGAGACGATCGCCTCGCCCTCGTGCGCCAGCCCGCTCTCGAGATAGTCGTGCAGGCACGCGAGGTTGTGGCCCCAGTCGTAGTCCGTGGTGATGCGTCGGCGGGCGCGGGCGGCCATCTCGGGATCGGGCTGTTCCAGGCACTGCAGGACCGCGCGGGCGAACACCTCGGGGTCGGTCTCGGCCTCGATCACCTCGTCATCGCGTACGGCGGTGATCCCCTCGAGCGCCTGCGGGGAAGCCACGACCGGCCGCGCCAGAGCCATGGCCTCGAGCACCTTGTTCTGGACTCCGCGCGCGATCCGCAGGGGCGCCACCGAAACCGCGGCACCGCCGACCCAGGGGCGCATGTCTTCCACTGGTCCCACGACCTCGACGCCCGGCTGGCGCTCCAGTTCGCGGACCTCCGGCGCGGGCCGGCTGCCGACAATATAGAAGCGCACATCCGGGTGAACCTGGCGAATGCGTGGCAGGACGGATTCCGCGAACCAGACCACCGCCTCCACGTTCGGCCAGTAGTCCATGGCCCCGCTGAACACGATCGGCTGGACCCGGTCCGGATAGGGGCCTTTCTTCGGGAGGTGCTGCGGGTCGAAGTACGCCGCATCGACGCCGTTGTTCAGTGCATGCACCCGCTCGGCACTCTCCGGCGCCAGGGCCCGAAATGCCGCGGCCTCGTCCGGTGATACGAACAGGCTGGCCTCGCTGCGCGCCGCGACCTGTCGTTCATAGCGCAACAGCTGGCGTCCTTCGCGGCGGTAGATCGCGCTCATCGGCCAGGGCTTGCTGGCGGCGTACTGGGTCCACTTGTCGGAGTCGACATCGACGAAGTCCACCACCCGCATCAGGCGGGCCCGGGGCGGGAGGTATTGCGCCATGGCCGAGGAGAACACCAGCGCGCGCGAGATCTCCTGCTGCTCCAGTACCCGGTCGACCCAGCGCTGCAGCGCCGCATCGCGATACCAGGGGAGGGTCAGCGGCTCCTGTGTCAGCAGTCCGCGCAGGGCGCGCCATTTTGCGCGTCCCGGCGAGAGCGGGCGCACGCAGACGCCCGCGCAGCAGCGCTCCAGCTCTTTGACGTAGGCCGCGTCGGCCGGGTCGTCGATAAAGGTGCCCAGGTAGACCCGGTAGCGCCGCGTCAGATCGCGCAGGATATGGTACGAGCGAATCTTGTCGCCCTTGTTGGGCGGCCACGGGATTCGATGGGTCAGATAAAGTACGGCATCCATTGCAAGCTCACCCGCTGCTGCGGTCGAAACGGAAGCCCCAGTGCGACCCGTCCCCGGGTGTGCTGGGGTGTTGAATAACGGTCACGAGCACTACCCGAGATTGCGGGACAGCCAGGGCCCCACCCGGTTGGCCACCGCCAGCGGCAGTCGCTGCCACGCCTGGATGAAGTAGCGGTACTTCGGGTTGAGCGGGTTCACGTCGGGCATGGCCCGGGCACGCACCAGGTCGTACTCGTAGTACAGGGGCTGGGGCTCGAAGCCCCAGTTCTTCTTGAAGCTGAATGACCCGGTATCGCGCTTGCTGCGGCCAAAATCGAAGAGGCGCAGACCCGACTCGCAGGCCCGGCGCATCACCTCCCAGTACATGAAGTCATACCCGGCCACCTCGCGGGCGCGCGGCGTGCCGCCGCCGTAGTAGGGCAGGACCTGGTCGCGGAAGTAGAAGTTGAGCACGCTGGCCACAGGGGTCCCCGCGTCGGTGACGGTCAGGATCCGGCAGTCGTCGCCGAACACGGTGCGCAGGATGCGGAAGTAGCGCCGGCTGAACACGGGCGTCCCCATGCGATGCACGTTGGCCGCATAGATCGGGAAGAATCGCTCGATGTCCCGGTCGATCTCGCTGACCAGGCGGGCCTTGATGCCCTTGCGCACCATGCGCCGCTGTTTGCGCGGGATCGCCTCCAGGTTCTCTTCGACCTCTTTCGCCATCTCCTTGCGAAAGGTCACATACAGGTGCTTGGTCGGTCGGTCCGGGTGGTAGGGCGCCATATGGCGGTACTCGAGATAATCCACCTTGTATTGCTGCGCGAGCTCCCGGGCCCGGTTGTCCAGGGCCACGAAGGCCTCTTCGGTGCGCGCGGCGATGCCGCCGTACACACAGAACGGCAGCGAAACCAGGGAATGGCCGAACAGAAAGCTGCGCACGCGCGCCAGGGGCAGGACACCCTCGATCCCGTTCGGGCCTTCGGCAAACAGGAAATGGGTCGAGTGCCCGAAGGCCTGTTCGATGACCGTCTGCCAGCCCGCGCGATGGAAGAACGTCGCCACCGGGCAGGTCTCGACAAAGGCATCCCACCGGGCAACATCGGCAGGCGTGAGGTCCTGGACCCGCAACGCGGTCGCGCGCGTGGTCGTGGGTCGCTGGTCAGTGGACTTGAGCATGGCTGTTCGCTGTCGTCGGGGTTGGCGGCGCCGGGCTGGCGAGGAGGTGGGCAAAGACCTGGTCCATGCGGCCCCAGCGGAAGTCCTGCAGCAGCCGCTGCAGTCGACGTTCCGTACGCCCGAGGTTGAGGTAGTGACGAAAACGCGTCCTGGCGCTCACGCCGGGGACACGCGGTTGTCCGGGATCGATCTCCCAGGGGTGGAAATAGAACACCCCGGACAAACCGTCTTTGTTATTGATCCTCCGTAACGCCTGGCGGGAGACCGCATAGGGCAGCAGCCGAAAGTAGCCGCCACCGGCCGCCGGCAGATTGCGGCCAGCAACGCGCAGGGTGGCCGGGGGCAGTTCCAGCACGCCCTGGGGGCCCCGCGGGCGATAGGGGTGACGCGGCGCGCTCGGCGTGCCGTAGTGATCGTGCTGGACCGGATAGATGCTCGAGCTGTAGGTGTGGCCCGTTTCGGCCAGCAGGTCGAGCGCCCACAGGTTGCCCTCGCCGATCGAGAAGCTGGGGGCGCGATAGCCGCGCACCTCGACACCGGCGATGTCTTCCAGGATGGCCTTGGCGCGGACGATGTCCGCGCGAAATGCCTGAGGCTCCAGTTCGGTCACCCGCTGGTGCCCGTAACCGTGGCTGGCCAGCTCGTGCCCGGCGTCGACGATTCGGCGCACCGCCTGGGGATAGCGCTCGGCGATCCAGCCAAGGGTAAAGAAGGTCGCGCGCACGCGGTGATGATCGAACAGCGCCAGGATCCGCTCGAGGTTGTACTCCACGCGGCACTCCTGGCTCTCCCAGCAATGGCTCGGGAAATGCGGCGCCAGGGCCGAGACCTGAAAATAGTCTTCGACATCGACGGTCAGGGCATTGGCTACGGTGGGCGGTGCGGACGGCATGGCGGTTTCCCCGGCACTAGTGCCGGGCGAGCTCCTTGTGGTCGAAGCCCGAAAACTTGTCCAGCGAGTCCAGGGCGTCGAGGATGCGCTGCGACTGTCGGTAGTTGATCGCCAGGGCGTGCTCGATCCGGTCCAGGCGTTTTTCCATCGCCTCGTAGCTGTCTTCCAGACGGATCAGGGTCAGCTCGTTGGCAACGGCGCGTTCGGTATCGATCACGCCATTCACGGCGTTCCCGGGTTTCGGCTCGGCCGTCTCCTGCTGCGCGCCAAAGTCCTCCTCGATCTCGTCGATCACCCGGCGGGCCTCGTCGGCGTCGAGGTCGTAGCGCTCCTCGAGATAGCCCATCAGCAGCAGGCGGTCGCACAGGGTGTTCACCTTGCGCGGGATGCCGCCGGTGAACTCATGGATCACGGGCCAGATATCGGTGGCGAAGTGAGGCGTTCCCTCCCAGCCCACGCGCGACAGGCGGTGCTCGACGTAGGCCCGGGTGTCGTCCTCGTCCATCGGGCCCAGGTGATAGGTGGCGATCACCCGCTGGCGCAGCTGCTGCATGTTTTCGCTGCGCAGGATGTCGCGAAATTCGGGCTGGCCCAGCAGGAAGCTCTGCAACAGCGGCCCGTCAACGCCCTGAAAATTGGACAGCATGCGCAGCTCTTCCACCGCATCCATGCTCAGGTTCTGCGCCTCGTCCACGACCAGCAGCGCGCGCTGCCCGCGTGAACGCGTGTTCAGCAGGAAGCGCTCCATGTGGCGCAGCTGGCTGGCCTTGTCGTCGCCGGTTCCTTCCAGGCCGAAGGCCAGGCACACCGAGCGCAGCAGGTTCTCGGCATCCAGCTGAGTGCTGACCAGTTGTGCCGCGAGTACCCGCTTGGTGCCGAGTGTCTCGAACAGGCTGCGCACCAGGGTCGTCTTGCCGGCCCCGACCTCGCCGGTGATGACGATGAAACCCTCCTGCTGCTGCACGCCGTATTCGAGGTAGGCCATGGCCCGCCGATGGCCCTTGCTGGCGTAGAAGAATTTCGGGTCCGGGCTGAGGGCGAAGGGCTTGCCCTGCAGCCCATAGAAGTTCTCGTACATGCTCAGAACTCCTTGGTGATCAGCGCGATGATCGAGTTTTCCCGGTATTCGTTGACCCGGCTGTTCGAATCCCGCTGCTGATAGCGATAGGCCAGGCTGCCCCGCAGGTCCGGGGCGAACTGGCGGTTCAGGCTGGCGCGGAAGTAGAAGAAGTCGTCTTCGCGGTCGCTGCCCAGAAACTCCGTGCGCGAGACCCCGGAGCTCAGCTCCGTGGTGGTGCGCGGCCCCAGTGTCAGCTCCCAGAAGGCGATCACGCCGGTGCGGCGATTGTCGTCCTCGAAAATGCCGGCACCGGTGTCGAACTCGGCCTCGCGTCGGGTCTGGTAGCCGGTAACCCCGAACACGCTGCGCCCGGTATCGTAGCGCCAGTTCGCACGGGCACTGCGTGTCAGATAGAACCCCTCGATCAGCGCTTCTTGCGTAACCAGCGCGCTCGTGAACAGTAACTGGAGCTCTTCGAAGGTGTACTGGTCGAAGATCTCCTCGAACGTCATGCCCTCCAGTTCGGCCAGTTGGGACACGTCAAGGAACATGAATTCGCGCCGATCGCGGGTCGAGCTGATGCCCTCGGAATAGCTGACGCCGTAGCTGGCGCGGCGGCTGCGGTGTGTCGCGCTGAGGGCTCGTGTTGTGCCGAAGAAGCGTTCGCCATAACGTGCCTCGACGGAGGTCACCGGTGTCGGGGTCCAGCCGACACCGACCTCCCAGAAGCTGCCATCGTCGTCGTCGCGCAGGGTTTCGTAGTCGTTGAACTCCTCGCCCACGACGCCAAATACGCGCAGGGTGCGGCCAATGTTGTACCCGAGGGTTGCGCTGATCTCGCTGAACTCGCCCTCCAGCCCGTCTTCGTACTTCAGCCGGTCGTAGAAGCCCGCCAGCTGCCAGAACACGCGATCAAAGGTCGGGCCGCTGTCCAGGGTGTATTCCGCGCGGTTGCCGGTGCTGCTGGCCCGGTTGCTGCGGTGGTAGTGCCGCTCGTCGTAGGTGTAGCGAATGTCCTGGCGGGCAAAGGTGCCGAACTCGTTCTGCAGGTTGGGCGACACGCTGTAATACGAGGTCTCCTCGATGTTGCTGCGTGGCGTGCTGCCGCCGATGCCGACCGGGTCCAGCAGCGAGGTGGCCTGTTCCCGGCGCGAGGCGGTCACGTCGACAAAGAACGTGTCCTCGATGACCTCGGTCTGGTTGCGGGCGCGCAGCATGTGGGTCGTGCGGTCTTCGCTCGACTCGGACAGGTGGGTGCGATGGTTGAGCTGGTAGTCCACGCGGGTGTCATTGCGCACGCCGTCCCGGCGCAGGGTGAAGCCGGGGCGCGCATGCCCGATCAGGTCCGCATCCTCCTGCCCGCGGGGGGCCAGGCGGACGTTGTCGGTCGCCTCCACCCCCACCGTGACGCGCGGGGTGAAGTCCCACTCGGTGGCCAGGCCCGAGGCGGGCAGCGCCAGCGTGCCGCCGCCCAGCACGGCGATCAGACAGATCGCCCGGCCGTTCCGTACCGGGGCCTCCCTGCGGTGTGTGACCCGCACCCGTCCCTGGTTAGTGCTCATGGCTCACCTCCCCGTACGGGCGCTCGTGATAGTAGCCCGTGCCATAGCCAAGCCCCGGGGTGGAGGGCGCTCGGTTGAGTGCAGTCAGGACCACATCGCAGCCGGCGAGCTGCTGCATCGCGTTCTCCACGGAGGCGGCCGGGGTGCGCTCGGCGTCGACCACCATCACGACCTGTCCCATCCCGGCGGCCAGCACGCCCGGCTCGCTGGTGGCCAGTAGCGGGGGGGAATCGAACAGGATGATGCGGTCCTGATAGCGATCGTGAAGTTCGTCCAGCAAGGCCCGCATCCCGTCACTGGCCAGGATCTCGGTGGATCGCCCGTGCGGGCGCCCGGCGGGCAGCACCGAGAGGTTCTCGATGTTGGTCCGCATCAGGACATCGGGGATGCCAAGGTCCGGCTCCGTGAGGACATCCATCAGCCCGCGCTCGGCCTCGAACCCGAGGACCCTCGGAACGGTCGGCTGGGCCACATCGGCGTCGACCAGCAATACCGTGCGGTCGACCTCCATCGCCATGCTGATCGCCAGGTTGGTGGTCAGAAAGGTCTTGCCCTCGCGTGGCAGCGAGCTGGTCACCATGATCAGCCGTCCGCGGGGTATCCGCATTGCGGAGTGGCGCCCGAACGCGTTGTTCAAGAGCGGCCGCTTCATCATGCGGATCTCTTCGGCCAGGGTGGAGCGCTGGTCGCCGGGCACGATCAGCCCCTGCCGCCGCAGGTGCCCGAAGTCGATGCGAGCTGCCGCCGAGTGCTCGCCGTGCCCGGATGCCGGGGCCTCCGTGCCCCCCGCTTCCCGGTCCGTGTGTCCGGATGCTGCGTCGGCGGGCAGGGGCTGTATGGGAGCCGACCGGCTCTTGTCGAGGGCTTTTTCAATGATGCTCATGAGCGTCTGGCTCCCCTTGCCGTGCGCCGGCCCGCAGGGCCCGCGCCTCCATGGAACAAATGCATCCCGGTCCCTGATGCGTTGCGTGCGATACACCGGGCCGATGGCCGCGGCCGTTCATCGCAACAGGCTCAGCAGTTCGTCGAGAACACCGGCCGATCCGGTGAGGTAAAGACCCATGACCACGGCATACACCAGAAGGAGGGTGGCCAGGGCGATTGAAAAGGCCGACAGCTCCAGCCTGCGGCGGCGCCGTATCTGGGGTGTGCGTACGGCCGAGATGGTGCCCAGAACCGGGCGACCGGCGATCTCCGCGAGCTGCCGCCGATTGCTGACCGTCCGCCGCAGCTGTGAAAGCAGGAAGGCGAAGCCCGTGCCCGCGCCCAGACCGACCAGCAAGATGCCGGTGGCCATCAGTGGGCGGTCGGGTGCCGAGGGGGCTGTCGGTCGGCGCGGCGGCTCGAGGACGCGGAAATCGACCGAGTCGGTTTCCGACTCCACCGCGCCCGACATGATCGCCTGTTCGCGGCGGCTCTGGAGCTGGCGGTAGGAGTCGCGCAGTACGTCGTAGTTGCGGGTCAGCGCGGTCAGCTCCGACTCCACGGCCGGAGCGCGGTCGACGTCCTGTTCCAGCCGCGCGACCCGCGCCTGGAACTCTTCGATCCGGGTCTCCAGCATCGCGATCTCGCTCTCGGCGTCGGTGATCGCGGCCTGCAGCGCGTCGCCACCCCCGGTAGCCCCAATGGGTACGACCGCCGGGTTGCGCGCGTAGTCGGCGGCTTCGCGCGAGCGGCGCTCTTCCAGCTCCGAGAGGATGCGCCTTGCGGCGACGATGTCGGGGTGGTCGTCGGTGTAGCGATGCCGCATGGCATCGATGTTTTCCTGCAGGTCGTTGATCCGGCGGTCCAGCTCCGGGTTGCGGTACTGCGCCCTCACCGTGCCGCCACCCGACCGGCTCTCCTCGGCACGGCGCTGCAATGCGGCCAGGCGGCTGTGGGCCTCGCGCAGTTGCAGCTCTGCCTGGGCCACCTGTTCGCGGCCGCGTTCCAGGCGCGAATAGAAGTTGCCGTCGCCGCTGATAAAGCGCGCATTCTGCCGCTTGAAGTCTTCGATCTCGGCTTCCCTGGCCTGCAGCTGGCGCTCGTAGATCTCGATCTGGCGCTCGATGAATCGCTGCGAGGTGCTCAGATCCAGGCGCGAGTCGCCCAGGCCGCGCTCCATGAACAGATTCACCGTCTCGCGGACCACGCGCTCGGCCACATCAGGATTGCTGTGGCGAAAACGCACCGTGAAGATGTTTTCGCGCCGTTCGCCGTCCAGGGTCAGCCTGCTGCGCAGCAGGCTGACCTGCGCGTCGAGGTCGGCACTACCCATGTAGACGTCCAGGTCGCTTTGCCGGGCGATGGTCTCCAGGTTGTCGCGGCTGAGCAGGGTGCGCGTCACCATCCGCAGCCGCTCTTCTGTATCCGGGCGCACCGTCATCCCGCGCAGCAGCGGGTTCAGGACGGACTGAGTGTTGACGAATACCTGCGCATTAGCCTGATAGGTATCCGGGAGGCTCTGGATGTAAGCCCATCCGCCCAGACACACAATCCAGGCAATCGGCAGAATCCACCAGCGGCGGCGCCAGGTGGCGCGCGCCCGCTGAACAAAATCCTGAACAATCTTTTCCATTTCTTGTTGCCCCCTGTTAAACCCTTTGACGTTCAATGACGCCTTGTGGGTCTTCGAACGGAGTAACATTTCTCCGGTAAAAGGGTTCCCAGCAAGGTCGATTGGCACCTTGCTTGAGCCCCACCTCGGGAGACGTCTAGGGCTATTGAAGATCGTTTGTTTTCCCTTGTCTACACGTGTCGAGAATGTTTACACCTGAAAAAATTTTGAAGCTGAGTTTTCTAATAAATTTTCGCGGTTTTATAACGGATCAGGGATTTACGTTAACTGGTACGCAGTTTGCTGGGCTTTGTTCGATTAGGCTCGAAACGGCTGCGGCAGGGGGGTGGCCTGGCGGTTGGGAGGGATTCTCAAATGCACGACGATCTGGGCCAGAGAAGTCTCGCGCAGAATCTGGCGGAGTTCTGGCATCCCGCCATGCTCAAGCGGAACTGGAGCGAGCGCCTCGCGCTGATGAACGACATCTACCGACAGCTCCATCGGTTCAGTGCCAGTGACGAAGAGTACGAGTCCTGGGCCGGACAGCTGGTGGAGGCCGTAATCGACCGGCTCGGGGAACCCCCGATTACGGATCCGGCTCAGGCCGATCTCTACGCCTGTTCGCCGAACCCGAGGCACTGGTCGGCCGCATTCGCCTGGCGCTACGGCCGCAAGACACCCGGCCGGCCCGAGCAGCGCTGCTGGCCTCGGTATGCGGTCAACCTGCTGACCGAGATCGGCATCCGAAAGGAGTGGCGCAAGTGCCGCCTGATGGATCTTTCGCGTGGTGGCGCGCGGATTGCGCTGGTCGGGCAGTACCCGTATTTGCCGCCGGATACCGCCTTGCAGCTAATGCTCCCGACCGCCGGGACCTTCGATGCCGTCGTGGTATCCGATCGCCGAGTGGGTCTGGGCCTGCGTTTTCTCAGGCGCAATGGTCCGGGTCAACGCATCGACACGACGGCTTGAAGGCATGCGCCTCTGGCCGGGGAAATCCGTATTGAATTACGCAATGGAGGACGAACGTTTGTATACCCATGCTGGCGTCGAACCGGGACGCCCCACCTCAGATCGTTGCCTGCCGGATGGGCACTCCCCGTCCTATCAGGTGTATCTCGCCACGGGCGCCCGGGCGCGTCGCATCCACTATCGGATGCGCTACGCGGTGTACTGTCTGGAGACTGGTTTCGAAGCGGCCGAGCGTTACCCGGAAGGTTTCGAGCGCGACATCCACGACGAGCACGCCGCTCATTTTCTGGTGCGGATGGGCGGGCTGTACGACGGCGGGCACTGGGTTGGCGCCATGCGTCTGATCCGGCCGGAGGCGGGTCTCCTCCCGACCATGGCCGCCGGGCATCTGTTTGAGGATGCCTTCGCGACGCCCAGGGTCGAGTCCCCGCGGGTGCTCGAGGTTTCCCGTCTGATTGCTCGTGGTTCACCGGAACGCGGATCGCCGCGTTTGCTGTATCACCTTTGCCAGGCCGCCCAGGCCTATGCCGAAGACCACGGGTATGACTTTCTGCTGTTCATGATTCGACCAGCCCTCGCGCGTCTGCTCCAGCGCCACCATATCCCCATCGAGCTGTGTGGCGAGGCCTGTGATCACCGGGGGCTGCGGCTGCCGTTTCGTGCATTGACTGCCGAGTCCGGCCTGGCGCTGTCCGCCTGGCGCCGCCGGCTGGGGCTGGGCGACGCACCGGCGCGTCCCCACTATGCGCAGCTGGCCGGGCACCCACCGTTCCCGTACCGCGCGGCGCCGGGGTACAAGCGTTGCTGGCGCCCGCGTGTGTATCACGCCCCAAGGGCTATGGAAGTGCCCTGTGCAGGATGACCCGCTCATCACGGCATTCTGCCGCTATTTTTCTCTGGTGAAGCCGGACAAGGAGCAGCTGGAGGCGGTGTACCGACTGCGCTACGAGGTCTACTGCCGAGAGTTTCGTTACGAGTCTCCGGAGAACTGCCCGGGCGAGCGCGAGATCGACGAATATGACGCCCAGTCCACGCATTGCCTGCTGGAGCATGTGGTGAGCGGTACCCACGCGGGCTGCGTCCGGGTCGTGCATGTCGACGCGCGTCAGAAGATCCACGAACTCCCGATGGAGCGCCACTGCGATAACTGCTTTTACGAGACCGAATTTCGCCCGGACCGGCTGGAGCGGGACGCGATCTGCGAGGTCTCCCGACTGGCCGTCAATGGCCTGTTCCGGCGACGTCTGGGGGAGTCGGTCACTCCTGTCGGGGACCTTCATCTGCTGAATGTGCCTCTGGAACAGGCGCGTACCTTCCCGCTGCTGGCGTTGAGTCTGTTCATGAGTGCGGTCGCCATGATGGAGATCGAGGGCCGCTCGCATGCCTTCGCCATGATGGAGCCGTCGCTGGCGCGCATCCTGCGTCGCCACGGCCTGAAGGTGAAGCAGATCGGCACGCTTCAGAACTACCATGGTCGCCGCGCGCCGTTTCATATTAGTCTGCTTACAGCCCTGGCCGGGATTCACCGTTCACCGTCGCTGAGCCAGCTGTATGCACACTCCTATGCCAATCTCTCCGACCCCCATCCCTCCGACTCTCTCTGGGACGCGATTGCCAGCGCGGCCTGATGCCTGAATTCGACTATCACGCGGCGTTCCGGCGCACCCATGGCTGGGTGACCTGGCCGGAGATGGAACGCCTGCGCGGTGCGCGGGTGGCGATCGCCGGGCTTGGGGGTGTCGGCGGGAGCCATCTGCTGACGCTCGCCCGCCTGGGGGTGGGGCGCTTTCATATCGCGGATTTCGACTGCTTCGAGCTGCACAACATGAACCGCCAGGCGGGGGCCGGCATGTCCCGTTTGGGCCGACCCAAGGTCGAGGTCCTGCGCGAGATGGCGCTGGACATCAATCCGGAGCTCGAGATCACCACATTCCCGGAGGGGGTGTACCAGCACAATCTGGAGGCCTTCCTGCAGGGTGTGGACCTCTACGTCGACGGGCTCGACTTTTTCGTGTTTCAGGTCCGCCGCGAGGTCTTCGCCGCTTGCGCGGAGCGGGGGATCCCGGCGATCACCGTGGCCCCGCTCGGCATGGGGGCCGCATTGCTCAATTTCCGCCCGGGTGGTCTGTCGTTCGATGACTACTTCGACCTGCGCGATGGATTGCCCGACGAGGAGCTGGCGCTGCGTTTCATGATGGGCCTGGCCCCGTCGATGATGCAGATGGGCTATCTGGCCGATCCTGCCGCCGTCGACCTGAGGGCGCAGCATGGCCCGTCCACCGTGATGGCCTGCGAGCTGTGCGCCGGGGTCATGGGTACCGAGGCCCTGAAGATCCTGCTGGGACGTGGCCGTGTCGTCTGGGCCCCGCGCGGCGTTCACTTCGATGCCTATCGCCAGCGCCTCGCCCGCACCTGGCGCCCCGGTGGCAACCGCAATCCCCTGCAGCGCCTGCTGCTGGCGATCGGACGACGTCGACTCGCACGTCTCCGGGCCCAGGTCTGAACAGCAGCCATCCAGCCTCGCGTTTCGTATGTTCGGACATAAAAAAACCCCTCGTCCGAAGACGAGGGGCCGGGAGAGGCTTTCCACCCAGGGGGGAGCAGAAGGCCCAACCACAAGGGCTGCTAGGCAGCCAGGCCAGTCTCGCGGCGGCGGCGTCGCGTGGCGACGAAGCCGAGCATTACCAGCCCGGTTCCCAGCAGAAGCAGCATGCCCGGCTCGGGTACCCCGAACCACCGGGCGTCGGCCGAGCCGACCACATCAAAGGTAGTGCGCTGATCGACTTCCTCGAAACCCTCGATAAAGTCGAACTGACCCGATACTCGGACATTCATGTAGAACGGGTCCGGACTGGTGAAGAATTGCTTGCCTTCATCCGTCAGCATCCACTCGTTGAAGATGAGCGCGAAGCTGCCGATATCGTCCGAGCCGGGTTCAAAGCGACCCGCGCCCCGCTCGAAGATGTCGGACCAGCCTACGAGGATGTCATCACCCGTGCCGCCAAGGGCCACACCGTCGGCCGCATCGCCCGAGTTAAACCCGAAGGTGGTATCCAGATTCGGATCCAGGTAGAGCGCGATCGAGCCGGTGGTGCCGGTGAACTCGCCCGAACCCGCGTCGAAAGTCCCGGAGGACTCGAACACGGCATACAGGCCATAGAACAGATCACCGTCGTCCCCGCCGGCGCCCAGACGATTGCTGACGCCTGTACCCCCAAGGAAGTACTGACCTACGTTCCAGTAGGCCGCCGCGTCGAAGGAACCGTCGGTATCGAGGGTCAGCAGCTCCTCATACCCGCCGGTAATACGGTCAACCTGACGTTCGCCGACCGCGATCGTCGAGAGATCGAGCTGCGAATCATCAATCGTGAAGACGCCGGCATGTGCGGTGCTCGCAAGCCCCAGACTGGCCACTGCCAGTACCGCCCCCAGCGCTGTTTGCTTGAACCTTTCCATGTTGTAATCCTCCACCAGTTAGCATCAATTTGTTTGGGTTAACGCTTACTTCCACTTCAATTTGCTAGTCGTCCTGTCTTGCGAGTGAAGTAAAGCAGGCTGCGTGCCAAAAGTGTTAACTATCGGATTTTCAAGGCGTTTGTTTTGTTTTTCCTTGGTCCTGGAAAAGGCCTTTGTAAAAAAAACGGACGGCGGAGTTGGGGGCTCGGCCGTTCTTTCCGTGAAGGAGATGTCACATGTCCAAGCGTGCCAAGACCCGCGACGAGATTGCCGAGGCCTACAAGTCGCCACCCTGGTGGTACGACGCGCGGGGGTTTTTCATCCTGACCTTTGCCTACAACAGCACCCTGGGCGCCCAGATCCGTTTTTTTGGCCGCAACATGGGGGCCCGGCATCTGGAGATCGGCTGCGGTACGGGGACGTTGCTGGAGATGGCGATCAAGTGGCGGCGCCGGCGCAAACTGCCGGAGAGCGAAATCGTTGGCGTGGATTACGCCGAATCCATGCTGGCGGGCGCGCGCCACCGCTTCGCAAAGGACGAGCACGTGACTGTCAAACACGCCGACGCCGCGGAGCTGCCGTTCGCCGACGGCGAGTTCGATACGGCCAACATCGCCAACTCGGTACACTGCTTTCCGGATGTGGACGGCGCCATCCACGAGGCCTTTCGGGTGCTCAAGCCGGGGGGCACCCTGGCCGCGAACGTCCTGCTGTATCCGCGCACGCCGCAGCCACTCAAATTGATTGCCGAACGCATCAACCGCTGGGGCATGCGCAAAGGCATCCTGCATACCCCGTACGAGGCCCGCGATATCCTGAGTCGCTTCACCAGCGCCGGGTTCCAGGTGGTCGACTCCTCGATCTCGGGCAATTGCTACAACCTGCTGTTGAAGAAATCGCAGTAGTCCTGGCGCCAGTTTCGACGCTGGCCGGAAAAGCTGAAGCCCACGCGGACGTGGGCTTCAGCTCGGCGCGTCTTTCTCGCTTTTCCGGGTTTACAGCGACTCGTGCAGCGACTGCGCCCGTTCGCGTTCCGGGAAGTCTTCGTGGGCCTCCAGTAGCTCCGTCAGCAGGTCGCGCGCCTGTTCGGTTTCGCCGCTGGCCTGGTAGGCCTGCGCCAGATGGAACCCGATATCCGGTGCCTGCGGGCTCATCCGGTAGGCCCGCTGCAGGGTCTCCAGCGCGTTCTCGGTGTCGCCGCCCTCCAGCAAGACCACGCCCAGGGTGTCGAGAATCGCGGGCTGATCCGGGGCCAGTTCGACAGCCCGCTGGGCATACTCGCGGGCGCGGGGGTTGTCGGTCTCGCGGGCCAGCCATGCCGCATTGTTCAGCGCGATGACATCGTTGGGCCGCTGTTCCAGCACGGTTTCGTAGGTTTCCAGGGCTTCGGCCTCGTGGCCGGCGTTGATCTGCGCCGAGCCGAGCAGGTGGCGCGAGGCGAGATCATCGGGGTGGTCCTGCAGCCAGCCCTGCAGCGTCTCCAGGGCCGCGTCGGAATGGCCGGCCCGCTGCTGAACCTGGTATTTCTCCACCAGCCAGTCGCGTCGGGACTCACGCTCAAGGGCGCGTTCGTAGCCCTCGATTGCCTTGTCGAGCTCGCCGGCTTGTGCGTCGAACCAGGCCTGTTGCGCGATCACCTGCGCCGCCTCCGGGGCCCGCTCCGCAACGGGCTCGAAGACCTGACGCGCCTCGTCGACCTCGCCGGCCAGACTCAGGTGGCGGGTCAGCACCATGCGCGCGCTCATGTGGCTGGAGTCGATCGACAGCGTCTCGCGCAGGGCCGTGACGGCCTGCTCGGTCTCGCCCAGCGCGGCGAGATTGCGCGCCTGCCGGAAGCGCAGCTCCGCGGCATCCGGCCGCAGTACGGCCAGGTGCCCAAGCGTCTGTGCCGCGCCCGCGAAGTCCCCCTCGCGCTCCTGCAGATCGACCAGCAGGCCCAGCACTCGGGTGTCGTTGGGGTGATGTTCGCGGGCTTTTTCCAGGGTCGATCGGGCGGCGGCGTGATCCTCCTGCTGGTTCTGGGCGCGTGCCAGCATCAGGTAGGGCTCGATCCGATCTCGGTGCGCCTCGATTGCGTCCTGCAGCCAGCGCTTGCCGGCCTCCATCTCGCCCTGCTGGAAATGCAGTGTCGCCAGCCGAATCGCCGAGGTGGGATGCCCGGGGTCGCGTTCCTGCAGGTCCTCGAGGATCTCGCGGGCCGTCTCCAGGTTGCCCTGGCGGACCTCGAGCGAGCTCAGGTTCAGGGCCAGGGTGCTGTTGTCCGGATGGAGCGACAGTCCTTCCTGATAGATCAGGCGGGCCTCGTGGGTTTCGCCCATCCCCAGCAGGGCGGCGCCCATCAGGTTGAAGCCCTGCGGGTTTTCCGGGTCCTTGTCGCGCAGACGCTGGGTGGCTTCCAGGGCCTGCTCGTACTGCCCATCCCGGATATGCGCCAGGGCCACCGAGTAGTCGGCCAGGCGTACATCCGCGCTTTCGCTGGCGACTCGGTGCAGCAGCGCCATGCCTTGCTCGTGGTCGCCGTGCCGCACCAGGGCAATCCCCAGCATCTCCTGCAGTTCCGGGCGGTCCGCGCGGTTGGCCAGGGCCTCGCGCAGGACCTCGATCCCGCTTTCAGTGTCGCCCTCGCCGATATAGAGCGCGGCCAGCTGATCGCCCAGGGCTTCGATCAGGTCGGGCCGCTCGCTCAGTGCCTCGGCCAGGATCCGTCGCGCATCCTGGGTGCGGCCCTGTTCAATGCGCAGCTGGGCCAGCAGCCGATAGCTCATCGCGTTGGCCGGGCCCAGCGCATGGTGGCGCTCCAGCAGGCGTTCCGCCTGGGACCAGTTGCCTTCTTCCAGCTGGATGGCCGCCAGATAGGGCATCGCGAGGCGGTAGTTGGCCGAGGCCGCCAGCGCCTCTTCCAGGTGGGGGCGAGCCTGCAGGGGTTCGCCCGTCTCGAACTCGATCAGCCCCATCAGGAAGTGGCCGCCGGCGTGGTTGGGTGCGCCATCCTTGAGGAATTTGCCATCGGCCCGGGCCTCGTCGAACTGCCCCAGTTCGACGTGCATCAGCCCGCGCTTCAGGCGTTCGGCGATCGCATCCGGGCGCAACTCGACGGCGCGGCTAAAGGCCTTGAGTGCAGCCTCGGGGTCGCCCTGCACCCGTTCCAGGTCTCCCTTGAGGGACCAGGCAGGCGAAAATTCGGCGTCCGTTTCCAGGGCCGCATCGGTCATCTTCATGGCCTGCTCGGCGTCGCCATCGGACATCGCCTTGTAGGCGCGCGCCAGATGAATCTCGACCAGATCGTCATGCGCCTCGCGGGCGGCCTCAAGATAATCCGATCCGGCAGTGGCGTCTCCCGCCTGATAGGCCGCCAGCGACCGATAGGCCAGCAGGCGCGCGGCATCCTCGCCTTCCAGGCCATCGGCCTCGGGGATCTCGGTGATTGCCCCACTGCCACCCAGCATGAACAGCAGCCGCGCCAGGGGCAGGGCGTACTCGTTGGGGTCCGCGCCCGTCTCCAGGGCTCGTTGCAGGTGGCGCACGGCCGGTTCCGGCTGCTGGTCGCGCAGATAGGCGAGGCCCAGGCGGCCGCGCACCTCGGGGTCCGGATTGCGCTGCAGCACGTTGCGATACTCGATGGTGGCCGCGGCATATTCGCCTGCCTCCATGTGGCGCTCGGCGCGTTCGCGGTGCTCGGCCTCGGTCGGGGTGCCCAGCGCGTCGCAACCGACCAGGGTCAGCGCCATCAGCAACGGGGCCAGGCGCGGGAGGGTGCGGCGGGGCGCGCCCACCACACGGGATACAGAACGGGGAGTCTTCATGGCGGGTTTACCTCAGGCCAAATTTGTCGAGCAGGCTGTAGAGCGTCGGCCGTGTGATTCCGAGCTGGTCGGCGGCCTGGGCAATGTTGTTCTTGCTGCGGGCCATCGCCTTCAGGATGGCCTCGTGTTCTGCGCTGTCGCGGATATCGCGTAGTCGTACCGCCGGGGCCTCGCCCTCGGGCGGCTCCAGGCCCAGGTCCTTTGCGGTAATCAACTGGCTGTCGGCCATGATCACGGCGCGGCGGATCAGGTTTTCCATCTCGCGCACGTTGCCCGGCCAGTCGTAGGACTCGATCGCGTGGGTGGCGTCCTGGGTAAAGCCGCGGCGCGGCCGCCGCTGATCCTGGGTGAAGCGGTCGAGCAGGTAGTGCGCGATCAGCGTTGCATCCCCCTTGCGCTCGCGCAGGGGAGGAATCGAGACCGAGATCTCGCTGATGCGGTAATACAGGTCTTCGCGGAACTCGCCCTGCTGGATCAGCGCCTTCAGGTCCTGGTTCGTGGCGCCGATGATGCGCACGTTGACCGGGATCTCGCTGCGACCGCCGAGGCGTTCGATCTTGCGCTCCTGCAAAAAGCGCAGCAGCTTGGCCTGCAGGCTGTGCGGCAGGTCACCAATCTCGTCCAGGAACAGGGTCCCGTTGTTGGCGTGTTCGATGCGCCCGATGGTCTGCCGTGTGGCCCCGGTAAAGGCGCCTTTCTCGTACCCGAACAGTTCGCTTTCCAGCAGGTTCTCCGGGATCGCCGCGCAGTTGATCGCCACGAAGCGTTCATCCGCGCGCCCGCTCAGGTCGTGCAGCGCGCGTGCCAGCACCTCCTTCCCGGTGCCACTCTCGCCCAGCAGCAGCACGGTGGCGTCCGAAGGTGCGACACGCTCGACTACCCGGCAGACATCCAGCATTCCCGGGTCGGCGGTGATGACCCCGCTCAGGGACGCCCCGGGCTTGCGCGCCAGCTTGCGGTTCTCCGCCTCGAGGCCGTACAGGTGGGCAGCGCGATCGACGATCATCCGCAGCAGGTCGGATTCGACCGGCTTGATGTAGTAGTCGTAGGCGCCCAGGGCCACGGCCTTGAGCGCGTTCTCGCGATCGTCATTCCCGGTGACAACGATGACCTTGGTCTCCGGGTCCATCGCCAGGATGTCCTGCAGCAGGGCCAGGCCCTCGGAAGCATTGGCCGGGTCTGGCGGAAGGCCCAGGTCCAGTGTCACCAGCTCCGGCTGATGGCGCCGCATCCTGGACATGGCGCTTTCGCGGTCCTCGGCCTCCAGGATCTCGTATCCCTCAAAACACCAGCTCAGCTGGTTGCGCAGACCCTGATCGTCTTCGACGATGAGAAGCTTCAGCATGGAACCCTCGCAATCACCTGCGGCCTTCATGACGGTTCAGCCATGGCCGGTGCCATCTGCAAGGGGAGCTTCAGGGTAAAGATCGTTCCGACGCCGGCCTCGCTGTCGACGGTGATGCGTCCTCCCATGCGCAAAACTCGATCCCGCGCCTCATATAAACCAATCCCCATCCCTGCATTTCCCTTGGTGGTTTGAAAGGGCTTGAAGAGCCGATTTTTTAGAAAAGCCGGCTCCATACCGCTCCCCGTGTCTTCAATTTGAACAATAGCCCAACCCCCTTCGGTGTAAAGATTGAGATTGATTGAGCCGTCATCCGGCGTAGCTTCTTGAGCATTTCTTACAAGATTGAGTAGTACATTTTTAAGTCCCTCCTGGTCCCCGATGACGGCCGCGGGTTCGCGCAGGTCGAGCCGCGGCAGGGGCGAGCGGTGGCTGCTGGCCTCGGAGACCTCGGCGAGAAGCCGATCCAGCGGGATGATGCGGCTCGGTGTGTCGGGCGTGGCCTGGGCGTGGCGCAACTGGGCCAGGGTCCGCTCCAGCCGGTCGCGGGCATTGCTCACCGTGTTCAGGGCGTCGCGGACAAAGTCCGGGTTGGACAGGTGACGCTCCGCGTTGGAGCACACCAGGGACAGCTGGGCCGAGACGTTCTTGAGGTCGTGCACCAGAAACGCCGCCAGTCGGTGAAAGGCCTCGAACTGGCGGGCCTCCAGCAGGGCCTCGTCGGTCTGCACCAGCGCGACATACACCGCGAGCTGGCGCCCGGCGGTCTTCAGGAGGTCGCGTTCCTCCCAGTCGATCTTGCGCGGCGCGCGGGGCTGGGCGAGCACGACGAACCCCTGCAGACGCTCGCCCTTGAGCAGCGGCACCACCACCCACAGGCGCGTGTTCTGCGCCAGCCATTCGGGCAGTTGCAGGCCCTGATACAGCTCGGGGTCTCGGCGGTATTCGTTGAGGTCGATCACCCAGCCGGTGCGCGCGACGAACTCCACCAGTGCCCCGTCGGGCTCCTCCGGGGGATAACTCGGATCGCCCAGGTTCAGTACCCCCTCCAGGGCGTAGGGGCCGTTGCGGTCGCGCACCCACAGCAGCCCCCCAGGGCTGTCCACCAGTTCGCCGATCGCCTGGATGGCGCGTTGGCGGAACGGGATCTCGTCATCCTCGGCCGAGAGCGTTCCGGTAAACCGCAGCCACTCCTGGCGGTAATCGAACGAGTAGCGAAAGAAGTGCTTGGCCAGGAAGACGCGCAGACGCGACCGCAGACTGCCCGAGGCGACGATGACGGCCAGCAGCAACGCCGCGCCGAACAGAAACACTACCTGCAGGAAGGCACCCAGATCGCCCCCGACATGCCGCAGGTAGTACCCGGCGGCCCCGATGGCGAACAGATAAAGCCCGGCGCCGATCAGCGCCGCGGTGTGAAACAGCAGGTGGCGCGAGACCACCGGGGCCTCGCGGGCCTGCAGCGGCCGGCGCGCCAGCGAGATCGCGAGCAATGGCACGATGAGCGCATTGACCAGGCCGCGGGCCTGCCAGGCCGGGCTGTTGATCGCCCCGAACAGTACGAGATCGGCAAACAGGAAGAGATCGAAGGCGAACATCGCCCCGAGGCCCAGGCTCAGGAACTTGATCTCCCAGCGCCGCTGCAGGGGCGTATTGCGAAAGACCTGCTCGACCAGCACCAGGCCCAGCACCGCCATGCCCAGCATCGCAGTGCCCACCCAGGCGCCATAGGTTATCGGGAGCGGCAGTGCCAGGGCAGCGAACACGCCGAACATCAGCGCGGCGGTGACGATCATCGCCGTGCGCAAGGGTGCGGGTGGGCGCGTGCTCGGCTCGCCGCGGCGCGCGAGCAGGGCGAACAGGACCGCGAACCACCCGGCGTTGCGCAGCACCTCGAAGGCCCCGCCGGAGACCGGTGCCTCGCCGATCTCGTGCGCCACGAGCGCCATGTGCAGCGCCCAGATCACCGACAGCAGCGCCGCGCCCGCGACCCACAGGCTCCCCGGGCGCTGCCGCCAGGTCCACAGGGCCAGCACCACCAGGACGAGAAAGGCGAGGGCGGCCAGGAGATAGCTGGGCGCGGCGAGATTCATGGCTCAGCGGGCCCCGCGGCCAAACAGGACGACGCGGACCGTCTCGAACAGGATCATCAGATCCATGAACAGGCTGTGGTTCTTGACGTAGTACAGGTCGTACTGGAGCTTCTGCCGGGCATCCTCGACCGATGCGCCGTAGGCGTAGCGCACCTGCGCCCACCCGGTGATACCGGGGCGGATGCTGTGGCGCGCGAGGAAATACGGGATCTGCTCGCTGAGCTGCTCCACAAACACCGGGCGCTCCGGGCGCGGCCCCACGAACGACATGCGCCCCTGAAACACGTTGATGATCTGCGGCAGTTCGTCGATGCGCAGCTTGCGGATTACCCGGCCCACACGCGTGATGCGGTCGTCGTCGCCGCTGGCCCAGCGGGCCACGCCGTCCCCCTCGGCATCCATGCGCATGCTGCGGAACTTGCAGATCTCGAACGGCGTGTTGCCCTGGCCGACCCGGGTCTGCCAGTAGAGGACCGGCCCCGGGCTGTCGAGCTTGATGGCGATCGCGGTCAGCAGCATCACCGGCAGGGTTGCCACCAGCAGGGCCGTGCTCGCCAGTAGATCGAAGCTGCGCTTGACCACGGCGCGTGCGCGGTGCTGGCGGAAGCCCCCGCCAAACACCAGCCAGCTGGTGTTGATCCCGTCCAGCTGGAGCTGGCGGTCCTCGCGCTCGAAGAAAGTCGACAGGTCCGTGATGCGAATGCCGTTGAGCTTGCATTCCAGCAGCTGGTTGATCGGCAGGTTCTCGCGGCGCTCGCGCATGCCCACCACGATCTCCTCCACCCGCAGCGAGCGCGCCACATCCAGCAGGCTGGTCTTGTCGTCCAGCACCCGGAGTCGTTGCTGGTCCACCAGCCGATCGGTCTCGCGCTCGGTCGCCACATAGCCGACGACCTGATAGGTGGCATCGCCCCCGTCGGGTCCGGCATGGCGTACCTCCAGTGAGCGCGCACGGCTGCCCGTGCCCAGGACCAGGATGCGCCGCTTGAAGGCATCGGTCTCCGACAGCCCGCGAAAGAGGCTGCGCTCGGCCGTCAGGCTTGCCAGCAGGATCACCGCGCCACTGCCCACGATCGTCGGTGTCAGTACGCTGCTGGCCGTGAGCAACCCGTAGATCGCCAGCGCGCCACCCGCCAGGACCAGAGCCCCGCCCAGGCGCACCACAGCGGATCGCAGGCTGAACCTTGCCAGGCACTCCTGCTCGTAAAGCCCCACCAGCATCACCGCGAACAGCACCACCGCCACGGCGATCAGGAGTTCCGGCATCCAGGGGTCGACCGGGCCCAGCGACAGGGCGAACAGGGCGAGCGTCAGGTAGAGCGCGATGTAGATCGCAACCAGCTCCAGCCCCACCAGCGCCAGGATCCGTCGCGATACGTAATGTCCAAGTATGCGCATGCTCAAGATGCCCCCCGGTCACCTCCCCCAGAGCCGGGGAGGCGATCGATGCCTGTTTCTTTCCCGAAACCGGGTTGTCCGCTCGGCTTGTAACCTGCGGGCGCGGCAAGAGGCCTTGCCGTGCCCGCACCGGTCAGAAGCGGCGTTCCGGGATGATCAGGATGTCGCCCGGCAACATGTCCACGTTGGCCGAGATGTCGCCCCCGTAGATCAGGTCGTTCAGGCGGACGCGGTACTGCTGGCGTTCGCCGTTTTCGTTGCGCACCAGCACGGCGCGATTGCCGGCCGCGAAATCAGTAATCCCGCCGACCGCGATCATCACATCCATCACGGTCATCTCTTCGCGGTACTGCAGCGCCTGAGGCTCGGCCGCCTGGCCGATCACGCGCACCTGGCGGGCATAGGGGCCAGCAAAACTGGTCACCATCACCGTCACGATCGGGTCGCGGAGGAAGTCGGAGAGCTTGTCTTCCATGTCCCGCGCCAGCTCACTGGGGGTTCTGCCGCTGGCCTGCACGTCTTCCACCAGCGGCGTGGTGATCTGGCCATCCGGCCGCACCGCCACTGCGGTGGACAGATCCGGGTTGTTGCGGACCGCGATATTCAGCGTGTCTCCGGGACCGATGATGTACTGGTCCACCACCGTTTTTTCCACGGTCGAGGGGGCATCCGGATAGGGCGTGGTGGTGCAGGCGCTGGTCGTCACCAGGACGAATGCCAGGGACAAAATGAGAACAATAAAAGCACTTTGTGGGCTGGTCTTGACGGTCATCGCTTGTCTCCCCTTTGGGCGTGTAAGGAAACGCTTCCGCTTCCTTGAGTCAGTCCAATTTGACACCGCCGACTTCATTGTCCGGCGAAACCCGGACCCGGCCCTGATCGTGCCCGGACCCGTCTCCGTTTAGCCTCGAAACGGTGCGGGCAATAGCAAGCACTTAGTTAGTATTGGCTATTCCCCTGGATAATCGATGTTAGACGTGGCACCCGGCCCAGACCATCAGTCTTTAGACTGACGATGGGGTGTTTTCCGTTCGGTTTATTTGGTCCTTTCAAATCCCGTTGGTGGGCCCAAAATAGGGTCCTTGATTTTGCGTCTACTACCGGGGAAAAACGTTGGACCCCATCCCTCTGCGTCTGCTAGCCAATTGGCTTCTTCTGCCTCCTTCCGGTCCTCTCATACTTGCCATTGTCGGGTGGATTATTTACCGCACAAATGTTGGAAAAGTGCTGTTGGTAATCGGCCTTCTATTGAGCTATTCCTTGTCTACTCCTGTATTTAGTTACGCACTCATGAAGCCCTTACAGGAGGGTTTTGCGCCGCCGGACGACAACCAGCTGGCGGACGCACAAGCGATTGTGGTGCTGGGGGCCGGGTATCGCAGTGGAGCCGAGGAGTTCTCGGGCGAGACCGTCCACGACCTGGCACTGGTGCGCCTGCGTTACGCGGCGTACCTGCACCACCGCACCGGGCTGCCCGTGATGGTTTCGGGCGGGGGCCCCGAGGAGCGAGTTCCAGAAGCCGACTACATGGCAGAGGTACTGAAGGAATATGGCGTCCACCCGATCCTGCGGGAACCCAATGCGCGCGACACCTGGACCAATGCCCGGCACTCCGCCGAGCAGCTGCATGCAGAGGGGATCGAGCGCGTGGCACTCGTGAGCCATGCCCATCACATGCCGCGCGCCACTTGGTCATTCGAGCGCGCGGGCCTGGAGATTATCCCGGCCCCGACCGGTGCCTTTGTGCCGCGTGATAGCGGCTGGTCCCTGGAGGCCTTCCGCCCACAGGCCAGTGCGCTCTGGGCCAGCTGGCTCGCGCTGCACGAGTACTGGGGCATGGCCTGGTATCGCTGGCAGTACGGGCCCGAATAGCCCGGCACGCCACTCATTTATGTACAGCCGTTCGATCAACGACGAAGCGAAGGTTTGACGATGAAAATCCTGGTAACCGGTGGAGCGGGCTATATTGGTTCACATGTCGTGCGCCAGTTGCTGGCCGATGGTCACGATGTCGTCGTCTACGACAATCTCAGCACGGGGCACCGCTGGGCCATTGGGCATGCCGCGCTGATCGTTGGCGACATGGCCGACCGCCAGCGCCTGCACAGTGTCCTCGGGGAATATGCGTTCGACGGCGTCCTGCACTTCGCCGCCAGGATCGTCGTCCCGGAGTCGCTGGCCGATCCGCTCGGATACTACGGCAGCAACACCCGTAACACCCTGAACCTCCTGGAGGGGTGTCAGGCGACAGGCGTGCGTTTCCTGGTCTTTTCGTCGACCGCCGCGGTATACGGCATCCCGGCACAAAACCCCGTCGACGAAACCAGCCCGCTGCTGCCCATCAACCCCTACGGCGCCTCCAAGGTCATGTCCGAGCGGATGATCGCCGACTTCGGCCAGGCGAGTGATCTGCGTTACGTCTGCCTGCGCTACTTCAACGTGGCCGGCGCGGCCCCTGACGGGACGCTGGGCCAGGCCACTCCCAACGCGACCCACCTGATCAAGGTCGCCTGCCAGGCCGCCCTGGGCGAGCGAGATAACATCACCGTCTTCGGGACCGATTACCCGACCGCTGATGGCACCTGCGTAAGGGACTACATCCACGTCGAGGATCTTGCCGCGGCCCACCTGCGCGCGATGGACTACCTGGTGGCGGGCGGCTCCTCGCAGGCCCTCAACTGCGGCTATGGCCACGGCTACAGCGTGTTGCAGGTCCTCGAGTCCGTGCAGCGCATCAGCGGTTACCGATTCCCCGTCATCCATGGCCCCCGCCGCGCCGGAGACCCGCCAGCCCTGACCGCAGACGCGTCCCGCATCCGCGACCTGCTGGCCTGGTCCCCCGAATACGACGACCTGGACCTCATCGTCCGCCACGCCCTCACCTGGGAACGCCGCATGACCACCGCAGCGGCGCCCCCGATGGCCGTCCGACTCCACCCCCTGGCCATATCGGAAACCACCGCCCACGCCTACAGCGCCCCCTGATCCTCCGTCGAGGCGGCCGTCCTCAAGCGGGCAGCCTCTCCCGTTACAGGACCGTACGGCGGGCGAGGTGCAGGAGCCGGGCGGGCAGCTCGTACTCCAGCTCCCAGATGATGCTCATCGGCTTGCTGCCCTCGTGGTGCTGGTAACGTACCGGGCCGCAGAAGGTGAATGGCTCACTGAGGCCCGTCGCATCACGCTTGGCCCGCCGAATGAACAGCATGGGGGTGTAGCCGAGCTGTTCGTGGTGGATGTAGCGCTGCCCGGTCTCCGAGGTGGGGGAGGTGCCGGACTGCGACTGCCAGTGGAAACGCCGCTCGTTGAGGGCGTAGTCCTCGTACATGGTGGTGGGTGAGAACTCCTGCTCGGATTTTTCCAGGGTGACGAACAGCGCATCCACGCGTCGATCGGGTACGTGCCGGACACCCTCCTGCTGGGTGATCGGCTTCTCCAGGCTGCCAAGTCCCAGCGCCAGCAGGATCTGCTCGCGGGTGTAGGACGCGTGCAGTTCCAGCGGCCCCGTCTGCTCCGGGAAGCTGATGCCGCTGGCGGGGACGATACGCTCGTGTCGCCAGGCGGCGACTTCCTGGAGATCCCGGTACAGGGGGCGCTGTTCGCGGACGAAGGCGTCGACGGCGGTTAGGTCCCCGTCCCCCGGCCGCGTCTTGCCCCATAGCGTGCTGTGGACGAGGGCCAGCCGGAGCCGATCTTCTTCGGCAAGCTGCTCCACGTTCGCGGCCGGCTGCGCCAGATGGGTCTGCAGGGTTTCCAGCAACTGGTGATCGTCACACCGCGCCAAGCGCTGCAGCCCGCGTTTGAGGCCGCTGGCATAGGGTCCCAGCGCTTCGGTCGACTCGCCTCCGCAGTCCGCGCGCAGCCGGGAGGGCAGGTCCTTGCGCAGCAGGTCTTCCGCTTTATCCATATGCAGGCAGTCCAGCATCTTGGGCAGGCTGGCGGAGTCGATGTCCTCCCGGAAACAGTCCTTCAGCTCGCGGACGAGCTGCGGTCGCTGGCGGTTGATCTGCGCACGGATGTTGTCGAGCACGTGCTGGGTGGCCAGGCGGTCGAGGTGGATCAGGCAGCCGCTGGGCAACCAAGGGAAGCCTTCCTGAATCTGGTGATCCACCCGCTTCTCCGGCCGCGCGCTCAGGGCCCGGAACCGAGCGGCATAACGAAAACGCCGATTCTGCGGTGCG
Organism: Thioalkalivibrio sp. ALJ4; assembly: GCF_000377225.1. Taxonomy (NCBI): domain Bacteria; kingdom Pseudomonadati; phylum Pseudomonadota; class Gammaproteobacteria; order Chromatiales; family Ectothiorhodospiraceae; genus Thioalkalivibrio; species Thioalkalivibrio sp. ALJ4. The sequence goes on along the minus strand of NZ_KB897917.1, from coordinate 301,640 downwards.
ACGAAATCCAGCACGGTCAGGTGCGGCTTGCCCTCGTGCAAGCGCAGGCCGCGGCCCATCTGCTGTAGGTAGACCGTCAGGCTCTCGGTCGGGCGCAGCAGCAAAACGGTATCCACCTCCGGCAGGTCTACGCCTTCGTTGTAGAGGTCCACCGTAAAGATGAAGCGGATGCGCCCCGCGCGCAGATCGCGCTGTACCGAAAGCCGCTCGTGATCCGGGCTTTCGCCAGTCAGCACCGCGCTGGGCACCTGCTTGGCCGAGAAATGCTCGGCCATGAATCGGGCATGGTCGCAGCTGATGCAGAAACCCAAGCCCCTAACCGAGCCGAGATCCGTCGCGTGTTCTTGCGCCTGCCGCAGCACCCAATCGGCGCGCGCCCGATTGCCGGTGAACACCCCTTCCAGTTCTTCGGCGTCATAGCCCCCGCGCCGCCAGCTCACCCGGCTCAGATCCACGGACTCATGGTCGGCCACGCCAAAGTAATGGAACGGCACCAGCAACCGACGCTCGATCGCATCCGGCAGGCGGATCTCATGGGTATAGCGCTGCCCGAAGTGCTTGCGGATATCGTCGGCATCCGTGCGCTCCGGCGTCGCCGTCAGGCCCAGCAGGCACTTAGGCCGCACATGCTCGAGGATGCGCTGGTAGCTGCCGGCAGTACTGTGGTGCGCCTCATCCAGCACCACGTAATCGAAATGCGCCGGGTCGAGGCGATCGAGGTCCCGTGCATTCCAGCTCTGCACCGTGCAGAACAGGTGGCGGTCCTGACTCGGACGCGCCCCGCCCACCAGCACGTCGCCAAACTCGTGGTCCTGCAACACTTGCCGAAAGCTGGCCATCGCCTGACGCAGGATCTCCTCGCGGTGGGCGATGAACAGCAGCGACGGGCGCCCCTTATCCGCCTGCTCGTGCGCAAACCGGCGATAGTCGAACGCGGCGATCATGGTCTTGCCGGTCCCGGTGGCGGCGATCACCAGATGGCGGTCGATCCCCGAACAGCGCTCGCGCTGGATGTCCTCCAGGATCTCCTGCTGAAAGGCATACGGCCGCAGGTCGAAGAACGCGGTGGCGTCTTTCTGCGCCCCGTGCCCCGAGCTGGATTCCGACTCCAGTGCCCGTTGCAGGCGGGGGAGGTCATCCTTGGTGAGCGGTTCGAACTCCGCCGGGTCTGCCCAATGCGCCTCGAACGAGGTCTGGATCTGTCGCCACATATGCGGCAGCTCGTATTCGCTGACCTTGGCCGTCCACTCCAGCCCCTCATCCATCGCCACCCGCGAGACATTCGCCGAGCCGATGTAGGCACTGCCAAACCCCGTGCTCCGATGGAACAGGTAAGCCTTGGCATGCAGTCGCGTGCGGTGGGTGTCGTACGAGACCCGAATCTCGGTGTTCGGCAGGCTCAGCAGAAAGTCGATCGCCTTCAGATCCGTGGCGCCGAGGTACGAGGTCGTCGCGATCCGCAGCCTGGGAGAACCATCGGCGGTCGGGGTTTCGGTAAAGCGCTTCAGCGTCTCGCGCAGGGCGCGAATGCCACTCCACTTGATGAAGGACACCAACCAATCGGCACGCACCGCACTGGCCAGCTCCTTCTCGATCTGCGTGACCAGACTCGGTGTGCGATCTGAACCGGTGAGCAGGCTGGACAGAGCCAGCGGAACATCCGGCCGTGGCGTCTCCTGCTGCCCAACCTGATCAGCCGACGGGGAACGCACCTCCAGCAACTGCCGAAACGGCGGCTGCGGCAGGTCCTCCTCAATCCCGGACAGCGGATGCCCCGCCGCCGCCAGTGCATCCGCCAGCCCTTGCACGGCCCGCACCCAGTCCTCATGCCCCTTTTCCCGCAGCTCTCCGGCTCGCTCCGCCAGCCGTTGGGCCAGTTCGGCCGCAAGGGCCATCCCAAGGTCGTCGCCCTCCAGGCCCTGGCTCCAGCGCGCGCGGTCCTCCAGACCCAGGGCCTCGAGCGCTTGCCGCACCCGCGGCGTATCCAGCCGTTCATGCAAACCGACCCATTGGGCGCCGGACAGGGGTTTGGCGGCACTATCTCGGCTCATTCGGAACGTGCAGCAATAAAGGCTTCGAGCAACGGGATGTCCGCAGGCGCGAGCTCCAGCCCGCGAGCCTCCATAGGCGACACCCAGCACCACCGATCGTGCACTGTCAGCACCGGACTCTCGTCCTCCGTCCACGCCCGCAGCGCCACCAACTCCATGCCTTCTTTATTCGGAATCGGCGTGCGCCCGATCTTTTCGCCCACTCGGAGCTCCATCGACAGCTCTTCACGAAATTCGCGGCACAACGCGGCCTCCAGGCTCTCACCCGGCTCCGCCTTGCCGCCGGGGAATTCCCAATACCCCGCCAGCGCTTGATCGCCACCGCGACGCGCCAGAAAGATCCGTCCTTGCGCATCCTCCAGAATGCCGCAGACCACCACACCCTGATTCGCTTCTATGAGCGTTGCCAACACTGACTCTCCATTTCCCCTGGTCGGATCCTAGCAGGCAACGGCGCCACGACTCCTCCCGTCACGCCAATTCCGCGATAACGGTGATATACCGATTCTGTATAGCACCAAGCTCTGTCACGCCCGAGCCTCCGTTTTCCACGTCTCGCTCCGAATCAGTCCACCCGCAAGCCTTTAACGTCGGCCCCTGCGTCTCAACTGCGATGGACGCGAGGGCAGATATAAGCCATTGACAACGAGCGGAATATTGTTCATCCAAGCGGGTGGGAACCCTGCCACTCGACGCGACGTCTATTACCATGATACAACCATGGTTAAGCAGTAACCGTGTATCAGCGCCAGGAGAACGCTAGGACAGTATGCAGAATCCACATATCACGAATATCACAGCTTCAGTCTGACTTACTCTTATATTCCATGAATACTCTCTCACCGCCTGAGATTCACGGCCTCTTTTGGCTGCCCGGCAATGAGGAAACCAAGGTTTCCGGAAAATGCCTCTGCACCGAAGATGGATCTATTGAGCTCGAAATACTTGGAACGCTTTCTGGCAAACCCATTGAACAAGATGACGGGACCGTTCCCCGAATCTTGGGCGTCAGCTCAAATGGAAAATTTGTCACTCTAGACGATTGCTTCTACCGAAAGAGAAACTTCAGCTTTCCTGGCATTGCTGTCGCACAGATACACGTCCATCGGATGTATATCGGAGCTCACTTCTCCGCCGCCGAGCAAGTTGCGTTTGATGCCATTTCTTTTCATTCCACCGCCTTAGACGAATGGATTCGTTACAGCCCTATTAATGTCGAACTGCGTGTCGGCAAAAATCCCGGCGTGTCAATCGACTACCAGCCCCCGCCATCACCCAAGTGGCCGCTCAAAGATGGCACCATAGAATTCAAGTTTGCTTGGACCGCACCGTCGCCGGGCCAATTTCGTGAAGCCAAAGTCACTCAAAGAACGCTCATTGAGTGGAATTTCCCTGAGCCTAAATTAGTGAGCCAAGCGACCTCATACATATTCAAGCTCGCGGATTTGGCCTCGCTCGCCTGTGATCGAACCCTCCCCATTCATTCAATTACGGGTTACCGGAAAGATCTCACCGAAGAGCAGGGAGAAAAAACGAAGAGGACGCCTATCGAAATCTATATGAACCTGGAGCGGAGCCAAGAAGTAGATCATGCCCGCCTATCTCGTCCTTTTGTTCTTTTTGATTTCAAAGCAATATCGGAAACGTTTTCGAACGCGGTACAAACTTGGTTTGATAGCTATGAAAAGTTCGATTCGGCTTTCAATCTGTACTTCGCGACTAGAGCGCCGAGGCAGTTGTATCTTGAAAACCGATACTTAATGCTCGCCCAGGCTGTTGAGACGCTCCACCGGAAGATGTTTACGGACGTGTTTTATGAAAAAGACGAGTACGCCGAGCTTTCTGCTGCTGTCATGGAAGGTGTTCCCCAAAAATTTCAGTGGTGGGTACAAGCCAGGCTCCAATACGGTAACGAACTTTCATTGAGGCAGCGTCTCAAGAGACTATTTTCTGGACACGAAGAAATTTTCGGCGGAAAGTCGAAGGTCAAATATTTAATCTCTAAGATTGTAACCACTCGAAACTACCTGACGCATTATGATGAAAGCCTTAAAGATTTAGCTGCATCTGGCTCCGAAATGCATAATCTCTGCTTGGCCCTGGAGCTACTGCTGCAAATCCACTTTTGTCGGATGGTGGGATTCTCCCAAGATGACGTACATCAGATTTGCAGCACTTCGGAAGCTATTGCGGGGAAGAAACGTGAAATCGAAAAAAACGTTGCAGGTGACGTTTGACCCGCTGCGACCTTCGGCGACGGGGTCGAGCCACGGTAAGCATCGGACCTAAAAGCGCTTTTCTAGGGGGAGGGGCCGGTGCGGGCCTTTGGACGCGGCATTTGAGGCCACGAGATTATGAGTATCTTCGGGGGCAAACCCTCCCGTTTACGCTGCGGCGCCCCTCGTGCTGAAGCATTCCACTATTCGCTTGATGAGCGATCGGATTGACCAGTTCCCCAACGCCTCCAGGGTAACCTTTGACGGCTGCAATGGAGGGGGTCTAGCGTCAGAGGAAAGGGCAGGGAACGGCCCGGCGAAATCCGTTGCAACCTCGCGGAATCGCGAAGGAGGCTCACCATGCGCAGCGTAGACAACATGCCGGTCCTCGACTGGCAGGACGGCAAGAACGCCATGCGGGCGAAGTTCCAGGTGATGCACGAGGAGCCGGTGGTGCTGAAGATGCCGGCCGACATGGACTGGTCGGTGAACGAGGGCGAATTCGGCTGCACGCTGGACGACAACGGCATGCCGCGTGACTGCGAAGGCAGCAGCCTGCTGCATCGTCTGGCGGAGATCAATGACATGCCCGCGCTGGAAGATGTCGCGAAGGCCTGTGCCTACTCCAGCTCGCGCGTGGATATCGACGCCGCGGGTTCCCGCATCATCGTGCACGACTGAGCGGGCCTGGGCCGCTGGTCCTGCCGGCGGCGACCCTGCAATGTGGAGCGGTGGGCGATGTCGGTGATCCACCACGAGATGGAGATCGACGCTGCTCCGGAGGCGGTGTTCGAGTTGATGGCCCGGGTGGAGGCGTTCGCCGCCTACAGCGAGGCCATCGAGTCCATCACGTGTGTCGGGCCCGAGCGCTACCGGTGGCGTGTGCGGGTGGCCGGGGTGCCGCTGACGTTCGAAGTGGAGGTGCTGGTCGCGGTCCCGCCGCGCCTGCTCGGCTGGCGCGCGCTGGCCGGGTTGTCCTGCGAGGGCTGTTATCGGCTGACACCGAGTACGCGCGGTACGCATCTGGATCTGGCCGTGCGCTGCGGCGACGAGAACCCCCTGACCGATGGCCTGCTCGGCCTGGCTGCCCACCCGCTGCTGGATGCGCTGGGGGCGGAGGTGGTGCGCAACGCCTGGCCGCGCCTACACGGTGCGTGATGCCTACGCCTGCGCGTGGAACTCGCGGTATTCGTCGAGGAAGGCGAGGCGGGTGGTGTCGGTGACGCGGTCGATGAACAGGGTGCCATCGAGGTGGTCGATCTCGTGCTGGAAGACGGTGGCGAGGAACCCTTCGGGTTCCAGGTGGCGGGTCGTGCCGTCGGGCTCGTAGTAGTCCACGGCGATGTGGCGCGGCCGGGCGACTTCGCCGCGCAGGCCCGGTACCGAGAGGCAGCCTTCCCAGTAGCACTGAGGGGTTGCGTCCAGCACGGTGACCACCGGATTCACGAGGACCAGGCGGCCGGTCGGCACGGCGCCGGGGTAGCGCGTATTGCCCGGCTGGATCTCGATCACGGCGACGCGTTGCGGGACGCCAATCTGGGCAGCAGCCAGGCCGAGGCCTTCGCTGGCGTGCATGGTGTCGACGAGGTCGTCCACCAGGGCGTAGAGCCCGGGGCTGTCAAAATCGGATTCGGGTACCGGGTCGCAGACGCGACGCAGGTCGGGGTGCCCCATGCGCAGAATACGGCGAACGCTCATGGGAAGGATGGTGCCACAGGAGAGATAATGGTGGCCGGGGACGGAATCGAACCGCCGACACGGGGATTTTCAATCCCCTGCTCTACCGACTGAGCTACCCGGCCATTTCTCGGAGGGATTCGCCCTTCGGGCGAAGGGCGGTATTAAAGCGGTCCGTGGCGGCTACGTCAAGCAATCGCCGCCGAACCGCCGTGAATCAGGACTGGTTCGGGTCGACGAAGCCTTCCGGCTTTTCCGAGCCATCGCCGAACAGGAACTTTTCCATTTCCTCTTCCAGGAACTTGCGCGCCTTTGGGTCGACCGGGGTCAGGCGGTATTCGTTGATCAGCATGGTCTGGTGGCCGAGCCAGGCCTGCCAGGCCTCCTTGGACACGTTCAGGTAGATCTTCTTGCCCATCTCGCCGGGGTAGGGCGGAAAATCGAGCCCATCGGCCTCTTTACCGAGTTTCACGCAGTTAACGGTTCGTGCCATTGCCGGAATCCTTGTGTTCGTGCAGATAACGCTGGATGGGAGCCGGGATGCCGACCGCCCGTGATGTGCCGGGTTTATACCAAATCGCCCTGTCGCCTTCCATGATCCCACACGCGTTCGGCGGGAGCCGGTAGCAGTGGATGCGCAGATCGAGGTGGTAGTGACTGAAGGTGTGGCGCAACCCGTTGGTGTCTTGTGCCTCGGCCTGCGGCCACTGGCTGCGCACCCACTCGTCGAGTTCGGGCGCCGCGGCGGCCTCGGGGAGGCTGTACAGCCCGCCCCAGATGCCCTGTGCCGCGCGTTGTACCAGCAGGCTGCCCTGGACGGTTTGCAGGTGGGCGGCGTGGCGGATGCGCGTGGGCAGGTCCTTGCGTGGGCGCGGCGCGGGCAGGTCTCCGGTCCGGTCTTGCGCCAGGGCCTGGCAGTCGCCGGCTACGGGGCACTGGGGGCAGTCCGGGCGCGTGCGCGTACACAGGAGGGCGCCCAGGTCCATGATGGCCTGGGTGTAGTCGGCGCAGCGGGTGGTCGGGGTGCGTGCCTCCGCCTCGGCCCACAGTTCGCGCTGGACGCTCGGGCTGCCGGGCCAGCCTTCGACGGCCGCGTGGCGGGCGAGGACGCGCTTGGCGTTGCCGTCCAGGATGGGCTCCGGCCGGTCGTGGGCCTGGGCGATGATCGCGGCCGCCGTGGAGCGGCCGATGCCGGGGAGCTGTTCCAGGGCCTCGCGCGTATCCGGAAAGTCTCCGCCATGCTCGCTCACGATGTGCTGTGCGGCGCGATGCAGGTTGCGGGCGCGGGCGTAGTAGCCGAGGCCGGACCACAGATGCAGGACCGTGTCCTGGTCGGCGGCCGCGAGGGATTCGACGTTGGGGAAGTGTTCCATGAAGCGCAGGAAGTACGGGATCACCGTCTCCACGCGCGTCTGTTGCAGCATGATCTCGGAGACCCAGACGCGATAGGGCGTGCGAGGGTGCTGCCAGGGGAGGTCGCTGCGGCCGTGCCGGGCGAACCAGGCAAGCAGCCGTTCGGCAAAGGGTGTCATTGCGGGGGTGTCGAAATGAAGCGGCCGGCCTCGAAGGCCGGCCGCTTGAATGCCGAGTTCGCCGGCACGATTACCGCAGGCGCTCGCGCAGGCCGCGTTCCAGCTCGCGTCGAAGATCGCGTTCGCCGGACTCTTCCGTCTCGCCTTCGGCGTCGTCACTGCGATCGCCGTCGAGGCGCTGCATCAGGCGATCGCGCAGGCGCTCTTCTTCTTCGCCCAGGCGGTCGCGGACATCGTCCTCGAAGCGCTCGCGCAGGATGTCTTCCAGGTCGAGGCGAAAGCTGGGGTCGCCAAAGGTGCCCGAGATGCGGATCGGCAGGCGGATGCCGCTCAGGTCTTCCAGGGAGCGTCCGCCCTGGCCCTCGAGAGTGCCCACGATGGTGGTGTTCACGAGGTAGTCGAGGGTGTCGTCGGTGAGATCGGCGCTGCCCTCGCCGCGCACGCGCAGGAGCGGGGAGTTGGCCACCAGGTCGTCGTTGTGCACGACGCCATCGCGAATGTCGAAGGTGCCGGTCAGGTCGCTGAAGTCGGTCTGGTTGGGTTCGTCTTCTTCCAGCCGTTCACCGCGCAGGCGCGCCTCCGCTCGGCGGATCACCTGGGCGACGTTGATGCCACGAATGGCACCGTCGGAGAACTGCATGGAGCCGGAGCCGTTCAGCGCGCTGCGCAGCGCGTTGACGGTGTTTCCGCGAGTGGCGATATCGAGTTCCAGATCGCCGATGCCCATGAGCCGCGCGTCATCGCCCTGCATGTCTTCCAGCAGGGCGCCGATGTCCAGGTCGGCCAGGTCGGCCGCGAGTTCGTAGCGCGGGGTGTCTTCGCGTACGTCGACGCGCACGCGGCTGGTCAGCTGGCCTTCGTAGGCTTGCGCTTCCAGCGGGTCGATGCGCCAGTCGCCTTCGTTGGCGCGGATCTCCAGCTGGATGTTGCGCATCACCATACCCAGAGCGTCCAGGCGCTCCAGCGCCATCTCGCCGCGTACGTCGATCCCGCGCAGCAGCTCCACCGGAAGCTCGATGGCGATGTCGTCATCGTCGTCGCGTTCGCCATTGGAGGGGCCACCCTCGGTGCGGGCCTGTTCCACTTCGGGTGGCAGGTAGCGATCGAGGTTCAGCTCGTTGCCGCTCAGGTCGAAGTCGAACAGCGGACGCTCGCCACTGGTGTCCCACCGGGCGTTGCCGGTCAGCCGCGTATCGTCGATGGTCACCAGGAACGGGCTCAGCTCCAGTGACGTCAGGCTGCCGCGGGCCGAGAGGTCCAGCGCCACACGCTTGAGGGCGTCCGGGTCATTGGTTTTGGGCGGTTCGAGACCGATATCTTCCATCAGGTCCGGGACCGAGAAGGTGTTGCTGCGCAGTTCGCTGCGCACGGCCAGCTCTTCGCCGGCGCCCAGCCCGGTCAGCTCGGTGAAGCCCGTCAGGCGCACATCACCCACGCCAACGGTTACGCGCTCAAAGCGCATCTTGGTCTCGTCAGCGATTTCCAGCGCGACGTCGGTTTCCAGCGAGACGCCGATCGGGCGCGGCAGTCCGGCGCCTTCTACGCCAAAGTTCGCGTTCAGGCGGCGGATGGAATAGCGATTGCTCAAGAGGTCCAGATTCATCAGGCCCTCCAGGTTCATCGCGAATTCGACCGGCTCGTCCAGGTCACCACCCTCGGCGTTGACCACGGCCTCCATCTCCAGTGGTGTTTCCACCCCGGGGCGGAAGCGACCGACCTCGAGGCGGAAGGGATCCAGCGTGGCCTGCAGTCCAGTCATGCGGTCGTCCCAGTGCACCCGGGTGTTGGTCAGGGTTACACCGGCGATGCCGATGCGCTCCATGGCCAGACGCGATTCGGTGGCGGTGCGTTCCTCGCCGTTGTCGCCGGTGACGGCCTCGTCGCGGGCATCCTCGGCACGTTCGGTCAGGTCGTCCCAGTTGGTGCGCCCGTCTTCGTCGCGCGCCAGGTTCAGGCGCACGCCATCCCCCTCGATGTGCCGCACGTCCAGCTCGCGCCGAAGCAGCGGCATCACCGCCACGGAGACATCGACGACATCCAGCTCGGCGAACGGGTCGTCGCCAAAGCCCTCGGCATTGCCGAAGCGAACCTCTTCCAGGCGCAGGCCGAGGTTGGGGAAGAAGGTCAGGCCGATCGGGCCTTCCAGGGTCAGTTCGCGACCGGTGGCATCGCGGACTTCAGCCTCGATGCGCTCCTTGTAGTCGTTGGCGTCGAAGGTCGCGACCAGGTACACGGCGACAATCACGGCCAGCAGCAACAGGATCGCGATCAGGGCCAGCAGGCGCTTGATCCATTTCATCGGGGTTCTCCTTGCGTCGTGTCCGCACGCCAGGTGCCGCTGCGGCCGCCACGCTTCTCCAGCAGGCGCACGCCATCGATCACCATGCCGCGGTCCACGGCCTTGCACATGTCATACACCGTCAGCAGCGCGGTGGAGACCGCGGTCAGGGCCTCCATCTCCACGCCCGTCCTGGCGTGGACCTCGCAGGTCGCCTGCACACGGACGGCGGTACTCTCGATATCCAGTTCCAGGGCCACCCGCGTCAGACCGATTGGGTGGCACAGCGGGATCAGGTCACCGGTACGCTTGGCTCCCATGATACCCGCGACACGAGCGATCCCCAGAACGTCCCCCTTGGCATGGCGGCCTTCGCGGATACGCTGCAGGGTCTCCGGCTGCATGTGGATGCGGCCTTCGGCAATCGCCACCCGGTGGGTGATCGACTTGTCGCCGACATCGACCATGTGCGCATGGCCTTCGGCATCGAAGTGAGTGAAATCGTTCATCGTCGCTATAATGCTTGACTTGAACCCGTGATGACAGGGGCCCGCATGACCGTAACTGTTCACTACTTTGCACGCCTGCGCGAGGAAATGGGGCGCGCCGACGAGCAGGCCGAGCTGCCCACCGAATCGATCTCGGTGGGGGATCTCTGGCGGCACCTGCATGGCGATGCCCCGCCGGAACGCCTGATGGTGGCGGTCAACCAGGAACAGGCTGCACTGGATACGGTTGTGCGCGATGGTGACGAGGTCGCCTATTTCCCGCCGGTGACCGGGGGCTGAGGTGGCCGTCGAGCTCTACAGCGAAGACTTCGACCCCTGGGCGCTGGTGGCCCGTGCCGAGCGGGATATCCCGGCCGAGGCGCGCGGGGCGGCCAGCGTGTTTGTCGGGCGCATGCGTGACTTCAACGAAGACGACACTGTGACCGGGCTGTTCCTGGAGCACTATCCCGGCATGACCGAGCGCGAACTGGAGCGCATCGTCGCCGAGGCCGAGTCGCGCTGGCCGCTGCTGGGCTGTCTGGTCGCGCATCGCGTAGGGGACGTGCGGCCGGGCGATGCCCTGGTGCTCGTGGCCACCTGGTCCGCGCACCGGATCGCCGCGCGCGATGCCTGCTCCGACATCCTGGAGCGTCTCAAGCACGAGGCCCCGTTCTGGAAGCGCGAACGCCTCGCCGACGGCAGCGACCGCTGGGTCGAGAAAAACACCCCCGGCTTCTGATCCTTCCACCCCCGGAGGCTGTCTGAAAGCCCCGGTCATCCCGGCCGCAGCGAAGCGGAGAGCCGCGATCTCCTGCACAAGGCTGACATCAGGCCCCGAGATCCCGGATAACCGCTGCGCGGTTTCCGGGATGACGACATGGGGGGGCGGCGAGGTGGACGAAGCTCTGTGGGAGCCTGCTTGCAGGCGAAGCCCCTGCCAAAGCCGGAAGGGCAGCTCTAGCGCAGCGTCAGATAGAGCGTCTGATTGCCGCGGCGAAGCTGCAGCTCCAGTGCCTGGTGCGGCGATAGCTGGCGCGGCAGATCGGACAGGTGCTCGACGCGCTGGCGGTTGACCGCCAGCAGCACGTCGCCGGGGCGAATCCCCGCTCGGGCGCCCGGGGTGCCCGCCTCCACGTCGATGATGACGACACGGCTGCGACTGGCACCGGGCGGTGTGTGTTCCGCCAGGCGCACGCCCTCCAGCCGTGGATGGATCGCAGCGCCCTCGGCCTGGCGGATCTCGGGGCGTTCCAGGCGCGTGGTCAGGGTGCGCTCGCGCCCGTCGCGCAGGACCAGCATCTCCACCTCGCTCCCCACCCGCAGCAGACCCAGGCGGTTGCGCAGGTCCGCGGCATTGCGCACGGCTTTTCCGTCGATGGTCAGCACCACGTCGCCGGCCTCGATCCCGGCACGGCTCGCGGCGGAGTCCGGTTGTACGTCGGTAATGACCGCGCCCTGGGTAACGTCGAGATCGAAGGCCTGCGCCAGCGCCGGCGTCAGGTCCTGGATGCCGACGCCCAGTGCGCCGCGCTCGACGCGGCCCTCGGCGACCAGCAGATCCTGGATCTGGCGCGCCATGTTGGTCGGGATCGCGAACCCGATGCCGATGTTGCCGCCGCCGCGCGCCAGAATGGCGGTGTTGATGCCGACCAGTTCCCCGCGCAGGTTCACCAGCGCCCCGCCCGAGTTGCCCGGGTTGATGGAGGCATCGGTCTGGATGAAGTCCTCGAACCCGGAGCCGCCGAGTCCGCTGCGCCCCAGCGCGGAGACGATGCCGCTGGTCACCGTCTGGCCGAGGCCGAACGGGTTGCCGATCGCGACGACAAAGTCGCCGACGCGCAGGGCATCGGAATCCGCCAGTGGGATCGCGCGCAGGTTTTCCGCGTCGATGCGGATCACGGCGACGTCGGTTGCCGGGTCGGTACCAACCACCTCCGCCTCGTACTGGCGCCCGTCGTACAGGGTCACCAGGATCTCGTCCGCGCGCGCGATCACATGGCTGTTGGTCAGGATGGTGCCTTCGGTCGCATCCACAATCACGCCAGACCCGAGCCCCTGACGCTCGCGTTCGCGCTGGCGCTCGGGCAGGTCGAAGAAACGGCGGAAGAACGGGTCGTCGAACAGCGGATTGACGGATTCCACCACGCGGGCGCGGGTGGCGATATTGACGACCCCGGGGATGGTGCGCTCCAGCATCGGGGCCAGAGAGGGCAGGGGCTGGCCGTCGACCTCGGCGGGGAGTTGTGCCAGCGCCGGGCCGGCCCAGGCGAGGGTCGACAGCAGAATCAGGAAAGAGACCAGCCGACGCATGCGCGCTCCTTGTGTCCGTGCACTACGTGTCCGTGAACTACGGTGTCAGCCCTGCGCGCGGGGCAAACGAGGACTGTTCCGCCATCTTGCGGTACCAGTCGCCGGCCTCGTCCTCGGGTGGGGCCTGGATCATCAGCTTCAGGTACAGGTCGCCGGGCGGTTTGCCCGGCAGGCCCTTGCCCTTCAGACGCATCTGCTTGCCGGACTGCGAACCCGCCGGGATCTTCAGGTTGACCCAGCCGTGCGGTGTGGGGACCTCGATGGTGGCGCCCAGTGCGGCCTCCCAGGGGGTGATCGGGATGTCGCGGGAGAGGTTGCGGCCCTCGACGCGGTAGCGGCTGTCGGGCTTGATGCGAATCTCCAGCAGCAGATCGCCAGAGCCGCCGGTGCCCACGCCCGGGTCGCCCTGGCCGCGCACGCGCAGGCGCGAGCCGTCCTTGGCACCGGCCGGGATACGCACGCGCTGCACGCGCCCGTCGGCATCGTTGACGGAGATCTCCGTGCCCTTAAGGGCCTGATCGAGCGTGATCTCGACCTTACCCTCGCGGTCGGCACCACGCATGTTGAAGCCGCCCGCACCGCGGCGACGGCCCGCGCCACCCATCCCGGCGCCGCCGAAGATGGACTCGAAGAAGTCGGAAAAGCCGCCGAAATCGGCTCCGCCTCCGGCGCCACGGTGCTGGGCCCAGCCGTCCCATCCAGGCGGCGGACGAAAATCCTGCCCCTGGCGCCAGTTGGAGCCGAGCTGGTCGTAGGCCTTGCGCTTTTCCGGGTCGCCCAGGGCCTCGTAGGCCTCGTTGACCTCCTTGATTCGGGTCTCGGCATCCGGGGCCTTGCTGACGTCCGGGTGATACTTGCGCGCCAGCTTGCGGTACGCCTTCTTGATGGCGTCCTGGCTGGCGTCGCGGCTGACGCCGAGGATCTTGTAGTAGTCCTTGTATTCCATTGCACTCCCAGAGTTGCCTCTGTCCGATCCCCGGGGGACACCCGGATCCCTTGGTGGTTGTCGGCCCGTATCCGATCTTTCCCATGATAGCCGGGATTCGGCTGTCACCCGTGCATCGGCTTCATGAAACGGGTGGCGATGATCCTGTTGCCGCCATCAAAAAACGAGGCGCCGCCCGCTTGCGCCGGCAGCGCCCGAATTCCGGCAGCCGTGACGGCTGCCGGCAGGGTTGGTGCCGGATCAGCCCGTGATCTCGATCCGGCGTGGCTGTACGCGTGCCTGTTTCGGAATACGAACCTCCAGCACCCCGTTTTCGGAGCGCGCGGAGATGTTTTCGGCATCCGCGGTGTCCGGCAGCGAGAAGCGGCGGAAGAAGGTGCCGCGCACCCGCTCGATCCGCTTGTAGCCGTTCTTTTCCTCTTCGCTTTCGTGCTTGCGCTCGCCGCGCAGGGTCAGCACGCCGTTCTCCATGTGGAGTTCAATGTCCTTCGGGTCGACGCCGGGGATGTCGGCGTGCAGCACGTAGGCATCGGTCTCTTCGCGGATATCCACGGCAGGCGCCCAGTCGGACGTCGCGGCGGAGTCGTCCGTGCCGGGCATATCCGGCATGCGGCCGAGTTCGCGCGACAGCTGACCCAGCAGGCTCCACGGTTCGTAACGCATCATTGTCATGGCTTTACCCTCCTCTTCCGGGTGTCAACTCTGACTCACCCATGGAGATAGGGGCCGCTGGGGAAATTTCAAGGGGTGGGAAAGGGGGCTGCGGCGCGCTGTCAGGGCCGTGTGAGGCGGCGGAAATCCAGCAGGCGATGCTGGTCGTCGGTGACCAACTCGAACACGCCATAGACGCCGCGCTGGTCGAGGTGCTGACGCAGCAGCCGGGCGGGAAACTGCACGCTGATGCCGCCTTCCGACTCGGCGTAGACGACCGCCGCGCGCCCGGTGTAGTAGTCCTCCATCTCGTGGCGCGAGATGGACAGGTGCACGCGGTAGCGATGCATTAAGGAAACACCGATTATTCGAGGTTCTGTACCTGCTCGCGCATCTGCTCGATCAGGACCTTCATCTCGACGGTTGCGCGGGTGATCTCCAGGTCATGCGACTTGGAGGCGAGGGTATTCGTCTCGCGGTTGAACTCCTGCATCAGGAAATCCAGGCGCCGCCCGCTGGGGCCGTCCTTGTCCAGGATCTCGCGCACCGCCTTCACGTGGCCGTCGATGCGATCCAGCTCCTCGGCGATATCCAGGCGTTGTGCCAGTAGCGCCACCTCCTGCTCCAGCCGCTTCGGGTCCAGGCTCAGGTCTAGCTCGTTGATGCGGCTCAGGGTGCGTTCGCGCTGTTCGACCAGCATCGGCTCGCGCCGCTCGCGGATGAGCACGACATGCTCGGCCAGGGCCTCCAGGCGATCGCGCAGGCCGTTGACCAGTTCCTGGCCCTCGGCCTCGCGCATCGCCACCAGGGCGTCGATCGCGCTGTCGAGCTCGGCAAGAATGGGGCCGGCGAGGCGGTCGGTGTCGATTTTCGCCCCCTCCAGCACCCCGGGCCAGGCGAGGATATCCAGCGGCGACACGCTGGCATCGTGTTTCATCATGTCGGCGACGGATTCGGTCGCCTCGATCAGCGACTGCACACGGTCCACGTCGAATGCGGTGGGCGAGCCGCCCGACTGGCCGCGATCGCGCAGCACCACATCGACCTTGCCCCGACTCAGCCGTTTCTTGAGGCGATTGCGCACCTCGGGCTCCAGCGCCCGCAGGGCCTCCGGCAGGTGGATGCGCAACTCGAGATAGCGATGGTTGACGCTCTTCAGTTCCCAGTCGTAAACGCCCTGGTCCAGCGTCATCGGCTGCCGGGCGAAGCCGGTCATGCTCGCGATCATAAGGTCCCCTGTTGATAGCCCTGCGCGTGGTAACAGCCCGGTGCGCGTGTGATTTGCTGGCGTCTTCGGCCGCCTTTGCCCCAGATCCGCCGCGGGCGCGCTCATGTGAGAGCCTCTCCCGTCTCCCGTATACTGCGCGCCACTCCAATCTAGCAAGGATCAAGCATGCGACCCAGTGGCCGACAAGCCGACGAGATGCGCCCGGTGCGTTTTACCCGCCATTTCACCCGGCACGCGGAGGGTTCCGTGCTGGTGGAGTTCGGCGACACCCGGGTGCTGTGCAACGCGACCATCGAGTCGCGCGTGCCGCCGTGGCTGAAGAACAAGGGTCGCGGCTGGGTGACGGCGGAGTACAGCATGCTGCCACGCTCGACGCACGACCGCATGGCGCGCGAGGCCGCGCGCGGCAAGCTGGGCGGACGCACCATGGAGATCCAGCGTCTGATCGGCCGCTCCCTGCGCGCCGTGGTTGACCTGGAGGCCCTGGGCGAGCGCCAGATCATCGTCGACTGCGATGTCATCCAGGCTGACGGCGGGACCCGTACCGCCTCGATCAGCGGTGCCTATGTCGCCCTGCGCGACGCGATCCGCAAGGCGCGCGAGCAGGGCATGATCCGCAAGGACCCGCTGCACGGGCACCTGGCGGCGATCTCGGTGGGCATCTTCAACGGTGCGCCGGTCCTCGACCTGGATTACGACGAGGACTCCCAGGCCGAGACCGACCTGAACCTGGTGATGAACGAGGCCGGCGGCGTGATCGAGATCCAGGGGACGGCCGAGGGCCATGCCTTCCGCCGCGACGAGCTGAACCAGATGCTGGATCTGGGCGAGAAGGGCATCCAGCAGATCGTCGAGGCCCAGCGGGCGGCGCTGGCCAAGGGAGACACTGATTGATGGACACGTTCGCGTTGGCGCCCCATGTTTCCCGAGACCAGGCGCGGCGCGCAGTCGGTAGTGGTGCTACCGGCAAGCGGCGCAACGCAGGATCGGGGAACATGGGGTGCCAACCCCACAAATTCTTGACGGACGGGGCTCGGCCGATTTTGCCCGCTGACTGCGTTGCGGCTCGCTTATGTAGCTCGGCTACACGTCGCTCACCACGCCTTGTCAGCACGCAAAATCGACTCGAGCGCGAACGTGTCCATCAGTCAGTGTCTCCCTGGGGCTGAGTCATGGACCCGTCCCGTCGCGTCGTCCTCGCCACCGGCAACCCCGGCAAGCTGCGCGAGATCCGGGCCCTGCTGGAGCCGCTGGGGCTGGCGATCGAGCCGCAGTCGGAGCACGCGGTGCCCGAGGCCGACGAGACCGGGCTGACCTTTGTCGAGAACGCGATCCTCAAGGCGCGCAACGCCGCGCAGCATACCGGCCTGCCCGCGATCGCCGATGACTCGGGCCTGGAGGTCGACGCCCTGCGCGGCCAGCCGGGCATCTACTCCGCGCGTTATGCGGGGCCGGAGGCGGACGATGCCGCGAACAACGCCAAGCTGCTGGAGGCGCTGGCGGGTGTCCCCGAGGCCCAGCGAGCCGCGCGGTTTCGCGCAGTCGTCGTGTTTCTGGAACATGCCGAGGACCCTTCGCCGCTGATCGCCGAAGGGGTCTGGCCGGGCCGCATCGTCGAGCAGCCCAGCGGTGCCAACGGCTTCGGCTACGACCCGCTGTTCTTTGTGCCCGAGGAGGGCTGCACCTCGGCCGAGCTGCCCCCGGAGGCCAAGAATCGCCTGAGCCATCGCGGCCAGGCCCTGGCCAAACTGGTGGCACAACTGCGGGAACGTGCCGATCACTGAGCCGGCGCCTATGCTCGCGGGATGAGCGTATTCGCCACCCCGTTGCCCCTGGCTTTGTATGTGCACCTGCCCTGGTGCGTGCGCAAGTGCCCGTACTGCGACTTCAACTCCCATGAGCCGCGGGGCGAGGCCCCGTTCGACGCGTATGTCGAGGCGCTGATGCGCGACCTCGAGTCGCAGCTCCCGGATGTCTGGGGGCGGCGCGTGGACAGCGTGTTCATCGGCGGCGGGACCCCCAGTCTGTTCCCGCCCGAGGCAATGGCGGACCTGCTCTCCGGTCTGCGTGCGCGGCTGCCCCTGCGCCCGGATGCCGAGATCACGCTGGAGGCCAACCCCGGAACCGCAGATCGCGCATACTTCCATGGCTACCGCGAGGCCGGGGTCAACCGGCTGTCGCTGGGTATCCAGAGCTTCGACGACGCCATGCTCGAGCGACTGGGGCGCATCCACGGCGGGGCCGAGGCCCATGCCGCGGTCGAGCATGCCCGCGGCGCCGGGTTCGACAACATCAACCTGGATCTGATGTTCGGCCTGCCGCAGCAGTCTGTCGAGGCTGGGCTGTCGGACCTCCAGGCCGCGGTCGATCAGGGACCCGAGCACATCTCCTGGTATCAGCTGACCCTGGAGCCCAACACCTATTTCGCAGCCCGGCCCCCGGTATTGCCACCGGATTCCACGATCGAGGAATTGTTCACACAAGGACAATGTGTGCTGGCTGCGGCTGGCTATACTCGATACGAGGTTTCCGCGTACGCCACGAGGGGGCGGGAATGCCGGCACAACCGCAACTACTGGACGTTCGGCGACTACCTCGGCATCGGGGCCGGGGCCCATGGCAAGCTGACACTGCCGTCCCAGGGGCGGGTGTTGCGGCGGACCAAGCCGCGCCAGCCCGCGGCCTACCTGGAGACGCCCGACCTGCACCGCGACCAGGCGGTCCCCGAGGCCGAGCTGCCGTTCGAGTTCATGCTCAACGCGTTGCGTCTGGTGGAGGGAGTGCCCGCGCATTGCTTCGAGGAGCGCTGCGGCCTGGACCTGACTACGCTGGAACCGGCGCTGGGCACGCTACGGGCAGAGGGTCTGCTGGTGTCCGATCCGCAGCGCCTGCAGCCGACCGAACGTGGCCTGGCCTTTCTCAATGACATTCTGGAGCGGTTTTTGCCGGAAGACATGGCGGGTGTGACAGCCGGGGCCCGGGTCATAGCGGGCCCGGAGGAGGTGCGGTGATGCGACCGGTGGAGTTTGTCGGCTTTACCTGCCCCTGGTGTGGCGAACCGGGCGAGACGACGGTGGACATGGTCAGTGCGGACCAGGAATGGATCGAGGACTGCGCCGTGTGCTGCGCCCCCATCGTGTTTCGGCGCGTCGAGTCCCCGGACGCCGAGATCCCGCAGGTGGAGGCCATTCGGGAGGGGGGATGAGTGTGACCCCGCCGTACACGCCGATTGCCTGCGAGCGCTACTCCGAACTGGAACTGGCGATCCTGCGCGGGCAACACCTGCGCACCCACTGGCGCCGGGGCGAAATGGATCGGATTGCGGTGGTGCGGCCGCTGGATCTGCGCACGCGGCGCGGGGCCGAGTATCTGATCCTGCGTGACGCCGAGGGTCGGCGCCAGTGGTGGCGGCTGGACCGTCTGGTCAGCTTCGAGCCGGTGCCCGGCTGATACGCCGTCCTTGCACGGCGAGCGCCTGGCCCGCCCCTGGAGATCGCTGCGCTGGCGCTCGCGATGACGGGAGGCGGGCGCGGGGCCCGCTTCGCGTCAGCTGCGCTTCATCTGGTCGAAGAACTCGGAGTTGGTCTTCGAGGACTGCATGCGACCGAGCAGGAATTCCATCGCCTCGATATCGTCCATCCCGTGCAGGAACTTGCGCAGGATCCAGAGCTTTTGCAGCTCGTCCGGCGCGGTCAGCAGTTCTTCGCGGCGGGTGCCGGAGCGGTTCACGTTGATCGCCGGGTAGATGCGCTTCTCGGCGATGCGGCGCTCCAGGTGCACTTCCATGTTGCCGGTGCCCTTGAACTCCTCGTAGATCACCTCGTCCATCTTCGAGCCGGTCTCGACCAGCGCGGTGGCGAGGATGGTCAGGCTGCCGCCTTCCTCCACGTTGCGCGCGGCACCGAAGAAGCGCTTCGGACGGTGCAGGGCGTTGGCGTCCACGCCACCGGTCAGCACCTTGCCGGAGCTGGGGGCGACGGTGTTGTAGGCGCGCGCCAGGCGGGTAATGGAGTCCAGCAGGATCACCACGTCGCGCTTGTGCTCGACCAGGCGCTTGGCCTTCTCGATCACCATCTCGGCGACCTGCACATGGCGCTGGGCCGGTTCGTCGAAGGTCGACGAGACCACTTCGCCCTGGACCATGCGGTCCATCTCGGTGACTTCCTCCGGGCGCTCGTCGATCAGCAGCACGATCAGGTAGCACTCGGGGTAGTTGGTCGCGATGCTCTGGGCGATGTTCTGCAGCATCAGCGTCTTGCCCGCCTTGGGCGGGGAGACGATCAGGCCACGCTGGCCCTTGCCGAACGGCGCCACGATGTCGATGACGCGGGCGGTGATGTCCTCGGTGGAGCCGTTGCCGCGCTCCATGCGCATGCGCTTGGAGGGGTGCAGCGGCGTGAGGTTCTCGAACAGCACCTTGTGCCGGGCATTCTCCGGTGGTTCGAAGTTGATCTCCGAGACCTTCAGCAGCGCGAAGTAGCGCTCGTTGTCCTTGGGCGGGCGGATCTTGCCGGCGATGGTGTCGCCGGTACGCAGCCCGAAGCGTCGAATCTGGCTGGGGGAGACGTACACGTCGTCCGGCCCGGCCTGATAGGAGCTGTCGGCGCTGCGCAGGAATCCGAAGCCGTCGGAGAGGATCTCCAGGACTCCGTCACCGTAGATGGCTTCACCGCTTTTGGCATGGGCCTTCAGCAGGGCAAAGATGATCTCCTGCTTGCGGGCGCGGGACATGTTGTCGATGCCTTTTTCTTCTGCAAAGGCGACGAGATCGGCAGCGGACATCCGCTTCAGTTCGGTCAGGTTCATTCGTGGGGTGCTGTGTTCAACGTGGATGATCGGCGACCGGGGATGGCCGCTCGGCTTGCCTTGGATTGAGTATCGGGGGCAGGTTGCGGTCTGGCGACCGCCTGAACTGAACCGATGGTAAGCGACGCGCCCGCTTGGGGCAAGGCCTGGTGGCGTCGTTTTTTTGGTACTGCAACCCCGGGGCCGCATGCGACCCCGGGGTATGCCGGATCAGAGGTGCTGGTCCAGGAAAGCGGTCAGCTGCGACTTGGACAATGCGCCGACCTTGGTGGCTTCGACATCGCCATTCTTGAATAGCATCAGCGTCGGGATCCCGCGAATGCCGTACTTCGGCGGCGTGGACGGGTTCTCGTCGATGTTCAGCTTGGCGACTTTGACCTTGCCGGCGTATTCTTCGGCGATTTCATCCAGAATGGGGGCGATCATCTTGCAGGGCCCGCACCACTCGGCCCAGTAGTCCACCAGGACTGGCTGATCCGCCTTCAGGACGTCTTCGTCGAAACCGGCGTCTGACGTGTACACAATTTTGTCGCTCACTCCGAGCCCTCATCACTTGGGTTGGGGGAACAGCCCGCAACGCCGGCTGCACGGCTCTTACTATCGACGATGATCGCCAGACAGTTCAAGTAATAGAGGATTCACATGACCGATCCCGCGCAGGAAACGCCCCGCTTCGACCAGCTCGATCTGCCCGAGGCCGTACAGGCGGGCATCCGCGCCACCGGTTTCGAGACCTGCACGCCGATCCAGGCGCTGACCCTGCCCATTGCGCTGGCCGGGCGGGATGTCGCCGGGCAGGCGCAGACCGGTACGGGCAAGACCGCGGCCTTTCTGATCGCCACCTTCAACCGTCTGCTGCGCCAGGCGCCCGCGCCGGATCGCCGGGCGACCGATGTGCGCGCCCTGATCGTCGCCCCGACGCGTGAACTCGCCATCCAGATCCACAAGGATGCCGAGATGCTGGGGCGCGAAACCGGGCTCAAGCTGGCGCTGGCCTATGGTGGTACCGGTTACGACAGCCAGCGCGAGCAGCTGGAGGCCGGGGCCGACATCCTGATTGGTACGCCGGGCCGGATCATCGACTACTTCAAGCAGAAGGTGTTCGGGCTCGGGCACACCGAGGTGGTGGTGCTGGACGAGGCCGATCGCATGTTCGATCTCGGTTTCATCAAGGACGTGCGTTTCCTGATGCGTCGCTGCGCGCCGGCCAGCGAGCGGCTGTCCATGCTGTTCTCGGCCACGCTGTCGCTGCGTGTGATGGAGCTGGCCTACGAGCACATGAGCAACCCGGAAAAGGTCCAGGTCGAGGCCGAGACCCTGACCGCGGATCGCGTGCGCCAGGTGATCTACTACCCGGCGAACGAGGAAAAAATCCCGCTGCTGCTGGGGCTGGCGCGCGATCTCAAGCCGGAGCGGGCCATTGTGTTCGTGAACACCAAGCACGGGGCCGAGAAGGTCTGCGACTGGCTGAACGTGAACGGGCAGAAGGCCGCGCTGCTCTCGGGTGATGTGCCGCAGAACAAGCGCTCGAGCCTGCTGGAGCGCTTCACCGCAGGCGAGTACGCCTTTCTGGTGGCGACCGATGTCGCGGCGCGCGGACTGCACATCCCGGCCGTGACCCACGTGTTCAACTTCGATCTGCCGCAGTCGGGCGAGGACTACGTGCACCGCATCGGGCGCACGGCACGTGCCGGGGCCGAGGGCGACGCCATCAGCTTCGGTTGCGAGGACTCCGCGTTCTACCTGCCGGACATCGAGTCCTATCTCGGCGAACGGATCCCCACGGAGACCGTGGACCCCGCAGCCCTGTTCAGCGACCCGGTGCGCCCCAAGCCGCGCCCGCGCAAGCCGCGCGACGACCGGCGCGGCGGTGGTGGACGTGGCGGTGCGCGCGGATCGGGTAAACCGTCGGGCGGCGGCGGGCACCGCCATCGCAGCGGGGGCGGCAAGCCAAAAGGCTCCTGAGCCGTTCTGCGAACAGGCGCAAGAGGGAGCAGGGAGGGGGAAATGGTGCCGACGGCAGGAGTCGAACCTGCGACCTATCGATTACGAATCGATTGCTCTACCAACTGAGCTACGTCGGCGAAGCGCGCCATAATAGCGGGGGTGGGGCTCGACAACAATCCCGCGCGACCGGCGGCGCGGGTTCCGGATCAGGCCGTGCGCTCGCTGACCCGAATAATCACGTCCACACCCAGCAGCTCTTTGCCTTCCGGCAGCGGGGGCAGGTGCGAGATATCGACCCGTGCGGGATCGACGTCTTCCAGCTCGCCGGTGTCGGTGTGGAACAGGTGGTGGTGCGGATTCAGGTTGGAGTCGTAGAAAAGCTTGGTCGGGTCGATCACGACCTCGCGCACCAAGCCCTTCTCTGCGAACAGCTTGAGCGTGTTGTAGACCGTGGCCTTGGAGACGCGCGACGAATGCTGCACCAGGCGGCCGAGGATTTGTTCGGCGCTCAGGTGCTGATGACGCGCGAACATTACGCGTGCAATCTCCACGCGCTGCTCCGTCGGAGAGATCGTGTGTTCGCGCAGCAACGCGCGGGCGTCGTCGACGTCCAGCAGATTCGGATTGTCAGATGTAGCAGACATATTCCGGACAATATAACAGCTGCTGGATCGCGTCCAGATCACGTCAGTCCGATGGGGGTCCGGAGGCGCAAGCCTCTGATAGAATGGAGCGGGTGATGGGAATCGAACCCACATTAAGAGCTTGGGAAGCTCCCGTTCTACCATTGAACTACACCCGCTTGAGTCGGCGATTGTAGGTCTTGTTGGCCTCCGGCTCAACGGCAAATTGACCAGTCGAAGAACTATGCAGATTCAGCTGAACGGCGAACCCTTCGAACTCCCCGAAGATGGCGAGGCCACCCTGGCTGCGCTGATCGAGGCGCGTGGCCTGGGCGGTCGCCGCCTGGCAGTGGAGGTCAACGAGGAGCTGGTACCGCGCAGCGAGCACGCCGCGCACCCGTTGCATCCCGGCGATCGCGTGGAGATCGTGCAGGCGATTGGGGGCGGTTGAGTCCGAGTCGCCGTCCGTAACTACTTTCAACGAAGGAATCACCATGACCGAATCGGCCGCCGCGTCTGCCGACGACCTCTTCCGCGTGGGTTCACGCGAGTTCACCTCCCGTCTGCTGGTGGGCACAGGCAAGTACCGCGATCTCGATCAGACCCGTGATGCCATTGAGGCCAGCGGGGCGGAGATCGTCACGGTCGCGATCCGCCGCACCAACATCGGCCAGAACCCGGACGAGCCCAACCTGCTGGACGTGATCTCGCCGGAGCGCTACACGCTGCTGCCGAACACGGCCGGCTGCTTTACCGCCGATGACGCGATCCGTACCTGCCGCCTGGCGCGCGAGCTGCTGGACGGGCACAACCTGGTGAAGCTGGAGGTCCTGGGCGACGAGAAGACCTTGTACCCGGATGTCTTCGAGACCGTGAAGGCCGCCGAGACCCTGGTCGCCGAGGGCTTCGATGTGATGGTCTACACCACCGACGATCCGCTGCTGGCGAAGCGCCTGGAAGAGATCGGCTGTCTGGCGATCATGCCGCTGGCCGCCCCGATCGGCTCCGGGCTGGGTATCCAGAACCGCTACAACATCCGCGAGATCGTCGAAAACGCCAACGTTCCGGTGCTGGTCGATGCCGGCGTCGGCACGGCCTCGGATGCCGCAATCGCGATGGAGCTGGGCTGCGACGGGGTGCTGATGAATACCGCCATCGCGGCTGCCGAGGACCCGGTTATGATGGCCTCGGCCATGCGTCACGCGATCATCGCCGGGCGTCAGGCCTACCGTGCCGGGCGCATGGCGCCGCGCCGCTACGCATCGGCCTCCTCGCCGCAGACCGGCCTGTTCTTCAGCTGAGCATGAGTGAGTCTGCTGATTCTGCCTCCGAGGACAAGCCCTTTTACCGGCGTATCCGCAGTTTCGTGCGCCGCGAGGGGCGGCTGACGCCGGGCCAGCAGCGTGCGCTGGACGAGCTGTTGCCGCGCTTCGGGCTCGCGCTGCCGGAGCCCGCGGCACCGCTGGACCTGGCGGCCGTCTTCGGCCGCGAGGCGCCGGTCACGCTGGAGATCGGCTTTGGCGACGGCGAGAGCCTGGCCGAGCAGGCCGCGCAGAACCCGGGGCGCGATTACATCGGCACCGAGGTTCATCGCCCGGGCGTGGGTCACCTGCTGCGCGAGGTGGAGCAGCGCGGTCTGACCAACGTGCGCGTCTCCGACCACGACGCCGTGGAACTGCTGGAGCACTACATCGCGCCGGCGGCCCTGGACGGGGTTCAGGTGTATTTCCCCGATCCCTGGCACAAGAAGCGCCACCACAAGCGCCGCTTGATCCAGCCACCGTTCGTGCGCCTGCTGGCCTCGCGTATGCGCCCGGGCGGGCGGCTGCACCTGGCGACCGACTGGGCCGAATACGCCGAGCACATGATGGCGGTACTGGAAGAGTGCGCGCCGTGGTTTGAACCGGATGGCCCGGTGCCGGCCCCGGGGCGTCCGCCGGAACGCCCGGTGACCAAGTTCGAGCGGCGCGGCGAGCGGCGCGGCCACGCGGTGGCCGATCTCCTCTACAGGCGCACCGACGCCGAGGCCTGACGGGCCTCAGGCCTCGCCCATCCACCAGGCGCTGACCGCGCCGGCCAGGCTCATCAGGGCGAGCACGAAAATCGCGACCTCGGTGCCCGCGAGCTGGGCCAGCAGTCCGAACAGCCCGCCCACGAGCAGCAGCGCGCCGATCACGGTATTGCTGACGGCGGTGAACGCGGCGCGGGTCTTCTCGGTGGCCATGTCCACCAGATAGGTCTTGCGCCCCAGCCGCACGCCGGCATGGCTGACCCCCAGCAGGAAGAACAGCAGCGCGTAGACGACCCCGCCCGGCACCAGCGCCGAGTCGGTATCCACCGGCGCGAACCAGACACCCAGGGCGACCAGGATGCCGAGCCCTGCGGCCAGCAGGCCCGAGAGAATCAGTACCCAGCGGGAGGAACGATCGGACAGGCGTCCCCAGACCGGGGCGCTGACCGCCGAGGCCAGCCCGCTGGCCAGGATCAGCAGCCCCAGCGTGCCCAGATCCCCCGAGGTCGCATCTTCGGCCAGCAGCACATAGAACGGCAGCGCCAGGGCCGTGCTCATCAGCAGCGCGCGGGTGAACACGAAGTGCCCGAACGCGCGGTCGGTCCACAGCAGGCGTACCGAGGACAGCGCCTGGGTGATCGCGTTGCCGCCGCCCTCGGTGGAGCCCGGGGCCTCGTGCAGGCGCGTAAAGGTCGCGGCCGCCACCCACCAGGCGCCGGCGGAGGCGGCCAACAGGGCGACGAATATGCCAATACCGGCATCCTCGAGGTTCGCCAGGGTCAGATAGACCCCCAGCCCCAGCGTGAAGAAGCCGGCCAGCGAGGCGGCATAGCCCATCACGGTGCCGCGGCGCTGCTTGGCAATCGTCTTGCCGAGCACGTCCTTCGAGGCCACCGAATTGATCCCGCGCGCCAGCGCGAACACGGTCAGCAGCCCGAGGATCGCCCAGCCCGCCGCCGCGCCCTCCAGGGTCAGGGCGACGATCGCCATCCCGGCGACCGCCAGCCCGGAGAGGACCGAGCCCAGGATCCAGAACCCCTTGCGGATGGCGCGGCGGCGAATGGAGGCGGCGACGAACAGCTGCGGGAGCAGCGACCCCGATTCGCGGATCGGGACGAGGAAGCCGGCAAACGCGGCCGGGGCGCCTAGTGCCCCCAGCAGCCAGGCCAGCACCAGCCGCGCCGAGGCCAGCTCGTCGCCAATCTTGCTCAGCGTGTTGGAGACCAGGTGGACGAAGAAATTGACCGGCTGCGCGCGGCAGGCATCCTCCGGGATGTCCTTGCAGACGCGCGCGTCCTCTTCCCCGGCGATGGTCTCGTACAGGTGCAGGATCGGACGCGGCAGCTTTTCCGAATCAGTCTCGGCCATCGGTATCCCTGGTTACGAGGAGATCCCCCCGCGCTGTCATTGCGAGGAGCGAAGCGACGAATCCATCGATTCTCGAAACAACCGGCCCCGCGGCCCTGCCATCGTCAGGAGGCTGCCTCGTCACCTCCTCGCCATGAGGGGCAGAGCCGGATTAGCGCCGCCCGGCGAGCGGGTCGTTCGGGTCGACGCTGTCGCGAAACGGCTTGCGCCGGTCGAGGTTCGTCAGCTGGTAGACGTTGCCCAGCCAGTTGTTCATCACCGCCAGTGCGGTGTCGTGCCAGGTGTTGTCCAGGCGGTCGAGCAGCAGTGCCTCCGGCAGTGCCGGGATCTCGGTGCAGTGCTCGACCGCGACCTGCACATGCTCGCGGTGCTCGTCGAGGATCGCCGCCGCCTGCGGCAGCAGGTAGTTCTCCGGCAGGGGCGGATAGCTCTCGCGCTCGCCCTGGATGTAGCGCACGACCTCGCGCTTGTACTCCTTGAGCAGGCTGATCGAGTCGTACTCCGGATGCCCCTGGAAGAAGACCATGCGGAAACCATCCGGTGATGCACCCAGATGGATGCCGGACTGCTCGCTCTCCACCAGTACACGCAGGCCGTGGCGCTCGAACTGCTCGCGCGAGACGTCGTTGTAGCGCGAGTGTGGCACGTCGAAACGCGTGTTCACGCCGGTGACCAGCGGGTGGCCGCGGTCCACCACGCGATGCGGGAACACGCCCCACAGCTTCTCGCCCATGTGCACGCGATGCTCGCCGTAGCGGGCCTGCAGTACGGCGTGGGTGGCAAGGCAGGAGCACAGCGTGGAGGTCACGTTGTCCCAGGCCCAGTCGACGACCTCCGCCAGGGGCTCCCAGAACGGCTCCAGCGCCAGATCGGGCTGGGTCACGTTGGCCCCGGTGATGATCAGCGCGTCGAGGCCATCCTTCTTCAGATCCTCGAAGTCCTCGTAGTAGTGCTTGATGTGATCGCGCCCCTTCGGCCCGCGCTTGAGTTGCGGCAGGGTAAAGGGATGGATGTAGAACTGCGCGATCTGGTTGCTCTCGCCAATCAGGCGGAAGAACTGGCGCTCGGTGGCCGCCAGGGCGGCGTCCGGCATCATGTTGAGCAGCCCGATGTGCAGCGCGCGGATCTCCTGCTGCTGGGCGAAGTCGCTGGGCAGTACGGTCTCGCCTTCGCTCTTCAGGCGGGCGAAGGTGGGCAGGTCCGAGTGGGCAACGAGTGGCATTACAGTCGCGCCTCCCGCTCCAGGGCCATGCACACCAGGTCGTCAAAGTCCGCGGCGTTGCGGACCTGCGCGAGCTCGGTGGTGCTGATGGTGTAGCCGTGTGCCTCCGCGATTGCCTCGTAGCGTGGCAGGCGCGCGCGGAACAGGCGCGAGAACACCCAGCGCACAAAGGCGTCCGGGTCGATCTGGGCGACATAGTCCAGCCCCTCGTCGCGCATGTACTCGGCAAGCTGCTGGTCGAGGAAGGCCTCGCGGTAGTACAGCGGCTTCGGGTCGCGTTCCGCGCGCTCGATCAGCTGGCGCTCGTCTTCGTCAGTCGCCTTGATGTAGAGGATCAGCGTGTGCTCGGCGAGGGTCTCCAGGACGCCGGGGCTGTCCAGTTCGCAGACCGAGCCGCCGGCGTCGTTGACGAAATGCGGATAGCCGAACAGCGTCTGCGACTTGTGGATGAAGTCCGGCACGTCGAGCATCGCCTGCACCTCGGACTCGTGGTGCAGGTTCTGGCGGCGCTTGAACTCGGTCAGCGGCAGGCCGCCCTGTTCCGGGTTGCCGAGCTTGCCGAGGAAGCTCGCGACCGGGTGCAGGTTGTCCACCGTGATGTTGTTGATGACCTGGATCGAGTCCGAGCGCAGCAGGTCGCGCAGAAACGGCACGGCCATCGCCTGGGCCTTGATGTTGTCCAGGATCGGTTCGCTCAGGTAGCGCGTGCCGATGCGGTAGTCACCCGAGTAGTGGAACCACTCCTCGCGTCGGAGCATGTTGGACAGGCGCGTCTTGCCGACACCGGACATCCCCAGCAGGGTGATCCGGCGATGGTCCAGTTGGCGGTATTCTTCGGGCGAAAGGCGCATGTCCGGGTTTCGTTTAACGTCGCAGGATGAACAGGATACCCGCGATCACGGCCAGACCGCTGATCACATAGTGGTCGTACTGAAACTGCAGCCCCAGCAGGCCGCGCAGGCCGAACAGGATCAGCCACGCGCCCAGCAGAATGTTTCCTAGCATGCGCATCCCTGCGTTTCTCCCCGTCTATCGTTAGCGGATCAGTTGACTGAGCTCGCGGAACTGCGGGTCGGCCGCGTCGCGCAGCCACTCGAACAGTACCGATTCGTGGTTCGTGATGATCGCGCCCGCCGCGCGCAGTCGCTCCAGTCCGTTGCGCTTGCGCGTGGCGTCGCGCGAGCAGACCGCATCCTCGACCACGAACACGGTAACACCTGCGTCCAGCAGTTCCAGGGCCGTCTGTGTGACGCAGATATGTGTCTCGGCGCCGGTCAGGACGATCTGGTCGCCACCGGTCAGGCGCGCGTGCAGGTCATCTTCCGCACAGCAGGAGAAGGCCGTCTTGTCGGTCAGCGTGCCGTGCCCGTCCAGCGCCTGCTGCAGGCTCGCCGCCACCTCGCCCAGCCCCTTTGGGTACTGGCGCGAGACCTCGATCGGGACGCCCAGCTTGCGTGCGGCCTCGACGAGCCGTGCGGTGTGGCGCTCCACCGCCTCGCGTTCGCTGTCCGGCATGGCGGCCAGCAGCCGCTCCTGCAGGTCGATCAGGACCAGGCGGGAGCGGACACGGTCGCAACGGGCGCGTGGATCGACGGTCATCGCTCCAGCAGCTGGTTGATCGACTCCAGGTCCGCGACGCTCAGGCGGCCGGCGGCGCGCTGCAGGCGCAGCGAGTCGGTCAGGAAGCCGTAGCGGGCCTCGGCGTAGTCACGCTCGGCGCGGAACACCTCGCGCAGGGCCAGCAGCACGTCGACCTGGGTACGCGTGCCGACCTCGAACCCGGCTTCGGCCGACTCGAAGGCGGCCTGGGTGGAGATCAGTGCCTGCTCCAGGGCGCGCACGCGCGAGCTGTTCGCGATCACCGACAGATAGGCATTGCGCGTGTCCTGGGTGGTGCGGCGTTCAACGAGCGACTGGCCTTCCTGTGCGGCCTGGAAGTCCTCGCGGGCCTGGCGGGTCAGCGCGCTCACGCGCCCGCCGGTATAGAACGGCACCTCCAGGCGCACGCCCACCTGGGCCTCGGTGCCTTCGTTGAACAGGGGCCCCGCGCCCTGCGCGCCAGCGCCGCCGTCATCGATACCGTGGAAACGGTTTTCGCTGACCGAGGCGTTCAGGTTCAGCCTTGGCTGGCCCTCGGCGCGCTGACGCTGGATCTGCTCGCGGGCGGTCTCGGTGGTCAGACGCTGGGCAGCCAGCTCCAGGTTATTTTCCAGCGCGATATCGACCCATGCCTGGGCATCGGCCGGTTCTGGCGGGGTTAGTTCGGCATCCTCGCGCAGCACGTCGAGTTCGTCCCAGTACGTATTGGTGATTACCGCGAGTTGTTCGCGCGCCACGTCCAGCTGGTTCTCCGCGGCGATGCGTTCGGCCTCGGCGATGTCGCGCTGGGCCTGGGCCTCTTTCACGTCGGTGCTGGCGATCAGGCCCACCTCGAAGCGGCGCTCGGTCTGTTCCAGCTGGCGGCCGATGGCCTCGAGCTCCGCCTCGCGAAAGGCCAGCGTCTCCTGTGCAACCAGCACATCGAAGTAGGCCTCGGAGACGCGCAGGATCAGGTCCTGGCGGGCGGCGTCCAGCTCGGCCTCCGCGCGCGCGATCTCGAGATCGGCCTGGGTCAGTTCAATGAAATTGCGGCGGTCGTAGAGGCTCTGCATCAGCGATACGCCAAAGCTGGTCTGGCGTCCGTCGAAGCTGTCCTGGTTGCGATAGTTGTTGTAGAAGGCGCCGGCCTCGGCCTCGCCGGTGATCTGCGGCAGGAAGGCGGAGCGCGCGATCGGACGGTTCTCGAGCACGCTGCGGTACTCGGCCTTGGCCGCGCGCAGCTCGGCGTCTTCCGTGGCGGCGCGCTCGTAGACCTCAAGCAGGCTGGCGGCCGGGGCGGGACTGGCCACCAGCAGGGCGATGCCGGCAGTCGCCAGCGTGGAAAAAATACGTTTGACGGACCGGTTCATGGGCGCGGCTTCCTGAATAGACAGGGAAAGCTCCATCGTAGGGAAACACCGGGCAATGTGCACGCGGACCCGTGTTTCTGCGATGGAGACCCCGGCGGGCGGACGGCCGGGGGTGGGAAGTCAGAATTCGAACGCGGGTTTCGGTTCGAAACCGACCAGCGGCTCCACACGCGTCTCGAACAGCACGTCGTGGCGGACGCTGTCCTCGGTGGTGCGGGTAATCAGGTTGGCCTGCATGATCGGGCCGTCACCGGTGATCACGAACAGCCGGCCACCCAGGGTCAGGTAGCGTTCGAGGAAGTCGTTGTATTCGGTCATCGCGCCGGTCAGTACGATCACGTCATAGCGCTCGCGCGGCGGAGCCCACTCGGGGGTCACGGTGGCGGTGCGCAGGCTGGCGTTCTCCAGCCCCAGGTCGACCAGCGTATTGCGCGCATTCAGACGCAGTTCGTCGATGCGCTCGATGGAGTCGACGTGCGCGGCCAGGCGTGCCAGGCAGGCGGTGACATAGCCGGAGCCGGTACCGATCTCCAGCACCGTCTCGGTCGGCTGCGCGGCGGCGGCCTGCAGCAGGCGGCCGATCACCACCGGTGGCAGGGTGTGCGCGCCATGGCCGAGCGGGATCTCGGAGTCGGCGTACGCCAGGGCCTTGTAGGCGTCCGGCATGAAGCGTTCGCGTGGAAGCGTTTCCATCACGTCCAGTACACGCATGTCCAGCACGTCCCAGGGACGGACCTGCTGTTCAACCATGTTCATCCGGGCCAGGGCGAAATCCATCGCGGAGTCCTCGAGTACGTCAATAGCGGCGAAAGAGTACGTTCGCACGCTCGTCCAGGCAAGTTGCTGTAGGAGGCCAGCCCTCTGGCCGATGGGCCCGGACCGACAGCCGATCGGCCAGAGGGCTGGCCTCCTACGGGTTCGGGGCGGTGTGGAGGGCATCCTCGATCGCCCGGATACGCGCACGTTCCAGGGCCTCGCCGAGGGCCTTGCCCTTGTGCCCCTCGGCCATCAGGGTCTGGACGTCGACCCCCTGCGCGGCCGCCACGGCGCGGCGCACCGCATCGGCCTGGGGATAGGGTTTGTCCTGCCAGCCGGTGCGCCCGCGAAAATCTGCCTCCACCGCGAGCAGGAAGGGCTCGACGTTGTCCGGCCGGCGCAGGGCATCGAGCCCGTCTACGAGTTTCATCACCGTCTTCGGGCGCAGCTCGAAGACCCGGTGCACCAGTCCGTGATAGCGCGCGACCCGCACGGCCAGTTCGCGGTAGCGGTTGGGGATGCGCAGGCGCTCGGCCAGTGCGCGGATCAGTACGACCCCGCGCTCCTCGTGGCCGTGGTGGCTGGGCAGGATCTCGGGGTCGGTGTTGCCCTTGCCGAGGTCGTGGACCAGCGCAGCGAAGCGGACCTCCGGGGACTCGGACAGGCGGGTGGCCTGGTCCAGCACCATCAGGGTATGCACGCCGGTATCGATCTCCGGGTGGTAGCGCGCCGGCTGCGGGACGCCGAACAGGCATTCGATCTCGGGGAACAGGCGGGCCAGCGCCCCGGCCTCGCGCAGCACCTCGATGAAGCGGCGCGGGGCCGGGCTCTTCAGGGCCTTTTCGCACTCGGCCCAGACGCGTTCCGGTACCAGCGCATCGACCTCGCCGGAGGTGACCAGCTCGCGCATCAGTTCCCGCGTGTCATCGGCGACCCGAAAGCCCCATGGCTTCAGTTGTGCGGCAAAGCGGGCCACGCGCAGCAGTCGCACCGGGTCCTCGGCGAAGGCGGGCGAGACGTGACGCAGCACGCGCGCCTCGAGGTCGGTCTGGCCGTTGTAGCAGTCGATCAGATGGCCGTCGGCGTCCTCCGCCATCGCGTTGATGGTCAGGTCACGCCGTTCGAGGTCGGCCTCCAGCGTGACCTCGGGCGAGGCATTGAACTGGAAGCCGTGGTAGCCGCGCGCGGTCTTGCGCTCGGTGCGCGCCAGCGCATATTCCTCGTGCGTCTCGGGGTGCAGAAAGACCGGGAAATCCCGCCCCACCGGGCGGAAGCCGGCAGCCTCCATGGCCTCGGGCGTGGAGCCCACCACCACGTAGTCGCGTTCATGCACCGGGCGCCCCAGCAGCCGGTCGCGCACCGCGCCCCCGACGAGATAGGTCTGCATGACGCCCGCGCGGCCGCTAGCCGCGGTCGACCTCGCGGGTATGGGTGCGCAGGGCCTGCTTGCGTGCCTCGATGCCGCCACCGAGGTACTCCGGGGCGATCGCCTCGAGGCGCGTCGGGCAGGGCAGACGCGACTCACCCTCGCAGACGCTGTCGATGGTCAGCGAGGCGAAGTTGTCGCGCGACAGCGGCTTGCCGGGCACGAACTCGAACACGCTGGCCTGCAGCTTTCCGGCCCAGTCGGGGAGCGCGATGACCGGGCGGCGGTGGCCGATCAGGCGGCCGACATAGCGCACCAGCTCTTCCAGGCTGTAGGTCTGCGGACCGCACAGCTCAAAGCCCTCGCCGAAGGTCTCCGGATCCTCCAGGGCATCCACGAAATGCTCGGCGACATCGCCCACGTAGACGGGCGCGAACTTCGCGTCCGCCCTTGCCAGCGGCATGAACGGCGAGATCTTCAGCAGGGTGGCGAAGCGGTTCAGGAAGGAGTCGTCGCGCCCGAAGATCACCGACGGACGAAACACCGTGACCGGGAACGCATCGCAGGCGAATACCAGCTGTTCAGCCTCGCCCTTGGTGCGCAGGTAGTGGCTGGGCGGGTTCTCCATGTCGGCCTTCAGCGCGCTCATCTGCAGGAAGCGGCGCACCCCGCAGCTTTCGGCGGCCGCCAGGGCCTTCTGCGTCAGTTCCACATGCGCGGCGCGAAAGCCCGAGCCGTTGCGGCCGCGCTCGTTCAGGATGCCGACCAGGTTGATCACCGCGTCCTGCCCCGCAAAGACGCGCTCCAGCGTGGCCGGGTCGTGGGCGCTGCCCTCGACCAGATCGACCTCGGGGTTCACCAGCAGGTCACGGTGGCGGTGCGGGCGCCGCGACAGCACGCGCACGCGGATACCGCGATCGATCAGGCGGCGGATGATCTGGTGGCCGACAAAGCCGGTGCCGCCGAGGAGGCAGACAGAGCGAATCGAATCAATCGACATGGTCCCAAGGTCCTTCCGAAAGCCAGTGGGGCTGGTCTTATACTCGGGTGACTGTCAATCTTCAAACCGGGTTCCGCAAGCGCCCTTTAAACTTCAGAGGCCTCGACATGACCGACCTGACCGCGATCAATCCCGCCACTGGCGAAACACTGGCCCGGTACCCGCGGATGGGTCCCGAGGCCCTGGAGGCCGCGCTGGCGCGGGCGGCCAGCGCCCAGCAGGACTGGGCGGCGCATCCGGCTTCGGTACGGGCCCAGTGCCTGCGCGATCTGGCTGCCGTGCTGCGGGATCAGCGCGAGGCGCTGGCGCGCACTGCCACTCAGGAGATGGGCAAGCGCCTGGTCGAGGCACGTGCCGAGGTCGACAAGTGTGCGAATGGCTGCGAGTACTATGCCGATCGCGGTCCGGACTTTCTCCGGGACACGATGATCGCCTCGGACGCGAGCCGATCGTTCATCGCCTGGCAGCCACTGGGCACCGTCCTGTTGGTCATGCCCTGGAACTTCCCCTACTGGCAGGCCTTTCGTCAGGCGCTCCCGGCGACCCTTGCCGGCAACACCGTGCTACTCAAGCATGCCTCCAATGTCCCAGGCTGCGCCGAGCACCTGGAGCGTGTGTTCACTGAAGCCGGTCTGCCCGAAGGCGTGTTCCAGAACCTGCCGGTCGGGTCGGACGCGGTAGAGGGCATCATTGCCGATACCCGCGTGCAGGGCGTGAGCCTGACGGGATCGGAAAGGGCCGGGCGCGCGGTGGGCGCGGCTGCCGGCAAGGCGCTCAAGACCTCGGTGCTGGAGCTGGGCGGCTCGGATGCCTTCGTCGTGCTGGCGGACGCCGACCTCGACCATACCGTCGAGCAGGCGGTGCGCGGGCGTTTCCAGAACAACGGTGAAACCTGCATCGCCGCCAAGCGCTTCATCGTCGAGGAATCGATCGCGGACGCCTTTGTGGAGCGATTCCGGGCGGCCATCGAGGCGCTGGTAATCGGCGACCCGATGAGCGACGACACGAATATCGGGCCGCTGGCGCGCGACGACCTGCGTGACGAGCTGCACGACCAGGTCCGGCGCAGTGTCGCCGCCGGCGCGCGGCTCGTTACCGGCGGCGAGCCGCTCGAGCGGGCGGGCTACTTCTACCCGCCCACGCTGCTGGACGCGGTCGAACCGGGTATGCCCGCCTTCGACGAGGAGACCTTTGGCCCGGTCGCCGCGGTGACCCGCGCACGCAACGCGGATCACGCGATCACGCTCGCCAATCGTTCGCGTTTCGGTCTGGGCGGCAGTGTCTGGACCGCCGACCCGGTACGTGGCGAGGTCCTGGCCCGGCGCCTGGAATGCGGCTGCGCCTTCGTCAACGGCATCGTCAAGAGCGACCCGCGCCTGCCCTTCGGTGGGGTCAAGGACTCGGGCTACGGCCGCGAACTCTCCGAACTTGGCATCCGGGAGTTCCAGAACGCCAAGACGATCTGGGTGGGATAGCACCACCCTGGCCAGGAGCGTCCTCTAGTGCGCGGGAGCACTCCGGGGGCGGGCGCGGTACAGGCCGAGTTCCAGGCGGCTGTGGCGGTCGGCGTGATCACGCTTTTCCAGGATGCGGGCCACCAGGGGCTCGTCGCGGTCCAGCAGCTCGGCGGCCAGGCCGTTGCGGTCCCGTGGCAGGTAGCCGAGTTGGTGGTCGACCCAGTCGATGGCGACGGCCTTGTCGTCGTGGGGGTTCAGCCGCTCCCGGCGCAGGGTCAGGGCCTGGCCGCGCTTCAGGGCGTTCCACAGCTTCGGCGCATCGTGGTGGCGAAAGCCGGCCAGCGGGATGGTCTGCAGCAGTTCCTCGGTGGTGGCGGTGGCGCTGTAGCGCCCGCGCTTGGCGTAGTAGCCGCGCAGGGTGGGGATCGGGCGGGCCTGCTGGGTCTTGTTCGGCATTTCGGACTCCCTGTGGTCTGGATCTTGGGGTCCGTTGTAGCACTGGGGGTGGCTCACAGAATGAGCCACCCCCGTTAATCACCTCTTGAATGCCCCTGGGCGGCTTCCCAGTGCACGGTGTCGCCACGCCGAATGGTGCCCGGCCCCAGGGGCCGCAGGCAGATACCGCTGTCCTGGCGCAGGGCCCCCGCGAGGTTGTAGCCGACCACCTGGTTGAGCCAGCCGCAGGGCGGGCGCGGCCGGGTGATGGCGAAACGCACGGCACCGATGCGCAGGATCCCCGCGCGCGGGCTGCGTCGGAGGCCGCTGACCACGAGGTTGCGGCGGTGGTCGCCGGGCACCGGGGTTGCGGGCTGGCGCAGGCGGCGCGCCCGTCGCGTGGCGCGCTCCATCTCGGCGCTGCAGATGAGGGTGACGGGGCAGGCTTCCACCGTGTGCCAGTGGCCATGTCCGGTGGCGTAGCGATCTCCGGTCAGGCCCGCTTCGGTGACATCCACGGCGGCGCGCTCGCACATGGGTGCGCCGGCCTGGTCGGCGATCCAGATCGCCTCCAGTCGGCCGGAGGCGGTGGTGGATTTGCGGTGGGCCAGCCAACGGCGCAGCATCAGGACGAAGCCGGGTATTGCGCAGCGGCCTCGTGCAGCGTGGCGGCGACGCGGGCGCGCAGGGTTTCGGGGGCCAGGACCTCGACCCCGGCGCCGTGGCGCAGGATCTCCTGGATCAGCTCGGTGGGATCCCCGAAGGGGACTCGCAGATGGTAGTGCTCGCCTTCGAAGTGGCCGGTCTGGTCCGGGTGCCAGGTCTCGTCCGCGACCCAGCGCGCGTGTTCCGGGGTGAAGCGCAGCACCGCCCATCCCTGCGCGGGACCGGTGAAGATGCCGAAGGCCGCGCCGGTGTGGGCATCCAGCGTGGACTCGTCAATATCGCGGTAGGTGCCCTCGGCCGGGGCTGACGAACGGATGCGTTCCAGGGCAAAGGTGCGCAGGTCCTGTGCCTGCTCGCACCAGGCGATCAGATACCAGTTGTCGCGGTAGTAGAGCAGGCGTTGCGGGTGCACGACGCGCCGGGTCGCGGTGTCGCGGGCGCGACCGTGGTACTCGATTGCGATTGGCTGTTCGTCCAGCGTGGCGGCGGCCACGGCCTGAAAACCCTCGCTTCGCCCGACCCGTTGCGCCAGCGGCCGGATGCGGATGCGACGACGCACGGCGTCCGGCTGGTGTCCGCCGCTGGCGAGCAGCTCGCGGATGCGACCCTTCAGTGGACCCAGCGTGGGTGCCAGCAGACCCGGCTGCACGTCTTCCAGCAGCTGCTCCATGGTCAGAAGCGCCAGCAATTCGGATTCGTTGAACCACAGCCCCGGCAGTTCGAAGGCCGGGGCGTCCTGCCCATATCGGTAGCCGTTGGCCTGCGGGTCGTACTCAATCGGCGCCTGCATGAAGTCGCGCATGTACTCGAGGTCGCGCTTGATGGTGGCGCGCGAGACCTCGAGCCGTTCCATCAGGTCCGCCAGTGACGGCGGGCGCCGCGCCTGCAGCAGGCGGTGCAGATGAAAGATGCGTTCGGCGCGGTTCACCGGGTCAGCAGGGAGACGGTCATGTTCGGAACGCTAAGCGTAAATGCGGTCTTTTCGCAATGCTGTGGGCTTGATGGTGGGTCGGAGCGCTCCCGGTCGAGCCGATGACCTGGAGGTTTCGTGCACGGCGTTCGGAGCGATGTGTGTTTTCGCAGGCCGTTAGTTGTGCAAGGGGGCACGGCGACGTCGATGAAGCTTCGCGTTGCGAATTGCGCCGACAGACGGTCAGCCCTTCCAGGCATGCTTCCAGCATGAGCTCCCGAATCGTTTCATGTTCGGACTCCCGAGAGCGTGGCCCGCAGCAGTCATCTGGTGCGACTGTGCCGGACTCGAACAGGTGGTGCAGCTCCTCTCCCTGCCACTCGGCGATGACGCGGCGTGAGGCGCTGTCGATGATCCGCAGCGAAGGGTGGGTGCGTTCCAGCCAGGCATCCAGTGTGAACATCCGAGACCTCCTAAAGGAAATGAGAAGCGTTCGCAATTGAAGGTTGAAGAAAGACAGCGCACGGGTCAAGTGGCTTTCCGGGTTTTTGTGAAAAATTCAGACCCATCCGACTCTCGGGTTGCCAAGGGAGAGATGCTGCGGCTCCTGCCGCTCGCGCCCAGGAGGTTGTTTCAGTGGGGCAGGCCCCGCGCGATACCGGAGACAATCGTCATGGATAGTCCAGACGGAGCGCGAGGCGGCGTTGGCCGGGGGGAATAGGGGGCGATCGATGCACCGCACCGCGCCCATTTTCCGACGAGTAGCGTTTGCCCTTCATCAGGATGGCCTGTCCAGCTTCGGTGATTAACGGAGACCGCCCGCCTAGCACGCCCTCGTTGTCGTTCTGTTGCAGTCGTTCGCGGTTCAGGTGTCGCTCGTCCGCGTACTCGGTGCCGGGCCCGACGTAGGTGCACAACATCCGAAGGACATTGTTGTCCACATGGAACAAAGGGCAGGGCTGGTGATCGAGGACTTCGAGCTGAATCCTGACGCTGACCGCGCTCGCAACGATGGCGAATGCATGGGCGAGATGTTCAATGTCCCGGCCCAGCAGATGGACCTGGAATGGGGGCTGTCCGGTGGCTTCCAGGAGCCGGAGCCGTACCTGGTCGGGACGGCAGCGGGTATCCAGCAGCATACGCGGCTCGGTACTGGCCAGGGCTTCCGACTGAGTTGACAGGGCTGGGCCCAGAGATCGCCTCCAGATCAGGGCATTGACCTCTTCACGGTGGATGCCCAGGAGCTCCCGGGCCTGGTCGACGAAGCGGTGACGGCTGGAAGGCCCTGGGCGATTCGCGGGTTGATTCTCCGGACTCATGCGGATGAAACCTCTCGGGTCCGGGATTCTTCCGGCGATCCCTCGGGCTCGTCCGAAAGGCGCCAGACCGGAAACGGGTCCTCGAAGTACTGCCATTGCTGCGGGCCCGCCGCCATTTCG
Source organism: Thioalkalivibrio sp. ALJ4 (assembly GCF_000377225.1). NCBI lineage: Bacteria > Pseudomonadati > Pseudomonadota > Gammaproteobacteria > Chromatiales > Ectothiorhodospiraceae > Thioalkalivibrio > Thioalkalivibrio sp. ALJ4. Next base: position 263,309 of record NZ_KB897917.1, on the reverse strand, counting down.
TCGTCGGTGAGCAGGCAGGCATCGAGACGCTGGCGCATGGCGTCTGCGTCCATTTTTATACCGATCAGTACGATCTCCTGGCGGCGATCGCCGAAACGTTCGTCCCATACTGGCGCTATGGCCGTGTCCCACCAGTCCTCGTTAGTGGGACGTTTCTCCGGCGGTACGGCGGCCCACCAGAAGCCGGCGGCGTGATGCGTCAACGCGCCGCCGGCCTGCGACAGTGTGCCGGCCCAGTCCGGGCGCGAGGCCAGCCAGAACCAGCCCTTGCTGCGGATCACGCCGGGCCACTCCTGGTGCAGCAGGTCAAAGAAGCGGGCCGGGTGGAACGGGCGATTCACCCGATACACGATGCTCGAGATCCCGTATTCCTCGGTTTCCGGCGTGTGTCCGCCCATCATCTCCTGCGCCCAGCCAGCGGCCTGCGATGCGCGGTCGAAGTCGAAGTGGCCGGTGCCCAGAAGCAGTTCGAGGGGAACGTTGCCATGGGTGGCCTCGATCACATGCGCTTCGCGGTTCAGGCCGCGGACCACGCCGCGAACGGTCGCGAGTTCATCGGGCGTCGCGCGGTCCACCTTGTTGATGATGATGACATCTGCAAACTCCATTTGATCCACCAGAAGGTCGACGACGGTGCGCTCGTCCTCCTCGCCCAGTGATTCACCCCGATCCCCTAGATAATCGGTGGAGGCATAGTCCTTCAGCAGGGCGCCGGCGTCGACGACGGTCACCATGGTGTCGAGGCGGGCGACATCATCCAGGGACTGACCGTTCTCGTCGCGGAAGGCGAAGGTGGCGGCCACGGGCATGGGCTCGGAAATGCCGGTGGATTCGATGACCAGGTAGTCGTATTGCCCGGATTCGGCGAGGCGGCGCACCTCCACCAGCAGGTCGTCCCGCAGCGTGCAGCAGATGCAGCCGTTGGTCATCTCGACCATGCGGGCATCGGTACGGGTGACGGCATCCTGGCCGCCGCGCACCAGGGCGCTGTCGATGTTGACCTCGCTCATGTCGTTGACGATGACCGCGACGCGCAGCCCCGACTGGTTGTGCAGGATGTTGTTCAGCAGCGTGGTCTTGCCGGCGCCGAGAAAGCCGGAGAGGACGGTGACGGGAAGACGTTTCATTGCTACCTCCAGGGGAAATGCTCGGGCCGCTGGAGCGCGCCCGAGTCGAATGGGGATGCGGCCTCAGCGAACGATTACGTGCTCGGTCTTTTCCTGGCGTTCCTTGACTTCGATGCAGAGGGTCGCCGTGGGACGCGCCAGCAGGCGTGGCAGGCCGATGGGTTCACCGCTCACTTCGCAGTAGCCGTATTCGCCGGTCTGAATACGATCCAGGGCCTGGTCGATCTTTCGCAGCAGGCGTCCCTCGCGTTCCTGTACACGCATGGAGAGGAGCCGGGACTCCTCCATTGCCGCGCGGTCCAGTTCGTCCGGGGTGCGCTCGTTGTCGAGCAGCCCATCTCGGGCACCCTCGATGTCGGCCAGGATCTCGTCGCGCATTTCGAGCAGGCGCTCGCGGAAGTACGCGAGCTGGGGCTCGCTCATGTAGGCCTCGGCAGGCATGGCCAGCAGTTCGTCGCGGGTCATGGGGTTCCGTCGGTTGCGCTAAGAATGTTATACCATAACGTTTCGATTGAGCCCCGACAACACGGATCGGCCACCGTCCTGTGATGGGGTCGACCCGCCTGCAACAAGGTGTCTTATGTCCTCTACCTGTGTGTCTCCGGTCTCACCGGATACGGAAACCTCCGCGACCGATCCGCTACCGGATATTGCCGCGTCGGCTGCTACGCACGCCTCCGCACTCGACTGGGTGGGTATGGAAGACATCACCCTTCCGCTGTATCTGACCGGCCATCCAGTGGTCGCCCGGGCCAGCGCGGGGGTGAGCCTCGATGACGCGGGCGCGCGCGGTATCCATATGTCACGGCTCTACAGGGCCCTGCGGCCGCTGGAGTCCCGCGAGCTGGACGTTGCGCGGCTGTGTGATGTGCTCGAGGCGTTTCTGGCTTCGCACGGTGGCCTGTCCAGCGTGGCGGAGGTCCGTCTTGCCGGGGAGCTGCCGCTGGAACGGCCGGCCCTGGTCAGTGCGGCCGCGGGCTGGAAGCGCTACCCGTTCCGGATCGCTGCACGCAGCGAGTCCGGGGCTGTGTCCCTGGAACTGGAGGTTCAGGTGGGCTATTCCTCCACCTGTCCCTGCTCCGCCGCCCTGGCGCGGCAGGCGATCCAGGAGCAGTTCGACCGCGACTTCACGCGAGCGGCCGTGGATGCGGCAACCGTGCGCGAATGGCTGGGCCGGGCCGAGGGGATTGTCGCGACGCCCCATAGCCAGCGCAGCGAGGCAACCGTTACGGTCGGTCTGGATCCGCTGATATCGACGCTGCCCCTGCCCGATCTGATCGATGGTGTGGAACAGACGCTGGGCACAGCCCTGCAAACGGCGGTGAAGCGTGTCGACGAGAAGGCCTTCGCGCTCGCCAACGGCCGTAACCTGATGTTCTGCGAAGGCGCCGTACGGCGCCTGGACAGCACCCTGCGCCCGGAGTACTCCGCCCGCGGCTATCGCATCCACGTTCGCCATCGCGAGAGTCTGCATGCGCATGACGCGGTCGCCCGTGTTGAACGAAGGGTGACCGACCGTCGCTGAAGCCGTCGGCCCGCTGCGGACCGGCATGCCTGGCGGTGACGACGATGCATAAAAAAGCCGCCGGATTGCATATCCGGCGGCAACGCTTACGGAGGTTGGAGAGACCAAAGGCAGAAAGCCGCCTTTCGTCCTGGCGACACACAGCTGTCCGGGCTGCGCATCTAAATGAGAATCATACGCAACTGTGTATTAGTGTCAACATGCTCGGTTAGTAAGGCTGTGTGCCGTTTGGTGAGCCGGTATCGGCTTGAGGCTACTCCGGGTTCGGGAGGGTCTGATGAGGCTGCAGCGGGTCGTGCAGGCCGCGATGCCGGTCGGCCATCGGTTCGGCCACGATCAGGTAGTCTGCGCCGTGTTTCAGCCCCTCCTGGCTGCGGGCCAAAGGCAGGGCGCGTTCACGCAGGACCTCGATCTGGTGGTGCATGGCCTTGGCCAGACCCTCGTCGCTGAAATGCGGCAGCTGCCGCAGGCACAGGTCGAGCTGGCCGTTGACGAACCGTTCGCGATAGTGGATGGGAAAATAGCGGACATCCAGAACCCGGAATCCCGCGATTCCAAGCTGGCGCATGACCCAGGATGATGGGTATTCGCGATAGGGCCGGTTGCCCGCAATCAGCAGGCAGGCGTCACGCAGGCGTCCGATCTCCCTCACGAGCGCGCCGGCTTCATCTTTCGGTTCCACCAGCACGTAAGGTTCGACGCCCACCAGATACAGCCGGTCGCCCACGTGCGGCCGCAACCGGTGCAGGGCGCGGTCCTGCCAGTAGGGCGCGAAACCTTCGATGGCCCCGATAAAGTAGTCCAGCAGCACCGTGTCAAAGCGTTCACCGAACAGAAGCTGATCCGACATCCAGTTGCCGACCAGGATGCGGTCCTGCCGGCGCCGCGCCGTGCCCGCTGCCTTGCGGGTCGTGCGCGCCATCTCCTGGGAGGCCGTCACCGCCGTCCAGCGCTCGGTGTCCAGGCGACTGATCCACTCGATGGACTTGCGACCCGTCCCGGCATCAAGAAAGCTGCCCCAGGGCTGGTCGCCCTGCGCCTTCTCGATGGCCTGGAAAATCGGCGAAGTGCCATTCGCACTGATGGATGACGAGTGGGCGGTGTTGGATGTCATGGCGTCAGTCGTTGCTTGCGGTGGGGTGGAACGCGTCGGGTCAGCGCAGCATGGCGGCGAGGCGGGCGCCGAGCGCGAGCATGACGTTGACCAGGACCAGCACCGGTGCGAAGGGCTGATCCAGCGGCAGGCTGATGGTCCAGGCGACAAGGAACCCGAACAGGGCGATGCCCTGCGTCCAGAGCACCAGCCCGGTGAGGTTGCGTGCGAGCCAGGCTGCACCCCAGGCCGGCAGTAGCAGGGTGGCCAGTGCAGCCGGAAGTCCCAGGACCATGCTCCCCAGAACGATAGCGGCGACCAGCCAGACGATTTCGCCGAGATGCTGCCAGACAGCCGGCCTGCTTGCCGCCGACACATCCGGTGCGATCTGCGCATGCAGCCATACGCGGAGGAGCACCGGGACCATCAGGAGGGTCAGCAGGCTCAGACCGATCGCCGCCCAGAGCTCATTGGGGCCGGCAAAGTAGAGCTGGCCTTCGGCCCAGGCAGCGGCCGCCAGGCTGGCCTGAGCAAAGTTGGCGGCCAGTAGCGTGACCGCTGCCAGGCCGGCGAGGAAAACGGCCAGGGGCAGGCGCTCCCGATCCCGGCTGCGCTGCAGCAGCACCATGATCCCGCCACCCAGCAGCAGCGCCACGGGCAGCACCGGCCAGTGCAGGACCGAGGCGAGAACCCCGCCCACGGCTGCCCATTGCCCCAGGGCCAGCGCCTGCCAGACCGAGCCGCGCAGGAGCAGACCGGCCCCGGCGAGCGCCAGCACCATGGTGACGAGCACGCCGGCAATGAAGGGTGTCAGCAGCAGGTCACCCGGCATCCAGGTACTCCGCAAGTGGATGGTTCTCCAGGCCGAGCGCCTGCAGGAAGTCATCGTCGTGGCTGGTGATCAGCAAGCTCGTCTCGGCCGGGACCGCCTTGATCAGTTCCACCGCGTCGGCACGGACCTCGGCATCCAGATGGTTGGCGGGTTCATCCAGCAGGATCAACCGCTGCGCCGACGAGTCTTCACCTCGGCTGGTCAGCACGGCGGCCAGACGCAGAAGTTGCCACTGACCGCCGCTCAAGCGGTCCAGCCGCCGATTCAGCAGGGCCCGAACTCCTTCATGTTCGGGCACGCTGGCCCCCATCGCGCGAAGCCAGTCGTCTCCAGACAGGGGCCAGGGCTGCGGGCGGGCGTGGTCCTGAGCCAGCAGGCTGGGTCGCGTACGGGGGGCGAGTTCAAAACGCCCGCCGTGAACGCGGGCCTGTCCGGTAATGGCTTTCAGCAGTAGCGATTTGCCCACCCCATTGGGTCCGGTCAGGGCCCAGCGGGCACCTGCCGGGATCTCCAGGGACAAAGGCCCGATCACCGGACGGTCGAACCCGAGGAGGGCCGACTGGGAGTGCAGGATGGGCGGGACAGGCTCGGGTGGCATGCAGGTTCGTAAGAATGGGGCGGTGGCCAATGATAACGGACCCGGAAAGTGGCTTTCCGGGCCCGTCGTGACAGCGGCTTCTGCTTTCTTCAGCGCTGGGGCAGGGCCTGCGCCCAGGTGCTCATCAGTTCGAGGTAGCCATCGAGGCCGGAGTCCGCCGGCGGATCCAGTGGTACGGCATGCGTCGGCCAGCCCAGGTTCCGTTCCAGGAATTCCGCGCCGCGAGGCGGCTGGAACTCGGCGTACAGGACAGTGCCCTCGGTGCCTTCGAGATCGTCCACGAGGCTGCGCAGATGGCGCGCGGTGGGCGGGATCCCCGGCGCCGGTTCCAGATAGCCGACGATCTCGACTGGCAGCCACTCTTCCAGATAGTCGAGGTCCTCGTGGTAGACCACGATGCGCTGGTCAGGCTCCACGCGCTCGGCCAGCTTCTCGGCGTGTTCGCGCAGGCTTTCGGCGGCTGCCTCTGCACGCTGCACGAAGGCCTCGGCGTGATCCGGCCGCAGTTCTCCCATGCGCTGTCCCAGTGCCAGGGCGAGTTCGGCCATACGCAACGGGTCGGCATTGAAATGCGGATTGCCCTCCTCGTGCACGTGGCCCATGTTCGGCCCGTCCATGGTGATGGAACGGCGCAGTTCGACCTTGTCGGCCGCGCGGAAGTGGCCCGGCTGCCCCGAGTTGATTGCACGGTTATTGGCGCCGCGCTGGGCGGCGGGCAGCCAGCCTTCTTCCAGACCGGCGCCCAATTCCAGCAGCATGTCGGCCCGGCGCAGGGCGGCCATGAAGCTGGGGCGGGCATCCAGGTAATGTGCGTCGCGGTCCGGCGGCGCGAGCACGCGGACCTCGGCCTCGTCGCCTCCGATCTCGCGGGCCAGGGCACCGAGGCTGGATGTAGTGGCCACGATGTTCAGTCCGGCGGCTGCCTGCGCGGGTAGCAGGATGAAGGTGAGTGCCGCCACCGAGGCCACGGCGGCGAGGGTCCGGGTGATACGGGTGCGAGTCTTGCTAAAGGACATGCGGGACTCCTGGTCATTTCGGGATACGGATGGGGCCGACAGGGCATCAACGGTCCTGCCGACCCTGAACGACGCGATACTGATCAGAAGCGGTGGGCGCCGTGCGCGCCGAGGGCCACGTTCAGCTGCAGCATGAATTCCAGCCCGCGGTCGCGATCACCGTCCTCGTCGACGAAGTCGTTCTGCGACAGCTGCGCGCGCAGGAATACCGGCTCCACGGGGCGGAAGGTGACCTGGGCGGAGTGGCGGTAGCTCGTGCCAAAAGAGGGCTCCGCAAAGTTGCGCTCGCTGCCTTCGTTGGTGGGCAGCCCGCGATTGGTCAGGCCCAGGGCCTCGGAACGCAGGCCGGCCTCCCAGCGTGGGGCGAAGCCGTACACCCCCTGGATATAGAGACCATCCTGGCGCGCCTTGCCGCTACCCTGGGCGTTGCCGGCGATGGTGGTCTGGTCTTCGCGACGCTGGTAGTCGACGTCGATCTCGCGATAGAAGTACTCGCCCTGCAGCCGCCAGTCGCCGTGCCCGTAGGCGCGGCCCGAGCTGTACTTGTAGACGGCGTCCAGCCCGGCGAACCAGGCATCGCCATCCCATTCCTCCAGGCCGGAGCCATGCTCGGTCTCTTCCTGCCAGGTGTTTGCGTAGCCGCCGGAGACGCCAAACTGCATGGCGTGATCCGGTCCCAGATCCGGGCCGAACTTGGCGAATGCGGTAACGAGCCGGGGTCCCGAGACATCCGAGAACGAGGATCGAATGTCGTCCCCGGCGTTGGTGGTATGCGTGCCGCCGCCGCCCTGATAGGGGATAAAGCTGTTGTCGCCCTGAAGCAGTTCCACCCCGAGCTGGATGTAGGTCTCGGTCGGAGCGAGCCAGGTGGCCTGAACGCCAGTTTCCTGCAGTCCGTGGTCGCCGAACAGATATTCGTTGATCAGCGGGCGGTCGACGAAGTCCCAGTCATGGACGTGGCGGCTGTTGATGTAGCCGATGTCCGACAGGAATTTACCTGCCTTGACCTGGAAGCCGCCGGGCAGGGCTCGGGTGGTCAGGTAGGCCTCTTCGACTTCAACATGGTCCTCGTCGAAACCGATCATCAGCACGCCATCGAACAGATCGCCGAGGTTGGCCTCGAACACCAGCTCGCTGTGCCCGAGGTTGAAGCCGTCGTCGAACCCGTGGTCATGCCCGTTTCCGTGGTCGTGCCCATGGTCATGGCCGTCATCGAAGCCGGCTGGGTCGCTGATACCGCGGGACATCTCGTTGTAGTAGACCCCTTCCAGGATCAATGAGATATCCAGCCCCCAGTTGCGGTCTCCCGCGCGCGTCTCCCACTGCTGGGCGGTGGCGGCGGTCGGCACGGCGAGTGCCAGGGCGGTCAGTCCGCCCAGGGCGGGACGGAGCAGGTGTGTGTTGTGCGGCATGACGGACTCCCAAACATGTATAGACACGCCGAAGGCCTCGGCGTGAATAAATTGTTATATCGTTACACGACGATGTCACGTTATAAGATAACGTTCTGGGGCGCAACCCCGACGGCGGCCGGAGGGACTACAGGTGCCTGGGAATCCCGACGCTTGTCAGGGCTTTGGCCCAGACCTCGAGCTTGGCCTCGAAGCTCCAGCGGGCGTTGGCCGGACTGGTCGATGGCAGGCGCAGGGCCTCGACGCCGAGTGCCCGGGTTTCGTGCAGACGGCGTGCGCTTTCCGCGCCGTTGTGCAGGGCGAGGCGCAGTTCCGGCGCTTCCCGTGTCAGCCGCGTGAGGTCGTTGGGTACGGCGGCACGGATGGCGCTGTCCAGGCTGCCCTCGCGCCGACAGGTGCCGTAGACATCCCAGAGGCCGATGCGGTGCGTGAGCAGGCGCTGGATACGTTCGGGGTATTCAAGATCGGGGAAGGGCTCGCCGAGGATGGCGGCCATGATCGGCCAGAACTGGTTGCGCGGATTCGCGTAGTACGCCTGTGCCTGGAGGGAAGCTACGCCGGGGAAGCTGCCCAGCACGACGGCGCGGGTGCGGGTGTCCAGGACCGGGGGAAATGCCTGGAGGGTGGCGGGCACGGCAGTCAGGCGTTACGGCAGTCCGCGCAGTGCCCGTGCAGCTCGACCATGCGCGAGTCGATCGCAAAGCCCTGGGCGGTGGCCTGGGCTTCGAGTGCCTGGGTGGCTGGCTCCGGGGTATGGAACTCGGTGATCTGGCCGCAGCCGTCACAGATCATCAGCGCGGATTCATGGCGCTCACCCGGGTGGGAACAGGCGACGAAGCCGTTCAGGCTCTCGATGCGGTGGATCAGGCCCTGCTCCAGCAGGAAGGCCAGGGTCCGGTAGACCGTTGGTGGCTTGATGCTGTGGTCATCCGAGGACAGCGCATGGATCAGGTCGTAGGCCTTGATCACGCCGTCGGTGCGCAGGATCTGTTCGAGGATGCGGCGGCGCTGCTCGGTCAGCCGCGCACCGCGTCGGGTGCAGACACGCTCGGCGTCCGCCAGTGCCTGGTCGATATCTGCCGGACTGTGGGAATGCGCTGTCGAGGTCATGGGGCCTAGGATAGCGGAAAGTGGCTCGGGCCTCTCGGCGTTGGTCGAGGGCCCCTGCCTCGCTAGCGCCGCTCGATCTCTGTTGAATCTGCGTCTTGCGCCGCGGGGGTGGCCGAGGTGGCATCCGCAGGCGCCGCTTGCGTCGCTTCGTGACGCGCAAAGACCCCGGCTGCCCAGCGCGCGCGCTGCTCGGGCGGTTCGGTGCCGTCGCGCCCGACCAGGTGCGCGTCCACCGCGAGCAGCCGGCTCTCCAGTCCCTCGCCATTGGCGATCTGGATCGCAAGCCCGGGGCGGGCATTGAGTTCGAGAATCAGGGGGCCGCGGTCCTGATCGATCACGACGTCCACGCCCAGATAGCCCAGTTTGCTCAGTTCGTAACAGCCTGACGCCAGCTGCATCAGTTCATTCCAGCCGGGGATTTCCAGCCCGACAATCGAGTGTTCGGTGTCGGGGTGTTCCCAGATGGGCCGGTTGTGCTGCACGCCGCCGATGGTCCTGCCGGAAGCTAGGTCGATCCCGGTGCCGACCGCACCCTGGTGCAGGTTGGCCTTGCCGTCGGAGTCCTGGGTGGGCAGGCGCATCATGGCCATGACCGGGTACCCCCGGTAGACAACGGTCCGGATGTCGGGCACGCCACGATAGGTGATCTGGTCGAAGGCCGAGGAGAACCGGACCCGCTGCTCGACCATCGCGACGTCGGGACGTCCGCCCAGGCTGTACATCCCGGAGAGGATGTTGGAACAGTGGTCGTGCAGCTCGTTCATCTCCATCGTGCGACCGCTGGCGCGCCGCAGCCGATCCCCGCGCCAGCCGGTAATGACCAGGATGCCGTCGCCGGCGGCCCCGTGCGCCGGCTTGATCACGAAGCCGTCGGGATAGGCGCGCAGCAGCCGCTCGAGTTTGCGAATCTCGTGATGCGAACGGACGACCCCGTAGAGTTCGGGCACCGAAAGGCCGGCATCCAGGGCGAGGCGCTTGGTCTCCAGCTTGTCGTCCACCCGCGGGTAGAACCGTCGGTGGTTGTACTGGGCGATGAAGCGGGCGTTGCGCGCGTTCATCCCCACAATGCCCTGCTCGCGCAGGGTCCGTGGGAGCACGAAGCGTGGCAGCCAGCCCATGCTAGCGATCCTCCGAGCGTCTGGAGGGCTGCATGGCCTCCTGCATGCGGCCGAAACGGAACAGCTCGCTCAGGCGATAGCCCGTGTAGCGCCCGAGCAGCAGGGTCATCGCCAGCAGTACCAGCAGCAGTTCGGGGAATACGAACAACAGGTGTTCCAGGTGGCGATTGGCCATCAGCCCATAGGCGGCGGCGGCCACGGCCAGGCTGCCGATGCCCTGGGTGATCGCGTCCGATGGACCGTGTTCTTCCCAGACCACGGACATGCGCTCGATCGTCATGGCCAGGATGACCATCGGGAACAGCGACAGCGCGAGCGCCCGCTCGAACCCCAACTGGTGCGAAAGGATGCTGATCCCGAGCATCAGCATGATGACCACGCTGACCACTGCCGCCAGTCGTGGCACGAGCAGTAATCGCAGGTGTTCGAGATAGAAGCGCACGGCCAGGCCGAGCGACACGATCAGGGTGAACAGGATGATCCCGGCCAGCAGCTGCGTCTCGCGAAAGGACAGCGCGATCAGCACCGGCATGAACGTGCCGAATGTCTGGACGCCGATCACGTTGCGCAGGAACACGATGATCATGGCCCCCAGGGGGACCATGAGCAGCACGCGGTAGGTGTTCTGGGTCCCCAGCGGGAGATTCAGGGTGGAGAACTCCATCAACTGGGCGTTGACGGTCTCGCCGAATCGCTGGGCAGTGGTCAGGGCGTCCTGTACGCCCCGCGAGACGGCAAAGCGGACCTCGGCGTCGCGTCCGTTGGAGACCTCCAGCAGGGGCGCGGACCCATGGGCCCAGACGACCACATCGTCCGGGTATTCGATCTCGCCCGACAGCGGGTGAATGGGCACCCAGCGCCGCGTGTTGTGGACCTCGATCCAGGTTTCCGGGCGTATGTCGCGGCGCCCGTCGCGCAGGTGCAACGTGGTGACCATGCGCGCGGGAATCCGGGCCGTGGCCAGGAGTTCGATCAGGGTCTGGCTGCGTTGCACGCGGTCGCTGCCGTCATCGGCGAATACCGCGGCATTCGATGCGGGCGCGGCGTGGGCAAGGTCATTGACCAGCACCGAGGCGAAGGTCTGAATATCCGAAGATCGGCTGCGGACGTCCTCGATCAGCGCATCCGCTGCGGAGCGGTAGGGCTCGGTCCATTCAGGGGCCCCGACGGGGCCTGGGTAGTCAGCGTCCGAGCGGTCATCGCTGTCGCGGTAGAGGGTCGCCCGGTAGTACAGCACCTGTTCTCCGCGCGGCTGCCGTGTGGTCCATTGGGCAATGCGGTCGTCCTGGCCGCGCAGCGTATTCAGGCCATAGCCGCGCGAGACGAAGCCTTCATCCAGGATGGCGAAATTGGGCAGGCGATCCGGGATGCGCAGCTGCACGTTGGCCGCACCGCCGGTGGGCTGATAGCGAACGCGTGCTTCAACCTGCCAGGTCTCGGCCGATGCCCCGGGCATGACGGGCATGTCCAGGGCGATGACCTTGTACGCAAAGATCCCGAGCCCGATCGTGCTCAACAGCACGATCAGGATCGGGAGATGAAAACGTCTCACGAATCGTCGTCTCCGCAGTCGGGCGCGTAGGTATGTTCGGCCCCGGAGTCGACCAGAATATGCCCGGCCAGGTGCGTGCGGCCAATGAGGGCCTGATAGGTGAGGTTAGTGCGGTCGATGAGGGTCGTGTCGCCCTTGATGCGCTGGTCGCCGATGCAGAACTCCATCGCGATTACCGGGCGCTCCTGGCTCTCGCCGCTGTGGCGGCGGATACGGACGATGCGCTCGACCGGGCGTTCCAGGGTGATATAGGCGTCGTCGTCATCCGGGTCGATGACATCGAAGCGGATCCAGTCCTCGCCGTCGCGCTCGAACTTTTCCTTGTTGAGTGCGTTCAGGGACGATGATGTCGCCCCCGTGTCCAGGCGCGCCTCCAGCACAATCCCCTCGCCCACGATCTCGACATCTTCGACGGTGCCCAGAATGGCCAGGGATGACGGATCTTCCTTCGCGTGTACTGGGGCCAGGGCAAGGGCCAGGCCCAGCAGCATTCCCCCGAAAGCGGTTTTCGTTAAGCTGGACGGAAGGGTTGGGCGTATGGACACGGGGCCTCCTCGGGTATGGGGGACAAAATGGATCCTAGTGTATCCCAGAGGCGTCACGGCCCATGTTAGACAGTTCACAAACCTTCTTGGGAGGCGCGATGCGCTGGGTAGTCGATCTCGACGAGCTGAATATGGACGATGTGGCCAGGGTGGGCGGCAAGAACGCCTCCCTGGGCGAGCTTCTGCGCGAGCTGGGGCGGGCTGGCGTGCGCGTGCCCGGCGGGTTCGCGACCACGGCCGACGCCTTCCGTGCGCATCTGGAGCACGAGAACCTCGCTGCCCGGATCAAGGCGCGCCTGGCCGATCTCGACATCAACGACATCGAGGCCCTGCGCGAGGCGGGGCGCGAGGTGCGCGGCTGGATCGAGGCGGCGCCACTGCCGGACGAACTGGAACAGGCGGTGCGCGAGCACTACGGCAAACTGGGCGATGACGTGCCCGTCGCCGTGCGCTCATCGGCCACCGCCGAGGATCTCCCCGAGGCCTCGTTTGCCGGACAGCAGGAGACGTTTCTGAATGTGCGCGGTATCGATGCGCTGCTTGCGCGCTTGCGCGAGTGCTTCGCCAGCCTCTACAACGACCGCGCGATTGCCTACCGGGTGCACAACAACTTTGCCCACGACGAGGTGGCCCTCAGCGCCGGCGTGCAGCGCATGGTGCGTTCCGATGTCGGGGCGAGCGGGGTGATCTTTACCCTCGACACCGAGAGCGGGTTTCGCGACGCGGTGTTCATCACTGGCGCCTGGGGTCTTGGCGAGACCGTCGTGCAGGGCGCGGTGAACCCGGACGAGTATCAGGTCTACAAGCCGGCACTGGCGGCGGGCAAGCGCGCGATCATCGGTCGCACCCTAGGCACCAAGGCTGTCCGCATGGTCCTGGACGAGGGTGGCACGCGCACCGAAGACACGCCGCGGGACCTGCGCGAGCGCTTCTGCCTCAGCGACGCCGATGCCGAGCAGCTGGGTCGCTTTGCGGTCGCGATCGAGCAGCACTATGGCCGGCCCATGGATATCGAATGGGCCCAGGACGGCGAGACTGGCGAGCTGTTTATCGTGCAGGCGCGCCCGGAGACGGTGGAGAGCCGCGTCGAGCTCGGTGCGGGCGAGCGCTACGAGCTGGCCCCGCACAGCGAGACGCCGCTGGTCACCGGCAGGGCGATCGGCTCGAAGGTCGGTGCCGGGGTCGTCCGTGTGCTGGACTCCCCGGATTCCATGCACACCATGGAGGAGGGCGACATCCTGGTGGCGGACATGACCGACCCGGACTGGGAACCGGTGATGAAGCGCGCCGCCGCGATCGTGACCAATCGCGGCGGGCGCACCTGCCACGCGGCGATCATTGCCCGCGAGATGGGCATCCCGGCGGTGGTCGGCTGCGCCGATGCGACCGAGGCCCTGTCCGATGGCATGGAGGCCACCGTCTCCTGTGCCGAGGGTGACGATGGTCATGTCTACGCCGGGCGGCTCGACTATTCGGTCAAGAAGGCCGATGTCGGCGAGCTGCCGGAGCTGCCCGTCAAGCTGATGCTGAACGTGGCCAACCCGGGGCGTGCCTACGCCTTCTCCCAGCTGCCGCATGCCGGGATCGGGCTCGCACGGCTGGAGTTCATCATCAACGGCACCATCGGCGTGCACCCCCTGGCGTTGCTGGACTATGCCGAGGACCCGGGGCGGCTGGATGCCGATGTGCAGGAGCGCATCGCCGAGCGCCTGCGCGGGTTTGACGACGGCCCGCGCGAGTACTTCGTGCGCAAGCTGTCCGAGGGCATTGCCACGCTGGCTGCGGCCTTCGCACCGGAGCCGGTGATCGTGCGCCTGTCGGACTTCAAGTCCAACGAATATGCCCATTTGATCGGGGGTTCGGGCTACGAGCCGGAGGAGGAGAACCCGATGCTCGGGTTCCGCGGCGCCTCGCGCTATCGCTCCGACACCTTCCGCCCGGCCTTTGCGATGGAGTGCGAGGCCCTGCGTCGTGTACGCGAGGAGATGGGGCTCGAGAACGTGCAGATCATGGTCCCTTTCGTGCGCACGCTGACCGAGGCCGAGGACGTGATCCGCGTGCTCGGCGAGGAGGGGTTGCGCCGCGGCGAGAACGGCCTGAAGGTCGTGATGATGTGCGAGATCCCCTCGAACGCCCTGCTGGCGGCACGCTTCCTGGAGCACTTCGATGGCTTCTCGATCGGCTCCAACGACCTGACCCAGCTCACGCTCGGGGTCGATCGTGACTCCGGCCTGGTGGCGGATTCCTTCGACGAGCGCGACGATGCGGTGAAGGCGTTGCTGACCATGGCGATCCGGGCCGCGAAGGATGCCGACAAGTACGTCGGGATCTGCGGGCAGGCCCCGTCCGACTACCCCGAGATGGCCGCGTGGCTGATGGACGAGGGCATTGATTCCTTGTCGTTGAACCCGGATGCACTACTCTCCACCTGGGAGCAACTGGCAAAGGTAAGGGGATAGGACATGGCCGATCCGCGGTGCCCGCAGGTGTATCTGGTGTCTGACGGGACCGGGATTACCGCGGAGACGCTGGCGCGTTCGCTGTTCACCCAGTTCCCGGACCTGGATCCGGCCTGGCATCGGTTGCCTTTCGTGCAGACCCCGGGTCGGCTGTCCAGCGTGTTCGCTCGGATCGAGGCCGGGCCGCAGCCGGCGCTCGTCGTGGCCACCCTGGCCAATGCCGACCTGCGCCAGGAACTGCGCCACAGCCCCGTCCCGGTGATCGACGTGTTCGGGGAGCAGGTCGGGCGACTGGAGGAGGTGCTCGGGGTCACGGCCCAGTCGGTATCCGGGCGGGCCCACGGCATGGGCGATGTGACGCGCTACGACCGTCGCATCGAGGCCCTGAACTACACGCTGTCGCACGACGACGGTCTGGCCACCCAGGATCTTTCCGTCGCCGATGTGGTGCTGCTGGGCGCCTCGCGTTCGGGCAAGACACCCACGAGTCTCTACCTGGCGATGAATTACGGGCTGTTCGCGGCCAACTACCCGCTGGTGCCGGAGGACCTGGGCCGGGATGATACCCCGCACATGCCGCGCAGCCTGCGCGGTCTCGGCGGGCGTATGGTCGGGCTGACCATCACCCCCCAGCGTCTGTCACAGATCCGCGAGGGCCGCCGCCCCGGCAGTCAGTACGCAAGCCTTGCCCAGTGCCGCGCGGAATGTGCCGCGATCCAGGAGTTCCTCGAGACCTGGGCCATCCCCCACCTGGATGTCACCGAGCTGTCTATCGAGGAGATCGCGACCCAGGTGCGCGACACCCTGGACCGGACCTGAGGCGGCTGGGCGCCCTCGGTCCGTTCAGCGTCTTCTTGGCATCCCGCCGGGCATGCCGGACAATGCTGCGCACTTTCCGTTGAATTGCCGCAAGGAGCCCGCATGAACGCCGCCGGACCCGGACAAGAGATTGCCATCTTCCTGATCAGCGTCGTCTTCGGGATCTACATCATCCTGCTGATCCTGCGCACGATCTTCGGGCTGGTGCGGGCGGAGTACCACAACCCGATCTCGCAGACGATCGTCATGCTGACCGACCCGCCGCTGCGCATCCTGCGGCGGGTGATCCCCTCGGTCGGGCGGGTCGACCTGGCCGCGATCGTGCTGATTATCGTGCTGAAGTGCGTTGAACTCTGGCTGCGCGCCGCGATCCTCGGCGCGGACGTAGGGTTTGGCGTGATCTTCTACGTTGCCATCCGCGAGGTCCTGACCACCGTGATCTGGGTGTTCATCATCGCCCTGATTGTCGAGGTCGTGATGAGCTGGATCCAGGCCGGAGGCGGTGGCGGGGGGCACAACCCCATCCTGCGCCTGGTCGGCGACGTCAATCGGCCTATCCTCGGTCCGCTGCGCCGGACGCTGCCGCGGGCCGGGGCGATCGATTTTTCGCCGATGGTCGCACTGGTCGGTCTGTACATCTTGCTGATTCTGGTGCGCTCTTTTTGATCGAGACCATCCGCGCCCCGAAACCCTCCTTTTTTGGCGGTTTCATCCGCGCGAAAAGGCGCTAGACTCGAAGGCAGGGGATGGTGTCAGCCATGCCGGCGGCACCGCCTCTGCATTCCCGCAACGGCAGAGGAGTCAGCCATGGTAAGAGTGCATCGGGTCATCACCGGCTTCATCGTCGCCCTGGCGGCGGTTGTCCTCGGCAGCTCGATCGCGTCCGCCAACGAGGCGGAATTCGATAACTACGTGGTGTACTACAACGTCATCAATACCACCTTCCTCTCCCCCGAGGTCGCCCAGGCCTACGACGTGCGCCGCAGTTCCAACCGCGCAATGCTCAACGTCACCGTGATGGAACGGACTGACGATGGGCTCAAGGCCGTCTCCGCGGATCTCAGCGGCACCGCGACCAACATGAACGATCAGATGCGCAACCTGCGCTTTCGGGAGATCCAGGATGGCGACGCCATCTATCAGCTTTCCGAGGTGACTGTTCGCCGCGGCGAGACCCTCGAGTTCGCACTCGAGGTAACGCCGGAAGGCAGCGAGCGGGCCCTGCCCATCAGCTTCAGCCGCGAGTTCTTCGCTGACTGAACCATTGGTACCCCCGCCGGGAGGCGGGGGTTACATTGCCAGCCGCAGTAGCATCCAGCCGCCGTAGAGCAGGATCGCGGCTCCCGCCAGGGCGCGAACCCAGCGTTGTTGCACAAACGCAGCCATACGCGCCGCGAAGACCCCCATCAGTAGCAGATTCGGCAGCGTGCCCAGGGCAAAGGCCGCCATCAGCAGCGCGCCCTCGGTGGCCCCGCCGGCGCTGAGCGACCAGGCCAGCACGCTGTAGACCAGCCCGCAGGGCAGCCAGCCCCAAAGCCCGCCCACCAGCAGGGCCTGGCCGGCATTGCGCACTGGCAGAAACCGCCGACCCAGAGGCTCGATACGACGCCACACCACGCCACCGGCCTGCTCCAGACGCGCGAGTACCGGCCACCAGCCGCCGATGTACAGCCCCAGCAGGACCAGGAATACCGCGGCAATCCCCTGCAGGATCACCTGCCCGGCCGGCAGCCCGCCCAGCAGGGTGGCGCCCAGCCAGCCCGCAAGGGCCCCGGCGATCACATAGCTGCCCATGCGTCCGAGGTTGTAGGCCAGGAGCAGGTCGAACCCGGGACCCCTGCGGCCATGTCCGAGCGAGATCGCGCCCACGATGCCGCCGCACATCCCGAGGCAGTGAACGCCCCCGAGGATGCCCACTGCAAGGGCGGCAAGCAGCGTGCCCGGGTCGCCCATCAGCGCCACTCCCTGTCAGTTCGGATCGGCGGCATCGCCCAGGACCTCGTGCTTGGTGCGGATGAATGTCGAGTGCGGGACATACAACAGATCGGCCAGGTGCCGGATCACGGCTTCCTGGCGCTTGTGCAGGTCCTGGTTGGCCCAGGCGGCGCGCCACAGTGCGCGCATGATGTCGGCCTTCTGGTCGGCATCGAAGGCCGCGTTGACCTCGCGCACCAACGGGTGGACGGATACGAGTTCGTCGCTCTTTTCCCGGGCGATTTCGAGCAGGCCGTCGGCGGTGTCCGCATCCAGTTCGAACAACTCGATCAGGCTGGCGCGCACGGAGTCGAGTTCGGCCTCGTGCAGTTCGAAATCGGCGCGGCAGACCTCCATGATCAGCGCGGCGGCCACACGCTGCAGTCGGTGTTCGTCGTCGCCGGATTCGGTATCGCTCAGATCCGTGCGCATCAGGCGCTGCCAGTGGCGGCGCAGCTCGTCGATCATCAGGGTTCCTTTCTGCGGGCGTGTGCTTTGCGTATGGTGCCCGAATGCACGCCACGGACAAGTACACGGGTGAATCGCCCCCCGATCTGCTCCTGCTGTCCGGGGGTATCGAGAGCAGTGCCCTGCTGGCGCAGCGGCATGCGCAGGGCCGCCCGCTGCGCGCCCTGTGGGTGGACTATGGCCAGCGCAATGCCGAGCGTGAGCGGGCTGCGATCCGTGCCCTGGGCGCCGACTATGGGGTCGACCCCGTCGAGATGGACCTGCGCGCGCTGCGCCAGGCGTTTGCCAAACGTTCGGAGTGGGTCGCGCATGTGCCGTTGCCACAGCGCAACTTGCTGGTGCTGGCGCTGGCGATCAATCTCGCCGAGCACCAGGGGGCGGGGCGTATCCTGCTGGCGCTCAATCGCGAGGACCAAGGGCATGGCCCGGGTTCGCGCCCGTCCTTTATCGGGCGCCTCGCGGCGCTGGCGGACGAGCTGGTACCGGGGCTGGCGATCGAGGCCCCGCTGATCGCGCAGTCCAAGGCCGATATCATCTACACCACCGATCCGCTGGGGATCGACTGGTCCCGCACCTGGAGCTGCCTTCTGGCACAATCGCTCCACTGCGGGCGCTGCCCGCAGTGCCAGGCGCGCCGCGCGGCTTTCGCCTCGGCGGGCGTGCCGGATCCCACCGACTACCGCGAACCACCCCGATGACCGAATCCGTCCTTCCCAAACATGTGATCGAACGCCTGGAGATCGCCATTCTCACAGGTGAGACCCTGCAGCTGAACTGGGCCGAGCCCGACTCCAGCCAGGCCTGGTGGGGCAAGGTGACCCCGCGCGAGGTCCGCGAGGCGGACGGATATCACTGGCTGGACGGCGAGTGCGAGGGGCGTGACGTTCAGATCCGGCTGGACCTGATCCGCAACCTGCCGACTCCGGTCAAGTAACGGGCCGTTCCCGGCCCGGCAGTCCGAGCAGCAGGTCGGCCAGCGATTCCAGCAGCAGAAACTCCCGCGAGTCCATCGGCTCCCCGCGCTCGTCCGGGTAGCGCATGCCGCGCAGCTCGGTCAGGCCCTGCCGGGCCGCGCTGGCCAGGGCCAGCAGGTTGTCGTCGACCAGCAGCGTACGTGCCGGATCGTAGGGGGTGATGCGTTGCAGCCGTTCCCAGAAGTCGGTGTCTTCCTTGGCGCACTCCAGGTCGTGGGCGGAGACGATCGTGTCCAGGTGATCCCCGATCCGCGTGATCTGGTGCTTGAAGTTGTAGACCTTCGGATGGGCGTTGGTTACCAGCACGCGTCGGCGGCCGGAGCGATGCAGGGCGCCCAGCAGGGCCTCGGCGTGCGGCTTGATTGCGACGTGGTGGGCCAGTTCGCGCTTCAGCCCGAGCACGTCGAGACCGGTGAACCGGGTCCAGTGATCCACGCAGTACCATTCGAGCTTGCCGCGCACGCGTTGCATCTCGTCTTCCAGGCGCCGGCGGGCGCATTCCGGGTCGTCCGGCTGGCAGCGGATGTACTCGGCGGGGATCAGCTCGCGCCAGAAGCGGTTGTCAAAGTGCAGATCCAGCAGTGTACCGTCCATGTCGAACAGCACGGTGTCGATGCTCGACCAGTCGACATGCACCGATGATTCCTGCGGATTCGGATTTTTTTCGGGGTTTTTGGGGTCCACAGCGAACGGAACCTCAAAGAGGGTGATTGCGATGGCTCCCATGGTACCTGAATCCCGTCTGGCCCCTGGCCCGCTCTTTCTGGCGCTGGTTTCCCTGGCGCTGCTGCCGTTTTCCGCGCAGGCGATGGACCCGAGCGACCCCGATTACGACCCGCTCGAGGACGACAGCCTGTGGGGCGAGACTGTATCGCCGGACCAGACCCAGACCACCAGCCCGGAGATCAAGTTTCTGACCGAGGAGCCGGAGCAGGTCCCTCATCACCACCAGAACCAGATCACGCTGAGCTCGTCTTCGCTGGAGGACGGCTGGGTGGATCTGCGCCAGTGCCACAGCGATATTGCGCCGATCCGGCGCATGGTCATTGCCTACAACGAAGAGCGAATCGAGGACCTTCAGGTCGAATCCACTACCAACATCGACCTGGCCGAGGCACGGGGCGACCGGGTCGACCTGCGCGGTGTCCACAAGGATTCCGAGGTCTGTGTCACCGCACGCATGCGTGTGATCGAACACGAAGGTGATGGCGTCTACACGATGGAGAACGGGCCCTTCGTGCGGCGTTTCCTGGATGGCTACTTCCCCATGCGGGTCACCATGGCCGTAAACTGGGGGGATCTGGACCTGCGTCTGGAGGAGACCTACCCCGAGGCACAGGAAGGCTTCGACGTCGTCGAGTCCGACCATGGCATCATCCTCGACACCCTGTTCGAGGGCGAACTGAGAACCCAGGTACGGCTGCGCAACGCCGAATAAAACGTCTATGAGTCGAGACAAACCGGATGTCCAGGGCCGCCGGACCGTAGCCCGAAGTCGGCTGTTCGAGGTCGAGGAGCTGGATCTCGAGTTCAGCAATGGGGCGCGCACCTGTTACGAGCGCCTGATCAGCCGGGGCAACGGCGCAGTCATCGTCGCCCCGGTGCAGCCGGATCGCACCGTGCTGCTGATCCGCGAATACGCGGCCGGCACCCACCGCTACGAGCTTGGCCTGCCCAAGGGCCGCATCGAGGCGCGCGAGGACATCCTGGTGGCGGCAAACCGCGAGATCATGGAGGAGGTCGGGTATGGCGGTCACCGCCTGACCCACCTGGGCGCGCTGACGGTCGCGCCCGGCTACATGTCGCACGAGACCCATCTGATCGTGGCGGAGGATCTCTACCCCCAGCGCGAGGAGGGTGACGAGCCGGAGGCCATCGAGGTCGTACCCTGGTCGCTGGACCGGCTGGGCGAACTGGTCACCCGCGAGGATTGCACCGAGGCCCGTTCCATCGCGGCACTTTATATGGTGCGCGATTTTCTCGACGCCTGACCCGGGTTCTGCCAAGGTACGCGCATTCCGTACCGTTCGAATCAGAAAGGATGCCCCGATGAACGAACCGCCCAAGGACGCGGCCCTGACCGCCCTGATGCAGGAAGTGGGTGGTCTGGCCGAGGATGCCGGCCATGCCATTCTCGAGGTCTACGAGACCCGCTTCGCGGTTACCGAAAAGGACGATCGCTCCCCACTGACCGAGGCCGACCTGGCCGCGCATCGCGTGATCGCACAGGGGCTGCGCGAGATCGCGCCGGAGTGGCCCGTCCTCTCCGAGGAGGGGCAGGACGTACCATTCGAGCGCCGCAAGCAGTGGCGGACCTACTGGCTGATCGATCCCCTGGACGGGACCCGCGAGTTCGTCAAGCGTACGGGTGAATTCACGGTCAACATTGCCCTGATCCATGACCACGAGCCGCTGATGGGCGTGGTCTGGAGTCCGGTGCTTCAGCGTCTGTATGCGGGCCACGCTGGAGGCGGCGCCATCCGCCGCGATGGTTCCGAGGCCCCGCGCGCCATCGAGGTGGCACGCGACCGTATTGATACCGAGCACCCGCTGGTGGCGGGCAGTCGTTCGCACGGGGCCGAGCGGCTCAAAGCGGTTCTGGAACGCCTTGGGACGCACGAGTTGGTGAGCCTGGGCAGCTCGATGAAGCTCTGCATGGTGGCCGAGGGAGCCGCGGATATTTATCCGCGCCTGGGGCCGACCAGCGAGTGGGATACCGCGGCGGCGCATGCGGTCGTGCGGGCCGCGGGGGGGCATGTGACGGACCTCCACGGGCAGGAGCTTCGCTACAACACCAAGGAGAGCATGCTCAATCCCGAGTTTCTGGTCTGCGCCGGCGATCCGGCGCGCTGGCTGCGCCGCCTCGGCCTCCCCGACGCCTAGCCTTCTCCCGCCCACCAGCTAGCGGGCCTTGGCGTGCCCTGGTTGGCCCTCAGCGTCGTTGAGGCTGGGCCGGGTTCGGCATCTGGTGTTTACTTGCTTTCGGTCCGCTGCCTGCCATGCGCTGTTTCGGCAGCGCACCCCGCCAGTTGTTGATCAAAAACGGACTTCTTTGCTCGTGCAAAGAAGTAACCAAGAAACACGCCCGGGATTCGCCCGGGGACCTTGCTTCAGGGCCCTCGGGCCGGCGGCGCTGAAACTCGCTGCGCCTTTGGCTTCGCTCAGACAGTCAGCGCCCCGTGTCTATTGTGAATCGTCCGGCCTGTCACGCCCTCCACAAGGGACTCATATCGGGAGGGAAGGTCAAAACAGGCGGTAGCCCCGAGCTGTAGGGTGCGGTTGAGCGCAGCGAAACGCACCGGTCCGGCGTCGGGGCAACCCTGATGCGATTCGCTGCGCTCATCCGCATCCTACGAGGGGGGCTGGCGCCCGCTGGCGGGCGCGGCACGCCAAGGCCGAAGGCCGAGCGTGCCAAGATGTCCGAATGCCTAGCCTCTATCCACTGGCAGGAACGTCAGGCCAGCCGTTGTCTTGACCTTATCCCCCCGTATGAAGCCCCTTGCGGAAGGGTCCTCGGGACGGACGATTCAAAATAGAAACGGGGGCGCTGACTGTCTGAGCGAAGCCGAAGGCGCAGCGAGTTTCAGCGCCGCCGGCCCGAGGGCCCTGGAGCAAGGTCCCCGGGCGGAATCCGGGTGCCCTTCTTTGGGTGCTTTCTTGGGCAAGCAAGAAAGTACCTCGCGGCGCGCTGGCGAGACAGCGCATGGCAGGCGGCTAGCCGAAGCCACCGTAAACTCTAGAGGACGAACCAGGCCCAGCCAAACGCGGCGGACGAAGCCCCTACTGTCCGAGTTCGCGCGAGCGCTCGGCCGCTGCCGCCATCGCGCGGCGCATGAGTCCGCGCAGGTCGCCATCCTCCAGCACCTGCAAGGCCCGCTCGGTGGTGCCGCCCGGCGACGTCACGCGGTGGCGCAGTTCGGCGGGCGGCTCGTCGCTCTCGGCGGCCAGTCGGGTCGCACCCGCTAGTGTGCCGAGCGTCAGCTCCAGCGCGGTGTCGGGCGGCAGCCCGAGCGACTGCGCGGCCTCCTGCATCGCCTCGATCATCAGAAAGACGTAGGCCGGGCCGCTGCCCGAGGTCGCCGTGACCGCGTGCATCAGCTCCTCGTCCGCCACCGGGATCGCCCGCCCTACCGACTCCAGCAGGCGGGTGGCGGTGTCGCGATCCTCGGTGGTGGCCGTGGGGGCGGCGAACAGGCCGGTCACGCCGGCGCCGACCAGGGCCGGCGTGTTGGGCATTGCGCGGACGAGGCGGGTGCCGTCACCCAGCCAACTGGCCAGCTGGGCCGTGGTGATGCCCGCGGCCACCGAAATGACCAGGGGCTGCCCGCGGGTGACGCCCTCGCGCAGCGTGGGGGCCAGGTCCGGCAGGGTCTGCGGCTTGACCGCGAGCACCAGCGCGGCGCTGTCCTCGGCGAGCGCCTCGGCACTTGCGGCCTGCAGTCCGGGGTAGCGGGCCTGGAGATCGCGCACGCGTTCGGCGCTCTTGTCGGCGATCGCGATGCGCTCGGCGTCATGGCCGGACTGGATCAGGCCCTGCAACAGGGCTTCGCCCATGTTGCCGGCGCCGATAAAGCCGACTTCGAAGCGGTGTTCCGTCATGCGGACTCCTCTTTTACTGGTTTCTCTCGGGTGTGATGCGGGGCCCGAACAGCGCGGTGCCGATGCGTACCAGGCTGGCACCCTCGAGGATCGCGGCCTCGAGATCGGCGGACATGCCCATGGACAGGGTATCCAGGCCATGTCCCCGCGCATTGAGTTCGTCCTTCAACTGCCGCAGCCGGGCAAATGGCCGGCGCTGGCGCTCGCGATTGCTCTCGGCGGCCGGCAGGGTCATCAGGCCCCGTAACGTCAGCCCGGGCAGGTTCGCGACGGTGTCGGCCAGCGCGGCGGCAGCCTCCGGCGGGACGCCTGCCTTCTGGCTCTCGCCCGAGACATTGATCTGCAGGCAGACCTGCAAGGGCGGCAGGTGTTCCGGGCGCTGTTCCGAAAGGCGGCGGGCAATGCGCTCGCGGTCGATGGTGTGTACCCAGTGAGCGCGTTCGGCCACGGGGCGCGTCTTGTTGCTCTGCAGTGCGCCGATATAGTGCCACTCGAGGCCCAGGGGTTTCGGGCCGGTCTCGAGGGCGTCGAACTTGTTGATGAATTCCTGCACGTAGTTCTCGCCGAACGCCGTCTGCCCGAGCGCATGCAACGCGCGGATGTCGTCGGCCGTACGCGTCTTGGATACGGCCAGAAGGTGCACGCTGCCGGGGTCGCGCCCGGCCTGTTCGCAGGCGTGAACGATACGTTCGCGAACGGCCCTGAATGCGTGGTCTGGTGCGCTCATGGCCCTATGATATAGTCCGGTGAAACGTAAGGGCACCGCCGCCAGGCGGGCGGTGTCCGTCACACGCTGCGGGGCCCGGCAGGGCGTCGCCCGGGGCGGGGCGCTGGGGCTGGCGGCTCGTTTCCGGTTGTACAGGGGGATGCATGGATATCACGCAGCTGCTGGCCTTTGCGGTCAAGAACGGGGCCTCGGATCTGCACATCTCGGCGGGCATGCCGCCGATGGTGCGCATCGACGGCGATATGCGCCGCGTGAATGTGCCGGTCATGGACCACAAGGAGGTCCAGGGCCTGATCTACGACATCATGAACGACCGCCAGCGCAAGGACTACGAGGAGTTCCTGGAGACGGACTTCTCGTTCGAGGTCACCGGGCTGGCGCGTTTTCGTGTCAATGCGTTCAATCAGGACCGGGGCGCGGCGGCGGTCTTTCGTACCATCCCCTCCAAGGTGCTCACGCTGGAAGAGCTGGCGGCACCGCGCATCTTCGAGGATATCTCCAACTATCCGCGCGGGATCGTGCTGGTCACGGGCCCGACCGGCTCGGGCAAGTCGACCACGCTGGCGGGCATGGTCAACCACCGCAACGAGAACGACTACGGCCACATCCTGACGATCGAAGACCCGATCGAGTTCGTGCACGAGTCGAAGAAGTCGCTGGTCAACCAGCGCGAGGTACACCGCGACACCCACGGCTTTTCCGAGGCGCTGCGTTCCGCGCTGCGCGAGGATCCGGACACCATTCTGGTCGGCGAGCTGCGCGATCTCGAGACGATCCGCCTGGCGCTGACCGCGGCGGAGACGGGGCACCTCGTCTTCGGCACCCTGCATACCAGTTCCGCGGCCAAGACGATCGACCGTATCGTCGATGTGTTTCCGGCGGCCGAGAAGGACATGGTGCGGGCGATGTTGTCCGAGTCGCTGCGGGCGGTTATCGCGCAGACCCTGATGAAGAAGATCGGCGGCGGGCGTATCGCCGCGCACGAGATCATGCTGGGCACGCCGGCCATCCGCAACCTGATCCGCGAAAACAAGATCGCGCAGATGTACTCGACCATCCAGACCAGTGCCGGCACCGGCATGCAGACGCTGGACCAGTGCCTGAAAGACATGCTGGCGCAGGGCGTGATCAGCCGCGAGGACGCCAAGCGCAAGGCCGCCAACCCGGATTCGTTCTGAGCCCGCGCCCCCGCCCGGGGGATTCGGCAAGGGGAGAAGCACCATGGATCGTGACAAGGCGATCAAGTACATGCACGACCTGCTCCGCGCCCTGGTGGACCGGGGTGGCTCGGACCTGTTCATCACGGTCGGCATGCCGCCAGCGGCCAAGATTGACGGCCGCGTGGTGCCGATGACCGAGCAGAAGCTCACGCCTTCGCATACCCAGGCGCTGGTACGCGCACTGATGAACGACAAGCAGTCCGCGGAGTACGAGCGCCATCAGGAGTGCAATTTCGCGATCGGCCTGCAGGGCGTGTCGCGCTTTCGCGTGAACGTGTTTACTCAGCGCGGCAGCCCCGGAATGGTGCTGCGCACGATCAACTCGGTGATCCCGAAGTTCGAGGACATCCAGATGCCGCCGCAGCTGGAGAAGATCACCATGGAGCGCCGCGGGCTGGTGATCTTCGTCGGGGGGACCGGCTCGGGCAAGTCGACCTCGCTCGCCGCGATGATCGGCCATCGCAACCGCAATGCCCCCGATCACATCGTCACCATCGAGGACCCGATCGAGTTCGTCCACGAACACGAAAAGAGCATCATCACCCAGCGCGAGGTGGGCGTGGACACCGAGGGCTACGAGATCGCGCTGAAGAACACCCTGCGTCAGGCGCCGGACGTGATCCTGATCGGCGAGATCCGGGATCGGGAGACGATGGACTACGCGATCGCCTTTGCCGAGACCGGTCACCTGTGCCTGTCCACCCTGCACGCCAACAGCACCAACCAGGCGCTGGACCGCATCATCAACTTCTTCCCCGAGGATCGGCGCGAGCAGCTCCTGATGGACCTGTCGCTGAACCTGAAAGCGGTGATCTCGCAACGCCTGGTGCGGCACGAGAACGGCGAGGGCCGCGTGCCGGCGGTAGAGATCCTGATCAACACCCCGTTGATGGCCGACCTGATGCTGAAGGGTGCGGTGCACGAGATGAAGGAGCTGATTTCGCGTTCCCGCGAGCAGGGCATGCAGACCTTCGACCAGGCCCTGTTCGACCTCTACGAGACCCGCAAGATCAGTTACGAGGAGGCCCTGCGCAATGCCGATTCGGTGAACGACCTGCGGCTGCGCATCAAGCTCGACTCGCAGCGGGCACAGGATGACGGTGCCCCGGCCGTGGCGGACACGGGCGAGGGCCTGTCCGTGGACGACCGTCCCGAGGACTACAGTGTCCGCTAACGGTCCGCACCCTTCGGGAGATCAGCGATGAGCCAGATGCAGATCGAACCGTACCTGAGCCTGATGGCGCAGAAGGCCGCCTCGGACCTGTTCTTCCTGACCGGCGCGCCCGCGAGCATCAAGGTCGACGGGGTCCTGCAGCCGATCTCGCGCAAGGCACTCGCACCCGGTCAGGCGGAGGCCATCGCGCGCGAGATGATGAACGAGCATCAGGCCGAGATCTTCGAGCGCGAGACCGCGGTCAACTTTGGCGTCTCGCGCGAGGGTCTGGGACGCTTCCGCGTGAATGTCTATCGCCAGCGCGGCGAGGTCGCGATGGTCATTCGCTTCATCCGCATGTCCATCCCGACCATCGAGCAGCTTGGGCTGCCCCCGGTGCTGGAGGAATTCGTCTCGC
Source organism: Thioalkalivibrio sp. ALJ4 (assembly GCF_000377225.1). Lineage (NCBI taxonomy): Bacteria > Pseudomonadati > Pseudomonadota > Gammaproteobacteria > Chromatiales > Ectothiorhodospiraceae > Thioalkalivibrio > Thioalkalivibrio sp. ALJ4. The sequence continues at coordinate 236,570 of NZ_KB897917.1, read as the reverse complement.
ACCATGACGGGCTGGTGCTGATCGTCGGCGCGACCGGGACCGGGAAGTCCACCACGCTCGCCTCGATGATTGATCACCGTAATACGCATTCCAGCGGTCATATTCTTACGGTCGAGGACCCGATCGAGTTTCTCTTTACGCACAAGCGCTCGATCGTCGGCCAGCGCGAGGTCGGGATCGACACCCCGAGCTATGATCACGCCCTGCAGGAGGGGATGCGCGAGGCCCCGGACGTGATCATGATCGGGGAGGTGCGTTCCCGCGAGACCATGCGTGCGGCCTTGACCTACGCCGATACCGGCCACCTGGTGCTGACCACCCTGCACGCGACCAATGCCACCCAGGCGCTCGATCGCGTGATCAATCTATTCCCCGAGGACAACCGCTCGCAGATCCTCTCGGATCTGTCGCTGAACCTGCGCGCGATCATCGCCCAGCGCCTGTTGCAGACCAAGGACGGACAGCGTGTGGCTGCGCTGGAGATCATGGTGAACACGCCGTATATCTCCGAACTGATCCGCGACGAGAAGATCAGCGAGATCAAGGAGATTATGGCCAAGGGCAGCTCGGTGGGCATGCAGACCTTCGATCAGGCCATCGTCAAGCTGTTCAAGGGTGGCCGAGTGATGCTGGACGAGGCCCTGAACAAGGCAGACTCGCGTGCCGACCTCGAATGGCGCCTCAACTTCGGCGGCGGCGTCTCCGCGGCCGACGAGGCCGAGGAAGACCTTCAACTCCCCGACCGGTAGGATGCGCTGAGCGAAGCGAACCGCATCACCCTCGGCTCCTCAATGTGGATCTCGGAGGGGCGCTCCCCAGTGTCCGGCGCTTACCAAGAACCCCTCCGTGCGTCCTGTCCCTCAGGCCCGCGCAGGCTCCGGGAACACATCGGCGGCCGCAAACACCGGCCCATCCACGCAGACACGCTTCATCGCCACGCCGTCGGGGGTGCGCACCGGTACCGTGCAGCCCGCGCAGCCACCCACTGCACAGGCCATGAATTCCTCCAGCGAGACCTGACAGGGCAGGCCGAACTCCGCCGCCAGTTCCGCGCAGGCCTCGAGCATCGGGTGCGGGCCGCAGGCATAGAGCTCGACCTGATCACGTTCCACAGGCGAGAGCGTCTTGAGCCAGGCGCGGGCGAGATCGGTCACGAAGCCGTCATGGGCACCGGGGATGCCTGCCTTCGAGGTCAGGCGGCAGGCCACGCCCCAGTCCTCCAACAGCGGCAGGGTCGCGATCGCCCCGTCCGGCAGCCCTGGCCAGAGGATTTCCGAGGGCTTGGCCCGAAACGGGAACGGCACCTCGGAGCCGAGGATCGCGCGGGTCTGGCCCGCCTCGCCCTGGCGGCGCAGGTGATCGGCCAGAAAGACCATCGGCGGGATCCCGACGCCACCCCCGAGCAGCAGCCGCAGCGGACGATCCGGGTTCAGCCGGAACGGGACCCCGATCGGCCCCAGTACGCTCAGGGAATCGCCCACCGGCTGCTGCGACAGTGCCTGCGTGCCGTCGCCCACGACCTTGTAGAGGAACTCGACCCACCCGGCCTCGCGGTCGACCCGCTGGATCGACAGGGGGCGCCGCATCGGCAGGTTCGGCGAACACTGGATGTGGGCGAACTGCCCGGGCGCGGCGCGCTGCGCGCATTCCGGTGCCTGGACGCGCAGGATCCACTGACCGGCCCCGGCATCCTGGTGATCGAGGATGCGAGCGGTCTCCTGAAAGATCGTGCCGCGGTGGGGGCGTTCGGCGCCGGTGGGGGTCATGCGTTGTCCTTAGGGAAACACTGGATAATGTACACGCTCGCGCTCGAGTCGCTTTTGCGTGCGAACAAGGCGCGGTGACTGCCGTGCAGTGACTCTGCACAAGGGAGCCGCAACGCCGTGCGCGCGCAAAAGCGGCCGAGCCCCTGCTTTAATGGCTTGTGGGGTTGGCATCCCAGGTTCCCCGATCCGGCGTTGCGCCGCTTGCGGGTAGAACCACTACCCGCTGCACGACGCGCCTTGTCTCGGAAAACCTGGGGTGCCAACGCGAGCGTGTACATTATTCAGTGTTTCCCTTAGTGGGCTGGGTCCAGGCCGGACGGCCCGCTACCCAGGTCTCGCGAACCTGGCCGGAGAAGGTCCAGCCGAAAAACGGCGAATTGCGCCCGGCGCTCAGCCAGTCCTGCTGTCGGACCTCCTGAAGCGCGGTGGGGTCATACAAAACGAAATCGGCGCGCGCGCCGGCGCCCAGCCGGCCCTGTTTGAAACCAAGAATTTCCGCGGGCCCGGACGTCACGCGCGCCAGTGCTTCGCCCAGGCTGAGAAGGCCATCCTCGACCAGGCGCAGGGTCAGAGGCAGCAAAGTCTCCAGGGCCGAGATGCCCGGCTCGGTACCGGCGAACGGGCCGAGCTTGGCGTCCGCCTCGTGCGGCTGGTGGTCCGAGCAAATGGCGCTGATATCGCCGCGCGCGACGGCTGCTCGCAGACCGTCACGGTCGCGTTGGGCCCGCAGCGGCGGGATGACATGGCCGTTCGGGTCGTATTCGGCCACGTCGACTTCGGTCAGAAATAGCTGGTGGGCGGCGACGTCGGCGGTGATCGGCAGGCCTTCGGCGCGCGCCTTGGCGATCATCTCGGCCCCGCGGCGCGTCGACAGCCTTGCGACGTGTACGCGCGCCCCGGTCTGTTCGACCAGGGCCAGGATGGCGCCCAGCGCGGCGGTCTCGGCTGCCTCGGGGATGCCCGACAGGCCCAGGCGCGTGGAGACCGCGCCTTCGTGCATGCAGCCCGAGCCGGTCAGCGACAGGTCCTGGGCGGGCAGCACGATGGTCAGGCCGAAGGTGGTCGCATATTCCAGGGCTCGGCGCAGCACCAGCAGGCTGGCCAGCGGCTTGTGGGCGTTGCTCACACCGCGGGCCCCCGCCTGCTGCAGCGCCGCCATCTCGGCCAGCTGCTGCCCCTCCAGGCGTTGTGTCAGGGCGCCCAGGGTGTAGACCCGCACGCCGCAGGCCTGCCGGGCGCGGCGCGCAATCAGCTCGATTTCGGCCGGGGAGTCGATGGGCGGATCGGTATCCGGGGGAATCACGGTGCTGGTGATGCCCCCGCGCGCGGCGGCCAGCGTCTCGCTGGCGATGGTGGCCTTGTGCTCCTCGCCGGGCTCGCGCATGCGCGCGGAAAGGTCGATCAGGCCGGGGAACAGCCACAGCCCGCTGCCATCAATGCGCCGGCGCGGCTCGAAGCCGTCCGGTATCTGGCCTCGCGCAAGGATCTCGGCGCCCTGCACGCAGAGCGCCCCGACCTCGTCGTAGTCGTCCACCGGGTCGATGATTCGTACGTTCTCGATCAGCACACTCATGACTGATGCGCCCCCATCACCATGGACATCACGGCCTGGCGGACCGAGATGCCGTAGGTCACCTGCTGCAGGATCACCGAGTGCGGCCCGTCCGCCACAGCGGACTCGATCTCCACCCCGCGGTTGGCCGGGCCCGGGTGCATCACCAGGCAGGTGGGGTGCGCCAGTTGCAGGCGGCGCGAGGTCAGTCCGAACAACTGGTAGTACTCATGCTCGGAGGGCAGGTGGGCGTGCTCCATGCGCTCGCGCTGCAGGCGCAGCATGATGATCACGTCGACGTCCTTCAGTCCCGCGTCGAGGTTGTTGTAGACGTGCACGCCGAGTTGGTCGACATCCGCCGGCAGCAGCGAACAGGGCGCGACCACGCGCACTTCGCCGGTCTGCAGGATGTTGAGCGCGTGGATCTGCGAGCGCGCCACGCGCGAGTGCAGGATGTCGCCGACGATCGCGACCTTCAGCTTGGTGAAGTCGCCCTTGTGCCGGCGGATGGTGAACATGTCCAGCAGGGCCTGGGTGGGGTGCGCGTGGCGGCCGTCTCCGGCGTTCAGCACGCTGATGCCGGGGGCGACATGGCGGGCGATGAAATGCGCGGTCCCGCTCTCTTCGTGGCGTACCACGAACATGTCCACGTTCATCGCCTCGAGGTTGCGCAGAGTATCCAGCAGGCTCTCGCCCTTGACCGCCGAGGAGGTGCTGATGTTGATGTTGAGCACGTCCGCGGACAGGCGCTTGGCGGCCAGTTCGAAGGTGGTGCGGGTACGGGTGCTGGCCTCGAAGAACAGATTGACGATGGTCTTGCCGCGCAGCAGTGGGACCTTTTTGACCGCCTTCTCGTTCATGTTCGCGAACGACTCGGCGGTATCCAGGATCTCGTTCAGGAGATCGCGGTTGAGGCCCTCGATGGTCAGCAGGTGGCGCAGCTGGCCGTCATCGGTCAGCTGCAGGCGATTGGGCAACGGGCCCGGCTCCGGCAGGCGGGCAGCCCCGGCCAGGACCGGGGTAACCACGGTATCGCTCATGCGTCGGCGTCCCCGTCGGTCTCCAGGGTGACGCGCTCCAGGCGCAGGGGTTCGGGGCCGCGCAGCTTGATCTGCTCCCGGGTGCCGAGTTCCATGTGTTCCCCGACGATCGCGGCGGCGATCGGCAGCTCGCGCCCGTCGCGCTCGACCAGCACGGCGAGCGTGACCGAGGCGGGGCGCCCGTAGTCGAACAGCTCGTTCAGGGCGGCGCGGATCGTGCGCCCGGTGTAGAGCACGTCATCCACCAGCAGGACATGCACGCCGTCCAGGTCCTCCGGCAGCTCGGACGGGCGGACCTGCGGATGCATGCCGATGCGGGAGAAGTCGTCGCGGTAGAAGCTGATATCCAGCTTGCCCAGTGGCCTTTCCACCCCGAGGCGTTCGCGCAGGTGCTCCGCGATCCAGACACCGCCGGAGTGGATACCGACCACCATCGGGTTGTCGATCCCGCGCTTGTCCAGATACTGGCGTGCCTTCTCGGCCATGCTGTCGAGCAGGGTTGGGACGTCCGGCGTCTTCATGCGTTCTCCTGAAACCAGCCTTCGAGGATGACCGCGGCAGCGTGGGCGTCCAGCCCCGGGTCGTGGCGTCCCCGCCCGCTGCGCTCGCGGGCCAGGTGCGATGTCAGATGCTCGTCGTACCAGTATACCGGTTGCCCGTAGCGCGCTTCGAGGGCGGCCCCGAACGCGCGGATGCGTTTCGCCAGCGGCGTGGGCTTCCCGTCCGCCTGGGTGGGCCAGCCGACGACAAAGCCCTCGGGTGCCCACTCGCTCACCAGAGTGTCGATCACGGACCAGACTTCCGGTGAATCGGTGTTGAGCGTGCGCAGTCCGCGCGCGGCGCCGGTCAGTTCCTCGCCCACCGCGATCCCGATCCGCCGGCGGCCGTAGTCGAAGGCCAGAAGCCCCATGACGTTGCCGGGCCCGCCTCAGGCGTGGCCGGGCGCGGAACTGATCAGGTTGACGTCGATGCCGATCAGCTTGGCCGCCGCGGCCCAGCGCTCGGCGCTGGGGTGGTCGAACAGGATGTCGGCATCGGCGCGGGTGGTTAGCCAGGCGTTTTCGGCCAGTTCGCTCTCGAGCTGCCCCGGTCCCCAGCCGGCGTGTCCCAGGGCAATGAGGACGCGGCTCGGGCCGCGGCCCTCGTTGATAGCCTCCAGGATGTCGCGCGAGGTGGTCAGCACGATGGAGTCGGTGATGGGCTGGCTGCCCCGCCACTCGGGCTTTCCAGTGTGCAGCACGAAGCCGTGCTCGGGCTGGACCGGGCCGCCCCGGTAGACCGGGATCTCCGGCAGCTCGTCGCGAGGCTCGAGATCGACGTGTTGTAGCAGGTCGCGTAGCGAAAGCTCGGTGGGCTGGTTGATTACCAGCCCCAGGGCCCCTTCGGCGTCGTGATCGCAGATATAGGTGACCGCATGGCTGAAGTAGCCATCGTTCAGGCTCGGCATCGCGATCAGGAAGTGATCGCGCAGGCTGGCCGCGCTCGAGCTGGAAGGGGCTTGCGTCATGTGTTCAGTATCGACGCTGCTCCGTGATGCCGCAAGGAACTCGAGCCCGGATGTTCCTCGTGTCTTGCTAGCGAATCTGCTCCATCTGGTCGCGGCGGAAGGCCCAGGTCCGGGTGATCACGAGTTCGTCGTATTCCTCGCGCATCTGTTCGGTAAACGGGGCATAGGGCGCGGCCAGCTCCACGATGCGCATCGCGGCCTGGTCGAGCACCGGTTCGCCGGAGCTGCGGGCGATCTCGATGTTCATCAGCTCGCCATCCGGGTTCAGGCGGACCGACAGTACCAGCGTGCCGGACAGGCCCCGGCGGCGGGCCTCGTCGGGGTAGTTCAGGTTGCCGACGCGCTCGACCTTGTTGATCCAGGACTGCAGATAGGCGGCCTCCGGCGCGCTGCGTGCAGCAAGGCTGTCGAGGTAGCGGGTGCGGGTGGCGCGGGTGGAGAATTCGCGGCGCTCCTCGGCCGGGGCCGCGCGCGCGGTGTCCAGGCCCCGGTTCATCAGCGCGGCGGCCGATGGGCGTTCCTCCGCCTCGGGCGATTCGATCGGGTCCGGTTCGGCGACCTCGGGGGCAGTCGGTTCCGCTTCGTCCGTCTCGGCCTCCACGGCCTCGGGTTCGGGCTCCGGTTCCGGCTGGGCGGGCTCCATCACCAGTGGCCCCGGGTCTGGCAGCGTGGCTTCGACGCCCTCGGGTTCCGGTTCGCCGACACCCTCGGTCTCGGCCTCCGGGGATAACGCCTCCTGCACTTCCTCGCCTTCGCCGCTGGCGGCCTGGTCTTCGGTGGCGATGCGTTCGACCTCTTCCGGCTCTGGCGCCTGCGCGTCCGGGTCGGTCACCCAGGTCACGTCCAGGGGCTCGCGGGAAGGCGTGTCCAGTGGGTCCACGGCGAAGCCGATGCCGAGGATGATCAGGGCATGCGCGACCACGGCCAGAAACAGCATCGGGCCCAGTTGGCCGCGACGCTGCGGAGATTCGGGTTCAAGGGTGCCGTGCGAGACGGACATGGCGCTGGATCCGGGGGTCTGCGAGCACGTGTGCTGCCAGTATACCGGTCACGCTGCCGGTAATCAGAGCGGCCAGCAATAGTGGGGGTAGCACCAGTGGCAGGTTCGGGTGGGGGATGATCACGCCCCAGGCCAGCAGGAACTGGCCGGTGATGTGCGCCATCGCCGCGGCGATGGCGAGGCCCAGCGCGCCGATATGCCGAGGTGCCAGTGGGCGCAGCAGGCCGAGCGCGGCCAGGGCGGCCAGGGCCCCGGCCAGCGACAGCCAGAAGGTGGGGCTCATCAGCGTGCCGAGTAGCAGGGCGGCGCCAACGACCCGGATCAGGGTCACCGCCACCGCCGCGCGCCAGCCGAGGGTCAGCAGGGCGATCAGGGTCACGATGTTCGCGAGCCCCGGCTTGATGCCCGGAACCGGGCTCGGGATCGCCGCCTCCAGAATCTGGACGCCAATAGCGATGGCGGCCAGCGCGGCGATCGCACGGTCGCGCTGGGTCAGCGTGTCGGGGGTGGAGGCGGTCACGCCGGGCTCAGTAATGAAGGCTGTCGTAGCCGGGGCCGCGGCCCTGCACCTGCAGGGTCAGCCGGTTGGGCAGGCTGACCGCGATCTCGCCGTGTCGCTGCAGCCAGCCGCTGTTCTCGCAGATATTGCGTGTACCGGGGGAGTCGGCGCAGCGGGCCCTGCCCGGCTCGATTTGCACGCGGGTGATGCCGGCTGGGCCCTGAATCTCGATCTCGCGGGTGCGGTCCAGGGGTTCCTGCCGCGGCGGCTCACCGGTCTGGGTGATGACCAGCATGGAGGCCTCGCTATCCGGCAGGTAGGCGAGGGCAAAGGCCGCGACCACAACGCCACTGGCCAGGGTGGCGATCACCCCGTCACCCCAGCGCAGGCCCGAAAACGTCACGGCAGTTGGCGCTCCTCGAGCGAGGGCTGGCCTTCTTCCAGGCGCACGCGTTCGGCCATCGCCGGGGTCGCCTCGATGCGGTCATCGAGTACCACCAGGGCGGCCTCGATACCCATCTTGCGGGCGTAGCGCGGCCATTCCTCGGGGCCGGCAATCATCAGCGTGGTCGCGGCGGCGTCGGCCAGGGCGGGGTCGCTGTGCAGCACGGTAGCGCCGTGGATGCCTTCGCTGGGGCGCCCGCTGCGCGGGTCGATCACATGGTGGATGTGTTCGCCTTCCCATTCGTAGCCGCGCTCGTAGTCGCCGGAGCTGAACAGCGCCTCGCCTGCATCAAGCTCGATGCTCCCGAGAATGCCACCCTGGGGATGCCGGATCGCCACGCGCCAGGGTCGGTCGGCAGGCCGTCCGAGGGTCATTAAATCGCCACCGGCGTTGAAGATCGCGGCCTCCACGCCCTGGCCCTGCAACAGGTCGAGCATGCGTTCGACGGCGAGACCCTTGGCGAGCCCCCCGAAGTCCAGTTGCAGGTCCGCGTGCTGGCCGCGCAGACGTACCCCGTTGCGTTCGACGTCGAGCATGCTGGGCGGATCCTCTAGCAGCGCCTCCAGGGTGTCGTCGTCCGGTGGCGGGCCCCCGGGCTCGTCCTGATGAAAGCCCCAGGCGGCGATCAGCTTGCCCAGCGCCGGGTTGAACAGGCCGTCGCTCAGCTCTTCCATTTCCTTGCCACGTTCGATCAGTGGCAGGACAGAGGGCGGGGCGCTGAACTCGGCCCGAAGCGCCAGCAGTTCATTGGTACGCCCGAGCGATCCCGGCTCCCAGGCATGCCAGGAGGTATGCAGGATCTCCAGTTCGGCCTGCAACTCGGATTCCAGCGCCTCGAGGTCGTAGGCCCCGGCGGGGTAGAGCGTGACGTCCACGATCGTGCCGAAGGCAAAGAAATTCAGCGTCTCGGTGTCCGGTGTGTCGCGGTCGCAGCCGGCCAGCGCCAGCGCGGCGAGCAGGATCGGTCCAAGGAAGGCCTGGCGGGTGCGCGGAAACGGGATCGGCATGGGCATCACCTCGCGGGGTCAGGGGTGGGTCAGGTAGTCGATGAACTGGCCGGCGAGATCGTCGCCGCGGGCGGCATCGAGCTCACGCACGCCGGTGGGGCTGGTGACGTTGATCTCGGTCAGGTAGTCGCCGATCACGTCGATGCCGACGAAGTCCAGGCCTCGGCGCTTGAGCTCGGGGGCGATCTGCGCGCAGATCCAGCGGTCGCGATCAGTCAGGGGAACGGCCTCGCCACGCCCGCCGGCGGCCAGATTGGCCCGGGTCTCGCCCTCGGCCGGGATCCGTGCCAGTGCATGATCGTAGGGTTCACCCCCGATCAGGATGATGCGCTTGTCGCCGGCGGTGTATTCCGGCAGGAAGCGCTGGGCGACGATGGTGCGCCGGTCGAATTCGGTCATGGTCTCGAGGATGACCGAGAGGTTGGGGTCGCCCTCGCGGATGCGGAACACCGAGGCCCCGCCCATGCCGTCCAGCGGCTTGACGACGATGTCGCCGTGGTGCTCGAGGAAGGCGCGGATGCGCGCGCGGTCGCGGGTGATCAGGGTCGGTGGCCCGCAGTCGACGAAATGCGTGGCGAAGGCCTTCTCGTTCACGTCGCGCAGGGCCCCGGGTCGGTTGACCACGCGCACGCCGTCCCGCTCGGCCAGGTCCAGGGCGTAGGTGGCGTAGATGTACTCGAGGTCGAACGGCGGGTCCTTGCGCATCAGCAGGAGATCGAAGCGGCTGGCGTCGCCTTCTTGCTCGGGCCTCAGGGTGTAGTAGTCCTCGCGCTGGTCGCGCACTGCCACCGGGCGGCTGCGGACCTGTGCGCGCCCCTCTTCGATCCACAGGTCGCCGGGTTCCAGGTAGTGCAGGCGGTGCCCGCGTGCCTGGGCGGCGAGCAGCATGGCGAAGGTGGTGTCCTTCCAGGGCTTGATGCTGGTGATTGGGTCCATCAGGACAGCGATGTCATGCGCCACGAGCGGTTCCGCGGTGTCGAAGTGTGGCCCGAGTATGCCATGTCATCGCGGCCCTCATGGATCTCCGTCGAGGCAGGGCAACTGTGTGCGCTCGCTCGCACTCCTTGCGCTGCTCGCGGGGGCAGGCAATATCATTGGGTGCTGTTTGTCACGGACTCGAGCTTCCGATAGATTCGGGGGCGCAGAGAGCCTTCAGGGGGAGCAGGGTGGCGAACGCACTGGCAGAAGCGGAATCGGCTGCCGAGTTTCAGGGGCTGAAAGTCATGGTGATTGATGACAGCAAGACCATTCGGCGCACCGCCGAATCCTTGCTGCAGAAGCACGGTGCGGACGTGATTACGGCCGTGGATGGCTTCGAGGCCCTGTCCAAGGTGGCCAACTCCAACCCGGATATCATTTTCATCGATGTCATGATGCCGCGTCTGGATGGCTACCAGACCTGTGCCCTGATCAAGAACAACAAACGGTTCCGGGCTACGCCGATCATCATGCTGTCGAGCAAGGACAGCGTATTCGACAAGGCCAAGGGCCGCGTGGTTGGCTCCGAGGATTACCTGACCAAGCCCTTCACCCGGGATGACCTCCTGGGTGCGATGCGCCAGTACACTCGCCCGGCAGGAAGCTGAAACCCGCCGCACCACAAGATGCCGACAAGGAACGACCCATGGCCCGCATCCTGATCGTTGATGACTCCCCGACCGAGATCCATGTCCTGCGCACCATGCTGGAAAAGCATGGCCATGCCGTGACTACGGCTGAAAGCGGCGAGGAGGGCGTGGCCGCGGCCAAAGCACAGGTCCCGGATCTGGTGCTGATGGATGTGGTGATGCCGGGGCTCAATGGCTTCCAGGCCACCCGCGACTTGTCGAAATCCGACGAGACCTCGCATGTACCCGTGGTCGTGGTGTCCACCAAGGACCAGGCCACGGACCGGGTCTGGGCCATGCGCCAGGGGGCCCGGGACTACATCACCAAGCCGGTGGCGGAGAAGGAGCTGCTGCAGACCATCGGGAAGTACCTCAACGCATGAAGGTCGAGAGGTCCACGCCCTACGCCCTGCTCGCGAGTCTTGATCGCGAAGGGCGTCGCGTGAACCGTGAACTGCGACGGGATATCGGCACGGGCTGGCGCGGGGTGTTGCTCCGTGTCGCCGATTTCCGTTTTCTGGTCGACATGGACTCGATCGCCGAGGTGGCCGATCCGCTGTCGCTGACGCGCGTGCCGCTGGCGGATCCGGCCGTGCTGGGTGTGGGGAATCTGCGCGGGCTGGTCCTGCCGGTTTTCGATATGGGCAAGCTGCTGCTGGACACCCCGCTGCCGCACGACGCGAGCGGGCAGCGTGTGGTGGTGGCCCCTCAGGGGCACGGGATGGCCGGGTTGCTGGTGAGCCAGGTCGAGGGCATGCGTCGCTGCATTCCTTCGCAACGGCGACTGGAGGTGTCGGTGCCTGATGGCGTGCGCCCCTTTATTACCGGCGGATTCGATCTCGGGCACCGACTGCACCCGGTGCTGGATCTGGATCTGCTTTTGAATGACACCAATCGCTTTGCCGGCATGGAGCTGGCTGGGGCATCGAATACCGAACAGACCGCGGCAGCTGTATAAGCGGAGCCGACGGGCTGCAACAGGGGGTTTGACGTATGGGATCGAGTCGACGCTTGCGCAATATCGTCCTCGGGGGGCTGCTGGTGCTGGCCCTGATCGCGACGGGCGTGGCCTTTACCTACCACGAATTCGAGCAAAGTCAGTATCGCGACCGTGTTGCCCTGGCCAGCGAGATGCAGCTGCTTTCGCAGCGATTGGCGACGGGTACTCTGGAAGCGGCCGGGGGCTCCGAACAGGCGATTACCGATATCACGGAGTTGCGTAATCGCTTCGACGACCAGCTCGAGCGCCTGCGCGATGGTGGCGACGGCCTGCTGCCGCTGCCGGAGGCGGTCTCCAGTGAGCTCGCGGCCGTCAATCGCGAGTGGTCGCTTTATCGCGACGACGTCACCACCGTCATCGTGGGCTCGGATGATATCGAGCAGGTGACGGAATTCTCCGAGGCGGTGGAGGCCTTCTCGCCGGAGTTGGCACGCCTGTCCGATGACGTCGTGCGGCGTATGGTCCAGATTGGGGAATCGCCGGAGCAGATCTATGTGGCCTCGCGCCAGACGATGCTGATTCAGCGTATCGCCAACAACCTCAACCAGGTGTTGCAGGGTGGTGCGGCCGCGGCCACCGCGATCGAGCGCTTCGAGCGTGATGCCACGCTGTACGGGCGTGTGCTCGACGGCCTGATCGAGGGCTTCGAGCCCCTGGGCATCGAGCGTGTTAACGATGCCGAGACCCAGCGCACTCTGCAGGAGATCGCGACCCTGTTCATCGCCTTCAGCGAGGCGGTCGAAGGGGTGCTGGATACCTCGTCGCAGATTTTCGAGATCAACGCTGCGGCCTCGGCCGTCGAGGCCCGCTCGGGGGCAATGCTGGACGTGACCGGTGGCCTGGAAGTCGCCCTGAACCGGGAGGCCGAACAGGCGGGTGTGATCGCCCTGGTCGGCTTCGCCCTGGGTGGCCTGGCGCTGTTGCTGCTGATCGCGATGGGCCTGTTCCTCTATCGCGACACCAAGCGCGAACTGGCCGAGACCGAGGCGCAGAATGAACGTAACCAGCAGGCGATCCTGCGCCTGCTCGACGAGATGATGAACCTCGCAGACGGGGATCTCACCGTCAACGCGACCGTGACCGAGGACTTCACTGGCGCGATCGCGGACTCGATGAACTACGCGATCGAGAACCTGCGAACGCTGGTCGCGACCATCAACACGGTGGCGGCGGATATCAGCGAATCCTCGGCCGCCACCCGCTCGCAGGTGCTCGGGCTGGCCGAGAAGTCCGAGGAACAGGCCCGCGAGATCCAGCAGGCGAACGACGCGATCGACGAGGTGAGCCATTCGGTCGACAAAGTCGCGCAGGATGCCGGGCAGTCGGCCCAGGTGGCACGAAACTCCGTGGAAATCGCGTCCAAGGGGGCGGCCACGGTGCGCCGCTCGATCGAGGGGATGGACACTATCCGCGAGCAGATCCAGGAGACCGCGAAACGGATCAAGCGCCTGGGCGAATCCTCGCAGGAGATCGGCGACATCATCGGGCTGATCAATGACATCGCTGAACAGACCAACGTGCTTGCGTTGAACGCGGCGATCCAGGCATCCGCCGCAGGCGAGGCGGGTCGCGGGTTCGCGGTGGTGGCGGACGAGGTCCAGCGCCTCGCGGAACGCTCCTCCGGGGCGACCCGTCAGGTCGAGGGTCTGGTCAAAGCGATCCAGGCGGATACCAGCGAGGCGGTCTCGTCGATGGAACAAAGTACCGCCAACGTGGTGTCCGGGGCCGAGATGGCCCAGGCAGCGGGCGAGGCGCTGGCCGAGATCGAGCAGGTCTCTGCCGATCTGGCGGACCTGATCGACGGGATCGCGAACTCGGCGCGCCAGCAGTCCGAGATGGCGCGCAACGTGACCTCGATCATGGGCCAGATCCGCGAGATCACCTCGGAGACCACCCAGGGCACCCAGTCCACCGCGGCCGCCATCGGCGACCTGGCGCAACTGTCCGCGCAGCTCCAGTCCTCGGTGTCGGACTTCAAGCTCCCCGACCCGACGCTACCCGAGCCTGGCGAGGCTGCCGCCGCGCCCGATGCGTCGTCCGAGGAAACCGTCCCGAACGAGCAGCGCGCCTGACGCCGGGCCCCAGATATGGCACCCAGCGCACTGAATTGGGTCCGCGACGAACTCGACAAGCTCTTTGTCGAGCTCCAGGACGCCCTGCGTCGTTATGCCGAGGACCCCGCCTGTGGCGAGTGTCTGGAGGAGGCCCGCGCGGGACTGGAGCAGATTCGCGGCACCCTGACCATGGTGCAGGTCGAGAGCGTGGTCCTGATCTGCGACGAGATGTTGCAGGTGATGGATCTGCAGCAGGGGGCCGAGCCGCCCAGCCCGGAGGCAACCGAGGCGCTCTTGCGTGCCGCGCTGCAGTTGCCCGACTACCTTGAGCAGGAGGGCGACTCGGAACTGCCTTCGCCGATGATCCTGGTCCCGCTGCTCAACGAGCTGCGGGCAGCGCGGGGCGCCACCTTGCTGATGGACGTCGCGGCCCTGATGCCGGATCTGCAGGCGGTGGACGACGGTCGCGTTGGGGCCGGTGGCGAGGCGCCACAGCCTCAGGAGCGCGCACGGCGCCTGCAGGAGGCCCGTCGGGGATTTCAGCGCGAGCTTCTCGAGCTGGTCCGCGGTGATGTGACCGCGGCGGCCCGCCGCCTGAAGCCCGTTGCACAGCAGATCGAGGAAATGGTCCCGCCCGGGGATCTCCGGCGCCTGTTCTGGATTACCGGTGGCATCCTGGAGTCGCTCGCCGACGAGGGCCTCGAGGCCGGTACCGACATTCGCCGCCTGATCGGGCGCGTGGACCGCGAGCTCGGGCGCTACCTGGGCATCCTCAGCGAGCACTGCGAGTCGCACGACGATGGCTCGGAGCCCGATCACGCCATTCCGGATGACCTGATCAAGACCTTGCTGTTCCACATTGCGGGGTCAAGCTCCGATGGCGAGCAGGCGCGCGCGGTGCGCGAGGTGTTCGGTCTGCACGCGCTGCAAGGCGACGACGGCGGAGGGGTCGGCCAGGCGGTTTATCAGAATCTGCGCGCCGCCCTGGAAGATGACCTGGCCGAGGTGCGAGAGCGCCTGGATGTGCTGATGCGCTCGGAACAGCGCGGCCACGAGGAGCTGGCCAGTCTGAGCGAACAGGTCGAGCGTATCGGCTCGACCCTGAGCCTGCTCGGCCTGGAGGCGGGGCAGCGCCACACCGATGCCCTGACAGAGACCCTGACGCCGGAGCGGGCCGGGCACTCCGATGAACAGGTCGACATGGAGTTGGCCGAGCATCTCCTGGCGCTGGAGTCGCTGCTCGAATCGGGCCTGCGTCGGCGCGCGGCCAGCGGCCCGCGTGCCGACTTCGATCGCCATCTGGCCGCGGCGGTCTACCAGGAGGCCCTGGTGGACGTGCGGCGTGTGCGCGATACCTTGCTTGGGTACCTCTCCGGGGAAGGCGCGGATAACGGGTTGCGCGAGGCCCGCGGTGCGCTGGAGCGGGTCGACGGTGCGATGTCGATCGGTGGTTTCGAGGCCCTGCAGGCCCTGTTGCAGCCGTTGATCCGCTACCTGGAGGCCCGCGCTGACGCCGGGCTGGCGGCACAGGACCTGGGCGAGGACGAGGTCGGGGCGCTGGCGGAGGTGTTGAGCTCGATCGAGCTGGCGCTGGAGTCCTCCGGGCAGCCCTGGCGCGAACTGGATAGTGTCCACGAGCGGGGCGTGGCCGCACTGCAGCGTCTGGGTGCCATCTCCGGTGGCGATGGGGCCGAACGCCCCGTTTCACTGACCGATGTGTCCGTGGGTGCGAGCGGGGAAGGGGCCTCGCCGGGTGACGACGTTGAAGAGGTCGCGGGACAGGAAGAGCCGCTGGCCGTGTTTGGTGAGGCCAAGGAGAATATCCCGGAGCAGGAGACAGTATCCGAAACCAATCCGGCCCCGGTGCAAGTCTCGAGTGCAGAACATCTGCATTACGACGAGTCTGTGTTGTCCTCGCAGGTCCGGGGGCCGGATATCGATCCCGAGATTCTCGATATCTTCCTCGAGGAAGCCGACGAGGAGATCGAAAGCCTCGGCGAGCAGTTCCCGCGCTGGCAGGCCGCGCCCTCCGACATGGATGCCCTGACGGTGATCCGTCGTTCCTTCCATACGCTCAAGGGTTCCGGCCGCCTGGCGGGTGCCTTGCGTCTGGGCGAATTCGCCTGGGTTGTGGAGTCATTCCTGAATCGCCTGCTGGAAGGCGGCCAAGAGGCGGACTTCGCGACCATCCAGGCACTTGAGGATGCGATTGCAGTCCTGCCGGGCCTGGTAGCAGAAGTCCGGGATGATGCCGGCCCGGACACCCCGGTGCTGGATATCGCCTTGCGTCTGCAGGCACTGCTGTCCGGCGAGATGGAGCCGGCGGAAGAAGCCGCCGAGGTGCCGGCCGGTGCCGAGGACGATTTTGCCGAGCTCGCGCGCAGTATGGATGCCCTCGAGCCTGCCGCAGGCGGGGCCGAGCCCGAATGGCCGGCGGCCCCCATTCTGGAGGCCCCGGAAGAAGAACTGGAGTCGGCGGAGCCGCTCGACCTGGATTCACAGGAGCTGGGGGTGTCGCTGGACGGGCCCGAGGCCGAGCTCGAGTCGGGTGTCCCCGTGGAGCCCGCGCTGGAAACGAACGACGAAACGCTCGAGTTGCCCGAGGACGCGGGCACCGACCCGCAACTCTGGCAGGTGTTCTCGGCCGAGGCCCGTACCCATCTGGCTACCCTTCGCGAATGGATCGACGCGTCCGGGAACCGGCCCGACAGGGTGCCGAATCACGAGCTCGAACGTGCACTGCATACCCTGAACGGTAGTGCCCGAACGGCCGATATCCGCGGCATCTACGCCGTTTGCGGGCCGTTCGAGCGCATCGTGCGCATCCATCGCGAGATGGAGTGGCCGCTGGCGGCGCGAGCTCAGACTCTGCTCGCCGAACTCGAGCGCTACGTGGCAGATGCAGTGGCCGACGAGCACCCTGACCCGGTCAAGACGGAGGCACCACCCGAGTGGTCGCCCGAGGTCTACGAGCTCCTCGACCATGCGACCGCCGAGCAGTTGCTGCGTGCTGCCGACGAGGATGCCGCCGAGCAGGTCTCCGAGCCGCCACAGTCGGATGGGCTCGGATCGGCGCTCGAGCCACCGCAACCGGATGTCGAGTCCGCGACGCCTTTGACGCCCGAGCCAGCGGAGGCCGAAGCGGTGGGCGCCGAGCCCGACGACGCCGGGCTGGCGGGCGAGCCGGATGCCGGGCTGGAGGTGGAGCCGGAGGAAGAGATCGATCCGGAGTTCGCCGAGGTATTCATCGAAGAGGCCCGCGATATCCTGGAGGCCGCGTTCGCGGCCCTGGCATCGTGGCGCGAGGCCGGCGGCCGTCCGGGGCCGGATCAGAATGCCTTCCAGCGCGAGGTGCATACGCTGAAGGGCAGTGCCCGGATGGCTGGTTTCGAGGTGGTAGGGGCGATTGCCCATGCCCTGGAAAGTGCCTTGGGCGTGGAGACCGAGACCGGACTGGAGCCCCGAGAAGGATTCTTCCGGCTGGTCGAGCGCGCATTGACCGATGTCCAGCACCTGGTCGAGCGCGGGGTCGGTAGCTGGCAGACGAACGAAGAGGCCAGCGAGACCCTGCCGGCGTTGCGCGAGTGGGCATCCGGTGGCGGCGAAGAGTTCGAGAGCCAGCCGGCCGCCCGCAGTGAGGCCGAGGAGATCGAACCCGCGGCCCTCCTGGCGGACGACGACGAGTCGGAGACGGTCGCGCACCCCGTGCCGATGGAGGCGCGCCGTATCCAGGACCAGGTGCGCATGGATGCCGAGGTGCTGGATGCGCTGGTCAATCATGCCGGCGAGCTTGCGACCTTTCATCGTCGCTTCGAGCAAACCGTGGGTCGCGTCGAAGGTCAGGTCGATGAACTGGAGCGGACGATCGCTCGCTTGCGCGAGCAGCTGCGCAAGCTCGAGATCGAGACCGAGGCGCAGATTCTGTTCCGGGTCGAGAAGGAGAGCGGTGACGAGGCGGTGGATTTCGATCCGCTGGAGATGGACCGCTATTCCGGGATCCAGCAGCTCT
This sequence comes from Thioalkalivibrio sp. ALJ4, assembly GCF_000377225.1. NCBI lineage: Bacteria > Pseudomonadati > Pseudomonadota > Gammaproteobacteria > Chromatiales > Ectothiorhodospiraceae > Thioalkalivibrio > Thioalkalivibrio sp. ALJ4. Next base: position 219,084 of record NZ_KB897917.1, on the reverse strand, counting down.
CGCGTGCGCTGGCCGAGAGTGTCAGTGACCTTGAGGCCCTGAAGCAGGACGTGGGTGACGAGCTACAGAATGCCGGCGGCATCCTGCTGCAGCAGCGTCGCGTGGGGACCGATCTCCAGGATCAGCTGATGCGCCAGCGCATGGTGCGGTTCGCACGTATGGCCCCGCGCCTGCGGCGCGTGGTACGCCAGGCCGGCGACGACATGGGCAAGTCGGTCCGTGTGGAGTTTTCCGGGCAGGGGGCCGAGCTCGACCGCGCATTGCTGGAACGGCTGGTCGCCCCGCTTGAGCACCTGCTGCGCAATGCGATTGCGCACGGGATCGAGGACAGCGACGCGCGGCGCGCGGCCGGCAAGTCGGAAACGGGCCAGATCGGGGTGTCGCTCGAACAGTCAGGCAGCGAGATCCGCCTGCAAGTGACGGACGATGGCGCCGGGATTGATGCCCATGCCATCCGCACGCGAGCCGTGGAGCGCGGGCTGCTGGCCTCCGATGCCGAGATTACCGATGCCCAGGCCCTGCAATTGATCCTGCAGTCCGGGTTCTCCACCGCCGCGGAGGTGTCGCAGGTGGCCGGTCGAGGGGTGGGGCTGGACGTGGTGAACAGCGACGTCAAGCAGCTGGGCGGCACGCTGGAGATCGAATCCACGCCCGGACGAGGCTCGCGCTTTACCATGCGGTTGCCGTTTACGCTGGCGATCTCGCAGGCATTGCTGGTTCAGGTGGGCGAGGAGACCTTCGCCGTGCCCATGGCGTCCGTGGAGGGCGTCGTGCGGGCGCATGCGGACGAGGTCGTGGCCAGCGGCGACGGGCATGTGAGCTATCCTTACGCGGGTCAGGACTATGCCGTGCGGGCCCTGGGTGACCTGATGGGGATCGAGACGCAGGCCAGCGCCAGCCATCTGCCGGACCACGCGTTCCCGCTGTTGCTGGTGCGCGCTGACGATCAGCGCGTGGCGCTGCGGATCGACGGGTTGCTGGGAAGCCAGGAAATGGTCGTGAAATCGGTAGGCCCGGTCTTGAGCCGCATCCCGGGGGTCGCTGGTGCGACCCTGCAGGGCGATGGCTCGGTCATGCTGATCCTCGACTTGAGCATGCTGGTGCGTTTCGCGGCGGCTACGGCGGGCGCCGTCGACACGGGTATGCCGGCGGAGATTGCCGGCGCCCCACGCGTCATGGTCGTGGATGACTCGATCACCATCCGCAAGGTCACCGCGCGTCTGCTCGCCCGCCATGGGTACGATGTGGTCACGGCCCGCGACGGTCTCGATGCCGTGACGATGCTGGAGGAGCGGCGACCGCAGCTGATCCTGCTGGATGTGGAGATGCCGCGTATGGACGGCTTCGAGTTCGCCGCCCATGTCCGCGACCATCCGGAGCTGAGCCAGGTGCCGATTATCATGATCACATCGCGCAGTGGCACGAAGCATCGCGAGCGGGCCTCGCGGCTGGGCGTCAATGGCTATCTGGGCAAGCCGTACCTGGAGAATGACCTGCTGGACGAAATCCGGCGTCATCTTGAGGAGGTCGTCGCATGAGTGAAGAGACCCGCGCGCCGTCGGTCGAGTCGGTGATTGTGCAGCTGGACACCGGGTCCATCCTGTTGCCGCGTAGTGCCTTTCTCGAGGTCACCACCCGGGCAGGTGCCGTGCAGACTGATCACGAGCACGCGGACATCCCCTGGCTGGAGCCCACGCTGATCTGGCAGGACGTCCAGGTGCCCGTGGTCAATGTTCACCGACTGTTGTATCCCGAACACCCAACCGAGGATGCGCAGCGTCGGTTCACCCGTCTGCTGGTCATGCAGGCCATTACCCAGCCGGAGCGGCTGCCGTTTTATGCGCTGGAGGTGCGCGGCACGCCACATCCGGTGCGCATCACGCCGCAAAACATCTATGCCGTCGATGAGGCGGATGCCTCTCCGTGGGCGTGGCGGGTAAAGGCGTCGGGAGTGACCAGTCACCTGCTGCGACTTGATGCGATCGAGGATCGCTTGCTCGAGCTCTCGCAGCCGGAAACGGCATAGGCCGACGGCCTCGAACGTCAGGTGAGGGCCGCCCCACCGTCGAGATCCCCGAGCTTCCATTGCACCAGGGTCAAAAGGCTGATCGCGGCCGTCTCCGTGCGCAGGGTGCGGGGGCCCATGGAGACGGATTGAAACCCCGCCTTGCGCGTCTGGAGGCGTTCCTCGTCAGTTAGCCCCCCCTCGGGTCCGATCAGTATCCGTACCCGTCCGGACGTGCCCCCCTTCCCGAACGCGTCGAGTGCCCCGGACAGGGGCGGGCCCTGTTCGTCCGCGACCAGGTCGAGGCCGGGTGAGCTGGCGCCCAGCGCGTCGTCCAGTGTGGCTGGTGGTGCCAGAAGCGGTAGCTCGTTACGGCCGCATTGTTCGGCGGCGGCCTGGATGATCCCGGCCCAGTGGGCATGGCGCTTGTCCAGTCCCCGATGGGCTGCGGCCGAACGGCTGCGTTCGCAGAGCACGGGCCGGATCATGCTGACACCCAGCTCCACCGCCTTCTGGACCGCCAGATCCATATGGTCTCCCCGGGCAATGCCCTGGAGCAGCTCAATGGGGCGTGCGGGTGTGGTGGCGGCGGCGGCGCGCTCGCCCAGGTGGAAGGTGCCGGTGCGCCGTCCGGTGATATCCAGACGGGCGTGGAATTCGTTGCCCTGACCGTCGAACACCCGGCAGGCAGCATGGTTCTTGAGACGCAGGACATTGGTGGCGTAGTGCAGCCGGTCCTGCGACGCGGGAATAGACTGCCCCGCGGCCAGATCCGTGTCGTTGATCAGCAGCCGGGGGCAGCGCATCGGGTGTTACCGACGGTTGTCCAGGTCCAGGTTCTTCCAGATGGTCTCGGTCGGACCGGCCTGGTTCATGGAGTAGAAGTGGATCCCCGGGGCGCCCTTTTCGAGGACGTCGTCGGTCAGGCGCGTGGCGACCTCGATGCCAAACTTGCGGATCGACTCCTTGTCGTCACCGTAGGCCTCCATCCGCTTGCGGATGTAACGGGGGATCTCGGCGCCGCACATCTCGGAGAAGCGCACGATCTGGGTGTAGTTGGTGATCGGCATGATCCCGACAATGATCGGGATGGTGATGCCCATCTTCTCCACCCGTTCCATGAAGGCCTCGTAGGCGTCCACGTTGTAGAAATACTGGGTGATCGCGGCGTCCGCGCCGGCGTCGACCTTGGTCTTGAAGTTCTCCAGGTCTTTCTCGGCGTTCGGGGCCTGAGGATGGAACTCCGGATAGGCCGCGACCTCGATCTTGAACTGGTCGCCGAACTCGGCGCGCACGAACTCCACGAGCTCGGAGGCATAGCGGAAGTCGCCGCCGGAGTTCTTGGTGCCGGACGGCAGGTCGCCGCGCAGTGCGACAATGCGGTTAACGCCGATGTCGCGGTAGGTCGACAGCAGCTCGTGCAGCTCGCCCTTGGTCGAGGAGATGCAGGAGACGTGAGGGGCGGCCGGGATGCCGTCGTTGTCGATGATGTCCCGGACCGTCTCCAGGGTGCGGTCGCGGGTCGAGCCGCCGGCGCCGAAGGTGACGGAATAGAACTCGGGATTCAGTGCGCCCAGACGCTTGCGGGCCTTGGCCAGTCGTTCGGCCCCGGCCTCGTCCTTGGGCGGGAAAAACTCAACGCTGAAGACGCGTTTTTGGGTAGACATGTTTGTCCTCCAGACAAAAAGAAGGCGGACCGCACGAACATGCGGCCCGCCTCGGCGTTCACATTAGCAACGAATTGAAATGTGAGGCTGGCCGATCAGTAGCGGTAGTGTTCCGGCTTGAACGGGCCATCCACCGACATACCCAGGTACGCCGCCTGATCGTCGGTAAGACGGGTCAGGTTGGCGCCCAGCTTGAACAGGTGCAGCTGTGCGACCTTCTCGTCCAGGTGCTTCGGCAGCACGAAGACGTTCTTGTCGTACTGGTCACCCTTCGTCCACAGCTCGATCTGGGCCAGGGTCTGGTTGGTGAAGGAGTTGGACATCACGAAGCTCGGATGACCGGTGCCGCAGCCCAGGTTCACCAGGCGACCTTCGGCCAGCATGATGATCCGGTTGCCGTTCGGCAGGATGATGTGGTCAACCTGCGGCTTGATGTTCTCCCACTCGTACTTGCGCATCGCGGCCACGGCGATCTCGGAGTCGAAGTGGCCGATGTTGCAGACGATGGCCTGGTTCTTCATGCGGGTCATGTGATCTTCGGTGATCACGTCCTTGTTACCGGTGGCGGTAACGAAGATCTCGGCCTTGTCGGCCGCGTCTTCCATCGTGACCACGCGGAAACCTTCCATGGCGGCCTGCAGGGCGCAGATCGGGTCGATCTCGGTGACCCACACGGTGGCACCCAGGCCGGCCAGCGACTGAGCCGCACCCTTGCCGACGTCACCGTAGCCACAGACCACGGCGATCTTGCCCGCGATCATCACGTCGGTGGCGCGCTTGATGGAGTCCACGGTGGACTCGCGGCAGCCGTACAGGTTGTCGAACTTGGACTTGGTGACCGAGTCGTTGACGTTGATCGCCGGGAAGGCCAGCTCGCCGTCCTTCGCCATCTGGTACAGGCGATGGACACCGGTGGTGGTCTCTTCGGTCACGCCCTTGATCTTGGCGAGCTGCTCGGAGTACCAGGTCGGCTGCTTGGCCAGACGATCCTTGATCGAGGCAAACAGGGCGACTTCTTCTTCGTTCTCCGGGTTGGAGATGACGGACTGGTCCTTCTCGGCCTTGGCGCCGATGTGCAGGAGCAGCGTGGCGTCACCGCCGTCGTCCAGGATCATGTTGGCGCCGCCGTCGAATTCGAAGATGCGGTGGCAGTAGTCCCAGTACTCTTCCAGGGTCTCGCCCTTCACGGCGAAGACCGGGGTGCCGTTGTCGGCGATCGCGGCCGCGGCGTGGTCCTGGGTGGAGTAGATGTTGCAGGAGGCCCAGCGTACGTCCGCACCCAGGGCTTCCAGGGTCTGGATCAGAACCGCGGTCTGGATCGTCATGTGCAGGGAGCCTGCAATCTTGGCGCCCTTCAGCGGCTTGGAGGCCGCGAATTCTTCGCGGGTCTGGATCAGACCGGGCATTTCGGTCTCGGCGATCGCAATTTCCTTGCGGCCGAACTCGGCAAGGTTGATGTCCTTGACGACGTAATCGGTGGTTTTCTTGTCGTTCATCACAGCATTCATGGATCAACTTCTCCGGTTATCTGGATGAGCGCCGTGTTCACGTTTCAGGGGGGGGCATCCGGCTGAGCCTGACGGTTAAACCGCTGCAGCGCTCCTCAGCCGGATGGGTATTTCGCTTACAAAATGTCGGGTGCTTTTAGAGGCCCGCCATCTTCTTAAGTTCCTCGGCCTTGTCGGTACGCTCCCAGGGGAGGTCGACGTCTTCGCGGCCGAAGTGACCATAGGCGGCGGTCGCCTTGTAGATCGGGCGCAGCAGATCCATCATCTGGATCAGGCCCCACGGGCGCAGATCAAACACTTCGCGCACGAAGCCTTCGATCTTGCGATCGTCGACCTTGCCGGTGCCGAAGGTGTCGACGGTGATCGAGGTCGGCTCGGCCACGCCGATGGCGTAGGAGACCTGGATCTCGCACTTGTCGGCCAGGCCGGCGGCGACGATGTTCTTGGCCACGTAGCGGCCGGCGTAGGCAGCGGAACGGTCCACCTTGGACGGGTCCTTGCCGGAGAACGCGCCACCACCGTGACGGGCCATGCCGCCGTAGGTGTCAACAATGATCTTGCGGCCGGTCAGACCGGCGTCACCCACCGGGCCACCGATCTCGAACTTGCCGGTCGGGTTGATGTGGATCTTGTCGTCGGAGACCTGGCTCAGCCATTCGTTCGGCAGCACCTTCTTGAAGATCTCTTCGTAGATCGCTTCCTGCAGATCCTTCTGCGAGATGTCCGGGCTGTGCTGGGTGGACAGGACCACCGCGTCCAGGCCGGCCGGCTTGCCGTCTTCGTAGCGCAGCGAGACCTGGGACTTGGCGTCCGGGCGCAGCCACGGCAGCTTGCCGCTCTTCATCAGTTCGGACTGGATACGCACCATCTTGTGGGCGTAGAAGATCGGGGCGGGCATCAGCGTATCGGTTTCGCGCGCGGCGTAGCCGAACATCAGGCCCTGGTCACCGGCACCCTGGGTGGCGCGGTCGGAGACGTCGCGGTCCACGCCCATGGCGATGTCCTGGGACTGTTCACCCAGCACGTTCAGCACGGCGCAGGTCTTGCCGTCGAAGCCGACGTCGGAATCGTTGTAGCCGATCTCGCAGACGGTCTCGCGCACCAGGCGCTCGTAATCGATCTGCGCGCCGGTGGTGATCTCGCCCAGCAGCATGACCATGCCGGTCTTGGTGGCGGTCTCGCAGGCGATACGCGCATGCGGATCCTGCTCGATGATGGCGTCGACGATGGTGTCGGAGACCAGGTCGGCCATCTTGTCGGGATGGCCCGCGGAAACCGATTCCGAGGTGAAGATGTAATCGTTGGACATTAGGCGTTCCTTTGTGGGTCGTTTCGATTTAGTTTTGCGCAAAACGACCAGTACTGTAACGCAACTCGACGAGATTTTCTAAGCCCCCCTCCCGGTGTTTGTGGGGCCCCGGGCCGCACGAATCCCGTTGAGACCGCGTTCTGGTGCGCCCTGGCGCCGACTTGCCCCGATCGCGGAAAGTGGCCAAAATGCATCGCCTTTGCTGGGGCTGCTCGGGCCATTCCGTGTCTTTGAGCGCCGGCAGGATCTGTGTGCCCTCGATCGGCCGACCTGTCCGGGTCTGGCCGCCGCTGGTGCCCCGCGCCGCTGATCGCCGCCAGCCGAACCCAAACACTATTTCGAAAGAGCAGGAGTTCAGCATGCCGACCCGTAGAGAGCTTGCCAATGCCATTCGCGCCCTGTCGATGGATGCCGTCCAGAAGGCCAATTCCGGCCACCCGGGCGCGCCGATGGGGATGGCGGACATCGCCGAAGTGCTGTGGAACGACTACATGCAGCACAACCCGGGCAACCCGCACTGGCCCGACCGCGACCGCTTCGTGATGTCCAACGGCCACGGCTCCATGCTGGTCTACTCGCTGCTGCACCTGACCGGCTACGACCTGCCGATGGACGAGCTCAAGCAGTTCCGTCAGCTGCACTCCAAGACCCCGGGCCACCCGGAGTACGGCTACACCGCGGGTGTGGAGACCACCACCGGTCCGCTGGGCCAGGGGATCTCCAACGCGGTGGGCATGGCGCTGGCCGAGAAGATGATGGCTGCGCACTTCAACCAGCCCGGGCACGACATCGTCGACCACAACACCTACGCCTTCCTCGGCGACGGCTGCATGATGGAAGGGATCTCCCACGAGACCTGCGCGCTGGCTGGCACCCTGGGCCTGGGCAAGCTGGTCGCCTTCTGGGATGACAACGGCATCTCCATCGACGGCGAAGTGGAAGGCTGGTTCACCGACGACACCCCGGGCCGCTTCGAGGCCTATGGCTGGCACGTCGTGCGTGGCGTCGATGGTCACGACTCCGATGCGGTCAAGGCCGCGATCGAAGAGGCGCGCAAGGAAACCGGCAAACCGAGCCTGATCTGCTGCCGCACCGTGATCGGCTTTGGTTCGCCGAACAAGTCCGGCAAGGAAGAGTGCCACGGCGCCGCCCTGGGTGACGACGAAATCGCGCTGACCCGCAAGGAACTGGGCTGGAACCACGCCCCGTTCGAGATCCCGAACGACATCTACGAAGGCTGGAGCGCGAAGGACAAGGGTGCCAAGGCCGAGGCCGAGTGGAAGGAGCGCTTTGCCGCGTACAAGCAGGCGCATCCGGAACTGGCCGCCGAGTTCGAACGCCGTATGGCCGGTGACCTGCCGTCCGACTGGAGCGAAAAGGCCAACGCCTACATCAAGGAAACTGTCGAGAAGGCCGAGAAGGTCGCCTCGCGCAAGGCCTCGCAGAACGCGATCGCCGGCATGGCCCCGGCCGTCCCGGAGCTGCTGGGCGGCTCCGCCGACCTGGCCGGCTCCAACCTGACCATGTATTCCGGCTCCAAGGGCGTCAGCAAGGACGATGCCGCGGGCAACTACGTCTACTACGGCGTGCGCGAGTTCGGCATGGCCGCGATCATGAACGGCATCGCCCTGCACGGCGGCTTTATCCCGTACGGCGGTACCTTCCTGATCTTCTCCGACTATGCCCGTAACGGTATCCGCATGTCCGCGCTGATGAAGCAGCGCGTGATGTATGTCCTGACCCATGACTCTATCGGTCTGGGCGAAGACGGCCCGACCCACCAGCCGATCGAGCAGACCCCGAGCCTGCGCCTGATCCCCAACCTGAACGTCTGGCGCCCCTGCGACGCGGTCGAGACCGCCGTCGCCTGGAAGGCCGGCATCGAACGCACCGATGGCCCGTCCGCGTTCATCCTGTCGCGTCAGGGCCTGCCGCACATGGAGCGTGATGGCGAGCAGCTCGCCAATATCGCCCGAGGCGGCTATGTGCTGAAAGACTGCGACGGCACCCCGGACCTGATCTTCATCGCGACCGGCTCCGAGGTCGAGCTGGCAGTGAAGGCGGCCGAGGAGCTCGCCGGCGAGGGCAAGAAGGCACGCGTCGTCTCCATGCCCTGCGTCGAACTGTTCGAGCAGCAGGACCCCGCCTACCGCGAGGCCGTGCTGCCGGCCGCTGTGCGCAAGCGCGTGGCCGTCGAGGCCGGCGCCACCGCGGGCTGGTACAAGTTCACCGGACTGGACGGCGTCGTGTTCGGCATGGATCGCTTCGGCGAGTCGGCCCCGGGTGGCGCCCTGTTCGACTACTTTGGCTTCAAGCCGGAGAACGTCGCCCAGATCGCCCGTGACGTGCTGAACGGCTAAGCTTACGTCCGCATCGATTTCGCATAAGCAAGAAAGAGAGGAGACATCCTATGTCGATCAAGGTTGGTATTAACGGCTTCGGTCGTATCGGCCGCATGGCCTTCCGCGCCATCGCCAAGGACTTCCCGAACCTCCAGGTGGTCGGTATCAACGACCTGCTGGATCCGGAGTACCTGGCCTACATGCTGCGCTACGACTCCGTGCACGGCCGCTTCGAAGGCGACATCAGCGTCGACGGCGACCACCTGGTGGTGAACGGCAACCGCATCCGCCTGACCGCCGAGAAGGACCCGTCCGCGCTGAAGTGGGGCGACATCAACGCCGACATCGTGATCGAGTCCACCGGCCTGTTCCTGACCGCCGAGACCGCCCAGAAGCACCTGGACGCCGGCGCCAAGAAGGTCGTGATGTCCGCGCCGTCCAAGGACGACACCCCGATGTTCGTCTACGGCGTGAACCACGGTGACTACGCGGGCCAGAACATGGTCTCCGCCGCCTCCTGCACCACCAACGCCCTGGCCCCGGTGGCCAAGGTGCTGAACGACACCTGGGGCATCAAGCGTGGCCTGATGACCACCGTGCACGCCGCCACCGCGACCCAGAAGACCGTTGACGGCCCGTCCATGAAGGACTGGCGCGGCGGCCGCGGCATCCTGGAGAACATCATCCCGTCGTCCACCGGTGCGGCCAAGGCCGTGGGCAAGGTGCTGCCGGAACTGAACGGCAAGCTGACCGGTATGGCCTTCCGTGTGCCGACCTCCGACGTCTCCGTAGTCGACCTGACCGTGGAACTGAACGGCGACGCCAAGTACGACGACGTCTGCGCGGCCATGAAGAAGGCCTCTGAGGGCGAGCTGAAGGGCGTGCTGGGTTACACCGACGAGCTGGTGGTCTCCACGGACTTCCGTGGCTACACCGCCCCGTCCGTGTTTGACGCCGGCGCCGGCATCCAGCTGGACCCGACCTTCGTGAAGGTCGTCGCCTGGTACGACAACGAGTACGGCTACACCTGCAACATGCTGCGCATGGTGGAGCACGTCGCCAAGTAAGGCCTGACGGCCGGGTCCTCGCGGGCCCGGCCGTTTTCCTTGTCCCGGGTTGGCCGGGATCCAGAGGCCTGGGGCGAGTCCCGAACGGGGCTGGCCCGAAGCCTTTATCTGTTCAACGTATTTCCGAGAGGTACTCCCATGTCTGTCATCAAGATGACCGATCTCGACCTGAATGGCCGCCGCGTGCTGGTGCGCCAGGACCTGAACGTGCCGGTGAAAGGCGGCAAGGTCACCTCCGACGCGCGTATCCGTGCGAGCCTGGAGACCGTGCAGAAGGCGCTGGACGCCGGCGCCGCGGTGATGCTGATGTCGCACCTGGGCCGCCCGACCGAGGGCGAGTTCTCCGAGGAGGATTCCCTGGCCCCGGTCGCCGAGCACATGGCCGGTCTGCTGGGCCGCGAAGTGCGCTTGGTGCGGGATTACCTCGACGGTGTGGACGCCCAGCCGGGTGAGGTCATCCTGCTCGAAAACGTCCGCTTCAATGCGGGCGAGAAGAAAGACGACGAGGCGCTCGCCAAAAAGTACGCGGCCCTGTGCGACGTGTTCGTGATGGATGCCTTTGGTACCGCTCACCGCGCCCAGGCCTCGACCCATGGTGTGGCGAAGTTTGCCCCGCAGGCCTGCGCCGGTCCGCTGCTGGCCAAGGAACTCGAGGCCCTGGGCAAGGCCCTCGAGACCCCGAAGCGCCCGCTGGTGGCCATCGTGGGCGGCTCCAAGGTCTCGACCAAGCTCACCGTGCTGGAATCGCTGTCCAGCGTGGTGGATCAGCTGATCGTCGGTGGCGGCATCGCCAATACCTTCATCGCGGCCCAGGGCCACGGTGTCGGCAAGTCGTTGTACGAGGCCGATCTGGTCGATGAGTCCAAGCGCCTGATGGAGGCGGCTCGCGCCAAGGGCGGCGAGATCCCGGTGCCGACCGACGTGACCGTGGGCAAGGAATTCTCTGAGTCCACCCCGGCCGAGACCAAGTCTGTCGATGCCGTAGCCGATGACGACATGATCTTCGACGTCGGCCCCGATACCGCGGCGACCTACGCCGAGGCCCTGCGCAACGCTGGCACCATCGTCTGGAATGGCCCGGTCGGCGTGTTCGAGTTCGACCAGTTCGCCGCCGGTACCAAGGCCCTGGGCGAGGCCATCGCCGAGAGCAATGCGTTCTCCATCGCCGGCGGGGGCGACACCCTGGCCGCGATCGACAAGTACAACCTGGCCGATCGCATCAGCTACATCTCCACCGGTGGTGGCGCCTTCCTCGAGTTTCTCGAAGGCAAGACCCTGCCGGCCGTCGCCATCCTGGAAGAGCGCGCCCGCGGCTGATGCCCGGCGCGCTCTCCGCTGACGGAGAACGACGCGGATGAGACGTACCAAGATCGTGGCCACCCTCGGGCCGGCCACGGATACCGACGAGGCCATGGAGGCCATCATCCTGGCCGGCGTGGATGTCGTTCGATTGAACTTCTCGCATGGCGACCCGGATGACCATCGTACCCGGCTCGCCCGCCTGCGCGCCGCGGCGGATCGCGCGGGTCGCTGCGTCGGCGTCCTTGGCGATCTGCAGGGCCCCAAGATCCGCATCGACCGCTTTCGCGAAGGTCGGGTCCAACTCCAGGAAGGCGCGTCCTTCGCGCTGGACGGGGACCTGGATCGCGACGCCGGGGATGGGACCCAGGTCGGGCTGACCTACAAGGAACTGCCGCAGGACGTGCGCCCCGACGACATCCTGTTGCTGGATGACGGGCGTATCGTGCTCAAGGTGACCGCCGTCAACGGGGCGCGCATCGAGACGACCGTCGTGGTCGGGGGCGAGTTGTCCAACAACAAGGGCATCAACCGCCAGGGCGGTGGCTTGTCCGCCCCCGCGATCACCGAAAAGGACCGCGAGGATATCCGTCTGGCGGCCGAGCTTCAGGTGGACTACCTGGCCGTCTCCTTCCCGCGTTCCGCGCAGGACTTGCACCTGGCGCGCAGCCTGTTGAATGACGCCGGCTGGGAGGCCGGGATCTGCGCGAAGATCGAGCGCTCCGAGGCCCTGGAGGTGATCGACGAGATCATCGCGGCCTCCGAGGTGATCATGATCGCGCGCGGGGACCTCGGCGTGGAGATTGGTGACGCCGAGCTCCCCGGCGTGCAGAAGACCCTGATCTCGCGGGCGCGTACGCTCAATCGTCTGGTCATCACGGCGACTCAGATGATGGAGACCATGATCCAGAACCCGATCCCGACGCGTGCCGAGGTCTTCGATGTGGCCAACGCGGTGCTCGACGGCACGGACGCCGTGATGCTCTCCGGCGAGACCGCGACGGGGCGCTATCCGGCGCGCGTGGTCGAGAGCATGGACCGGATCTGCGAGGCCGCCGAGCGCCAACGCGCCGCGCGCCAGTCGGACCACCGCATGGATTCGACCTTTGGCCGCGTCGACGAGGCCATCGCGATGGCCACGATGTACACGGCGAACCACCTGGACGTGGCGGCCATTGCCGCACTGACCGAATCCGGTTCCACGGCCCTGTGGATGTCGCGTATCAGCTCCGGTATTCCGATCTACGCGCTCACCCAGCACGAGTCCACCAGCCGCCGTATGACGCTCTATCGCGGGGTATACCCCCGGATCCTGGAGCCGATCCCCGAAAGCCACGAGAGCCTGAACCGTGAGGCGGTCAACTTGCTCCGGGCCGAGGGCGTCGTGCAGGATGGCGGGCTGGTTATCATTACCAAGGGTGATTTGCAGGGCGAACATGGCGGTACCAATGCCATGAAGATCGTGCGCGTTGGCGACGAGTTGTGAGCCGACGCGGCCCCCTGGAAGACCCAAGAGTTTTTACTACGTCAGTCCGATCCCGTTAAGGAGGAACCCATGGCACTGATCTCCCTTCGTCAACTGCTGGACCATGCCGCCGAGCACGGCTATGGCATGCCGGCGTACAACGCCAACAACATGGAACAGGTCCACTCGATCATGGAAGCGGCCGCCGCGGTCGACTCCCCGGTGATCATTCAGGCCTCCGCCGGTGCCCGCAAGTACGCCGGCGAGCCCTTCCTGCGTCACAACATCATTGCCGCCATCGAGCAGTATCCGGACATCCCGGTCGTGCTGCACCAGGACCACGGCTCCGAGCCGGCGGTCTGCCTGCGCTCCATCCAGTCCGGCTTCAGCTCGGTGATGATGGACGGCTCCTTGATGCCCGACATGAAGACCCCGGCCAGCTACGACTACAACCGTGACGTGACCGCCAAGGTCTCCGAGATCGCCCACGCCTGTGGTGTGTCCGTGGAAGGCGAGCTGGGCTGCCTGGGTTCCCTGGAAACCGGCATGGCCGGCGAGGAAGACGGCTCCGGTGCCGAAGGCAAGCTGTCCCACGACCAGCTGCTGACCGACCCGGACGAGGCTGCCGACTTCGTGAAGAACACCAAGTGCGACGCCCTGGCGATCGCCATTGGTACCTCCCACGGCGCCTACAAGTTCACCCGTCCGCCGACCGGTGACATCCTGGCCATCCAGCGCATCAAGGAGATCCACAACCGCATCCCGGATACCCATCTGGTCATGCACGGCTCCTCCTCCGTTCCGCAGGAGTGGCTGGAAATCATCAACAAGTACGGCGGCGACATGGGCGAGACCTATGGCGTGCCGGTTGAAGAGATCCAGGAAGGCATCAAGCACGGCGTGCGCAAGGTCAACATCGACACCGACCTGCGTATGGCCTCCACCGGTGCGGTGCGCAAGTTCCTGGCCGAGAATCCGAAGGAATTCGACCCGCGCAAATTCCTGAAGGCCTCCACCGCGGCCATGAAGGACATCTGCCAGGCCCGTTACGAGGCCTTCGGTTGCGCCGGCATGGCGTCCAAGATCAAGCCGATCTCCCTGGACGACATGGTCAAGCGCTACCTGTCCGGCGAGCTGGATCCCAAGGTCAACTGATCTGCGGATCGCAGCACGGAAAAGGGGGCTTCGGCCCCCTTTTTTTATGCGATCATGTCGCCAATTCCGAGCAATCCGGAGCGTTTACCCAATGCAGCGACTGATCCATCTTTGCCTGACCGCGCTGGTGGTGGCTGCGCTGTCCGCCACTGCCCACGCCAACCCGTTCAGCCGCGAGGTTGACCCGCAGGACATTGTCGACCGGGCGAAGGTCACGCTGGAGCGTATGGCCACGCACCCCGAATACGAACACCTCCAGGAAGATCTGCGCACCGCCCGAGGTGTCGTCATCTTCCCGCGTATTGGACGCGGCGCGTTCCTGATCGGGGGCTCCGGGGGCATGGGTGTGTTCCTCGCCTGGGACGAGGACAAGGGCGACTACTCGCCGGTTGCCTTCTATTCGGCCGGGTCGATCAGTTTTGGTATGCAGTTCGGGGGTGATGCCGCCGAGGTGGTGATGGTCGCGCGCACCCAGGATGCGGTGGACTCGATGTTCGGTTCGGCGATCCGTCTCGGCGCCGATGCCTCCGTTGCCGCCGGTCCGGTCGGGGCCGGGCGTGGCTCCACCCCGACGGCCGACTTCCTGACCTATTCCCGCTCGCGTGGGGCCTATCTGGGGATGAGCCTGTCCGGCTCGCGCCTGACCGTGCGTGACGACTTCAACGAGGCGTACTACGGCGAGGCGCAGCGACCGGTGCACATCATCGAGAGCCGACGCGTGGATCACGCCGGGACGCGCGAGCTGCGCGACCTGCTGGCCTCCTTCCGCCAGCCCGAAGAGGCCGCCGAGCCGACGACCGGGAGCAGCGACATGCGCCCGGATCAAACCCTGGACGAGGTCACCCCGGGCGAAGGCGGCATCCGCCAGGACGACTTCCAGGTGGAGAGCTTCTGAGTCGCCTCCTCCGGGGCTATCCCCTCCGGCAGCGACAGGATGGGTGCGGCCGTGTACCGGGCCAGCGCCCCGGCATTGTCCAGCAGGGGATCGGTATCGGCGTGGCGACGGTTGAGCACGATCCCGGCCAGTTGCAGGCCACGACGTTCCAGGGCCTCCAGCGTCAGCAGGCAGGTGTTCAACACCCCTAGCCGGTCCTCGGCGACCAGGAGGACCGGGAGGCCCAGGGCCTGTGCGAGGTCGGCGTTCAGGCCGTCGCCGCACAGCGGCGAATAGAACCCGCCCGCACCCTCCACCAGTCGGGGGCCACTACCCGGCACCTCGCAGGCCTGAACCAGTTCCGCGACCGTCAGCTGCACACCCTGGCGCGCAGCGGCCTGATCGGGTGCCAGCGCATCGGG
Organism: Thioalkalivibrio sp. ALJ4; assembly: GCF_000377225.1. Taxonomy (NCBI): domain Bacteria; kingdom Pseudomonadati; phylum Pseudomonadota; class Gammaproteobacteria; order Chromatiales; family Ectothiorhodospiraceae; genus Thioalkalivibrio; species Thioalkalivibrio sp. ALJ4. Next base: position 203,971 of record NZ_KB897917.1, on the reverse strand, counting down.
AAACCGCCACGGCGTCACCTGCGCCACGGCCGTTGCGGGAAGGCCGGCCGCCGCGGTCAGGGCGGCGCCATCCTCGGGGAACAGCGTGCCGTCGCGCTCGGGGCAGCCAGATTCCACCGGCTTGCGTGGCTGCGGGGCCAGGCCCTCGGCGCGCCACGCTGCCAGCAGGGCGCAGCCAACGAAGGTCTTGCCGACGCCGGTGTCGCTGCCCGTGACGAACAAGCCCTGTGGCGGCACTTCGATCATGCGTCGCGGGTCAGGCGTTCCAGGGCCTCGCGGTAGCGCGCAGCCGTTTGCTCCGCGACCTCGGGCGGCAGCTCGGGTCCGGGAGCGGTCTTGTCCCAGTCCAGGGTCTCGAGATAGTCGCGCACGTACTGTTTGTCGAACGACTCGGGGCTGCGGCCTGGCGCATACTGGTCCGCCGGCCAGAAGCGCGAGGAGTCCGGCGTGAGGACTTCGTCGATCAGGTGCAGGGCCCCGTTCGCGTCCACCCCGAACTCGAATTTGGTATCGGCGATGATGATCCCACGCTCGGCCGCGTAGTCGCGCGCCATCGCGTAGATCGCCAGTGCGGCGTCGCGCACCTGTTGCGCCCGTTCCTCGCCGATCGTGCCTACCACGGTGGCGAAGTCGATGTTCGCGTCGTGATCGCCGACCGCTGCCTTGGTGCTGGGGGTGAAGATGGCCTCCGGCAGCTTCGAGGCCAGTTCCAGGCTGGCCGGCAGCGGGATGCCGCAGACCGCGCCGCTGGCCTGGTAGTCTTTCCAGCCGGACCCGATCAGGTAGCCGCGCACCACGGCCTCCACCGGCAGCGCCTCGAGCCGGCGAATCACCAGACTGCGACCCTCCAGTGGCGCCCGGATCGCCGGGTCGGGGACCACCTGTTCCAGCGCGATGTCGGTCAGCTGGTTGGGGATGCCCAGCTCGCGTTCGACCTTGTGCATCCAGAACTCGGTAATTGCGGTCAGCATCCGCCCCTTGCCCGGGATCGGGGTGGGCAGGATCACGTCAAAGGCCGACAGGCGGTCGGTGGTGACCATCAGCAAGTGGTCGGCGTCGACCGCGTACAGGTCGCGCACCTTGCCGCGATGGACCAGTTCGAGATCGGGGATGTGGCTTTCCAGCAGGGCGTCGCTCATCAGTGCTTCCGTTCGGTCGGCTTGTGGTCAGTCGTCTGGCAGTTCGGCGATCAGGTCGTGCTCGTCGGTGTCGGTGATCGCGACCTCGATGAAGTCCCCGATATCCACCGATTCCGGGTCGACCCCGGCGACGCGGATCACGCCGTCGATCTCCGGGGCCTCCGCGGCAGAGCGGGCAATCACGGTCCCGTCCGTGTGCACCTCGTCGACCAGCACTACCGGCTGGCTGCCGATCCGGCGGCGCAACCGCTCGGCGCTGATCCGGGCCTGCACGTCCATGAAGCGCGCCAGTCGCTCCTCGCGCACGGCCTCCGGCACCGGGTCCGGCAGGTCATTGGCTGCTGCGCCCTCCACGGGCGAGTAGGCAAAGGCCCCGACGCGGTCCAGCTGCGCCTCGTGCAGGAACTCCAGCAGGGCCTCGAACTCGGCCTCGGTTTCGCCCGGAAAGCCCACGATAAAGGTCGAGCGCAGGGTCAGGTCGGGGACCTGCTCGCGCCAGCTCGCGATGCGTTCCAGTACGCGCTCGGCGGCGGCCGGGCGGCGCATCGCCTTGAGTACCCGGGGGTGGCCGTGCTGCAGCGGCATGTCCAGATACGGCAGGATCCCACCGTCCTCGCCCGAGCCCATCAGCGGGATCAGCCGATCCACGTGCGGGTAGGGGTAGACATAGTGCAGACGCACCCAGATGCCGAGCTGGCCCAGTGCCTCGGCCAGGTGGGCGATGTCGGAACGGATCGGGCGCCCGCCATGGAAGCCAGTGCGGTACTTCACGTCCACGCCATAGGCCGAGGTGTCCTGCGAGATCACCAGGATCTCGCGCACGCCGGCCGCGGCCAGGCGCTCCGCCTCGGCCAGCACCTCGCCGATCGGGCGGCTGACCAGGTCGCCGCGCAGGCTGGGGATGATGCAGAAGCTGCAGCGGTGATTGCAGCCCTCGGAGATCTTCAGGTAGGCGTAGTGGCGCGGGGTCAGGCGGATGCCCTGCGGCGGCACCAGTGACTCGAACGGGGCCGCCGGCGGCGGCAGGTGTTCGTGCACCACGCCCACCACTTCCTCGTAGGCATGCGGGCCGGTGACCGCGAGCACGCCCGGGTGGGTCTCGTGGATGCGCTCGGCATCCTTGCCCAGGCAGCCCGTGACGATTACCCGGCCATTGGCATCCAGGGCCTCGCCGATCGCGTCCAGGGATTCGGCCACCGCATCGTCGATGAAGCCGCAGGTATTGACCACGACGAGGTCCGCGCCGTCGTAGTCGGCGGCGATCTCGTAGCCTTCGGCGCGCAGGCGCGTCAGGATCTGTTCGGAGTCGACCAGGGCCTTCGGGCAACCGAGGCTGACAAAGCCCACGCGCTGCGCGTTGTCGGGAGACGGGGTGTTGCTTTTATTCACAGTACGTTATCGCCTTCTGGGAGCTGCTCCGGGCGCGCCCCGATCGTGGTGCGTCAGCCGGTGTACTCCCCGATTGTTCTTTTGATTTAACGGGTTGCGTGGACAGGGTGTCGTTCGGGGACGGGTTGCGCCGCCCCTTTTGGCCCCGTTGGCGGCCGGCGTTGACAATCCGTCCACAAGGTTATCCACAGGCCGCCCCAAATGCCTCGAAGGGACGCTATCTTCAGGGGCTTGCGTACACAGGGCCCGCTTGCCGGCCTTCACGAAGGACCTTGCAACAGCCCCGGAAAGGCGGCTATGCTATCGCACTTTTCGCCAGAACACGCGTGAGCCGACCATGAAAGCCGACATTCATCCGAACTACCACAACGTCAAGGTCATCTGCAGCTGCGGCTCGCAGTTCGAGACCCGCTCCACTCTCTCGAAAGACGAGATGCATTTGGACGTGTGCTCGCAGTGCCACCCGTTCTACACCGGCAAGCAGAAGATCGTTGACACCGCCGGTCAGGTCGACAAGTTCAACCGCCGCTTCGCATTCTAAATGCGTTCGCGCCCGATGGCGCGAGGCGGTTTCTGGCGGAGTGTCCAGTGGATGCTCGCGCCATGTAACGAGGGCGTCCCGCGGGGCGCCCTCGTTTGTTTGGTCGCGCTGTCGGCGTGGCTGCTCGCCCCGGGGGCCGCGGCGCAGTGTGCGCTGGAGGACCACGACCCACGCGATCTGCAGCGCGTAACGGTCGAGCGTGTCTGGGCGCCGGATGCCCTGGAGCTGGAAGACGGGCGACATATCCGTCTGCTGGGTCTGGCATCGGCGGCCGCACTCCCGTCGGTCGCGCCACAGCTGTTACCGGTGGGCTTCGGGCTGGACTTGCGCGAATCCCTGGAGGAACGCCTGCGCGGCGTCGATCAGCGCCTGGTGCTGTTGCCGGGACGTCCGGCCCGCGACGCCCATGGCCGCTTGCGCATGCATGCCTGGATCGACGATGGGCCGCTGCTGGCGGCCAGTCTGATTGGTGATGGCCTGGCGATGCCGCGCCCCGGCCCGGAACCGGGGCCCCTGGATGAGTGTTACTACGGGGCCGAGACCGTGGCACGGGAAGCGTCACGAGGGCTCTGGCTGGAGCGGCTCGAGGCCTTCCCGGTCGGCTGGCTGGAGCCGCCGCGCGAGCGCTCGCAGGGGCGGCTGCGGGTCCAGGGCGAGGTAATCGACGTGCGGGTGCGCGACCCGCACTGGGTGCTCGTACTGGACGGCCCGCTGGACCTGCTGATCTCCGGGGATGACCGCGATTTTTTCGAGGATCTGGAACCACGCTCACTGCTGGGTAACACCGTTGTTGCGCGCGGCGCGGTGTATCCTTGGAGGGAGCGAGGGCGGATGCGGATCCGCCACCCCTTTGATCTCGAGGTGCTTGATCCATGAACGCCCTGTCCCGCCTGTTTCCCCGTCGCTGGGCGGCGCTGGCCCTGACGCTGCTGATCGGCGCGGGCCTGGCTGTTGCGCTGCCGGGCTGTACTACCAACCCGGTCACCGGGCGCTCGCAGCTGATGCTCGTCTCCGAGAACCAGGCGATCGACGCCTCGCGCACGGCCTATGTGGAGATGCTGGCCCCGGCGCGCGAGGAGGGGAGGGTGGACGCCGACCCCCAGATGACCGCGCGCGTGCAGCAGATCACCGAGCGTGTGGTGGCGCAGGCGGTCAAGTACCGCCCCGAGACCGCCGACTGGGATTGGGAGATTCGCGTGATCGAGGCACCGGACACGGTCAACGCCTTCGCCATGGCCGGTGGCAAGATGGCGATCTACTCCGGCATCATTGAGCAACTGGAACTGACCGACGACGAGCTGGCGCAGATCATCGGCCACGAGATCGCCCATGCGCTGTCCGCGCACACGGCCGAGAAGATGTCGGTGGCCCTGGCCAGCAATCTCGCGGTAGCGGGCTATGCGATGACCGGCGACCGCTCGCCCGTCGCACTGACCGGCGCCGCCCTGGGGGCCGCGCTCGCGGTGCAGCTGCCGCACAGCCGCCGGATGGAGGCGGAGGCCGACCGCATCGGGATCGAACTGGCCGCGCGGGCCGGTTATGATCCGGACGCGGCCGCGAGCCTGTGGCGCAAGATGGCGGAACAGGCCAACGGAAGTCATCCGGTGTTCCTGAGCACGCACCCGGCGCCCGAGTCGCGCCAGCGCGACCTGACCCGCATGGCCGACGAGTTCCGGCCGCTGTACGAGCAGGCCCGGCGCTCCTCGGTGCCGACCCACCCGGTCAACTGACCGGTCGCGGGGCCGGACCGGCCCCGGAACCCCGCTGCACTTTGACAGCCACTGCTTGAAAGGCCCCGCAACGCCATGTCCAAGGATTTCACCCAGCGCGCGCTGGACTACCACGAACAGCAGCCGGCCGGGAAACTGGCCATCCACATCACCAAGCCCACGGCGACCCAGGATGACCTCTCCCTGGCCTATTCGCCCGGCGTGGCCGCGCCGGTGCGCGCGATTGCCTCCGATCCGGAGCTGGCCTACCGCTATACCGGCAAGGGCAACCTGGTCGCGGTGATCACCGATGGCACGGCCGTGCTGGGACTGGGCAATGTCGGCGCGCTGGCGGCCAAGCCGGTGATGGAGGGCAAGGGCGTCCTGTTCAAGGCCTTCGCCAACATCGACGTCTACGACATCGAGGTGGATGCGCCGCAGCCGGAGGACTTCATCAACACCGTGGCCCGCATTGCCGGCGGCTTCGGCGGGATCAACCTCGAGGACATCGCCGCGCCGCACTGCTTCGAGATCGAGCGCCGCCTGTCCGAGCGTCTGGATATCCCCGTCTTCCACGATGACCAGCATGGCACGGCGGTCATCACCGCGGCCGGTCTGGTCAATGCCCTGGAGATCCAGGGCAAGAAGCTCAGTGACGCGAAGATCGTCTGCGTTGGCGCCGGCGCGGCCGGCATCGCCTCCATGCAACTGCTGCTGCGCCTGGGGGCGAGCAAGAAGAACCTGTTCATGGTGGACCGCAAGGGCGTGATCCACAGCCAGCGCAACGACCTGAACGAGTACAAGCAGATCTTCGCGGTCGATACCGAGGCGCGCACGCTGGAGGACGCCTGCGAGGGGGCGGATGTCTTCATCGGGCTGTCGGGCCCCGATCTGCTGACGCCCGAGATGCTGAAGTCCATGGCACCAAAGCCGGTGATCTTCGCGCTGTCCAACCCGGATCCGGAGATCCGGCCGGAACTGGCGCTCGAGACGCGCGACGACCTGATCATGGCGACAGGCCGTTCGGACTACCCCAACCAGGTCAACAACGTGCTGGGCTTCCCGTTCATCTTCCGCGGTGCGCTGGATGTGCGCGCGCGCCGGATCAATGACGAGATGCTGGTCGCGGCCGTGCATGCGCTGGCCGAACTGGCTCGCGAGCCGATCCCGCAGGCCGTGCTGGACGCCTATGGCCTGGAGGCGCTCGAGTTTGGTCCGCACTACATTCTGCCGACCCCGTTCGATCCGCGCCTGATCGATACTGTGCCGCAGGCGGTCGCACAGGCCGCGCGCGACAGCGGGGTTGCCCGCCGCTAAGGAGACGCTGATTGATCAGCGCTTCTCCAAACTCCACCTCCGTCATACGAGTGAAGCATGCAGAAAATCGCCATTATCGGAGCCGGACGCGTCGGCGAATCCACCGCCCAGTTCCTGGCTCGGCGCGATGTCGCCCGCGAGATCGCGTTGCTGGACGTGCGCGAGGGTGCGGCGGCCGGTGCGGCGCTGGACATCCAGGAGACCGCGCCCCTGCTGCGCTTCGATACGCGCCTGGTCGGTAGTCACGAACCCTCGGTGATCGCTGGCGCGGAACTGGTGATCGTCACGGCCGGGCTGCCGCGCAAGCCGGGCATGTCGCGCTCCGATGTCCTGGACAAGAACGTCGAGATCCTCGACCAGATCCTGCAGGACATCCTCGTCCATGCGCCGCAGAGCCGCATCCTGGTCGTGTCCAACCCGGTGGACGTGCTGACCTACCGCGCCTGGCAGAAGACCGGCTGGAGTCGCGACCGGATCTTCGGGCAGGCCGGGGTGCTGGATACCTCGCGCATGGAGGCCTTCATCGCCCTGGAGACGGGGCTGTCCACCCACGACATCCAGGCCCTGGTCCTGGGTGGTCATGGCGATGCGATGGTGCCGCTGTTGCGCTATTCCAGTGTCAACGGCGTGCCGCTGCACCACTTCATGGACCAGGCGACGCTCGACAACATCGTCGAGCGTACCCGCCACGGGGGTGCCGAGATCCTTGCCCTGAAACAGACCTCCAGCGCCTATGGCGCGCCCGCAGCGGCCATCGCCGAGATGGTCGAGGCGATCGCCGTGGATCGCCGGCGCGTGCTGCCGACCGTGGCCCTGCTGGAGGGTGAGTACGGGGAACGCGATGTGGCCATGGGCGTGCCCTGCATCCTTGGCCAGGGCGGCATGGAACGGGTGATCGAGCTGGAACTGGACGCGGATGAACGCGCGGCCTTCGACCAGTCCATCGCCGGGGTGCGCAAGGACCTTGAGCGCCTGCACTGAGTCGCGCCCGGGGCTGCCGTGCCCGACCCTGACGCTGGTCGACTCCAGCATCTTTGTCTTTCGTGCCTGGTTCGCGCGCGGCCTGGACCTGGATCCGCTCGGGAGGCCGGGAGGGGCCGTGCACGGGCTGGTTCATTCGCTCTGCCAGTGGCTGCCCGCCTGCGCCGCGGGTCCGATCGCCTTTTGTTTCGACGAGAGCCTGCGCCGGGGCTTTCGCCACCGGCTCGACCCCACCTACAAGGCCCACCGCCCGCCGGCGCCACCGGAGCTGCGCGAGCAGTTCGCGCGTATCCGGGAGCTGCTTGGTCAACTCGGCTTCCGGACCCTGGCCCATCCCGAGTACGAGGCCGACGACCTGATCGCCAGCCTGGCGCGTGTCGGCCGGGCCGCGGGCTGTCGCATCGAGGTCAAGAGCGCGGACAAGGACCTGACCCAGGTCATCCTCGGTGACCAGGACCGGATGCATGATCCGGAGCGCGGGACCGCGCTGGATCGTCGTGCGATCGAGAAGCGCTTTCGCATCCGTCCGGAACAGGTTGCGGACATGCTCGCCCTGGCGGGCGATGCCAGTGACAACGTCCCGGGTATCGAGGGTGTTGGTCCCAAGACCGCGGCGCGGATCCTGCGCCGCCTGGGCGATCTGGACACAGTGCTGGCCGAACCGCAGGCCGTCGCACGTTGCAATATCCGCCGCGCTGATGTCGTGGCCGCGCGCATTGCCGAGCAGTCGGACCGGCTGCGCCTGTCGCGCCGCCTGACCGGGCTGGCGGACCGCATCCCCGACCTGCCGGGGCTCGACGCCCTGCAACCCACCGGGCCGAAACCCGATGCCGCGCGCTGGCTCGCGGAACTCGGGGTCGCGCGCGATTATCATGGTCGCCTGCTGGCGGCCGCCGGTGCCTGGCGGTCCACGACCCCGGAGATTGCATGAGCCCACGTTCCCTTCTCTACGCCATCCTTGCCGCGGGCCTGGTGTGGTTGCTGCTGGTCAGTGCGCCGGTACAGGCGCATCCGCATGCCTGGATTGATCTGGAGATCACGCTGGAGCGCGATGGCGAGGGGCGCATCACCCATATGCTGCATCGCTGGCGCTTCGACCCGACCTACGGGCAGTACCTCTACGAGGATGCCCTGGCGCATCAGGAGGGCGCGACCGAAGAGGAGAAGCTGCAGGCGCTCGCCCGCGAGATCCTCGGCAACCTCGAGGAATACGAGTGGTACAGCCATGTCGAGGCCGGCGGGCGCGCGGTGGACGTCGCTGCCGAGCCCGATCCGTCCATGCGCATGGAAGACGGGCTCCTGTTCTTCCGTTTCCGCCTGGCGCTGGACGAGCCAGTCGATGTGGGTTCCGAGACCCTGGCGTACAAGGTCTACGACCCGACCTATTTCATCGAGCTCCTGCACGAGGAGCCGGCCGGTACGCGCATCGTCGAGGCCGACGGGCTCGCGGCCGCGGGTTGCAGTGCAGAACTGGAGCGCCCCCGCCCGGATCCCCAACTCGTCGCCAAGGCCATGATGCTCGATTACGGGGCCACGGTGGACTATGACCTGGGGCGCCATTTTGCCGAGCGTGTAACCGTGCGCTGCGGTTGATGCACCGAATCGTTTTGTTCCACAAGCCCTGGGGCGTGCTGCCGCAGTTCACCGACCCGGAAGGGCGCCCCACGCTGGCGGATTACATCGACATCCCCGGGGTCTACCCGGCCGGGCGCCTGGACCGCGACAGCGAGGGGCTGATGGTGCTGACCGACGACGGGCGCCTGAATGCGCGGCTGACCCAGCCGCGCCACAAGACCAGCAAGACCTACTGGGTACAGGTGGAGGGAGAGCCCGATGACGCCGCCCTGGAGGCCCTGCGCACCGGGGTGGACCTGAAGGATGGGCGCACGCAGCCGGCGAAGGTCGAGCGCATGGCGCCGCCCGATCTGCCGGAGCGCGACCCGCCCGTACGCTTTCGCAAGTCCGTCCCGACGACCTGGCTCGCGCTGACGCTGCACGAGGGCCGCAACCGCCAGGTGCGGCGCATGACTGCCGCGGTGGGGCATCCGACCCTGCGACTGGTGCGCTACCGGGTGGCCTCCTGGACCCTGGATGGCCTGGAACGCGGGGCGTTTTCGGTGATCGAACGCGAGTGAAACCGGTCACAAGCGCCGCGCCGGGGCATCGCGGGATTGTCGCGGAATGCGGCCCGGCCGGTGCGAAATCACCACAAGACCATTGCGCCCGCCACAGGTCGTGCGGAATATGAACGGATCAGCCAAGCGAGAACGCAATCCAATGCGCCTGCCCAGGATATTCACCACGGGTCTGACCGGTCTGGTCATGGCCTTCGCCGCCGGGGCTCCGGCGGCTAACCCGGGCCCGACCGGGATGGTCTTCGAACGCAGCCTGTTCCTGCATGCCGAACGCGCCCTGAGTCGTGGCGACATGACGGCCTATCGCAATGCCCGCAGCACGCTCGAGGGCTATCCGCTGACGCCCTATCTGGATCATCGCGAGCTGGCTCGCGACCTGGGGCGTGCGGACCCCGATGCCGTGCGCGCCTTTATCGAAGAGCACGACGACACCCCGCTGGCCGGCCAGTTGCGCAGCAACTACCTCTCCTATCTGGCCCGCGAAGAGGCCTGGTCGCGGTATCTCGACTTCGCCGACGACGGGCGCGATCTCTCCGTCACGCAGGACTGCCAGCGGCGCAAGGCACTGATCGAGACCGGCAACACCTCCGCGGCGATCGAGGATATGGACTCCATCTGGCTGCACGGCCAGTCCCGTCCCAGTGCCTGTGATCCGGCGCTCAAGGCCTGGCGCGATGCCGGCGGGCTGACCGATGAGCTGGCCTGGGAGCGTTTCGCCCTGGCGATGCAGGCGCGCCAGACCGGGCTCGCGCGCTACCTGCGCCGCTACCTGGCCAGCGCCGATCGCGACTGGGCGGAGCGCTGGCTGGAGCTCGAGTCGCGTCCGGCACGGGTGGTCGAGGTCGACGTCCGCGCGGACGATCATCGTTCTGCCGAGGCGATGCTGGAACAGGCGTTCAAGCGCTGGATTCCGCAGGACCTGGATGCGGCACTGAAGGGCTGGGAGGAGCGCGGCGAGCGTCTGGGCTTCCCGGCCGAGACCGCCCGCGAGATTGAGCATGCGCTCGCGCTGCGCCTTGCCCTGCGTTTCCGCTCCGAGACGCTGGAGTTCATGGAGGGGCTGGACGCGGAGGTCTTCGACGACCAGCTGCGCCAGTGGCAGGTACGTGCCGCGCTCCATGATGGCGACTGGGAGACGGTCAAAAGCGCGATCCGCTCCATGAGCCGCGATGCCCGCGATGAGACCGCCTGGCGGTACTGGTATGCACGGGCGCTGGAGCAACTGGACGATGCCGACGAGGCACGTTTCTTCTACGAACGGGCGGCGCGGGAGCGCAACTTCCACGGGTTCCTGGCCGCCGATCGTCTGGGCCAGCCCTACCGCATCGGGCACCAGCCTCTGCAGCTGGCCAATGGTGCGCGCGAATCGATCATGGCCCGCCCCTCCATGCAGCGCATGCGCGAGCTGGTGGCGCTGGACCGCTACGCCGAGGCACGCCGCGAGTGGACCCGTACCGTGGCCAACATGGAGCCGCCCGAGCTCGAGGCCGCGGCCGCCGAGTTCGCCGACTGGAACTGGTACGACCGCGCGATCTTCACCATTGCGCGGGCCCGCAACTGGGACGATATCGAGCTGCGCTTCCCGCTGGCCTTCGATTCCGTGATCGTCCCGGGCGCGGAGAAACAGGGCATCGACCCGGCCTGGGCGATGGCGATTGCCCGCCAGGAGAGCGCCTTTCTGCATGACGTGCGCTCCGGGGCCGGTGCGTTGGGGGTGATGCAAATCATGCCGGCGACCGGGCGCTCGATTGCCTCCAGTGCCGGGGTCCGGGTCAACTCCGATTGGGACATCCTCGACCCGGCGACCAATGCGACGCTGGGCACCTACTACCTGCGGCGCAACCTGGACCGCTTTGGCGGGCACAGCCTGCTGTCCACGGCGGCCTACAACGCCGGGGCGCATCGCGTGCGCTCCTGGCTGCCGGACGATGGCGAGATGGACGCCGATATCTGGGCCGAGCTGATCCCGTTCTCGGAGACGCGTGATTACGTGCGCCGGGTGTATGCCTACCAGATCGTCTATGCGGTGCGTCTGGGGCAGGACCCGCCGTCGCTGTCGCAGCTGCTGTTCCCGGTGGCGCCGGAGTCCAAACTCGCGGCGAGCCGCGAGGATCACCTCCGGGCGCTGCGCAACATGCGCGAGGACCTCGCGCTCGGTCGCGCCTTCTGCGATGCGCCGGGCTACACCGAAAACGCCTGCTGACGGGCCGGGGCTGCTTCACGCGCTGAGGCTGGCCCTGGTTCGTCGTCGGTGTTTACTCTGGCTTCGTCCAGCCGCCTGCCAAGCGCTCACTCGCGAGCGCGCCGCGAGGTACTTTCTTGCTTGCCCAAGAAAGTACCCAAAGAAGGGCACCCGGATTCCGCCCGGGAACCTTGCTCCAGGGCCCTCGGGCCGGCGGCGCTGAAACTCGCTACGCCTTTGGCTTCGCTCAGACAGTCAGCGCCTCTTTTCCGTCCCGAGGACCCTTCCGCAAGGGGCTTCATACGGGGGGGATAAGGTCAAGACAACGGCTGTCCTGATGTTTGTGCGAATGGCTGGAGGCTAGGTATTCGGACATCCTGGGCACGTGCGGCCTTCGGCCCTGGCGTGCCGCGCCCGCGAGCGGGCGCAAGACCTGATCGTAGGATGCGGATGAGCGCAGCGAATCGCATCAGGGGGTTGCCCCGGCGTTGGCAGGGTGCGTTTCGCTGCGCTCAACGCACCCTACAGCGCGGGCTTTATGACAGGTGCGGGAACACCGCCTGTTTTGCCCTACCCTCCCGATATGAGCCCCTTGTGGAGGGCGTGACAGGCCGGACGATTCATAATAGACACGGGGCGCTGACTGTCTGAGCGAAGCCAAAGGCGCAGCGAGTTTCAGCGCCGCCGGCCTGGCGCGTCCGGAGCAAGGTTCCTGGGCGAATCCCGGGCGTGTTTCTTGGTTACTTCTTTGCACGAGCAAAGAAGTAACTCGGGGCGCGCTCGCGAGTGAGCGCATGGCAGGCGGCCGGCCGAAGGCACCGTAAACACCGGATGCCGAACCAGGCCCCGCCCCAACAGGGCAGGAGGGTAGGGCGACGCTAGCGAATGATGTCCTCGCGCATCCGGCTGGCGATGCCCTCGGCCAGCTGCTGCCACTCGGCCGCTAGTGGCGCCTCCAGATGCTCCTCGGTGGTCGCCTTGAAGTGCCGCATCCAGACCCCCAGATCGGCCTCGGTCAGGTTCATCGGCGCATGCTTGCCGACCATGTCGATCGTGGGCGGCTGTTCCAGACGTCCACCCAGGTTCATGTACCAGAAATCCGAGATGCGCCGGACATGGGACTCGAAGTCCTGAATGCGCTCGAAGTGGTGCCCGATCTCCGGGTCGCTGGACAGGCGGCGATAGAAGTCGTCGATGACCGCGCGGATGCGGTCGGCGCCGATCTTGTCGCACAGTGGCTCGAGTTTGCGAAAGGCCATGGGTGAGTCTCCTGACGAATCCCGCGGCAACCGTTAACCTGCATGTTGATCAGCAAGCCGGATACCGAGGATGAACCAATTGGATTCTGCGGGCCCTGACGCCATCACGGCGGCGGTGGCCCAGTGCATCACGGACCATACCGCAAGCGCGTTCGAGCCGACAGGAAGCCAGGCCTGTTCCGGGGGCTCGATCAACCAGGCCCAGCGCGTGATCGGGACCGATGGCCGGAGTTTTTTCGTGAAGCTCAACCGGGGCGCGATGGCCGAGGCGATGTTTGCCGCCGAGGCGCGCGGACTGGAGGAGCTGGCCCGCTGCGAGCGGGTGAAGATCCCCACGGTGATCGGTACGGGCAAGGCGGGGGGTGCCTGCTTCATCGTGCTGGAGGAGCTGGACCTGGGTGGCCGGCGCGACGGGGTCGCGCTGGGGCACGGGGTGGCCGACATGCACATGAAGATGGCGGCGCGCTTCGGGCTGGATCACGACAATTACATTGGCTCGACGCCGCAGTCGAACCGCCAGCACGATGACTGGGTGTCGTTCTATCGCGACGAGCGCCTGGGCTTCCAGCGGAGTCTGGCGCGCGAGCGCGGGGCCGCGCATTCGCTGATCCAGGCGCTGGAGTCTCTGGAAGCGAGTCTGGGCGGGTTCTTCAGCGACTACCGCCCCGAGCCGTCGCTGTTGCACGGGGACCTGTGGAGCGGCAACTGGGGCTTCCAGTCCGATGGTACGGCCGTGCTGTTCGATCCGGCCGTTTACTACGGGGATCCGGAGGCGGACCTGGCCATGATGGAGCTGTTCGGTCATCCCGGGCAGGACTTCTTCAACGCCTACGAGGAGATCCGTCCGGTCGATGCCGGCTACCCGGTGCGCAAGACGCTCTACAACCTCTACCACATCCTGAACCACGACCACCTGTTTGGCGGGGGCTATGGTTCCCAGGCCGAGCGCATGATCCGTCAGCTGCTGGCGGAACTGAGATGAGCAGCGCGCGAGAGGTCGATCGAGCGGTGTCCGCCCGGCGCCGTAAGGATTCGGCCCCGTTGCGGGCTTGTCGCCCCGAGGCGGGGCGGCTAAGGTTCCGTCCATGACGGCCAACAACGACACAACCGCTGCGCGCGTGGGCGTGGTGATGGGCAGTACCTCCGACTGGGCGACGATGGAACGCGCGGTAGATGTGCTGGAGGAACTGGGCGTGCCCTACGAGGCGCGTGTGGTCTCCGCCCACCGTACCCCGGATCTCCTGTTCGAATATGCCGAGCAGGCCCGCGAACGAGGCCTGGCCGCGATCATTGCCGGGGCCGGGGGGGCTGCGCACCTGCCCGGGATGCTGGCCGCCAAGACCTCGGTGCCGGTACTTGGCGTACCGGTGGCTTCGCGCCATCTGAAGGGGCAGGACTCGCTACTGTCGATCGTGCAGATGCCGAAGGGGATCCCGGTCGCGACCTTCGCCATTGGCGAGGCCGGTGCGGCCAATGCCGCCTTGTTTGCCACCGCGATGCTCGCCAACTCCGACCCCGCCCTGTGCGAACGTCTGGACGCTTTCCGGCGTGCGCAGCGCGATACGGTGCTGAACCAGATCCTGCCGCCGGCCGCATCATGATCCTGCCTCCCGCCACACTGGGGCTGCTCGGCGGCGGGCAGCTCGGCCGCTACTTTGTGCGGGCCGCGCGCGAGATGGGTTATGCCGTGTGGGTGCTGGATCCCGACCCGCACAGCCCCGCCGGACAGGTCGCCACGCGACACCTTTGCCAGCCCTACGAGGATGCGGAGACGCTATCGGCACTGGCCGACCAGTGCGCGGTGATTACCTGCGAATTCGAGAATATCCCGCGCCCGGCACTGGAGTGGCTGGAGGCCAATGCCTGTCTGCGGCCCGGCCTTTGCGCGCTGGGCGTGGCCCAGGACCGGCTGGAGGAGAAGCGCTTTCTCGCCGAGATCGGGGTGGCGGTCGCGCCTTGGCGCCCGGTCACGGCCGGTGGCGATGGTGGCGAGGACACCACCGGCGCGCCATCCTTCCCGGCGATCCTGAAGACGGCCCGCCTGGGGTACGACGGCAAGGGACAGCGCCCGATGGATCACATCGGCGATCTGGCGGCCGCGCACGCGGAGCTCGGTGGTGTGGACTGCGTGCTCGAGGAGCGGGTGCAGCTCGAGCGCGAACTGTCGGTCGTGGTGGCGCGCACCGCAGATGGTCGCAGCGAGGCCTTCCCGGTATCCGAAAATGTGCATCGAGGCGGCATCCTGCACCTGAGCCGGGTGCCGGCGCGCGTCGACGAGGAACTGTCCGGGCGCGCGGTGGCGATCGCGCAGTTGATTGCCGACCGCCTGGACTATTGCGGGGTGCTGGCGGTCGAGTTCTTTCTGACGATGAGTGGAGACCTGCTGGTCAACGAGATCGCCCCGCGCCCGCACAACACCGGTCATTACACGCTGGACGCCTGCACCGTCTCCCAGTTCGAGCAGCAGGTGCGCGCGATCTGCGGTCTGGGGCTCGCCCCGGCGCGCCTGACCACCCCGGTGGCGATGGTCAATCTGCTGGGGGGGCTGTGGCCCGCGGACGGAAGTCCGGACTGGTCCGACGTGCTGGAGGCCGGGCGTGCGCGCCTGCATCTGTATGGCAAGAGCGAGGCGCGGGCGGGGCGCAAGATGGGGCACCTGAGCGTGCTGGGCCTGCCTGGCGAGGACGATGCGATGGCCCCGGCGTCCACCGCCGAGGGGCTGTGGCAGGACCTGGCGCGGGCGGCGGGGGTGTCCGAGTGACCGAGGCGTTCCCGGATTCCCGTTCGCGCCGGGCGCGTCAGGCGGAGCTCAAGCGCGACCTCGAATTCGCCGATACCCTGGCGGGCGAGTCCCTGCGCTTTCGCACGACCTGGGGGCTTTTTTCGCCGCGCCGGATCGATGATGGCACGCGCATGCTGCTGGATCGCATCGATGTGCGTCCGAGTGATGACTGCCTGGACCTGGGCTGCGGCTATGGCCCGATCGGCCTGACCCTGGCGCGCAAGGCCCCGCAGGGCATGACGACGCTGGTGGACACCAATTTCCTGGCGGTCGAGTACAGCCGGCGCAACGCCGAGCTCAACGGCATTACCAACGTCGAGTGCGTAAACAGCAACGGTTTTGCCCAGATTCGTGACCGCCGTTTCGATCTCGTGGCCTCGAACCTGCCGGCCAAGGTGGGCCGGGAGATGCTCTACACCTATCTGCTGGATGCCCACGAGCAGATGAACCCCGGTGGTCGCATCTATGTCGTAACCATTACCGGGTTGCGGCGGTTTATCGAGAAGGGGTTCAAGGAAGTGTTCGGCAACTACGACAAGGTCAAGCAGGGCCGCGAGTACACCGTCGCGGCCGCCGAACGCGAGCCCGACTGACCATGGTCGAGGGGGCGGGCGAACTCCCGGTTGCGCTCCGCGTGCTGTCCGCCCTCCTGCTGGGGGCGGGGCTGCTGATCATGCTGCGACGCATGCCCTGGGAGGCCTTCTTTGTCCCCGGGCGCACGCAGCTCTTTGTGATCGCTACGCTGTGTCTGTTTCTGATCTGGGGTCTGCGTGCACAGACCCTGGAGGGCCTGGCGCTGCACTTTCTTGGCATGGCCACGATTACGCTGATGTTTGGCTGGCAGCTGGCGATCTTGATGGTATTTCTGGTGGTCGCGGGACTGGCCCTGCTGGGGGCGCTGCCGCTTGCGGCCTTTCCGCTGACAGTCCTGCTGGCGGGCGTGCTTCCGGTAGCTGTGACCTGGGGGCTGCTGCGGGCGACTGAGGCCTGGCTGCCCCGCCACATGTTCATCTACCTGTACGGGGTCGCGTTCCTCGGCGGGGCCCTGACGGTGGCGGCCACGGTGCTGACCTCGGCGGTGATCTACGGGCTGTTCACCGACCTGGCCTGGGGCGATATCTACCGCGATTACGTGCGCTATCTGGCCCTGCTCGTGCTACCCGAGGCTGTCCTCAACGGCATGGTCGTCACCGGTCTGGTGATGGTGCGCCCGGAGTGGCTGGCGACCTGGTCTGACGAACGCTATGTGCACGGGCGCTGATCCGTTCAAACCTTCTTGTGGCCGCATTTCCCTACGGGTTTTTATGTTAATGAACCGTTCAGGGAAGCCCTGCTAACGTTCACTTCACGATGGGGCGCAACCCCGTTGGTGAGCTGCAAACGAGGAGACCACAACAATGAAAACCAAGCTGTTCGTTCTGGCCGGGATCGCAGGGAGTGTGCTGATGCTGTCCTCCGCCGCGCAGGCGGCCGACATCCAGGCTGGCCAGTCCAAGTACCAGTCCACCTGCCTGAGCTGCCATGGTGCACAGGGCAAGGGGCAGGCGATCTTCCCCGCGCTGGCCGGTCGTGACGCCGAATACGTGACCGACAAGCTCGAGCGCTACCGCGCCGGTGAAGAGGTCGGTTCCCATACCGGTCTGATGCGCCCGCATGCCCAGGCGCTGAGCGATGACGACATCGCCAACGTGGCCGCCTTCATCGAGTCCGAATTCAACTGATTCAGACAACCGCGAAGTGGCAAGCCGACGGGCCGGGGTTTCCCCGGCCCGTTTGCGTTGGAGGGCCTGTCGCATGCGCCGCCTTTTGCCTGCCATGGCGGCATCCGGTAAAGTTCCGCGGTTCCGAGAGCGTGGCCGATGGTCGGTCCCGCTATCCCAGAGATTTCTGCGAGGCTTCCCATGGCACAACCCGATTTCATTGCCCCGTCCATCCTCTCCGCCGACTTTGCCCGTCTGGGCGAGGAAGTCGACAACGTCCTGGCCTCCGGCGCGGACATCGTCCACTTCGACGTGATGGACAACCACTACGTGCCGAACCTGACCATCGGCCCGCTGGTCTGCGATGCCCTGCGCAAGCACGGCGTGACTGCGCCGATCGACGTGCACCTGATGGTCAAGCCGGTGGACCGCATCATCCCGGACTTCGCCCAGGCCGGCGCCAGCTACATCACCTTCCACCCGGAGGCCTCCGACCACATCGACCGCACCCTGCAGTTGATCCACGCCGAGGGCTGCAAGGCGGGTCTGGTGTTCAACCCGGCGACCCCGCTGTCCTACCTGGAATACGTGATGGACAAGGTCGACATGATCCTGCTGATGTCGGTGAACCCGGGCTTTGGCGGCCAGAAGTTCATCCCGGCCACCCTCGACAAGCTGCGCGCCGCGCGCAAGATGATCGACGAATCCGGGCGTGATATCCGCCTCGAGATCGACGGTGGTGTGAAGGCCGACAACATTCGCGAGATCAAGGCTGCGGGTGCGGATACCTTCGTCGCCGGCTCCGCGATCTTCGGCGCGTCCAGCGACTCCGACGCGAACCGCTACAACAGCATCATCCAGCAGATGCGCGACGAGATGGCCAAGGCCTGATTCGCCCGGAGACCAGGATGTCCCTGAAGCGCCCCCGCATGATCCTGATCGACCTGGACGGCACGCTGATCGACAGCGTGCCGGACCTCGCCTATAGCGTGGATGCCATGATGCGCGAGCTCGGCCTGCCCGAGCGCGGCGAGGCGGCCGTGCGCAACTGGGTCGGCAACGGCGTGGAAAGGCTGGTCAAGCGGGCGCTGCTCAATGCGCTCGACGGCGAGCCGGACCCGGAGACCTTCGAGCGGGCCCTGCCGGTGTTCATGC
The DNA here is from genome assembly GCF_000377225.1 of Thioalkalivibrio sp. ALJ4. NCBI lineage: Bacteria > Pseudomonadati > Pseudomonadota > Gammaproteobacteria > Chromatiales > Ectothiorhodospiraceae > Thioalkalivibrio > Thioalkalivibrio sp. ALJ4. The sequence goes on along the minus strand of NZ_KB897917.1, from coordinate 185,682 downwards.
GCATCTACCAGGAGAACACCGCCGGGCGCTCGCCGCTGTACCCGGGGGTGCGCGAGGGGCTGGACCAGCTGAAGGCCGCCGGTTACCGCCTGGGCTGCGTGACCAACAAGGCCGAGCGCTTCACCGTGCCGCTGCTGCGCGAGAAGGGCATCCTCGATGACTTCGAGATCGTGGTCGCCGGTGATGCCCTGCCGCAGAAAAAGCCCGACCCGGCGCCGCTGTTGCACGCGGCGAACGAGCTGGGTGTCGACCCCTCCGAGTCGCTGATGGTCGGGGACTCGAAGAGCGACGTGAAGGCGGCGCGCGCGGCGGGCTTCCAGATCGTCTGCATGACCTACGGCTACAATCACGGCGACGACATCCGCGACGAAAATCCAGACGCCGTGCTGGATCGCCTGGACGAACTGCCGGGACTGCTGCCAGCCCGGGCGGCCTGACATGATCGCAATGGACCGGACAGCGGGGCGATGGCGAAACGGCGACTGATCTGCCGCGCCGTCTGCCCCTCTCTTGTCAGGAACCCTTGTGATGACCCCCGAACAGTTCGACGCCCTGGCCCGCGAGGGCTATAACCGCATCCCGCTGGTGCGCGAGGTCCTGGCGGATCTCGAGACCCCGCTGTCCATCTTCCTGAAGCTGGCCAACCGGCCGTATTCCTACCTGTTCGAGTCGGTGCAGGGCGGGGAACGCTGGGGCCGCTATTCTTTTATCGGCCTGCCGGCGCGGACCCGGGTGCGGGTGCACGGTCACGACATCACGGTGGAGACCGACGGTGACCTGGTCGAGCAGACCACCGAGACCGATCCACTGGCCTGGATCGAGGCCTACCAGGCGCGCTTCAAGGTTGCCGAGCTGCCGGGCCTGCCGCGCTTCACCGGTGGCCTGGTCGGCTACTTCGGCTTCGAGACCGTGCGCCTGATCGAGCCGCGCCTGGAGGGCCCGGAAAAGCCCGATGCGCTGGGGCTGCCGGACATCCTGCTGATGGTCTCCGAGGAGGTCGTGGTCTACGACAACCTCTCCGGGCGGCTGTATCTCGTGGTGCATGCCGATACCTCTCGCCCCGACGGACAGGCCGTGGCGGCCGAACGCCTCGACGAGCTGGAGAGCCGGATCGGCGAGCCGCTGGTACCGCCGGAGGACCCGCCGCACCCGCACGCGGTGCCGGAGTATGTGCCGGGCTGGTCGGCCGAGGGCTTCCAGGCTGCCGTGGCGCGGGCGCAGGAATACATCATGGACGGCGACGTGATGCAGGTGGTGCTGGCGCAGCGCATGAGCGTGCCGTTCTCGGCGCCCCCGTTGAACCTCTACCGCGCGCTGCGGGCGCTGAACCCGTCGCCCTACATGTACTACCTGGACCTGGACGACCACCATGTGGTCGGGGCCTCGCCGGAGATCCTGGTGCGGCTGGAGGATGACCGCGTGACCGTGCGTCCGATCGCCGGTACCCGCCCGCGCGGGCGTACCGAGGAGGAGGACCGCGCGCTGGAGGTCGAGTTGCTGGCCGATCCGAAGGAACGCGCCGAGCACCTGATGCTGATCGACCTCGGGCGCAACGACGTTGGTCGGGTCTGCGAGATCGGCTCGGTGGAGGTGACCGACACCATGACCATCGAGCGCTACTCGCACGTGATGCATATCGTCTCCAATGTGGAGGGCCAGCTCGCCCCGGGGCACTCGCCGATGGACGTGCTGCGGGCGACCTTCCCGGCCGGTACGGTCTCCGGCGCGCCGAAGATCCGCGCGCTGGAGATCATCGACGAGCTGGAGCCGGTCAAGCGCGGGCCGTATTCCGGTGCGGTCGGTTACCTCTCCTGGTCCGGCAACATGGATACCGCGATCGCGATCCGCACGGCCGTACTGCATGACGGTGAGCTGCACATCCAGGCCGGGGCCGGCGTGGTGCACGACTCGGTGCCCGAGAACGAGTGGCAGGAAACCCTGAACAAGGGGCGCGCGGTCGTGCGCGCAGCCGAGCTGGCACTGGGCGGACTAGGGCCGCGCAAGCACCGTGGCTGAGGGCGTGATGACCGACGCAGAACGGGCAGCACGAACGCGGTTGTCGGACACGCCGGGCGCACTCGCGCTAGTCTGCGATCTGTACCGGTCCGGTGCGGCGGAGGGACTCCCGGCATGATCCTGATGATCGACAACTACGACTCGTTCACCTTCAATCTGGTCCAGTACCTGGGCGAGCTGGGGGCGGAGGTCGAGGTGCATCGCAACGACCAGATCACCCCCGACCAGGTCGCCGAGCTGGCGCCTGCCGGGATCATGATCTCGCCCGGCCCCTGCACCCCGAACGAGGCGGGTGTGTCCATGGAGGTGATCCGCCGCTTTGCCGGGCAGACTCCGATCCTCGGGGTCTGTCTCGGGCATCAGGCGATCGGTCAGGTGTTCGGCGGGCGCGTGGTGCGGGCCCGCGAGATCATGCACGGCAAGACCTCCCCGGTGCATCACACCGGGGTGGGGGTCTTTGCGGGCCTCGAGAATCCGCTGGAGGCCACGCGCTATCACTCCCTGGTAGTGGAGTCGGCCTCGCTGCCCGATTGCCTCGAGGTCACCGCCTGGACCGAGCGCGAGGATGGCACCCGCGACGAGATCATGGGTCTGCGCCACCGTGAACTGGACGTCGAGGGCGTGCAGTTCCACCCCGAATCCATCCTGACCCGGCAGGGGCACGAGCTCCTCGACAACTTCCTGCGCCGCCTGCCCCAGCCGGCGTGAGCGGAGGGAAGCACTGGTCAATGTACGCACCCGCGTTGGTGCCCCATGTTTTCCGAGACCAGGAGCATCGTGCAGCGGGTAGTGGTTCTACCGGCCCGTTTTTGATTGATTCGGGGCGCAACGCAGGATCGGGGAACATGGGGCTCCAACCCCACAAGCTAGTCAATGCGGGGGCTCGGCCGCCCGTTGTTATCAAAAACGGGTGTGCGCACGGCGTTGCGGCTCCCTTGTGCAGAATGACTGCACGGCGGTCACCGCGCCTTGTTCGCACGCAAAAGCGACTCGAGCGCGGGCGCGTACATTGACCAGTGCTTCCCTAGAACGCCGCACCCGGCTGCGTTTCGCGCTGCTGGTCGCGCCCCTGGCGCTGTTGGCGCCGTTCTCGCTGGATACCTACCTGCCGTCGTTTCCGGCGATGGCCGCGGACCTGTCCGTCGACGGTGCGGCGATGCAGGCGACGCTGTCCTCCTATCTGGTCGCCTTTGCCCTGGCCACGCTGGTAGCCGGGCCGCTGTCGGATGCCTTTGGCCGGCGTCCGGTCGTGCTGTGGGCGCTAGTGGCCTATGTCGCGACATCCGCGCTGCTGGTGGTGGCGGTGGAGTACTGGCAAGTGATCGGGTTGCGGATCGGCCAGGGCTTCGCGGCGGCGGCGGGGGTGGTGGTGAGCCGTGCCCTGGTGCGCGACCGTTTCGACCCCATCGATTCGCGGCGCGTATTCGCGATTGTGACGATCATGTTCGCGATGGGGCCTGCGATCGCGCCCATCCTGGGCGGCTATCTGCAGTCCGCGTTCGGGTGGCGGTCGGTGTTCGCGTTCCTGGTGCTCTACGGGGTCGTGCTGTTGCTGGCCGCGCGTCTCTGGCTGCCGGAGACCCTGCCCCCGGTCGGGCGCGTGTCCAGCCGGCCGCGGCTGGTGCTGGGGCGCTATGCGGGTACGTTGCGCAACCTGCAGTTCCTGCAGCCGGTGCTGGTGCATACCACCCTGTTCGGGGCCAAGTTCCTGTTCGTCGCGGCCTCGCCTGCGCTGATCTATGTCCATCTCGGCGGGGGCGAGCGCGATTTCTGGTGGCTGTTCGCGCCCATGGTGGTCGGGCTGATGCTGGGGGGCGTGGCCTCCGGCTGGAGTGCCGGGCGCGTGGCGCCCGAGGTCACGGTCCGCATCGGCTTGCTGCTCACCGGGATTTCGCTGGCGCTGGTGGGCTGGGCGGCGCTGGCCCCGGAACCCTCGGTGGCGGCGGTGACCCTGCCGTTTGCGCTGTACAGCTTTGCCCTGGCCCTCGGGATGCCCTCGCTGACCCTGCTGGCGCTGGACTGCTATCCGGGGGCGCGTGGTATGGCCTCGGCGATGCAGGCCTTTATTCAGCTCGGGTTTGCAGCCCTGCTCACGCTCTTCGTGGTCGACTGGCTGGATGACGTCCTGCTGCACCTGGTTGCCGGTGCGGCGGTCATCTGGCTCTTTGCTGCTTTTGTCTGGTTCGGCGGAGGATTAGGGAAACGCTGACCCCTATGCACACTCGCGCTCGAGTCGCTTTTGCGTGCGAACAAGGCGCGGTGACTGCCGTGCAGTCATTCTGCACAAGGGAACCGCAACGCTGTTCCCGCGCCCGTTGTGATCAAAAACGGGCAGCCGAGCCCCTTCGGGGTTGGCACCCCACGTTCCCCGATCCTGCGTTGCGGCCCTTGCCGGTAGAACCACTACCGGCAAGGGCCGCGCCTAGCCTCGGAAAACCTGGGGTACCAACGCGAGTGTGCATAGGGGGCAGCGTTTCCCTGGTTCGTGCCGCGCGGGAGCGGGCGTTACACTAGCGCTCCCCATTCCCCGACAGGAGCAGCCCTGTGACCGTGCAGCAAGCCATAGCGGCCCTGATCGAACGTCAGAACCTGGACGAGGCGGCCATGACCGCCGTGATGCAGTTAGTGATGACCGGAGAGGCCACCGACGCCCAGATTGGCGGGCTGCTGGTGGCCCTGCGCATGAAGGGCGAGACCATCGAGGAGATCCGCGCGGCGGCCGGTGTAATGCGCGAGCTGGCGACCCGCGTGGATGTCCCGCGCACCGGGCTGGTCGATACCTGCGGCACCGGCGGCGATGCCTCCGGCACCTTCAATATCTCCACCGCCTCGGCGTTGGTCGCGGCGGCCGGTGGCGTGCGGGTGGCCAAGCACGGCAACCGCTCGGTGTCGTCGAAGTCCGGCTCCGCGGACGTGCTGGAGCACCTGGGGATCCATCTCGGGCTGGCGCCGGAGGCGGTCGGGTCCTGCATCGAAGAGGTCGGCGTTGGCTTCCTGTTTGCTCCGGCCCATCATGGCGCGATGAAACACGCGATCGGCCCGCGCAAGGAGCTGGGCGTGCGCACGCTGTTCAATGTGCTGGGCCCGCTGACCAACCCTGCCGGGGCGCCGAATCAGGTGCTGGGCGTGTTCTCCGATGCCTGGGTGCGGCCGCTGGCCGAGGCCCTGAAGGGACTGGGCAGCGAGCATGTGCTGGTGGTGCACGCCGAGGACGGGCTGGACGAGATCAGCATCGGTGCCCCGACGCGTGTGGCCGAGCTGAAGGATGGCGCGATCGAGGAGTACACCGTCGTGCCCGAGGATTTCGGGCTGGCACGGAGCGGGCTGGACGCGATCCGGGTCGACAGCGTGGAGGCCTCGGCCGCGATGCTGCGCGGGGTGCTGGAGGGGCAGGCCGGCGCGGCTCGCGATATCGTCCTGCTGAACGCCGGGGCCGCGATCTACGCCGGGGGTGGCGCCGCGTCGCTGGCCGCGGGCGTTGGCCGTGCGGCCGAGGCGATCGATTCGGGTGCCGCCCGCGAGCGCCTGGAGCGGCTGCAGGCGACCAGTGCACGATTGACCAATCAAGGAGCAGGAAGCTGATGACTGACGTCCCGGACATCCTCAAGCGGATCCTCGAGCGCAAGCGCGAGGAACTGAAGGAACGCGAGGCCTTCTGGCCGTTGCGCGAGCTGCGTGGCTGGATGGGGTCGGCCCCGGAGCCGCGCGGGTTCCGGGCGGCGTTACAGCGCGATATCGATGCCGGCCGCGCGGCCGTGATCGCGGAGATCAAGAAAGCCAGCCCTAGCCAGGGGCAGATCAGCCCGAACTTCAACCCCGAGGTCTTTGCCCGCAGCTACGAGGAACACGGGGCCACCTGCCTGTCGGTGCTGACCGACGTGGACTTCTTCAAGGGACGTGACGGGGATCTGCGGGATGCGCGCGTGGCCTGCCAGCTGCCGATCCTGCGCAAGGATTTCGTGATCGACCTCTACCAGGTCTACGAGGCGCGGGTGCTGGGGGCGGACTGCGTGCTGCTGATCGCCGCCGCGCTGGATGATACCGCGCTGCACGAACTGTACTTCCTGACCCGCGAGCTGGGCATGGATGCCCTGGTCGAGGTGCACGATGCCGAGGAGCTCGAGCGCGCGAAGAAGATCGGGGCGGATCTGATCGGCATCAACAACCGCGACCTGCGCACCTTCGAGACGCGCCTGGAGACCACGCTGGAGCTGAAGGACCAGGTGCCGGACTCGGCGCTACTGGTCACCGAGAGCGGCATCCATACCCGTGAGGATGTGGCGCGCATGCAGGAGTCGGGGGTGAATGCCTTCCTGGTAGGCGAAGCCTTCATGCGGACCGAGGATCCGGGCCAGGCGCTGGGCCGGCTGTTCCGCGGCGAAGACTAGTACCACGGCAACAAGTCGCCCGGGGTTTGCTTGCTTGCTTGCGGGCGCGGCGCCCGCCCGTATTGGCTGCGGGCAGGTTTTCGCCAGGGTGCCGCTCAGCGGGTGCCGAACACCACGATGGTCTTGCCGTGGGCGGTGATCAGCCCGCGTTCCTCCAGGTCCTTCAGGACACGCCCGGCCATCTCGCGAGAGCAGCCGACGATGCGCGCGATCTCCTGGCGGGTGATGCGCAGCTGCATGCCGTCCGGGTGGGTCATGGCGTCGGGCTGGCGTGCCAGATCCAGCAGGGTGTGGGCAATGCGGCCGGTGACATCGACAAAGGCCAGGTCCATCACCTTGCGCGAGGTCTGGCGCAGGCGGGTGGCGATCTGGCTGGTCAGCAGCATCAGGATCTCCGGGTCGCGCTGCGCGATCTCGCGGAACTGGGTGTAGGGGATCTCGGCGGTCTCGGTATCCTCGCGGGTGACGACCGTCGCCGAACGCGGGTCATCCTCGAACATGCCGAGTTCGCCGAAGAACTCGCCCTTGTTCAGGTAGGCCAGGACGAGCTCGTGGCCGTTGTTCTCGCCCAACACGGAAACGGAACCGCTGACGACGTAGTACAACGTATCCGGTACCGTGCCGGAGTGAATGATCGTCGTGCGCTTGCGGTAGTGCCGGCGATGGCAGTAACCGAGGAAGCGCTCCAGTGCCGGCGACGGCTGCGCCGGGCGGTAGACGAACGGATTATTCATAGTCATGGCATCCATGGCTTTTAACGTCTCGCTTGTTGAGGACGGTTTTCAGTGTAATTCAGCCCTCCGTGAGCGGGACCCGGGTGTCGGGATCGAGTCACAAAATCCAACGACCAGCATTTGATTTTGTGTCTTGCATCTCAAAGTTCATGCATTTTTTGTTGAGTATAGGCCACACAGGGCCTTCCAAACGGGCCGAAGTTGTGGGCAAAAGGAGACGCGCATGCAGGTCAGGGTGAAGTGGCTGGAACAGGTGGCGTTTGTCGGCGAGACCGGCAGCGGCCACGCGATCGTGATGGACGGCCCCCCGGATGCCGGTGGTCGGAACCTGGGCGCCCGCCCGATGGAGATGCTGCTGCTGGGGCTGGGTGGCTGCACCAGTTTCGATGTCGTGGCGATGCTCAAGAAGGGGCGCCAGGAGGTCCTCGACTGCGAGGTCACAGTGGACGGTACGCGGGCCGAGACGGTGCCCAAGGTGTTCACCGACATCCACGTGCACTTTCGGGTCTACGGCCATGGCCTGTCCGAGAAGCAGGTGGGGCGCGCGGTGGAGTTGTCCGCGGAGAAGTACTGCTCGGCCTCGCTGATGCTGGGGGCGGCGGCCCGGGTTACCCACGACTTCGAAATCCTCGAGGGCCCCGCGCCCCGCTGAGACACCCGCGCAGTCGGCGGGAATTTTCCCCAAAGGGCGTAGCGTGTTTCCCTGACGCCCCGGGACGTCTACAATCCGCCGTTCCCTGCGCACCGGGCAAGAGGAAACGCCATGCCCCGTCACAAGAAGCAGATCAAGCTCCACGGGTTCAACAACCTGACCAAGAGCCTGAGCTTCAATATCTACGATATCTGCTACGCCTCCGGCGAACGCCATCGTGACGAGTACATTGCGTACATCGACGAGGCCTACAACGCCCAGCGTCTGACGCAGATCCTGACGGACGTGGCCCACCTGATCGGGGCCAACATCCTGGATATCTCGCGCCAGGACTACGACCCGCAGGGCGCCTCGGTGACGATGCTGATCTCCGAGGAGCCGGTGGCGACCGAGATGATCGGCTACACCGAAGGCCCGGGCCCGCTGCCGGAAACGGTGGTCGGTCACCTCGACAAGAGTCATATCACGGTCCATACCTATCCGGAGGCGCACCCGGAGGGCGGGATCGCAACCTTCCGCGCGGATATCGATGTTTCCACCTGTGGTCGCATCTCCCCGCTACGCGCGCTGAACTACCTGATCCACAGCTTCGAGTCGGACATCGTGATCATGGACTACCGCGTGCGCGGCTTTACCCGCGACGTGCGTGGCAAGAAGCACTTCATCGATCACAAGATCAACTCTATCCAGGACTTCCTCTCGCGCGACACCAAGGAGAAGTACCAGATGGTGGACGTGAACGTGTACCAGGAGTACCTGTTCCACACCAAGATGGTGCTCAAGGATTTCGATCTCGACAGCTACCTGTTCGGCCTGGGCAAGGATGACTACTCGGCGAAAGAGGCCAAGCGCATCGCCAAGTTGCTCAAGCACGAGATGATGGAGATCTTCTACGGCAAGAACATGAGCCGCCCCGCCTGATACGCGATACCGCGTTCCTTGACCGGCGCGGCAGCATCGCCTGGAGACACCCGCGGCGGGCGCTCCATCTGGCACACTGTCGGGACCTGTCCGCGAACCGGAGGTCCCATGTCCAGTCGTGCGCCCGCGATCGACGCCCGCCCGGCGATGTTTCGCAATCACCCGTTCGGTTTCATCTTCAGTGTCCTGCTGATCGCAGCCTTTGGTCTGGGGCTGTTGATCCTGCTGTGGTGGTATCTGCAGACGCGCTCGGTGCGTCTGCGCATCGATGCCGATCAGGTGCACCTGGAGGAGGGCCTGCTCAGCAAGTCCCATGTGGACCTGGACATTGGCCAGATCCGCACCGTGAAGGTCGATCAGAGCTTCTGGAACCGGATCTTCCGGGTCGGCGAGATTGCGGTGTACACCACCGGCGACAACCCGGAGTTCCGTGTGAGCGGTATCCCCGATCCGCACCGCGTGCGTGACTACGTGCGCGATCGTCGCGAGGCGGCCGCGTGAGTTCCGGCGATCGCCGCGACAGCCGCCTGGCCCTGCGCATACTGCTGGGGACCTCGGCGCTGGCCGCGTTGCTGGTGGCGTTGATCGTGCTGGGCGCGGCCGTCACCCTGCCCGGGCTGTCCGAGTGGGTCGCGATCACGTTCGACGATGGCATTGGGCTGCAGATGGCGGCCCTGGTCGCCGCGATCGTCTCGGTGCTGGTCATGCTGGTGTTCGCGCTGGCCGCTGGTGAGGGGCTGATCGGCGAGTTGCAGTTCATGATCCCCGGCTTTTTCTTGTTCTTTGTCTTTTTCTGGCTGCTGCTGGCCTGGATTTTCTGAACCGACCGGCGAGCGGTCCCGTCACGGAGTACTTAACGCGTGAGCAATCAGCAAGACGCCGACCCCAATGTCCCGCACCGCCTGACGCTGCGGCCGACACGGATGGAGGACTACGACGACATCCGCGAGATCATGGAGCGGGTCTACCACGACCTCGACGGGGCCTGGAGCGAGGCCCAGTTTCGGTCACAGATCTCCCGTTTTCCCGAAGGCCAGATCTGTATCGAGGACAAGGGCAAGGTGGTGGCTGCGGCAATCAGCCTGATCGTCGAGTACAAGCGATTCGGTGATCAGCACAGCTACTGGCAGATCACCGGAAACGGGTTCCTGACGACCCACGACCCGGATGGCGACACCCTTTACGGCGTCGATATCTTTGTCCACCCCGAGTATCGCGGCCTGCGCCTCGGCCGTCGTTTGTATGACGCGCGCAAGGAGCTGTGCCAGAAGCTCAATCTGCGCGCGATCGTGGCCGGTGGGCGCATCCCGGGCTACGAGCAGCACCGGGACGACCTGACCCCGCAGCAGTACGTGGAGAAGGTCAAGAATCACGAGATCACCGATCCGATCCTGACCTTCCAGCTGGCCAACGATTTCCACGTTCGCAAGATCATCACCAACTACCTCCCGGACGACGAGAAATCGGGCGCCTACGCGACGCTGATCGAGTGGCTGAACATCTACTACGAGGAGAAGGAGAAGCTGATCGGGGGCAGCCGTTCGGACGTGCGCATCGGCGTGGTCCAGTGGCAGATGCGCCCGACACCGGACCTCGACTCGCTGTTTCAGCAAGTCGAGTACTTCGTGGATGCCGTCTCCGGCTACCGCTCCGACTGCGTGCTGTTCCCGGAGTTCTTCAATGGCCCGCTGATGGGCGCGTTCAACCAGGAGTATCCGGCCGAGGCCGTGCGCCATCTGGCCGAATACACCGAGCAGATCCGCGAGGAGATGGTGCGCCTGGCACTCGCCTACAACATCAACATCGTCGCCGGGTCGATGCCCGAGTACAGCGACGAGGTCCTGCGCAATGTCTCCTATCTGTGTCGGCGTGACGGGACCTGGGACCGACAGTACAAGGTGCATGTCACCCCCGACGAGGTCGCCTACTGGGGGCTGCAGGGTGGCGACGAGGTGCACGTATTCGACACCGACTTCGGCAAGATCGGCATCCTGATCTGCTATGACGTGGAGTTTCCGGAGCTGCCCCGGGTGATGGCCGAGAAGGGGCTGCAGATCCTGTTCGTGCCGTTCTGGACCGATACCAAGAATGCCTATCTGCGGGTGCGCCGCTGCGCCCAGGCGCGGGCCATCGAGAACGAGTGCTATGTGGTGATGTCCGGCTCGGTCGGCAACCTCCCCAGGGTCGAGAACATGGACATGCAGTACTCGCAGGCGGCGGTGTTCACGCCGTCCGACTTCGCGTTCCCGCATGACGCGGTGGCCGCGGAGGCGACGCCGAATACCGAGATGACCCTGATCGTCGACCTCGACCTCGACAACCTGAAGGAGCTGCGTAACCACGGCTCGGTGCGCAACCTGCGCGATCGGCGGCGGGATCTGTATGCGGTCCAGTGGAAGTCGAAGCCCGTTTAAGCGCTGCGCAAAAACGTGACCCGGTTCTCGCCGGGCCGCAGCGTGCGCTGGCGCCGGGCCGGGCGCATGCGTAACCTTCAGAGCGGGACTTGAGTCCGGCCGTGCAGGGGAGCGCGGTACGTGACGTGCCCCGGGGGGCTTTGATGACTGAACAACAATCGGCAACGACCCGCACCGCCATTCTGGTAGTGGATGATTCCAAGGTGATCCGGATCGCCCTGCAGCGCATCCTGCAGGGTGAGCGTGTGGTCTACGAGGCGGCGGACGGCGAAGAGGCCTGGTCGCTCCTGCAGCGCAATGCCGATATCGGTCTGGTGCTGACGGACCTGTCTATGCCGGGCCTGGATGGCCAGGACCTGCTGCTGCGGATTCGCGATGGTGCCGAAGGGCTCCCGGCCGATCTTCCGGTGGCCATTATCACCGGTCAGGAGAGCGACGAGGAAGCCAGTCGCGAATGGCTGCAACTGGGCGCCAACGCTGTGTTGATGAAGCCCTTTGTGCCCGGTCGCGTGCGCGAGGTGGTCAATGATCTGCTGCCGCTGACTACAGGGGGTGGCGGCGACCAGCTCCTGCGGCAGGAAGTGGACCGGCTGCGTCGCGAGTTGATGCTACGCCAGCAATCCGCCAGTGAGCGCGAGGCGCAGCGCGAGATCGAACGCCTGCACACCGCGCTGAGCGAGGCGCGCGATGAGGCGACGGCCGCCTTGCAGCGCGCCGAGGAAAGCGAAGGCCAGCTCGCCGAGCTGCAGGCGGCCGAGCTGATCGCGGGCGAAGATCCGGGCGAGGAGACGGCCACTCCGGACTCGTCCGAGCGGGTCGAGGAGCTAGAAGTACTACGTGCCCGCGTGCGCGAGTTCGAGAACGAGAATATCCGGCTGGACCACGAGCTGGTCGAGCTGGACCGCTTGCGCGAGACCGTGCAGAAGGAGCGGGATCAGGCCCTGGAAGAGGCGTCCCGGCTGCGTCAGGAGCGCAATCAGCAGTGTGAGCGTGCCGCCGCAGCCGAGCGGGCACGGGCCGACCTGGAGGCCCGCTGTTCGGAGCAGGACGGCTCCTCCTCGGCCCTTGCTGAACGGCTGGCCCGTCGTGAGCAGGAACTGGAGGAGTCGCGCGAACGCAATCAGACTCTGCGAGCCCGCATCCGCGAATTGGAGCTGGGGTCGGCGACGTCTCTTTCGGGGCAGGAACGTGACGCCCCCGCTGCGCGCGGGGAGGCGCATGAACCGCTGGTGGCCCGTGCCAACGAACCGATGTCGCCCGCACCGGCGATGGCGGCCGATACGCCCGCGGCCAGGCCTTCATCGCGCAAGCGCCGCAGTCGTCCGGCGCCTTCTCGCGGCTGGCGCTGGCTGAAGCTGGCGATCCTGGTCATGGTGGCCGTGGTGGTGGGGCTTGGGACCCTGATCTTTTTCCGCAACTTCTGACCGGATCGGCGGGGCCGGGTAGCGTAAATCGAGCGTGGCGGGCAACGGGCCCGCCACGCTCGAGCAGTGCCAGATACTCGAACTACATGCGTTCCAGGGCGCTCAGCAGGTGCTTCCACGAGTCGCGGTCAGCCCGCTCGTCGTAGCCCACCGGCATGTCGAACTTCTCGGCGATCTCGTCGGCCCCGGGGTTGGTGAAACTGTGCACCACACCGGAGAAGTCGACAAAGGTATAGGTGGCCTCGGCGTTATCCATCTCCTCGCGGAAGTCCGCCACCTGCTCCGGCGGGACCATCGGGTCGGCCGCACCGTTGAAGACCAGGACTTCCGCCGTGACGTCGCCCGCACTCGCCGGGTGGTCAGTCACCAGTGCGCCATGGAAGCTGGCAACCAGGGCCAGGTCCATTCCGGCACGCGCGGCCTCCAGCACCACCGTGCCGCCGAAGCAGTAGCCCACCGCCGCCAGCGCCTGGTCGGCTGTGGCATCGTGCTCCTTGAGCCAGTCATGGGCGGCCTCGAAGCGGCCCAGCATCAGGTCGCGGTTGCCGCGAATCTGTCCGGCGAACTCTCCCGCCTCGGATGGGTGGTCGGCTCTCTTGCCGCTGCCGTACATGTCCAGTGCGAAGGCGGCATAGCCCTCGCGTGCCAGTTGCTCGGCCCGGTCGCGGGCGTATTCGTTGTGGCCCCACCATTCATGGACCACCAGGACGCCCGGGTGGGGGCCGTCGCTGTCGGGGTAGGCGAGATAGCCGGTCATCTCCTCGCCATCATGATCGTAGGTGACCTCCTCGGTCTGGATGCCGGCCAGCGCCAGGCCGGGGAGGGTAAAGGCCAGTAGTGCAGCGGTCAGTCGAAACGCCATGGGACAACCTCCGTTGTGGGGTGCAAGCAACAATTAGTGATCCGAGTACCTGATTATGGTTCGTTCCGCCGCGATTTGCCCGGGCTTCGTTTCCCTGGCGGGGGGCATGGGGCTACAGTAGATACAGCGGGGCGTGCGGCCCTGTTGTGGAGAACCAGGATGTCCGAGATGCACGCAACGGAAAGCCTCGAGGCGCGCGTCCAGTCGGCCGACAAGCTGCTGGCGATGCCGCAGGTCGTGTTCGAAGTCGCGCGCCTGCTGGAGGATGACAACAGTACACCGGGACAGATCGCCGCAACCCTGGGGCGGGACCCCGGTCTGGTGGCCCTCGTTCTGCGCCTGGCCAACAGCCCGGCGTATGCACAGACGCGCAGCGTCGATACCGTGGAACGCGCGGTGAACCTGCTCGGACGCGACACCCTTAAGCGTCTGGTCGTGGCCGGTGCGATCACCCGCGCGACCGGCCGCATCCCCGACCAGGAGCGTCTGCCGCTGGAGGTGTTCTGGCGCCATTCCGCCTACTGTGCGGTCATCGCCCGCCACCTGGCTGACCGCGTCCTGCCGCGCCAGGCCGGTAGCGTGTTTCTCGCCGGGCTGCTGCATGATCTGGGCAAGCTCTTGCTGTTCACCCAGTCGCCGGAGGCGGCGCACCGCGCATTTCTCTCCAGCCTGGATATCGGGGCGGGGCCCAGTCCGCAGCGGGCCGAGCGCGAGCAGCTGGGTTTCGATCACGCGGAACTGGGCGGGGCGCTGGCCGCCCACTGGGGACTGCCGGAGGGGCTGGTGGCCTGTGTGGCTGGGCACCACCACCCGCAGTCAGCGCCCGAGGGGCACCGGTTGGCGGTGATGCTGGTGCATCTTGCCAATACCGGGGCCCACCTGGCCGAGATTGACTCGCGCGACTGGGCCGATGCCCCACCGGTGGACGAGGATGTCTGGCAGGCCGTCGGGCTGGAGCCGGAGGACCTGCTGCGGGCCGTGGAGGCGGCCCAGCACGAGATCGTGGATGTCGAGGCGCTTTGTGCGTCAGGCCCGGAGTGACGCGAACCTTGATGCGCTGCGGGCGGTCCTAGAGGCATGAACCTTCTGCGTCACTTTTCTGCGCTGACCGGCTTGCTGCTGGGCGGGTTGCTCGTGGGCTGTGCGAGTATCCCCGAAGGGATCGAGCCCCTGCCGGAGGAGCCCCTGACCCGCGCCGAGGTCCTGGCCGACCCCGAGGCGACCAAGGGCCAGGCCGTGGTCTGGGGCGGTGTCATTGCAAAGGTCGAGAACACCCGGGACGGCACCCGGCTCGAGGTGGTGGCGCGCCCGCTCAATCGCGAGGCTCGTCCGCGCGAGGTCGACCAGTCGGAGGGCCGGTTCCGTGCCTATATCGACGACTTCCTCGATCCCCAGGTGTACGCGGAGGGGCGCGAGGTCACGGTGCGCGGCCGGCTGGATGGCATAGAGGACGGCTCAATTGGCGAGTTCGACTATCGCTTCGTCCGTATCGACGCACAGACGGTACACCTGTGGGCCAAGCGCCCCCCGCCGCGCGATCCGTATTACTACGACCCTTGGGGCCCGCCGGGCTATATGGGCCCGTACTGGCGGCCGCACCCCTACCACTGGCGTCACGACCCCTGGCGATATGATCCCTGGTACTGGTAACGCATGGCGCACCCGGGTCGCTGCGCTGGTGCTGGTGTTTGCGCCGGTGCTGCTGGCGGGTTGCGCCTCCGGCCCGCTGGACATCCCCGATGCGGTGGGTGATCCGGTGCCCCCGCGCAGCGTGACGGCTGACAATCTGCCCGCCGAGGACCAGGTCTGGGGCGGGGTGATTGCCCGCGTCGACAACCGTGCGGACAGTACGGTGCTAGAGGTGGTCAGCTACCCGCTGCAGCGCCAGGAGCCGCAGACACGACAGGCGAATACGGGGCGTTTTCGCCTCAAGCTCGATGGTTTTGCCGATCCGGTCGACTACCGCCCGGGACGCCGCGTTACGGCGGTGGGGACGGTCTCGGGGACCGAGGAGGGCTCGATCGGGCAGCTGGCCTATGTCTTCCCGCTGCTGGATGCCTACTCGGTCCACCTGTGGCCGGACCCGGAACCCCCGAGGCCGTCGTCGGGCGTGCGTTTCGGGATCGGCATCGGGATCGGGCTCTAGTGTGCCGCTGGCAAGACTTCCTGACGCGGTCTCAAAATCCAAAAGGCATGTTCAAGCACGAGGAGTCGCTCGATGCGAGCCATCGTTTTCGACGCGCCCGGTGGGGCGGATGTCCTGCAACTGAAGGAAGTCCCCGAGCCCGAGCTTGAAGGGACTGAAGACGTAAAGATTCGGCTGCTGGCGGCCGGCGTGAACCCCGTCGACACCAAGGTTCGGGCACGGGGCATGCTGGTGCCAGGGGCACCACGTAACACGCCCGGCTGTGACGGTGTCGGCGTGGTCGAGTCCTGCGCCAGCGGTGTGCGCCATGTCCGCCCGGGGCAGCGCGTGGCCTTCTGCTTTGGTGGCGTGGGGGCGGACCCGGGTACCTATGCCGAGCAGGTGGTGGTCCCGGAGGCGGCCGTGGTGCCGGTACCGGCCGCGGTGACGGACCTGCAGGCCGCGGCTTTGCCGCTGACCTGGCTCACGGCCTGGGAGGCATTGTTCGAGCGCGCCGATCTGCAGCGTGGACAGACCGTACTGGTGCATGCCGCTGCAGGCGGGGTGGGGCAGATGGCCGTGCAGATCGCGCGCGCGGCCGGGGCCCGGGTCCTGGGGCTGGTGCGTCGCGAAGAGGCGCAGCGCCTGGTCACCGGCCTGGGCGGCGATGTGGTCGACCTGACCCGGCCCGACGCCGGGGAGTCGATCCGGGGCTACACCGACGGGCGCGGTTTCGACATCGTGCTGGACACCGTGGGCGGGCCGGTCTTCCGCGATGGGCTGGCACAGGTGGCCTACGGCGGTGATCTGGTGACCCTGCTGGCGCCGCCGGATGACGTCGACTGGAACGCGGCGCGCCTGCGCAACCCCAGTATCAGCCTGGAGCTGATGCTGACCCCGATGCTGGAAGGGGATCGCCGGCGCCTGAAGCACCAGGCCACGCTGGTGGCCGAGGGGCTCGCGCGCCTGGCCAGCGGGCGGCTGCAGGTCAACGTGGAGGACAGCCTGCCGCTGGCCGAGGCGGCCGAGGCGCACCGGCGTATCGAGGCCGGCGGGCGTCGCGGCAAGCTGGTGCTGCGGATCCCGGAGTAGGTCAGCTACCGAACAGGTGGCTGAATACGCGTGCACCGCCGATATAGGTGCCGGCCGCGGAGCCGAGCGTCGTCAGCAGGAAGACCAGCAGCACGCGCGAGACCCGGTTGCGCCACCAGCCCCTCGGGGTGGTGGTGTCCTGGCGCAGGCGGGCAAAGTCGTCGACCCGCGGTTTGCGCAGAAACAGCTCGGCCGCGGCCGCGACGAAGCCTACCCCGATGGTCGGGTTCAGCGAGGTCAGGGGTGCGGCCAGCGCCGCTGTGACCACGGTCAGCGGATGCGCGAGCGCGATAATCGCGCCAATGGCGGCCAGGCCGCCGTTGATCATCACCCAGTCCATCACCATCTGCAGGCCGATGTCCGGATTGCGCAGGAAACCGATCACGAAGCCGGTCAGGATCACGGCGACGATCACCCACGGCAGGACCTTGGGCCAGCGTGCCTTGGGCGGTGATTGGTCGAGGGAGTCCAGGATGGCGTCGGGCGGCGTCAGTTCGTCTTCCGCTTGGGTTGCGATCCCGGACAGGTGCCCGGCACCGACCACGGCGAGGATGCGGCGGTGGTTGCCGGACGCGGCCAGGCGCCGCAGGTGGGCCGCCATGTACTGGTCGCGCTCGTGGATCAGCGTGCGATAGAGGTCCTCCGACTGTTCGGCGAATTCGCTGAAGGTGGACTCCAGCATGTCGCCTTCCTTCAGCCGTTCGATCTCCGATTCGTCGATCTTCTCGCGCGACAGGACCGAGCCGAACAGCCCGCCGATCAGCCCCATGCGCTGCCACCAGGGCACCGCGCGGTAGGTGCGGCGTAGCGTCAGGCCGAGGTCGCGGTCGATCAGCGCCAGCGGCAGCCCGCCATCCAGGGCTGCGTCCATCGCCGCGCGCATCTCGGCCCCCGGCTCGATCCCGTACTGTTCCGCCAGGCGCTGCTGATAGGCCCCCAGCGCGAGGCTCGCGGCGATCATCGGGGCCTGCCCCTGGCGCATCACACTGAACAGGTCCATGCGCCCGACCGCGTCGGGATCCAGCATCGCGCGCTGGCGGCTCTCGCACAGTTCGATGGCCACCGCGTCGAACTCGCCGGTGTCCACGAGGGCACGCACCTTGTCGGCGCTGGCGCGGGAGACATGCGCGGTGCCCAGCACAACGACCTCGGTACTGCCCAGTTGCAGGACTCGGTGGGGTTCGTCGGTGATCAGGTCGTGGACAGAAGCACTCATCGCAGGGGGTGGTTCCGGTTAGGCGGGCGCGGCAATCCTAGCAGGGTCGCCGCATGGGGACGACCTGGCAGCCTGCCAGATCTCAGGACTCCGGCTCCTCGTCCCCCTCGGCATCCTCGGTGTCGGGGATGGGGAAGGCCTCCGGATCGACCGGCGCCGGGGCCTCGGGGATGCGCAGGGTGTCAAGACGTTCAAGTACGCGCAGGGCCCGCTCGCGCGCGGTGGCCAGCCCGGAATGACTGGGGGCCAGCGCAAGTCCTTCTTCCCAGGTGTCGACCGCCTCCTGGATCTGGCCGGCCGTGTACTGGCGGCGGCCCTCTTCCAGCAGGTGCTCGGCGCGCTGGTCGCGCTGTTCGCGCCACTCGTCGCACAGGGAGATGCGTGCTCGCTGGGCGGCCTGGTCGGGGCCGGAGGCATCTTCGTCCAGCCGGATGTCGCCACTACGGCACCACTGAGCCGCCCGCTGCAATTCGCCGGCCTGCAGGGCCTGACGCAACTGCGCGTTGATCGCGGACAGGCGCTCGGCCTCCTCTTCGCGGTCCTTGTCTTCCTCGCGTGTGCGCATCTCCTCCTGGAGTTCGCGGATGCGGGAGGCCCGTTCGCTGACCGGGGATAAATCCTGTGCCAGGCGCAACAGCTCCAGGCGCTCGCGGCCATCGCTGTCGTCGGCATACTGCTCCAGGGCCTTGGCCAGGGCGGGGGCGCGTTCGCTCAGGGCGTCCGGGTCTGCGGGCAGTTGACCGGTATCCGGAACCAGGGGGCGCATGATCTCCAGCAGGCGGAGTTGCTGAACCAGGTTGCGGGCCTCAAGGACATCGTGGCGCTGCTGCAGGGTGCGCAGACCGACCTGGCGCTGGCGCTCCAGCTGGTCAATGAAGCGGGCACGCTCCTCGCTTTCGGGCAGGCGGGAGTCGGCGTCCTCCAGGATCCCCAGGGCCTCTGCGACCGCGCCCTCGGCGGAAACAGCCCGTGCTTTCTTCATGGCCTGCTCTGCTGCCTCTTGCGCCATGATCTCGATCTGCTCTCGGCGCGAGGTCCATTCGGCGGCTGGCTCGGGGTCGTGCTCGTTGATCAGCTCCAGGGCGCGCTGGTACTCGCCTTCCTCGACGGCGGCTTCGATCTGGTCTTCCGCCGTCATGAAGGGCTGCATGCCGGCGCAGCCCTGGAAAAAAAGCAGAGCGAGGGCGGCCAGCAGCAGGCCCGGTCGCGCGCCGTGGAGCCGCATCAATGGGTGTCCGCCACCGCGAGGATACGAATGACCTCGGCGGGTTCGCTGACGCCGTGTAACTCGTGCGTCCCCCAGTGTTCGGTTTCAAACTGCCCTTTCACCTGCTCATGCTCCATGAAGCACTGCGTGGTTACCATGCCGGCGGATGGCGCGACCGTGACCAGGCGGGCCGCCACGTTGACGGTGTCGCCGACCACGGTGAATTGCATGCGGTCCTGCGCGCCCATGTTGCCGGCCAGCATCTCGCCCGCGTTCAAGCCAATGCGGAATTCGACGCGTTCCTCGCCCCGGGCCTCGCGTTCAGCGTTGATCGCGGCGACCGTTTCCAGCAACGCGAGCCCGGTTCGTGCGGCCGTCTGGCGATGGTTCTCGTCACCGCCGAGGCCAAACACCGCCATGGTACAGTCGCCCATGTACTTGTCTACCGTCCCACCGTGACGGGCAATACATTCCGCCATCGGACCGAAGAATTCATTCAGCATGCGGCCGAGTTCTTCCGGGGTGCAGCGCTCCGACAGCGCGGTATAGCCCTTGATGTCGGCGAACAGCACCGAGCCCTCGACCGCCCGTCCTCCGAGCTCGATCCGGTCGAGATTCTCCAGGATGTCCTGCGCGATCGCGTCGGAGACATAACGGCGCAGGGCCGATTCGACCTGGTCCTTGCGCAGCAGGTCCTGGGCCATGTTGTTGAAGGCGTCGGTCAGCTGGGCGATCTCGTCCTCGTGCACCATCGGCACGGGTCGCCCATGTTCGTCGACGGGATGGCGTATGCGCTCGCGCATGGCATGTGCCAGGCGCTCCAGCGGGCGCACCAGGCGCTTGCTGATGTCGATTGCCAGGATCAGGCTGAGCAGAAAGACCCCGATCGCTGTCGCAATCCCCGTATTGATGGTGTTGCGGATCAGTTCCTGCATGGGGGTCGTGTCGATGTGCGCCTCGATGTACCCGACCTGTACATCCTGGAAGTACACCTCGCGCTGGTAGGGCTCTACCGGAACGGCCAGTGGCCACACGCCTTCGCTGATGCCTCCCCCGGGGGAGGGTGGGGTGCCGGCCGAGGCGATCACGCCGCGGTCGATGGCGTAGGCGGTGACCGATTCGACGCGACCGTCCTCGACCAGCGAGTTCAGCAGGGTCTCCAGGGTCAGATAGTCCTCGGCCAGCATCAGCTCGGCCGAGGTGCGGGCGACGGGTGCCAGGGTCAGCTCGGCCTGGGCCTGGATCTGGTTGTTGAGGACATTGGTGACCTGGTTCAGCACCACCACCGAAAGGGTGCCGATGCCCAGCAGGGTGAGGATGGCGACGACCGCGACGATCTTCCAGGCGATGGGGAGATAGCGTGGAGTGAAATCCCCCGCCGACAAGCGCCCGTTGTTTGATTTTCTGGATTTCACGATTGAGAGGCCATGGAGGGCTTTCGGTGTGGGGAGGTCCATGCCCGCCATTGATCGAACAACGCGGCCGAACGGGCCGCGATGGCCGAGCGCTTGTTCAGGGAGCGGCCAAACGCCGCCTCGCCCTCGAGGTTGCTCATTGTGCCGCCGGCGCGGGCCAGCATCAGCGTTCCGGCGGCGCTGTCCCACAGGGCCTGCCCGCCGTGCAGATACAGATCGGCGCGCCCGGCCGCCAGCCAGGCCCATTCCAGGGCGCAGGCCCCCAGGTTGCGCTGCGAGCGGTACGGGGCGTTAGTGGCCATGGCCGCCGCCAAGTCGGGGGCCAGGCGCTTGTAGTCGACCAAGGCGATGGCCTTGTCCAGGCGGCTGGCCGGGGCGCGGGCGGCTGCCGGGGGGGGCGCATCGTTCAGCAGCAGGGGTCCGTCTTCGCGTGCGGTAAAGAGTTCGTCCCGTACCGGGTCGTAGGTCGCGCCATGGGTGACGCGGTCGTCTTCGATGCGCGCAATGGAGATCGCGAAAAAGGGCATGCAGCCGGCGAAGTTACTGGTGCCGTCCAGCGGGTCGACCAGCCAGAAGGCGGGTGCCTCGTCGAGTACGCGGGCCTGCTCCTGCCGCGATTGCTCCTCGCTCAATACGGGTTCGCCTGCGATCGCGGTCCCCAGCAGGTCGCGAAGTCGTGCATCGACGGCATGGTCGGCCTGGGTGATCACCGAGCCATCGGCCTTGTAGTCCACCGCGATCCCGGCCTCGAAGCGAGGTAGCAGCTCGCTCTGGCCAACAGAACGGAGCTCTCCGGCGAGTTGATTGAATGCGTTTGTGCTGATGGACATGGGGCGTCGAGTGCAGGGTGGTCGTCGGCAAGAAACGGAATGTGGGTATCATACCCGTCCATGACGGCTTTGCTGATAATCCTAGCCCTGGTTCTGGTGGCCTTTTACGTGAACGACTCCTGGCGCACCCACGAACGGGTGCGCCAGATCGCGCGCCGCAGTTGCGAGCAGGCCGGTGTGCAGTTGCTGGATGGCAGCGTGGTACGCACGCGCCAGTCCATTCGGCGCCGGCCCGGAGGCCTGGCCTGGTGGCGGCAATACCGCTTTGAATTCGCCACCGACGGGGCCAGCCGACATGTGGGCGAGATCTCGCTGGATGGCCGTCGTCTGCGCCAGGTCACCCTCGACCTGCCCGATGACGGGCGCCTGGTGGATGGCGATGGCGATGGCGGTGCGGGGCATCGGGGCCCCGAACGATGACGCTGAGCGAGTTGCGCTATGTCGTTGCGGTGGCCGACCAGCGTCATTTTGGTCGGGCGGCCGAGGCTTGTCATGTCAGTCAGCCGTCTTTGTCCGTCGCCATTCGCAAACTTGAAGATGAACTGGGGGTTACCCTGTTCGAGCGCGGCCGTGGCGAGGTCAGCGTGACCCCGGCCGGCGAGCAAGTCGTGACCCAGGCCCGCCGGGTGCTGACCGAGGTGGAGCATCTGCGTGCGGTGGCGGTGCAGAGTCAGGACCAGCTGGCGGGGCCTTTGCGGCTCGGGGCCATCTACACCATTGGTCCGTACCTGCTGCCCGAGCTGATCCCGGTGCTGCGCGAGCGCGCGCCCAGAATGCCGCTGGTGATCGAGGAGAACTACACCGACCGATTGCGCGAGCGGCTGAAGCACGGCGAACTGGACGCGATCATCATTTCGTTGCCGTTCGAAGAGCCGGGGGTGGTCACGCTGCCGCTGTACGACGAGCCTTTCGTCGCGGTGCTGCCGGGCGGCCACCCCCTGCAGGACAAGAAGACGCTGACCCTCGAGGACATGGCGGATGCGACCTTGCTGATGCTCGGTGCCGGGCACTGCTTCCGTGATCAGGTGCTGGAACGCTGCCCCGCCTGCCAGAGGACGGTTACGGCCGATGGCAGTACGCCGCGCAATATGGAGGGGTCCTCACTGGAGACCATTCGCCATATGGTGGCCTCGGGTATGGGCGTGACCATTCTGCCGTGTACTGCGGTGGGGGCCGATCGCTACGCCCAGCGCCTGCTGGCCGTGCGTCGATTCGAGGACCCGGCCCCCAGCCGCCGGGTGGCGCTGGCCTGGCGTACCAGTTTTCCGCGGCCGGAGGCGATCGAGGCCCTGCGCCAGGCCATCCTGGCCACGGCGCTTACCTGTGTGGATTTTATTCAGCCTGGCGCGAACCCCTGAGTCCAGCTTCGGCCGGGGGTCAGTTGCCCGCCAGGACGCGGTTGCGCCCGGACTGCTTGGCAGCGTATAGCGCCTCGTCGGCCTTCTGGTAGAGGGCCTGCAGCGTCGTGTGGCGGCCCACGCTCGCGACCCCGATGCTGGCCGTGACCTTGACTACGCCCTCGCTTTGCAGGGCTGATGCATCATCGGCGGTCGCGGTGGCGCGGATACTCGCAATCGCCGTGCGGATGCGTTCCGCGCACTCCATGGCGCAGGCCAGGTCGGCCCCCGGCAAGACGGCCAGGAATTCCTCTCCGCCCATACGCACCAGCAGATCGGACTGCCGTGTGGCCGTACGCAGCGTGTCCGCTACGCGGCGCAGTAGCTCGTCGCCCACCGCATGGCCGTAGTCGTCATTGATGCGCTTGAAGTGGTCCAGGTCGATGGCCAGCACGGACAGTGGGCGGTCCTGGCGGCGGCAGTCGGCCAGCCATTTGGCGCCCTGGATCTCGAAGGCACGACGGTTGCCCAGCCCCGTGAGTTCGTCGCTCTCCAGGTTGGACATCAGCCGCCGGAACCGGTGGGCATTGTGCAGGGCGGGGGCGGCCAGCCCGAGCAGCGCCTCGATCTGCTGCTGTTCCGCGTCGCTGAAGCGGCGTCCGCGCATCAGGATCAAGGAGCCCATGGTGACGCCGTTGTAGCTGAGCCCGTATTCGATGCGGTGACGGTCATCCTCGCCGCCCGACCACGACTGGTCTTCGTTGTCGGTGTAGAAGATCCATCCGGAATGCTGCAGGAGGGTGTGGAGCTGCTCTTGCAGGCGCTGAAGGACGGCGTCGAATTCCAGTGTCGCGGTCAGGGACTGGACGAAGGCCAGCGCGTCAAATGGGGCCTCGGGGTGCTCGGTGGATTTCCCCTTGCCCGATACCAGGCGCAGATTCCCTGCGTTTCCGTCGCGATTCATGGCCGCCTCGCCGTATCCAAAAGTCTTGGGCTCAAGCTGAAGCGAATTTTGTGCCATTTAGTAAAAAAAGATTATAAACAATGTGATGCGTTTATTGTCTTTCTTGGGGTGACGGAAAATCGGCGCCTTTCTGCCGGGGTGGCAAGGCAAGGCCGCCCCGGGCGGCAAGGGGTGGCAATAAATTGACGCATGGGTCAGGAGGGGGCTTTGAACTCGCACTGTCATGTGTGCGCGGGTAACCGTTTCCCTACACTACGCTCATGATCCGACTCTCCGATATCGAGCTGCGGCGTGGCCGGCAGGTGCTGCTGCAGCACAGCGACCTGACTGTTCACGCCGGCTGGCGCGTAGGGCTTACCGGGGCGAATGGCTGCGGCAAGTCCTCGTTGCTGGCCGCGTTGCAGGGCGAGCTCTCCGTGGATGCCGGCCATGTCGATGTGCCGGCGGAGTGGGTGGTCGCCCACCTCCCGCAGGAGGTCCCGGGCAGCCCCCGTCGAGCGGTCGACTACGTACTCGATGGCGATGCCGAGCTGCGCGAGCTGGAGCGCCAGCTGGAGTCGGTCGAGGACGGCGCGGAACACGCGCAGCTGTATGCGGCCATCGATGCGGTCGATGGCTGGTCCGCCGAGGCCCGCGCGCGCCGCCTGCTGGCCGGTCTCGGGTTTGCGCCGGAGGATGCCGATCGTCCGATGAGCGACTTTTCCGGTGGCTGGCGGATGCGGCTCGGCCTGGGGCGAACCCTGATGACCCGGTCGGACCTCCTGCTGCTGGACGAGCCGACCAACCACCTCGACATGGAGGCCATCGTCTGGCTGGAGGGCTGGCTGGCGCGCTATCCGGGCACCGTAATCGTGATCGCCCACGACCGGCGTTTCCTTGATGCGGTAGTCACACACATCGCGCATATCGAGCGCGGACGGATCGAGCTTTACAGCGGGGGTTACACCCAGGCCGAGAAACGACGCGCGGAGGTCGCGGCACAAAGCGAGGCGGCGGCCGCGAAGGTCGCCGCCGAGCGCGCGCACCTGGAGGACTTCGTGCGCCGTTTCCGCGCCAAGGCGAGCAAGGCGCGCCAGGCCCAGAGCCGGCTGAAGCGCCTCGAGCGGCTGGATGAGGTCGCGGTGATTCGCGCCGCGCGCCCGATCCACCTGGAGATCCCGACCCCGGGGCGTCTGCCCGATCCTCTGCTGGCGCTGGAGGCGGCGGCGGTCTGCGACGGCGAGACCTGCCGCCTGCGGGCGACCGACCTGCGGCTGCGCCCGGAGGATCGTATCGGCGTGCTGGGACCCAACGGCGCCGGGAAATCGACACTGCTGTCCCTGCTCGCAGGCGCGCTTGCCCCGACGGCGGGTGAGCGGCGCGTCGACCCCAGCCTGCGGGTGGGCTACTTCGCCCAGCATCAGCGCGAGCAGCTGGATCTTGCGGCCTCGCCCCTGACCCATATGACGCGGCTGGATGCCGCCGCACCGGAACAGCGCCTGCGTGATTTCCTGGGCGGCATGGGGTTTCCCGGCGAGCGTGCGGACGACCCCGTCGGGCAGTGCTCCGGCGGCGAGCGGGTGCGTCTGGTGCTGGCGATGCTCATCTGGCAGGCGCCCGCGCTGTTGCTGCTCGACGAGCCGACCAACCACCTGGACCTCGACATGCGCGAGGCCCTGGCGGAGGCGTTGGAGAACTATGCCGGCGGGCTGGTCGTGGTGGCACACGATCGCGAACTGCTGGCGCGTGTCTGCGACCGTTTCTGGCGGGTCGAGGAGGGCTGTCTGACCGAGTTTGACGGCGATCTGGATGACTACGCGCGCGAGCTGCAGCGCGAACGGGAGACGCCGGACGCCTCCGCGCCATCGGCGTCGCGCGCGCCGGAAGCGCCGCGTTCGCAGAAGGAGCGCCGCCAGCAGGCCGCTCAGGCACGCGCGGCGCTGCGTCCACTGCAAAAGCGGGCCGATACGGCGGAGCAGGCCTGTGGCGAGTTGCAGCAGCGGCTGGAGGCGATCGAAGGCGAGCTGGCCGATCCCGCGCTGTACACCGGAGATGCCACGGGCCGGCTGGCCGAGCTGACCCGTGAGCAGGGCGAGTTGCGTGCGCGCCTGGAGAACGCCGAGGCCGAATGGATGGAGGCGCTGGAGGCACTTGAGTCAGCGCGCGGGGATTCTGTGGGCCAGGTCTAATGCCCGAGCCTTGCACTCGGGTATTCGGGGGTCTATACAGTAGAGTGAATACACCGGCACGAGGAGTCATTCGCAATGAATGCACAGGAACTCAATCGTCGTTGTGTCGAACTCTTTCAGCACCCGGATGCACAACTGCACTGCTGGCATCCCCGGATGTTCTGGGAGACCCACATGGTGGAGAACCCGAAGCCGGAGGATCTGCAGCAGCCGAAGGTGGACCTGCGTGAGCTCGAGGTGCTGCTGGCCGAGGCCACGCACCAGGATTCACAGTGTGCTGCCGAGCTGGAGCAGGAAGAACCTGGCCGGGCGACCCTGATCCGGCACATGGTCGAGCGTGGCGAGATGCCACTGCTGCACCGGCCGCACTGATCTTGGCAGGATGAACTGGGTCCCTGGCGGGACCCCGGCCCGGTCCTCCGTCGGGCAGCTTGGGCCCCGGCAGATCTTGGCTGCCGGGGTCTCCTTTGTTTGGCCGGTGGCGCGCGTTACTACTGGCGGATGAAGTCCGAGAAGTACAGGGCCTCGATGCGCGGGGCGCCGGTCAGTTCCTCCAGCAGCTCGTTGAGCTCTTCCATCGCCTCCTGGCGCAAGTCCTCGCGGGCCGCGCTGCCGCGCAGGCTGTCGGGTGAGCGCCCTCCCAGGATGCGAATGAGCCGGTCCCGCACGGCCGGAATATGTCCACGAATCTCGCGGGCGTCACCCATCTCCGCAGCCTCGAGTTGAATCTTGGCCTGCAGGTAACGGGCGCGGTCGGAGGATTCCATGTTGACCACCACGGGTTCCAGGGTCACGTAGCGGCTGTCGAGGTCATCGACAGCGACAGCGCTGCCGGGGATCATCCACCAAAGCATGGCGAGCAGGAAAAGGCTTGGCGACAGGGTCTTCATGCGGAGATCTCGTGTGGCAAGTGGGTCCCTTGCGTGGCGATGGCCGCCGCGCGACGGTGTGGTTCCTGGCGATAATATCGGGCCAGATGATCATAGACCGCCGGCAGGGCCTCGCGCAGCCCTTGCGGCTCGAAGAAGAAGGCCTCTGCGGCCACGGCCAGGAATTCCTCCGGCGCGGTCGCGGCGTACGGATCCAGCGGCAGCTGGTCTTCCGGGGTGTCGTTCTCCACGGCCTCGACAAACGCCTCGTAGGCCGCGGTGAAGTCGCGGGTCCAGTCCTCGGCCGAGTGATCGCGCGCGAGTGGCGGAAAGCCGTTCACGTCGCCGTTACCGGCATCCAGAACGTGGGTCATCTCGTGCACCACCACGGCACCATCGCGAACGACATCGGCCCAGGACAGGATGACGGGCCCGCGCTCCCAGGCCTCGCCGGACTGTGGCATGGCCCCCTGATGCACGATGCCGTCCTCGTCCACCCATTCGTGCTCCGGCACGAAGGTGTCCGGATACAGCACCAGTGTGCGCCAGTCGCGATAGGGGGCGAGCCCCAGCTCCAGGACCGGTAGTGCCGCGTAGGCCGCGATCATGCGGCACTGGCCGGGGGTCGGCTCGGACTCGATGCCCACAAACTCGCGGGTGCCCAACAGCTCTTCGACCAGCCCCTTCAGGCGTTCGGTCTCTTCGGGCGTGAGCGTCGCGATGAACGGAACCTGGCGGCGCAGGGTCTCCCATTCATCGGGGCCGAGCGGCACACGGCCGCTATGGCCAGTCGCAAAGGGCTCGATCAGCCGCTTGAGCAGGCCGCGCAACGGATAATGGGGCGTGTCGTGCATGCCGACATCGTCGCACGTTTTATGTGCGGGGTGCCGCGTGGACGGATTCGGCGTGGCCCGGGGGAGGGGCAGGGCGGCTGGCGGCTATCGAAGGTATCGGGCTTCCTTTCCGCTGCGGGCGGCGGTGTGACGTGAAAGGGATGTTCTGTGCCAGAATCAATCGTTCGGGCGGCCCGTATGGCTGCCACAGGCAAGCGATGGAGTGGAGTGGATGCGCAAGCAAGCAGGAATCGTGGCGGGGCTGCTGGTGGCGGCCCTGTGGGTGCCCTTTGTGGCCGCGGATGAGGTCCATACGGTCGCGCAGCTGAGTCAGGCGCCGGCCGAACTCGAGGGTGAATCGGTGCGCCTGGAGGGCATCGTCGGCCAGGTCAACGAGGACATCATGGGGGTGAACTTCATCCACTTCGTGGACGGAACCGGCAACGAGGGTGACTACATCACGATTACATCCACCGAGTTGCCGGAGGTCGGCGACCGCGTTTCGGTGATGGGGACGCTGGTACTGGAGCGTGACTTCGGCGCGGGCTACACCTACCCCGTGCTCATCGAGGACGCCGAGTTTACCGAGAGGTAGCAACGCGCCCTGATCGCGGGGCCAGAGTATTTCAGATGTCATTCGGGCCGCACAGGATGGTGCGGCCAACGCACACCCAGGGAGGGGATCATGTCCATCAAGAATCTGCTGACGCGGTTTGTACTGCTTTATTTCTCGCTGTCGATTGCGGCAATGGTGGTGATTGCGTATTTCGAGCTGGAGGAGCTCGGTACGCCACTTGGCATTGCGATACTCATGCTGGCGGTCATGTGGCCGTGCGAGGCCTTCGGGCGCAGGAACGGGCGCTATCTGTCGCGCTCCGAGAAGTGGCGGGTGATTGCGGTGATGGTGGCCGTGCTCTTGGGTACGCAACTTCCCGTTGCATTTCTGCTGGTATGGGCCGAAGGCAACGCACTGGACCCCGTGTTCCTCGGAATTTTGGGTGTTGTTGCGCTGTTGTACGCGGGATGCGTGGCGGGCGCGGTCAGCATCACCGGCCGCAATCTCCGCAAGCGCGGCCTGATTCCACAGGGGGCTTCCGACTAGTCGGCCAGGTGGCGCTTCAGCCACTGGAGCTCGTCTTCCGACCACTCCGTGGCTGTCACCGCCTGCCAGCTGTCGATGTAGTGCTCGGTGGCATAGACATGTCCGTAGCCGCGCGGTGCGGCATCGCCGATGGCCACGTCCACGGCCAGCTGCAGCATGGTGACCACCGGGTACCAGGTCAGGTCCGGCGAGACATCCGGGCCACGTGGCGACTGCATCCATTCGGGTTTGCGGTACAGCGCCTGTGGCTCGAAGAAGGTGATCGGGTCGCTTGCGTACTGCAGGTAGACGATGCGCATCGGGCCCCAGGAGGCACCGGGGATGTCCAGATGATTCTCCTGATTGGTGAAGCGCACCACCGAGCTGTCGCGAAAACGCGGTAGCCAGGCCGGGGAATCCGGCTGGCGCTGGCGCGTGATGTCGCGCCAGGTCTCGCTGCGGAAGGGCGGCCCCGCCCACAGGGCACCGTTGAACGGGTCGCCGATCACGTCGTAGAGGTCCGCCGCGCGTTCGGAGTTTAGTGCGCCCAGGCTCAGGCCATAGAGGTACAGCTCCGGACGTGCATCCGCGGGGAGCTGTTTCCAGTAGCTGTAGATCTCCGCAAACACGGCCTGGGCCGTCTCGTGACCGTACTGGGACTCCGACATCAGCGACAGCCAGCTCGGCAGGTAGGAGTACTGCACGGCGACGGTTGCGATGTCGCCGTTATGCAGGTATTCCACCGGCGCGATCGCGCGGTTGTCCACCCAGCCGCGCCCGGTGGGAGTGGCCAGGATCAGGACCGAACGGTCGAAAGCGTCCACCCGCAATAGCTCCTGCAGGGCCAGGCGGGCCCGTTCCTCGATTTCCTCGGCCGCATTCAGTCCGACGTATACCCGAATCGGGTCAAAGGCCTCTTCACCGGTGAAGTCCGCGATGTCGGCCGCGACCGGGGCGTCGCCGATGAAGCGCTGGCCCTGGCGACCCAGGCCCTCTTCCCAGGAGACCAGCGATTCGGCACTGCCTGTGCGGGCGGGGTTGGTCGGTTGCTCGGCCCCGGGGTACTCGCGTACGTCGAACTGCTGGAAGCTGCGATCGGCGGTGCGCAGGCCGTATTCCAGGACGACGCCGTCGATCACGGCCCAGAATACTGCCGCGGCCGCCACCACGCCGATCACGTTCGACAGCCGGCGCGGGATGAAGCGCCGCAGGTGCTGCGCGAGAAACCGCACCAGCAACTGGAACAGTCGCCCGACAGCTAGGGTCGCGGCGAACACGGCCGCGGCGATCAGCCCCAGGCGGACCGGGAAGCCTCCGTCCACCGGCTCCTGATCCATCAACTCGCGGATGGTGTTCTGCCACTCGGTGGCCTGCCACAGAAACATCAGCACGATCAGTGCGGCCCCGCCTCCGGCGATCAGCACCAGTGTGTTGTGCACGCGCTCGCTGGGCTCGGGCAGCTCCAGGTAGGACCACAGCCAGTGGAAAAACACGCCCAGCCCGTAGCCCGCGGCCAGCGACAGCCCGGACAGGACGCCCTGCACGTCGTCGGTACGCGGGATCAGACTCGGGGTCAGCGAGGCGGCGAAAAACAGCGTGGCCAGGATCAGCCCCGGGATCGACAGCGACCCCAGGACACGTGTGGCCCAGCCGGGCCAGATGAAGCGCCGCAGGCGGGTTTGCAGACGGGCGACGACCGACATCGCGTATGCGGTTCCTTCGCGGGTGGAAAGCTTCATCCTGTCTGGCCCGCGAGACGGGTTCAAGTCTCCGTGACGAAGCCCCGTTTGCTCCGAGAACTATTGACCGTTCTGGCGCTGCGCGAAAGCATGCCGCTGGCGAAAGCGAAAGGCCGCTTCGACCATGCGCAGGGCCACGCCGAACAGGGCCACCTGCACCAACAGGCCCCCTGTCGCCGCCCCGGCCGCCAGGCCGGTGGCCAGCCCGAGCGCCATCAGCAGCATCAGGAGCGTGGCGGCGATGCGACTGCGCAGCCAACCGCCGATGACGGCCAGCAGTGCGACCAGTGTCCCCTCCATCATCGTCGGGGTGTGCTGCATCAGCAGGCCGAGTGCGACGACGACCGCACCGGCCAGCGCCAGCAGCCAGCCGGCGACCCGGGCCAGGCGCTGTGCCTTTTCCACTCCGTCGACCGCCTGCAGCAGAAGCCAGAGGTCGGCGCCGGCCCCGGCCCAGTGGCGAGAACGTGAGTGTGTCATCGCGACAGCGTACAACGCGAAAGTGACGGTTCTGTGACAGGCAGTTTGCGCAATCAAACCGGCATCTCCTCAAGGGTCATTCCGGCTGGCGGGTCTCCGGACGGTCTCTGTCCGGAGACCCATGCCCGCGGCCAGGCGTGGGCCACCCCGCCGCGGATTGCTGGTGTGTGGCTACGGCGCATTGCCTTGCGGGCGCGGGCCCAGGGCATGGTCCAGCAGCGCCTCGAAGGCCGGCTCGGCGCGTTCCACTGCCCGCTCCAGGCTCGGGTGCGGTTGTAGTGTGGTCATGAATTTGGGGTGCAGTATGGACAGCTTGGTGACGTCGTCTTCCTCGTACAGCCCGATATGGCCGCAGGGCATCATCGCGCCGACGTGCATCCCGGCATCCAGGATGTCGGGCCCCAGGGGCAGATAGCAGACCTTCAGGGCCGTGATGTCGCCACCGGCCAGGCCAAACTCGGCCAGAAAGATCCAGTCCTCCTCGTTCTCGGCAAACTCGCGGATGGTCCGTGCCAGTTCCTCGCGCGGTTGCTCGGTGTCGCGAATGATGAAGTGGTCGTCGGGTTCGGCTGCAATCGCCGGGGCGGTCAGGGCCAGGGTCGCGGCGACTGCGACCGACAGCGCAAGGCCTGTGAAGGGTGAATAGGTCTTCATGGTTCGTTCCTCCGGGATGTCAGACCCGCACGATCTCGGGCTTTAGCGACCAGGAGATCATCAGCAGTTCTTCCTTCTCGCGCTGGCCGACCCCATGTTCGTCCAGGGCCTCGACGATGTCGTCGACCACCGCGACGAATTCCTCTTCGCTGATGTTCATGCCGCGATGGGTGGTCAGCATGTCGCGTCCGCTGTAGGCCTGCGGGCCGCCGGTGCCGTTGCAGATAAATTCGGTCACCAGGCGAATCACGTCATCGCGATCCGTGTTGGCGTAGCGGTTGCGGATGGTGGCGTTCTGCGTGTGCTTGTCGAAGATGGTCGTGGCGAGTTCGCGGATGCGCGTCTCGCCGCCCAGGCGTTCGTAGAGACTTGTGTCGGTCATGATGAATCCTCCTCGCGGGGGTTATCGGGTGGCCACGTACCAGTTGTTCTGCGGGTCATGGGCCAGTTGATGGACCTGGATGTCGTGAAAGCCGGCGCGCGTCAGGTATTCGCGGGCCCGGGGCTCGCCCCACATCGCGCCCAGTCCCGGGCCGCCCTGGGCGAGTGATACCGGCATGCAGTGCATGCAGGACACGGTGTAGAGAAAGGGGCCCAGGGGATGATCGAGATCGTCGCGGATCGCGCCGGAACCGCGGATGTCCTGCATCAGGTAGATCCCTTCGGGCGCGAGTGCGCGGTGGATGCCCTCCAGGGTGGCCAGCGGGTCGGCCTGGTCGTGGATGGCGTCGAAGGTGGTAATCAGCTCGAACTGGCGTGCCGGCACGTG
The DNA here is from genome assembly GCF_000377225.1 of Thioalkalivibrio sp. ALJ4. Taxonomy (NCBI): domain Bacteria; kingdom Pseudomonadati; phylum Pseudomonadota; class Gammaproteobacteria; order Chromatiales; family Ectothiorhodospiraceae; genus Thioalkalivibrio; species Thioalkalivibrio sp. ALJ4. The sequence goes on along the minus strand of NZ_KB897917.1, from coordinate 153,492 downwards.
GCGATCGAGCGTCGCGGCATCCGCCTCAATGAACACCGCGTTGTCCAGCCCGAGGGTCTGCGTCTCGGCTCGGGCCTGCTCGATGGCCTCTGCCGACAGGTCGAGCCCCGTGAACTCGCTGCGCGGGTAGAGCGTCGCCAGCCGGTTGAGGATACGGCCCCTGCCGCAGCCGACATCCAGTACGCGGATGCCGCGTTCGAGGTGGTCGGTCAGGCCCGGCACCAGCGGCAGGATGTCGCTTTCCAGCGACGACAGGACGGACTGGCCGCTGTCCTCGGCCATCACCTCGTGGAAGCGGGCATAGTGTTCGTATCCGACGCCTTCGCCGGTATGGAAGGCGTCCACGATCCGGTCCTCCACCCCGCCCAGCAGGCCGATGTACTGGGCGAAGACGGCCAGGTTGTCAGCCGCGGCGGCCCGGGTCAGGCAGGCGGCGTGTGCCGGGGGCAGGGCGAAGCGCGGGCCCTCCGGCTCCACGGTGACGAAGCCGCCGGTGGCCATCGCGCCCAGCCATTCGCGCACGTAGCGCGGGTTAAGGCCCGCGGCCGTGGCGATCGCCTCCGCGGTCGCGGCGGGTCGGTCGCGCATCTGGTCGAACAGCCCGGTGCGGTGTCCGACCGAGAGCATCAGGCACACCGCGCCGTGGTTGAGGACCTCGATCAGGTGCTCGCCGAAGGCCTCGGCAGTCCGTGGCGTTGCTCTGGTTTGCGAGACAGAAGACATGGGCCGGCCTCGGGGGTGGCGGATGGCTTTGTCTCGAGCCTAGGGGGCGGGGGCGCCCTGCGCTGTCAGAAACTTGCGCCGGGCGGCGCTTTCTTGCGGCAAATGTCCCGCCGGGGGCGTCCGCCGCTGGCCGGCCACCCCGAGGCGGGTGCGGGTCGAGCGAGGAAGGCTCGAAAAAACCGTGTGGCCCTATGCGGCGCTGCCCGCGTGGATGCGCCGGTAGGCCGCCGGGGCAACACCGAAGGCGCGGCGGAAGTGTCGGGCCAGCTGCTGCGACGAGTACCCGGTGGCGCTGGCGATCTCGGTAACGCTCAGGGGGGTGCGGACCAGCAGGTCGCGGGCCCGCTCCAGGCGCAGGCGCGTGAGGTACCGATGTGGTGGCAGGCCATGCGTCTCGCGAAAGGCGCGCGCGAAGTGCCAGGGTGACAGACCGGTCAGGGCGGCCAGGTCGCCCAGTGTGACACGGTGATCCAGATGGCCGCGCATGTATTCGATGACCCGTGCCGACTGGTGCGGCGCGAGACTCGCTCGGCGCGACGCCAGTTCCTGGTGCTGATCCGCGAGGCGGGCGAGGCGCACGACCAGCACCGCGATCATGCTTTCCACGAACAGACGTGCGGCCGGGTCCTGCCGCCCCATCTCCTGCCAAAGGCACGCCAGGGCCTGACTCACCAGTGGGTCGGCCTGTGTGCGGGTATGAAGGGGACCAAAGTCCAGTGGGTCATCGGGGTCGCGTTCCAGGCAGGCGCGGGCGAGTCCCGCTGGTATACCGACAAAACGCATCCTGGCAGGGTCGTGCATCTGGCAGTAAGTAGGAACGTTCGGTGGGATCACCACGAACTCCTTCGGGTCTGCCCAGCCGGAAAAAGCCCCGGCACCGATGTCGCAACGAAAGCGAAAGGGCGCCCCGCAGGTGTCGCTGATCATCAGCTCGCGCACCGGCGGGGTGCTCATGCGCCCCGGCGGGTGGGCGTTCTCGATCATCGGGATCGGCGGGTTTCCCCGCGCGCGGACCTCCTGCAGGAACGGCGCGTCGTGCCCCCGCGCAAAGAAGTCGAGCATACTGGTCGATCGTTGTGGCATCGTCTGCACCCCGCAACCTGGCTTATAGGCCATGGCGAGCCGTCGATCCACTTGTCACGGGATGACCGCGACGGGGATGTCAGCGATAGACCCGGACTTCCTGCTCCCGGCCCTCCACGCCGCGGTTGGCGCAGAACTCCTGTTCATGGCCGTCGGCGTAGCGGATCTCCACGTTGAAACCGGCCCCGGGCGGGTGGTTCAGGGCCACACGGCGGCGTTCTCCGGGGCCGATCTCGCCCTCGCGCAGCGACGACTCGGACAGGTCGTGCCCGAAGTCGAAGTGAACCGCGCGGATGGGGACCTCGCTGTCATTGTGCAGGGTGACCATCAGGACCCCCTCGGGCGGCCCCGGCTCGACGCCCCAGTGCACTATCCCGGCGCCCGCTGCCAGCCCGAGCAGAAACAGCCAGGCGGCGGGCGTGCGCAGGGCATCCACCACGATCTCGTCCCAGCTGCGGCGTTGTCTTTCCTGGTCCACGGGCGCTCCGATTACCAAAAATAAGAAAAGACTAATATGCAGCGCGGGCGCAGGCAAAGGCGCGTATGAACGGTCAGGTCAGTGTTCGGCCTCGTTCAGATCCTCGGATGTGTCCCGCGACAGGTCCGCGGTCAGATAGTCCAGTGTCATGGGCAGGCCCAGGTCCACGCGCGGGAGGTGTTGCAGGGCGATGCGGATGGATCGCGGACGGGCCTCCAGCAGGTGACCGCCGCAGCGGCGGTCGGCGTCCACGAAATGCAGATGGTAGCCGGGCACCGCAACTGACTGCATGAACTCGGGGGTCCAGAAGCCGGCCATCGAACCCTCAATGCCCTCGAATTCGTACTCCGGCTGCTCGCGGGCAACCTCCACCAGCGGCCGGTAGGCGTCCTGGCGCGGGACCGAGCGGGTGCGCACGTAATCGAACACGCCATCCAGCCGGATCGCGTAGACCATGTTGTGCGACGGGATCAGGCGGTTGAACAGGGCGAGCAGCCCGTCGTAGTCCATCGGGGTGTCGATGGTTTCCTCGCTCCACGGGCGAAAGCGCGTGACGCAGGCGAAGGGCGTGCGTGTCTCCGGGCTGACCGCGTAGGCGCGGCCGTCCGAGCGCAGCTGGAAGACCTCGCCATCCAGGACCACCATCTCGCCGTCGAGGTCGTTGAAGGTCCCCAGCCCGAAATCGCCGCGATCGAGGATGTCGGCGATCGTCGTGTCCTCGCGATAAAGCCCCTCGACCAGGGCGTTCACCGGGGCCGAGACATGCAGGCTGGCGGCGGTCGCCGGCGTCTCCAGCCAGCGCTCTATCAGGGCCTGCGGGTCCTGGCCTTCGCGGCGGGCACGGGCGCTCAAGCGTTCCATCAGGTCATCGGGTAAATCGTTACTGGACATCTCGGTGGCTTCCGGTCAGCGCAAACGGTTGCCGGCAAGGTTGCGCGGGCGCTGGGCTTCCCGCAACCCCGTGCCGGTTGCATGTGACCCCGGGGGCGCATTCCGGTATGTTCGCCGGGTTTGCAGACAGGCAGGAAACGCAGCCCAGTGGGAACCGACGAACGCAATCTGCAGGGACTGGTCGCGCAGCTGGCGGAGCGCCTGGCGGGCACTGGCCTGCACGGGCGCATTGGCCTGGAGAAGGAGACCCTGCGCGTCGGCCCGCAGGGCTCGCCGGCCCTGACCCCACACCCGGCGGCACTGGGTTCGGCGCTGACCCACCCGAATATCACGACCGACTACTCCGAGGCCCTGCTGGAGCTGGTCACCCCGCCGTTCGACGATGTGCGCGAGACGCTGGGTTTCCTGCACGACCTGCAGGCCTTCGCCGCCGCCAATGTCGGCGACGAGATCCTGTGGTCCACTTCCATGCCCTGCGTGACCGCCGACGACAACGCGATCCCGGTCGCGCAGTACGGCACGTCCAACGCCGGACGCATGAAGACCGTTTATCGCATCGGGCTGGGGCACCGCTACGGGCGCAAAATGCAGGTGATCGCCGGGGTGCACTTCAACTATTCCCCGCGCCCCGAGTTCTGGCCGGCGCTCGCGCAGGTGCTGGGCGAACAGGACGACCGCGCGTTCCGCGACGAGCGCATGATGGGCATGATCCGCAACCTGCTGCGCTTCGGCTGGCTGGTGCCGTATCTGTTCGGGGCCTCGCCGGCGGTGTGCAATTCCTTCCTCGAGGGCCACGGCGCGGTGCTCGAGGACTTCGACGACGACACCTCCTACCTCCCGCATGCGACCAGCCTGCGCATGGGCGACATCGGGTACACCAACCGCAAGGAGGCGGACACCGGCATCAAGGCGGACTACAACTCCCTTGGCGGTTACGTCGACTCGCTGCGCTGCGCGATCAACACGCCCAGTCCCGAGTGGGAGCGCATCGGCGTGAAGGTCGATGGCGAGTATCGCCAGCTGAACGCCAACATCCTGCAGATCGAGAACGAGTATTACTCCACGGTGCGCCCGAAGCAGCCGCTGGAGCGCTTCGAGAAGCCCACCGATGCGCTGGAGGCGCGCGGGATCGAGTACGTCGAACTGCGCTCGGTGGACATCAACGCCCAGCACCCGCTGGGGGTGGACGAGACCCAGCTGCGCTTTCTGGAGGTGTTCGCCCTGGCCTGCCTGCTGCAGCCGAGCCCACAGCTGGAGGCGGGTGAGCTGGACGCGATCGATGCCAACCTGCTCGATGTGGCGCACTATGGCCGCCGCCCGGGGCTTGCACTGCGTCGCCCCGGCGGCGAGGTCGCGCTGCAGGACTGGGCGCGCGAACTGCTGGCCCTGATGCGCCCGGTCGCCGCAATCCTTGACCAGGAACTGCCGGGCGACCCGTACCGCCGTGCGCTAAGCGAGCAGTGGGGCAAGGTCGAGCAGGCCGATCTGACTCCCTCGGCGCGCATGCTGGAGGACATGATGGCGCGCGAGGAGGGCTTCTACCGCTACGCCAGCCGTCTGTCCGCGCAGCACCGCGAGGCGTTTCGCTTCAACGGTCCGCTGCCGCGCGCCGAGACGCTGGAGGCCCTGGCGCGCCAGAGCCTGGCGGAGCAGGCCGCGATCGAGGCGGCCGATACCCTGGACTTCGATACCTTCCTTGCCCGCTACTTCGACGGCACGCTGCGCGCCTCCTGAACCTTAGTGTTTGGTTGTTGATTCGATATTTTCGAATCTTCAAGCGGAAACAACGCGATTTATCTTCGAATTTATCGACATGATAATCGAAGCCATCATCCGTAACCGTGGCGACTGGACCGCTACAGAGGGAACCCCATGAGTCTTCTGATCAACGGCGAACTGCGCGAGGGCTGGCTGGAAGAGGAGTCCGACGAGAACGGAGAGTTCGTGCGCCAGGACCAGCAATACCGCAACTACGTGACCGCCGACGGCTCCGCGGGCCCGCTGGGCGAGGGCGGCTACCCGGCCGAGTCCGGGCGCTACCACCTGTACGTCTCCTATGCCTGCCCCTGGGCGCATCGCGCGCTGATCCTGCGCAAGCTCAAGGGTCTGGAGTCGCACATCGGGCTGTCGGTGGTGCATCACTACATGGGCGACGCCGGCTGGTCCTTCGATGACTGCGACGGCTGCACCGGCGACCGCGTGCACGGCTCCCGCTACATGCACGAGCTCTACACCCGCACCGATCCGAAGTACACGGGCATCGTGACCGTGCCGGTGCTGTTTGACACCCAGACCGACCGGATCGTGAACAACGAGTCGGAAGACCTGGTGCGCATGTTCAACAGCGCCTTCGACGGCATCACCGGCAATACGCTGGATTTCTACCCGGAGGACCTGCGCGAGGAGATCCACGCGGTCAACGATCGCGTCTATGAAAATGTGAACAACGGCGTCTACCGCTCGGGTTTCGCAACCTCCCAGAAGGCCTACGATGCCGCCTGGGACCGCCTGTTCGAGACCCTGGACTGGTTGGAAGAGCGTCTGGCACGCCAGCCGTTCCTGGTGGGCGACCGGATCACCGAGGCCGACTGGCGACTGTTTACCACCCTGGTGCGCTTTGATCCGGTCTACTACAGCCACTTCAAGTGCAACCGCCAGCGCATCATCGACTTCCCGGCGCTGTCGGCCTACCTGCGCATGCTCTACCAGCGCCCCGGCGTGGCCGAGACCGTGCGCATGGATCACATCAAGGCGCACTACTACGGCAGCCACCCGATGCTGAACCCCAGCCGCATCGTGCCGAAGGGCCCGGTGTTCGATTACAGTGCGCCGCACGGTCGGCCGCTGGGGGATCTCCCGGCCGAACTCCGGAACGCCGCGGAAGTGTGACGGTCGTTACACTATTGGCGAGGATTACGCGGGCCCGGGCTTGCTCGGGCCCGCTTTTTAGCGAGGGGTTGGCTGGGTGAAGGCGATTGGCTGGTTGCTGGGGTTGGTAGCTGTGCTCGCGCTGGGCGTGGCTGCCTGGTACGGGCTCGAGGGCGAATTCCAGTCGAACAGTGGCGACGCGCAGGCCGCCGACGAGGCCCCCGAGGAGGCGGATCGCCGCACGCCGGTGCGGACCTCAACCGTGCAGCCGCGCACCTTCGAAACCATTGTCGAGTCCCTGGGTACCGTTCGCGCCAACGAATCGGTGCTGGTCACCGCGAACGTGACCGAGCGCGTGGTCGAGGTCCTGTTCGACGATGGTGACGAGGTCGAGGCAGGGCAGATCCTGGTCCGCCTGGATGCAGACGAGGCCGAGGCGGCCCTGCGCGAGGCGCGTGTTCAGGTCGAAGAGGCCGAGCGCGAACTGGAACGTGTGCGCGATCGCGTGGCCGATGGCGTGGTGACACAGCAGCAGGTGGACCAGCAGCGCTCGCGCCTGAGCGAGGCCGAGGCCCGGCTGGCGGCCGCCGAGGCGCGCGTGGCCAACCGCACGATCCGCGCCCCATTTTCCGGCCGGCTGGGCCTGCGCCAGGTGAGTCCCGGTTCGCTGGTGAGCCCCGGTACCCCGATCGCGGAGCTGGATGATATCGAGCGGGTGAGGGTCGATTTCGCGGTCCCCGAGCGGCACGCGGCCGCGATCCCGCTGGGTAGCACGGTCTATGGTCGCAGCGCGATCGGGGTGTTCGAGGGACAGGTCTCGGCGGTGAGCAACCGCCTCGATGTGTCGACCCGGACGCTGACGGTGCGCGCGACGGTGGACAACCCCGACTTCATCCTGCGCCCGGGGATGCTGGTCAATATTCGCCTGGCGCTGGATCCGGTCGAACGGGTCGCCATCCCCGAGGGCGCGGTTCAACAGGTGGCCGATCAGCACTTCACCTTCCGCCATCTGGAGGACGGTACGGTAGAGCGCGTACGGATCCGCATTGGGCGTCGCATGCCGGGCTTTGCCGAGATCCTGTCCGGGCTGGAAACCGGGGATGTGGTCGTCTCCGAGGGCGTGTCCCGAGTGCGGGACGGGCAGTCCGTGCGCGTGCTGCCGCCGCGCGTGCCCGAGTTCCTGGAAACCGGCGAGGCCGGTGACGCGCAATGATTATCTCGGATGTCGCCAATCGCCGTCCGGTCCTGGCGATTGTCTTCAACCTGCTGCTGATTACCTTCGGCCTGATCGCCTACGACAACCTGCCGCTACGTGAATACCCCGACGTGGACCCGCCCGTGGTCACGATCGACACCGTCTACCCAGGCGCCAGCGGCGACATCATCGAGCGCGAGGTGACCCAGCGGCTGGAAGACCGGGTCGCGGGGATCGAGGGCATCCGCTATGTGGAGTCCACCAGCGAGGACGGCCAGTCCCGCATTACCATCGAATTCAACCTGAATCGCGACCTGGACGCGGCGGCCAACGACGTGCGCGAGGCCGTCAGCCGCGCGATGCGCGACCTGCCCGAGGATATTGACCCGCCGGAGGTCACCAAGGCGGATGCCGACGCCAACCCGATCCTCTGGCTGAACCTGTCCAGTACCACGATGGATCAGCTGGAGCTGGCGGACTACGCGGAGCGTCACCTGATCGACCGCATCTCGGTGGTGGATGGTGTCGCGCTGGTGCGCCGCGGCGGTGCGCGCAGCTATGCGATGCGGATCTGGGTGGACCGCGAGGCCCTGGCTGCGCGCGAGCTGACCGTAACGGACATCGCCGATGCCCTGGAACAGGAGAACGTCGAGCTCCCGGCCGGGCGTCTGGAGTCGGTCGAGCGCGAGTTCACGGTGCGGGTCGATCGCCAGTACCGCACCCCGGAAGACTTCTCCAACCTCGTGCTCAAGCGTGGCGAGGAAGGGCAGCTGGTGCGGCTGAGCGACGTCGCCGAGGTGAACATCGGCGCCGACACCGAACGCAGCGAGTTCCGCGGCAACCGCGAGGACATGATCGGCCTGGGCATCATCCGTCAGTCGAATGCAAACGTGCTGGATGTCGCCAACGGGGTGAAGGCCCTGGCCGCCGATCTGCAGGACAGCCTGCCGGAGGGTACCTCGCTGGTGACCACCTACGACGAGTCGGTGTTCATCGAGGGGGCGATCCGCGAGGTCTACATCACGCTGGCCGTGGCGACGGCGGCGGTCGTATTCGTGATCTGGCTGTTCCTGGGGAGCTGGCGGGCGACCATCATCCCGGCGGTGACGGTGCCCGTGGCGATCACGGCGGCCTTTATCGGCATCAACCTGTTCGGGTTCTCGGTCAACCTGTTGACCCTGCTGGCGCTGGTGCTCGCCGTGGGGTTGGTGGTGGATGACTCCATCGTGATGCTGGAGAACATCCACCGGCGCATCGAGCGTGGCGAGCCCGGTCTGCTGGCGGCCTATCGTGGCGCCGGGCAGGTGGGCTTCGCGATCGTCGCGACCACCTCGGTGCTGATTGCGGTGTTTGTGCCGCTGGCCTTCCTCGAGGGCACGGTCGGGCGTCTGTTCACCGAGTTTGCGATCGCGATGGCGATCGCCGTGTTCTTCTCCAGCCTGGTCGCGCTCACCCTCGCGCCCGTGCTGTCCGGGCGGCTGATGCACAAGGGCGACGATGACACCGGCGCGGCGCGCTTTATCAGTCGCGGCTTTTCCTACCTGGAACGCGGTTACGGGCGTGCGCTGCAGACCGGCCTTAAGGGAGCCTGGCTGATCGTGCCGATCCTGGCGCTCGTGCTCGCGGCCGCCTGGTATCTGTTCGACACCCTGCCCGAGGAGTTTGCGCCACAGGAGGATCGCGGTGCCTTCTTCGTGATGGTCGACGGCCCGGAGGGGGCCAATTTCGACTACATGAGCCGCCAGATGGCCGAGATCGAGACCCGCATTCAGCCCTTGGTCGAGGACGGTCCCATCCGTCGGGCCCTGGTGCGTACGCCGCGCGGATTTGGCGGGTCGGAGCTGATGAACAACGGCTTTGTGATCGCCATCCTCGAGCACTGGGACGACCGCGACATGTCGGGGCAGGAGGTGATCGACGAGGTGCGGGGCATCGTCGAAGAGATGCCGGGGGTCGAGGCGCGCGTGGTCATGCGCCAGGGCCTCTCGCGCGGACGCATCGGTCCGCCCGTGCAGTTTGTGATCTCCGGCCCGGACTACGACACCCTCGAGGAGTGGGGCGAGATTATGCGCGAGGCGGCCGAGGGCATCGACGGCCTCACCCGCGTGGATCTCGACTACGAGCCCACCCAGCCGCAGATCAATGTGCGCCTGGACCGCGACCGTGCCGGCGACCTTGGTGTGTCCATGCGCGATGTCGGGCGCACGCTGGACATCGTGCTCGGGGGGCGCGATGTGACGACCTTTGTCGATCGCGGCGAGGAGTATGACGTGATTATCGAGGGCCTGACCGACCAGCGCCGCACCCCCGGGGATATCGACAACCTCTATGTGCGTTCGGCGGCCGGCTCCATGGTGCCGCTGTCGAGCCTGGTCACCTACGAGGAATTTGCCGGTCCCTCCTCACTGGAGCGTTATAACCGGGCACGTGCGGTCACCCTGACCGCCGGCCTGCAGGACGGGATGACGCTCGGCCAGGCGCTGGATGCCCTCGATGCCAAGGCGGCCGAGCTGCTCCCGGCCGAGGCCGGGATCGACTACAAGGGAGAGTCGCTGGACCTGCGCTCCGGTTCCGAGGCGATCCTGTTCGTCTTTGCGCTGGCGTTGCTGGTCGTGTTCCTGGTGCTGGCTGCCCAGTTCGAGAGCTTTGTGCACCCGTTCGTGATCATGCTGACCGTGCCACTCGCGGTGGTCGGGGCATTACTGGGGTTACACCTGACTGGCCAGACCCTGAACATCTACAGTCAGATCGGGATGGTCATGCTGATCGGGCTGGCGGCCAAGAACGGCATCCTGATTGTCGAGTTCGCCAACCAGTTGCGCGACCGCGGGCGCGACTTCGACACTGCCGTAGTCGAGGCGGCGCGCATGCGTTTGCGGCCGGTGCTGATGACCGCGCTGACCACCGTGGCCGGGTCGATTCCGCTGATCCTGGCCTCCGGGCCGGGCGAGGAGACGCGCTTCGTGATCGGGGTGGCGGTGTTCTCGGGTGTGCTGTTTGCCACGCTGTTCACGCTGTTCGTGATTCCGGCGGCCTACAGCCTGGTCGCGCGCGGCACCACCTCGCCGCTGGCGACCACCCGCCGCCTGCACGACCTCGACGCCGAAGTCACCGACGTCGACGGCGAACGCCGCGGCGGCCACGCCTCATCCGCCCCCCGCGCCGAACCCTGATTTCCCGTTGCCGGGCCGCCTGTCTTGTTGTGGCTGGCCCTGGATCGGCCTCAGTGTTTATGTGCCTTTGGTCCGCATACTGCCGAGCGCTCACTCGCGAGCGCGCCGCGCCCGTTTTTGATCAACAACGGGCTTTCTTGCTTGCCCAAGAAAGTACCCAAAGAAGGGCACCCGGATTCCGCCCGGGGACCTTGCTCCAGGGCCCTCGGGCCGGCGGCGCTGAAACTCGCTGCGCTGTCGCTTCGCTCAGACAGTCAGCGCCCCCGTTTCTATTTTGAATCGTCCGTCCCGAGGACCCTTCCGCAAGGGGCTTCATACGGGGGGAGAAGGTCAAAACAAGAGCCATTCCCCAACGTTTCGCCCAACTCCGACGCCGTAGGGTGCGGTTGAGCGCAGCGAAACGCACCATCCCAGCGTCCGGGCAACCCTGATGCGATTCGCTACGCTCATCGGCATCTTACCCTTGGCGCCCGCTTGCGGGCGCGGCACGCTATGGCCGTAGGCCGAGCGTGCCGAAGATGTCCGAAGACCCAGCCTCCATCCAGAAGCACGAACATGGGGATCGCCGCTGTTTAGACCTTCACCCCCCGTTGTCGTCGCGCCGAGTGGAGAGGGTTTTCGCGGGAAGAGAGGCGCTGACTGTCTGAGCGAAGCGACAGCGCAGCGAGTTTCAGCGCCGCCCGCGAAAAGCCTCGGAGCGAGGGAAACCCCGGCCCGCATAGCGGGCCGGGGTCGCGGCAGTCGGGCGTGTTTCTTGGATACTTCTTTGCACGAGCAAAGAAGCCCGTTTTTGATCAACAACGGGCGCGGTGCGCTGGCGAGACAGCGCATGGCAGGCGGCGGCCCGAAGCCACCGTAAACACCGGATGCCGATCCAGAGCCAGCCACAACAAGACAGGCGGCCCGGCAACGGGAAATCAGGGTTCGGCGCGTGGGGCGGATGAGGCGCGGGTGTCGTCGAACCAGAGCCAGGCGACGGCGATGGTCAGCAGCGCGACGACCGGCAGCATGGCCAGGTTCAGGCCGTCCCAGCCCAGTGGTCGCAGCAGTGCGCCAGCCAGCAGCGAGCCGGCCGTGACCAGCGTGAAGATGGTCAGGTCGTTCACACCCTGGACCTTGCCCTTCTCGGTGGCGGTATGCGTGGTCGTCAGCAGCGTGCTGCCGCCAATGAACAGGAAGTTCCAGCCGACCCCCAGCAGGAACAGCGCCAGCCAGAAATGCCCCAGCGTCTCCCCGTGCGCGGCAACCGCCACGCTGAACAGCACCAGCGCATTGCCGAGCGCCAGGATGCGTGTGATCCCAAGGCGGGTGATCAGGTGGCCGGTCACAAACGAAGGCGCGAACATCCCCAGCACGTGCCACTGCATCACCAGTGCGACCTGACCCATGTCGAAGTCCGCCTGGCGCATGGCCAGCGGGGTCGCCGTCATCAGCAGCACCATGACCGCATAGCCCAGTGCGGCCGCGGTCAGGGCCACAAGGAAGCGACCCTGCGGCAGGATCTCGGCCATCGGCCGGGCGGGCCCGCGTTCCTCTGGCGGCGGCGCCGGCACGCGCAGCCAGGCCAGCAGCGCCATCGCCAGCAGGGCCAGGGCGCCGAGGACCAGGTAGGGTCCGGCCTCCGGCGTGTCCGGCAGCAGGGCCTGGGCATGGTGGGCGTTCCACGGGCCGAGGAAGGCGGCCACGACCCCGCCGGCCATCACCAGTGAGATCGCTCGCGGGCGAAAGGCGGAGCTGGCCACGTCGGCGGCGGCAAAGCGGTAGTACATCGCGAACGCCTGGTAGGCCCCCAGCAGCAGGTTGCCGAGCACGAACAGCCAGAAGGCCTCCGCGAAGACCCCGGCCGCCGCCAGTGCGGCGCCACCGACCCCGCCCACGCTGGTGCCCAGCAGGAAGCCGGTGCGCCGCCCGAAGCGCTTCATGAACAGCGAGGCGGGCAGGGTGGTGACCAGGGTCCCGACCATCATCGCGGCGACCGGCAGGGTGGCCAGGGCCGGGTCCGTGGCCAGGCGCTCCCCGACCACGCCGCTCAGTGTCATCACGGTGACCGCGGCGATCAGAAACAGGGCCTGTGCCGTGGCCAGCAGCAGGACATTCACGCGTTCGCGCGGGGTGATCGAAGAGGACACGGGATTCCTTTCCACGGGAGTGGCGACGTACTCAGGCGCGGGGGCGAAAATCGAGCACGGCGGAGTTGATGCAGTAACGCAGTCCGGTCGGGGGCGGGCCGTCGGGGAAGACGTGTCCCAGGTGCGAGTCGCAGCCCGCGCAGCGGACCTCGGTGCGTTCCATGCCCAGCGAGCGGTCGCGGTACTCGCTCACGGCGTCGGGCGCGGCCGGGGCCGTATAGCTGGGCCATCCGGAGCCGGAATCGAACTTGGTGGTGGAGTCGAACAGCGCGGTACCGCAGGCTACGCAGTGATAGACGCCATCCGCCTTGTGGTCGTGATAGGCCCCGGTGAATGGGCGCTCGGTCCCGCCTTCGCGGGCGATGCGGTACTGCTCGGGTGTCAGGCGTGCGCGCAGGTCGTCGTCGGGATGATCTGGGTTATTCATTGCAGCCTCCGGGTGGTGCTATGGTGCGTACAAACCGAGAATGACCGGGATCGTAGCACTGCCCGGAGGGTCTCGACTGGATACGATGGACCGCTGGAGGTGGTCGTGAGTTGCCCGGATTGCGAACGTATCGATCTCCTGCCGGCGGAATCCGGCACCCTGTATCTCGCGCCGGTTCTGGCGCATACCCGCGCAGTCTTGCGCAGCCGCATGGTGGAGGAACAACTCCCCTGCAGCGAACCCGTCTCCGGCATTCTTGCAATGCCGGTCGACAATAACGGGGGGCTGGGTGACACCCTGGTGCGCTTGGAGCAGGCCTTGAGCGGTGCGGAACAGTCCGGTTGTCGGGCGACCTTCGTCCCGGGCGACGAGACCTTCAGCCTCGCCCATCTGCAGGACACCCACCTGCTGTCCACGCTGATCGCTCGCCACAACGCCCGCGATCTGGCGGCGATCCTCGCGAACGACTCGCTGGACTTTCATTTCCAGCCGATCGTGCACGCCGCCCAGCCCGAAGAGGTGTTCGCCTACGAGGCGCTGGTGCGTGCCCGCACGCCCGCCGGCGACGTGATCCCGCCGAATGAGTTGTTCAAGACGGCGCGGGCGGCCGAGCTGCTGTTCCATCTCGACCGCTCGGCGCGGATCAACGCAATTCGCCGCGCCACCGAACGCGGGATCGGGAGTCGGCTGTTCATCAACTTCAACCCCACGGCGATCTACGACCCGGCGTTCTGTCTGGAGACGACGGTGCGCGAGATCCTGTCGCGTCCGGACGGGGATGGTCCGAGCGGTTTCGTGTTCGAGGTGATCGAGAGCGACTACGTGACCGATGTCGATCACCTCTCGCGCATCGTCGATCGCTATCGCCGTGCCGGTTTCCAGGTGGCACTCGACGATCTCGGCGCGGGTTATGCCTCGCTGAACATGCTTTCGCAGCTGCGCCCGGACTACGTGAAGATCGACCGCCAGCTGGTCAGTGGCATCGACGGTGATATCTATCAGCAGAAGATTCTCGGCAAGATCACCGAACTGGCGCGCGAGCTCGAGATCCAGACCGTCGCCGAGGGCATCGAGACGGTGGAGGAGTGGCGCTGGCTCAAGGACCAGGTCGACTACTGCCAGGGATACCTGTTCGCCCGTCCGGCCGCCGAGCCGCCCATGCCCGTGCATCCGGAGGCCTGAACCGTGGTTTCTCTGGGGCGGTGCACATCCGACCCGTGTCTCCCTTAGACTCAAGGGTATGAACCAGCTTCCGCCCGATGCCCGAAACCCGACGCTGGAGTCCGCCTTCCAGCTTCTTCGTGATGCCGAGGTGCGCTATCAAGGCCGTACGGTGGGGACCGTCGCCAGCCTGGATGCCCGCGCGCCTGCGGACAACTACGCGGACTGCTTTATCCGCGATTTCGTGCCCTCCGGGCTCGTCTACCTGCTGAACGACGAGCCCGAGGTGGTGCGCGACTTCCTGTCGCTGATCCTGCAAATCCGCGATACCCAGGAAGAAATCGAGGGTCACCGCCGCCTGCCGCGCGTGATGCCGGCGAGCTTTCGCGTGTTCACCGACGAGAACGGTCGCGAGGGGCTGGCGGCCGATTTCGGCGATCGCGCGATCGGCCGCGTGGCCCCGGTGGATTCGATGATGTGGTGGGTGCTGCTGCTGCGCGCCTATCAGAACCGCACCGGAGATCACGACTTCATCAAAAGCCAGGATGTGCAGCGCGGCATCCGGCTGATCCTCAGTATCTGTCTGCAGGACCGCTTCGAGGTCTTCCCGACCCTGCTGGTGCCGGACGGCAGCTTCATGATCGACCGGCGCATGGGCGTGTTCGGCCACCCGCTGGAGATTCAGGCGCTGTTCTACGGCATGCTGAAGGCCTCCTTGGCGATGCTGGAACCCTGCGATACCGACTCCGAGCAGCTCTGCGAGCAGTCCGCGATCCGTACCCGGCAACTGTCCGATTACATCCGCCACTACTACTGGCTGGATCTCGAGCGACTGAACCACATCCACCGCTACCGTACCGAGCACTTCGGCCACGAGTCGGAGAATGCGCTGAACATCTATCCCGAGAGCATCCCTGACTGGCTGGTGGACTGGCTGCCCTCGGAGAGCGGGTATCTGGTCGGCAACCTGGGGCCGGGGCGGATGGATTTTCGCTTCTTCAGCTTCGGCAATCTGCTGGCGGTTCTGTTCGGGCTGGCCGACGAGCGCCAGTCGCGCTCGATCATGCAGACCTTCGAGCAGCGCTTCGAGGACCTGATCGGGACCATGCCGGTGAAGATCTGCTACCCGGCGATGAGCGGCGAGGAATGGCGCCTGCTGACCGGCTCCGACCCCAAGAACACGCCATGGTCCTACCACAATGGTGGCAACTGGCCGGCGTTGCTGTGGGCGTTTACCGGTGCCGCGCTGCGGGTCGGGCGCCCGGATCTCGCGCGCAGCGTGCATGCAGTGGCGGCCGAACGGCTGCATCGCGACGACTGGCCGGAGTATTACGACGGCCGTCACGGCCGGTTGATC
This sequence comes from Thioalkalivibrio sp. ALJ4, assembly GCF_000377225.1. NCBI lineage: Bacteria > Pseudomonadati > Pseudomonadota > Gammaproteobacteria > Chromatiales > Ectothiorhodospiraceae > Thioalkalivibrio > Thioalkalivibrio sp. ALJ4. Next base: position 138,007 of record NZ_KB897917.1, on the reverse strand, counting down.
GGTCGGCGCGCCAACTATCAGCAGACCTGGTCGGCTACCGCCGTCCTGGTTTCACAGGCCCTGCTCGACAACCCCGATACCATGAGCCTGTTCGACAGCCCCGAACCCGAATTGCCATGAGGCATGTGCGTCCATGAAAAAGACCCAGAGCAAGGCCCGTGATGGGGAGGGCCTGTACCTCGTCCTGATCAGTGTCCACGGCTTGATGCGGGGGCGGGATCTGGAGCTGGGGCGCGACGCCGACACCGGTGGGCAGACGCTGTACGTAGTCGAGCTGGCGCGCGCGCTGGCGCGACACCCGCAGGTGGGGCGGGTCGATCTGCTCACACGGCGCATTGTCGACAGCCGGGTCGCGGACGACTACGCCGAACGCGAGGAGCCACTCGGCGACGGCGCCTTTATTGTGCGTCTGGATTGCGGACCCAAACGCTACCTGCGCAAGGAAAAGCTCTGGCCCTATCTCGACTGCTTCGCCGACAACGCCCTCGGGCATATCCGCGAGGTGGGACTGCGCCCGGACGTGATTCACGGGCACTACGCCGATGCCGGGCATGTGGCGGTGCGCCTGTCCAACCTGCTGGGCGCGCCGATGCTCCAGACCGGGCATTCCCTGGGTCGGGTCAAGCGCGAGCGTCTGCGCGAGGGCGGGATGTCCGACGACGACATCGAGTCGCGCTATAACATCGCCACCCGCATCCACGCCGAGGAAGAGGCCCTGGCCCATTCCCATCGGGTGATTGCCAGCACTCGCCAGGAGATTGGCGAGCAGTACGCGACCTACGACAACTACCAGCCCGAACGCATGGAGGTGATCCCACCCGGGACCGACCTCGAACGCTTCTACCCGCCCAAACGCGGCCAGCGCAAGCCGCCGATCTGGCCCGAGATCCGGCGGTTTCTGCAAAAGCCGGATCGCCCGCTGATCATGGCGCTCTCCAGGGCCGACGAGCGCAAGAACATCCGCGCCCTGGTCGAGGCCTACGCCGGCAACGAGTGGCTGCGGGAGAACGCCAATCTGGTGATCGTGGCCGGCAATCGCGATGACATCCGCGACCTCGACAAGGGTGCGCGCGACGTACTAAAGGACCTCCTGCTGCGCATCGACCGCCACGACCTCTACGGCCGTGTGGCCTACCCGAAGCACCACAGCCCCGAGGACGTGCCGGACCTCTACCGCCTGGTCGCGTCCAGCAAGGGGGTGTTCGTCAATCCAGCGCTGACCGAGCCGTTTGGCCTGACCCTGATCGAGGCCGCGGCCAGCGGGGCCCCGATCGTCGCCACCAATGACGGGGGGCCCGAAGAGATCATCTCGCGCTGCCACAACGGGTTGCTGGTCGACCCGCTGGACCCGGAAGGGATCGCCGATGCGATCCAGGGCATCCTCGCGGACCGCCCGCGCTGGCAGCGCTATTCGCGCGCGGGCCTGAAGGGCGTGCGCCAGCACTACTCCTGGGACGGACATGCCGAGAAGTACGTGAGGTTGGTCAAGGCGCTCAGCAAGGAGGTGCGCCAGACACGGCGCGAACAGCGCTCGACCTCCGGTCGGCTGGCCAAGGCCGACCGTGCCGTGATCACGGACATCGACAACACCCTGCTGGGCAACGACAAGGCCACGCGGGCCTTTGTCGCCTGGCTCAAACGCCACCGCAAGCAGGTGGTATTCGGTGTGGCCACGGGCCGGCGGCTGGATTCCGCCGCGGCCGTGCTGGAAGAGCACGGGGTGCCCGCGCCGGACGTCTGGATTACCTCGGTGGGCAGCGAGATCCACTACGGGGCGGAGCGGACCGAGGATCGCGGCTGGGCACGGCACATCAGCCACCGCTGGGAGCCCGACCGCCTGCGCGAGTGCCTGCTGAAGGTGCCCGGGCTGGAGCTGCAGCCCAAGGAGGACCAGCGGGCGTTCAAGGTGAGTTTCTTCGTCGATCCTCCGGGGGAGCTGGATGCCGAGAGCATCGAGACCCGCTTGTACCGCGAAGACCTGCACGCGCGCGTGATCTATTCGCACAAGCGCTACTTGGATCTGCTTCCGGTGCGCGCCTCCAAGGGGCTCGCGGTGCGCTACCTGTCTGACAAGTGGGGCATCCCGCTCGAACATGTGCTGGTGGCCGGGGACTCCGGTAACGACGAGGATATGCTGCGTGGGCGGCTGCTCGGGGTCGTGGTCGGGAATCACCAGCCGGAGCTGGAAGGGCTGCGCGGATTCCAGCGCATCTTCTTTGCTGACGCGACCTATGCGCGCGGTATCCTCGAGGGCATCGAGCACTTCGATCTGCCCAACCGCTGCGACATCCCGGCCGACGAATAGCCCCGGTCCTCCGGGGCAGGTCTCAGATCCAGTAAGCGGTGCGTGTCATCACGGTCGAGGTGAGCGGCATCAGCACGTTGCGTACCGGCCAGGGGGGTGGCTTGCCGCCCAGCGCCATCGCATGCGCCCCGTGTTCCACCTCGTCCTGCTTCATCTGCTCGAGGATACGGGCGGAGGTCTCGTCGCTCTTCGGCAAGCGCTCCAGGTGACGGTCCAGGTGGCGCTCGACCTGACGCTCGGTCTCGTCGATAAAGCCCAGGCTCCAGGCATCCCCCGCCAGGCCCGCCACGGCGCCGAGCCCGAATGATCCGATATACCAGAACGGCCCCAGCAGGCTGGTGTGGCCGCCCAGTTCGTGCACACGCTGCGCGCACCAGTGCAGGTGGTCGCCTTCCTCGCGTGAGGCCTGGTCCAGGTGTTCGCGGATCTGTGGATTGCGCGCGGTCAGCATCTGCCCCTGGTACAGACCCTGGGCGGCAAGCTCGCCGGCATGGTTGACCCGCATCAGGCGCGTCGACAGCTGGCGGTCTTCCTCTTCCAGGTGCGGCCAGTCGTCGCCCCCGGGCGACGGACGGCCGGTGGAGCGGGCGTGGCCGGCCACGACCTTGACGAAGGCATCGGCCTGGCCGATCAGGTGATCCAGGGGGCTGAGTTTGCGCATGGTGGTGCCCGTTTCGCAGGGAATAACTAAAGCGTAACGCAAGCGATTGCGGCCGTCAGGTCCGGGAGGGGCCGGAGCCGAGCCGACTGGCGAGAAAGCGGGCCGGCGAGAGGATTGGCGGGCCCCCGCAGTCGTCCGCCAGGGCACGCAGGTGGACGCTGCAACCGACGTTTGCGCTCACGATCACATCCGGGGCATCGGCGGTCAGCGCATCCAGCGTGGACGCGCCCAGCCCGTCGGACATCTCCGGAAGCGCAAGCATCGCGGTGCCACCCGCACCACAGCAGTTCGGGGCACCGGACACGTCCGTCAGGGTGACGCCTGGCAGCCGTTGCAGCAGTGCGGTCAGATCGCGGGTCTCGTGCGTCACGTTGCGCAGGGTGCAGGGCAGGTGCAGCGCGACGCGTACCGGGCTGTCGCGCCAGGTCGGAGGCGCGGGTTCGGCCTTGATGTGGTCGCTCAGGAACCGGGTCAGGCTCATGCTGCGCTCCCCCTGACTGCCCTCGGGAGTTTCCCGCAGCGTGGCCTCGCAACCGCTGTCCAGCGCGATCACGGGCATCTCGCCGGCCAGGGCCTCTGCGTTTCGCTGTTGCAGGGCGCGCGCGGCCTGTGGCCGCCCACCATGCTGTTCCAGTGCCCCGCAGCAAACCTGGTCGCGTGGTACCGCGACCCGGAACCCCAGCGCGTTCAGTACGGCGAGCGCGGCCTCTAGGTCCGGTCCGGTAAAGAAACGATCCATGCAACCGGTAAACAGCAGGGCATCCGCGTGTTCCGGGGCCACGGTGTCCGCCAGTCGCGGCGCCGGGGCGAGCGAGGCACGGGTATGGTCCAGGGTGCGCCACAACCGCTGTCCGGGGCGCAGCCAGCGCTGCACCCCGGTCTTCTGGGCGATGCGGGCGGCCATGCCACTGAGGGCGCGCAGTGACTCGTGGCGCAGAGCCGAGGCCTGCAGGGACTGGCGCCAACGGGCGGTGGCGGGGCGGTCCTCCTGCGGGTTTTCCTCCAGGATCTCGTGTGCGCGATCCATCAATGCGCCGAACGGTACGCGTGCCGGGCAGACGGCCTCGCAGCTGCGGCAACCGAGACAACCCTCCAGGTGTTCGCGCAGGCGGGGCGCCTGCGGCTCCAGTCGGCCCTGGGCCAGCCCCTGCATCAGGGTCAGGCGCCCGCGCGGAGAGTCCCCTTCGACTCGGTGCCAGGCATAGGTGGGGCAGTGCGGCAGGCACAGTCCGCAGTGGACGCACTGGTCAGCCGCGGAAAGACCCTGAAACCGGGGCGGTTGGTCCGACGCACCGAGGGGCTTTGCTAGGGTTTCGTCCCCATTACTCTGTCCCGGGAGAGGTTTCATGCTGCGTTTTGCCCACCCTGTTCGTTCCTCGCTTGCCCTGTTCATGCTGGTGAGCATACCAGCCCTGCCCGCCATCGCCTGGGATGCCGAGGGCTGGGAGACCAGTATCGAGCTCGGGGCATCCAAGACCACAGGGAACACCGAGTCGACTACGGCCAATGCCCGCTTCCGCTCGCAGCACACGGCGGAAGAATGGCGCAATCGGCTGCGCCTGGACGGGTACTACCACGAGGAAGACGACGACACGACCGGGCAGCGCTATGTCGGCAGTTACCAGCTGGATCGCAAGTTGGGCGAACACGATTACCTGTTCGGTGCTGCACGCTACGAGCGTGACCGGTTCAGCAGTTATGTGTACCAGAGCTCGCTGACTGGCGGTTACGGTCGCCGGCTGGTGGATCGCGAGACCGTCAAGCTGGACGCCGAAGTGGGTGGCGGTATGCGGCAGTACAAGCAGCGCATCGAGGGCAGCACCGAACGCGAACCCGTGGCACGCTTTGGCGGCAACTTTCGCTGGGACTTCTCCGAGAATGCGCGCCTGACCGACGAACTCCTGATCCTTTATGGTTCGGACAACACCGAGATTGAAAACATCCTCTCGCTCACCGCAGACATGACCAGCCGGCTGGCACTGCGCACCAGCTTCACGGTCAAGCACAACACCGATGTCGAGCCGGGTACCGAGAATACCGACACCATTACCGACGTGAGTCTGGTCTATCGCTTCCAGTAACCGGATCTTTCGCACCCCGCGCTATGATGCGCTGATCGAATGACGGAGCACACGATGGGCTACTACGAACGCCACATCTTCTTCTGCACCAATTGCCGCGAAGACGGCAACTGCTGCGAGGACCACGGGGCGACCGAGATGCGCGCCTACGCGAAGGATCGCGCCAAGGCGATGGGGATCCACGGCAAGGGGCAGGTGCGGGTCAATACCGCCGGCTGCCTGGACCGTTGCAACGAGGGCCCGATCGCCGTCGTGTATCCCGAGGGTGTCTGGTACACCTATCACGACGAGCACGATATCGACGAGATCCTTGAGGAGCACCTGAAGAACGGACGGGTGGTGGAGCGCCTGCAGATCTGACCCGCTTCGCGCATCTACTTGACTTTGGGTGGGCAGCTCCGGAGAATTCGCAACCCGCGTGGCTACGTAGCTCAGCTGGTTAGAGCACATCACTCATAATGATGGGGTCCCCTGTTCGAATCAGGGCGTAGCCACCACCGTCTTCCCGAAAGGGGCTGCTTCTGCAGCCCCTTTTTTGTTCTGGGGGGGCTGCGCCGGTTTGTTGCTGGTCTTTCAGGGCTCGGCTAGACTGCGCCCCGGCCGTCCCGGCTCATTGGGACCAACATCGGACGAACTCCATGAAACGTTACGGAATCCGCATCCGCCTGCCGGAAGGCAGCACCATGGCCATGCCGCACCTGCTGGGGCCCGACTGGGAGTCCTATCGCTGGTATGACAGCGAGCAGGCGCGCGAAAAGGCCCTGGCCGACATGCAGCGTGATCTGCCGAATTACCGCAAGGGTGATCATGTCTCCCAGGTGCTCGAGCGCGTCGAGCGCGACGGCTGAGTTTTCCAGGACGATGCTTCCCCGTGTCGTCCGTCTTTAGTATGACGACCCGCCGGCCCGTCGAACGCTTCTGCATCGCGTGATACTCCGCCATACGTGGCCGGTCGGCCCGTGCCTCCTGTCTGGTTGAAACCCCGCCCTCGCCATGCTTTAGTGCGAGGCGCAAGGAACCAGCGCTCATTTTTGGCGATTCATACAGGAGTACAGGCATGTCCACGTCCAACCCCAGCGATACCACGCCGGAGAACCCGCCCGAGGATGCGGACAACGTCCTGACTGAAGGGGTCGTGGCGCCACCGTCGCGGCCGCGCATGGCCATGCCGGCCGCGGGTGCCAGTCGCGCGTCGATGCGCACCACCCAGGATCGCGCAGAACCGCACTACTTTACCGAGCGCGACCTCGACCGGATCCTCGAAAATCTCGATCACCTGCGCAGCACGGTATTCCCGCGACTGACCAAGGGGAGCGCCGCCGACGAACACAAGCAGCAGTGCTTCCCGTCCGTGTGCCTGATCGGTGTTGGCCGGTGCGGCTCCAACGTCGCCCTCGATGTGGCGGCGCTGGTTCACAGCGCGCGCTCGGAATACATGCGCGAGCTGGACAACGAAGAAAATGGTGGCCGTGAGAAGGAGATGCGGCCGCTGCGCTGGATTCGCAAGAGCCTGAACCTGCCGCCGTCCAATGCGGTGAAGCCGGTATTCCTGATCGAGCCGATGGTGATGCTGGGCGATCTCGACAAGGACATCGAGGGGCGCATCCGCTTCTCCAGTCGTGCAGGGCAGGACAACTTCATCGATAACTACAACAAGATGAAGATCATGGATCTGTCCGAGGTGCATGCCGGCGGGGCCGGTAACGCGCCGATCCTGGGCCAGTACCTGGCGCGCATCATCCTGAACAAGGACACCGATCAGTTCTCCAACGAGGACTGGAAGTTCATCCACTCCTATCTGATCGATTCCTGCGGGATCAAGGCCAACCAGTCGCGGCTGTACTTCTACATCTTCAGCGCCGGCGGCGGTACGGGCTCCGGCATGGCCTCGGAATTCGGGCTGGCGCAACAGTACTCCTACATGCGCAAGACCTTCGACCCGAAGCTGGAAAAGCGCGACAAGGCCAACCGCGACCACTCGTTCGTGTTCGAGCCGATCTTTGCCGCCGGTATCTGCATCCTGCCGAACATCCAGGACAACCGGGTGGAGATGTCCGAGGCGCTGCACATCAATGCCGGGCGCCTGCTGTGCAAGTATCTCGCGGAGGAATGGGATTTCTCCTACAACTTCGAGGCCGAGGAGACCCGCGACGAGGACATGATGCATCGCATCCGCCCCTGGAACGCGATGATGCTGATCTCCAACGACATCATGCGCTACGCGGAGGAGACCGACGACGGCAATATCCGCAACGTCGATGTCAACGCCATGGAGAAGTACGCCAACCAGTACATCTCCCAGCAGATCTTCAACATCCTGACCGCGCAGGCGGTCACCACGGACTACGATGAAGACTACTTCCGCCGTGCGGGGGTCGACATCGGCGAGACGATCCGCCTGGATGCGAACGATCTCTTCATGAGCCTGGCGGGGCCGGTGGCCGTGGCCTACGCGGAGTCCGAGGTGGCGACCGGCGAGCAGGCCCCGGTCGGGCAGGGTTCGCTGGATATCGATGACCTGTTTTATCGCTCCATCGATCTGCCGCATTTCAACAAGCAGACCGAGGCGATCGAGGGCATCAGCCTGCTGCCGATCGATGCCCCGCGCTACCGCGAGGCCTTGAAGAAATACAAGGAGTCGAGCATGGACGCGGTCCATCTGCGCGACCTGCACTTCTTCAAGAACTGCTCGTCTATCGTCACGATCCTGTCGCTGCCCAAGGACTACAAGCTGTCCTACATGGACCTGAACCGGCTGAAGACGCACCTGAACGGGCTGTTCCCGAACACCACGCTCAAGCGCTACGCCCTGGTCATCGGGGCCTCGGCCAACCTGTCGCTGACCACCTTGGTGGTGAAGAGCCCCTGCCTGTCGGACGACTTCCTGACCCTGTTCGTTGCCTACATCAAGCGCTGCTTCGCCAATGACAAGACCCGCTTCGATGACACCCTCGACCATGCGGTTCTGGACCTGATCCGGGCCGAGGAATTCGACGAACAGCGCGTGGACGACATGCTCAACGAGTTCGAGAACCCGACGCGCATCCTTGATACCAATTGGTACGCGATCAAACCGATGTACGAGAAAAAATATCGCGAGATGTGCAGCGACGAGCAGAGCTTCGTCTCGATCAATGACATCCGGCTGAGTCGAGAGAACGTCAAGCAGGCGATTCGCTATCTGCGCGAAATCTACCGCCACCGCACCAGCAAGACGCAGATCATCAGCCTGAACGACGGCAAGACCGGTACGACTGCGACCAAGCGCCGGACCAGCAGCAAGAAGTAAGAATGTTGGGGCTGCCCCTGAGGCGTCAGGGGCAGAGCGCTCGTCAAGGCAGGGCCAGGGGCTCCATCAGGTAGCACAGGCAATCCTGTGCGATTACCCGTGAATCCAGCGTCAACATCGACGGCATCGCCGCGCGCTTGAGCTGGATCTCGTCGCCATGCGTCTCCAGATATTGAGCGGTCACCTCGCTTCCGTCCTCGGCAATCGCGACCAGCGGGCTGTCGACCTCGGGGCGGATATGCACCAGTGTCGAGCGGGCCGGGAGCAACTGGAAGTTCAGGCGGTCCAGGTCGGGTTCGAGCCGGACATCGTGCTGGGCGTCCAGCCCGGCCTGCAGCCCGGGTCGTACGCGCACCTGGGCCACGGTGTGGAAGATCTCGATATCGCCGGCGCGTGGCGGATGCTCCGGAAAGTGATCCAGGTGCAGCACCGCGTCCAGCATCTCGAAGGCGTGCTGGATGCCTGACCCGTCATTCGGCGGGCCACATTCCAGCGTGACCGAGGGGGCGATACGCGCCAGGGCCATCGAGGCGACGCCGCGCGGGCGCGTGAAGTAAACCACTGTGCGCCCGAATAGCGCCGCCAGGTTCATGAAGGCCGGGTCCAGGCGGTTGATGCAGGCGTAATGTGGGTTGCGCCCGGTGTTGTTGTGCAAATCGACCGCGGCGAACAGCCCGCGCTGTTCCAGGCGGCGACAGACCTCGGCGAAGCGCTCGGCCTCCGGCGATCCCGCCTGCTCGGTACCGGGCCAGATGCGATTGAAGTCCGGTTGCTCGTCGAGATGGCGCTGGCTGACGGCCGCGGCGCGCGGGTTGCCGATGATCAGCGTCAGTGCCCGTGGCAGGGGCTTCCCGGTGTAGTGTCGCAGCAGCTGCTGGACCGCCTGCAGGCCCACGGGCTCGTTGCCGTGCAGCAGAAGGACGACCGCGACCGCCGGGCTGCGTTGCCCCTCCAGGTGGATCAGGGTGGGCTCCGGTACGCACTCGTACAGGTTCTGCGGGGTGGCGTCGAGAAAGCCATCAGGCAGTTCGTGGAGTTCGGGAAGGTCTTGGGTCATGGGTCGAATCAGAGTCCCCAGGTGTGGACCGGCGAGCCGGTGTTTTGCCAGCCGCGATAGGCGCGCACGAGGCCGGACCAGTCCCGACCATGACGCTCGACCCAGTCGCGCTGCCACTGGGTCCCGGTCTGCCGCGTGGCCGTGCGCGCCGCGATAATTCCGAGCAGGCTGTTGGCCTCGGCGGGGTCCACGCCCAGACGCTCGAGTCCCGCGGCGGCCCGCGGCAGCAGGTGCCGCCGAATCAGCCGGGGGGCCGGCTCCGGCTCCGCGTGTCCCCAGCGCAGCCTGGCATCCAGCCCGTAGCGCGCGGCATTGTAGAAGTTGTCGCGTGCCTCCGAGAAGGGTGTGCCCAGCGTGCCGTCGGGCGATTCGTGGATCAGGTGTTCGGTCAGTCCCATCGCGAACGCCGTGTTCGCCAGCATGTCGATCAGCGTGGGCCCGGCCGGCAGACAGCGGAACTCCAGCCGCAGGTTGCGGTGGCCGCGGTCGTCGACGCCCACGATGGGGCGCGTCCAGCGCCAGATCGTCCCGTTGTGCAGGGCCAGATGGCGCAGCTCCCGCGACGGGGCATCGAGCCTGGCCGGCAACAGCACCGGAAAGTGCTCCAGATTCTCGGTAAAGAGTTCGCCGATCGAGTGATGCAGGTACCCCGTGCCAAAGGTCACGCGCCGGATCGGGCCGCGCGCGCTGTCGGCAAAGCCACCCACCTCGACCGATTGTTCGAACACCGGGATGCGGCTCTCGCACCACAGATCATGGCCGAACACAAACGGGGTATTGCCGGCCGCGGCCAGTACCGGGGCGCTGGCCACCAGGCTGGCGTTGTAGGCGCGGTGGGCGACTGCTGGACGGGTCTCCGTGTGGACCTGGAACGAGGTGGCCAGGGCCTCCAGCATCACGTCGCGGTGGGCGTGCTGCAGATGTTCGCGCCCGACGATGTCGAGCTTGAGCGGCCGTTGTGCACGTTGTTCCAGCACCGCCGTGTTGAGTGCGCGGTAGCGCGCCTGGGGCGACATGTGGTGCAGGCCGAGGTCCTCCGGCTGGATGGTTGGGAGCGTGCCGGCCATCAGCAGCTCGGCCTGATGGTGGCGTGCGGCGCGGCGTGCCTGGCGCAGGGTCTCGTTCAGCTCCGAGAGGATCGCCGCAAAGCATCCGGGGCCTACCTGGAAGACCGACGAATTGAGCTCGAGATTGAACTGGGCGAGTTCCAGCGTGGCCAGGGGGCTGTCCATCGATTCGAGGACCCCCTGGTTGACCGGCAGGGGGCGTCCGGCCGCATCGCAAAGCCAGGCCTCGATCTCGAACCCGAGTCGTGGCGGGACTTCGGGGCCATCCGTCTGCTGTTCCAGCCATTCGTGCAGCAGCGCCGTCTCGCGACCCAGGGCGGCGCGAAAACGCTCGTAGTCCTGTGCGTTGAAGTGCTCGTCGGCGATCTCCTGGCCCAAAGTCAGTCCTCGTCCGGCGCGTCGTCGTAGAGGCTTTCCAGGAGATCACCCCAGACCTGTTCGTGCTGTTCGAGGAAGGTCAGTAGCGCCTTGCGAAAGGCCAGGTAGTCGGCCTCGAAGGCCGCGAAATCCTCGCCTCCGTTCAGCAGCTTCGCCGCCCGGTCGGTCTGCTGCAGGCTGTCGCGCAGGTTGAGCGCGGCCGCCATCGCCCCCTTCACGCGTTCGCGCTCGTGCGGAATCCAGGCGCGGTCGGACAGCAGCGACCGCAGGTTCTCGCCCAGCTCCAGCAGGCGCTTGCGCAGGCGGGGTACTGCCCCGATCGTCCCGGTCTTCAGGTCGCCCCAGACGGCATCCGTGATCAGACGCGACCAGCGCTCGCGCAGGTCACGGGTGGTCTCCGGGTCGAATGCAAAGGAGGCTTCCAGTTGTTGCGGATCGAAGGGCATTGGGTATCCTGAGGCTGGGGATTCGGGACGCAGGCCACAAAGAGAAGGGCCTGGACCGGAATAGCGCTGCGTGGGGTAGCGTCCTACAAGGTACAAGAACAAGCAAGGCCGCACGTACGGCCCTGCGGATGGAGGAAATACAACATGGCGACCTGGTTCGCACAGAGGCGGTTGCGCCAGAAGGTCTGTGACCTTCGACCGCAAATGTACCGCATGGCCTTTGCCTGGTGTCACGACGCCGCTTTGGCCGACGACCTGGTGCAGGAAGCGATGATGAAGGCCCTGACCCGGCTGAAATCGCTGCAGGACGAGAGCGCCCTGAAGGCCTGGGTGTTCCGCATCATGACCAACTGCTACCGGGACTGGGGACGGCGGCAGAAGGATACGGTGGACGTGGACAGCATGGAGCTGCCCTGCGAGGACTGTCCGGAGATGCAGACCGAACGCAACCGGATGGTGTCGGATGTCCACCGTGCGATGGCGCAGTTGAGCGCGGATCACCGACAGGTGGTGTCGCTCGTGGACCTGGAGGGGTTCGCATACGCAGAGGTCTCGGAGGTGCTGGATGTGCCGATCGGGACCGTAATGAGCCGCCTGAGCCGGGCTCGGGCGCAACTGAAAAAGGTGCTGTTGGAACAGCAGGCCGACCAGGGGCAAGCGGCTGATGGACCCCATCTTCAGGTAGTGAGGAATCGGCATGGCTGAACACCGTCTCAATGCGCAGGATCGCCCCAGCGAGGAGATTCTCAATGCGTTCGTCGATGGCGAATTCTCGCCCGAGGATCGCCTCAATACACTGAAGCTGATCTCCTCCAGCGAGCGCCTGAGCCGAGAGGTCTGCGATATGCACCAGCTCAAGGAGCTGGTGGGCATGGCCTACGAGGACCTTCCCACGGCCCAGTCAGGCGGCGGACGCTGTCGTATCTCCCGATCATCACGTACCCACTGGTTCCCGTCGATGGCGGCCGGGGTGGTGGCGCTCGTGCTGGGGTCCCTGGCGGGTTACGAGATTACGCGCGACGCCGGATTCCTCGGGAGTGGCGAACCAACCGCCTTGATTGGTGGTGATGCCGGCGAGACGGCGCTGATTGCCGGTAGCGATCAGGCCGATGGCTCCGCGCCGCAGGTCGTCGCGGCGACCGAGACTGACCAGATCCTGCTGCATATCAACGAGGCCGACCCGAAATCCATGGCCGAGCTGCTGGACGACATCGAGGCGATGTACCGCGACGCGGCGGCCGATGGTCGCGAGCTGAACGTGCAGGTCGTGGTGCACAACAACGCGATGGATTTCCTGCGCATGGACCGGGCTCCGTATCCCGAGCGGGTTGCGGCGCTCAGCCAGGAGTATGCGAGCCTGCGTTTCACGGCCTGCACCCAGACCCTCGATCGTCTGGCCCGCGAGGAGGGCGGCACGGTGGACATCCTCCCGCAGGCCGAACGGATCGATTCCGGCGTAGCCGAGGCCGCGCGCCGTCAGGCCGAAGGCTGGATCTACATCAAGGTATGATCGCGCCAGTCGCAGGTCATCCCGAGGGTTCGGCCTGGCGATGAACCCCCTCTCGTTTCTCGCGCGCCCCGGCTGGTTCCTGGCCGGGGCGCTTTTCGTACTGTCGCTGGGGGTCACCTGGGCCCTGTTCTCGTTCGAGCGAGACGGCGGCGAGACCGCTGATGCCGACGACACACTGCAGGTGGTCTATCACATCAATGCCGATGATCCGGCTCTGCACCTCAATGCCCTGCGCAACCTGCAGAACCATATCGACGGCAGTGCGGTGGATCGTCTGGAGATCAAGGTCGTGATGCACGGTGGCGGGGTCAGTCTGCTGCAGCACGCCAAGGACGACCCCGACCTTCGCAGTACTGTGGACACCCTGAAGATGCAGGATGTGCGGTTCCTCGTCTGCGGCAACACCCTGGACAAGCGCGGGATCGAGCTGGACGATCTGCATGATGCCGAGCCCAAGGACCGTGTGTCCTCGGGCATTGGCGAGCTGACGCGGCTGCAGCGCGCGGGCTACACCTACATCAAGCCGTGATCCCGACTTCGGTCGATGTCCGCCTCCAGCGTCGCGAGGCGTTCGGGGGTGCCGATGTCGCGCCAATCCCCCCTGTAGCGCTCTCCGCTCACCCGCCCGCCGCCGATGGCCTCGCGCAATAAGGGTCCCAGCGGGCGGCGCCCTTCGGGCAGGCCCGCGAACAGCGCGGGGTGATACCAGCCGATGCCGCTGAAGGTCAGCGGCGTGCCGGTATCCAGCGATACCCGCCCGCCGGACAGTCGAAAGTCGCCCTGCGGATGGTGCGGCGGGTTGTCCACCAGCACCAGGTGCGCAAGCGGGCCGCTTTCCGCGAGCGGCTGTTGGGCGGGAGGGTGGAGCGGGTGCTCACACCAGACGTCGCCATTGACCACCAGAAACGGCCCGTCGCCCAGCAGCGGCAGGGCCTGGCGGATGCCCCCCGCGGTTTCCAGCGCCCCCTCCGGTTCCTCGGAGTACAACAGTCGCGTGCCTGCGTACTCGGCCCCCAGCGCCTCGCGGATCTGTGCGCCCAGGTGTGCGGTGTTGATCACCACCGTGCGGTAGCCGGCCCGGGCCAGGCGTTCCAGGGTGTAGGCGATCAGCGGGCGTCCGGCGACCGGGAGCAGTGGCTTCGGGCAATGGTCGGTCAGCGGGCGCATGCGCTCGCCGCGTCCGGCGGCCAGGATCATCGCGCGCATCAGGCGTGCTCCCTGGCCGCATGGGCAGCGAACCAGCGGGCGACCGGCCCCAGTTCGGGGTGGCGCAGGCCCTGTTCCAGCAGTCGGTGCAGGCGCGGCAGGTGCTCCAGATAGCGGGGCTTGCCGTCGCGTTCGGCGAGGCGCACGAAGATGCCCAGGATCTTCACCGTGCGCTGAACGCCCAGCACGTGATAGTGCGCCATGAACGACGCGCGGGGCATGTCCGCGTTCGCCAGGTAGTGTTCGAGCCCGCGGGCGACCGTTTCGGCCGAGACCTCGCGGCGAGCGTCTTCCAGCAGCGAGACCACGTCATAGGCGGGACTGCCGATCACCGCGTCCTGAAAGTCCAGCAGCGCGCAGGCCTGCTCGTCGCCGGGAGGCAGCATCAGATTGTCGACATGGAAATCGCGTAGCACCAGGGTGTCCGGGAGACCTGGCAGGGCCTCCAGCACCTGGTGCCAGGCGGCGTCGAACTCCGCACGCATGGCCTCCGGCATGGCGTGACCCCGCAGCCGTGGCCAGTACCAGTCCGCGTACAGGGCCGTCTCTGCCAGCAGACGCTCGCGGTCATAGGGGGGGGCGTGATCAGCGCGGCCTTGCTCGGGCCAGCGCCGATGCAGCGTGGCCAGCGTATCCAGGGCGCGCTGGTACAGCGGCCATTCGTTCGCCCCCTCGGCCAGGGCCCGGGTGAAGGTGCGGTCCCCCAGGTCCTCCAGTAGCACAAAGCCCGAGTCGGGCTCGTGTTCCAGTACCCGGGGTGGTCGCAGCCCCAGACCCTCCAGCAGCCGGGCGATTCGTACGAAGGGCTCGGTTGCCTCGCGTTCGGGCGGGGCGTCCATGATCACGACCGACACCCCGTCCCGACGGGCTCGGAAATAGCGGCGAAAGCTCGCATCCGCCCGCAGCAGGCGCAGGTCCTCGAACGCCCCGGGCAGGGTGTCCAGCCAGTGCTGCAAGGACTGGGCGCGGGCGTCTGGCGTATTCATGCCGAAGGTTCCATGGCGATGCGGGTCCCCGGTACGCGGACCACCTGCGTATCGAATCGCCCATCCGGGTGCAGATCCAGAATGCGGTAGCCGGCGTCCAGGGCCGCATCCACGGCGAACTCTTCGGAGCCCGGCGTGAACTGCACGCAGGTCGACGGGCTTCCGAGGAGCTCGATCGCACCCCGCCGGGCCCGGAAGTCCTGGTGGATGTGCCCGAACAGGCAGGCGCGCACCTGCGGATGGCGGTCGAGCACCGCGAACAGCGCGTCCGGATC
Source organism: Thioalkalivibrio sp. ALJ4 (assembly GCF_000377225.1). Taxonomy (NCBI): domain Bacteria; kingdom Pseudomonadati; phylum Pseudomonadota; class Gammaproteobacteria; order Chromatiales; family Ectothiorhodospiraceae; genus Thioalkalivibrio; species Thioalkalivibrio sp. ALJ4. The sequence goes on along the minus strand of NZ_KB897917.1, from coordinate 122,746 downwards.
GAGCAGCCCCAGCCGATCCATCCAGGCACTGCCAATGGCCACTGGCGGATGGTGCAGGGCGACGACGGTAGGGCGGTCCGGATCGGCCGACAGGCTTTTCTCCAGGCGCTCGCACTCTGACGCGTCCAGACGCCCGGCCGCCTCGCCGGGTGTGCTGGAATCCAGGCCGATCAGCTTCCAGGGCCCCAGCATCCTCTCGCCATGGACTTGACAGGTCTCGGGCTCCAGGGCGGTGCGCAGGGTCTGGCAATCGTCGTGGTTGCCGGCGAGTGCGAGCATCGGTTCGCGCCGGCTGCCCAGCAGTCGCGCCAGCCGAGCATAGGTCGCCGGTTCCGGATCCTCGGCCAGATCGCCGCTCAGGAGCAGGGCATCCGCCGCCGGCTCCCGGGGCAGGGCGCCGAGGATTCGTTCCAGCTGGGTGTCGCTGTCCGGATAGCCGGCCCGGATCGGCCCGGGCACGCGGCCCAGGTGGGTGTCACTGATCTGGATCAGGCGCTGCGTGGTGCTCATGGTGTGCATGGGTTCCCATGAAGTCCTGCGATTGTTGCGCGGCGTTTGCCGTCCGCGTGGGGAAGTGCCCTATACTGGATCGGGTGTACCTGTCGTCGTGCCGGGTCCGTTCCGACATGGGGTCGGAAGGCGGTCCGGCGAGGGGCCGATATGAGCCAAGAAGCCGAAACTATCCTGGAGTCCGGGTATCGTCCGTCCGAGGACGAACCCTACATGAATCCGCGTCAGCTGGACTACTTTCGCGCCAAGCTCGAGGCCTGGCGTGCGGAACTGATCGAGGAGTCCGAGCAGACGCTCGAGCACCTGCGCACCGAGAGCTGGCAGGAACCGGACCCCAACGACCGCGCGACTCACGAGGCCGATGCCGGGCTGGAGCTGCGCACGCGCGATCGCTACCGCAAGCTGCTGAACAAGATCGATGCGGCCCTGGCGCGAATTGATCTGGGCGAGTACGGCTACTGCGAGGAGACCGGCGAGCCGATCGGTATCGCCCGCCTGGAGGCTCGTCCGATCGCGACTCTGAGCGTGGCGGCCCAGGAGGCCCATGAACGCAACGAGGCGCGCTTCGGTCAGTAGGCAGGGGCGCGACCGCGCCTGAAGCGAACGCAGGGCACACACATGGCGGACTGGTTTCTGGCGCAAGAGCCGATCATTCGGGTCGGCATCCTGCTGTCCGTTCTGGCGATCATGGCGACCTGGGAGATCCTGGGGCCGCGACGTCCCCTGTCGGTGGGCAAGGCCTATCGCTGGTCGAATAACTGGGGCGTGGTGATTACCGGCACGCTGCTGACCCGGTTCCTGTTCCCGGCGGGGCTGGTGGGCCTGGGGCTGTTCGTCGAGACCCAGGGCTGGGGGCTGCTGCAGATGCTGGACCTGCCCTTCTGGCTGGTCGTGCTGATCGCGGTCGTGGTCCTCGATTTCGCGATCTGGGCCCAGCACGTGATGTTTCATGCCGTCCCGTCGCTGTGGCGGCTGCACCGCATGCACCATGCGGATCTCGACTTCGACGTGACCACCGGCCTGCGCTTCCACCCGCTGGAAATTGTGCTGTCGTTCGGTATCAAGGCCATGGTGGTGGTCGCAATCGGCGCCCCGGCACTGGCGGTGCTGATCTTCGAGGTGATCCTCAGCTCGCTGGCCCTGTTCAACCACTCCAACGTGCGCATGCCGGCCGCGGTGGACCGGGTGCTGCGCTGGTTCATCGTCACGCCGGACTTCCACCGCGTCCACCATTCCTGGTATCCGCACGAGACCAACTCGAACTTCGGATTCAACCTCTCGCTCTGGGACCGGATCATGGGGACCTACCGCGCGCAGCCGCAGGACGGGCATGACGGGATGACGATTGGGCTGAACCAGTTCCGCGACCCCGCCTGGGAGCGGCTCGATCGCATGCTGATCCAGCCATTCGTCGGGCCCGCCGACAGCTATCCGATCAATCGCCGCCCAGATACCGAGGGGGATTCGCGGGAGGAGGTCACCCGCCGCCGGCGCTGATGGCGCGGTTGCGGCGGGCGGCCGGGGTCAGGGCTGGAGCCGTTTCGTGTAGACCCGGGAGTTTCGCGCCTGGTTGTAGTGCGCGCGCCGCTCGGGCGGCAGATCGTCGACCTTTCCGGTCGTGTAGCCGCGCTCCTGGAACCACTGCGCGGTGCGGGTCGTCAGCACGAACAGCTGCCGTGCGCCCTGTTCCCGCGCCAGTGACTCCATGGCCGCCAGCAGGCGGTCGCCCCGTCCGCTGCCGCGATAGTCGGCGTGCAGAGCCAGGCAGGCGATCTCCGCCGCTTGTTCGCCAAACGGATACAGCGCGGCGGTGCCGATGATCAGACCGTCGACATCCAGCACCTGGAAGCGCTCGATTTCCAGCTCCAGGTGCTCGCGTGCACGATGGACCAGGATGCCCTCGGCCTCCAGAGGCTGCAGCAGGGCATGGATACCGCCGACATCGTCGATCGTTGCCTGACGCAGCCGCTCCAGCGGTTCGCGCGAGACCAGCGTGCCGATCCCCTGGCGGGTGAACAGCTCGATCAGCAGCCCGCCATCGTCATGGCGGTCCACCAGGTGGACGCGCATCTCGCGCTGGCGGCAGGCGTCGATCGCACTCTTGAGGTGGTTGGCCAGCTCCTCCGGCAGATCGTCCGATTCCGCCAGGAGCCGTTCCGCGGCGGGCACGGTCAGCTGGCCCAGGACCCCGTGCTGCGGGTCGCGCAGGACCCCCGCCTCGGTCAGGAAGATCAGCTTGTCCGCGTTCAGGGCGATCGCGACCTGGGTCGCCACGTCCTCGCCCGAGAGGTTGAACACCTCGCCGGTGGGCGAGTACCCCAGCGGCGAAACCAGCGCCACCTGTTCCCGGTCCAGCAGGTTGCGCAGGGCCTCGGTATCGACCCCGCGCACCTCGCCGGTGTAGTGAAAGTCCACGCCGCCACGCACGCCAAGCGGGCGCGCGGTGACGAAATTGCCGCTGGCCACGCGCAGCCGTGCATTGCCGGTGCCCGGCTGCCCCAGGCTGCGCGACAGCAGGCCCTCGATCTGCAGGCGCAGCCGGCCGACTGCATCCAGTACCGCCTCCAGCGCCGGCGCGTCGGTGACTCGCAGGCCCTCCGCGTACTGCGGCGTCAGGCCGCGCTCGGCCAGTCGGGCCTCGATCTGGGGGCGCACGCCATAGACCAGCACCACACGCACACCGAGCGCGTGCAGTTTGGCGATATCGCGCATCAGCTCCGGGAATTCCGGTGCCAGCGCAGCCTCGCCGGCCAGGGCGATGACCATCGTCCGGCCCCGGTGCGCGGCGATATACGGCACCGCCCCGCGGAACCAGTCGAGTTCCGAGGGGTGCGGGGCGGCCCGGGTTTCACTGGGTGCGCCGGGCGTGGCACTGGCGGTGGCGGGAGGGTTCACGGGCGTGTCCGCGCGCGGATGGGCTTGTCGGACAGTGTAGGGAAAGCACGCGGTGGGCGCATCAGTGTGAGATTTGAGCTATTTCTTGCCCAGTGCGCGCGGGAGATCGTCGATCCGGTCGCCGGCGCTGACATCGTTTTCCGCGAACCAGCCCGCGTTGACCTCCAGCGCATAGAGCACGTCGCGTTTGGCTTCGTGCAGGGTGGTGGTCTGTGGCTCCATGGTCTCGATGTTGGTGATGCGGTAGTCGGTGTCGATAAACGCGACGTCCAGCGGGATGTAGGTGTTGCGCATCCACATCGCGTAGCGCGCCGGTCGATCCCAGACGAACAGCATCCCCTGGTCGTCGGCCAGTTCCTCGCGGTGCATCAGGCCCTGCCGGCGGGCGGGCTCGTCGGCGGCGATCTCCACGCTAAGCGTCCGCTCGCCGACCGTGAGCTCGGTGACGGGCAGGCCGGACTCGGCCTGGGTCGCGCCCCACAGCAGCAGGACCCCCAGCAAAGCCGCGCCCGCCACGAGGGCGGGCGCGATACGCGAGACTGCACGCATGCCGTCCGTTGCCGGCTAGTCGCCGCTCATGCGCCCCACGGCGCAGCTGGCGAAGGACTTGGCCTTGGCGCTGGCGGAACGCAGACCGGAGACCGAGCCCACCTCGGGGTAGCCCATGCTGGCCAGCTTCGCCGCGACCGCTTCGCGGGCGCTATCCGGGGCCTGGACTTCCACGGCGCCGCCTTCCACATCGACCTCGGCTTCAGTGACGCCTTCGACCTGCATCAGGCCCTTGCGGATGGAGCTGGCGCAGCCGCCACATTTGATGTTCTCGACCTCGATTTTCATCAACGTTTCCTCCGGAAACTGGGGTTTGTACGACTCATTATGTACGATTCCGCATCTGCATAAACGTTCACGAGATCCGACCATGCCCGCCTATCGTTCCCGCACCACCACCCACGGCCGCAACATGGCCGGCGCCCGCGCCCTGTGGCGCGCCACCGGCATGAAGGATGGCGACTTCGGCAAGCCGATCATCGCCATCGCCAACTCCTTCACCCAGTTCGTGCCCGGGCACGTGCACCTGAAGGATCTGGGCCAGCTGGTCGCCGGCGAAGTGGAGAAGGCCGGTGGTGTGGCCAAGGAGTTCAACACCATCGCGGTGGATGACGGTATCGCGATGGGCCACGGCGGGATGCTCTATTCGCTGCCCTCGCGCGAGATTATCGCCGATTCGGTGGAGTACATGGTCAATGCCCACTGCGCCGATGCGCTGGTGTGCATCTCGAACTGCGACAAGATCACCCCGGGCATGCTGATGGCCGCGATGCGTCTGAACATCCCGGTGGTCTTCGTCTCCGGCGGCCCGATGGAGGCCGGCAAGGTGAAGGCCCCGGGCAGTGACAACGTGATCCACCTGGATCTGGTGGATGCGATGGTCAAGGCCGCGGACTCCAGCGCCAGCGACGAGGAGGTGGAGGCCATCGAGCGCTCCGCCTGCCCGACCTGTGGATCCTGCTCCGGCATGTTCACCGCCAACTCGATGAACTGCCTGACCGAGGCCCTGGGCCTGTCGCTGCCGGGCAACGGCTCGCTGCTGGCCACCCATGCCGGGCGCAAGTCGCTGTTCGAACAGGCTGGAAAGCGTGTGGTCGAGCTCGCGAAGCGCTACTACGAGCAGGACGACGAATCCGTGCTGCCGCGTTCGATCGCCACCTTCGAGGCCTTCGAGAACGCTATGAGCCTGGACATCGCGATGGGCGGCTCCACCAATACCGTGCTGCATCTGCTGGCGGCCGCGCGCGAGGGCGACGTGGACTTCACCATGGCGGATATCGACCGCCTGTCGCGCAAGGTCCCGAACCTGTGCAAGGTGGCGCCGGCCACCCAGCTCTATCACATGGAGGACGTGCACCGCGCCGGTGGCGTGGTCGGCATCCTGGCCGAGCTGGACCGTGGTGGGCTGATCCACCGCGATATCCCGACGGTCCACGCCGACACCATGGGCCAGGCGCTGGAGCAGTGGGATGTGATGCGCCACGCCGCTGCCTCCGAGACCCTGTACAAGGCCGCGCCGGGCGGCGTGCCCACTCAGGTCGCGTTCAGCCAGGACAAGACCTGGGACAGCCTCGACATCGACCGCGAGAACGGCTGTATCCGCGATATCGAACATGCCTACTCCCAGGACGGCGGCCTGGCCGTGCTCTACGGCAACATGGCCCCGGACGGCTGCATCGTGAAGACCGCGGGGGTCGACGAGAGCATCCTGAAGTTCTCCGGCCCCGCGCGGGTGTTCGAGAGCCAGGACGCGGCCGTCGAGGCGATCCTCGGTGACCGCATCCAGGCGGGTGACGTCGTGATCATCCGCTACGAGGGTCCGAAGGGCGGCCCCGGCATGCAGGAGATGCTCTACCCGACCTCGTATCTGAAGTCCAAGGGGCTGGGCAAGGAATGCGCGCTGATCACCGACGGGCGCTTCTCCGGCGGTACTTCCGGGCTGTCCATCGGCCACGTCTCCCCGGAGGCCGCGCAGGGCGGCGCGATCGGCCTGATCGAGGAGGGCGACACCATCGTGATCGACATCCCCGGGCGCGAGATCCGCATCGACGTCGACGACGCCACCCTGGCAGCCCGGCGCGAGGCGATGGAGGCCCGTGGCGCGAAGGCCTGGAAGCCCGAGTCGCGCGAACGCCCGGTCACCCAGGCCCTGCGCGCCTACGCCCTGATGACGACCTCCGCCGCGTTCGGTGCGGTGCGCGACATCTCCCGCTTCGAGGACTGACCAACGGCTACCACCAGGGTCGTAGGATGCGTTGAGCGGCAGCGAAACGCATCAAGGTTGTCATTGGTGTCCGAATCGATGCGTTTCGCTTTGCTCAACGCATCCTACGGTTCTTCGCTACTACCAGCAGGGTCGTAGGATGCGTTTCGCTGCCGCTCAACGCATCCTACGGTTCTTCGCTACGGTCGGGATGACCGAGACGGCCTGGAACGAAGAAACCAAACGACCGAACCACAGGGAGGTGGGGATGGCGATTACCGACTGGCCCGCGGCCGAGCGCCCGCGGGAGAAGCTGATCGAACGGGGCGCGGCTGCGCTTTCGGACGCAGAGCTGCTGGCGATCTTTCTGCGCACCGGCGTGGCCGGCAAGAGCGCGGTCGATGTCGCGCGCGATCTGCTCAGCCGCTTCGGCGGGCTGCGGCCTCTATTGCAGTCCGATCAGGCGGGATTCTGCGCGGCGCCGGGGCTGGGGGATGCCAAATACGCCCAGCTCCAGGCGGTGCTCGAGATGGGTCGGCGGCACCTCGCCGCCGACCTGGAGCGTGGCGATGCGTTGACCTCGCCGACTGCCACCCGCCAGTTCCTTGCGGCGCGTCTGCGCGACTATCCCTTCGAGGTCTTCGCGGTCCTGTTCCTGGATAACCGCCATCGGGTGATCGCCTTCGAGGAGCTGTTCCGCGGCACGATTGACGGCGCCGCCGTGCACCCGCGCGAGGTCGTGCGGCGTGTGCTGCACCACAATGCGGCCGCGGTGATCCTTGCCCACAACCACCCGTCCGGGGTGGCCGAGCCCTCGGGCTCGGATATCGCGATCACCCGGCGTTTGACCGAGGCCCTCGGGCTGGTGGATGTGCGGATACTCGATCACGTGGTGATCGCCGACACCCCCGTATCCATGGCTGAACGGGGGCTGCTGTAGACCCTGGCTAGCTTGCCAGGCGCCGCCAGAGGGTCTCGATTGGCCCGGGGCCGATGTAGCGTTGCCAGAGCAGGGAGAAGGTGATCTGGAACACCCAGATCGTCAGCACGATGCCGAGCAGTTCGAGGTGCCCGAACTGCGAGAACAGGCCGAGCCCGATCCCGTAGAAGATCATCGCGGCGAGGATCGACTGGCCGATGTAGTTGGTCAGCGCGAGGCGGCCGACCGCCTCGAGGGCGCGGATGACGCCTGGCAGGATCCGCCGACGCCCGTCGGGGTGGGCCAGCAGGATCACCAGGGCGACCCAGGCCAGGGCAATCGCGACACTGCCCCACAGGTTGGCGATGCGGCCCAGGAACATCGAGTAGCGCAGATCCCACTCCACGGCCGTGTTGAACCACAGCCCCGCCAGTACCAGCGGGATGCCGGCGCCCAGTCCGGCCAGCACGACACGCCGGTAACCAGTCAGTGACCAGCTCCCGTGAAGGAAGCCGAGCCGCATCAGGGCCATGCCGATGAACATCATCGCGAGCATCTGCCACAGGCGCTCGGAGAAGAACATCCACAGCTGCGCAGTCAGTGCACCGGTCGCCCGCTCGCCGGTCGCGGCCAGCCAGTGCAGCGACATCCGGTTGAGTTCGTCGCTGACGACATCGGCCCCGGGCTGCCAGTAGCGCTCGTTGAGCGTCTGCAGCCAGTGCTCGGGGACAAGGAAGATCAGGATCGCGCTCAGAACGAGCCAGAGCGCGGTCAGTCCTCCGAGCAGCGCGACCCCGAAGGCCAGGAGCGTCATCGGCGGGTGGTCGCGAAAATGCATGGCCACCAGTCCGCACACCGCGTACGCCGCGAGGATGTCGCCGGGCCACAGGATCAGCCCGTGTGCCAGCCCGATCAGGAACAGCCAGCCCATGCGGCGGCGAAAGCGCTGCTCGAAGGTGTCGGCGCGGATGGCGCGAACCCGAGGCCATCAGCACGATCCCGGCCCCGAACAGCAGGGTCAGCATGCTGATGAACTTCTCGTCCGCCAGCACGTGGACCACGACCCAGGCGATCCAGTCCGCCAGCGGGAGGGGGCCGAGAGCCATCGGATTCAGGTATTCGCTGGAGATGCGTCCGAACGACTGGATGTTCATCACCAGGATGCCGAGGATCGCGACTCCGCGCAGCACATCCAGAACGATCACGCGTTCCGGTGCGGACGGGGACGTATTGGCGGGCAGGATCCGGGCCATGGAGTGAGACATTCCGTGCTGTGCGGCCCTTCGGTAGCCGGACGGAAGGTGTGGCCGGCCGGGGAAGGGCAGGGTGGCCCTGCAGGATAGGCGATGGTGCCCGGGGGTGTTCAAGGCCCCCGGGCCAATGGTCGTTTATCCGCGGATCTCCCAGTGTCCGGGTTCGTCCGGGCAAGCCGTACCGGTGTGGCGTTCGCCGTCGATCATCATCTCGAAGTCGCGGCAGCCGCTGTCGCGAACGCGCCCCGGCGTCATGTGCACCGGCTGCCCATTGGCATTGTCCCAGTAGACGGGCTGTCCGGGCTCGGCCAGTTCCAGGGCATGTCCCATGCAGGCCTGGTCATTGCGGTCCATCTGGCGTCCGATCATGCCGCCTAGCACCGCGCCACCGGCCGCCCCGATCAGAATGGCCACCGGATCGCCGTCGCCGACCTGGTGGCCGATGACGGCGCCGGCACCGCCGCCAATCGCCGCGCCGATTGCGTCGCGGTTGCAGCGGCCGTCCATCACGCCGTAGTCGTGTTCCCAGCGGTCAACACTGTAGCCGTGGTACCCGGCATACCCCGGGTCGTTCTGCGCGCGCCAGCCGTGGGCCGGTGCCCAGGGCGGTGGGGCGGCCAGGGTGTCGGCGGCGAAGCCGAACAGCATCGCGGCCGCCAGCGCCTTCAGATGAGTGGGTACACCGCGTCGGGAATGGTTGCGTTTCCGTGCCATGGTCCGTCTCCTTTCGACCGTGCTCGGCTTCAGCCTCGCGCGGGGTTGCTGAACGGTTCTTTAACAGGGAATGGCGGTTTTCGGAAACGTGAAGGGCGTCAATGCCGGGGTGTGTACGGGTTCACGGAGTCGCATGCTCGAGGGCCTGCTCCAGCGCCCGTAGCAAGGCATCCACCTGAGCCTCGGTGTGGGCGGCGGACAGGGTGATGCGCAGCCGTGCCTGGCCCTCGGGGACTGTGGGCGGACGGATCGCCGGGACCAGAAACCCGGCGGCCAGCAGCCTCTCGGCCACGTCGCTAGCGCGGTGGGCGTCACCGATCTGGACCGGCTGGATGGGGGTCAACGGAGGCGGGTGCTGCAGGCCGAGCCGGTCCAGGCCCGCCCCCAGGCGCTGGAGCAGGCCCTGCAGGTGCGCCCGCCGATCCGTTGCGGCCTCGGCGATGCGCACGGACGCCAGCGTTGCGGCGGCGAGGGCGGCCGGCATCGCGGTGGTGTAGATGTAGGGCCGGGCGGTCTGGATCAGGGTCTCGATCAGGACTTCGGAGCCGGCAACGAAGGCCCCGGCGGCGCCGAATCCCTTACCCAGCGTGCCCATCAGGATCGGCACATCGTCCGCGCCGAGGCCGTGGTGCTGGCAGCTGCCGCCACCGGTCGCGCCCAGCACCGACAGGCCGTGGGCGTCATCCACCATCAGCCAGGCATCGAACTCGCGCGCCAGCGCGGCTAGCTCCGGCAGGGGTGCGATATCCCCGTCCATGGAGAACACCCCGTCGGTGACGACCAGCCGATGCCCGCGATCGGGAGCCCGCTCCAGGCGATCGCGCAGGTGCCCGGGATCGGCATGACGATAGCGCTGGCTGCGCGCGCCGGCCAGGCGCACGGCATCGATCAGCGAGGCATGGTTCCAGCGGTCCTCGAACACCGTGTCGTGGCGGCCGGCCAGCGTCTGTACCAGCGCCAGGTTGGCCATGTAGCCGGTCGAGAACAGCAGCGCGCGCTCGCGCCCGGTGAAGCGCGCCAGCGCCTGCTCCAGTTCCACATGGGCGCGGGTGTGGCCGTTGATCAGATGGGCGGCCCCGGCCCCGACCCCGTAGCGGTCGAGGGCCTCGCGGGCGGCGGCGGCGACGGCCGGATCGGCCGCCAGACCCAGGTAGTCGTTGGAGCAGAAGGCGACGATCGATTTACCGTCGATGACCTGCTCCGGCTGCTGCGGCCCGTCCAGCGTGCGCAGACGGCGCCAGCGACCGTCCGTGCGCACGCGGTCGAGGCGGGCCTGCAGAAAGGCCTGCAGCGTCTCGCTCATGGTGAATGGCTCATGGTGAATCGCTCACGGCCGCAGCCCGGCGCGCAGGAAGATCGGCCAGTGGACGCGGGCGGTGATGTCCGTATTCGGCCACAGCGCGCGCAGGGCCGGCTCCAGCACGGCCAGCGGATCCTGGCCGGCCGTCTGCGCGCGGCGGATGGCTGACCAGGTGCCGAGGTAGCCGAGCAGGGTGTCGCGGCCCCATTCGCGGTCGATCCGAAACTCGGGCGTCTCGATCTCCGGCCAGGGGAACGGCAGGTCGCGGTAGTGGCTACGGATATGGCTGCGTTCTTCCGGCCACCAGGGCGCCAGGGTGGTGTCGTGAAAGTCGGTCAGCAGGCGGTCCAGCGCCGGGTCCTCGGCGCGCAGGATGCCGTAGCCCCAGATCGCCAGCAGGCCGCCCGGGCGCAGGACGCGTGCAACCTCGTCATGGAACTCGGCGTGGCGAAACCAGTGCGCGGCCTGGGCGACGCAGGCGAGATCCACCGAGGTATCGGCCAGTGCGCAGGCCTCGGCGGCGCAGGCTACTCGGTTGATCCCGGCTGTCGCCGGCAGAGCGGCCAGCAGGGCTGGGGCGGCATCGGTCGCTACGACCTGGGAGAAGTGAGGCTGCAGGCCCTGCGCGGCCTGGCCATTGCCGCTGGCGCAGTCCCAGGCCTGTTCGTGGTGCGGGGTGCGCGCGGCCAGCCAGTCAAAGAGATCGGCGGGGTAGTCCGGGCGGTGGCGGGCATACGCCGCCGCCACCGCCGAGAAATGATCGGGAAAGTCGCCCGCCACTGGCCGGTCGGCATCAGGCCGATGCGGAGGCGGGCCGGTCCGATTCCCCGGGGGCTTCCGGGCCGGCCTCCGGGCGCAGGCCGAGGCGTTCGAACAGCGCGAGGTCGTGGTTCTCGCCGGGGTTCGGTGTGGTCAGCAGGGTGTCGCCGTAGAACAGCGAGTTGGCGCCGGCCAGGAAGCACAGGGCCTGCATCTCGTCGGACATCTCGGTGCGCCCGGCGGACAGGCGCACGTAGGAGGCCGGCATCAGGATGCGGGTCACGGCGATGGTGCGCACGAACTCCAGCGGGTCGAGGTCCTCGATCCCGTGCAGTGGGGTGCCCTCGACCTGGATCAGCTGGTTGATCGGGACCGACTCCGGGTGCTTCGGCAGGTTGGCCATCTGCTGCAGCAGGCGCGCGCGGTCGCGGCGCGACTCGCCCATGCCGAGGATGCCGCCGCAGCAGACGTTCATGCCGGCCTCGCGCACGTGCTCCAGGGTCTCCAGACGGTCATCGTAGGTGCGGGTGGAGATGATGTGGCCGTAGAACTCCGGCGAGGTGTCGAGGTTGTGGTTGTAGTAGTCCAGCCCCGCCTCGGACAGGCGCTTCGCCTGCTCGGCCTTCAGCATGCCGAGGGTCATGCAGGTCTCCAGACCCTCGTCCTTGACCGCGCGCACCATCTCGATCACGCGCTCCAGGTTCTTGTCGGTGGGGTTGCGCCAGGCGGCACCCATGCAGAAGCGGGTCGCGCCCTGGGCGCGGGCGTTGCGCGCGGCCTCGAGCACTTCCTCCAGCGGGAGCAGGCGTTCGCGTTCCAGCTCCACGTCGTGGTGCGCGCTCTGCGGGCAGTAGGCGCAGTCCTCCGGGCAGGCCCCGGTCTTGATCGACAGCAGGGTGCTTACCTGAACCGCGTTGGGGTCAAAGTGCTCGCGGTGCACCGTCTGCGCGCGAAAGATCAGGTCGTTCAGCGGCAGGTCGAGCAGGGCCTCGACCTCGTCGGTGTTCCAGTCGTGGCGGGGCGTGCTCATGAGTGTGGCTCCTTGTCGGCTTCCGCCGGGATGGCGACATCGGCCCAGGGTTCGCGGTAGACGCGGAACAGGGCGTAGACCGTCCACGGCAGCAGGATGGCGGCAGCCACGGCCCAGTAGGCGCGGTAGTAGGCCAGATCCGGCGGGAAGAAGGTGGCGACCCCGATCAGCAGGCCCATCAGCGCGTAGTAGCGATAGGCCGCCCACTGCGTGAAATGGCCCACTCGCGGATCGGGGTGGTGCTTGTTCAGGGCGTACACCAGCATGGAGGCGCCAAACCACAGCACTAGCGGCACGATGCCCATGATCGCGGCAATGATGAAGCCGACTCCGACCCCCTCGCTGCTGACCACAAACAGCGGGATGCCGGCAATCGACACGCTGATCAGATTGCCGACGTCGAACATCGCGGCGGCGCGCCGCGAACTGCGTGCGGAGACGGTCTTGGTCGCCATGGACTACCCTGAATGCAAAAGCGGAAGCATACCATCATGGCTCATCCCCCTTCAGCCACGCCGGGGCAAACTGGAGAGCGATCGGGCGCGCTGCGTGCGCTGAGCGCCTGGGCGGCCCGGGCGCTGTATCCCGACCACTGTGGCTTGTGTCTGGCCCCGTTGCCGGAGGGCGGGGCCATCTGTCCTGCCTGCCGCAAGGACCTGGTGCGGGTGGAGGTCCCGTGCCCGGGTTGCGCGGCACCCCTGCCGGCGACAGTGGCCTGCCCCGCCTGTCAGCGCCGCCCTCCGGCGGTAGACGCCCTGCGGGCGCCATGGGCCTATGCCTGGCCGCTGGATCGGGTGCTGCTGGCCTACAAGCGCAGCGGCCACGCCCGCGCTGAACGGATCCTCGTGGACCTGGCCGCACAGGCAGCCCGCGAACGCCGGGATGCGTCGACGCCGTTGCCTACCCGCGTGGTGCCGGTCCCGTTGCACCCTTCGCGCCTGCGCGAGCGTGGGTTCAATCAGTGTGAGCCTCTGGCACAACGTGTCTCTGAGGAACTGGGGCTCCCGCTGGATACCGGGTGCGTGCTCCGTGTGCGGGCCACGCCTTCGCAGCAGACGCTGAGTGGTCCTCAGCGGCGCCGGAACCTGCGCGATGCGTTTGCCGTAAAGATGGCGCTGGCGGGCGAACGGGTGCTGCTGGTGGACGATGTGGTCACGACCGGGGCGACCCTGGATGCGCTGGCCCGTGCGCTGCGGGCGGCGGGAGCGGCATCGGTCGAGGGTCTGGCGCTTGCCCGCGCGTAACCGAGTTAGCCCCCCAGATGATGGTCTGCGATCATCGCGAGCAGGACCACGGCACCGAGATAATGGTTGTTCTTGAATGCCCGCAGGCAGTCGGTCGGCTCGCGTTCGGCGATCAGGAACTGCTGGTAGAACATCAGCATCGCCACGATCACCAGCCCCGCCGTGTAGTAGCCGCCGAGCCCGGCATGCTGGCCGATCAGGTACAGCCCCAGCCAGACGAGCACCTGGAGCCCCGCGGTGATCAGACGGTCCATCTCGCCGAACGCGATGGCGGTGGACTTCACCCCGATTTTCAGGTCGTCTTCTCGGTCCACCATCCCGTAGAAGGTGTCATACACCACGGTCCAGGCGAGCACGGTCACGTACAGCAGCCAGGCGAGCGGCGGCGGGTGATCCCCGGTGACCGCGGTAAAGGCCATGGGCACGGCCCAGGCGAAGGCCGCGCCCAGGTGCACCTGCGGAAAGTGGTGAAAGCGCTTGGCGAAGGGATAGGTAGCGGCCAGCACCACCGCGACCAGGGAATAGAGAATGGTCAGCAGGTTGGTGAACAGGACCAGCACGAAGGCGGTCAGGGCCAGCACGGCGAAGGTCGCCAGTGCCTCGTTCGGGGTGATCGTGCCCAGCGCCAGCGGGCGGTCGCGCGTACGGGCGACATGGGCGTCGAAGTCGCGGTCCGCGTAGTCGTTGATCGCACAGCCGGCCGAGCGCATCAGCACGACGCCGGCAACGAAGATGAAGATCAGCGAACCCGGCGGCCAGCCCTCGGCTGCGATCCAGAGCGCCCACAGAGTCGGCCACAGCAGCAGATAGATGCCGACAGGCCGGTCCAGGCGGACCAGTCGGGCCAGTTCCCACAGGCGTGCACGTGCGTCCATGGCGGCCAAGCTTACCAGCCCGGCGCGCCGGATGGATGAGGAAGGGGGCGGGTCGGGCAATCCCCGGCCCGATCGTGCTGGGGGCCGGCGCTCAGTCCGCGGTCAGCGGGAACAGGGTCAGTTCTACACGCCGGTTCAGCGCGCGGCCCTCGGCGGTTTCGTTGGTCGCGATGGGCTGATGCGGCCCGAAGCCGACGGTGTCGACGCGCACCGACTGGACGCCGCGCCGTATCAGGGCGCGCCCGACGCTCTGAGCGCGCCGTTCCGACAGGTCCATGTTGTACTCGACGCGTCCGGTGATGTCGGTATGGCCGGCGACCTCGATACCGGTCTGGTCGTATTCGGCCAGGACCAGCGCCACCGAGTTCAGCACCTCCTCGAACTCCGGTTTGATGTCGGTGCGGTCGATATCGAAGGTGATGTGCCCGGGCATGTTCAGGATGATGTTGTCGCCGTCGCGGGTCACGCTGACACCGGTTCCCCGCAGCTGCTCGCGCAGCTCGGCCTCCTGGCGGTCCATGTAGTTGCCGATCGCACCGCCGGCCAGGGCCCCGATCCCGGCCCCGATCATCGCGCGCTGGGTGCGGTTGCGGCGGCTGGTGATGCTGCCGACCACGGCCCCGGCAGCCGCGCCGACACCGGCGCCGATGGCCGTGCGCGATACCCGCTCCTCGCCGGTATAGGGATCCGTGGTGGTACAGCCGATGGCGAAGGTCAGAAAACCGACCAGTACCAGAACACCAATGCGCGAGATCATGCTTGCCCCCCAGCCGGGAAGGAACTCCCGGGTTTCAGTCTGCGCCCACGGGCGCGCTCGGGAACAGGATTGCGCCGTTGCTTGAACGGAAGGTGAACCGGGCGTCAGGCCGTGTCGTTTTCGTGACGCAGTTGGCGCAATACCGGGGTGGTGTCGGGGTGGATGCCGCGCCAGGTCGCGAAGGCCTCGGCGGCCTGCTCGACCAGCATGCCCAGGCCGTCGGACGTCTGCCGGCAGCCAGCATCCCGGGCCCAGTCAAGGAACCGGGCCGCACCGGGGCCGTAGACCAGGTCGTAGGCCAGGCTGTCCGGGTGCACCAGCGTCGCGGGCAGGTTC
Source organism: Thioalkalivibrio sp. ALJ4 (assembly GCF_000377225.1). Lineage (NCBI taxonomy): Bacteria > Pseudomonadati > Pseudomonadota > Gammaproteobacteria > Chromatiales > Ectothiorhodospiraceae > Thioalkalivibrio > Thioalkalivibrio sp. ALJ4. Next base: position 107,402 of record NZ_KB897917.1, on the reverse strand, counting down.
AGCCCCGCGTCGGACAGGCCGGCGGCGGTGGCGTTGATGACCAGATCGAACGGGCCGGCGGGCAGGGCGTCGAGGCCGCAGGCGGAGAGCTCGGTATCGATCGCCAGGTCGGCGAAGTCCTCGGCCAGTGCCTCGGCCCGCGCCGCAGTGCGGTTGGCGATCACCAGCTGTGCGGGGTGGCGCTCCAGCAGGGGCTGCAGCAGCCCGCGGGTCGCGCCGCCGGCCCCGAGGATCAGGATGCGCCGGCCGGGCACCTCGCCACCCAGGCGGTCGAGGTCGCGGCAGAAGCCGATGCCGTCGGTGTTGTCGCCGTGGAGCTGGCGCTCGTCGTCGCGCCAGAGGGTGTTCACGGCGCCGGCGCGCCGGGCGCGGTCGGTCAGGACCCGGGCCAGGGCGAACGCCTCTTCCTTGAACGGGACGGTCACGTTCAGGCCGCGGAACCCGGAGGAGAACCATGCCCAGACCTCCTCGGCGAACTGACCCGGGGTGCCCAGCAGGGCCTCGTAGGTCAGGTGCTGCCCGGTCTGTTCGGCGAATAGGGCATGGATGCGCGGCGACAGCGAATGGCGGATCGGGTTGCCGACCACGCCATAACGATCGGGGCGCGGCTCGCTCATCGGGCCGCGTCCTCCGTCAGCCATTCGGCCACGGTGCGGGCGTAGTAGGTGAGGATGCCGTCGGCCCCGGCGCGCTTCATGCCGGTCAGGGCCTCCAGCACGCAGGCGCGCTCGTCCAGCCAGCCGCGTTCGGCGGCGGCCTTGAGCATCGCGTACTCGCCGGAGACGTGATAGACGAAGGTCGGGCGCTGGAACTCGTCGCGAATCCGGCGGACCACGTCCAGGTACGGCATCCCCGGCTTGACCATCACCATGTCGGCGCCCTCGGCCAGGTCGAGCGCGACCTCGTGCAGGGCCTCATCGCCGTTGGCCGGGTCCATCTGGTAGGTCTCCTTGCCGCCCTTGCCCAGATTGCTGGCTGAGCCCACCGCATCGCGGAACGGCCCGTAGAAGGCCGAGGCGTACTTGGCGGAGTAGGCGAGGATGCGCGTGTGCACGTGCCCGCCATCTTCCAGCGCGGTGCGGATCGCGCCGATGCGCCCGTCCATCATGTCGGAGGGGGCGACCACGTCGGCCCCGGCCGCGGCATGCGACAGCGCCTGCTCCACCAGCGCCTCGACGGTGATGTCGTTCACCACGTAGCCGTCATCGTCGATGATGCCGTCCTGGCCGTGGGTGGTGAACGGGTCCAGGGCGACGTCGGTGATCACGCCGAGCTCGGGGTGGGCCTGCTTCAGGGCGCGTACCGCGCGCTGGGCCAGGCCCTCGGGGTTCCAGGCCTCGGCGGCATCCAGGCTCTTCTTCTCGCCCGGGACCACCGGGAACAGGGCCAGCGCCGGGATGCCGAGGCGCACGGCGGCGGCCGCCTCCTCCAGCAGCAGGTCGATGCTGACGCGCTCCACGCCGGGCATCGACGGCACCGCCTCGCGCACCCCTTCGCCCTCGGTGACGAACACCGGCAGGATCAGGTCGTCCGCGCGCAGGTGATGCTCGCGCATCAGGCGGCGGGAGAAGGCGTCGCGGCGCATGCGGCGCGGACGGCCGGCGGGATAGGGGGCGATCGGTGCGGTCATGCGGGTCGTCCTTGTTGGTGGGTCAGCCGGCGGACTCGGCCAGCCAGTCGCGCGGCTTCAGATAGTGCTCGTAGAGTTCGGCCTCGGGCGTGCCGGCCTCCGGCTGGTAGTTGTATTCCCAGCGCACCAGCGGCGGCAGCGACATCAGGATCGACTCGGTGCGCCCGCCCGACTGCAGGCCGAACAGGGTACCGCGGTCGTAGACCAGATTGAACTCGACATAGCGCCCGCGCCGGTAGAGCTGGAACTGGCGCTCGCGCTCGCCGTATTCGGTCGCGTGGCGACGCTCGACGATCGGGCCATAGGCATCCAGATAGGCATTGCCGACGCTCTGCATGTAGCCGAAGGCGTGCTCGAAGCCGCCCTCGCTGAAGTCGTCGAAGAACAGCCCGCCGACGCCGCGCGGCTCGTCGCGGTGCTTGAGATGAAAGTACTCGTCGCACCACTGCTTGTGCGCCGGGTAGAGGTGCTCGCCGAACGGACGACAGGCGGCCTCGGCCGTGCGGTGCCAGTGGATGCAGTCCTCGTCGAAACCGTAGTACGGGGTCAGGTCGAAGCCGCCGCCGAACCACCAGATCGGCTCCTCGCCGGGCTTCTCCGCGATGAAGAAGCGCACATTCGCGTGCGAGGTCGGCACATACGGGTTGTGCGGGTGGATCACCAGCGACACGCCGGTGGCCTGGAACGAGCGTCCGGCCATCTCCGGGCGGTGCGCGGTGGCCGAGGCCGGGAGGTTGTCGCCCATCACATGGGAGAAGTTGACCCCGGCCTGCTCGAAGACCCGCCCCTCGTGCATTACACGGGTGCGGCCGCCGCCGCCGGCCGGGCGTTCCCAGGCGTCCTCCTGGAAGCGGGCCTGGCCGTCCAGGCCCTCGAGACCCTGGCAGATGCGGTCCTGCAGGCCCTGCAGGTAGTCGATGACACGGTCGATGGAGACGTGGTCCTGGCTCATGCTGCGTCCCGGTTGGTTATTCGTGGGTATCCGGCGCGCCCCGGAGCCAGGCCCCGGTGCGGGCATCGCGGATCGTGCTGGGTGCGGTGCGCCCGCCACATTCTGCCTGCAGGATCGCGTCGATGCCCGCCCCGAGCTGCGTGTTCACGCAGTCCCAGGTGCGGCAGGGCTCTATGCCCGCGCGGTTGGCGCTGGTGGAGACCAGGGGGCTGCCCGCGGCCGCGCACAGCGCGCGCGTCTCCGGGTGGGCGGTGACGCGTACCGCGAGGCTGTCGTGTTCGCCGCGCAGCAGCGGCGGGCAGGCATCGGTGACGGGTAGCAGCCAGGTGGTCGGCCCAGGCCAGCTGGCGTCGATCTCGGCCCGGCGTTCGGCCGGTAGCGGCGCCAGCCAGGGCGCGAGGCGATCCAGCCGGTCGGTGACCACAATCAGTCCCTTGGTGGCCGGGCGGCCCTTGATCTCGAGGATGCGATCGATCGTCCGGGGGTCATCCGGGCGGCAGCCAAGGCCGAAGACCGCCTCGGTGGGGTAGGCGACCACGCCGCCGTCGCGCACGCACTGCGCGACGGGCTCGATCTCGGGGGTTAGCAGCGGTTGGCTATTCGGATCCACGGTCGCCGGAGGGCTGGGCACTCAGGCGGCTGTCGCCGCTGCCGGATTTCGCGCTACCAGACTTGGCGGTCGAAGCCTTCTTCGCCGGGGCCTTCTTCGACGTGCTCGTCTTCTTTGCGGTGGCCTTTTTCGTGCCCGTCTTGCTGGCGGCCTTCTTGGTGGTGGCTGCCTTTTTCGTGGTCGTCTTCTTTGCGGTCGACGACTTGGAGGCGGTTTTCCCGGAGGACTTGCCGGTCGACTTGGCCGCCCCCTTGCGGCCGCGGCCCTTGCGTTCCGGGGCGGCGGCGATCAGTTCCTGGCACTGCTCCAGCGTCAGGGACTTGGGATCGGTCTCCTTGGGGATCTTGGCGTTCTTGTTGCCGTCGGTCACGTAAGGGCCGTAGCGCCCGTTGAGGACCTGGATGCCCTCTTCGTCGAAGCTCTTGATGAAGCGTTCGGCGTCCTTCTTCTTCTTCTCGGCGACGATCTCCAGCGCGCGCGGCAGCTCGATGGTCCAGACGTCGTCGTCCGGGCCGAGGGAGGCGTACTTGGAGCCGTACTTCACGTACGGTCCGAAGCGGCCGATGTTGACCATCACCGGCTCGCCCTCGGGCGTCTCGCCGAGGTCGCGCGGCAGCTTGAACAGCTCCAGCGCCTCGTCGAGGGTGATCTTGTCCATCTTCTGCCCGGGCAGCAGGCCGGCGAAGCGCGGCTTCTCCTCGTCGTCCTTGGTGCCGATCTGCACGATCGGGCCGAAACGGCCCAGGCGCACGCTGACCGGGCGTCCGCTCTGCGGATCGGGGCCCAGTTCGCGCGACTGCACGGCCTCGGCGCGAGTGACGTTTTCTTCCTTCTCCTTCACCCGGTCGCGGAAGTCGCCCCAGAAATCCTCCAGCACCGGGACCCAGTCCTTCTCGCCGCGCGAGATCGCGTCCAGCTCGTCTTCCAGCTTCGCGGTGAAGTCGTAGTCCACGTAGCGGTCGAAGTGCTGGGTCAGGAAGCTGTTCACGATCCGGCCGGTGTCGGTCGGGATGAAGCGCTTGCCGTCCATCTCCACGTACTCGCGCGACTGCAGCGTGGAGATGATGCTGGCGTAGGTGGACGGACGGCCGATGCCGTATTCCTCCAGCGTCTTCACCAGGCTGGCCTCGGTGTAGCGCGGCGGCGGCTCGGTGAAGTGCTGGTCGGCGGTGACCTCTTCCAGCTGGACCGTGTCGCCCTCGGCCATTTCCGGCAGGCGCTTGTCCTCGTCGTCATCCTGCGCGTCGTCGCGGCCCTCCTGGTAGACGGCGATGAAGCCGGGGTCGACCAGGGTGGAGCCGGTGGCGCGGAACTGGTGTCGGCTGTCACCCGGGACCAGGTCGGCGGCCACGGTGTCGAAGGTCGCGTGGATCATCTGGCAGGCGACGGTGCGCTTCCAGATCAGGTCGTACAGCCGGGCCTGGTCACTGCTCAGGCGGGCGCGGACCTCGTTCGGCAGGCGGCGCACGGAGGTCGGGCGGATAGCCTCGTGGGCCTCCTGCGCGTTCTTCGACTTGGTCTTGTACTGGCGCGGGCTGTCGGGGACGTTGTTGGCGCCATAGCGCTCCTCGATCAGGCCGCGGATCTCGCCAATCGCCTCGCCGGCCAGGGCCACCGAGTCGGTACGCATATAGGTGATCAGGCCGATCGCGCCGGAGCCCAGATCGATCCCCTCGTACAGCTGCTGCGCGGTGCGCATGGTGCGCGATGCGGTGAAGCCCAGCTTGCGCGAGGCCTCCTGCTGCAGGGTCGAGGTGGTGAACGGCGCAGCCGGGTTGCGGCGGCGCTGCTTCTTCTCGACCTTGGCGACACGCAGCTCGCCGTTCGCGGCCTCGGTCAGGCGCTTCTGGGCGTCATGTGCGAGTTCGGCGCTGTTCAGGTCGAACTGGTCCAGCTTGTTGCCGTCCAGGTAGGTCAGGCGCGCGGTGAACGGCTGCTCCTGGCGCTCGACCTTCGCATCCAGGGTCCAGTATTCGCGCGGGACGAAGGCCTCGATCTCGTTCTCGCGCTCGCAGATCATGCGCAGTGCCGGGCTTTGCACGCGCCCGGCGGACAGGCCGCGCTTGATCTTGCGCCACAGCAGCGGGGAGAGGTTGAAGCCGACCAGGTAGTCCAGCGCGCGGCGCGCCTGCTGGGCATCGATCAGCGGCTTGGCCAGGTCGCGCGGTTCCTCGATCGCCTGCTGGATCGCCTTCTTGGTGATCTCGTGGAACACGACCCGATGCACGCCACGATCGTCTAGCAGGCCGCGGTCACGCAGCACCTCGTAGAGATGCCAGGAGATTGCCTCGCCTTCACGGTCGGGGTCAGTCGCGAGGATCAGGTCATCGGATTTCTTCAGAGCCTTGGCGATCGCCTCGATCTGCTTTTCGCTGCGCTCGATCACGTCGTACTTCATGCGGAACCCGTTTTCCGGGTCCACCGCCCCTTCCTTGGGGACCAGGTCGCGGACATGGCCATAGGAGGCCATGACCTGGTAGTCCGGGCCGAGATATTTTTCGATGGTCTTGCCCTTGGCGGGCGACTCTACAATGACGAGGTGCTTGCTCATGTCGCTCGGGACCGTCTCCGTGGCAGCGGGTTCCGTATCGGGGCGATCGCGGTCGCATGGCAGCGACCGGGTTCACGGGCGCTAAAGACTAGAGGAGGAAAACGCCCGTGGCTACCGCATTGTCTGCGGAGGACGGTGGACTCAGTGCAGATAATCCACGGCCGACGGGCCGGCATCGTCGCGCATCACCTCTTCCAGGCGGGAATAGGCGATCGCATCGTCGGGCTGGTTGAACAGCACCATCAGCACCACCCAGCGCAGCTGGTCGAAGTCGATCTCCTCGGCGTCCAGTTCCATCACGCGGTCCAGTACCAGCTCGCGGGTGCCGGCGGTCAGCAGCCCGTTTTGCTCCAGGTGCAGCAGGAAGCCGTGCGCCTCGGTGTCCAGGCGCTTGCGCTCTTCCGGGGCATAGATGCGCTGGGCCGCGCTGTCGCCGCCGCGACCGGTGAGGGGGGCCTCGCTCATCAGGCGATCCAGCCAGCCCAGGGCGCGGTCGATCTCGGGGCGGGCGAAACCGGCCTCCACCAGGTGGCGTTCCAGTTCCGCGCGATCCGGCTCCTCGTCGGATTCCTCGTCCATGGTGTGCTCGAACAGGTACATGAGCACATCCAGCACGCTTTCGTTCATGATTCAGGGGATCCTGCGTCGAGGCGCTGGTAGCGCCCGTGGTCGAGGGCGGCCACACGGCCGTTGAGTTCCAGCAAAACCAGCATGGATGAAAGGCGCTCGATGGTCAATTTGGTGCGATCCCGCAGGGTTTCCAGCGGGATCGGGTCAAAACCCATCGCGTTCAGCACGCGTTCCTGCTCCGGATCCAGTGGCTCCCGGGCCGGTTCCGGTGGTGTGCTGGCTGTCTCCCCGGGGGCGACGCCGAGCCAGTCCGCCAGGTCTTCCAGCACCTCGTCGGCCGATTCCACGAGTTGCGCCCCATCACGGATCAGGCGATGGCAACCTCGGCTGACCGGGCTCAGTACCGAGCCCGGCACCGCGTAGACCTGCCGGCCCTGTTCCGCCGCCAGGCGGGCGGTGATCAGCGATCCGCTCTTCAGTGCGGCCTCGACCACGACCGTGCCCAGGGCCATGCCGCTGATCACCCGGTTGCGCTGCGGGAAGTTGCGCGCCAGTGGGCGCGTGCCGGTTGGCCACAGCGATACGACCAGTCCGTGATCCGCGATGCGGTGGGCGAGGCGACGATGCTGCGCCGGGTAGATGCGGTCGGGGCCGGTCGCGACGACTGCGATCGTGCGGCCACCGGGGGCAGCCAGGGCGCCCTCGTGGGCCACCCCGTCGATGCCGCGCGCCAGGCCGCTGGTCACCACCACGCCGGCACCGGCGAGCTCGCGCGCGAACTCCCCGGCCAGGCGTTCGCCCTGCGGCGTGCACTCGCGTGCGCCGATGATGGCGATCTGCGGCCGATGCAGCAGGCTCGGGTCGCCGTTCAGGTACAGGACCGGGGGCGGATCGGGGATTTCGGCCAGTAGCGGCGGGTAGTCGGGGTCATCCCGGCATAGCAGGTGGTGCCGCTCGTCCTGGTCGAGCCAGGCCTGGTCGGCATCGGCGGCTGCCGTGCGGGCCGCCGGGTCGATATTCAGCTCGACGCCGTGATGGCGCCATTCGCTAGGAGAAGCGGCCAGGGCGGCGCCGGGACCGCCAAAGGCCTCGACCAGATGCAGCAGGCGCTGGTGGCCGAGCCCCGGGGTGTTGATCAGTTCCAGCCAGGCGCGCTGATGCGTCGCCCGGTCCCAGTCGTCGGTCATCGGTGGTGCGGATGCCCGTGCGAGCGGATCAGTGCGACGGATGGCGGACCTTGTCACCCTCGCGCAGGGTGCGGTCGGACTCCGTGACCAGGATGTAGGAGACCTTCTCGAAGGTCTGGAACACCATCACCGTTCCGACCGATTCCTCGGGCAAGGTCACGACCTCGTTCGCCCGGTCGCTGATCGGGTCGCGAACCTGGCGGCCGGCGGTGTAGGCGGTCATCACCTGGCCGTTCTCGATGCCGTCACGCTCGCCACGGTTGATGATCGCAGCCTGGAGCTGGCCGATCTGGCTGATCGCGTCGAACAGGGAGATGATCGTGCCCTCCAGGTCTTCTGGCGGACGTCCGATCTCGAACAGCATGTCCTGTTCATCGGCATAGGGGACCAGGCGGTCGCCACGGATGGCTTCGCGCTCACCCTTGCGGATGTTTGCGCGTGCCACGTTGCCGGGCTCGACGATCTCGGCCTCGCCAATCGGCAGGGTCGCAATGCCCAGGTTCTCGCCGGTGTCCGGGTCCACCAGCTCGCCGTCACGACGCACGATGTGATAGAGGTCGTATTGCTGGGTGTCTTCGGCATTGCGCACGTAGACGCGGTCGCCCGGGCCGAAGATCACGCGCTCATCCTGCGAGGCCAGGATGTAGGGGGCGTTGTCCAGCGTCTCGTCGTCCAGCACCTGCGGACGGAACATGAACGACTGCAGCGTGGAGATCGGGGTCGCATCCTCATCGCGATCGACTACGCGAATCTCGGGCGACAGACGCTTGGTCGGGCGAACGCGCGGGCCGCCATCCACGGTGATGCGCGGTTCGCCGTCCACGTAGTAGATGCTGAGTACGTCGCCCGGATAGATCAGATGCGGGTTCTCGATCTCGGGGTTCACCAGCCAGATCTCCGGCCAGTACCACGGATCGCGCAGGAACATCGCGGCGATGTCCCACAGGGTGTCGCCCTCGCGGACCACGTAGCGTTCGGGAGCGGATTCGCGGATCTCGGGTTCCGGCTCCGGGGTCTCGGCGGCCCGGTCGGTTTCGCGGGAGGTGTCCTCGCTGCGGGCCGTTTGTGTGGCCTCGGTGTCCTCGGCGGTGGCAGCCCCCTCTTCGGTCTGGGTGGCTGCGCAGGCGCCGAGCAACAGCGTTACACTGAATAAAATGCCCGGCAGAACGAAGGTCGTGGTCGCCCTGGTCTTGTACATTGCTGTCCCCTGTCAGATCCGCGCGCTCCCCGAGCCTTCTTTTGCTTTAGCCCGGCCCCATGCGGATGACGCAATTCCGCGGATATTGCGGTCCAACGTTAGCAGAATTGCGGCATCTGTACAGTACAAAGTTTGAGGTTTTTCATGGCCAAGCGCGAAATACTGCATTTCCCGGATCCCCGCCTGCGTCTGCAGGCGGAGCCGGTCGAGACGGTGGACGACGAGGTCCGCACTCTGGTCGACGACATGCTGGAAACCATGTACGACGCGCCGGGCATTGGTCTGGCGGCCACCCAGATCAACGTGCAAAAGCGGGTGTTGGTGGCGGATGTCTCCGATGACCAGAGCGAGCCGCACGTGCTGATCAACCCCGAGATCCTCGAGACCTCCGGCGAGGAGGAGATGGACGAGGGCTGCCTGTCGGTGCCCGGATTCTACGAGCGGGTGCAGCGCGCCGACCGTATTCGTGTGCGTGCCCTCGGCCGAGATGGCCAGCCCTATGAGCTCGATATCGATGGCCTTCTGGCCGTGTGTATCCAGCACGAGATCGACCACCTCGACGGCAAGCTGTTCGTGGACTACCTCTCCAGCCTGAAGCGCAATCGCATCCGCAAGAAGCTGGAGAAGCAGGGCGCGCGGGCCGGCGCGGGAGACAAGGCCGCGGCGCCCGCCGTCTGATGAAGCAAGGCAACAAGGACGTGCCATTGCCGCGTGTGGTCTACGCGGGTACGCCCGACTTCGCGGTCCCTGCGCTGGAGGCCCTGATCGAGCGCGGCCCGAGGCCCGTGGCCGTCTACACCCAGCCGGATCGCCCGGCGGGGCGGGGGCGCCAACTGCGCCCGAGCCCGGTCAAGGTCGCCGCCGAGGCGGCCGGCATCCCGGTGCTGCAGCCGGAATCCCTGAAATCGCCCGAGGCCCAGGCCGAACTGGCCGCCTGGCGCCCGGATATCCTGATCGTAGCGGCCTACGGGTTGATCCTGCCGCGAACGGTGCTGGAGATCCCCGGCCGGGGCGGGCTGAACATCCACGCCTCGCTGTTGCCCCGCTGGCGCGGTGCGGCACCGATCCACCGCGCGATCCTGGCCGGCGATACCGAGACCGGGGTCTGCCTGATGCAGATGGCGCCCGGCCTGGACACGGGCCCGGTGCACGCCTGTCGCTCGACTCCGATCACGGTGACGACGACCACCGGCGAGATGCACGATACGCTGGCCACGCTGGGCGCCGAGCTGCTGCTGGAGCGGCTGCCCGAGATCCTCGCGGGGCGTTCGCAGCCGGAACCACAGGACGATGCCGGCGCGACCTACGCGCACAAGCTGGAAAAGGGTGAGGCCTGGCTGGATTTTGCCCGCCCGGCGGTGGAGCTGGATCGCCAGGTGCGGGCCTTCAACCCCTGGCCGGTTGCCCAGGCGCGCTGGGGCGAGCAGGTGATCCGCGTGCATGCCGCGCGCCCTTTGCCCGGGCCGGCGGACCCGGAGCCGGGCACCATCCGAGCCGCGGGCCGTGACGGGGTGCAAGTGGGCACCGAACAAGGTCAGCTGCTTCTGGAGACCGTGCAGCTGCCGGGCAAGCGCCCGGTTGCGGCCGCGGACTGGGCCAATACTACGGCGCTGGTCGGGCAGCGCCTCGCGGGCGGCTGAGCGATGGCGGGCAAGCGCAACGGACGCATCGTACCCTCGCGGGTGGACTCGCGCTCCCCGCGCCAGCGGGCGCTGGAGGCGGCCGAGGGGGTCGTATTGCAGGGGCATTCCCTGACGCGCGCGGTCGAGCACGCAACCGAAGGGCTGAACGCCCGCGACGCGGCCTGGGTGCAGGCGCTGGCCTACACCACGCTGCGCTGGTATCCGCAACTGTCGGCGCTGGTAAACGGGTTCCTGGAGCGCCCGCTGCGCAAGAAAGACGCCGTGATCGGTGTGCTGCTGGCGCAGGGGCTGGCCGAGCTGATGCATTTCTCTACCCGTGACCACGCGGCCGTGCGCGAGACCGCGGAGCTGGCGCGGGCCATCCATCGCCCCGGTGCGGTGGGACTGATCAATGCGGTACTGCGGCGCGCGCAGCGCGAACAGGATGCGCTGGAGGCGGCAGTCCGGGAAGACCCGGCGCTGCGTTATGCCGTTCCGGAATGGCTGCTGGAGGCGATCCGCGCCTCCTGGCCCGACGACTGGGAGATGTTGCTGGAGGCGGCCACCCGTCCCGCACCTATGACCCTGCGCGTGAACCTGTCCCGCACCTCGCGCGAGGACGCCCTCCAGGCGCTGGTCGAGGCGGGGCACCCGGCACAGGCGCATCCTCAGCTGGAGGCAGCCCTGACACTGGAGGAACCCGCGGACGTCGCTCGACTGCCCGGTTTTGCCGAGGGCCGGCTCTCGGTGCAGGACGCCTCTGCGCAATGGGCGGCGGTCCTGCTCGATCCGCAGCCGGGCGAACGCGTGCTGGATGCCTGCGCGGCCCCGGGCGGCAAGACCGGTCATCTGCTGGAACGGGCGGGTGGTGATCTCCAGTTGACTGCGCTGGACAACGATGCCGAGCGACTTGTGCAGGTGCGCGAAAATCTCGACCGACTGGGCTTCGCCGCGCAACTGACCGCGGCCGACGTCGCCGACCCCGATGCCTGGTGGGATGGCCAGCCCTTCGATGCGATCCTGCTGGATGTGCCCTGCTCGGCGACTGGGGTGATCCGGCGTCACCCGGACATCAAGACCCTGCGTCGCGCCGACGACATCCCGCGCCTGGCGGCGGAGCAGGCGCGTATTCTGGAGGCGGCCTGGGGACTGCTGCGCCCTGGCGGGCGCCTGCTGTATGCGACCTGTTCGCTCCTGTCGGAGGAGAACGACGCGGTGGTCGCGGGCTTTCTCCAGCGCACGCCGGATGCGCGCGCGCTGGAGCCCGAGGGCGGCCCGCCGATCGCCGGCGCGCACGTACGCTCGGTCGGCTGGGCGCTGCCGCTGGGCCTGGAAGGCGGCGATGGCTTCTACTACGCGTTGTTGACAAAGGACTAGGGCATGCGCGCGGGGCGGTCGCCGATCGGATTCCTGCTGGCGTGGTCGCTCGTGCTGGCGCTGGTCCCGGGTACGGCGCAGGCCCTGGAGATCCGCGACGCCCGGCACATGTGGATGGACGATGACACCCTGCTGGTGCGCCTCGTGCTCGACATGCGACTGCCGCAGGTGCTGGAAGATGCGCTGGCCAATGGGGTCACACTGGAGTTCGAGGCCGAGGCCCGGATCGAACGGGATCGCTGGCTGGGACGGGAGTCCGTGCAGCGCGAGACACGCCGGGTCAAGCTGCAATATTTTGCGCTGAACCGGTATTACCTGGTAACCGACGTGAACGACGACCGGATGGAGCTCAAGCCGACCCTGGGCGATGCCCTGGAGTATGTCGCCCGCCGACTCGGGCGCCTGCCGATGCACGGCGTCCCGGGGGCGGTGCGCGAGCGGCCGGAAGACTACAACATGGCCGCGCGGCTGTTGCTTGTGTATTCGGCGCTGCCCTTGCCGTTGCAGCTGGATGCCGGTCTGCGCGGTGACCTCACCACCCGGCGGGAGTGGCATCGATGGTCCCTGGATTAAGACGCTTCCCATGGGGCCTGCTGGGCATGGGCCTGCTGTTCCTGCTGCTGCTGACCTCGCTGGTGGTCATGGGCGGGGCGGCGCAGGACCAGGCCCGCTTCGAGCAGCTGTTCCTGTGGCTGCTGGTATTCCACGCCGCAATCCTGCTGGTGCTGGGGGGGCTGATCGTCCACCAGTTCGTGCGCATGGTCGCCCAGTATCGCCAGGGGGTGCCCGGCAGTCGCCTGACGCTGCGGCTGGTCGGGGGGTTCATGCTGGTCGCGGTGCTGCCGGTATCGGTCGTCTATTACTTCTCCTTCGAGTTCCTGAACGAGGGCGTGGACTCCTGGTTCGACGTGCGCGTGGACTCCGCGCTGGAGGATGCCCTGGAGCTGTCGCGTTCGTCGCTGGATCTGCGTGTGCGCCAGCTGGCGACCGAGACGCAGGAGATGATGAGCGAGCTGGAAGGGGTCTCGGAGGGCCTGGTTCCGCTGGCGTTGAATGACTACCGCCGTCAGGTTGGGGCCCAGGAGTTGACGCTGGTCGGCTCCAACAACCGCATCATTGCCTCCTCCACCGACAGCCCGATCCGCCGCCTGCCGAGTCCCCCGGGGGCCGATATCCTGATGCGCGTGCGCCCGGAGCAGCCGTATTCGCGCCTGGAGCCGCAGACCGACGGCTCGCTGGTCATCCGTGTGGTGGCGACCACCAGTAGTCGAAGACCGGGGGCGGAGAACCGCATCCTGCAGGGGATTTATCCGGTGGACCCGCGCATGTCGGCCCTGTCGCAGCGTGTGGAGGACGCCTTTGCCGGCTACCGCGAATTCGCCTACCTGCGCGGTCCGATCATTCAGGGGTTTATCTTTACCCTGTCGCTGGCGCTGGCGATTTCGCTGATGGCGGCCCTGTGGGCCGGGCTTCTGGTGGCAAGGCGCATGGTGCGTCCGATCTCCGATCTGGTGCAGGGGACGCGCTCGGTCGCGGCTGGCGACTACTCCACCCGGCTCGCGGTGCAGCGGGCCGACGAGCTGGGCTTTCTGGTGCAGTCGTTCAACGCCATGACGCGCACGCTGAACGAGGCGCGTGACGAGGCCGAACGCAACCGCCGCCTGCTGGATGCCGAGCGCGCCTACCTGGAGAGCGTCCTGCAGCACCTGCGCTCCGGCGTGCTCGCGCTGGATGGCAGTCTGCGCCTTCGTACCGCGAACGAGGCCGCCGGCCAGATCCTGGAGTGCGACCTGCAGGGCGCCCGCACGCGTCCGATCTCCGAGCTGGGCGCCGAGTGTCCGCTGGTCGGGCAGTTCTTCGAGGCGATCAACGATGCCCTGGCGCGCCAGGAAGACGAGTGGTCGCGGCAGGTTGTCGTGTTTACCCGTTCCGGGCGCAAGGTGCTGATGACGCGTGCCGTATGGCTGCCAACCTCGGGCTCCAGCCGCGGCCTGCACGCGATCGTGTTCGATGACATGACCGAGTTCCTGAAGGCGCAGCGCGACGCGGCCTGGGGCGAGGTGGCGCGGCGTTTGGCACACGAGATCAAGAATCCGCTGACCCCGATCCAGCTCTCCGCCGAGCGTCTGTCGCGCCGGCTGGGCAAGGTCCTGGACGGGGCAGACCGCGAGGTGCTGGATCGCGCGACTGGCACGATCATCCAGCAGGTGGAGGCGATGAAGACGCTGGTCAACGCCTTCCGCGATTACGCCCAGGCCCCGCGCCTGGAACTGGGATCGGTGGACCTGAACCAGCTGATCCAGGATGTCTGCGAGCTGTATGTCGATTCCGACGGCCATTCCCGTGTGCAGACCGACCTGGAGTCGGGCCTCCCCGGGATTCGGGGCGACGCCGGACGCCTGCGACAGCTGCTGCACAACCTGATCAAGAACGCGCTGGAGGCCGGCAAGGACCAGGAGGCGTTCGTGGTGCATATCGCGACCGCCTATCTCGACGATCCGACCGGACCCCATATCGAGCTGCGGGTGACCGACACCGGCCCGGGTATCAAGCCCGAGTTGCTGGAACGCATCTTCGAGCCCTACACCACCGACAAGCCGCGTGGAACCGGTCTCGGTTTGGCGGTCGCGCAGAAGATCGTCGAGGAACATGGCGGCATGATTGAGTGCCATAATGAACCGGCGGGCGAAGGTGGGGCGGTTTTCCGCATTCGCATCCCGGTCGAACATACCCCGCAGGCCCTGGCCCACGAGGAACCGGAATGAGCGAACCCTACGTACTGGTCGTCGACGACGAACCGGATATCCGGATGCTGTTGCAGGATGTCCTCGAGGACGAGGGCTATCAGGTGGCGCTGGCCGGCTCGGTGGCCGAGGCCAAGGCTCAGCGCCGTAGTCGCCGGCCGGATCTGATTCTCCTCGACGTCTGGATGCCGGATGGCGACGGGATCTCCCTGCTCAAGGAGTGGGGCGACGACGAGGGTCTGCCCTGTCCGGTGGTGATGATCTCCGGCCACGGCAATGTCGAGACCGCCGTCGATGCCACGCGCCTGGGGGCCTACGACTTCATCGAAAAGCCACTGTCGATCGACAAGCTGCTGATCACGCTGAACAACGCCCTGGAGGCCGCCCGCCTCCAGCGCGAGAACGTGGGCCTGAAACGCCATGCCGGCACGGTCGCCGACCCGGTGGGCGGCAGTGCGGTGATGGTGAACCTGCGCGACCAGGTGCAGCGCATGGCGCAACACGACACCTGGGTGCTGATTACCGGCGAGCCCGGGGTGGGCAAACAGACCTTCGCCCGGCTGCTGCATGCGCGCAGCGCCCGTCGGGACAGTCCGTTCATCGTGGTATCGGTCGGTTCGCTGTCGGGCGACGAGGCCGTGGCCGAGCTGTTCGGAAGCGAGCAAGGCGATCGTGTGCGCTACGGGCTGCTCGAGCAGGCCGCCGGTGGCGTGCTGTTTCTCGACGAGGTCGCGGAGATGGACATGCAGACGCAGGGGCGTCTGCTGCATGCCCTGGATACCCAGCGCATTACCCGTATCGGCGGCGATCAGCCGATCAGCGTCAACGTGCGGGTGATTGCCGCCAGCCAGCATGACCTTGGCGCGGCGGTGGAGCAGGGCCGGTTTCGCGAGGATCTGTATTACCGGTTGAATGTCCTGCCGCTGGCGATCCCGCCGCTGCGCGAGCACGCGGAGGACATCCCGGAGCTGCTGGACTACCATATGCGCCATCTGCACCAGCAGGAAGGCCTGCCGATGCGGGTGTTCCAGCGCCCGGCGCTGGAGCGGCTGCAGCAGTATCAGTGGCCCGGCAACGTGCGCGAGCTGCGCAACCTGGTGCAACGGCTGATGATCCTCGGCTCCGGTGACGAGATCACCCGCGACGAGGTCGAGCGCACCCTGACCGGCCAGCCGCAGCGCGGTGAGGAGTTCGAGGAGGGGGCACTGGCGATCCCCGACCTGCCGCTGCGCGAGGCGCGCGAGCAGTTCGAGCGCGAGTATCTGATCCAGCAACTGGAGCGCTCGGAAGGCAACATGACACGGCTGGCCGAGCGGGTGGGGCTGGAGCGCACCCACCTCTATCGCAAGTTCAAGGCACTGGGCATCGATCCAAAACGGGTGAAGGCCGACGGCTGAGACGCCAGCCTTCGTTTCCCTGGCACGACGCCCTGACATCTCCGGGACGGGAGACGCATGAAGCACATCATCATCCTCGGCGCCGGGCAGGTGGGCCAGTCATTGGCCGAGGCCCTGAGCGCCGACGGCATCGACATCACCATCGTCGACTCCCGCGGCGAGCGCCTGGCCGAGCTGGAGGACCAGTTCGACATCAAGACGGTGAACGGCTTCGCCTCGCACCCGAGCGTGCTGGAGGCCGCCGGGGCACAGGATGCCTCGATGGTCATCGCGGTGACCGACTCCGACGAGGTGAACATGATCGCCTGTCAGGTTGCCTCGACCCTGTTCAACGTCGAAACCAAGATCGCCCGTGTGCGCTCACGGGATTACCACGAGACCCCGGAGCTGTTCGCCCAGGATGCGATGCCGGTGGACATGCTGATCTCGCCGGAGGCGATCGTCACCCGTCACATCCACCGCCTGATCGAACATCCGGGCTCGCTGCAGGTGCTGGAGTTTGCCGAGGGGCTGGTCTCGCTGGTCGGCGTGCGCGCCTACTACGGTGGGCCGCTGGTCGGGCACGAGCTGAAGAACCTGCAAAGCGACATGCCCGGCATCCACACGCGGGTCGCGGCGATCTTTCGCCAGAACCGCTCCATCCAGCCGGATGGCAGCACCGTGATCGAGGCCGACGACGAGGTCTTCTTCGTCGCCGCGAAGAAGAACATCCGTGCAGTCACCTCGGAGCTGCGCAAGCTGGAAAAGCCCTACAAACGCATCATGATCGCCGGCGGCGGCAATATCGGCGAGCGCCTGGCGGAGACGCTCAGCAAGCGCTACCGGGTCAAGGTGATCGAGCGCGACCCGGATCGCGCCGACCACCTGGCGCGCTCGCTGCCCAGCAATGTGCTGGTCCTGCATGGCGACAGTGCGGACGACCGCTTCCTCGAATCGATCGGCATCGAGAACAACGACGTCTTCTGTGCGGTGACCAACGACGACCAGGCCAACATCTTTGCCGGCATGCTGGCCAAGCGCTGGGGCGTGCGCAAGGTGATGTCGCTGATCAACCGTCCGAGCTATGTGGACCTGCTGCAAAGCGGCACGATTGACGTCGCGATCTCGCCGCAGCAGGCGACCATCAGCGCGCTGCTGGCGCGCGTGCGCGAGGGCGGAACGGCCACCGTGCATACCCTGCGTCGCGGCGCCGCCGAGGCAATCGAGACGGTGGTGAACGGCGATGCCCGCACCTCCCAGGTGGTGGGGCGGCGGATCGAGGAGATCGACTTCCCCGAGGGTACGAGTGTGGGCGCGGTGGTGCGCGGCGAGGACGTGATCATCCCGCACCACGACACGGTGATCGAGGCCGGTGACCACGTGATCCTGTTCCTGACCGACCGGCGCAAGGTCAAGCAGGTGCAGCGCCTGTTCCAGCCCTCCGCGCTGTTCTTCTAGGTCGTACTGGCCGATGCTGCATTTCGCATCCACCGCCCGCCTGCTTGGGGTCCTGCTGACGCTGTTCAGCCTGACCATGCTGCCGCCGGCGGCGATCGGATTTCTCTACGGCGAGTCCACCGCCTGGGTGTTCCTGCAGGCGTTCGCGCTGCTGCTGCTGATCGGCGGGATCCTGTGGGGCTCGATGTACCGGGCGCGCAGCGACCTGCAGGTGCGCGACGGCTTCATCCTGGTCGTGCTGTTCTGGCTTGGGCTGGGGATTGCCGGGGCGGCGCCTCTGGTACTGGACCCGAACCTGCCGGTTTCGTTTACCGATGCGGTGTTCGAGTCCATGTCCGGGCTTACCACCACCGGGGCGACGGTGCTCACCGGGCTGGACGACCTGCCGCGCGCGATCCTGTGGTATCGCCAGCAGCTACAGTGGCTGGGTGGCATGGGGATCATCGTGCTGGCAGTGGCGATCCTGCCGCTGCTGGGCGTGGGCGGCATGCAGCTGTTCAAGGCCGAAACCCCCGGCCCGATCCGTGACAACAAGCTGACCCCGCGCATTGCCGAGACCGCGCGCAACCTCTGGTACATCTACCTGGGCCTGACCGTGGCCTGCGCGCTGGCCTACTGGGCCGCCGGGATGGAGGCCTTCGACGCGGTCGGGCATGCGTTCTCGACCATCGCGATCGGGGGGTTCTCCACCTACGACGCCAGTATCGGGCACTTCGATTCGGTGGCGATCGAGACGGTGGCGATCGCGTTCATGATTCTTGGCGGGATGAACTTTGCGCTGCACTTCCTGGTGCTGCACCGCGCGACCTGGAAGCCGTACCGGCGTGACGAGGAACTGCGTACCTACCTGATCCTGCTGGTCTCCGCCGCCGTGATCGTGGTCGGCTACATGCTGTGGAGCGGCTTTGCCGCCGATACGAACGATGCCCTGCGACGGGGGATCTTCCACGTGGTGTCGGTGGCGACCACCACGGGCTTCACCACCGATGCGTTCTACCTGTGGCCGGGCTTTCTCCCGGTGCTGCTGATCTTCCTGTCGTTCATCGGGGCCTGCACCGGCTCCACCGGCGGCGGGATGAAGGTGGTGCGCGTACTGCTGCTGGTGAAGCAGGGGCTGCGCGAGATCAAGCGCCTGATCCATCCGCATGCCCGGATCGCGGTGAAGGTGAACGGCAAGGAAGCGCCCGACCGCGTGGTCCAGGCGGTCTGGGGCTTCCTCGCCGCCTACGTGATGGTCTTCGTGGTGATGATGCTGCTGATCATGGCCTCCGGGCTGGACCAGGTCACCTCGTTCTCCGCGGTGGCCGCGACCCTGAACAACCTTGGCCCCGGGTTGGGCGAGGTCGGGGCCAACTACGCCTCGATTAACGACTTCAGCAAGTGGGTGCTGGTGCTGGCGATGCTGATGGGCCGGCTGGAAATCTTTACCGTGCTGGTGCTTCTGTCGCCCGCCTTCTGGCGGCGTTAGCCTGACGATATCCAGAAGGAGGAGCTCCATGAGTGACATGATCGAACGCTTCCAGAACATGCTGGATGGCGGACAGGACTCCGCGATGCTGCGCTTTTCGCTGGGCAACGCCCTGGCGACCGACGGCCAGAAGGAGGCCGCGATTCCGCACCTGGAACGCGCGCTGGAACTGGATGGCGGGTATTCCGCCGCCTGGAAGCTGCTGGCCAAGACCCTCGTTGACCTGGAGCGGCCGCAGGCCGCGCTGTCCACCTGCGAACGCGGCATTGCCATCGCCACCGAGAAGGGCGACCTGCAGGCGGCGAAGGAGATGGAGGTCTATGCGAAGCGCGCGCGCAAGCAGCTCGATGCGGGCGGGGGCGCATGAGCGAACAGGCCGGGGAGACCCGCTCGGGCCAGGAGGCAGGCGCCTATCAGGCACCGCTGACCGGCCGTCATTTCGCCCCGCGCTACTGGGGCAGCTGGCTGCTGCTGGGCGTCGCCTGGGTGCTGCAGGAGATACCGCGCCCGGCCGTGCATGCACTGGCCCGGGGGCTCGGGCGACTGATCCGCAAGGGCGCCGGGCGCAGCCGCGCGGTGGTGGAGTGCAACCTCGAGCTGTGTTTCCCCGAAATGACCCCGGCCGAGCGCGAGAAGCGCATGGAGGCCTACTACCGCTACCAGGCGCAGACGGTGCTGGACTACGGCCTGCTCTGGTTCGGCAAGCCCGGCCAGCACGCCGCGCGCATCCGCATCGAGGGGCTGGAACACTACGAGCGCCTGCAGGCGGCCGGTACGCCGGTGATCGTCCTCGCCCCGCATTCGCTGGCGCTGGACTACGGCGGCGTGCGCATGAGCCAGATGTACGACGGTGTGTCGTTCGCCAAGCCGATGAAGAACCCGGTGCTGGAGTGGATTAACCACCGCAGCCGCACACGCTACTCGGGCGACATCTTCGCCCGTGAGCAGGGCCTGCGTCCGGCCATTCGCCAGCTTCGCCGCGGCCGTTTCTTCTACTACCTGCCGGACGAGGATCTGGGGGCCGAGGGAGCGGTGTTCGTCGACTTTTTTGGGGTACCCAAGGCGACGCTCACTGCGCTGGGACGCCTGGCGCGCATGTCGAAGGCGGCCGTGCTGCCCAGCTTCGCCTGGTACGACTCGGTGGCGGACCAGTACGTGATGCGCCTGTGGCCCCCGCTCGAGGGCTTCCCTAGCGGCGATGACCATACGGATGCCCGGCAGATGAACCAGGCCATCGAACGCGGGGTCACACAGGCCCCGGCCCAGTACCTGTGGTCCATGCGCCTGTTTCGCACCCGTCCCGAGGGCGAGCCCCCGCTCTATCCCAGCCGCAAGCGCTGATCGTCCATCCGCGATGCCCGAGGGCGATACCATCCACAAGCTGGCCCGGGCATTGGGTCCGCTGCTGACCGGCGCCGCGCTGGAGGCCGTGTCGACCCGGTCCCGGCGTGGTGCGGCACTGGTGGAGCATGGGGCCATGGCTGCGCGTGGCGTGAGCGCGCGCGGCAAGCATCTGCTGATCGAGCTGGACGACGCCGCGGGCCGCGCCTGGCAGCTGCGCACGCACCTGGGCATGTACGGGACCTGGCACCAGTATGCGCCGGGGGCCGTCTGGCACAAGCCGGAGTATCAGGCCTGGGCCGTGCTGCGGCTCGCGGACCGGGTGCTGGTCTGTTTCCATCCGCGCGAACTCGCCTGGCAACCCCGGCCGGAGGGGCGCGGCGACCCGGAGCGACTGGATGCGCGCGTGGGGCCGGATCTGCTGGACCCGGAGGTGGACCTGACCGCAGTCGTCCGGCGTATCCGTGCCCGCAGCGCCCCCGCGCGACCCATTCTGGATGTGCTGCTGGATCAGTCGCTGGCGTCCGGCATCGGGAACATCTACAAGTCGGAGGTGCTGTTCCTGCACGGACGACATCCACTCGACCCGGTCGGCGCGATTACGGATGACGAGCTCCTGGCGCTCTACTGCGAGGCGGCGCGCCTGCTGCGACGCAACCTCAAGCCGGGCCCGCGTATCACGCGCGCGCGGGCCGAGACGGACGAGTACCTGAACGTGTACGGACGCAGCGGGCAGGCCTGCCGCACCTGCGGGACACCGGTGGAGCGGGCGCTGGCGGGCGAGCACCTGCGCTCCACCTACTGGTGTCCGTCCTGTCAGCCGGGGAAACACGGATGAATGCACACGCTCGCGTTGGTGCCCCGGGGAACCCGGCGGCGGGTACGGGCCACCAACGGGTACGGACCTAACGAGGGCAGGGACATGGACAAGCGATACCCGGGGCGGTTGCTGGCGGCCCCGTTGCTGGGCGGGCTTCTGGTGGCCTGCGGGGGTTCGGCCGGGATCGCGGCCGAGGAATTCTCCACCGCCGACGGCGAGCTGCGGGGCGAAGTCCTGCACTCGGGGCTCAATCACCCCTGGGCGATTGCCTTTCTGCCGGATGGCGGGGCGCTGATCAGCGAGCGGCCCGGGCAGCTGCGCTATTTCCCCGACGCGGAGAACCTCGAGGGGCGCGGCGAGATGGTGTCCGGCCTGCCGGACGACCTGGTTGCGAATAACCAGGGCGGGCTGCTCGATCTGGCCCTGCACCCGGATTACGAGGACAACGGCTGGCTGTACTTCACTTATTCCGCGCAGGTGGAGGGCGGTCAGACGACGCGCCTGGCCCGCGGGCAGTTCACGGACGGGGCGCTGGAGGCGGTCGAAGTGCTGTTCTCCGCCGAGCCGGCGGCCCGCGGCGGGCGTCACTTCGGCTCGCGCATCGTGTTCGACGACGAGGGCTATGTGTACGTCAGCATCGGCGATCGTGGTGACCAGGATCGCGCCCAGAAGAAGGACGACCATGCCGGCAGCATCGTGCGCCTGCACGATGACGGCTCGGTACCCGACGACAACCCGTTTGTGGACGAGGATGGCGCCCATCCCGAGCTTTGGGTGATCGGCGTGCGCAACCCGCAGGGGATGGTGATCGATCCCGAGACCGGCACCTTCTGGCAGAACGAGCACGGGCCGCGCGGTGGCGACGAGGTGAATATTATCGAGCCCGGCCTGAACTACGGCTGGCCGGTGATCTCGCATGGCGGCGCCTACTCCGGTGGCCCGATCGGTACCGGCGAGTCCGAGAAGGAGGGGATGGAGTCCGCCATCCACTACTGGACGCCGGCCATTGCCCCGTCCGGCATGGCGATCCTGCGTGATTCCGCCTTTGCCGCCTGGGATGGCGATCTGCTGGTGGGTGGCCTGCGGGGCCAGACCCTGCGCCGGCTGACCTTCGAGGGCCGCGAGCTGGTCAACGAGGAAGACCTGCTCCCCGATCTTGGCCGCCGCATCCGCGATGTGCGCGTGCACGATGGCGCGATTTACGTGCTGACCGACCACAACCCGGGCGAGCTGATCCGGCTGACCCCGGCCGATCCCGGCTGACGAATCCACGTTTCCGGAAGGAGCCCTTGTGATGTTTGCGTTTTCCGAGCCGCGCATGCCCGCGCCCGAGGAGGCCCTGCCCGGGCGCGACGAGCCGCTGCCGGTCCCGCCACGGCACATGGTGCTGGGCACGCCACTCGCGCCGCCTTATCCGGACGGCATGCAGGTGCTGCATGTGGGCATGGGCTGCTTCTGGGGAGCAGAACGGCTGTTCTGGCAGACCGACGGTGTGTATTCGACCAGTGTGGGCTATGGCGGTGGCTACACCCGCAACCCGACCTACCGGGAGGTCTGCTCCGGGCAGACCGGGCACACGGAACTGGTGCGCGTCGTGTTCGACCCGGCCCGGTTGTCCATCGATACGCTTTTGCGGGTGTTCTGGGAGGGGCACGATCCCACCCAGGGTATGCGTCAGGGCAATGATGTCGGCACGCAGTACCGCTCCGCGATCTATGTGGACTCGGCCGAGCAGCAGGCGGCGGCCGAGGTCAGCCGCGAGCGCTACCAGGCGGCGCTGGACGCCGCGGGGCGTGGCGCCATCACCACGGAGATCCAGCCGCTGGACGCCTGGTACTTTGCCGAGGACTACCACCAGCAGTACCTGGCCAAGGTGCCCAACGGCTACTGCGGCCTGGGTGGTCTGGGCGTGTCCTATCCCTCGGGCTGAGAGATCATCGGGGCACGGTCATCCGCGGCCGGAGGAGCCGAAGCCGCCGACGCCACGGGCGCTTTCCTCAAAGTCCTCGACCACGCGGAAACGTGGCTGTACCACTGGTACGATCACCAGTTGTGCCAGGCGTTCGCCCACTTCCAGGGTGTACGCCTTGCTGCCCCGGTTCCAGCAGGAGACCATCAGCGGCCCCTGGTAGTCGGCGTCGATCAGCCCGACCAGGTTGCCCAGCACCAGGCCGTGCTTGTGGCCCAGCCCGGAGCGGGGGAGGATCATCCCGGCGTAGCCCGGGTCCTCGATATGGATCGAGAGCCCGGTCGGGATCAGTTCGGCGGCGCCCGGCGCCAGCGTCAGCGGTGCCTCGATCATCGCGCGCAGGTCCACGCCGGCCGAGCCGTCGGTGGCCGGGGCGGGCAGCGGGAAGTCCGCGCCCATGCGCGGGTCCAGGATCTTCAGGTCAATCTCGGGGGCGGGCATTCGGGGTTCCTTGATCCGTTTCGCATTCGGCCCAGCGCTCGACGATCAGATCGATCAGCGCCCGTGCCAGTTGGGTCTTCGGCTGGCTGGGAAGCCGGCACTCGCCGCCCTCCCAGAGGCACAGCAGTTCGTTGTCGGGGGTGCCGAAGGCGCGGCCCTCGCCGACCCGGTTGGCGGCGATCAGGTCGAGCCCCTTGGCGCGGCGCTTGGCCTCGGCGTGTTCGCGCAGGTGCTCGGTTTCGGCCGCGAAGCCGACCAGGAACGGGCGCCGGGGGAGGGAGGCCGCCTGAGTTGCCGCCTCGGCCAGGATGTCCCGGGTGCGCTCCAGCGCCAGGTGCATCACCGGGTCGGACTTCTTGATCTTCTGCGCCCGCGGCTCGGCCGGGCGGTAGTCGGCTACGGCCGCGGCCGCGATCAGGATGTCGGTCTCGGGCAGCCGCTCCATCACTGCGGCATGCATGGCGGCCGCCGTCTCCGTGGCAATGCCCGCGACGCCCGCGGGTACGGCCTCGGCCGTCGGCCCATGCACCAGGGTCACGTGTGCGCCCGCGTCGCGTGCCGCCGCGGCCAGGGCAAAGCCCATGCGCCCGGAGCTGCGGTTGCCGATAAAGCGCACGGGGTCGATCGGCTCGAAGGTGGGGCCGGCGGTAATCAGTACGTGACGCCCGGCCAGAGGGGCGTGTGCCGGCTGCAGCAGCTCCCGCGCGATCGCGGCGGGCTCGCGCATGCGACCCTCGCCCTGCTCGCCACAGGCCTGGTCGCCGCTGTCCGGCCCGATCAGGGTCACGCCGCGCTCGCTCAGGGTCGCGATATTGGCCTGCGTGGCCGGGTGGGCCCACATGCGATGGTTCATCGCCGGTGCCAGGGCGACCGGTGCGGTGGTGGCCAGCAGCAGCGTACTCAGCAGATCGTCCGCCAGGCCCTGGGCGTAGCGGGCGATCAGGCTGGCGCTGGCCGGGGCGACCACGATGCGGTCCGCCCAGCGTGCCAGGGCAATGTGATCCATGCCGGATTCCGCCTCGGCATCTAGCAGCTCGGTGCGCACCGGCGCGCCGGACAGGGCCTGGAAGGTCAGCGGGGTCACGAAGGCGCGGGCGCCGGCCGTCATCACCACGCGCACCTCGCAGCCGGCGCGCTTCAGCTCGCGCACCAGCTCGCAGGCCTTGTAGGCGGCGATGCCGCCGCTGACGCCGATCAGAATCCGTGGCTGGTGGTCGTGGTGGTCCGTCATGCAGCGAATTCTACCCGGTTCCCTTGTCCTGGCGCGCGGAGACACCGGCGGTCAGGGCATAGCGCATCGCGTCCTCCAGCGAGAGACCCAGTGGCTCGATGCGGTCGCGCGGCAGCATCAGGGTGTAGCCGCCGATCTGGTAGCTCATCGGCATGTAGACCGCGATCGTCTCCGGGCCACCCAGGTTTTCCGGAAGCCCCTCGAAATCCTCGCGGGTGACAAAGCCGACCAGCTTGAAGTCGCTGCCCGGAAAGGTCACCAGCACGGCCTGCCCGAAGCGCTGATGGATGTCGCCGGAAAGGAGATTCGTTACGTCGCGCACGGTCCCGTGGATGGTCTTGACCACTGGGATGCGCTGCATCAGCGATTCCACCCAATCGAACAGGCCGCGCACCACATAGGCCTGCAGCAGAACGCCCAGCGCGAACACGAGCCCCAGCCCGGCCAGGATGCCCAGGCCCGGGAAATACAGGGCATCGGGCAGGATCGCGCGCAGCAGCCCGCCCAGCACCGTCTCCGCCGTGGTGCCCAGCCACCAGAGCAGGGCCAGGGTGATGACCAGGGGCAGGATGGCCGCCAGGCCGGTCAGGAAGGTCCGGGAAATCTTGCGCACCTGCAGTCTCCATCCTAGGGAAACACTGATCAATGTACACGCTCGCGCTCGCGCTCGAGTCGCTTTTGCGTGCGAACAAGGCGCGGTGAGCGCAGTGTAGCCGAGCTACATAAGCGAGCCGCAACGCCGTACGCACGCAAAAGCGGCCGAGCCCCTGCTGTTCAATGGTTTGTGGGGTTGGCACCCCAGGTTCCCCGATCCTGCGTTGCGCCGCTTGCGGGTAGAACCACCACTACCCGCTGCACGACGCTCCTTGTCTCGGAAAACCTGGGGTACCAACGCGAGCGTGTACATTGATCAGTGTTTCCCTGGGGGGAGGCCCCGATGCTATCAGTTTCGGCCGCGTAGGCGGCGCAGCGCACTTTGCGGCGGCTGGCGGGTCTATTCTTCACGATCGGGAATAGTCGGGGGTGATTGCCATGCAGGGATGGAAACCATTGGGTGTGGTGCTGGCGGGTCTGGCGATGGCCTTGGCCTTCACGACGTCGTCGCCGGCTGGCGAGCCGGCGGCGCCCGAGGACTACGAAATGCAGCCCGAGGCCGTGGCCCCCGGGGTCTACGCCGTGATGACATCGGCGCGCGATTTCCCCAGCCGCGAGAATCTCGGCTGGAACGCGAACATGGCGTTCGTGGTGACCGACGAAGGTGTACTCGTGTTCGATACGGGCTCGTCCGAGACCATGGGCGTGGCCCTGCGCGAGGCCATCCGCGAGGTGACCGATCAGCCCGTGCGCTGGATCGTGAACAGCCACAGTCATGGCGACCACTGGCTGGGCAATCATGCGTTCGCCGAAGACGAGCCGGAGATCATGGCCGGCCCCGAGGCCATCGAGCGTATGGAGGCGGAGGCCGAGACCTGGGTCGAGAACTTTCGCGAGATGACCGATGGTGCGACCGGCGATACCACACCATTGCTGCCGAACAAGCCCGTGGACGAGCGCGTCACGCGAGTCCTGGGCGGTACCGAGGTCGTCATCTTTCCCTCCGGCGGTGCCCACTCCCCGGGTGACCTGATCGTCTGGTTGCCGCAGACGAAGATCCTGCTGGCCGGGGATGTGGTGTACAGCGATCGCGCGCCCTCGGTCTGGGATGGCGATGTCGCGCAGTGGATCGAGCTGCTGGACGAGCTGATCGCGCTGGAACCCGATGTGGTCGTGCCCGGCCACGGCCGGCTCGAGGGGGCGGAGACCCTGCCGCGCCTGCAGAACTATCTGGTCACCCTCTGGGATGCGATTGAGGAGGGCGTGGAGCAGGGGCTGGCCGACTTCGAGACCGTGCCGCTCGTGCGCGAGCGCATGGCGGACATCCTCGAGGACTACCCGGGCTTCGAGGACAAGATCGACCGCTCGGTCGCCACGACCTACCCCGACGTCGAGGCCGCGGTGTTTTGAGGCGCGCGGCCGGAGTCAGAACTGCCAGGTGGCGTGCAGCGAGCCGAACTCCGCCGCGCCCTTGGCCTGGCCGCTGAACTCCCGCGAACGCCACACATGGGTGTAGCCCAGGCGCACCCCGCCCACATGGAACACGAACCCGGCGGTCAGTTCCCCCACTGCTGGGTGCTTGTCCACCGAGGGCCCGTCGCGAAACAGCGGGCCGTCCAGGAACAGGTCATAGGCCATCAGCCGGGTATCTACCCCCGCGAACAGATAGCCGCCCATGGAGCCGACCGTCTCGAAGGTATGCGAACCCGATAGGGCCGGATTGATCCGAGGCGGGCCGTAGTCGCGTGGCAGGTTGCGGCCGGCGCGCACGATTGCACCGGCGTTGGCGAAGGTGAACGGGCTGCCCACGGTCGCGCCCCAGTGTGGCGTCAGGTCCCAGCCCCAGCCGCCCTCGGCGCGATGCGAGCGCCCGCGTAGCTGGCGCTCGTAGCCCACCATCAGGGTTGCCTCGTTGCCGATCTGATCGTCCCAGCCTTGTGGTTGCGGCGCGCTGGACCAGCTGTGGACTTCCTTCTGTGTGCGGTCGGCCAGCGAGGCGGGCCCGACGGTGCCCACGGTGACCTGCAGGCGGTCCAGGCGGTCGCCATGATCCTCGGCCAGGCTGAAGTTCAGGTACAGCCAGCCGGCGTAGGGACGGTCGTCCGGGTCCGCGGGCGAGCGCTCGATGTCCTCCGGGGTGTACATGTTCTGGCCCAGGTGGATGGCCGATTTCAGGCGCCCGCGCTCCTCGCGATCGACGAAGTAGGGCAGGGCGTCCGCGACCCGCTGCAGCCAGGGGGGTACGCGCTCCTCGCTGCGCGTCCAGCCGATGCGGAAACCATTGGTGTAGTAGCGGTCCTCACCGGCGAACAGGTCGTTCTCGAACTCGAAGTGCAGCGCGTCGACGCCGCGCTCGGCGGCGGCCGGCGCTGCTGCGAGACCCAGTGGGACAGCCAGCGCGCCGGCCAGGGCAAGGGCCGCTCTCCCCGGGCGGGTTTTCGGGGGCTTCCGGTATGATCGACGCATGGACCTCTCCAACCAGATCATCTTCCTGGCGGCCATTGTGCTGTTGGGCAGCATCCTTTCGAGCGTGATCACCTCGCGGCTGGGTGTGCCCCTGCTGCTGGTGTTCCTGGTGATCGGCATGCTGCTCGGGCCGGAGGGCCCGGGCGGTCTCGAGGTGGAGAATATCACCCTGGCCTATCTGATCGGCTCGGCCGCGCTGGCGATTATCCTGTTCGACGGCGGGATGCGCACTCCTGCTCGCAATTTCCGTATCGGGTTGAAACCGGCCCTGGGACTGGCCACGCTCGGGGTGCTCGTGACCTCGGGCCTGACCGGAGTGTTTGCCGTCTGGTGGCTGGGGCTGTCCTGGCTGGAGGGGCTCCTGCTGGGAGCGATTGTGGGATCCACCGACGCGGCTGCGGTGTTCTCGCTGTTGCGTTCGCGCGGGCTCGAACTGAAAAGCCGTGTCGGCGCCACCCTCGAGATCGAGTCCGGCTCCAACGACCCGATGGCGATCTTCCTGACCATCGTGCTGATCGAGCTGTTGCTGATGCCCGACCAGCAATTCGGGGTGGTCGTCGCCATCGAGTTTGTCCAGCAAATGGGGCTGGGGGCCTTGTTTGGTGTGGCGGGCGGTTTCGCCCTGCTGGCGCTGATCAACCGGGTGCCGATGGCGGGCGGGCTGTACCCGCTGTTCGCGATGGCCGGGGCACTGGCCATCTTCGGCCTGACCGGCCTGGTGGGCGGCTCGGGCTTTCTGGCCGTGTACCTGGCAGGGCTGCTGATCGGCAACCGCCCGCTGGAGGCCTCGCAGAACATCAAGCGCTTCCACGACGGGATCGCCTCGCTGGCACAGATCGGCATGTTCCTGATGCTCGGCATGCTGGTGACGCCCTCGGGGCTGCCCCCGGTGGCACTGGATGCGGGGCTCGTCGCCGCGGTCCTGATCCTGGTTGCCCGGCCCCTGGCCGTATGGCTGTGCCTGTACCCGTTCCGCTTCCCGTGGCGCGAACAGGTCTTCATCGCCTGGGTCGGTCTTCGCGGCGCGGTACCGATCATCCTGGCGCTGTTCCCGCTGCTCGCCGGGCTGGAGCTGGCGGGCTACTTCTTCCACGTCGTGTTCTTCGTGGTGCTGATCTCGCTGCTGGTGCAGGGCTGGACCGTCGCGCCCTCGGCGCGCTGGCTGGGACTGGAGCTGCCCCCGACCACCGCGCGGGTGCAGCGCACCGAGCTGGACATCCCCGGACAGCAGGAGATGGAGCTGGTCGGCTATCGCCTGGCCGAGACCACGCCGGTGGTGCGCGAGGCGTGGTCGAACTTCCGCCTGCCGGGCAGTGCGCGGGTCGTGGCTCACCTGCGCGAGGGCAAGCTGCTGGACACGCTCGAGCTGCTCGATCTGCATGCCGGCGACCACCTCTACATCATGGTCGCCCCGGCCGATCTGCATGACCTCGACCGCCTGTTCGTCCCGCAGGACCAGGTGCCGGAACGCCTGACCGAGCAAAGTGTGTTCGGGGAGTTTGCCCTCAATGGCGACGCCCAACTCGGGGCGGTCGGCATGGCCTACGGCGCCCCGGTACCGCCCGAACACCAGGGCGACACCCTGGAGGACTACCTGCGTCGTGAACTCCAGGCCGAGCCGGTCGTCGGCGACGCCGTCGACCTTGGCCCGATGCGCCTGGTGATCCGCGAGATGGACGGCGCCCGCATCACCAAGGTCGGCCTGAAGCTGCGCCACTGATGCCGTCGATGCCGTCGATGCCGGAGGCCGGACAGGGGGCTTGCTTGATCAGATCCGTATGGATCGCATTTGCGGCTTCAATTGAGGTGGGGGCTTTGATATAAGAATCAAAAGCAGGGTGTGACAAATTTCATACTTTTGGGCCGCCTGAGGCGCTGGGCGCGCACGGCGAGATGCCAAGAAGACGAAGGGGGGAGCGGGCCGGGGCGTCCGGAATGGGCCGGGCGCCCCAGTAGTGAGCGAAGGCTCCCCGGCCGCGCAGCGGCTATTTGCCGAGCATGGCCTTGAGGCCGGCCAGGTGGGCCTGGGCAGTGAGCTTCTGGGTCTCGGGATCCGGCGGCCTGGCGTCCGGCCATTCGAGGTGTTCTTCGGGCAGCTCGTCGAGAAAGCGCGAGGGCTCGCATTCGAGGGTCTCGCCGTAGCGGGTCCGGTTCTGGGCGTAGGTGATCAGCAGGGTCTGCTGGGCACGGGTCAGCCCGACATAGGCGAGCCGCCGCTCCTCCTCGATGGAATCGTCCTCCACGCTGACCCGGTGCGGCAGCAGCTCCTCCTCGAAGCCGACCAGGCAGACATGCGGGAACTCCAGCCCCTTGGCCGTGTGCAGGGTCAGTAGTTGCACGGACTCGTCGCCGTCCTGGGACTCCCGGTTGCGGTCGAGAATGTCCATCAGGCTGATGCGGTTGACGATATCGGCCAGGTCCATGGTCTGCGCGTCGTCTGCCTCGTCGTCGCCGTACTCCGCGGTGGTGTTGCCGCCACCCATGCGCCCGACCCAGTCGATGAACTCGCGCACGTTCTCCATGCGTCGGGTCGCGGCACGCGGGTTGGAGCTGTTCTCCAGCAGCCAGGACTCGTAGTCGATGTCCTCGACCAGGGTGCGCAGCAAGGCGTCCGGCGCTTCGTCCTCGCCGCGGCGCTGGAAGCCGTCGACCCAGTCGGTGAAGCGTTCCAGGCGTGCCTGCGCCCGGGCGTCCATGTACTCGGACAGGCCGGCCCCGCGCGCGGCCTGCAGCAGCGAGGTGCCACGCTGGTTGGCGTAGTGGCCGAGTTTCTCCAGCGTCGCCGGGCCGATCTCGCGGCGCGGCACATTGACCACGCGCAGGAAGGCGGTGTTGTCGTCCGGGTTGGCGAGCAGGCGCAGATAGGCGACCAGGTCCTTGATCTCGGCCTTCTCGAAGAACGACTGCCCACCACTCAGGCGGTAGGGGATGCCCTGCTCGCGCAGGAGCTTCTCGAACAACCGTGACTGGTGGTTGCTGCGGTAGAGGATGGCGAAGTCGCCCCAGCCCGCGTTCAGGCGAAAGCGCCGGCGCATCAGTTCGGAGACTACGCGCGCGGCCTCGGTGTCGGCGTCGGAGCAGCCGATCACCTCGATCTTCTCGCCCGCGCCGAGCGCACTCCACAGGCGTTTCTCGAACACATGCGGGTTGTTGGCGATCAGCGCATTCGCGGTATGCAGGATGCGGTTGGTGGAGCGGTAGTTCTGCTCCAGTTTGATCACCTCCAGGCGCGGGAAGTCCTGCTGCAGACGCGCGAGGTTTTCCGGGCGGGCGCCGCGCCAGGCGTAGATCGACTGGTCGTCGTCGCCGACCACCGTCAGGCCGTCACTGACGCCCACCAGCAGGCGCACCAGCTGGTACTGCGCGGAGTTGGTGTCCTGGTATTCGTCCACCAGCAGGTGGCGGATGCGGTCCTGCCAGCGGTTGCGCAGCTCGGTGTCCGCGCGCAGGCAGTCCACCGGGCGCTTGATCAGGTCGTCGAAGTCCACCGCATTGTAGGCGCGAAGGGCATCCTCGTAGCGCGGGTAGAGATTGGCCGCGGCGGTCGCCTCCGGGGCGTCGCTCATCTGGCTGGCCTCGTGCAGCGCCTCCTCCGGCGTCATCAAGTCGTTCTTCCAGCGGCTGATGTGGCCGATCAGGGCGTCGACCTCGGAGCCGGTATCGTCGCGGTAGGTGATCTCGCGCAGCAGCGAGCGGCAGTCGCCCGGATCGAGGATGGAGAAGCCCGCACGCAGCCCGGCCGCGTCCAGTTCGCGGCGCAGGAAGTTCAGCCCGAAGGTGTGGAAGGTGGAGACGCCGAGCCCGCGCGCCTGTTCCTTCGACAGGCGTCCCTGGACGCGCTCGCGCATCTCGCGCGCGGCCTTGTTGGTAAAGGTGATCGCGACAATCCGGCGCGCCTCGAGCCCGCGCTGCTCGATCAGGTACGCGATCTTCTCGGTGATCACCCGGGTCTTGCCCGAGCCCGCTCCGGCCAGGACCAGCAGGGGGCGGTCCGTGGTGGTCACGGCCGCCTGTTGTTGCGGATTCAGGTCGGACACAGGGTTGCGACTTCCTTCACGAAAAGAGGGCGGCGCGTAAACTACCCCAGTGCGTGCGCCTCATAAAGTGTGACCGTCCCTGGAGTGCCCTTTGGCAGTCGGTATCACGGACCGAATCACGAAAGAGACAAGGAGCTCGCATGCATTTCACGCAATGCATTCCCGCCGCCCTGCTGATCCTGCTGGTGGCTCTGGGCTCGCTTGGCATCGCTGGTTGCGCCACTATGGAGGGGTTTGGCGAAGACGTGCAGGATGCCGGTGAATCCATTGAGCGACAGGCCGAAGACAACTCCAACTGACCCGACCCTGCGTCAGACGGGCCTGCCCCGGCTGACCCAGTTCGACTTTCATCAGCACCTCCTGGAGGTCCCGGGTCCGGCGGTGATCCTGTTTACCCGCCGGGGCTGCGGGGCCTGCAAGGTGATGGGCCGGGTGCTGGAGCAGTGGCAGGCCGAGCCCGAAGCGCCCGCCCTGTTCGTCGTCGATGCAGAGATGGATACCGCGCTGGTGCGCGAGTTCGAGGTCTTCCACCTCCCGGCCCTGTTCGTTTTCAATGCCGGTGCCTACCACGGCCGCCTCGAGGCCCCGCCACGCCTGCCGTTGCTGCTCGAGGCCCTCGCGGCCTGCCTGCAGCGCCCGCCCGAGGAGGCCCCGTGACCGAGACTATGATCGTCGATCGCGACTGGTGGCCGTCGGCCCAAGTGCTTGAGAGCCCGAACCAGGACGCACGCCCTGCGGGGATGGAGCCCGAGTTGATCGTCGTGCATGCCATCAGCCTGCCGCCGGGCACGTTCGGCGGGCCGCACGTGGCCGAACTGTTCCAGAACCGGCTCGACCCCGGTGCCCACCCCTACTTTGCGCAGATCGCCGATCTGCGCGTGTCCGCCCATGTGCTGATCGATCGGGCGGGGGTGGCGACCCAGTTCGTGCCGTTCTCCCGGCGGGCCTGGCATGCCGGCGCCTCGCAGTGGCGTGGCCGCGAGCGCTGCAACGATTTTTCCATTGGCATCGAACTCGAGGGCACCGACGACGATCCGTTCACGCCGGTGCAGTACGCCGAGCTGGCCCGTTTGATCGGCTGGCTGCGCGAACGCTTTCCGGCCATTACCCCGGATGCGCTGGTGGGCCACTGCGACATCGCCCCCGGGCGCAAGACCGACCCGGGCCCGCATTTCGACTGGGCCTGGCTGGAGGCCTGCCTGAGCGAGGACACGGCATGATTGTGGATCTGTTGCGACACGGCGAACCGGAGGGCGGGCAGCGCTATCGTGGGCATGGCTGCGACGACCCGCTCAGCGCGCAGGGGTGGACGCAGATGGAACACGCGGTGCGTGACGATGACGGCTGGCAGGCGGTCGTTAGTTCGCCGATGCACCGCTGCCGGGCGTTTGCCGAGCGCCTGGCGGACGAGCGTGACCTGTCCCTGCATCTGGAGCCGGACCTGCGCGAGGTCGGCTTTGGCGACTGGGAGGGACGCACACGGGTCGAGCTGCAGCGCGAACGGCCGGAGGAATACCGGGCGTTCTATGCCGATCCGGTCCATTCGCGGCCGGCCGGGGCGGAGCCGCTGGGCGCCTTTCGCCGGCGGGTGGAGGCGGCCTTCGAGACCACGGTCGGCGGCCAGCCGGTGGAACGAGTGCTGGTGATCGTGCACGCCGGGGTCATCCGTGCGTTGGTCGGCTGGGTGATGGGGGTGCCGGACGAGCGGCTGTTCCAGCTGGAATGCGAGTATGCGAGCCGGACCCGACTGCATCGGCATCCGACGCGCGGCTGGCGCGTGATCCACACCAACCGCCTGCCGTGATGTGCGGAGGACGCGTTCCGGTTTGCACGTATGCGCCGGAACGGGAGAACGTCTCCGCAAGGAACTAGCTGGCGCGGCTCTTGCGCTTGGGTACAGCCTTCACCGACAGGTAGTAGCCCTTGTCGAGGATCTCGAACAGGCGGTCGATGTTCGGGTGTTTGCCCGGGTTGGCGCGGGCATCGTCGGCATGGCTGCCGTACATCAGCAAACCGGAGTTGGCGGCCTTCGGGCCGATGCCGCCGTAGTCCAGCGCCAGCTGGTAGTAGATCTGCAGCGACAGGGTCTGGCCGTCCACGTTCTCGATGGTCGCGCTCGGGTTGTAGTCCTCGCCGAACAGTTCCAGGCGTTCGAGATTGCTGACGTCGGGCAGCTTCTTGGGCATGTCGGACTCCTCGAAAAGATGGCGGCATTATCGGGGCATGCCGGGGCCGGGACAACCGCCGACCGCTTCCTGGCCAGAGCCGCTGGGGGCGGCATGCTAAGATAGCTCCTTTTTTTGAAGGGGTAGCAGCATGCAGCAAAGCGCGTTTATGGAGGCCGCCCAGGCCGCCGCCGATGCCGCGGACAAGGTCATTCGTCACTACTACGCCGCCGGCGTCGATGTGGAGACCAAGCCCGACGACACGCCCGTGACGCGCGCCGACGTGGAAAGCGAACAGGCGATCCGCCAGGTGATCCGCGAGCGCTTCCCGGATCACGGCTTCTACGGCGAGGAAACCGGCCAGTCGGACATGGACTCCGACTATGTCTGGCTGATCGACCCGATCGACGGCACCAAGAGCTTCGTGCGCCGCTACCCGTTCTTCTCCACCCAGATCGCGCTGATGCACAAGGGCGATCTGATCCTGGGGCTGTCCAATGGCATGCAGTTCGGCGAGCGCGCCTGGGCGGAAAAGGGCCAGGGCGCCTACCTCAACGGCGAAAAGATTGCCGTCGCCCCGACCACCGAGCTGGGCCGCGCCTCGCTGTCCACCGGGAACCTGAAGACCCTCGCGCAGAATCCCGAAGGCTGGGCGGCGCTGGGCGGGATCATGGCCGAGGTCAATCGCACGCGCGGCTATGGCGACTTCTACCACTACCACCTGCTGGCGCGCGGCAGCATCGACCTGATCATCGAGTCGGATGTGAACATCCTCGATATCGCGGCGCTGGCCGTGATTGTGCGCGAGGCGGGCGGGACCTTCACCAATCTGTCTGGCGGCGAGCTGGACCTGCAGACCACCAACGTGCTGGCGGCCGCGACGCCGGAACTGCACCGCACGGCGCTGCAGCGCCTCGGCTGGAAGGGCTAGATCGGTCGATGATTGCGCACACGCCCGTGCAGGTGGCGGGCGTGTGCCGGGTCCGGCGGGGTGAGTTAGCGCTGGGCGCCGTTCCCGTTTCCGTTCCCGTGGCCGTTCTCGCTGATCAGGCCATGGGCACGCAGCTTCTTGCGCAGCGTGGCGCGGTTGAGCCCCAGAAGCGCCGCCGCCCGGCTCTGGTTGCCGTTGCAGCGCTCCAGCACGCAGGCCAGTAGCGGGCGCTCGACCTCGTTCATTACGAGCGCATAGAGGTCGTGACTACTCTGCCCGTCCAGCGTCTCGAAATACTGGTCCAGCGCATTGCGCACCGACTCGGCGAGTACGCAGCCCGACGCGAGGTTGCCGGATGATACCGGTTCCCCGCTTTGTTCTTGTTCTAAAGAGGGTACGTCCATCCTCATGCGGCCTCGCTTGTGATTCCTGACAGAATGGCGCGCAGGCGCCCAAGCTGTTCACTAGCGGTAGTGGCGGCGAGAAGGGAAGCCCGTGCCGCCCGGGTTGGGTCCTCCCCGAGACCCATGTGCTGAAGATACCAGCCCAGGTGCTTGCGCGCGATACGCACGCCCTGCATTTCGCCGTATTGCGCATGCAATGCCTGCAAATGCTCCTCGATCAGCGCAAGAAGCGTATCCCATGCCGGGTCGGCTGGCACCGGTTCGCCGGCCAGGGCGGCGCGGATCTGGCCGGGTAGCCAGGGGCGCCCCTGTGCCCCGCGCCCGATCATCAGTCCGGTCGCGCCGGTGGTTGCGAGCGCCCGGCGCGCACTGTCGATGTCGACTACATCGCCGTTGGCCAGCACCGGGATGGAAACGGCGCGTACCACACGCGCGATGGCCTCGTAGTCGGCCGTGCCACGATAGGCGTCGGCGCGGGTGCGCCCGTGCACGGTCAGCATCGCGATGCCGCAATCCTGCGCGATGCCCGCGATGGTCTCGGCGTTGATCCGCTCGCGATCCAGCCCCAGGCGCATCTTCAGCGTGACCGGGACCTCGACGCTTTCCACCAGTGCGGTCAGCAGCTCGCGTACCCGCCCCGGTTCCCCCAGCAGGGCCGAGCCTGCGGCCTTGCTGCAGACCTTCTTGGCGGGGCAGCCGAGGTTCAGGTCGATCACGTCCGCCCCGCGGCGCACGTTCTCGCGCGCGGCCTCGGCCAGCGGTTCGGGTTCGTTGCCCAGCAGTTGCACGATGCGCGGGCGGGGTTCCTGGCGGTGGTCCAGCCGGTGCCGGCTCTTGTCGCTGCCCCACAGGCGCGTGTCCGAGGTGACCATCTCCGAGACAGCCGCGCTCGCGCCCAGGCGCCGCGCGATCAGGCGCAACGGCCGGTCACTGACACCGGCCATCGGGGCCAGGAACACGGGTGGGCCGGGGAAATGGTGGGGGCCGAGCTGCATGCGGGATTTCGAACCAGCAGGGTAAAACCCGAGAGTCTAGCAGCGTTGAGCGGGGCGGGGTCAGTGCAGCGTGATGTGGGCCCCGGTGATGTGCGGCCCGGTATCAGGTAATTCGATCTCGATCGCATAGCGGTGACCCGCCGCCATCGGTGCCTGAAGGTTGGCATGGCCGTCCGCCGGATGGAGTCGCCAATGGCCGCGGGGTGTCCCCAGTCGGTCCGACAGCCAAACGTCTATGACCGGCCATCCCTGTTGCAGTGGGCTTTCCAGCTCAAAGCGCATGGACAGGTCTCCCGCGTTGGCGAGGTGCAGATCGGGGGAGGAGACGCGGATGCGTTCCGGTTCGCGCCCAGGTTCCCATGGCGGGCAGAGATCCTCGACCCGCGGGGTGGCACAGAGACTCGCCCGGGCGTCGTCCAGTCCGCTCCAGGCCCCCGGGGGCACCGGCGGCGCCAGCAGGAGTTGCAGGGCGAGGAGGGCGAGCAGCAGGAGGGCCAGAAAGGCAGCGAAGGCCCGCCCCGGGCGTCGTCCCGGAAATGCCGTGGTCTGCCCGGGGCGGGTATCGATATCGAGTTCCAGTGTCTGGCGCCGGGGGCTGCGCTCGATATCCAGGGAGGCAGTGTGGCGCACCGCCGAGATGCCGGGGCCGGTTGCCCGTTCGCCGGCGCCGCCGATCTCGAGTGCCACGAACAGCGCAAAGTCCGCACCGCAGGCATCACAATGTGCCCGGTCCAGTCGTAGCTCTTCGCCGCGGGTCAGGGTGTGGGCAACCCCACAATGGGGACAGCGGGCGAGCATCGCGAGGGGCTCCGGTCAGCCGTGCCAGAAGACCGGTCGCGGGCGCATACGCTAGCGCCGGCGCCCGCTGAGCAGGGCCCAGCCCTCGCGGGTGTCCTCGATCCCGATGTCGAAGGCGTCCGCGTAGGCCGCCATGACCTCGTCGGCCTGGCGCTCCAGCAGGCCGGCCAGCAGCAGGCGTGCCCCCGGGCGGGCCGCGCGGGCCAGTTCCGGGGCGAGGTCGATCAGGGGCTTGGCCAGGATGTTGGCAATAACCAGATCAAAGCCGGCATTGGGTACCGGGTGATCGGTCAGTCCGACCTCGATCCGGTCCTCGGAGATGTCGTTTTCCGCCGCATTGCTGTAGGTGGCCTGGACGGCCTGGCGGTCGATGTCGGTGCCCACCGCATGTCGTGCCCCCAGCTTCAGCGCCGCGATCGCGAGGATGCCGGAGCCGCAGCCGTAGTCGAGCACCTGCTGGTCGCGTGGCGGGTTCGCCGCCAGTGATTTCAGGCACATCGCGGTGGTCGGGTGATTGCCGGTGCCAAAGGCCAGGCCCGGGTCGAGATGCACGAACACGCCATCCTCGACGTCGGGCGGGGTCTCCCAGGAGGGCACGATCCACAGCGGGCCCCCGCAGTGGATGGCGCCCAGGCCATCGAGCCCCGCGCGCACCCAGTCCTGATCCTCGATCGCGACCACGGAGATGGATTCCGGCGCCGGCTGGAGTCGCTCAAGCGAGGCCGCGGCCAGCTCGGCCTGGGTGGCGTCGGCGAACACGGCCTTCAGGCACACGCTGGACCAAAGCGGATGGGTACCCAGCGGGGGCTCGAACAGCGGCTCGTCGGCGCCGTCGTGGAGCTCCACGCTGACGGCGCCAAGCTCGAACAGGGCATCCTCCAGGGGCTCGGCCTGCTCCGGGGCAATCTGGCACTGCAGCTCGGCGAGGCTCATCAGGTCAGCGACTTCAGCTTCTTCTCCAGGTAGTGGATATCGGTCCCACCGTTCTGGAAGTTCGCATCATTCATCAGCTCGCTGTGCAGGGCGATGTTGGTCTCGATCCCGTCGATCACGATCTCGCCGAGCGCGCCGCGCATGCGGGCGATTGCGATCTTGCGGTCAAACCCGTGGGCGATCAGCTTGCCGATCATCGAGTCGTAGTAGGGCGGCACCGCGTAGCCGTTGTAGATGTGGGTGTCCATGCGGATGCCGAGCCCGCCCGGGGCGTGATACTGCTGGATGGTGCCCGGGCTGGGGATGAACGTGGCCGGGTTCTCGGCGTTGATGCGGCACTCGATCGCGTGCCCGCGGATCTCCACCTGATCCTGGGTCAGGGACAGCGGTTCGCCCGCCGCGATGAGAATCTGTTCGCGCACCAGGTCGATACCGGTGACCTGCTCGGTCACCGTGTGCTCGACCTGCAGCCGGGTGTTCATCTCGATGAAGTAGAACTCGCCGTTCTCGTACAGGAACTCGAAGGTCCCGGCGCCGCGGTAGCCGATCTCCTGGCAGGCCCGCACCAGCCGCTCGCTCATGGCCTGACGCTGTTCGTCGGTGATGCCCGGTGCCGGGGCCTCCTCGATCACCTTCTGGTGGCGGCGCTGCATCGAGCAGTCGCGCTCGCCCAGGCAGATGGCGTTGCCGTGGCTGTCGGAGAGGATCTGGAACTCCACGTGGCGCGGGTGCTCGAGGTACTTCTCCATGTACAGGGTGTCGTTGCCGAACCCCTGCTGGGCCTCGTTGCGGGTCAGCGAGATCGAATGCAGCAGCGCGCCCTCGGTGTGCACCACGCGCATGCCGCGGCCACCGCCGCCCGCGGCGGCCTTGATGATCACCGGGTAGCCAATCTCGCGGGCCAGCGCCATGTTGGTGTCGGCGTCGTCGGTCAGCGCGCCGCCGGAGCCGGGCACACAGGGGACGCCGGCATCCTGCATCGCCTGCTTGGCCGAGACCTTGTCGCCCATCAGGCGAATCGTCTCGGCGCGCGGGCCGATAAAGGCAAAGCCCGAGGACTCCACGCGCTCGGCGAAGTCCGCGTTC
The DNA here is from genome assembly GCF_000377225.1 of Thioalkalivibrio sp. ALJ4. Taxonomy (NCBI): domain Bacteria; kingdom Pseudomonadati; phylum Pseudomonadota; class Gammaproteobacteria; order Chromatiales; family Ectothiorhodospiraceae; genus Thioalkalivibrio; species Thioalkalivibrio sp. ALJ4. The sequence goes on along the minus strand of NZ_KB897917.1, from coordinate 68,448 downwards.
TCCGACAGGAAACCGTAGCCGGGGTGGATCGCGCCGGCATCGGTGACCTCGGCCGCGGCGATCAGCGCGGGGATGTTCAGGTAGCTCTCGCCGGAGGCGGCCGGCCCGATGCAGACCGACTCGTCGGCCAGGCGCACGTGCTTCAGGTCGCGGTCGGCGCTGGAGTGCACCGCGACCGTCGCAATGCCCATCTCGCGGCAGGTGCGCAGGACCCGCAGGGCGATCTCGCCGCGGTTGGCGATCAGAATCTTTTCAAACATGCTCGGACCTGTAGGCAGCGAAGTCGGGGGGCGTCAGCCGATGATGAACAGGGGCTGGCCGTATTCCACCGGGTTGCCGTTCTCGACCAGGATGTCGCGGATGGTGCCGGCTTGGTCCGCCTCGATGGGGTTGAGCATCTTCATCGCCTCGATGATGCACAGCGTCTCGCCGACCTCTACCGTCTGGCCGACCTCGACAAAGGGCTTCGCGCCGGGACTCGGGGCACGGTAGAAGGTGCCGACCATCGGCGCGGTGACCGGGTGGCCGTCCACTTCCGGCGCCGCCGGTGCCGCGGCCTCGCCCGCCGGGGCGGCCGGGGCGGCCGGGGCGGCGGCCGGTGCCGGGGCGGGCATCGCTGCCGGGGCGGCGGCCACGGCGGAGCCGCTCGGCGAACGGGTGATGCGCACCGATTCCTCGCCTTCGTGGATCTCGATCTCGTGGATGCCGCTCTCGTCGAGCAGATCGATCAGTTTCTTGACCTTGCGAATATCCATGGGGTGTCTATGACTCCTTGAGGGCCGCGATTGCCGCGTCCAGTGCCATCCGGTAGCCGATGACGCCGAACCCGCTCAGGGTGCCGGCGGCGACATCGGCCAGGCGCGAAGTATGACGAAACGCCTCGCGCGCGTAGATGTTGCTGATGTGAATCTCGTAAAACGGGATGTCGACGCCCAGCAGGGCGTCGCGCAGGCTTACGCTGGTGTGCGTCAGGCCGCCCGGGTTGATCAGGATGCGGCGTACGCCCTCGCTGCGTGCCGCATGGATGCGGTCGATCAGCTCGCCCTCGTGGTTGCTCTGAAAGCAGGCCAGGGTCTCCCCGGCGGCCTGGGCGTGCGCAGTCAGGTCGGCCTCGATGTCCGCCAGCGTATGGTGCCCGTACCGCTCCGGCTCCCGCTGTCCCAGCAGGTTCAGGTTGGGGCCGTTGAGTAGCAGGATAGAAGGCATGATGGGCGGAATCGGCTGCGATCCTGTCGTGAATGGACGCGATTGCACCAAAAATGGAAGGTGCATCGAATGAACGGGATTCTGCCGTACCGGTGGTGCGAGTGTCCAGCCAGACAGGCGTTTTTTGCCCGGGCTCGTGTGATGGGCGACTGCGATATGCCGATGGGTTGGGGCAGCCGTTCGAGCTTCGAGAGATTCCGGGCGAACGGTGCGTTTCGCAGGGCTCAGCGCACCCTAGGTCGCGCCGATGTCACGGTAGGATGCCGATGAGCGCAGCGAATCGCATCAACGGCGGCCGGCGGGTGGCTCCAGGCGCAGGCCGCGGACCTCGCCTAGGGCGCCGCCGGCACGCAGGGCGGCGGCGAACGGGGACTGGCGCGCCGGTTCGCCGTTGATGCTCTCGATGGTGACGCCGCGGCGCTTCGGCAGCCAGCGGCTCCCGGCGAGCTGGCGGATGGCCTCGGTGACGAGGGCGGCGTGCTCCTCCGCGGTGTCGATGCCGGGGATGGTCTCCCAGACGAACAGCTGGCGACCGGAGGCGGCCAGGTACAGCAGCGGCTGGCCGCCGGCCAGCGCGACCAGCGCCCCGGCCACGCGGCGCAGGCGGCCCTCGGCCGCTTCCGGCGGCTGTGGCCAGGGCAGGAGCTGGCCCCAGGGGCTGGCCGGGTCGACGCTGGCCAGCCACTGCGGTTCGGGGGTGTCGTCGGCCGCGCGTTCCAGGGCGCGCAGGCGGTCCACCGCGCCGGCGCGGGCGAACTGCGCGCCGGTCAGGCCCTCGACGAAGTGGCCGCGGCGCAGCTTGCCGGCGTCCTCCATCGCGCGGTAGACGGGATACACGCGCCCGAAGCCGCCGGGCAGGCCCTCGGCGCGGGCCATCTCGCGGCTGACCACACCGTAGCGGGCCAGCAGGTTCTCGGCCTGTTCGCGGGCGCGCTCGGTCAGCGACACGCCGGGGTCGATCAGCTCGGCGACTCGTGACCAGCGCCCGCCCGCCAGACCCTGTCCCGGGCGTCGCCGGCCGCGCGCGGAGGTCCTGCGCTGGCCCAGGCTGCGCAGCGGCGCGAAGGTGTCGTTGGTGATCTGCCCGGCCCAGACCAGGTCCCAGATCGCGGCTTCGATCGCGTCCTGGCGGGCATCCGGCTGCGCCGTCCGGGCCGCGCGTTCCAGCTCCAGGTAGAAGCAGGCGCCGCGCTGGTCCAGGGTGTCCAGGATCGCCTGCGCCAGCGGGTCGTCGCTGGCGGGGGTATTCGTGGCATCGGCCTCCGGTTCCAGCAGCACCATCGCCTGTTCGCGGCGCAGGAAGCGGACCCGCCCGTTGCGCTGGCCCAGCGCACCACTGCCCACCCAGACGAACTCCCCGGAGGCGGTGATGCGGTCGAGCGCATCCAGCGAGAAGTCGCGCACCCGCATCGGCAGTACGTGGGCGGTCCAGGCGGACCAGGGCAGGGCGATGCCCTCCAGTTGCGTCAGCGTGTCGCGCAGGGCGCCGGCTCCGCGGCCGGGCTCGGTCAGGCCCTGCCAGGCGGGCAGGAAGCGGCCCAGCGCACGGGCATCGACCGCGGCCGCCTCGTCGCGCAGCCGCGCCAGGGTGCGGCGTTTCAGTCGCCGCAGGATGTCCAGTTCGCACCAGTCCTCGCCGGTGCCCTGCGGGCGGATCTCGCCGCGCAGCAGTACGCCGGCGCGCTCCAGGCTCTCGAGCGCCGGCAGCAGTGCGCCCGGCGCGAGGCCGTAGCGAGCGCCCAGGTCCTCGTTGCGGAAAGGTCCGTGGGTACGGGCGTAGCGGCGCAGCAGCTGTTCCAGCGGGCGCTGCGGCGGTTCCAGGAAGGTGGCGGGCAGGCCGGGCGGGGGCACCACGCCGAGGGCATCGCGGTAGAGCGCGGCGTCCTCGGCCGCGATCCAGCGCGACTCGCCGGCGATGCGCACCTCCACCGCGCGCAGGGACCGGGCGAGCTGTTCCAGCCACGGCCCCGGTGCCTCGGCACAGGCGGCCGCCACTTCGTCCGGGCTCAGGTCCCCGCGCCGGCGCAGCAGGTCGTGCAGGGCGTCGGCGTCCGGCACCCGGGTCGCCTCGGTGGCGTGCGCCAGCTCGGCCTCCAGCTCGGCCAGGGCCTCGGGGTCGATCAGTTCGCGCAGCTCGGCCTGGCCCAGCAGTTCGGCCAGCATGCCGCGGTCGAGCGTGAGCGCCTGGGCCTTGCGCTCGGCCATCGGCGCGTCCTGCTCGTAGATGTAGGCCGCGACATAGGCGAACACCAGGCTGCGGGCGAACGGGGAGGCCTGCGGCGTCTCCACCTCGTGCACGCGGATGCGGCGTTCCTGCACGCCGCGCAGGATCTGGCGCAGGGCGTCCAGGTCGAACACGTCGGCCAGCACCTGGCGGTAGGTCTCCAGCACCACCGGGAAGCTCGCGTACTCGCGCACCGAGGCCAGCAGTTGCTGCGACTTCAGGCGCTGCGCCCACAGCGGGGTGCGCTGGCCGGGGCGGTTGCGTACCAGCAGCAGGGCGCGTGCCGCGTTCTCGCGAAAGGCGCTGGCGAACAGCGTGGAGTGGCCCAGCTCGCGGGTGACCGCCTCCTCCAGCTCCTCCGGGTCGGGGAACAGGCTGTCCAGCTCGGGCAGGTCCTCGCTGTCGGCCAGGCGCAGCACGATGCCGTCGTCGGTGTACATCACCTGCACCTCGAAGCCGGAGCGGCTGGTCAGCGCGCTCTGCAGGGCCAGCGCCCAGGGGGCGTGCACGCGCGCGCCAAACGGGGTCAGGATGCAGACGCGCCAGTCGCCGACCTCGTCGCGGAAGCGCTCGACCACGATGCGCTGGTCGGAGGGCAGCTGTCTGGTGGCCTCGCGCTGCTCGTCGATGTAGTCGCTGAGGGTCTCGACCGCCGCCTCCGACAGTGGCGCGTGTTCCCTGAGCCAGGTCGTGCGTTCGGCGCGGTTCATGCGGGCCAGCCGCTCGGTCGCGGCGCCGATGGCCTGGCCGAGCTGGATCGGGCGGCCGGGGCCGTCGCCATGCCAGAACGGCAGCTTGCCGACCTCGCCGGGGGCGGGGGAGACGAGCACGCGGTCGCGGGTAATCGCCTCCACGTGCCAGGTGCTGGCACCCAGGGTCACGTTCTCGCCGGTCTTCAGCTCGAACACCATCTCCTCGTCCAGTTCGCCGATGCGCGGCCCGCCCTCGCCGACATGCACGCCGTACAGCCCGCGGTCGGGGATGGTCCCGGCGTTCAGGCGCGCGGCGAGAGCCGCTCCTCGGCGCGGGGTCAGCTCGTCGCGGGCGCGGTCCCAGGCGAGCCAGGGGCGCAGGTCGGCAAAGTCGGTGCTCGGGTAATGGCCGGAGAGCATGTCCAGCGTGGCCTCGAGCAGCGCCCGCGACAGCTCGCGCCAGGGTGCGGCGCGGCGGACCAGCGCGTGCAGCTCGTCCACCGTGCGCGGGCGTTCGCAGACCATCGCGACGAGTTGCTGGGCCAGCACGTCCAGCGGGTTGTGCGGGGCGTGGATCGGTTCCAGCGCGCCGGCCTGCATGCGCTCGCCGATCACCGCGCATTCGAGCAGGTCGCCGCGAAAGCGCGGCAGCAGCAGCGAGCGCGAGACCTGGCCCACGCCGTGCCCGGCACGCCCGGCGCGCTGCAGCCCACGGGCGACCGCGCCGGGGGATTCGACCATGATCACCAGGTCCACCGCGCCCATGTCGATGCCCAGTTCCAGCGAGCTGGTCGCGACGATGCCGCGCAGGCGCCCGGTCTTCAGCCGGCCCTCGATCTCGGCGCGGCGCTCGTGGGACACGCTGCCGTGGTGAGCGGCGACCAGATCCTCCACCGGTTCGGCATCCTCCGGCTGCTGCTCGCGCCAGGCCTCGTTGATGCGCTGGACCAGACGCTCGCACAGCCCGCGGCTGTTCACGAACACGATGGTGGAGCGGTGCTCCAGGATCGCGGCCAGCAGGCGCGGCTCCAGGCGTGCGGCGCGGTCGCCGCCAGCGGCGGGGAGCTGCCCGGTGCCCTGGCTGTACACCGCGCCGAGGATGGAGCCGGACGGGATCGGGCCGGACGAGGGGGGCGTCGTATCCGGGCCCTCGACGGTCGGCGCTGCGTGCGCGGCGGGCGGCTCCTCGGGGGCGAGGATCTCCAGGTCCAGGCGCGGGGGCTCGGCGGCGTCGATCACCTCCACCTCGCGGTCGCCGCCGAGGAAGCCGCGCGCCACCTCCACCGGGTGCACGGTGGCGGACAGCCCGATGCGCTGCGGGTCCTTGTCGCAGCGCTCGGCCAGGCGTTCCAGCGACAGGGCGAGATGTGCGCCGCGCTTGTTGCCGGCCAGCGCGTGCACCTCGTCGATGATCACCGTGTGGACGGATTCGAGGTTCTCGGCGGCCTGCGAGCCCAGCAGCAGGTACAGCGACTCCGGCGTGGTCACCAGGATATCGCCGGGTTCGCGCGCCTGAGCGCGGCGCTCGGCCTGCGGGGTGTCGCCGGTGCGGATATGGACCACTGGCTCGCGCGAGGCATCATCGCCCAAGCGCGCGGCGGTCTGCGCGATCCCGGTCAGCGGGGCGCGCAGGTTGCGTTCGATGTCGGTGGCCAGCGCCTTCAGCGGCGAGATGTAGAGCACCGAGTAGCCGCGACGGGCATCCGGGGCGGGCTCGCCGGTCAGGCGATCAATGGCGCTGAGGAAGGCGGCGAGGGTCTTGCCGCTGCCGGTGGGGGCGATCAGCAGGCAGTGATGGCCGGCCCGGATCGCGGGCCAGCCGCGCGACTGGATCGCGGTCGCCTGCCCGAAGGCCTCGCCGAACCAGGTATCGGTCGCGGGGCGAAAGGGCGTGACCGGCATCGGCTCGGGCGTAGCGGGTCAGGCGTGGCCGACGGTGGTGTCGGTGGTGGCGTGGAAGTAGTCGCTGTCGCGCGCCAGCTCGTCAATCAGCTCGTGCAGCATGGCCAGACGGCTCTCGGCGTCCGCGAACGGGGCGCAGTCCTCGCACAACGGATCGCCGCAGGGCTGGCGGCTGTACAGCCAGAAGTGCACGGCACCGGCCAGCAGGCCGTCGGCGACGTCGCCGGTCTCGGTGGCCTGGCCGTCATCGGCGAGCCGGTTCGCCAGCTCGATCAGGTGCTGGGCGGCGTTGTTGTAGGTCTGGTCGGCGGTGTCGTTCATGGGATCTCGGGACAGTCTTGTTTCAGCCAGCGCCAGCCCGTTTGGCCGGCACAGAACCCGATAGTTTACCGCGACTGGCCGATATTCCGAAGAAACAGGGGAATATGCCGCTCTTCCGGCGACAGGCCGCCGTGGGCGCCGACGAAGAACGGCCCCTCGTCGTCGTCCGGTGGGTCCACCAGGTAGGCGTCCTCCGCGGGCAGCAGCAGGTAGTCGCCGGCGCGTGCCCGCAGCTCGGGGTGCTCACGGTCATGCCCCGGCGGCAGGCCCAGCGTGCCGGGCCCCAGCCAGTCAGCGGCGGGGACTGCGGCTACGTCCGCGCCGAAGGCGGCGTCCAGGGCCGTCAGGAAGTCCGTGTCGCGTCCTTCGCGCACATGGGCGATGGCGGCACGTGGCTCGCCGGTCAGGCGGTGGCGCAGGCAGGCCTGCACCGCCGGGTGCTCGCGCAGGTCCAGGCGGCGTTCCATGGTACGCATGCCGTGGTCGGCGGTGGTCAGGAACACGCTTTCCGGGCGCTGGATCTGCGCGCAGGTCGCGGTGTAGGCCAGGTCCAGCTGCTTCAGGTGGCGCTCCACCTCCGGGCTTTCCGGGCCGTATTGGTGGCCCAGGTGGTCGAGCTCCGACCAGTAGACGTAGGTGAAATGCGGCCCCGGGGTCGCGTTCACGTGCGCGGCCACCCGCGCCGGCAGTTCGGACAGGTCCTCGAAACCGATGAACGCGGCGGAGCTGTTCATCATGCGGTTGTACGGGGTGCCGCCGATCCAGTCCGGGCCGATCATGGTGGTGTGGCAGCCGAGCCGGTCGACCAGGCGGTCTGGCTGTACGCGGCCGGTCAGCTCGCGGTAGCCGAGCGTGGCCGGGCGGTCCTCGGCGTCGCGCTCCTGGCCCATCAGTACCGTCAGCGTGCGTTCGGCGGACGGCAGGCGGGTGTGCCAGCCGAGCAGGCCGTGCTGCGCGGGCGTGCGCCCGGTCAGGATGCTGGTGATCGCGGTGGCCGTGGTGCTGGGGAACACGGTCTCGAGGTCGGTTACGTAGTCCGCGCCCAGCAGCGGTGTATGGCGGCGATAGCGGGTGGCAAAGCCGTCGATCAGCCACAGCACGATGTGGCGGTCCGGCCCCAGGTGCTCGGATACGCCCGGCAGCGGCGGGTGGCTGGCCGCCGGTTTCAGGCTGGCCTCAATCTGGCCGAGCAGGTCCATCAGCCCCGGCGCTTCCAGCCGAGCGCGCAGGATGTGGTCGACGGCCGATTCGGGCGCGGGGATCTCTGTTAGCGGCAAGGGATCAGGCCTTGCCGCCGTCGCCACCCATGCAGGGCGGGGAGTCGGCGACCTTGCCGGCGCGCTCGAACCACTGGTCTGGGTCCAGCGTGTGCAGCGCCAGGGCGTGGATGCCACCGGCCAGTTCGTCGGCCAGGGCCTGGTTCACCAGCCGGTGCCGCGCGATCAGCTTCTGGTCACGAAAGGCCTCGGACACCACCGTGACCTTGAAATGCGACTCCGAACCCGGCGGCACGTTGTGCATGTGGCTCTCGTTCACCACCTCCAGATGCTCGGGCGCAAAGCGCTCCTCCAGCTTCCGGGTAATGGTCTCCTGCATGGTCATGGATACTTCCTGACAATTGGATTCAACACGTGCAGTGTTTCGCCGAGCAGCGGCGATGTCCAGAACCGCCATCCGGCGGGCGGGATGCAGCAGGGTCAACGCGAATAGGAGGGGCTATGGGGCAGACGCTGGCGTTTGATGTGTACGGGACGCTGATCGATACGCAGGGGATTGCGGCGACGCTCGAGGGGTGGATGGGCGACCGGGCGCCGGTGCTGGCGCGGGCCTGGCGCGAGAAGCAGCTGGAGTACACCTTCCGGCGCGGGCTGATGGGGGCGTACGCGGATTTCGACACCTGCACCGAGCAGGCGTTGCGGTACTGCTGCGAGGCACTGGGTGTCGCGCTCGAAGCGGAGCAGGAGGCGGAGCTGTTGCGGCGCTATCGAGAGCTCCCGGCCTTCGCCGATGCAGGGCCGGCCCTGGACGAGCTGCGGGCGGAGGGACACCGTCTATTCGCGTTCTCCAACGGGACGGCCGAGACGGTTATCGGGCTGCTGCGGAACGGCGGGCTGGCGGATCGCTTCGAGGATCTCGTCAGCGTGGACGAGATTGGCTGCTTCAAACCGGACCCGCGCGTGTACCGGCATTTCCTGCAGCGGGCGAATGCGCTGCCCCAGCAGGCATGGCTGGTTTCAGGCAACCCCTTCGACGTGATCGGTGCGCAGGCTGCGGGCATGCGCACGGTCTGGCTTGACCGGGCGCGGCAGGGCCTGTTCGACCCCTGGGGCAAGGAGCCCACGGCCACCATCGGCGGCCTGGACGAACTGTCCGGGGCACTACGTTAGCCGGGGTCTTGCCGTCGGCAAATATTCCTGCTGGAGCGGCCTATTGGCGCCCGGTGGTTGCGCTACGATGGAGATCGGGCCGCCGCCGGGAGAGGAGCGTGAGCCAGCAGGTCAAGCAACGGGTCGCGCCCGCCGCGGAATCGCCCTTGATCCGTCCGGCCACGCTGGAGGATCTGGAGGCGCTGGTGGCGCTGGAGGATGCGGCGTTCGAGATCGATCGCATCTCGCGGCGGCAGTTTCGCTACCTGCTGACGCGCGGACATGCGGCGACGCTGGTGGCGGAGGGACCCGGCGGGGAGGGCTTGCTCGGCTACGTGATGCTGCTGTTCAGCCGTGGTACCTCGCTGGCGCGGCTGTACTCGATTGCGGTCAGCGCGCGGGCGCGCGGCCAGGGGCTGGGCCGGCGCCTGGTGGAGGCGGCGGAAGACGCGGCGCGCCAGCACGGGCGGACCGATCTGCGTCTGGAGGTGCGGCGCGACAATGCGGCCAGCCTGGCCCTGTTCCGCGGGCTCGGGTATCGCGACTTCGGCACCATCGACGACTACTACGAGGACCACATGGATGCGCTGCGGCTGCAGAAGTCGCTGGCGACCGGCCCCGATCCGGCGCTGGTACGCGCCCCGTACTACGCGCAGACGCTGGAGTTCACCTGTGGCCCGGCTGCGCTGATGATGGCGATGCGCGCGGTGGACCCGGCGCTGAAGCTGGACCGGCGCCTGGAGCTGCGCCTGTGGCGCGACGCCACCACGATTTTTATGACCTCGGGCCACGGCGGCTGCGGGCCGTACGGGCTCGCGCTGGCGGCCACCCATCGTGGGTTCGAGGTGGAACTGCTGGTGCGCGATCGCGGGGTGGCGTTCGGGGATTCCGTGCGCAGCGCGGAGAAGAAGGAGGTGATGCAGCTGGTGCAGGAGGACATGGTCGAGGAGCTGGAACAGCTCGGGGTGCCGGTGGTGCACGGCCCGGTGAACGTGTCCCAGCTGGAGGCGCGCTTTGGCGAAGGCGGGGTGCCAGTGGTTCTGATCAGCAGCGTGCGGCTGTATGCCGAGCGCTTCCCGCACTGGGTCACGGTGACGGGTTTCGACGAGCGCTTTGTCTACGTGCATGACCCGTTCGTGGACGTGGAGCAAGGGGAGCGCGCGGTGGACTCGGTGAACATGCCGATCGCGCGTGCGGACTTCGAGCGCATGGCGCGCTACGGCCGCGCGGGCCTGCAGGCAGCGGTGATCGTCGGCCCGCGCCGGGCGGCGGAGGGCGCGCATGCCTGAGCACCGCATCCTGGTCGAGCGCCGGGCGGACTGGAAGCCGCACTTCCCCGACCTTCCGGTCATGGCCATCGACGACTACCTGCGCGGCCCCGCTGCCGACGACCCGGCCACCCTGCGTGTGATCAACCTGTGCCGCAGCCAGCGTTACCTGTCCGCCGGGTACTACGGCTCGCTGCTGGCGGAGGCGCGCGGGCACCGGGTGATCCCCAGCGTGCGCACCCTGCAGGACCTGTCGCGCAAGTCCATCTACAGCCTGGATACCGAGGAGCTGGACGAGCGCGTGGCGCGCGTTCTGGGCCGCAGCCGCCAGGGCGCGCAGCCCGAGCGCCTGGAGCTGACCGTGCTGTTCGGCCAGTGCGACGAGCCGGCACTGCAGGAGATCGCCGGCCAGCTGTTCGCCCTGTTCCCCGCGCCGATGTTCCGGGTGGAGTTCCGGCTGCAGGGACGCTGGCAGATCCACGCCCTTCGCCCGTTCGCGCTGAACGCGCTGGAACCCGAGCAGGAGCCAGCCTTCTTCGCCGCGCTGGAGCGCTACCTCTCCAAACCCTGGCGCCGCCGCCGCGGGGCACGCAGCGCGCGCTACGAGCTGGCCATCCTGCACAACCCGGACGAGGCGATGGCCCCGTCCACGCCGGCCACGCTCAAGCGCTTCGCCCGCGCCGGGCAGGAGCAGGGGATGGATGTCGAGCTGATCCAGGCACGCGATCTGCCACGGCTGGCGGAGTTCGACGCCCTGTTTATCCGCGAGACCACGGCCATCGACCACTACACCTATCGCTTCGCGCGCAAGGCCGAGGCCGAGGGCATGGTGGTGATCGACGACGCCGACTCCATCCTGCGCTGCACCAACAAGGTCTACCTGGCCGAACGCCTTGCCGCCCATCGTGTGCCGACGCCAAAGACCGTGATCCTCAACCGCGAGACCATCCTGCGTGCGGAGGAACAGATCGGCTATCCCGTGGTGCTCAAGATCCCGGACGGCAGCTTCTCGCGCGGGGTGTTCAAGGCGAACGACCGCGCCGAGCTGGAATCCATTGCCCGGCGCCTGCTGAAGGAGAGCGATCTGATCCTCGCCCAGGAGTTTGTCTACACCGAGTTCGACTGGCGCATTGGCGTGCTCAACCGCCAGCCGCTGTACGCCTCGCAGTACCTGATGTCGCGCAAGCACTGGCAGATCGTCAACCACGACGCCAAGGGTGGCCCGCGCGAGGGCGGCTTTCGCACGCTGGCACTGGCGGACGTTCCCGCCGCCGTGGTCAAGACGGCCGTCAAGGCCGCCAACCTGATCGGCAATGGCCTCTACGGCGTCGATCTCAAGCAGACCCCGCGCGGCGTGATGGTCATCGAGGTCAACGACAACCCCAACCTCGACGCCGGCATCGAGGACAAGGTCCTCGGCGAAACGCTCTACACCACCCTGATGCAGGACTTCGTCCGCCGCCTCGACGCCGCCCGCCGCCACCGCGCCGCGCCCTGACGTGGCGCGTTGAACGGCGTTACGCTATACGCCATTGGCGTACAGACCGGATGAAGAAGCGTCGTAGGATGTGATGAGCGAAGCGAATCGCATCGGGGGATGCACCGAGCGGGGAAGTGGTGCGTTTCGCTGCGCTCAACGGCAGCCTGTGGGTGCAGGATGTTGCCTACCCGCGTCGGGAGGTGTTCAGGCTACGGCCTCGGGCGGTTCCTGCAGCGGGTCGTGGAGTTCGAGGTCGACCATCAGCTCGTTGGCCAGGGCCTCCAGGTCATCCTGCAGTGTGTGCAGGTCCAGGTCCTCGGGAACGCCCAGGCGGGCCATCGCGCGGAACATCGGCTCGCCGGTCATCGAGCCCGGCTCGCAGGCGGTCTCCAGCGTCTCGACACTTACGCCGTGGTGCGAGAGCACGGCGGTAATGTCCTGCACGATTCCCGGTCGGTCGTGCCCGATCAGGTCCAGCACCACCGGATGCCGCGCCGCCGGCGGCAGTTCGCTGCCCCGCTGGATATGCACCTGCAGCCCGTCGCCTTCGAGCCCGCGCAGCGCGGCCTCCAGCGCGTCGGCGTTCTCGGTATCCACCTCCAGCAGTACCACCCCGGCAAACTGCCCGGCCAGATGTGCCATCCGACTCTCCAGCCAGTTGCCGCCCGCCGCACGTGCCCGGGCCGCTACCGCGCTGACCAGTCCCGGGTGGTCCGGTCCGATGAGCGTCAGAATCAAAGATGTCTTCATGGTCGATCTCCTGTTGCCGCTGGGGCAGGACAGTCCATGGTAAGCCAAGTGACGCCTGTTGGGTGTACTCGCGGTGCCGGGTGGGTGTGCCGAGCGTTGAGCACCTGCGGGGCAGGGGGTACTGTGGGGCGCCCAGACCGCACGGGCGCTTGATGGCCACCGATCGCCAACCTCAGCACGAGGCAGTCTCCACCGGGCTGGACGGCCTGGATCGGGTGCTCGACGGACTGCGGATCGGCGACAACGTGGTCTGGCGGGTCGATGACATCGCGGACTACCGCCGCTTTGTCCGGCCGTTCGTGGCCGCCGCCCGCGCCCAGGACCGTTCCATCATCTATCTGCGCTTTGGCGCGCATGCGCCGCTGGTGGAGCCGGGCCCGGGCATCGAAGTGGTCGCCATCGACGCGTTACGCGGCTTCGAGCCGTTTACCCGCCATGTGTTCCGCCTGATCACCGAGCATGGTCGCGGCGCCTTTTATCTGTGCGACTGCCTCTCCGACCTGCTGGAGGCCTGGGCCACCGACCACATGGTGGGCAACTTCTTCCGCGCCATCTGCCCCTATCTGTACGAGATGGATACGGTGGCCTGGTTCGCGCTGCATCCGCACAGCCATTCGCACACCACGCTGTCGCGCATCCGCGAGACCACGCAGGTGCTGATCGACGTGCGCCGCGCCGGCGAGGCGGTGCATGTGCAGCCGGTGAAGGTGTGGCAGCGCAGCTCGCCGACGATGTTCCTGCCGCACCGTCAGCACGGTACGCAGTTCGTGCCGGTGGTGGACAGCAGCGAGGCCACGCGGCTGCAGGCGTTGCTGGAGGAGCAGCGCCCCGGGCAGCCGCACGGCCGGCAGCTACTGGACTACTGGGACCGCCTGTTCCTCGCCGCCTCCGATGCGCTGGCGGAGGGGGCGCCGGCGGCCGACCGTGCCCGGGTGCAGGACGAGATCCTGCGGGTGCTGATCGGCCGCGACGAGCGCCTGCTGGAACTGGCGCGGCGTCACCTCGGGCTGGAGGAACTGCTGGCGGTCCGCAGCCACATGGTCGGCAGCGGCTACATCGGCGGCAAGGCTGCGGGCATGCTGCTGGCGCGGCGCATGCTGCTCGCGCAGGACCCGCAGCGCTGGAGGCGGGCGCTGGAGCCCCACGACTCGCACTTCATCGGGGCGGACGTGTACTACGCCTATCTGGTGCACAACGGCTGGTGGCCGCGGCTGATGCGCCAGCGCACCGCGGAGGGTTACTTCGACGAGGCGCGCAGCCTGCGCCGGGACATGCTGCACGGCGAGATCCCGCCGGAGGTGCGCCGCGAGCTGGAGCGGGTGCTCGACCACTACGGGCAGTACCCGATCCTGGTGCGTTCCAGCAGCCTCCTGGAAGACGGCTTCGGCAACGCCTTTGCCGGCAAGTACGAGAGCGTGTTCTGCGTAAACCAGGGCAGTCCCGGCGAGCGTCTGGCGCAGCTGGAGGACGCCATCCGCCGGGTCTATGCCTCGACCATGAGCGACGACGCGTTGAGCTACCGCCAGCAGCGTGGCCTGATGGATCAGGAAGAACCCATGGCGCTGCTGCTGCAGCGGGTCAACGGCCGCTACCACGGGCACTACTACCTTCCGGACGCCGCCGGGGTCGGGGTCTCGTGGAACACCTTCGTCTGGGACGGCGCGCTGGATCCGTCCGCCGGGATGCTGCGCCTGGTGCTGGGTCTGGGCACCCGCGCGGTGGACCGGGTCGCGCGCGACCATGCCTGCGTGGTGGCACTGGACCAGCCCGAACGGCGGCCGTTTCGCAGCCCGGAGGAGGCGTACCGCTATTCGCAGCACGCCGCCGACGTCCTCGACATCCAGGCCAACCGCGAGGCCGTCGTCCCCATCCAGGAACTGGCCGAGGCCGCGCCGGACCTGCCCCTGAACCTGCTCGGCGAGGTCGACCGTGAGGCCCGCCGCCGCGCCCGCGAACAGGGGCGCGAGGAGCGCTTGTGGCGGGTGACCTTCACCCCGCTGCTGCAGCGCACCGGCTTCGCCCCGCTGATGCGCGACCTGCTCAAGACCCTGGAGGCCGCCTACGCCCACCCGGTGGACGTCGAGTTCACTGTGCACCTCGACGCCGAAGGCAACGCCGGCGTGAACCTGGTGCAGTGCCGGCCGCTCGCCACCCTGGGCAGCGACCGGCCGGTGGAACTGCCCGGGAAGGTCGACCCGCAGCGGCTGCTGTTCTCCAGCCAGGGCCGCTTTATGGGCGGCAATCTGGACCTTGCCATCGACCGCGTCATCCGCGTGGACGGCGCACGCTACGCCGAGCTGCCCCGCCCGCAGAAATACGCCGTCGCCCGCCTGGTGGGCGCCCTCAACCGCCAGTACGCCACCCCTGGTGACTGCACCACGCTCCTGATCGGCCCCGGCCGCTGGGGCACCAGCACCCCCGAACTGGGCGTGCCCGTGCGCTTCGCCGATATTGACCGCGTGCGCATACTGGTGGAGGTGGCCGACCCCGATGCCGGCATCGTCCCCGACCTCTCGTTCGGCAGCCACTTCTTCCAGGACCTGGTGGAGGCGCGGATCGCCTACGCCGCGCTGTTCCCCGCCGAGGCGGACTGCGAGTACCACCCCGCCTGGCTCGACCGGCACCCCGCGCACACGCCCGAGGTCAACATCGGGGACCCTGTGGACCCCGCGGTACTCGCAACGGTGCAGGTCCATGACACCCGCGACGCCGCCCTGCGGGTGGTCGCCGACGTGGTGCAGCAGCGCCTCGTCTGCTTCCGGGCCGGCTCGACTTTGACGGGTACGGGGTGACGGATCTGTTCCGTCGCCGGAACGAGTCAGTCGGCGTAGATCATGCGGCGGGTCATGCCGCCGTCGGCGGTCCATATCTGGCCGGTGACGAAGCCGGCGTCGGGGCCGAGCAGAAAGGCGGTGAGGGCCGCGATGTCGCCGGGCTGGCCGACGCGCCCGGCCGGATGCTGGGTGTGGTCCTGTGCGGACAGCGGCTCGGCCTGTTGCTGCTCGGGACTGCGGGTGTCGATCCAGCCGGGGCGGATGGCGTTGACGCGGACCCCCGGGCCGGCGCTGATCGCCAGGGCGTGGGTGAAGGCGTCCAGTCCGCCCTTGCTCGCGGCGTAGGCCTCGGTGTCCGGTTCTGACTGCAGGGCGCGGGTGGAGCTGATGTTGACGATGGCGCCCCGGCGGCGGTGCAGCAGCGGCAGAGCATGCTTGGCGAGCAGGAAGGCGCCGGTGAGGTTGGTGTCCAGCCAGCGCTTCCAGTCGGCGAGTTCCAGCTCTTCCAGTGGTCCGGAGTGCGGGTCGCTGATGCCGGCGTTGTTCACCAGGGCATCCAGGCCGCCGTGCCATTCTTCCGTGCGTCGCACCGCCTCGCGGACCTGTTCCTCGTCGCGGACATCCAGCGTGATGGCCCGGGCGGTGGGGCCCAGCCGCGTGGCGGCCCGTTCGCATTCGGGGCCGTCGATATCGGCCAGCACGACCTGCCAGCCATCCTGCACCAGGCGCTTGGTAATGCCGAGGCCGATCCCGAGCGCCGCGCCGGTGACCAGCGCGACGCGTTGCGACCCGCTGTCCGGGGGTTCAGGCACCGGCGGTTTCGGGCAGGTTGTAGAAGGCGGTGGCGGTGGCGGTCGTGTGGGCGGCGAGGTCTTCCGGAGTCTCGTCGCGCAGGTGGGCCACGTATTCGCCGATGTGGGGGAGGAAGGCGGGTTCGTTGCGCCGGCCGTTGCCGATCTTCTTGCCGCTGCCCTTCGGCAGGGTGCGTGGCAGGAGGTAGGGCGCGTCGGTCTCGATCATCAGGCGGCCGCGCGGGATGCGCGGCACCAGCGGGTGCAGGTGGGTGCCGCGGCGTTCGTCGCAGACCCAGCCGGTGATGCCGATGTGGCAGTCGAGGTCGAGGTATTCCGCCAGGGCATCGGCCTCGCCGGTAAAGCAGTGCACCACAGCGGCCGGCAGCTTGTCGCGCCAGCGCCGCAGGATCTGGGCGAAGTCGTGGTGGGCGTCGCGCTCGTGCAGGAATACCGGCAGGCAGAGGTCGGCGGCCAGCTCCAGCTGGGCCTCGAAGGCGATGCGCTGCTGCGGGCGCGGCGAGTGGTCGCGGTTGTAGTCCAGCCCCATCTCGCCCATGGCGACGACGTTGGCGTCCGCGCGTGCGAGGTCACTGAACCGCGCGGCGATCGCGTCGGTCCACTGCTTTGCCAGGTGCGGATGCACGCCCAGCGTGGCGCGGCAGCAGTCCGGGTACTGGTCGGCGATCTCCAGGCACTTTTCGCTCTGATGGGCGTCGGCGCCGGTGATCAGCATCCAGGACACGCCGGCCTCGCGGGCGCGTTCGAGGACCTCGTCGCGTTCCTTGTTGAAGGATTCGTGGGTGAGGTTGAAGCAGATATCGATCCATTCCATGCGCGGTATGCTAACGGATTGTTGTTGTGGTGCCAGTTTCCGGCGCTGGTCGGGGTACAAGTCGGGGTTCGGTCGAGAGATTGCCGCGTCGCCTTCGGCTCCTCGCAATGACGGGAAGAGACGGTGTCATCGCGAGGAGCGCAGCGACGTGGCGATCTCTGTGAGGAACCCCGGTGGTTGGGCCGAGAAACGTGGGGGGTGATGGATGGAGGTTGCCGCGGCGCCTGCGGCGCCTCGCAATGACGTTGCCTTTGTCGGGGTTTAGCGTTCGTGCTTGCCGGGCGTGATACGTGTGGAAAGCGATTGATGACTGGAGTTTGGAATGCGTGATGCGAGTCCCCAGGCGGTTTATCTGAGCGATTACCAGCCGCCGGCGTTTGTGGTGGAGAGCCTGGAGCTGGACTTCGACCTGGCGGCGGCGGCGACCGAGGTGACCACGCGCATGGCGGTGCGGCGCAATCCGCAGGCGGCGGAGCCGAACGGAGCGCTGCGGCTGTACGGCGATGGCGTGGAGCTGGCGTCGTTGACCGTGGATGGTGCGGAGCCAGGCGAGGGCATGCTCGAGAAGGATGGCGATGGCCTGCTGCTGCACGGCCTGCCGGAGGCGGCACGGCTGGAGATCGTCAGCCGCTGTCACCCGGAGCAGAACACCGCGCTGGAAGGCCTGTACGCCTCCAGCGGCAATCTATGCACCCAGTGCGAGCCGGAGGGTTTTCGCCGCATCACCTTCTTCCCCGACCGCCCGGATGTGCTGACCACCTACCGCGTGCGCCTGGAGGCGGACCGGGCGCAGTACCCGGTGCTGCTGGCCAATGGCAACCGCGTGGAGGCCGGCGAGCTGGACGGCGGGCGCCACTACGCGGTGTGGGAGGATCCGTTCCCCAAGCCGTCGTACCTGTTCGCACTGGTCGCCGGGGATCTGGCCTGCCAGCGCGACACCTTCACCACCCTGTCCGGGCGCGAGGTGGCGCTGGAGCTGTATGTGGAGGAGCACAACGCCGATCGCTGCGATCACGCGCTGGCCTCGTTGAAGCGGGCGATGCGCTATGACGAGGAGGCCTTCGGCCGCGAATACGATCTGGACGTGTACATGATCGTCGCGGTGGACGACTTCAACATGGGGGCGATGGAGAACAAGGGGCTGAACCTGTTCAACGCCAAGTACGTGCTGGCCAGCCCCGACACCGCCACCGACAGCGACTTTGTCGCCATCGAGTCGGTGATCGCCCACGAGTATTTCCACAACTGGTCCGGCAACCGCGTGACCTGCCGCGACTGGTTCCAGCTGTCGCTGAAGGAGGGGCTTACGGTCTTCCGCGACCAGGAGTTCACCACCGACTGCACTCTGTTTGGCGTCAAGCGCATCGACGATGTCGCCATGCTGCGCGCCTTCCAGTTCCCGGAGGACGCCGGACCGCTGGCACACCCGGTGCGCCCGGACCACTACGCCGAGATCAACAACTTCTACACCCTGACCGTTTACGAGAAGGGCGCGGAGCTGATCCGCATGCTGCGCACCCTGATCGGGCGCGAGACCTTCCGCCGCGGGCTGGACCTCTACTTCGAGCGCTTCGACGGCCAGGCCGTGACGATGGACGACTTTGTCGCGGTGATGGCCGAGGCCAGCGGTCGCGATCTCTCCCGCTTCAAGCGCTGGTACACCCAGGCCGGCACGCCGCATGTGACCGCGAGTACCGCCTTTGACGGCCCCGGTGGTCCCGCCCGCATCACGCTCGCGCAGGAGACCCCGCCAACGCCCGGGCAGGACCACAAGGATCCGCTCGTGATCCCGGTGCGCATGGCCTTTCTCGATGCCCAGGGGCGGCGGATCCAGGCCCTCCGCGAGGGCGACGCCGCCGAGTGCGACGAATGGGTTCTGGAGCTGGATGCCGCCGAGCACACCTTCTGCTTCGAGAATCTGTCTGCCGAGCCGGTCGCGATCTCCTGGCTGCGCGGCTTCTCCGCCCCGGTGATCCTGAACGCCAATCAGGGCGTGGACGAACTGGCTCACCTGCTGGCGCACGACGACGACGCCTTCGCCCGCTGGGAGGCGGCGCAGACCCTGTTCCGCCGCGCAATCCGTGCGCGCATCGAGGATGACGCCGCCGACTCCGCGCTGGAGGCCGCCATCGAGCACGCCCTGCATGCCCTGATCGAGGCCCCGGCGATCGAGCCGGTGCTGCTGGCGACCATCCTGCAGCTGCCGCCCACGCGCGAGCTGGCCGAGCTGTTCGAGCGCGTCGACCCGGTGCGCCTGCGCATGGAGCGCGACGACCTGGAGAAGCGCCTCTATGCCCCGCTGGCGGGTGCGATGCAGCAGATCCAGCCGAAGCTGGACGATGTGGACAACGGCGCCTTCACCGCCGAGGCGATGGGCCGGCGCCAGCTGCGCAACCGCCTGCTGGCGCTGCGCGTGGCGGCCGGCGACCAGGCTGCGGTGCCCGAGGCCCTGGCGCAGTACCAGAAGGCGCGCAGCATGACCATGCGCATGGGCGCGCTGAATGCGGTGAACGAGCTCGATCACGAGGCCCGCCAGGTGCTGCTGACGGACTTCGAACAGCGCTACCGCGACGACCCGCTGGTGCTGGACAAGTACTTCGGGCTGCAGGCCGGCAGTCAGGTCCCGGGCGGCTTCGAGCGCCTGGACGCGCTGCTGGAGCACCCGGGGTTCCGCTGGACCAACCCGAACCGGGTGCGCGCGGTATTGGGGCCTTTCATGGCGCGCAACGAACGCCACTTCCACCAGGAGGACGGCGCGGGCTACCGCCGCATGGGCGGCTTCGTCGAGAAGCTGGATGCGATGAACCCGCAGACCGCCGCGCGCCTGGCTCAGCCGCTGACCCGCTGGCAGAAGGTGGACAGCGCCCGCGGCGAACAGATGCGCGCGGAACTCGAGCGCCTCGCCGCGCTCGAACTGTCGCGCGACCTGCGTGACGTGATCGAACGCGCGCTCGCGTAGGAGGCCAGCCCCCTGGCCGATGGGGTGCAGGAATGGCCCCGGCCGCCCAGGGCACCAACAGGGCCAGCCCCGGATTTGTAGGAGGCGAGCCTCTCGCCGATGGGGCGCTGGTCTGGTCCCAATCGGCCAGGGGGCTGGCCTCCTACAGGGATGGCGCCCAAGGGTGTGGGTTGTGGTATGTTGCCGGCCGATTGCTGGGCCGAGATGCCCCCAAACGAGATTTGGCTGACGTGAAACGGGTCTTCCATCGACTGCTGTGCTGGATGCTGGTGCTGGCGATCGCCGGCCTGCCGGCGCTTGCGGCCGTCGCGAGCGAGGGCGACGGTCACGCCGGGCATGCGATGCACGGGGCCCAGTCGCAGGGCGACAAGGCGGCGGATCACGCGGACCATGATCATTCGCATGATCACGCGCACGGCGACCACCATGATCACCATGCGCAGGACGATCATGCCGATACCCGGCATGGCGGCGATCACGCCCATGAAACATCCGATTCCTCTGACGCCAGCGGGGTGATCGTGCACGCGGATTGCGTGGACGCGGCCTGTCTGGCGAGTTGCTCGGCCTGCAGCCACTGCCAGGGCATGCCGTCCATCACCGGGATGCACCTGCTGACCCCGGTCACGCAGGCCATGAGCCTGTATTCCTTCCAGAGCGGTCCGCCTGCGGCCGCGTTGTACCGCCCCCCCATCCTCTCCTGATCTGACTACCGGCCCGAGCGCCGGGGCTGTCCGCACGTCCGGGTTCCACCCGGTGCTGGCGGACGGCAAGGCCGTGTCGCGCGTTCGCGCGGGATGCGGAGTCGAAGTCCGATCAAGGAGATTTTCACGATGCGAGCAACCCGATTGCTGCTCCCCGTCGTTTCGGTGCTGTTCCTCGCCGGTTGCGCGGTCACCGCGCCCGAGCTGGACCGCTCCGAGCTGGCGGAGGACATCTCGGTGCAGGGGATCGACCTGCCCGAGTCGGAGATGCCCCGCCCCTCCGGCGAGCTGACGCTCGAGGAGGCCATTCATCAGGCCCTGTGGCGCAACCCGCGCATGCAGCAGGCCTACGCCAAGCTGGATCTGACGGCCGCCGACGTGGTCGAGGCCGCCCAGTTTTCCAATCCCACCCTGTCGCTGTCGGTGATGCGCCCCGAGGGCGGTGGCGGCAACGAGACGGGGGTTGGCCTGGCCTGGGGTATTTCCGGCCTGCTGATGCGCAGTGCCCGTCAGGACATTGCCGAATCCCACTGGGAGTCCACCCGTCTGCAGCTGGCCGAAGGCATGGTGGCACTGGCCTCGGACACCGAGCGTGCCTGGTATGACGCGGTGGCCGCGCGCCAGCGGGCTCAGGTACAGGCGCTGGAGACCCGTGCCGCGGATCTCGGCTCGCTGCTGGGCGAGCGCTTCTATGACGCCGGCAATATCCCCGACCTGAAGCGGGCACAGCTGCGCATCCGTGCGGCCGAGGCCCGGCTGAAGCTCGAGGATGCGCGGCAGCGCGAGCGCGAGACCCGTCTGCGCCTGGCCCACCTGATGGGGCTGCCCGGCCAGGTGGATGGCTGGGAGGTCCCCGGCAAGCTGCCACTGCCGCTGGCCGGTGTGGAGGATCGCGATGCCCTGGTCGAGCAGGCGCTGGAGCAGCGTCTGGACCTGCGGGCCCTGGACCATGCCCTGGAGGGGCTCACCGAGGGGGTGGCCCTGGTGCGGCGCTATCGCTGGCTGGGTGACATCGAGCCCGGTATCGAGTTCGAGCGCGAGACGGACGGCACCCGCCTGTGGGGCGGTGGCATCTCCTTCACCCTGCCGATCTTCAACCAGAACCAGGCCGGCATCGCCCGCGCCGAGGCGCGGCTCTCGGACGGCGAGGCCCGCCGGGTCCGGCTGGAGCAGGCGGTCACCGCCGATGTGCACCAGCACTTTGTCCGCCTGGCCCATCACCGCGACAAGTTCGGCACCAAGCGCTACGAACTGCTGCCGGCCCGGGAGATCGAGCTGGAGCGCGTGCAGGAGCGCGTGAACTTCATGTTCGACGATGTCTTCGACCTGCTGGTGACCAAGCAGGAAGAGCTGGCCGACTGGCAGCGCGCGGTGGCCGCACTGGGCGAATACTGGCGGGCCCGGGTGGACCTGGCCTTCACCGTGGCCGGCGAGCTGCCGGGCGGGGTGCCGGGTGACGAGGGCTATCTCGAAACCGACGCGCTCGAACATGACCCGTCCGCGATGGATCACGGGGACCACGGCGGTCACGGCGGTCACGGAGACCACGGAGACCACGGAGACCACGGGGATCACGGGGATCACGGGGATCACGGGGATCACGGAGATCATGACCACGGCGACGACGGTCACGGAGGGCATCACTGATGAAACGGCGTAACTTCCTGCTGGCCGCCGGCGCGGCAATGCTGCCGGCAACCACCCTGACCCGGGTGATGGCCGAAACGGGTCACGAGCACCACAACGAGGGCGATGCCACGCCCGGCGAACGCACCGAACAGGGCTACATGCCGGTGCATACGCCGAACGGCTGGACCCTGCCGTACGAAATGAACAACGGCGTGAAGGAGTTCCATCTGGTCGCCGAGGAGATCGAGCACGAGTTCGCACCCGGTTCGGTGGCCAAGTGCTGGGGCTACAACGGCACCACCCCGGGGCCGACCATCGAGGCGGTGGAGGGCGACAAGGTCCGCATCTACGTGACCAACCGCCTGCCGGAATACACCTCGGTGCACTGGCACGGCATCCATCTGCCCTCGGGCATGGACGGGGTGAAGGGCGTGACCCAGCCGCCGATCCACCCGGGCGAGACCTTCGTCTACGAGTTCGAGCTGAACCAGCACGGCACGCACATGTACCACCCGCATGCCGACGAGATGGTGCAGATGGCGATGGGGATGATGGGGATGTTCATCATCCACCCGAAGGACGGCGAGATCGAGCCGGTAGACCGCGACTACGCGATCCTGCTGCACAACTGGGGCCTGCACCCGGGCACGCGCACGCCGGACCCGTCGATCATGGTCGACTTCGATCTGTGGTCGATGAACTCCAAGGTGTTCCCGGCCATCGACTCGCTGGTGGCGAAAACGGGCGAGCGGGTGCGCATTCGCATGGGCAACCTGTCGATGTGGAACCACCCGATGCACGTGCACGGGGTGTCGTTCGAGGTGACCGGTTCCGATGGCGGGCGCTGGCCGCGCGAGCAGTGGCGCAAGGAGACCACCGAGATCGTTGCGGTCGGCCAGACCCGCGATATCGAGTTCACGGCACCGCCGGGGGACTGGGCCTTCCACTGCCACATGACTCACCACACGATGAACCCGATGGGTCACGGCATCGCCAACACCCTGGGTGTGGACCAGTCCGGCCTCGAGGAGGAGATCCGCAGCCTGCTGCCGGGCTACATGGCCATGGGCGAGCACGGCATGGCGGATCACCAGGACCATACCGATGCGGGACACATGCCGGGGCCGGAGAACACCCTGCCGATGGGCATGGGTCACGGGCCATTCGGCAACATCGGCATGGGCGGCATGTTCACCCTGATCAAGGTGCGGGATGACCAGGAGCCCGGGGACTTCAGCGACCCGGGCTGGTACTGGCACCCGGATGGGGAGGTCGCCCGCCGCGTGAGCAGCGATCCCGATTTCGGCAATCCGGTGCGCCGCGGCAAGGTCGCGGATGCGGATTCCGACGGGCTCCCGACCCCCAGTCGCGATGCCCATGGCGGGCATGGAGGCCACGGGGGGCATGGAGGACACAACGGCCACGGAGGCCATAACCACTGAGTTTCCACCGGTGCGGGCACCGGGACCGCCGCAAGGCGGCCCCCGGTGGCCTGCGGCCGGCGGACTCTAAGACGACACGACTGCACTTAACAAAGAGGACCCTCAATCATGATGACGATTCGTACCCGCAATTCCCTGCGTTCCGCCCTTGCGGCCCTGTTGCTGGCTTTCGCCGCTCCCCTGCTGGCTCACGAGGGCGAGATGGGACACGTGCCGGATGACGGCTCTACGGTGCAGGGCACCCCGGAGGAGATCGGGATTCACTTCGATGGCGCGATGCGCATTACCCAGTTCGACGTGATCGGTCCGCAAGGCCGCGTGTCCCTGGAGAACGAGCCGGGCAGTGATCCGACCGAGGAATACCATGTGCAACCGGCCGGCTCGATGGAGCCCGGCGACTACGAGGTGCGCTGGCGTGGTTTGGCTCGTGACGGCCACATGATGTCCGGGACCTTCCGCTTTACGGTGGAGGACTGAGCCGTGGCCTGGCTGTCTGCGCTTGCCGGTGTGGATGCCTGGACGGTCGCCATGATCCTGGTGGCGGCCGGCTTCTATGCCGGTGCCTTGCTGGCGGCCGGGGCGGTGCTGTTTCGCCTGGCGTTTCCGGATCTGCCCGATCCGGAACGTCGGGCGGCCAGCCGCACGGGGGCGATCGCGGCCTGGGCCGCGATCGTGCTGGCCGTGATCGAGTGGCCGCTGCAGGCCGGGTATCTCGGGGGTGGCAATGGTGCCGCCGCAGTCGACCCCATGCTGCTCGGCATGGTATTCGAGGGCGCGCAGGGGACTCAGCTAATCCTCGCCGTGAGTGGCTTGCTGCTGGTACAGGCGATCTTGCTGGATGCCCGGCGCCTGCCGGGGCTCGGGCATGGCTTGAGTCTCGGAGGCGTGTTGCTGGTCATGCTCGCCTTCGTCCAGGTCGGGCACACGGTCGACGAACCCCGCTGGTTGCTCGGCGGGCTGCTGGTGCTGCACCTGCTGGCGGCTGCATTCTGGATTGGTTCGTTATGGCCCCTGTATCGCCTGGCAGGACACCCAGCTGGCGGAGCGGATGCCGTACGCATCCTGGATCGCTTCGGTCGGGTGGCGGTGTTCGGGGTTGGCCTGCTGGTGCTCGCGGGCGTTGTCCTGGCTGCGCTTCTGCTCGGCGGGGTCACGCCACTGCTCACTACCGGCTACGGGCAGTTCCTGATCGGCAAGGTGCTGATTGTGGCCCTGCTCCTGCTGCTGGCGGCGTCCAACAAGTGGCGCCTGGTGCCCGCCTTCGAGCGGGGCGAGCCCCGGGCCCCGCAGCGCCTCCGGCGCAGTATCGCGATGGAGATCGGACTGGTGGGGCTGGTGTTGCTGGTCACGGCCATACTGACCACGGTCAGTTCCCCTGCCAACGGGTAGAGAAAGGGGCACCTCCCGGATATCCGGGAGGTGCCATTGGGTATCAGATCGGGCGCTGGGCGACAGTGGCCTCGAGCTCGACTTCCTCGCCGTCGCGCAGGAGTTTGATCGTCAGTTCGGCGCCCGGATCGGTCCGTGCAATGACATTCAGGGCCTCGCGCGGGCTGTTGACCGCGTCGTCATTGAGGTGGGTGATTACGTCGCCGATCTCGATGCCGGCCTCCTGGGCGGGGCCGTCACGCAGGATGCCGGCGACCAGGACCCCGCGTGGGGCATCCAGCCCGAAGGAGTCGGCCAGTTCGCGGTTCATCGCCTGGACTTCGATCCCCAGCCAGCCGCGGGAGACATAGCCTTGTTCGATGATCTCGGTCATTACGTCGCGGGCGAGGTCCACCGGGATCGCGAAGCCAATGCCATGGGACCCCCCGGAGCGCGAGAAGATCGCGGTATTGATGCCGATTACCTCGCCCTTGGCATTGATCAGTGCGCCACCGGAGTTGCCGGGGTTGATCGCCGCGTCGGTCTGAATGAAGTCCTCGAAGGTGTTGATCCCGAGCTGGTTGCGCCCGGTGGCGGAGACGATCCCCTGGGTCACGGTCTGCCCGACACCGAAGGGGTTGCCGATCGCGAGCACGACGTCACCGACCCGCAGCTCGCGGGAGTGGCCAACCGTGGCCACGGCCACGTCGTCGGTGCGGATGCGCAGGACGGCGAGGTCGGTATCGGGGTCGATGCCGATAATCTCGGCCGGATGGGCGTCGCCATTGGGCAGGACCACAGCGATCGCGTCGGCCTCCTCGATCACGTGGTGGTTGGTCAGGATATGGCCCCGATCGGTCATGATTACGCCGGAACCCAGGCTGGCCTGCTCGGTGTCGCCCGGGGGCACGGGCTGGCCAAAGAACTCGTGCAGGTCGAGGATGCCGGGGGTGTCGAGCACGCGCGAGGTCATGATGTTGACCACGGCCGGCGCGGCCCGCTCGACCCCGTCGGCGTAGCTGAGCGCGGCACTGCTGGTCGTGGAGAGCGGGGCGGCGACTTGCAGCTCCGCCTGCTCGCCCCGGTCGCGGTCAAGCACATGCGGAAAGAACACGGCGACGACCACGGCGATCGCCACGCCGGTCAGGGCCGCTTGCAGCAGGAAACGCGAGAAATTCACCATATAGTGAATATACCGAAATGGGATGGGCTGCACAGCCGCCGATCCCGGTCCAGCCGGAGAACCGATCGTGATCGAACGTGACGTATTAATGCAGGCCCTGAACGAGGAGCTCCAGCCGGAGCGCTTTCGCGACTATTGTCCGAACGGGTTGCAGGTAGAGGGGCGGGCCGAGGTGCGCCGCATCGTCAGCGGGGTGACGGCATCGCTGGCGCTGGTCGAGGCCGCGATCGAGGACGGGGCCGACACGATCCTGGTGCATCACGGCTATTTCTGGAAGGGCGAGCCAGAGGTGGTCACTGGCATGAAGCGTGAACGCCTGCGCCGGCTGCTGGAGCACGAGATCAATCTGGTGGCCTACCACCTGCCGCTGGATGCGCATCCGGAGCTGGGCAACAACACCCAACTGGCCAATCGCCTCGGATTCGCGATCGAGGGGGTGCTGCGCGAGGACGGCGTGGGCCAGTACGGTCGTTCTGCCGCCGAGGTGTCGGGGGCGGACCTGCGCGACCACATCTCCGCCGTGCTGGGGCGCGAGTGTCTGTGGGTGCCGGGCGGCGAGCGGCCGATTCGGCGCGTTGCCTGGTGCACTGGCGGGGCGCAGTCATTACTGATGGAGGCGGCGGCGCAGGGTGTGGATGCCTATATCAGTGGCGAGATTTCCGAGCAGACCACTCACGAGGCGCGCGAGAGCGGGGTGCACTACTTCGCCGCGGGGCATCATGCGACCGAGCGCTACGGGGCGCCTGCCCTGGGGGAATGGTGCGCCGAACGTTTCGGTCTGGAGCACCGGTTCATCGACATCGACAACCCTGCCTGACCGGCGCCCCGGCGAGCGCACATTCGCGGGGCAATCTGCTCTTGCCGGGGGCGCTGAAATCCCGCCTTTATCATGAATAACTTATGATCGATTGGGCGCGTCTGGCGACGCCGTCCGCCCGGTCTTAAGGCGTTCACCTACTTGACCTTATTAGCGTGTTCGGGAATTCTATCGGATTTTACTGGCCGCCCCGCGGTGGCCTGCCCGTTCGCCCGTGAGCGCGCCCAGGGCGGCGCGCTCACGGGGCAGTCTGCGGGCATCTCCGCACCCTCGTCCGCGTATCGAGTGGCTGCCGAGACACGATTTCAACACGTTGTTTGGAGAGACAAACATGGCAAACCAAGGCGTAAATCGAGGCCGTCGCCGGTTCCTCGTCGCCGCGACGACAGTCGTCGGCGGTGCCGGTGTCGCAGCGGTCGCGACCCCGTTCCTGGCGTCCTTGCAGCCCAGCGCTCGCGCTCAGGCAGCAGGGGCTCCGGTCGAGTTCGACGTGACCGAGGTCGAGGCCGGCCAGCGCGTCAGCATCGAGTGGCGTGGACAGCCGATCTGGATCGTGCGGCGTACCGACGAAATGCTGGATGGTTTGTCCCAGGTGACCGATCGCCTGCGCGATCCGGATTCCGAGAACGAGGCCCAGCAGCCGGAATACGCGCAGAACGAGCATCGCTCGATCAAGCCGGAAATCCTGGTGCTGATCGGGATCTGCACTCACCTCGGGTGCTCGCCGTCGTTCCGTCCGGAGATCGGCGATCCCGGCATGGGCTCCGACTGGCAGGGCGGCTGGCTGTGCGGTTGCCACGGTTCCCGCTTCGACATGGCCGGCCGCGTCTATCGCAACATGCCGGCGGTCGACAACCTCGAGGTGCCGCCGCACCACTACATCACGGACAACCTGCTGCTCGTGGGTGAAGATGAAGACGGAGGAGCTGTCTGATGGCCGGTAATCCCGCGGAAAAGTGGCAGGGTGGGCTGCTGGGTTGGGTTGACGCCCGCTTCCCCCTGTCCCAGATGTGGAACGAACATCTGGCTCAGTATTACACGCCGAAGAACTTCAACTTCTGGTATTTCTTCGGCTCCCTCGCCCTGCTGGTGCTGGTCATTCAGATCGTCTCCGGCATCTTCCTGACCATGTTCTACAAGCCTGATGCCGAGCTGGCCTTTGCGTCGGTCGAGTACATCATGCGCGACGTGGAATGGGGCTGGCTGATCCGCTACATGCACTCCACAGGCGCCTCGATGTTCTTCGTGGTGGTCTATCTGCACATGTTCCGGGCGCTCATGTACGGCTCCTACAAGAAGCCGCGCGAGCTGATCTGGATCTTCGGTGTGCTGATCTATCTGGTGCTGATGGCCGAAGCCTTCGCCGGCTACCTGCTGCCGTGGGGTCAGATGTCCTACTGGGGCGCGCAGGTGATCGTGAACCTGTTCCAGACCATCCCGTACATCGGGCCGGATCTGGTGACCTGGATTCGTGGTGACTTCCTGCTGTCCGATGCCACGCTGACGCGCTTCTTCGCGCTGCATGTGATTGCCCTGCCGCTGGTGCTGATCCTGCTGGTGGCCGCGCACATCATCGCGCTGCACGAAGTGGGTTCGAACAACCCCGATGGCGTCGAGATCAAGAAGAACAAGGACGAGAACGGCATCCCGAAGGATGGCATCCCGTTCCACCCGTACTACACCGTCAAGGACATCGTCGGCGTCGGCGTCTTCCTGATGGTGTTCGCCGTCATCATGTTCTTCTTCCCGATGGGCGGCGGTCTGTTCCTGAAGCCGGACAACATGATCCCGGCCGACCCGCTGGTTACACCCGAGCTGATTCCGCCGGTCTGGTACTTCACCTCGATGTACTCGGTGCTGCGTTCCGTGCCGGATCCGTTCCTCGGCGTGGTGGCCATGGGTGCCGCGGTGATGATGCTGTTCTTTATCCCCTGGCTGGACCGCAACCCGGTTCTGTCGATGCGCTATCGCTCGTTCGCAGCCAAGTTCAACCTGGCGGCGTTCGTGGTGGCTTTCGTGATCCTGGGCTGGCTGGGTCTGCAGCAGGCGACCACGATGATCAGCGAAATGAGCTTCCGCTGGTCGCTTGTGTACTTCGCGTTCTTCTTCCTGCTGTGGTTCCTCAGTCGGGAGCGCTCCGCGGCGGCCAGTCTGATTCTGTTCGCGGTGGTCGTGGGTATCTACACCCTCTACGACATCACGCGCTTCGATCCGAGTGACGCTAGCCTGATTATGTGGTCCTGGCTGATCCCGACCGTGCATCTGTTTGTCTGCATGGTGGTCCCGGTGTTTGCCCGGGGTCTGGGTCGTGATCGTGCCGTTCCGGAAAGGGTGACTTCGTAATGAAAACGTTTATCGCAACGACTGTTATGGCCCTGGCGGCCCTGTTCACCGTGCCGGCGGCCTCGGCTGCAAGCGCCAGCGGTGATCTGCAAAAAGCCAATGTGGACGTGACCAACCAGGCGTCGCTGCAACGCGGCGCCCGGCTGTACATGAACTACTGCATGGCCTGTCATTCCACCCAGTACATGCGTTACAACCGTGTGGGTCGCGACATCGGTCTGACCGAAGAGCAGGTCACCGAGAACTTCATCTTCATCACCGATGAGGATGGCGACCTGGTGAACCCGGGCTCGCTGATGAAGAACGCGATGTCCGACTCATATGCCGACGAGGCCTTTGGTGTGACGCCGCCGGATCTGACCCTGGCGACCCGCATTCATGGCGAAGACTGGGTGTACACCTTCCTCAAGAGCTTCTACATCGACGAGGACCGCCCGCTGGGTGCCAACAACACGGTGTTCAGCAACGTCGGCATGCCGCATGTGCTGTGGGAGCTGCAGGGCTGGCAGGAGCTGGTCGAGGACGATGACGGAAACGAGCGGCTGGAGCTTGTACGCAATGGCTCGATGAGCCAGAGCGAGTACGATCGCGCAGTGCGTGACCTGGTCACCTACCTTTCGTACATGGGCGAACCGATGCAGCTCGACCGTCAGCGTATTGGCCTGTACGTCCTGATCTTCCTGGCCGTGTTTACCGTGCTGGCCTACTTCTTGAAAAAGGAGTACTGGAAAGACGTACACTAGGCGGCCTGAACCGTCGCTGGCGGGCGCTCACGGATGAGCGCCCGCCGGTGTTATTGACCGTCTGCCCGGCGCGGCGTGCCGCACGACCGGGGTAGGGAGAAAGTTATGGCGCTGGTCGCCAATCGTCGTTCCGTAATGACTCTGTTTTCTGCTCACGACTGCGTGCGCTGCCATCGCGTGCGTATCATCCTCGCCGAGAAGGACATCGCGGTGGATGTCGTCAACCTCGGGCCGGACGAGCTTCCCGAGGATCTCTCCGATCTCAACCCCTACAACGAGGTGCCGACCCTGGTGGATCGGGACCTGGCGCTGTACGGGACTCATGTGATCACCGAGTACCTGGACGAGCGTTTCCCGCATCCGCCGCTGATGCCGGTGGACCCGGTCTCCCGTGCGGCCGCGCGGCTGGCGCTTTATCGCGTCGAGCGCGACTGGTACGAGGGGTTGGATGCGGTGAAGAAGGCGTCCGGGGGCGGGCTGACCAAGGCGCGCAAGATCCTGCGCGAGAGCCTGATGAACTCGGCCGAGATCTTCGAGCTGAAGCCGTACTTCCTGAGTGACGAGTTCAGCATCGTGGATTGCGCGATCGCTCCGGTCATGTGGCGTCTGCCGTCACTGGGGATCGATCTCGATTCTCTGCCGACTGCGATTCAGGAATACGCGGATCGCGTCTGCAAGCGGGAATCCTTCCAGATCAGTCTCACCGAGGCCGAGCGCGAGCTGAGGCTGTGACCTCTTCGCGTCCCTATCTGCTCCGGGCTTTGTGGGAGTGGATCACGGATAACGGCTTTACGCCGCACATCCTGGTCGACGCCACGGTGGAGGGTGCGCTAGTGCCCGATGCCTTTGTCGAGCAGGGCAAGATCACGCTCAACATTGGCCCGTCTGCGGTGCAGGCGCTGAATATCGGGGACGAGGCGGTCGCCTTTTCCGCGCGTTTTGCCGGCAGCCCGATGGACGTCTACGTGCCCACGCAGGCGGTGCTCGCCGTCTATGCGCGCGAGAACGGGCAGGGGATGATGTTCGGCAGCGAGCCGGGACCAGGGCCGGAAGATGGCCCGGGCGGCGACGGACCAGACGACTCGGGTCCCGCGGGTTCGGATCAGGACGGGGACAAGCCGGCCGCCAAGCGCAAGGGTCCCGCCCTGAAGGTCGTCAAGTAAGCCCAGTGATGTCCGGCCCCGGCGCCTTGCCGGGGTTCAGGATGTTGTCGGGATCAAAGCTCTGTTTGATCCCGGCCATCAGGTTCAGCGCCACGGGATCGATCTCCCGGCCCACAAAGGCGCGTTTCACCAGCCCGATCCCGTGTTCGCCGGACAAGGTGCCACCGAGGCCCAGCACCAGGGTGAAGACCTCGTCCAGGCAGCGTTCGGCGGCGGCGAGCTCCTGCGGATCGTCCGGGTTTACCAGCAGATTCACGTGGATGTTGCCGTTGCCGGCGTGACCAAAGTTCACGATCTTGATCGCGTGCGCCTGGGCGAGCCGGTCGAGCCCCGAGATCAGGTCGGGGATGCGCGAGACGGGTACGACCACATCCTCGTTGATCTTCTTCGGCGCGACGGTGCGCAGCGCCGGCGAGAGCGCCTTGCGCACGGCCCACAAGGCCTGGGCCTCTTCCGGGGTGTCCGCGCTGATGGTCTGCAGGCAACCCTCGCCATCGGCGGCGCCGCGGACGCCGCGCGTCGTCGCGTCGATCCCGGCCGAGGTGCCGTCCGTCTCGATCATCAGGATAGCCCCGGCGTCGCGGGGCAGTGGGCAGTCGGGGGCATAGTCACGAATCATTGCGATCGCCGAATGGTCCATGAACTCCAGGGCCGACGGGGCCTCCGCGCGGCCCATCAGCCGCGATACGGCGGCGGCCGCGTCGCCCACGGTCCGATAAATGGCCTGAATCAGGCGTGTCGCCTCGGGTTTCGGTGTGAGGCGCAGCGTGGCTTCGGTGATCACGGCGAGGGTGCCTTCGGACCCGATGAGCAGCCGGGTGAGGTCATACCCGACGACGCCCTTGGTCGTGTGCACGCCCGTACGGAAGGCCTCGCCGGTGCCCGCGACCGCCGCAAGCCCGAGGGTGTTGTCCCGCGGCGTGCCGTACTTCACCGCATGGGGGCCTGCCGAGTTGTAGGCCAGGTTGCCGCCGAGCGTGCAGTAGGCGCTGCTCGTGGGGTCCGGGGGCCAGAAAAACCCGAGCGCGCCTGCCGCTTCCTGCACCTCGCCGTTGGTCACTCCGGGTTCCGCGATCAGCCAGCGGTTCGCAGGGTCGACCTCCAGAATCCGGTTCATGCGCTCGAACGACAGGACCAGTCCGCCGTGATCAGGGACCGCCGCTCCTGTGGTGCCGGTGCCGCGTCCGCGGCAGGTCACAGGCGCCCCGAGGCGCCGACAAAGTCGAATGAGTTCGGCGACGGTCTCGGCGTCGCGGGCGAAGGCGACGGCATCCGGCGGCGCGTGCAGCTTGGAGTTGTCCGCGCCGTAGGACCAGCAATCGGCCGGGTCCAGCAGGCGGTCTTCGGCGGGAAGGAGTTGCTCGATCTCGCGTGCCAGCGGTGTCATGACGGGTCCCCCTGAATGGCGTCGGGCAGCCATTCGATCGTGTCGTCGCCGTCCAGCAGCACGACATCGAAGCGCACGGGGCCTTGCCAGCGGCTCTCCTGCAGGTAGCCCTCGGCCGCCCGCAGCAGGCGTTTGCGCTTGCCGGAATCGATACTCTCGGCGCTGCCGCCAAAGCCGCGGTGGCTACGCTTGCGCACCTCGACGAGTACCAGCGTGTCGCCCTCGCGTGCCACGAGGTCCAGCTCGCCCCAGGGGCGGCGCACGTTGCGCGCCACCAGGGTGAGGCCTTGCCCGGTCAGGTAGTGCGCCGCACGGTCCTCGGCGGCCTGGCCGGTCACGCCCGGGCGGAACATCGGTCAGCTGCCTTCGCTGGTGGACCCCAGCTGGCGTGGTGCGCCGCTCTCGAAGCGCGCCCAGACCGGCTCGCGCACCCAGTCCCCGCTGATCGGGTTCAGTGACCAGGTGCCGGACCCGCCGACGATTTGATGGTGGCTGGCCTCGCGTACCGCGCGATCATGCAGGCTCAGCCGCATCGCATCCATGCCCAGCGCGACGAAGCGCGGGAGCTCGTCAGTCGCCCCTTCGGCCATTTCGCCGTTCAGCGGCTCGATGGTCGTAAACAGGTAGGGCGCGTCCGGGAAGACGATGCCGTTGAGATCGCGGTCGCGATTGGCATCCGGCTGTCCGGCGTAGATATGAGGCGTTGCCATGATCGGGAGTTGACGCGCGCCGTGGAAGTGCAGGTAGGGCACGAGCTGGCGCATCTGGCGCGAGGTTCCGGTCACGAACAGGTGATCGGCATCACCCCGAACCTGGGGGTCGCCTTCCAAGTTTAGCCCGGTACGGCGGGCGACGTCGCGAATGCGCGCCTCGCTCTGCTCAATCCCGAGCGCATTGCCCACGCGGGCATTGATGTCCTCGGCGTCCGGCCGCAGGCGCACGATATCGCGCGGCCGCAGGCCGTGGTCGGCGAGCGCATCCTGGTAGGCCTCGGCAATGCGGTCGCCGAACTCGCCCTCGGGCAGGATGACCAGCGGGTTGCGCCAGCCCGTACGTACCGCGCGATCCACCACGGCGTAGGCGTCCTCTTCCGGGTTCAGCGCCAGCGTGCCGAAGGCCCCGTTGCCGTCGAGCTGTGTGCGGTTGAGCAGCAGCGTCGGGCGAGTCTCTTCGCTCGCAGCCACTGCGCGTACCGCATCGCGGTTGAGCGGCCCGATGATGCGGTTTACGCCGTCTTCGACGCCGCGCCTGTAGAGGTCTGCTGCCGTGTCAGGGTCGCCGCGTGTGTCGCGCACCACCAGGCGGCCGTGGCCCCCGGTCTCCGCGTAGTAGGCGCGCGTGATGCCGTCGAGGATTGCATTGCCGAGCTGGGCGAGATCACCGGACAGCGGCAGGAGGACCAGGATCGTTTCCGGCGCCTCGGGCTGGAGCGGGTGACTTGCGACCAGTTCCGGGAGCAGGCTGTTGGCCGGGTGCGACGGATAGCGCTCGCGCCACTGGCCAGCCACGCGGCGGGCGTCTTCTTCCGAATTGACACTGCGCAGTCCGCTGAACAGCCGCACCCAGGGCTCGGCATCCGGGTGTTCGCCCGCCGCCAGGCGGTCACGCTGTGCGGGTCGAAGCGCCGAGAGCAGGCCCCAGATGCGTTCCTGGTTAACGGTCTGGTCATCGGGCTCCAGCAGGAGCAGCCCATCCAGGCGCAAACGGGCGTCCAGCGCCTGATACCATTCACGCTCATGCTCCAGCAGGCGTGCATGCAGGGCCAGACCCTCGCGGTAAACCTCGGGCGTACGGGTCTCGTCGTCCGGGTCATCGGCGCCGAGTCGCTCGCGCGCAGTCTCCCATTCGCCACGGGTGGCCGCCAGGCGGCCGCCACGCACACGGTCCGCCAGCGGTTCCCGGTGCTGGGCATCCAGGTCGCGCCACAGCGCGTCCGCGCGGTCGACCAGGTCGCCGTCGGGGTCGTCCAGGCTCAGGACCGCGTCGATCGCCGCGCGCACGTTGTCCGGCTGCGGGTCCGCCCAGGCCTCGCTGATCAGGATCGGCGCCTGCTGCTCGGCCGGCAGGTCAACGACCTCGGGTCGTTCCTCCTCCGGGTCCGGGGCGGGGGTTGGGTCCGGGCGCGGGGTCGCGCAGCCGGCGAGGATTGCGCCGGCGAGCAGGCTCAGGGCCAGACGGCCCCGGTAGCGCCCCCCGGCGGCTAGAGAGAGGTATAGGTTCACGATAGCGAGATGCTCAGCGTATTGGGGAGTCAGTATTGAAAGCGCATCAGGTTGTGTCAACGAATTGCGGCACGTTATGGGTGGTTGCCACCCCGATCGGCAATCTGGCCGATCTCAGCCCCCGTGCCCGTGACGTGCTGGCGCGCGTTTCGCGTATCGCTGCGGAGGATACGCGACACAGCGGCGGGCTGCTGGCGCATTTGGGGGTGCAGACCCCGCTGGTCAGTCTCCATGAGCATAACGAGCGCGACCGGATCCCCTCTTTATTGTCTGCGCTGGAGGCGGGCGACGATCTCGCGTTGATCTCGGATGCCGGTACGCCGCTGGTATCCGATCCCGGCTACCGGCTGGTACGAGCGGCCACGGAGGCGGGGCTGCCGGTGCGCGCGGTGCCCGGCGCCAGCGCCCCGCTCGCGGCGCTGGCCGTCGCCGGCCTGCCGTCCGATCGTTTCTGCTTCGAGGGTTTCCTGCCGCATGCTGGTGGGGCCCGCCGTCGCCGCCTGGAGACCTTGCTGGCCCAGCCGGTGACCACAATCCTGTTTGAGTCCTCGCATCGCGTACGCGCCGCTGCCGACGACCTGGCCGCACTGGAGCCGGAGCGGCTGGTGTTCCTGGGGCGCGAACTGACCAAGCAGTTCGAGGAACACTATAGAGGAGCCGCTGGCGGGCTCCCGACCTGGCTCGATGCCGATGCCAATCGGCTGCGGGGTGAGTTCGTTCTGATCCTCGCGCCGGCGCCGCAGGCGGCCGACCCGGAGTCCGAGGATGCCCCGCTGGCTGACGAATATGAGCGCCTGCTGGGGGCCTTGCTGGGGGAGCTCCCCTTGAAACGCGCGGTGCGGGTCCTTGCCGATGCCACCGGACTGCCGCGCAACCGTGTCTATGCCCGGGCCCTGCGGCTGAAGGACGAGGGTTGATGGGGTTTTTCCTTGCGTTGTTGCAGGTGCGGGCGTAAAAGGAGCGCGGGAGCTGGCCTGGCAGTCGCTGTATCCACTGGATGCGGAGGAAAGTCCGGGCTCCACAGGGCAGGACGCCAGGTAACGCCTGGGCGGCGCGAGCCGACGGAAAGTGCCGCAGAAAATATACCGCCGATGGCCTTCGGGCACAGGTAAGGTTGAAATGGTGCGGTAAGAGCGCACCGCACGGCTGGTAACAGTCCGTGGCAGGGTAAACCCCGTCCGGAGCAAGGCCAAATAGGGGTGCATGGTGTGGCCCGCATCGCACCCGGGTAGGCTGCTCGAGGCGTCCGGTGACGGACGTCCCAGATGAATGACTGTCCACGACAGAACCCGGCTTACGGCCGGCTCCCACTTTTTCCCACCTTTGCGGCCCCATCCGTGGGTCCGTGTCTCGTCGTGTCGGCGGTTCTTGCCGAAAAATAGTGAAGTAGTTTCTTAAGTGTGGCCCTCAAGACGCGGCTTTTGGGGTCTTATTTTCTGGCTGCACCGTCGCTGGGCAGGTGTTCGCTAAGTCTCTGTGATTCAACGCTTATTTTTGGTTTTTTCGGGTCAATTTTCTTGACTCCTGGAGATAGCCGTACCTATAGTGTCGAAAAGTGGGAAAAGGTGGGGAAAGGTGGGTGACCACCGCAACCGGTACCGGCCATGTTTCGAGGCGTAAGCCAACTCAATCTGGATGCCAAGGGCCGCTTGGCCATGCCTGCGCGCTATCGCGATACGCTGGCGGCATCCTGTGGCGGCCAGCTGGTGATTACCGTAGACCCCGACCGATGCCTGCTCCTGTACCCGTTCCCCGAGTGGGAGCGCATCGAGCAAAGTCTGATGTCCCGCCCCAACATGAATCCGAAGGTCCGTAACCTGCAGCGCCTCCTGGTCGGCCATGCGACCGAGTGCGAGCTGGACGGTAGCGGCCGTCTCCTGCTGCCGACGCCGCTGCGCCAGTACGCCAGCCTCGACAAGCGGGCGGTGCTGCTGGGGCAGGGCAACAAGTTCGAGATCTGGGATGCCGATTCCTGGGAGGCCCGTTGCGAGCAGGCGCTGGGGGGTGACGTGGATGACGACGCGCTCGAGTCCATTGCGTTGTGACCATGACGGAAAACGCCACTCATATCCCGGTGCTGCGCGACGCGGTGCTGGAGGGGCTGGCCGTGCGCGCTGACGGGTTCTATGTAGATGGGACCTTCGGGCGCGGCGGGCACAGTCGCGCGATTCTCGATCGCCTCGGCGCCGGCGGAAGCCTGCTGGCGATGGACCGGGACCCCGAGGCGGCTGCGGCCGCCTCTTCGTTTGCGGACGATCCACGCTTCTCCTTCGAGCCAGGCCCTTTCTCGGCGATGACCGATACCCTGCGCCGGCGCTTCCCCGGTCGTGCGCCGGATGGTGTGTTTCTGGATCTGGGGGTCTCCTCCCCGCAGCTGGATACCCCGGAGCGTGGTTTCAGTTTCCAGCACGACGGGCCGCTGGACATGCGCATGGACCCTGCGCAGGGCGAGAGCGCGGCGGACTGGCTGGCCCGCGCGGAGCAGGACGAGATTGCGGATGTGATCTACCACTATGGCGAGGAACGTCATTCCCGTCGCGTCGCCCGTGCGATCGTTGCGGCGCGCGCCGAGGCCCCGATCACGCGCACCGCGCAGCTGGCCGAGATCGTGCGCCGCGCGGTTCCTGGGCGCGAGCCAGGCAAGCATCCGGCGACGCGTACCTTCCAGGCCCTGCGCATCCATGTGAACCGGGAGCTAAAGGAGCTGGAGCAGTGGCTCGAGACGATCCCGGAGGTCCTGCACCCGGGCGCGCGGATGGTGGTGATCAGCTTTCATTCGCTTGAGGACCGCATGGTCAAGCAGGCGCTGCGTGGCCCGCGCCCGGACGCGCGCCTGCCGCGCGGGCTGCCGGTGATGCCCGAAACGCCCGAGCGCACGTGGCGCCCGATCGGCAAGCCCGTGCGTGCCGACGCCGAAGAGCAGCGCCGCAACCCGCGTGCACGCTCGGCGGTACTGCGCGTGGGGGAGCGCACCTGATGGTCTTTCGCGGCTTCATCCTGATCATCCTGGCGACCGGGGTCTTTGCCTCCGCCGTTGGGGTGGTGGCGGCCAAGCACGAGGCACGTCAGGCCTTTATCACGCATCAGTCGGAGCTTTCGGAGCGCGACGCGCTGAACCTGGAGTGGACGCAGCTGCAGATCGAGCAGTCGACCTGGGCGACGCAGGGCCGCATCGAACAGCAGGCGCTTGAGGAACTGGGCATGATCAAGCCCGAGCCGGATCGCATCGTGGTGATCGGGGGGCGCACATGGGAGCGCTGAAGCGCCAGGTCAGCCATGGCCGCCTGAAGGTGCTGCTGGTCGTCTCCGCGCTGGTGCTGGTGGCCCTGGTGCTGCGTGCAATCGATCTGCAGGTGCTCAGCCGCGACTTCCTGACGCAGCAGGGCGAGCAGCGTCAGGTGCGTACGCTGACCGAATCGGCCCATCGCGGCATGGTCACGGATCGCAATGGCGAGCCGCTGGCGATCTCCGCTCCGGTGCAGACCGCCTGGGCCAATCCCAAGGACTTGCTCGAGCAACGCGATCGCTGGCCCGAGCTGGCCGAGGCGCTGCAGGTCGACGCCGACTGGCTGGCCGAGCGCATCGAGGCGCGTGCCAGCCGGGAGTTCATGTACCTGCGTCGGCATATGCTGCCGGCCCAGGCGGAGCAGGTGACCGCCCTGCGTGTTCAGGGGCTTGGCCTGACGCGTGAGTTCCGGCGCTACTACCCGCATGGCGAGACGACCTCGCACATCCTTGGCTACACCGATATTGACGATCGCGGGCAGGAGGGCGTCGAACTTGCGTTCAACGACTGGCTGTCGGGCGCGCCGGGTGCCAAGCGTGTGCTGCGCGACCGCCACGGACGCACGATCCGCGATGTGGCCAGTATCCGCCCCGCACGCGACGGCCGCACGCTGCGCCTGACCATCGATCAGCGCCTGCAGTATCTGGCCTACCGCGAACTGAAGGCCGCGGTGGCGGAGCACGATGCCCAGGGCGGGTCGGCCGTGCTGCTGGATGCCCGTACGGGTGATGTCCTGGCCATGGTCAATCAGCCCAGCTTCAACCCGAACAATCGCGGTTCGATCCGCTCGGAACTCGCGCGCAACCGGTCGTTGACCGACAGCATGGAGCCGGGGTCCGTCATCAAGCCCTTCACCGTTGCGGCGGCCCTGGATGCGGGCATCATCGACCCCAATGTGACCCTGGACACCCGTCCCGGGACCATGCGTGTCGGGCGCCTGACCGTGCGCGACTTTCGTGACTATGGCGTGATCGACCTGACCACCCTGATCGCGCGTTCCAGTAATGTCGGCGCGACCAAACTGGCCCTGGACATGCCGCCGGACCGGTTCTGGCAGGTCCTGCACCAGGCCGGCTTCGGCCAGTCGACCGGGACCCACTTCCCGGGCGAGGTGAGCGGCCGCCTGCGCGACTTCCCGACCTGGCGCGAGGTCGAGCAGGCCACGATGGGGTATGGCTACGGCCTCTCCATTACCCCGCTGCAGATGGCTGCGGCCTATACCGCTTTCGCCAACGATGGCCAGCGCATCCCGGTGCGGCTGGTGCAGACTGCCGACGACCTGCGCGAGCCGGCGGGCGTGATGTCCCCGGAAACCGCCCAGCGCGTGCTCGCGATGATGGAGCACACGATCGGTTCCGAGGGTACCGCGCGTCAGGCCGCGATCGACGGCTACCGCATCGCGGGCAAGACCGGTACCAGCCGCAAGAGTGGCCCCGGGGGCTACACCGAGGACCGCTATATCTCCAGCTTCGTGGGCCTGGCGCCGGCCTCGGATCCGCGTTTCGTGATGGCCGTGGTGATCGACGAACCCAATGCCGGCACCTACTTCGGCGGCGCCGTGGCGGCGCCGGTATTCCGCAACGTGATCGGCTCGGCGCTGCGGATGTTCAACGTGCGCCCAGACGCGATGCCGGAGATCCCCATGCAGTTCGCCGCCGAACGTGAGGGCTCGACATGATGGCGGCGAATACGGTCCAGACCGTCACGACACTGGGCAGCCTGTGGCCCGCCGGGGCGCCGGCGCTGGCGCGCGAGGTCGCTGGGCAGCGTGTCACCGATCTCGTCCAGGACAGCCGCCGGGTGACCCCGGGGGCTGTCTTCGTGGCGCTGCGCGGGACGCAAGGCCACGGCCTTGCCTATGCGCAGACCGCGGCCGAGCAGGGAGCGGTGGCCATTCTGTGGGATGAAGCCGAGGCGGCCCCGGCCCTCGATGTTCCGGTGCTGCACCTCCGCGGTCTGCGCACCGCGCTGCCCGCGATCTGCGATGCCCTTTGGGGCGCCTGGCCGGCCGAATATCCCGTCGTCGCGGTGACGGGCACCGATGGCAAGACCTCGGTTAGCCAGCTGCTGGCTGGTGCCCTGGAGCAGATCGGTGTCCCCACGGGGGTCGTCGGGACGCTCGGTGTGGGACGCCTCGGAGCACTGGAAGACTGTGGTCATACCACTCCGGGTGTGATTGACCTGCGCCGGCACCTGGCGCAGCTGGCCGCCGACGGCTGCCGGGCGCTCTCGATCGAGGCCTCGTCCCACGGGCTCGAGCAGGACCGCATGGCCGGGCTGCCCGTGCGTGTCGCCGTGCTGACCCGGCTGGGCTCGGATCATCTGGATTTTCATGGCAGCCAGCAGGCATATGCCGACGCCAAGGCGCGGCTGTTCACCTGGCCGGGGCTGGAGACCGCGGTGCTCAATGCCGACGACGCCCTCGGGCAGCGCCTGATCCGCGAAACCACGGCTGGGCGCACCCTCACCTACAGCGCCGTCGGGGCGCGCGCCGATCTGGTCGCGCGGGAGGTCGAGGCAGGCTCCGACGGCATTCGCTTCACGCTGGAGGCTGCGGGCGAGGCCTGGCCGGTGCAGGCGGGTCTGTTCGGGCTGTTCCAGGTCGGCAACCTGCTGGCGACGCTCGCCGCCCTGCGGGCGCTGGGTCATTCCTGGCAGGCCGCCGTCGATGCGGTGTCGCGTCTGCGCGGTGTCCCGGGGCGCATGGAGCGCTTCGAACTGCCCGGCGGGGCGTTGCTGGTCGTGGACTATGCCCATACCGAACAGGCCCTGGCGGCGGCGCTGGATGCCCTGCGCCCGCACACGGCCGGCCGACTGATCGTGGTCTTTGGCTGTGGCGGGGATCGCGATGTCACCAAGCGCCCGGCCATGGGGCGGGCCGCCAGTGCGCGCGCGGATCAGGTGATCGTGACCGACGACAACCCGCGTTCCGAAGACCCGGCCGCGATCCGCGCCGCCGTGTTGGCTGGCTGCGGTCGGCCCGAGGCCTGCCGCGAGCTGGGCGATCGGGAGGCGGCGGTGCGCGCGGCCGTGGCCGAGGCGGGCCCGGGTGACGTCATCCTGCTGGCGGGCAAGGGGCACGAAACCACCCAGCAGGTGGGTGCGCAGTTTTATCCGTTCAGTGATCGCGAGCTGGCGCGCCAGCTCGCCGCTCGGACGAACACGGGAGACAGTGGGGGGGGTAGCCAATGATCCGGATGACCGGACAGGAACTGGCGGACGCCGTACGCGGCCGTCTGGAAAACGGCGACGGTGAGCGGGTCTTCGAGGGGGTGTTCACCGACACCCGGCAACCCCTCGAAGGGGGCCTGTTCGTGGCCCTGCGCGGCCCGCGCTTTGATGCCCACGAGCATGTCGCCGCCGACCTGCCGGCCGCCGTGTTGCTGGTCGAGCGCGTGCTGGATGTCCCGCACCTGCAGGTGGTGGTGGCCGATACCGGCGAGGCCCTGGGTAGGCTGGCCCAGCACTGGCGCCGCCGCAGCCGGGCGCGTGTGATTGCGCTGACCGGCTCCAATGGCAAGACCACGACCAAGGAGATGCTGCGCTGCATCCTCGAGGGCGTGGGCTCGGTGCATGCCACCCAGGGCAACCTGAATAACGAGATTGGGGTGCCGCTGACCCTGCTGGCCATGCCCGAGGACGCCGATTACGCGGTGATCGAGATGGGCGCCAACCATGCCGGCGAGATCGGACGCATGGCGCGCTGGACCGAGCCGATGGTCGCCATGATCACCAATGCCGGGCGGGCCCACCTGGAGGGCTTTGGCAGCCTCGAGGGCGTGGCCCACGCGAAGGCCGAGATCTACTCGGGGCTGCCCTCCCAGGGCGGCACGGCCGTGATCAATCTGGACGACCCGTTCGCCGACTACTGGCTGTCGCTGAACGAACACCACCATTGCCAGCGTTTCTCCCTGGAGGGCGGTGGCGAGATCGAGGGCATGTGGCAGGCCCCCGACCGTCTGCGCCTGACCATCCTGGGCGCCGGCCGCGACCTGCGCCTGGCCAGCCCGGGGCGGCATGTCGCCGCCAATGCGGTCGCCGCGGCCGCCGCGGCGAATGCGGTGGGTGTGGCGATCGATGCGATCGCCAACGGCCTGGCGCGCTGGACGCCGGTGCAGGGGCGTCTTCAGGAGCTCTGGCATGCCAGCGGCGCCCGCCTCTGGGACGACACCTACAACGCCAATCCTGACTCCCTGCGCGCGGGGCTCGAGGTGCTGGCCGCAATGCCTGGCCGGCGCGTCCTTGTGCTGGGTGCGATGGGCGAGCTGGGCGCCGAGACCCCGGCGCTGCACCGAGAGACTGGGGTGCTGGCCCGTGCGATGGGCGTGGACTACTGCCTGGCCCTGGGCGAGGCCGCGCGCGACAGCGCCGAGGCCTTTGGCGAGGGCGGCGAGTGGTTTGCCGACCATGACGCCCTGCGGGCGCGCCTGGAGGAACTGCTGGAGGACGAGACCACGGTCCTGATCAAGGGCTCACGCAGCCAGCATATGGAACGCATCATCGAAGGGCTGGAACTGGCCCCGTCGGCGCGGGGGGCTGCGAATGCTGTACGCGCTGACTGAGTATCTCGCGCAGTTCTATAGCGGCTTCACGGTCTTTCAGTACCTGACCCTGCGCGCGATCCTGGGCGTGGTCACCGCACTGGCGATCGCGCTGCTGATTGGCCCGGCGATGATCCGTCGGCTGACGGTCGGCAACGTCGGCCAGCAGGTTCGTGACGACGGACCGGAGTCGCATCTGAGCAAGGCCGGTACGCCGACCATGGGTGGGGCGCTGATCCTGGTGGCGGTGGCCGTCGCCACGCTGCTGTGGAGCGACCTGACCAACCGCTTTGTCTGGATCGTGCTGTTGACCACGCTGGCCTTTGGTGCGGTTGGTGGCTGGGACGACTATCTGAAGCTGCGCTACGGCAACAGCAAGGGACTCTCGGCCAAGGCCAAGCTCCTGTGGCAGACGCTGTTCGCGCTGATCGCCGCCGGCGTGATCATGGCCACCGCGCAGAGCCCGGTGGAGACGAGCTTCTATCTCCCGATCTTCAAGGATTTCGAGCTGCACCTTGGCTGGCTGTTCATCCCGCTGGTCTGGCTGGTCGTGGTCGGGTCCTCCAACGCGGTCAACCTGACTGATGGCCTGGACGGTCTGGCGATTATGCCGGCGGTGCTGGTGGCCGGGGCCCTCGGGGTGTTCGCCTATGCAGCTGGCCACGCGGTGTTCGCGGATTACCTGCAGATCCCCGCAGTGCCGGGGGTGGGCGAGGTCGGCGTCTTCGCCGCCGCGCTGGTCGGGGCCGGGCTCGGTTTTTTGTGGTTCAACGCCTATCCCGCCCAGGTTTTTATGGGCGATGTCGGGGCTCTGGCCCTGGGCGCGGCGCTGGGCATGATGGCGATCCTGACCCGTCAGGAGATCGTGCTCCTGATCATGGGCGGCATCTTCGTGCTGGAGACGCTGTCGGTGATGCTGCAGGTCGCCTCGTTCAAGCTCACCGGGCGGCGCATCTTCCGCATGGCGCCGCTGCATCACCACTTCGAACTCAAGGGCTGGCCGGAGCCGCGCGTGATCGTGCGCTTCTGGATCCTGACCGTTGTATTCGTCCTGATTGGTCTTGCGACCCTGAAGATCCGCTAACGCCATGTCGAAGCCACAGTCGCACAATCTGATCGTGGGAACCGGAGCGACGGGGCAGTCCGTCGCCCGATTCCTGCGTGCGCGCGGCGAGGCCTTTGCGATCACCGACACGCGCCGCGACCCACCGGCCCTGGCGGCCGGGGCCGCCGCCGCGTGGCTGTCCGAGGCCTGGGCCGGACCGCTGGACGGTCTTGATACCTCCGGCTATGCCCGCCTGATCGTCTCGCCGGGGGTCCCGCTGGAACACCCGGCCGTCGAACAGGCCCGGGTCGCTGGCGCGGCGATCACCGGCGACATTGACCTGTTTGCGGCAGTGGCGCAGGCCCCGGTCATTGCGATCACCGGCTCCAACGGCAAGAGCACGGTCACCGCCCTGGTGGGCGAGATCCTGACAGCCGCAGGTCGCAAGGTCGCGATCGGCGGCAACTTCGGCACCCCGGCGCTGGACCTCCTGGACCCGGCGGTGGAGGTCTATGTCCTGGAGCTGTCCAGCTTCCAGCTCGAACGCAGCGAGCACCTGGTGCCGGATGGCGCCGCGATCCTGAATATCTCGCCCGACCATATGGATCGCTACCCGGATCTGGCCGCGTACATCCAGGCCAAGGCCCGCATCCTCGACCGTGCCGCTCGCGGTGTGCTCAATCGCGATGACCCCTGGCTGCGCGAGCTGCCCCTGCCGGCCGGTCTGCGCGTGGTCTCGTTCGGGCTGGATGCCCCGCTGGCCGCGACCGACTTCGGCGTGACGACGGGCGCGGCCGAGCCGGACCTGGTGCGTGGCGAGGAACGCCTGCTGTCCACCGCGCGCCTGCGTCTGCGCGGACAGCACAACTGGGCCAATGCCCTGGCCGCGCTGGCGCTGGCCTGGCCGTGGCTGGAATCAACGCAGGCGCGTAGCGAGGCGCTGGCTGCGCTGGCCGACTTCGCGGGCCTGCCGCACCGTTCGCAGTGGATCGCGCGGGTGGCCGAGGTCGACTACGTCAACGACTCCAAGGGCACCAACGTGGGCGCGACCCTGGCCGCGCTACGGGGTACGCCGGGGCCTCTGGTGCTGATCGCCGGTGGGCAGGGCAAGGGGCAGGATTTCTCGCCGCTGGCGGATTACGTGCCCGGCAAGGTCCGGGGCGTCGTGCTGCTCGGCGAGGATGCTCCGCTGATTGCCCGGGCCCTGGCCTCGGTGGTGCCGGTCCAGCGGGTGGACAACATGACCGCCGCCGTGGCACAGGCCGCGGCCTGGGCGCAGCCCGGAGACACCGTGCTGCTCTCGCCGGGCTGCGCGAGCCTCGACATGTACGAGAACTATCAGGCCCGCGGCAACGACTTCGCGCGGGCCGTGCGGGAGCGAGCGGCATGAGTACCGGATCGCTGCCCCTCGGACTGCCCTCGCGCGACTCGCTCGATGGACTGCGCAACAGCGTGGACCTGCCGCTGCTGGCCGCGGCCGCGTTGCTGCTGGGGCTCGGTCTGATCATGGTCGCCTCGGCCTCGATGGACCTGGGCGAGCGCTACTATGGCAAC
Organism: Thioalkalivibrio sp. ALJ4; assembly: GCF_000377225.1. Lineage (NCBI taxonomy): Bacteria > Pseudomonadati > Pseudomonadota > Gammaproteobacteria > Chromatiales > Ectothiorhodospiraceae > Thioalkalivibrio > Thioalkalivibrio sp. ALJ4. Next base: position 23,453 of record NZ_KB897917.1, on the reverse strand, counting down.
ACCTGGCACTTCTTCCAGCGCCAGGTCCTGTTCGCCGCCATCGGTCTGGCGTTGGCGACCGTGATGTGGGCGATCCCGCTGGAGCGCTGGGAGCGCGCCGGTCCCTGGTTGCTGATCCTGGTCATGGTGCTGTTGATTGCGGTCCTGCTCCCGGGCGTGGGCCGAACCGTGAACGGCGCGACCCGCTGGATCCCGGTCGGCATTTTCAACCTCCAGGTGGCCGAGCCGGTGAAACTGCTGGTGGTCATGTACCTGGCCGGCTACATCGTGCGTCATTACTCGACCCTGCGGTTGCACCTGCGCGGCTTTGTCCGCCCGCTGGTCGTGCTGGGCTTCGGGACAGTACTCCTGCTTCTGCAGCCCGACTTTGGTGGCGCGGCGATCATGCTGGCGATCGGTATGGGCATGCTGTTCCTGGCCGGCGCCAAGCTGTGGCAGTTCGCCGCGCTCGGCGCGACCATCGCGGTGGGTATGGCCTTCGTCGCAGTGGCTGCGCCCTACCGGGTCGCGCGCCTGACCGCATTCCTCGACCCCTGGCAGGACCCGTTCGCGACCGGGTTCCAGCTGACCCAGTCGCTGATCGCGATCGGGTCTGGCGGCTGGTTCGGTGCCGGTCTGGGCAACAGCGTGCAGAAGCTGTTCTACCTGCCGGAGGCCCATAACGACTTCCTGTTCGCGGTCTTCGCCGAGGAGTTTGGCTTTATCGGTGTGATCGCACTGATCGCGCTGTTTGCGGTCGTGGTCTGGCGCTGCGTGAAGATTGGGCTCTGGGCGGAGCGTGCCGGGCATGCATTTGGTTCGCACCTGGCCTTTGGTGTCGCGATCTGGCTGGCGCTGCAGAGTGCGCTCAATCTCGCGGTGAACATGGGGCTGCTGCCGACCAAGGGTATGACGCTGCCATTTCTCAGCTACGGCGGCAGTTCATTGATCGTCACGCTGATGGCGATCGGTTTGGTGATGCGGGTCTATCGCGAGGCGCAGATCCCGGCCCCGCGCCAGTCGACAGCGCCGCGGCGCAAGAGGGGGCGGGCATGAACAATCCCCTGCGCATCCTGATCATGGCCGGCGGTACCGGTGGACACGTCTTCCCGGGGCTGGCGGTCGCCGACGCCCTGCGCGCCCGTGGCGTCGAGGTCCTCTGGCTGGGCAGCGCGCGCGGGATCGAGACGCGTCTGGTGCCTGCGGCGGGCATCGAGCTGCACACCCTCCCGATCAGCGGTGTGCGCGGCAAGGGGTTGGCGGGACTGCTGCTGGCGCCCTGGCGCCTCGGGATCTCGCTGTGGGCGGCGCTGGCCCTGATTACCCGCTTGCGTCCGGCCGCGGTGATCGGCTTTGGCGGATTTGCGGCCGGCCCCGGCGGCCTGATGGCCGCTGCGTTGGGGCGCCCCCTGGCGATCCATGAGCAGAACGCCGTCGCCGGCCTGACCAACCGCTGGCTGGCGCGCATCGCGGACCGGGTCTATGCGGGCTTCGATCACGCCTTCCCGGAGCGTCACACCGTGACCGTGGTGGGCAATCCGGTCCGTGCGGAGATCGCCGCGTTGCCGGAGCCGGAGCAGCGCTTCGACGAGCGTTCGGGCCCGCTGCGGGTGCTGGTGTTGGGTGGCAGCCTTGGGGCGCGCTCGCTGAACCGCATGGTGCCGGCGGGGCTCGAGCAGGCCCGCGACGCGCAGCCGATGGTGATTCGCCACCAGGCCGGGGAGCGTACGTTGGACGAGGCCCGCGCGGCCTATGCCGAGACCGCGCTGGAATACGAGGTGACCCCGTTTATCGAAGACATGGCCGAGGCCTATGGCTGGGCGGATCTGGTGATTTGCCGGGCCGGGGCGCTGACTGTGGCCGAGGTCGCGGCGGCCGGTGTCCCGGCCCTGTTCGTGCCCTATCCGCATGCGGTTGATGATCACCAGACCGCCAATGCCCGTGCTCTGGTCGAGGCGGGTGCGGCCTGGCGCCTGGCCGATACCGATCTGACGCCAGAGCGGGTCGCCGAGATCGTACGTCCGCTGGGCCGCGAGGCCCTGCGCGAGCGCGCCCGGCTGGCCCGTGAACAGGCCTGCCCCGACACTGCCGAGCGTCTGGCCGAGGCCTGCCTGGAGATGGCCCATGCCCGGCGCGGGAGGAAGAACTCATGAATGCCCCGCGTCTGCCCCGCCACGCGATGCGCCGCATCCGCCGTATTCACTGTGTCGGGATCGGTGGCTCCGGCATGAGCGGGATCGCCGAGGTCCTGCATCAGCTGGGCTACGAGGTCTCCGGATCGGATCTCGGGCAGTCGGCGATGGTCGCGCGACTGACGGGCATGGGCATCCCGGTGTCACCCGCGCATACCGAAGAAAACGTCGCCGAGGCCGATGTGCTGGTCGTCTCCAGCGCAATCGATCCCTCCAACCCCGAGGTGCAGGCGGCCCGCCGCCGCGGGATCCCGATTGTGCGCCGCGCGGAGATGCTGGCGGAGCTGATGCGCTTTCGCTATGGCATTGCGGTGGCCGGCACTCACGGCAAGACCACCACGACCAGCCTGGTGGCCAGCGTGCTCGCCGAGGCCGGTATGGACCCCACCTTCGTGATCGGCGGGCGCCTGAACAGCACGGCCAGTCACTCGAACCTGGGGGCGGGCGACTATCTGGTGGCCGAGGCCGACGAGAGCGATGCCTCGTTCCTGCACCTGCAGCCGATGATCAGCATCGTGACCAATATCGATGCCGACCACCTCGGGACCTATGGCAACGATTTCGGGAACCTGCGCGCGACCTTCCTCGAGTTCCTGCATCACCTGCCGTTCTACGGCATCGCCGTGCTGTGCGCGGACGACCCGCAGGTGCGCGATCTCTATCCCGAACTGGAGCGCCCGCGCCTGACCTACGGCATCGAGGCGGAAGCCGATGTGCGCGCCCTGAACGTGCGCCAGGAAGGCGTGCGCATGTTCTTCGACCTGAAGCTGCCCGGGCAGGCCGCGTTCCCGGTCACGCTGAACCTCCCCGGGCGGCACAACGTGCTCAATGCCCTGGCCGCGGCGGCCGTCGCGCACGAACTGGAGGTTGCCCCTGCGGCGATCCAGGCGGCGCTCGAGCGCTTCCAGGGGATCGGGCGGCGCTTCCAGGTGCAGGAGCTCGAGACCGCGCCGGGCCCGCTGACCCTGGTCGACGACTACGGGCATCACCCGCGCGAGATCGAGGCGACCCAGGCCGCGGCGCGCGACGCCTGGCCCGACCGGCGGCGCATCACCGTGTTCCAGCCGCACCGGTACACCCGCACCCGCGACCTGTTCGAGGACTTCGCCGAGGCCCTGTCCGAGACCGATGTGCTGATCCTGCTGGAGGTCTATCCCGCCGGCGAGGAACCGATCCCCAGCGCCGATGGCCGCAGCCTCGCGCGGGCGATCCGTCTGCGCGGGCAGGTCGAGCCGGTGTTCGTCGAGCATGCGGCCGACGTCGCCGAGGTCCTGTCCGGGATGCTGAAGCCGAACGATGTCGTGATCACCCAGGGGGCCGGCGATATCGGTCGGCTGGCCAGCCTGCTGCCGGACCAGCTGGGAGCGATGAAACGCCCCGGGAGTACGACATGATGGCGGCGCGCGCGGTGGAACCGGTGAACGGCCCGTTCGCCCACGCCCCTCGGGGCGAGGTACGGCCCGATGCCCCGCTGGCGGGGCTGACCTCCTGGCGTGTGGGAGGTCCGGCCGACTGGCTGTTCCGGCCGGTGGACCGGGCCGATCTCGTGTCGGCGCTGGCGGATCACGCCCGTCATGCCCCCGCGATGCCGGTTACCTTCCTGGGGCTGGGCAGCAACGTGCTGATCCGCGACGGCGGCATCGAGGGGCTGGTGGTGCACCTTTCCGGTGTAATTAACGAACGCGAGCGCCTGGAGGGCAACCGCGTACGGCTCGGAGCCGGGCTCGCCTGCGCCCAGGCGGCCCGTTTCTGTGCGCGCCAGGGACTGGTGGGCGGTGAATTTCTGGCCGGCATCCCGGGCACCCTGGGCGGTGCCTTGCGCATGAACGCGGGGGCCTGGGGCGGCGAGATCTGGCCGCTGGTCGAGTCGGTGTCCACCGTGGATGCCGACGGACAGGAGCACCAGCGTGAGCCGGGCGAGTACCGCATCGGCTATCGCAGCGTCGAGGGTCCGGACGAGTGGTTTACCGGCTGCGTGCTGCAGCTGGAACCGGGCGATCCGGCCACCGCCACGGCGCGCATCAAGGAGCTGCTGCGTGAGCGCTCGCGCACGCAGCCGCTGGGTCTGCCGTCGTGCGGATCGGTGTTCCGCAATCCGCCCGGCGATCACGCCGCGCGCCTGATCGAGGCGGCGGGACTGAAGGGGCTGCGCCACGGTGGCGCGGAGATCTCCCCCAAGCACGCGAATTTCATTACCCACGATGGCGCGGCGCAGGCCGCCGACATCGAGTGGCTGCTGCACCACGCCCAAAGCGAGGTGGAGCGGCGCTTTGGTGTGTGCCTGGAGCCCGAGGTGCGGCTGCTGGGTCGACCGCGCCCCATGGACGAGACAATCGAGGGAAGGCAATGAGCAGGCGCAAACCGGAAGAATACGGGCGCGTGGCGGTCCTGATGGGCGGCTGGTCCGGCGAGCGGGACATCTCGCTCAAGAGTGGCAACGCTGTACTGGCGGCGCTGCGCCGCCAGGGCGTCGATGCCCATGCCGTTGACCTTACCCGCGAGACGGCGCGGTGCATGGCGCTGGAGGGCTACGACCGGGTGTTCATCGCACTGCATGGCGAGTGCGGCGAGGACGGGACGTTGCAGGGCTGTATGGACATGGCCGGCATGCCGTATACCGGGACTGGGGTCCTCGGTTCGGCGCTGGGTATGGACAAGCTGGCCTGCAAGCGCCTCTGGGCGGGCACGAACCTCCCGAGTGCGCCGTATCGCCTGCTGACACCGGGCTTCGATCCGGAGGCGGTGGCGGATGCCCTCGGCCTGCCGCTGATCGTCAAACCCGCGCGCGGTGGCTCCAGCCTGGGCATCACCCGGGTCGATCGTGCTGAAGACCTGCCGGCCGCCTTTGATGCGGCGCGCGTGCAGCCGGGCCAGGTGTTCGCCGAACAGTGGATCACCGGACGCGAGTACACGGTTGCGGTGCTCGGCAACGAGCCCCTGCCGGTGATCGAGATTCGCGCGGCGAGCGGTTTCTACGACTACCACGCGAAGTACGAGGCGGACGATACCGCCTACCTGTGCCCGCCCCCGGACCTGTCGCGCAGTGCGCAGCTGGAGCTGCAGTCGCTGGCCATCGCCGCCTTTGCTGCCCTCGAGGGCTGCGGTTGGGGCCGGGTGGACATCCTGCAGGACGAACACGGCGAGAACTTCCTGATCGAGGTCAACACCATCCCCGGCATGACCGACCACTCGCTGGTGCCGAAGGCCGCCGCGCAGGCGGGCATCGACTTCGACGAGCTGTGCCTGCGCATCCTCGATTCCAGCTTTGAATGCGGAGGGCTGCGTTGAACGCGCGACGTACAACGCGACCCGCGCGGCGGCCGGCAGGGCCGTCGCGGCTGCAGGCCATGACGGGGCCGGGGCTACGCCTGCTCGCCGGCATGGGACTGGCCGGGGCTCTGGTGCTGGGCTTCAGCCTGTGGCTGCACTTCGACCCGGATCAGCATCTGCCGATTGGCTCCATCCAGATTACCGGCGAGCCGCGTCACGCCGACACGGACGTGATTCTCGAGCGGGTACGGGCGCATGCACCGGGTTTCGTGGGTACGGACCTCGAGGTGCTGCGCGGGGCGCTGCAGGCGATGCCCTGGGTGGACAGCGTACAACTGCGTCGGCGCTGGCCGGACACCCTGGAGATCCACGTGACCGAGCCGGTCCCGGTGGCCCAGTGGGGCGACGACCACCTGGTCGACCGCCATGGGCGCCTGTTCGGGCCGGTGGATCTCGCCGAATGGGATTTCCTGCCGGCACTGGCCGGCGAGGACGGCCGTCAGGTGGTGTTGATGCACCGCTACCTGGAGGTCTCCGCGCGCCTGGCCGACGCCGGTTTCGAGGTGGTGGGCGTGCACGAGGGCAAGCGGCATGACTGGACCATACACCTGTCCGACGGGGCCGAGGTCCTGATGGGCCGCGACGTGAATCTGAACCGGCTGGGCCAGCTGGTACGCGCGGCGCCGGCCCTGAGGGCGCGCGAGGACGCCCCGATTGCGCGAGTGGATCTGCGCTATCCGCACGGTCTGGCTGTGGCCTGGGCCGAAGAAGCGGACAACAACGGCGGCAACGCCCGATGACACGAACGACAGGACGCAGAAAGATGATGGCAAAGAAGTCGGAACCCGGACTGATCGTCGGCCTGGATGTCGGCACCTCGAAGATCGAGGCGATCGTCGGCGAGCTGACCGACGAGGGCGAGATCGAGATCATCGGCATCGGCTCCTCCCCGTCGCGCGGGCTGAAGAAGGGCGTGGTCGTGAACATCGAGTCCACCGTCCAGTCGATCCAGCGCGCGGTCGAGGAGGCCGAGCTGATGGCCGGCTGCGAGATCCATTCGGTCTACACCGGGATCGCCGGCTCTCACATCAAGAGCTACAACTCCACCGGCGTGGTCGCGATCAAGGACGGAGAGGTGGTCGCCGGCGACGTCGACCGGGTGATCGATGCTGCCCGCGCGATCGCGATCCCGGCCGATCAGCGCATCCTCCATGTGCTGCCGCAGGAATACATCATCGACGAGCAGGAGGGCATCCGCGAGCCGATCGGGATGTCCGGGGTACGCCTGGAGGCCAAGGTGCACCTGGTCACCGGCGCGGTCTCGGCGGCACAGAATATCGTCAAGTGCGTGGAACGCTGCGGCCTGCGGGTGGACGACATCATCCTCGAGCAGCTGGCCTCCAGCTACTCGGTGCTCAGCGAGGACGAAAAGGATTTGGGGGTGTGCCTCGTCGACGTGGGCGGCGGGACCACCGACATCGCCGTCTTTGCCCACGGCGCGATTATGCACACGGCGGTCATCCCGATCGCTGGCGATCAGGTGACCAACGACATCGCGGTCGCCCTGCGCACGCCGACCCAGTACGCCGACGAACTCAAGATCAAGTACGCCTGCGCGCTGCGCACGCTGGCCGACCCGGGTGAGAGCATCGAGGTCCCCGGTGTCGGTGATCGCGCCGCGCGCCGGCTGTCGCGCCAGACGCTCGCCTCCGTGGTCGAGCCGCGCTACGAGGAGCTGCTGCAGCTGGTGCAGGCGGAACTGCGCCGCAGCGGAACCGAGGAAATGATTGCCGCCGGGGTGGTGCTCACCGGCGGTTCGTCCCGAATGGAAGGTGTGGTGGATCTCGCCGAAGAGGTCTTCCACATGCCCGTACGCCTGGGGGTGCCGCAGCGGGTCACCGGGCTCCTGGATGTGGTGAAGAACCCGATCCACGCGACGGGGGTGGGGCTGTTGCTCTACGCCCGCGAGTCGCGTGCGGAACAGGAGGCCCGGCCCGTAAGTAGCGGGTTCCAGGGTGTGTGGGCGCGCATGAAGCGCTGGTTTTCCGGGCAGCTCTGATGATCAGAGCGACCGGGTTTATGGGGGTCGGACCGCTCTCCGACCATAGGCAAACGACAGACATGTACACACGAACCGAGAGGACGCAGCCATGACGTTCGAACTGATGGATACCTTTAGCCAGAACGCCACGATCAAGGTCGTTGGCGTTGGGGGTGGTGGCGGCAATGCCGTACAGCACATGGTTCACTCGCAACTCGACGGCGTGGACTTCATCTGCGCCAATACCGATGCCCAGGCCCTGAAGAGCCTGGACTCCAAGACGCTGCTGCAGCTGGGTGGCGATATCACCAAGGGCCTGGGTGCCGGGGCCGATCCGTCGGTCGGGCGCGAGGCGGCCCTGGAAGACCGCGAGCGCATCCAGGACCTGCTCCAGGGGGCGGATATGGTGTTCATTACCGCCGGTATGGGTGGCGGTACGGGCACCGGTGCGGCCCCGGTCGTCGCGCAGATCGCCAAGGAGATGGGCATTCTGACCGTCGCGGTGGTCACCAAGCCGTTTCCGTTCGAGGGCAAGAAGCGCATGCAGGTGGCCGTGTCCGGGATCAAGGCGCTGACCGAGCAGGTCGATTCGCTGATCACCATCCCGAACGAGAAGCTGCTGACCGTGCTGGGCAAGAACACCACGCTGCTGGATGCCTTCAAGGCCGCCAACGACGTGCTGTTCGGTGCGGTGCAGGGGATCGCCGAGCTGATCACCCGTCCCGGCCTGATCAACGTCGACTTTGCCGACGTGCGCAACGTGATGCGCGAGATGGGTATGGCGATGATGGGCACCGGCACCGGTACCGGCGAAGACCGTGCGCGTCAGGCCGCCGAGGCCGCGATCGCCAGCCCGCTGCTGGAGGATGTCGATATCTCCGGTGCCCGCGGCATCCTGGTGAACGTCACCGGGGGTATGGATGTCGGAATCGGCGAGTTCGAGGAGGTCGGCGAGGCCGTGAAAGCCCTGGCGTCCGAGGATGCGACCGTGGTGGTCGGTACCGTGATCGACCCCGAGATGAGTGACGAACTGCGCGTGACCCTGGTGGCCACCGGCCTCGGTGCCCAGGCGGCCCAGCAGGAACGCCCGCAGGTGCGTGTGGTCGATGCCCAGCCCAAGCGTGCGGTCGGCTCCGACGTCGAGGTGGACCTCGACCAGCCGACGGTGAAGCGTCGCGGCGGGGACAACCTCGCGGTCGACTACAACCAGCAGCAAGGCATTGATGTGCTGGATATCCCGGCCTTTCTGCGCAAACAAGCCGACTGAGCAGGGGGCCGCATGCAGGGAGGGCGGAAACTTGCAATAATGCGGTAATCGTTGTGTGCATGAGGAGCCCGGGAGGGCCCCGGGCTCCACTTTGCACCTGAAAAAGCAAGAGGTTATACGCGTTGATTCGACAAAGAACGCTCAAGAACAGCATCCGGGCCACAGGCGTGGGGCTGCATACCGGGGAAAAGGTCGTGCTTACGCTGCGACCGGCGCCGGTGAATACCGGGATCGTCTTCCACCGGAGCGATCTGGATCCCGTCGTCGAGATCCCGGCTCGGGCGGAGAACGTGGGCGACACGCGTTTGTCGACAACGCTGGTCAAGGGAGACGTGCGCGTCTCGACCGTGGAACACCTGCTCTCCGCGATCGCGGGGCTGGGCATCGACAACCTGCACGTGGATGTCAGTGCCGCCGAGGTCCCGATCATGGACGGCAGTGCCGGACCGTTTGTGTTCCTGTTGCAGTCCGCCGGGCTCAAGGAACAGGACGCCCCCAAGGAATTCATCCGGGTGAAGCGCAGCGTGGAAGTCCGCGAGGGCGACAAATGGGTGCGCTTCGACCCCTATGACGGGTTCAAGGTCGGTTTCTGCATCGACTTCGAACACCCGATGTTTACCGACGGAAGCCAGCGCGCCGAGCTGGACTTCTCGTCCACCTCCTTCGTGAAGGAGGTCTCGCGTGCCCGGACCTTCGGGTTCATGCGCGATATCGAGGCCCTGCGCGCCAACCAGCTGGCGCTGGGTGGCAGCCTGGACAACGCGGTGGTGCTCGATGACTACAAGATCCTGAACGAGAACGGCCTGCGCTACGACAACGAGCTGGTCAAACACAAGATCCTCGACGTGGTCGGTGATCTGTACCTGCTGGGGCACAGCCTGATCGGCGCGTTTACCGGGCACAAGTCCGGGCATGCGCTGAACAACCAGCTGATTCGCCAGCTCGCGGCGGACGAGACGGCCTGGGAAAAGGTCACCTTCGAGGACCCCTCGGAGCGCTTGCCGATCTCCTTCGGGCAGCTGGCGCCCACGATCGCTGGCAGTTAGGGCGGTCCTGTCCTGCGCTGCGGGGGCTAGCGCCCCTGCGGCGGTAGCGCCGCCAGGCGTTCCAGCGCCCCGGCCAACTCCGGGTCGCCGATCGAGCGCGCGGTCTGCATCAGTAGCGAGCGGGCCGACTCCGGGATCTCGCGTTGAACCGCGACCGGTTTGGATTGCGGTGCACGTGGCGTGCTGTCGAGTCGAATGCGCACCTCGGTGGTGCCTTCGATGCCGGCCGCCGCGAGCGTCTTGAGCAGCTCGCGCTGCTGGAAGCGGATCTCGGTCGCCAGTGGGCGATCGGCGCAGACCGCGATCAGGGTCTCTCCCTGCCGGGTCAGCGCCAGGCGTCCGCGCTGTAGCTCCTCCCCCACCAGTGGGGCGAGGGCGCGTTCCAGCTCCCGATCGCGGTCGCTGAGGACGCTCAGATTCGCCGCGACAAAGCGGTTCGCGGGGCGCGGCATCATCGACGTGCCTCCACGAAGCCCGACAGTACAAGAGTAATTGAGAAACGCATGCAACTGATCGTACTACGACCGGATGGCCTTTGTACCCGCCTCCCGTTTCGCATCACCCTTGTCCTTTCCGTCACCCTGCTCGCCCTGGTCGTGGCCGCAGTCGCCGCCGCCTACTGGGTGGGACAGCAGCAGCGCGAGGTCATCAAGGTACCGGTGGTACCGGGAAGCGACCAGGCGGTGATCGAGGCCGCCGAGCGCGAGGTTGCGCACGAGGGCCTGAAACACCTGGCCGAACGGGTGGTGGTCCTCGAACGCCAGCTCGCCCGCGTCGACCTGCGCATGCGCTCGGTGGGTGAGAGCCTTGACCTGGATTTGTCCGAGCTGATGCCCGCGATGGGGGGGCAGGGTGGCCCCGAACTGGAGGGCCCGGATTCACCCATTGCGATGGATGAGCGCCTCTACGCCCTGGAGCGCCTGCTCCATCGACACCAGGCTTCGGTGGCCCTGATCGACGACACCCTGCGCGAGGATGCCTCGCGCGAGGCCCTGCGCCCGCAGTTGATGCCGGTCGACGACGAGGCCTGGATCAGCTCGGCCTTTGGGTACCGCAATGACCCGTTTACCGGCGCCCGGCGCTTCCATTCCGGCATGGACTTCGCCGGCAGCCATGGTTCGGATATCCGGGCCGCGGGTGGTGGAATCGTGGTGTTCTCGGGCAAGCGCGATGCCTACGGCAAGATGGTCGAGATCGATCACGGGGGTGGTCTGCGCACCCGCTACGCGCACAACTCGGAGTTGCTGGTGGAGCCGGGGCAGCGCGTGGATGCCGGCGACACCATTGCGCGCATGGGCCGCACGGGCCGTGCCACGGATACGCACCTGCACTACGAAGTCCTCAAGGCGGGCCAGGCCGTTAACCCCTACGACTTCCTGCCCAGCGACGACTGAATCCGAAACCCTCTCCGGCACCCGCCCCCCGCGCAGGTGGTGGGCGGATGGTTTATCCTAGATAGGTTTCGGACAACGGCTGGCTCTTAATACAAGCCCCCTCAAGCGGATCCCTATGGTCAAGCAGCTCGTACAGAAGTTCTTCGGCAGTCGCAACGACCGCATCATCAAGCGCTATCGCAAGCAGGTCGAGCAGGTGAACGCCCTCGCGGAAGCCACCGAGGCCCTGCCGCGCCAGGAGCTGGAACACAAGACCACGGAGCTGCGCAAGCGCGCCCAGGACGGCGAGTCCATCGACAAGCTGCTGCCGGAGGCCTTTGCGGTCTGCCGAGCCATGAGTGTGCATGCCCTTGGCATGCGCCATTTTGACGTGCAGCTGATCGGTGGCATGGTGCTGAACGACGGGCGCATCGCCGAGATGCGTACCGGTGAAGGCAAGACCCTGGTCGCCACGCTCCCTACCTACCTCAACGCCCTGTCCGGCGATGGTGTGCACGTGGTCACGGTCAACGACTACCTGGCCCGCCGCGATGCCGCGTGGATGGGCCGGCTGTATCACGCCCTGGGGTTGAGCGTTGGCGTGGTCAACTCCTCCGGCGGGCTGGGCGTGGACAGCGCCTCGTATCTGTACGACCCCGAGTACAAGGCCGAAGAAGGCGGGATGGACCACCTGCGTCCGGTGACCCGCCGCGAGGCCTATGCCGCGGATATCACCTACGGCACCAACAACGAGTTCGGCTTCGACTACCTGCGCGACAACATGGCGTTCTCCGCCGACCAGCGGGTGCAGCGCGGTCTCAATTTCGCGGTGGTCGACGAGGTTGACTCGATCCTGATCGACGAGGCGCGGACCCCGCTGATCATCTCCGGTCCCAGTGGTGACAGCTCCGAACTGTACGAGCGGATGAACAAGCTCCCGCCCCAGCTCACTCGTCAGGAAGACGAGGAGAGCGAGGGCGACTACTACGTCGATGAGAAGGCCAAGCAGGTCTTTCTGAGCGAGGATGGGCACGAGAAGGCCGAGCAGTTGCTGCGCGAGGAGGGGTTGCTGGAAGAGCACCAGTCCCTGTATGACGCCGGCGCGATCCAGGTCCTGCATCACCTGAATGCCGCGCTGCGCGCCCACGCCCTGTTCCACCGCGACGTGGACTACCTGGTGCGTGACAACAAGGTCCAGATCATCGACGAATTCACCGGCCGCATCATGGGTGGTCGGCGCTGGTCCGAGGGTCTGCACCAGGCGATCGAGGCGAAGGAAGGCGTGCCAATCCAGCGCGAGAACCAGACCCTGGCCTCGATTACCTTCCAGAACTACTTCCGCCTGTACGAGAAACTGGCCGGCATGACCGGTACTGCGGACACCGAGGCCTACGAGTTCCAGACGATCTACGGCCTCGAGGTTGTCGTGGTGCCCGGCAACAAGCCGCTGGTGCGGGACGACATGCAGGATCTTGTCTACCTGACCCAGGAAGAGAAGTACGAGGCGATCATCAAGGAGATCCAGTGGTGCGTCGAACGGAAACAGCCGGTACTGGTGGGTACCGCTTCCGTGGAAAGCTCCGAGCGCCTGGCCCAGGCGCTGAAAAAGACCGGGATCAAGTTCGAGGTGCTCAACGCCAAGCAGCATGAGCGCGAGGCCGCGATCATTGCCCACGCCGGACGCCCGGGCGCGATCACGCTGGCCACCAACATGGCCGGGCGCGGGACTGACATCGTGCTGGGTGGGTCGCTGGACGCCGAGCTGGCCGAAGTGGACCTGGACGACACCGCGAAATGCGAGCAGATCAAGGCGGACTGGCAGAAGCGCCACGATGCCGTGCTCGAGTCCGGTGGTCTGCACATCATCGGCTCCGAGCGCCACGAGTCCCGCCGCATCGACAACCAGCTGCGCGGCCGTTCCGGGCGTCAGGGTGACCCGGGCTCCAGCCGTTTCTTCCTCTCGCTGGAAGACAACCTGATGCGGGTGTTCGCCTCCGAGCGCGTGCGCGGCCTGATGCAACGCCTGGGCATGAAGGAGGGCGAGGCGATCGAGAATGCCTGGGTTTCGCGCGCGATCGAGAATGCCCAGCGCAAGGTCGAGGCGCACAACTTCGACATCCGCAAGCAGCTGCTGGAGTACGACGACGTCGCCAACGACCAGCGGCGGGTGATCTACGAACAGCGCGCCGAGTTGCTGACCACCGAGGACATCAGCGACACGATCGAGGCCTTGCTCAATGACGTGGTCAATGCCCAGATCAGCGAGTACATCCCGCCCGGCTCCATCGAGGACGAGTGGGACGTCGAGGGTCTGGAGCAGGCACTCAACGGCGAATTCGGGATCGATCTGCCCGTGAAGCAGTGGCTGGAGGATGAAGACGACCTGCACGAAGAGCCGCTGCGCGAACGGATCATCGAGCACGCCCGCACGCTGCTCGCCGGCAAGCGCGAGCAGCTGGGCGAGACCACGATGAACCGGCTGCAGCGCGACATGATGCTGCAGGTGCTGGATACCCAGTGGAAGGAACATCTGGCCGCGATGGACTATCTGCGCCAGGGCATCGGGCTGCGAGGCTACGCGCAGCGCAACCCGAAGCAGGAATACAAGAAGGAAGCCTTCGCGATGTTCCAGTCCCTGCTGGAACGCATCAAGCACGACGTGATCAAGTATCTGCTGCGCATCCAGCTGCGCTCGCCCGAAGAGGTCGAGGCGCTGCAGCCGAAGAAAAAGGCCCCGGCCGAGTCCGACATGAACTTCCAGCACGAGAACCCGGACAGTGCGCTGGACGCCGGGGCGGAGGAGCGCGAGCCGGTGGCCAGTGGTGACACCCCCTATCGTCGCGAGGGCCCCAAGCTCGGCCGCAACGAGCCCTGCTGGTGCGGTTCGGGCAAGAAGTACAAGCAGTGCCACGGCAAGCTCTGAACGTATACGGGAGCACGTGAATATGGCCGTTGGGCTGCAACCACCGGACACATTGCTGCCGGTGCCCGGTATCCGTCTGGCGACTACCGCGGCGGGCATCCGCTATGCCGGGCGCGACGACCTGGTGCTGATCGATGCCGGCGCGGATGCCACCATTGCCGCGCTCTATACCACCAACGCCTTCTGCGCCGCCCCGGTCGTCGTGGCCCGTGAACACCAGTCCGCGCGCCCTGGCCGCTGGCTGTTGATTAACGCGGGCAACGCCAATGCGGGAACGGGGGAGCCGGGGCTGGCCGCTGCGCGGGCCTGCTGCGAGGCGGTCGCTGAAGTGGTCGGTGGTGATGTCCGCGCGGTGCTGCCCTTCTCCACCGGCGTGATCGGCGAGCCGCTACCGGTCGAGCGGATCACCAAGGTTCTGCCCACACTGCATGCGGCGCTGGTACCGAATGGCTGGATGCAGGCGGGCCGCGCGATCATGACCACCGATACCGTGCTCAAGGGCGGCAGTCGCCGTATCGAGCTCTCGGGCGGTACCGTGACGCTGACCGGGATCGCCAAGGGCTCCGGGATGATCCACCCGAACATGGCCACGATGCTCGGGTTCATCGGGACCGATCTCGCCATCACCGAAGCCGAACTGTTGCCTTTGCTGCGCGAAGCGAATGCGGCCAGCTTCAACGCCATTACGGTGGATGGCGACACCTCCACGAACGATGCGGTCGTCTGCATGGCCTCGGGCGCCAGTAGTGCGACGCTGGCAACGGCCGAGGACCGCGAGACCTTCATGCGCGCACTCGGAGATCTGTGTCTGGAGCTCGCGCAGGCGATCGTGCGCGACGGCGAGGGGGCGACCAAGTTCGTGACCGTGGCGGTGGAGTCGGCCCGTGACGAGGCCGAAGCCGCCCGGGTGGCCGAGACCGTGGCCCTGTCGCCGCTGGTCAAGACCGCCCTGTTCGCTTCCGACCCCAATTGGGGGCGCATCCTGGCCGCGGTCGGCCGCGCCAGCGTCGCGGACCTGGTGATCGAGCAGGTCGCCATCACCGTCAATGGCGTCGAGATCGTCCGCGGCGGCGGGCGTTCCCCGGACTACACCGAGGCGGCCGGGCAGCAGGCCTTTGCGCAGGACGAGATCGAGATCCGGATCGCGCTGGGCCGGGGACAGGCCGTGGCCCGCAAGTATACCTGCGACTTCTCCCACGAGTACGTCCGTATCAATGCCGAATACCGGTCCTGAGCCGGTCGGTACCACTCCGCCGCTGGAGGTTGCGGTGGGGCTGGTCCTCGATGCCGAGGGCCGCGTGCTGGTCAGCCGTCGTCTGGCCGGCCGGCACCTGGCTGGCTATTGGGAGTTTCCGGGCGGCAAGATCGATGCCGGCGAGAGCGCCTTTGCCGGGCTGGTGCGCGAGTTGCACGAAGAGCTGGGGATTGTCGTGCGCGCCGGGGTTCAGTGTCTGACTGTGCGCCATGACTTTGCCGAGTGTTCCGTGGCCCTGCGCGTGTTCCGGGTAACGGACTGGTCCGGCGAGGTGCATGGCCGCGAGGGGCAGGAATGGGCCTGGCGCGACCCGGCCACCCTGGACCCCGCGGATTTCCCCGCTGCCAATCACCCGATGTTCCAGGCCCTGGTCCTGCCGCAGCGCTACTTGATTACGCCATCCCCTGCGGTGCGGGCCGAGATCCCGGCCGTGGTTGAGCAGGTCCAGGCAGCGCTGGTGGATATGGACGGCGCGATGCTGCAGGTCCGGGCGCCGTCATTGGGGCGGGCGGACTACCGCGCCTTGGTCGAGCCACTCCACAGATTTGCCCGCGCTCGCGGGGTACCGCTGCTGGCCAACGCCCCGTGGGAGTGGGTCGCGGACCTGTCGGGTATCGGATGGCACCTCCCCGAGCGGCGCTGGCGTGCGCTGGACGAACGCCCCCCGGTCTCGGGTCTGGTGGCGGCTTCGGTGCATGGCGCCGAAGGGCTGGCTGCCGCCGCCCGGCTGGGGCTGGATTTTGCCGTCCTGAGTCCGGTGTGTTCCACGGCCTCCCATCCCGGCGTGCCGGGGATGGGGTGGGTGCAATTCGCCGCGTGGGTGCGCGAGGCTGGGGTCCCGGTTTATGCCCTGGGCGGGATGCGTGCGTCCGATCTGGATCAGGCGCGGACCTGTGGAGCCCAGGGGATCGCGGCCATCCGGGGGTTGCTAGGCATGGAGGCCGGTGAAGCGGCGGTTTGAGAAGTGAATCCGTTAAACTCGCTTACAGGGCACAGCAGCACAGCCGGAATTCGATGTCCTGCGCGGCCGGGATGGGGCGGCTGCGGAAATCCTCGGGCGAGAAAAAACGTACCGTGAAGCGCTGGCGTCCTGCGCTGATCTCCGGGTAGTACCCCAGATCGGGATCGACACTGACCCGGATCAGCTGCCATGCATGGCTCGTGTCCAGGCTGCGTTCGAAATAGCCGTCTTCGGCGATGGCGGACTCCGAGCGCCCGGAGCGGCGCATATAGGACAGGACCTGGATGGTCGCCTCGGCTACCGTGTTCAATGGCTCGAACCATTCCAGCAGTAGTGCGGTGCGCTCCGGGGAGCTTTGGGCCAGCCAGTGATGGTAGATCGGCAGGTCGAAATCGAAGGCCCCGCCGGGTAGCGCCATGCGCTGGCGCACGCTGTTGAAGAATTCGTTGCCACGCACCCGATGATCCAGCGCCCCGGCCTGTTCTTCCAGGGCGGAGTGCAGGCGTTTCTGCGCCTGCATGGTCTCGGTGAACCGCTCCGGGTCGACGCCCGGCTGGTGCGTGAGTCGGTTGAGGTTGGCAGTCTGGCGCTCGATCTCGCCCATCAGTTCGCGCTTGATGTCGACGCGGGTGACCAGGGCATAGATGTCGACCAGCGAGACCAGGGCCTCATGGTGGTCAAAAGGCCGGCCGGACTCCAGGGCATCCCCGAACCGCTGGGCCAGCGCCTCCAGACGCAACAGCAGTCGCACGCGTTCGTGCAGCGGTTGTTCGAAGGTGAGCAATTGGGTCACGGGCGGCCCGTCCGGCTTGGGTTCTCGGTGTTGCGGGGCAACACGACCTTGGCAGTATCCAGTATTCAGGGGGCGACTTTCCACCCGTCCTTGTCAGCAATCGGAGTCGGTGCGCAATCTCTCCCCTTATTGCGGCCCGGATGCATGTGGCTAGCCATGCCCCGTTACGGCTCGCAGCTCATCGTGCAGGCCGGACACCTGCTGGCGCAGATCCTCGTCCGTGGTCGTGCGGTCGTTCGTGATCACCCGGTCGCCGCGCTGGCGGCGCTCGTCCGGGCTCAACTGGCAGTCCATGATGGCCTGCACCTCGGCCGGGGTGCGGCCATCGCGATGGGTGACGCGCTCGAGCTGTTCCTCCGGCTCGCAGTCGACCACGATCACCGGGTCGAACTCATGCTCCCACCCGGCCTCGAACAGCAGCGGCACCACGATCAGCGCATAGCCGTTGGTGTCTGGCAGATCACGCAGACGGCGTTCCAGTTCTGCGTGCACCGCGGGGTGGACCAGCGCCTCCAGGGCTTTGCGCTCGTCGGGTTGTGCGAAGATACGTGTGCGCAGGGCCCCGCGATCCAGGCGCCCCCGCGCATCGAGTACCCCTGGTCCGAACTGTTGAACGATCGCGGCATGCAGGTCGTGTCCCGGCTCTTGCAGTTCGCGGGTGATCCGGTCGGCGTCGAGCACCGGTACCCCCAGGCTGGCAAACAACCCGGCGACGCGGCTCTTGCCGCAGCCAATCCCGCCTGTCAGTCCGACCCGCCGCATGACACTAGAGCCCCTGTGGGAAGTAGAACGCCACCAGCGTATCGCCCCAGATCAGCGCCAGCCACCCGGCGGCCGCGAGATACGGCCCGAACGGGATCGGGATGTTGCGGTCGCGCCCGCGCAGCAGGATCAGCAGGATGCCGACGATCGCCCCGACCAGGGAAGCCAGCAGAAGGATTACCGGCAGGGCCTGCCAGCCGAGCCATGCGCCCAGTGCGGCGAGCAGCTTGAAGTCGCCATACCCCATGCCCTCCTTCCCGGTGGCCAGGCGGAAGCCGTGAAAGATCAGCCAAAGCACCAGGTAACCGGCGGCCGCTCCGATCACGGCCGACTGCAGATCGGTGAAGGTGCCCGGGATATTGACCAGCAGCCCCAGCCAGAGCAACGGCAGGGTCAGCTGGTCCGGGAGCAGGGTGGTGCGCGCGTCGATCCCGGCGGCGGCGATCAGAACGCCGGTGAAGATCAGCGCCAGCAGCGCCGTCGTGTCGGCTCCGAAGTGCCAGATGGTCAGGGCAAACAGGACTGCGGTGAGGATCTCGACCAGCGGATACTGCCAGCTGATGCTCGTGCCGCAGCCCGGGCAGCGCCCGCGCAGCCAGAGGAAGCTGAGCACGGGGATGTTCTCGTACGAGCGGATCGGCCGCTCGCACTGGGGACAGCGCGAACGCGGGCGCAGCAGGTCGAATGGGGTGTCGTCCGCCGGGGGCTCCTGTTCCAGGATTGCGCGTGCCTCGGCGTTCCAGCCGCGCTCCAGCATCACCGGCAGCCGGGCGATGACCACGTTCAGAAAGCTGCCGATCAGCAGCCCGAATACCGCTGCGACCGCGATTGCCCAGGACAGGGGCAGGAGTTCTTCCGTGCCGAGCATCCTAGGGAAGCCCTGACCAATGTGCACGCTCGCGCTCGAGTCGCTTTTGCGTGCGAACAAGGCGCGGCGACTGCCGTGCAGTCATTCTGCACAAGGGAGCCGCAACGCCGTGCGCGCGCAAAAGCGGCCGAGCCCCTGCATTGAATGATTGGTGGGGTTGGAACCCCAGGTTCCCCGATCCTGCGTTGCGCCGCTTGCGGGTAGAACCACTACCCGCTGCACGGCGCGCCTTGTCTCGGAAAACCTGGGGTACCAACGCGACTGTGTACATTGGTCAGGGCTTCCCTAGATGACTTGACCCATCTGGAAGATGGGCAGGTACATCGCGATCACCAGGCCGCCGACCAGTACGCCGAGTACGACCATGATCAGGGGCTCCAGCAGGCTCGAGAGGCTGTCCACGGCGTTGTCGACCTCGGCCTCGTAGAAGTCCGCGACCTTCGCCAGCATCGAGTCCAGCGAGCCGGATTCCTCGCCGATCGCGACCATCTGCACGACCATGTTGGGGAAGACCCCGGTATTGCGCATCGACCACTGCAGCTGTGCCCCGGCCGAGGTCTCGTCGCGCATGCGCAGCGTGGCCTCGCGATACAGCGCGTTGCCCGTGGCGCCGGAGACCGAGGTGAGGGCATCGACCAGCGGTACACCGGCCGAAAACATCGTGGACAGCGTCCTCGCGAAGCGGGCGATCGCGGCCTTGCGCAGGATCGGACCGAAGGCCGGGGCCTTCAGGATTGCGATATCGAGAAAACGCGCAAACCGGGGTGAGCGTTGCCGGGTCTGTACGAAGGCGAAGCCGATCGCGACCATGATCGCGAGGATCAGCCACCACCAGGACTGCACGAAATCCGAGAGGTCGACCACCATGCGGGTGAAGACCGGCAGGTCCGCACCAAAACCCTGGAACAGCGCCTCGAACTGCGGGACCACATAGATCAGCAGGATGGCCGTAACCACGATTGCGACCACAATGACCGCCGCCGGGTAGAACATGGCCTTGCGGATCTTGGCCTTCAGGGCCTCGGTCTTTTCCTTGTAGGTGGCGACCTTGTCCAGCAGGGTCTCGAGCGTCCCCGCCTGCTCGCCGGCCTCGACCAGGTTGACCACCAGATCATCGAAGTACTTGGGTTGCTTGGCCAGCGCCGCGGCGAAGGTCTCGCCGCCCTCGACGTCGGCCTTGAGCTTGAGCACGAGATCGCGCATCGCCGGCTTCTCGTTGCCGCGGCCGACGATCTCGAAGGCCTGTACCAGCGGCACGCCGGATTGCAGCATCGTGGTCATCTGCCGCAGGAAGTAGGCGATGTCCGCGGGGACGATCTTCTTCTTGCCCCCGGAGAGCAGCGACTTCGGCTTCTTGCGAATCTTGACGACATTGATGCCGTTCTTGCGCAGTTCGGAGCGTGCGACGGCTTCGCTGTCGGCCGGGGTCTCGCCCTTGACCCGGTCGCCGTTCTTGTTCAGTCCTTCCCAAGCGTAGATTGTCCCGGAATCGGCCATCTACTGTCCCCCTGTGCTGGTGACCCGAACCGGAGCCCTTCCGGCGTCTCCCTAGTCCTTGGTCACGCGGTTAACTTCCTCGAGGCTGGTCATCCCCGCCAGAACCTTTACCAGGCCGGCGCGGCGCAGATCCTCGACTCCTTCCTTTGCGGCTTGCTGAGCCAGCTGCATGGAGTTGTAGCCCTCCAGAATCCCGCGCTGCATCTCTTCGCTGATCGGCATGACCTGATAGATGCCGACCCGCCCTTTGTAGCCGTTGGTGCACTGATCGCAGCCCACCGCGCGATACGCCGTTACCCCGGCCTGGATGTCGGCGTCGGTGAAGCCCTCCTTGCGCAGGACCTCCTCCGGGAGATCCTCCGGTTCCTTGCAGTTCGTGCACAGTCGGCGCGCCAGGCGCTGCGCGATGATCAGCAGGATCGAGGAGGCGATGTTGTAGGGCGGTACCCCCATGTTCGCCAGTCGGGTCAGGGTCTGCGGGGCATCGTTGGTATGCAGCGTGGAGAGCACCAGGTGCCCTGTCTGCGCCGCCTTGATCGCGATCTCCGCGGTCTCGAGGTCGCGGATCTCGCCCACCATGATCACGTCCGGATCCTGACGCAGGAAGGCGCGCAGCGCGCTGGCGAAGGTCAGCCCGACCTTCGGGTTCACGTTGACCTGGTTGACCCCGGGCATGTTGATTTCCGAGGGGTCTTCCGCGGTGGAGATGTTGCGGTCGGCCGTGTTCAGGATCCCGAGGCCGGTGTACAGCGACACCGTTTTACCCGAGCCGGTCGGGCCGGTGACCAGGATCATCCCGTAGGGTCGCTTGAGCGCCTGGAGGTAGGCCTCCTTCTGGTGTTCCTCGTAGCCGAGCTGATCGATCCCGATCTGGGTGCTGCTCGGGTCGAGGATACGCATTACGATCTTTTCGCCGTACAGCGTGGGCAGTGTGCTGACACGAAAATCGATCGCGCGCGTGCGCGAGAGCTTCAGCTTGATGCGTCCATCCTGCGGGACCCGCCGCTCCGCGATGTCCATGCGTGACATGACCTTGACCCGCGCGGTGATACGTGGCGCCAGGGTGTTCGGCGGGTGGGCGATCTCGTGCAGCACGCCGTCGATACGAAAGCGCACGCGGAAATCCTTCTCGAACGGCTCGAGGTGGATGTCCGACGCCTTGCGGTTGATGGCGTCCATCAGCACCTTGTTGACGAAGCGCACCACGGGTGCGTCGTCCACCGCGTCCCCGGCATCCGACGTGTCGCCGTCATCGCCGCCACCCGATTCAATGGCCAGGTTCTCCAGGTCGTCGTCGCCCAGATCGTCCATCAGCGACGAGGCAGCGCTCAGGGCGCTTTCGATCAGGCGGTCGAGCTTGTGCCCCTCGACCAGTACGGCCTCCACCGGCATCCCGGTAGCGAACTTGAACTCGTCGGTGGCCCCCAGGTTGGTGGGGTCGGAGACCGCGATATACAGGCGGTTGCCGCGCTGCATGATCGGCAGGGCGTGGTGTTTCTGGATCAGCTTCTCGTTCAGGTGATCCTTGGGCAGCAGCTCGGGATCAAAGCACGACAAATCCAGTACCGGGAGCCCGAACTCCTCGGCCGCGGCCTCGGCCAGGCGAGCCTCGGAGACCTGCCCCTTGCTGGCCAGCAGGGGCATCAAAGGGGTCTGCTGAGCGCGCGATTCCTCGGCGATCTGGGCAGCGATATCTTCCGCAATCAGGCCGGCGTCCACGAGACGCTTGGCCAGACCCGGCAGGCGGGGCGCCGTTGTCGTGTTGGGCATGGGCCTCTACGCGCGAATCTTGAAGTCCTGAATAGGCACACTCTACGTGCGTCTGTCGTGGAATGGAAACCGTCAGGCGCACCGTATGACCGGAAATCATAGGTAGATAATGAGTGACACGCGCGCGTGTCCGCGTGATCTGCGAGCGGGATGCAATCCCCGCTTGACGCTGTGCTTCGCGCTGGTTCAGAATACGCGGCTTGATCGAGGAGGGATACCCAAGCGGTCAACGGGGGCAGACTGTAAATCTGCTGGCTCAGCCTTCGGAGGTTCGAATCCTCCTCCCTCCACCATCGGGTTTTCAAGCCAGCGGCCTGTAGCGGGCGGTGGTTCGGCAAGCCAGGGTTCTGCGGGTGTAGTTCAATGGTAGAACCTCAGCCTTCCAAGCTGATGATGTGGGTTCGATTCCCATCACCCGCTCCAGTTGATCCGAACGGTTCGGGTCCGGCCCTGGCCAGGTAAGTCAGGCTCATGTAGCTCAGTCGGTAGAGCACTTCCTTGGTAAGGAAGAGGTCACCGGTTCGAATCCGGTCATGAGCTCCAATTTTGTGTAAGTCAGCGTACAACCTGCGTCGCTTGTGAAAGCGTCACGATCCGGGGAAGCGAGAGATGTCCAAGGAAAAGTTCGAGCGTAAGAAGCCGCATGTGAATGTGGGGACGATTGGTCATGTGGACCATGGCAAGACCACGCTGACGGCGGCGATGACGGCGGTGCTGGGCAAGAAGTACGGCAGTGAAGCCCGTGCGTTTGACCAGATCGACAATGCGCCGGAAGAGAAGGCGCGCGGGATTACGATTGCCACGGCGCACGTGGAATACGAATCCGACATTCGTCACTACGCGCATGTGGATTGCCCTGGGCACGCGGACTACGTGAAGAACATGATCACGGGTGCGGCGCAGATGGACGGCGCGATTCTGGTGGTGTCCGCGGCCGATGGCCCGATGCCGCAGACCCGCGAGCACATCCTGCTGGCGCGCCAGGTCGGTGTTCCGTACATCGTGGTGTTTCTGAACAAGGCCGACATGGTCGACGACCCCGAGCTGCTCGAGCTGGTCGAGATGGAAGTGCGCGACCTGCTGTCTTCCTATGACTTCCCGGGCGACGACACCCCGGTGATCACCGGTTCCGCGCTGAAGGCGCTGGAAGGTGACGAGAGCGAAGTGGGCGCGCCGGCGATCTACAAGCTGGTCGAAGCGATGGACACCTGGATTCCGGAGCCGGAACGCGCCGTGGACGGCGACTTCCTGATGCCGGTGGAGGACGTGTTCTCGATCTCTGGCCGCGGCACGGTGGTGACCGGTCGTATCGAGCGCGGTGTGGTCAAGGTGGGCGAGGAAATCGAGATTGTCGGTATCCGCGACACCCAGAAGACCACGGTCACCGGTGTCGAGATGTTCCGCAAGCTGCTGGACCAGGGCGAAGCGGGCGACAACGTGGGCATTCTGCTGCGTG